>CAVWRV010000012.1:0-665757 GCA_963757515.1 uncultured Acidobacteriaceae bacterium | reverse complement strand
TGTGTGCTGCAGAAGCACGGAAGGAGTAGAAAGTGAAATGAAATCCGTGTTGTAAAGCTGCATAGGAGATGAGGGTAGGCCCCTCGGGATCGGCTTTCAGGAGCAGGTCTCAAACCAGCCCGAGCTGCTGCGGTAAAGAGCCGTGGTGGTGAGCGTCGGGTGAAAAGTCCCGGGCAAGACCCGGGCAGGTGAGTGTCGGAAAGACGAGCGCAAGCAAACCCTTCGAGGACGCGTCGTTAACGTATCAAGTGCTGTCGAAACCAGGGGTGATCGTGTTCTCTGGGACAAGCCCGCCAGAAGCCTGGTGACTGGGCGGGCGGCAGCCGGCGTATAGGGGGCGTGAGTCCGATACAGGCTTTTATGCGGAACTGCAGGAACCAGGCCATCGATGCTAAGGGAGAAGCACAAGGGCAGAAAACCACGAGGCGAGAGTACCGATGCGATGGTCTGGGACGGACCGGTCTGTATGAGCGAAGAAGGTCCTGTAATGGGACTGGAGCGAAGGGGCCGGGTCAGACAATCATAGGCTCGAAACAACTGGCGACAGGATGACGTCGAGCGATATGAAAGACAAGCCGTTCAAGATAGATAAGCGTCAAGTGTACAAGGCGTATAAGGCGGTCAAATCCAATCAAGGCGCGGCGGGCGTGGACGGTCAGACCCTCAAACAGTTCGAGACAGACTGGAAGCGAAATCTTTACAGGAGCAATACGCTCAGTCGAACAGGCAACAACGTATTGCTCCTGTAAAGATTTCGCTTCCAGTCTGTCTCGAACTGTTTGAGGGTCTGACCGTCCACGCCCGCCGCGCCTTGATTGGATTTGACCGCCTTATACGCCTTGTACACTTGACGCTTATCTATCTTGAACGGCTTGTCTTTCACAGCGCTCGACGTCATCCTGTCTCCAGTTGTTTCGAACCTATGATTGTCTGACCCGGTCCCTTCGCTCCAGCCCCATTGCAGAGCCTTCCTCGCTACTACAGACCGGTCCGCCCCAGGCCACCGCATCGGTACTCTCGCCTCGTGGTTTCCTTCCCTTGTGCTTCTCCCTTGGCATCGATGACCTGGTTCCTGCAGTTCCACATAAAAGCCTGTGTCGGACTCACGCCCCCTATACGCCGACTGCCGCCCGCCCAGTCATCAGGCTCCTAGCGGGCTTGTCCCAGAAGACAGCATCACTCCTGGTTTCGACAGCTCCTGATACTTAACGACGCGTCCTCGAAGGGTTTGCTTGCGCTCGTCTTTCCGACACTTACCCGCCCCGGGTCTTGCCCGGGACTCCTCACCCGACGCTCACCACCACGGCTCTTTACCGCAGCAGCTCGGGCTGGTTTGAGACCTGCTCCTGAAAGCCGATCCCGAGGGGCCTACCCTCATCTCCTATGCAGCTTTACAGCACGGATTTATCTCACCTTCTACTCCTTCCGTGCTTCTGCAGCACACATGCTGTCCCCTTATCTACCCAGCACCGCTGCGTCGCTTGCTGTTTGCCGATGGTTTACGTAACCAGGCAATAGCGCTCACATTAGACCACTAATCCTTGACCACTAATCCTCGACCACTAATCCTCAGGAATTTAGTGCTCAGATTGAGGTCGAACCAGTTTCACTTATGCGGGGCTTAAAACTGACTCACCGAAATCGAAGCCTGCGTAACATTGACCGTATTCTTAGTCCCAAAGACCCGCAGACCGCCATCGGGCTGGGCCTGAATTTGAAGACCCGCCTGAAAGGCAGCTTGCTGCACGATCTCCATGCATTGCTGTGGGTTAGAGTTGGCCGGCAACGGCTTGGTGACGGTGCTGTTGGTCGATCCGTTGGTCACACTGACCGTGCCCTCGGTGGCGCCAGTGCCGCTCGCAAATGAAATCAGAATCCCATGCGGCTGCGCCGGCCCTGCAGCAACAGCTGCTGACCCTCCCTGCCCTTGCTGACCCGCCTGGAACGGCGCGGAAACGACGTTGTATAGGGCCTCAAAAGGAGTGTTCTCCACATTATCAACGCCATAAGGAATATGGCACTTGCCGTTGGCGAGAAATCCTGGCTGATACCCCTTATTGCCAAAGTAGCTGATCTGCTTGCGGCAGATGTAAAGATGAGTGCCATCGGGAAGGTAACCGCCAGGCACCAGCGCTCCTATGTTGCCATCGAAATTGCGCCAGTCCGCCGGGCCCGTGGCCACCTCATAGGTCTTCGATGTGTCTTCCTTTCCAGCGTCATTGACATAATTGCACTCCCCCTGGACCCACTTGCCGGGCAAGAGAGCGTTGTTGTCGTAGACACGGCAGACGTAAAGCGGCGCATCCGGCTTGCCACCGTTACCTGGGCCTCCCTTAACCGCGTTGTCTCCCGGAACAAAGGGCGTTTGTGCCGGTTGCCAGGTCACTGAGCTTGGTCCTGGATCATACGGAGGAGGGGGCGCGTCATCTCCAGGTTGAGGATACTTAGGCTGGACGTTGCCAAAAGCATCGATCGAAGAGCAGCGCTGCCCAACATACCAGCTTCTACCTCCCTGTATCTCCCGCTTCACCAATGGATCGCTTTGCCGGCACGGTGGATATGGTTGCGCCGGCTGCGCCGGATAGGGATTAGGGTACGGATACGGTGGATAAGGATACGGCCGTCGTCCGCCACCGGTGGCATAGAGCACTTCGAACGGCGGACCCTGCACCACTTCGCCTCCGCCCACCGGGATATGACACGTCCCGTCGGAAACCAACTTGCCGGGCTGGTAGCCGTAATCGGTTCCGGGATTGGGAGAGTAGCGCACGCGGCATGAATAGAGTGGGCTTCCGCCAGCGTTGCTTCCTGTCTGCGCAAGACCATAGACGCCGCCCTGATATGGCCCCCAGCGCGCGCTCCCGTAAGCGACTTCATAGGAGCGCATGATCTGCTCCGACCCGCCATACGGCACGTTGCAATTACCCTGGACCCACTTGCCGGGAACAACACTCCCCTGGATCTGCGCGCGGCAGATAAACATCGGAGTCCCTGGATTCGGGTCGGAGCCCGGCCCGCCTGCGATTGCCCCGTTCGACTGGTCCGGCGTAAACGGAGACTGAACGGCCCTCCAAGTAATGCTTTGGCCCAGCATGGAGCCATTCTGTGCGATCGCAGAAATGCTGCAGCAACCTAAGATAGCTGAGAGCAGAAGCCGATGGAAGCGAGCGAAGGATTTCATTTCACGATACCTACACATTCAAACAGTGGAGGAACGGGTGGAACGTTATCTTGCTTCGAAGACCATATTAGGTTAGTAAACATTCCCTCTGTCCCTTCTATGCCCGAGCACAATTCTTCTTCCTGAAGTAATCGAGTTCATGCGAAGTGCTTACAGACGGGACGCACATCGGGATCCGGATTCTACTGCTCTAGACTACCGAGATAGCCGTTGCCCTCGCCCGAGAGCAAAACCGCCTCAGTCGGGGAAACGACATAGAAGATTCTCGTTGTCCCATCGGCTGCTTTGACAACGGTCCTCCCATTAGAGCCCACAGAGTACGTGCCGCTGGTGCTTTGATTCGTGGTTAGTCCTTTAGGCCCGCTGTTGTTGTAGGTGAGGGCTATGTTGCCGTTTCCATCAGGAACGGCCAAGTCCACTTCATTCATCGCAGCTGGGCTGTCCAACGGGAGGCTGCCGCCGAGGTAATTCCCTTTGAAGGAGCTGTTGCTGAACGAAGTGCCTGATTGCGGCTCCAAAAGTCCCGTGCTGGCCGAAGCATCCCCGCCAAGAACAAAAGCTTCGTTGGTGTCTAACAGGTAGAGGACGGCCGGAGTACCCGATGAGCTAAGCGCCACCCGGCCGCTGGCTGCTGTCACGGCGTAAGTACCGGTGAAGCTCTGCGGCGATAAGAGCTGGCCCTTGTACTCGTCATAAGCAACAGTTATATTCCCCGCCCCGTTACCGGTGGCCACGCCTAGAGTGACATCCGGAGCCAACTCTCCACTCAGGGACGCAAGCCCATTCAATGCAAGCACTCCAGCCCCCTCAAGAGATGCCGTGCTGAAGCTGCCAGTCTGCTGCTCGACCACGCCGCTGAGCAATGGGATATTGGCGGCAACAGTATCGAGCGAGATCAAGAACAGCTCCCTCGGGGCTACGGGATAAAAGCTGTAATGGTAAGTGTTCCCATTCCACGTGAATTGCATGGTTCCGCGGACTGTATCCACGCCGTAAGTGCCCGTGAATGGCCCCACGTTCGTCATTGCGCCGCTGTCGTTTTCGTCCGCGCCGTAACCGGTAATATTTCCCTTGCTGTCGGCGCTGAAAGAGCCGACGACAGCGACTGGATTCTGCGAGGAATCGACCCCACTTAGGGAGAATGCATAGTTATTTACGATGGACGAGGTGGTCGTGGCGCCATTTGAGACCTTCAGGACGCCGGATCATCGGGTGCCCGATCCAGTCGTGTCATCGAACTCAATCATGCGGACGTCGGTATCGTTGCCAGACGTCACGATGGAAGCCGGTGCAGCCAACGCAAAGGTCACCGAGCCGCCCGTGGCGAGCTGAAGTTTGAGTTGCGCCAAGCCGTTGGTTCCGGGCACCAGAGTGATCCCTGTAATATTCTGATTGGTTACTGATCCGGTCGAGCTGATGTTTTCGTCGTAGAATCCAAGCGCCGATGTGGGTTGAAGCAAGAAGCCGCCGTTGAGGGCTATCGCGCCATGCGGGCCGGTGCCGGAAAATTCGAAAGAGTACGTGCCATCGGGAAGCGATGCGCCAGAGGCGGCTATGGCCAGCGGAGCAGTTTGCAAGGCTGTGTTGTTTGCGGAGTCTGTGACCGACAGGCCGACGGTGTAATTTCCTGCCGTTGTCGGGGTACCTGAAATCGTTCCATTGGACAGCGTCAAACCCGCGGGCAGGGGATTGCTCGAGTCTATTGCCCAGGTGTAGGGAGGTACCCCGCCCTTCGCCGCCAACGGGAAAGTATACAACTGCCCCACCTGGCCATCCAGCAGGGGCAGTGAGGTAATGGTCAAATTTCCACCGCTGATGACCAGTTTCAAAGATTGCGTTCCCGATTGCGGAGTCTTCTCTGAATCTTCGGCCTGGACGGTAAAGCTGCTGAGTCCAGCTGTGGTAGGCGTGCCCGTAATTACGCCGGCGCTGCTCAATGTCAGTCCCGTCGGCAGCTTTCCGCTCGAGACCGACCAGGTGTATGTACCTGAACCTCCGGTCGCGGCCAGGGTAGCAGTAAAAGTGCTATTGACCGTTCCCGGGGTAAGCGCTGTCGTGGTGATGGTAACAGGAGTAGGGGGGGTCCCGCCGCCACCACCGCTGCAACCCGCTACGAATACCAATGCCAAGGCCGCCAATACGAGCGTGAGGCCGAGTGAGCGCAATCTCATGTCTACTCCTGTTTCCTTTGGTTGATTTTCTTTCTCTTGATCGTTCTGTCTGGTAAAGCGCAGCCGGGGGAGCTTTGGGATCATCGAAAACAAAAAAGTTTTCCAGGAGTTTCAGGAGGAGTTTGTTGGGCGAACCTAAGCTGGGATCAGCGCATTAGCGGCGGCGGCAATTGAGGACGAAGGGCGGACCCTTCTCAGCGACGCTCAATGAGCCACGCATTTGTGGCAACGATGGTATTCAAGAATGCCACCCGGCGCCCATCCGGAGATGGCACGCCCCAGCCGTGGATGTCTCCCAGCGAATGGAATCGGCCATCCAGGTATACGTAGAGCAATTGGTTGCCCACGGTTGTATCCACTGACACGAACCAGCCCTGGCCGTCGGCGGCCCATACCAGGCCGCGCAAAGCGGTCACCCCTGGCAGTACCAATTCACGCTCACGTGGTTGATTCGGCTTCGGCTCCAGCGACACCACGCGGATGCGGGCCTCGCGTGCATCGTGGTTGGGAATGGCTACCTGCAGACCATCAGGAGAAATATCCCAATCTCCTAAGACTTCGACAGACCACCTGGTGCGAGCCAGTTCAGGACCCTTGCCTCGTACGGCATCCAGATCGTAGTAGGTGCGCCATTCTCCCGGTACCGTGGCCCGCAGCACGCATCGTTTACCGGGACCCAACGCGCAACGAAACTCATCCAGTGGTCCGCCGATGGGAACCTCCTGTGGGGTGCCTCCTTCGACCGGCACACGCATCAATTTGGACATTCCCGGTCTGTAATACCACGGCTGGTCGCCTACGCGAGGGCGCGCGTCGTAGAGCACAAAGTGACCATCCGGCGCGAGCTGCGGCAGCATCTCTGTCATTGGAGTGGCGACAATGACGTCAGGTGTTCGCTGATTGATTCCCTGTTTGAAAAGGTCGTAGCTGCCCCTGCGATTTGACTCGAAGATCACGGCACTACTGTCCGCGGTCCATGCATGAGGATAGTTTGTTTGCTCGTCCAAGGTTAGCCGGCGAACATTGCTGATGGCTGGCGGAGGTTGACTAAAGTCCCCCACGAAAACGCTGTTTTGCGTAGACCGCAGGAGGGCCATCGCTTGCTTTCCGTTGTCGGTGACGCTCAGGCCCAGTAACGTGGTTGTATCGTCGCCGGCCAAGGCTGCGATCTTCCGCGGTTCTCCCCTTAAAGCACCGCTCGCCACGTCGGTCTGCACCTCATACAACTCATGAGAAGAAGTGAAGTCCTCGTTGTCCCAGCGCAGGAACATGACTCGGCCGTCGGGCAGCGCCGAAGCTGAATTCATTAACAAATTGGGTGCTTCAACAACAACCTTTCCCGTGGCTATCTCCGCCGTTTCGTACCGATACACGTATAGATGTTGATAGAAGTGTCGCCGTTGAAATGCTAACCGTTGTCCATCCGGCGACCAGAACACGATGGGAAATGTATCGTCGGCAGCGCCGGTGACTACCTTTCGCGGCTTTTCACCGTCCATCCCACTCACCCAGATTTGCGACCAATCCTGGTTCACGAACGCAACACGTGTTCCGTCCGGCGAGGGGGTTGCTAAACGAGCTTGCGATCGAATCAGCCTGGCGTCAGCCCCGGCTGCTGAGATCAGCCAAATGCTCGGTAGGTTTGTTGTTGTCGAGAACCCGCTCGCGACCAACTTTGTGCCGTCAGCGAACCAGGCCAAACGATCTATCAGATAATCACCGGGCGCGGACAGCGTCTTGGTATCGCCATTCTGAATTGTTCGAAGAAAGATTCCATCGATGTTGGCGTATGCCGCCAGTTTTCCATCGGGGGAGATTGCCGCAGCGGTGGCCCGGTTTTCCGGAATCAGCGTTGTAATCTGGCGAAAGGTAGCCGTGTTGCCTGCGATTCGAGCTTGTTTCCATCGCCAGCCCCCGAAGCACGCCATCAATATTAGTATTGCCGCTGCTGCCCACTTCCAGGCTGCCGCAACGGAGTCCAGTAAGCCCTCTCGGGGTTTCTGCAATTCTGTCAGCGTGGGCACGGCTTCGGCCGCTGTGGGGCGAGCAGAAGGCTCTTTCGCCAGCATGGCTCGAACCAGCAAATCCAACCGGGCCGGCACATGAGGATTCAAAGAAAAAACTGCAACCGCTTCTTTCTCGAGGATGCCTTGCACGGTATCGAGAGCAGAGGTCGCCGGGAAAGCATGCCGTCCGGCTAACAGTTCGTAGAGGACCAGGCCAAGAGAGAAAACATCGCTCGCCGGAGTCAAAGGCTCCGCACGAGCCTGTTCCGGGGACATGTAACGCAGCGTGCCGAGAACCGGGCTGAAGCCGAGTGCGAGGGTTGCCGTCGTTACTTTGCGAGCCAAACCGAAGTCGAGCAACTTCACGTATCGGTCGGGGCGCAGGAATATGTTCTCGGGTTTGATGTCTCCATGAATCACGCCACCGGCATGGGCCGCAGCCAAAGCTTCAGCAATCTGAAGACCGATGTCCAACACATCAGGAATCGGCAGTGGTTTCCCGCACACCTCGCGGAGCGGTTTGCCTTCCACCAGTTCCATTACGATCGCCGGAGTAGGCTCGGAGGGAACCACTTCGTGAATGGTTACGATGCCGTGGTGGTTCAAGGCTGACGCAGCCTTTGCCTCCCGCGTGATCAGCTGTGGATCCATCCCCAGGAGCGTTTCAGAAGTGAGAAATTTGAGCGCGACCAATCTGTCCAGGTCGGTGTCCTGAGCCGACCAGACTTCACCCATACCGCCGCGCCCAATCAGTGCAACGGTGACATAGCGCCCGAGGCGCTGACCAGGAACGATAGGGTTGGCACGGAGTTCACCCTTGATCGAACTGAACAGCGGCTCACTCAAAAAGCCGCTTGCGGCTTCGTCTTCTCGCAGGAGTTCTTCGACGGCCTTCCGGAACAGTGTGTTCTCTCCGCAAGCCGAATCGAGCACCATCACCCGTTCCCCACCGGACTTCTCGCGGGCGGCATGAAACACGTCGAAAAGCCGATTCCATTCCTCGGGTGTCATGCAAAATTAGAAAGACCCTGCAGGACGCAATTGTCCCTTTAGCCAAGCCCTGGCGACAACCCAATCCCTCTTTACAGTGATCGGAGAAACCTTCAGGACCTCCGCCGTTTCTTCCGTTGACAGGCCACCGAAGTAGCGCAACTCGACCACCTGCCGCTGGCGCGAACTCATTTTTTCCAGACGGTCGAGTGCGACATTCAGGGCGAGGAGTTCCTCTGCTTGCTCCAGCGAAAAGCCGGCATAATCTTCCGCCCCTGCAAGGGACTGAATCTCCGAACCGCGTTTCAGTGCTTGCTTGCGGCGCGCATGATCGATCAGTATCCGCTTCATTACAGAGACGCTCACGCCTATGAAATGAGCGCGATTCTGCCAGTCTCTTGACTGATCGCCCACCAGGCGCAAATACGCTTCGTTGACCAGGGCTGTAGGCTGAAGGGTATGACCGGGCCGTTCGTCTCGCAGTTGAAGCCGGGCGAGACGGCGGAGCTCGTCGACGACCAGAGGAATCAGTTTATCGGCTGCCTCTGAATCGCCCGACCTCATTTGCTGCAAGAGTACAGTGACTTCACCAGTGGGTCGCTCTTGCATTACCGGTCCTCATCCCATGGCCCCGAAGTATATCACCAAAAATGAATGGATACCTGTCACTGCATTAGCCCTTTGCCGCGCGGAGAGAAGAATCAGGCGTCAGGGGGCTCTGCGCTGTTCGGCTCCTTGTTACGCCGACCGCTGCGCAATAGATTCCCACTTGCTGACCAAGTACAGCACTGCCTTCCTTTCCGCCGGGCCAGTCATAACGTCTTTGTCTCCGATGCAACTGCGACGCCAGCAATTGTCATTGGTTGCCGTAGCCGCTTTGATCGTGTATAAGTCTTTGCCCCTCACCCAAAAATCATGTTCAGACTTGTCTCCGGCAGTGGACCAGGTCTTGATCCGCCAAGCTTGTTCCCAAGGATCATAAATGCCGCGCACGCTAAACCCAGCACACTCCTCATCTTGAATGGTAAACCGTTGTCCCCTTCTCGCCTGCTTCTCCCTACCTTTCCCTATCTGGCTCTCCCTGGCACGCGCAGCGCAAGTGTCTATCTCGATTTGCTGACCGCCCGGACGGGCGATCAGCAACGGTCGGCTGGTACCCCGGGTAGGTCGGTTTCTATATCGCTTGGCCAGCTTACGTATCACCGTGACCAATTGCTCGTGCGTGAACGTCCCCTTTCGAAAGAATGCATCCATAAGCGAACTCGGGATTTGGGAAACAGGATCGACTTCCGAACTGATCACAATGACCGCACTTTCAGGGAACCATCGCCGGATGATCCCCAGCAGTTCGAAACCTGAGAGCTTCGGCATTCTTAGGTCAGAGACAACAATATCGAACGGAGTCTCAAGAAGAATCCTTACAGCCTCGTATCCGTCTACTGCGGTTCGACATGCAAATCCGCTCGCTGCCAACACGACACCAAGAACCTTAAGGACTAGAGGATCATCATCGACCACCAATACACGCACAGCGAAATCAGTTGTAATTCTCACCATTCCGGCCCCCTCCGCTGCGAGATCAGCAGGCTGCTCAGAACAGATAACGCTGCAACTCTGCCGGCTGATAAACGCTGGCTTGTTCCTCAACATTGAGGTTTGTGGTTAACGCTTCATCTTCTCTATCTGTACATCGCCACCGTCTTGAACCTTGACTAAACCTTCGCTGGTGACTTCTGCCTTCCACATGGTGTGAAGTTGACCGTCGTCTATACCCTTGGCTGACAATCTCACCTCGGCGAACCCTGAGTTGCACATGTAATCCTCGATATCGGAAGACGAGAAGTAGTCCTCGATGACCGAGCTGACGCGGTGCGCATAGGTCTCCACGTCGGGCCAGACAACCGGAAACTCCAACGACAGGATATTGGCGTGGTCGCCGATGAGGTCCACCGTGAGCAGATCCCAATCAAAGGCCGCGGCCATTCGGTCGGCTTGTTCCAGCCGTGCCTGCACCGCGTCCGCCCGCTGACGCCGAGGACGCTCATGGATGAGCGGATAGCACAACTGCTTAGGAACTCGCTTCTCGATCTCATCCATCGTGAAGCTCACGATGGGGAGGGAGTGCCTCTGAGGATCAGCAACATCAGTTTCTGATTGATCACTGGTCTGTGGCGCGGAGATAGCCGCATGGATCACCGGCAGCGAACGCTGGCTCTCGTGGCAAGCAGTTAACGAAAAAGAGCAAAGGTGCGAGCACTATGATTTTGCCTGCCATGAGAACCTCGGCAAATCCGGGTAATAAACATGCTCTGTTTAAGAGGCTCCTTTCAAGCCTCCACGAACCTTTTCTCGCAACCACGCGGCGAGAAGAACTTATATAGTTAATATCTAACGATTAATGAAGCCGTTCTGGTAAGTAGTTAACAAAGACCAATACTTCTTGAAGACAACTTGCCCGCGCATCCCTGCATCGTACATGCCACATGTGCGAAGTGTCTCCGGGGGCACGTCCAACCTGTACTTGCTGCGACTAATAGACGCGGCGTATCATCGACGCGCCCTACCCGCATCGGAAGAACGACAGTAAAAGTTCATCATCCGTGATGCAATACGTTCTGGTGGTAAAGCGCTGACTTACGGCACCGTCAACGTTACGTAAGATCCAACCGCCCGTCACTGGTGCAAAGCGGCGACCTTACATCCGTTCAGCGCAAGAGGCCAGAAATTGCGCTAAGCCTCGCGGCGATCTCCGCTTCCCTAGAATCGCCTCCCCCAAAGTACGATTTGCGGGAGGAGATCGCCGCTGGAAGAGGAGAATGCCCCATTCGTGGGGCATTGGGTACTCCCTTTCAGTAATCACGCTGAACGGCATTTTAGTAACTATATCGACCGGCTGTCGTTCCCTAAGCCATTCTTATGTCGTAACTTACCGTTGCACTAAGGTAATACATGAGGGTCGCTCCCGGTCTTCACGGGTATCCCGGAGTGGCGTTAAATGACGCTCAGCGACGGTCGCGCCAGCGCGAACTGTGGGAAGGTTAAGGGAAGCCTCGCTGGCGATTGGCTGAGCAGCAAGGTTCATCAAGTTCCATGATGGTAACTGTGTCTTGCTGATCGCCAAATGCCCTGCCGGTTCACCATGCAAGCCACTTCCACGCTCGGGGTTTCGTGGCAAGTTTCGTGGACAGACAGAGCTGAGGGTTTCGTGAGGGCTTCGGGGCCGGCTATAAGAAGATAGTGGCCACCAGAAAGGGCGTTTGAAGCTGAAGGTTGGGTGGTCCGCGAAAGCCGCGAACCACCCACCGGGTTTATTTCTTCTTGCCAGAGTCCAGGAGATCGGCAAACTGGCGCAGCGTTGCCGAGAAGTTGCCGAGAATGTTGTCGGGGTGCAGGGGATAGAAGAAGCGTCGGGCATAGCGCTCGACTTCCTTGTTGTCCCAGTTGGGCTGGAGAGACTTCGCGTCGTGGAACACGCTGGGAAGGGGAAGGAATGTTTTGTACTGACCGAAGTGCTGGGCCGAGGTCATGGCCGCCGTGATTGCGGAGGGGCCGGGGCTGAGCTTGGGAATCGGATTGGGGGCTGTGGCACGGCAGAAGGAAGCACCGTTGGTTGCGATGTCATCGGTCTTGCTATAGGTTCGCTGGACATCCCAGGTGTTAGCCCCGACTGTAATTGAGTCAGCTTCACCGTTACAGATGTCACCGTTCTCGTCACTGAGGGGGCCGAACCATCCGGACGGGAAGGCGGGGTCGGTAGCCATCTCAGCGAACTCGTGACTGGTGACTTGCGTGCGCCTTTGTTCCTGAGTTTGTGAAAGAGAAAGCGAACAGCCGCCGTTACTGCATCCGGTGTTTTTCAGGCAGGTATCATCCAGTGAAGGTATCACCGCGTAGTAGCAGGAGTTACCCTTTGCGGTAGTGAAGAAGTAGTGGTATCCAAAGGCGTTATCGCCGGCCGGCTCGCACATCGCGATGCCCAGAGTGGAATCCTTGACGGCGATGCTGGAGTCGAGATAGATGATGATGCACTGGGTGGTGTTTTTGGCCGGAGGTTCGGGGATTGCGCCGGAGTTAATGGCCCCCTGGATGACGGTGTGAATGTCGGTGTCGCTTATGTTAGCCGCGACGTTGGTGATAAAGGATGCCTGCAGGAACAGGGCGGTGCCAGGGCCGCTGCCGACACCGTACTGGCTGAGAACGTTCATGAACTGGCTGTTGCCTAAATCCTGCAAGAACTGGGAGAGGCGCCCGGCTTCGGCAAGGCCAGCTGGGCTGTTTGTCCACGAGGGTCCCCAGAAGGTTGCGTACATAAAGGGGCAAGTGAGAACGGGGCCCCCGTTCCAGACAAAATCTGCGTGGGCAGGGGCGGCGGGGCCGGGCCCAGCGGCAGGATACTTTTCATGCCCCATTTGCCGCGCGACGCCGCCAACTTTTCTTCCTGATTTGCTGCGGGTAATCTCATTCAATTCTGCCTGTCGGGCGGACACTCCGCCGACTTTGGTTGCGCTCGCCATAATAATCTCCTTACGGGATGCAATTTGTTCCGCACCCCTGGGTTGATCTTCCATGGGTTTCGGATCGAGTAGGCACGCAGCTCTCGCTCGGACTCGATTGTGTAAGTTATTGTGGTGCCGGGGCCTCGCTACTGCATCGGCCATGAGGAGAGAATAAGTGATCGGCACAGCCAACTGCGAAGCGAGAAGATTGTCGATCCAGCAAACAGCGGAAGTCAAGAGAATTCGACGAACCAGGGATTCGGCAAGCGAATTTGTGTATGTAACCGTCGTGGGCGGGATTGCGACGGGCGGACCGGTTTTGACACCAGCAAGAAGGAGGTCGCCGCTCGCCTGGCCGAGTTGGTCGACCAGATCCGATTACGCTACACCATCGGATACAAGCCATCTACATCAAAGCCCGAGGGAACCTTCTGCAAGCTTCAGCTTCAACTTAGCCCTGACGCGCTCAAGACGCGTCCCGTCCTCCGTAAGCTGACGGTGCGCACCAGGCAGGGCTACTATCGCTGAACTTCGACGGATGGAGCGTTGCGAGATAAGATCGTTTTCAGAGGCATTCTAGAATCACCTCACGGAGGCTCAAGGGCTCGACAACTTTGCGGTATACCAAGGGAGAGCTATAAGGAGGAGGAAGTGGCCGGTCTGAATCGCGCGTTAAGACCTGATAGCTTCTTGCAGGACGTGCATTACGCCTTTCGACAACTACGCAAATCGCCTGGATTCACGGTCACTGTCATTGCAACTCTGGCCCTCGGCATCGGAGCAAATACAGCCATTTTCAGCGTCGTCAGCGCCGTACTGTTGCGGCCGTTGCCCTATAAGAATGCCGACCGCCTGGTTGTTGTGTGGCAAACGGATGCCGCACACCGCGGAACGGGCGCATGGTTCGACCCTTACCGTGAATTTGAAGAATGGCAGCGCAGCAGCCGCAGCTTCGAGAAGTTAGCGGCAATGAGTTGGGCAACCTCCGACAAGACTCTGCTATGGGGTGGCAAGCCAATTGGGCTGCTTGCGCTACCCGCCAGCACCGACTTTTTCTCCATGCTCGGCGCCGATGCCCAGATCGGCAGGACATTCAGCCAGACGGACTTGACAAACCCATGCACTTTGGTCCTCGCCTATCCGTTCTGGCGGGACAAGTTAGGCGCGCCCCAGAACATCGCCGGCAAGAGTCTGACAGTGGATCGCTCCGGCTGTGTTGTTGTGGGCGTGATGCCAGGAAGTTTTGCGTTCTATCCCAAAGAAACCAATGCATGGTCTTTGATAACTCCCGCAAGCGCATTTGCCCAAAAGCCCTGGGATTCAATGACAGGCGTCTTTGGCTTGTTGAAGCCGGGGGTAACACGTGCTCAGGCGGAAGCAGAACTCAATGCCATCGCAAAGCGAACCTTGCCGGAAGCTCCGGCAACGCTCTCCCTGCTCTCCTCCGCCACGCCTATCGTGCTTGACCTGCAGGACAATTTCACATGGCTTGCCGGGAGAGATCTGCGTACCGGCCTCTGGGTGTTATTGGGTGCCGTCAGCCTAATCCTGCTGATGACATGCTTGAATGTGGCGAACCTCTTGCTTGGGCGCGCAAGGGAACGTTCACGCGAGATGGCGATTCGCACCGCACTCGGTTCCGGCCGCCGACGGCTCATCCAGCAACTGCTGACCGAATCCCTGATGCTCGGGTTTTGCGGAACAGGCGTAGGTGTCGTTCTGGCGATGTTGGCGCTTCATTGGTTCCGCGCCGTTAACCCGGTCGAGCTTCCCCCTGGTAACGTGGTCTCGCTCGACTGGCAGGTTCTTTTGTTCGCCGCGTCGTTGGGCGTTGCTTCAGCAATCGCTTTCGGACTGTTCCCAGCCTGGCGGGCATCCCGGATTGATTTGAACACTGTGCTCAAGAACGGCGAGCGTGGCGTAGGTGAGAACGCTTCTGCACACCGCACTTCCCAGGCATTTGTGGTGATGCAGTTTTCGCTTTCGTTGATGCTCTTTGTTGGAGCGGGACTGCTGACCGCAAGTCTGTGGAAGATGGCGTCAATCCCATTGGGCTACCGCACCGATCGCGTGCTCACAGCGAAGGTCAATCTTCCGCAAGAACACTATCCGGGCACGGACGCAAGATCGAGGTTTGTTTCCGACTTTGCGGAAAAGGTCTCCGGGTTATCTGGCGTAGAGACGGTTACAGAAGCCTCGGGTTTCACTCCTGTGGGAGAAAACTCCCTGTCCGTTGAGGGAGATGCCTCTAGATTTTCGGCGGGCGGTATTGCGACCCAGAGTGTAAGCGCGGATTTCTTTGAGGCCATGCGGATTCCCTTGTACCGAGGCAGGGCCTTTGGCACGCAGGATAGAAACGGTGCGCAACCGGTTGCCATTGTCAATCAGGCTCTGGCCAACAAATTTTTTCCGCTTACGGATCCGGTCGGGCATGCCGTCAAGCTAAGCCGTGCCGACGATCCATCTCAGCCGTGGCTCACCATTATCGGCGTGGTAGCCGACATCAAAACAACGACAGTCTTTCAGGAGATGGGCTATGTAGAACAACCCGCGGTCTATCGTCCACTCACACAAGATGCCCCGGCATCGCTATATCTGATGGTTCTAACCAGAGAAAGCCCGCTTGGGTTGGTCGGTGGAATGGAAGAGCAGCTTGCCTCGATGGATCGTGATCTTGTACTGGCAAACGTGGCCACGATGAAGGACCAGCAATCGGCGGTGCTGTCTCAGCCTCGTTTCCGCACTGTGCTCTTCGGGAGCTTTGCGGTACTGGCTTTAGTTTTGGCCGTCGTGGGCATGTATGGGGTCCTGGCCCAAATGGTCGCGCGGCGCACCCGCGAAATTGCCATCCGCATGGCATTGGGCGCAAGCCGCGGAGCGGTGCTCAGCAGCGTGTTCCACGAAGCATTCGTTTTGGCTTCCGTTGGAATTGTGTTGGGCGTTGCCGGTTCGGCAATGAGCGTGCGCGTCTTGGCAGAGCTCCTCTATCAAGTGCGTGCGGAAAACGTGGCCATGTTTGCGCTCGCGTCAGTCATCTTGATGCTCACCGCGCTTGTGGCAAGTTGGAACCCAGCCTGGAGGGCAGCAAATGTCGATCCCATGCAGGCGCTTCGTAGCGAATGAGCTCTCCGCTTGGCAATACAATGAATGCTCACGTCCTTTATCGTCCACTACCTGGGTTGGCAGACCCGCAACGGGGGTGAAAGGGGGACGGTGAAAGGGGGCCAGTGTGGACCCCTCGGTTGAGACAGAGAAAATAGAGACAGTCTGCGGTTCGCTGCTGATGACTGTACAGCAGCCGGGTTGAGGCAGAAGCTGTGAAAGACCGGTGAAGCGGACATGGGCTCTGCTGGAGAGCAACCCATGAAGGAATCGCCGGTTGAAGACTCAGAGCGCACACAGCAACGCTACGGCTGAGCATGCGACAGCGATGGCAATTGTCGAAGAGGGTTAACCGTCCACAAAATATCAGCTTTGCGCTCATCTCTCGGCGGCACGTCCTGCGCAATGGTGGTCATACGGATATGTCGGATCATTGCCAAAAAGCGGTGCTAACTACTTCGTCATCCTTGAACAGTAGGGAGTAATCACGAGTTTACTACCCGCTCTTCCACATGATTATTCTCCCTGCCCATGGACGGCGGCTCCCGAGCGTATTAATGTCGGCCATAAGACAAGATTCTTATGCCAAACGAAGCCTTCCACTCCGGAGCAAGCGATGATCCCGCAACCAGCCATGATGAAAGATGCACGCCCGCCTCACACGCCATCACCGTTGCTCGCGGATACAGATGCAACCGTAACCGGCACAGATATCGTTTACCTCGCCGACCTCCAGCCCCAACCTGTCGAATGGCTTTGGCAGCACAGGCTCGCCGCCGGTACGTTAGCGATGTTTTCCGGGGAGCCAGGATCGGGAAAGACTTGGGTCGCCCTCGCCATCGCGGCAGCGCTGACACGCGGGCGCGACCCGTTCACCGGCGAAAAGCTCAAACCAGCCACCGTCCTTTATGCATCGGCGGAACACGCACCCGCGCAAGTCATTCAACCTCGCTTCGCCGGCCTCCACGGAGATCCCGCGCGCCTCGTCATCCTGCGTAGAGCCGTCTCTGCGCGCTCCATGTCCTCGCCTGACTCCGCTCTCCGCGATCTCGAGAACGCGCTCCAGAAAACCCAGGCCCACCTCGTGATCCTCGATCCCTGGGACGGTCCCTGGGAAGTTGACCTCGATCGCGCTTCGCAAACGCGCCCTTTTCTCGATCGTCTCGGCCGCCTGGCGGAGCTTCACCGCTGCTGCATTCTCCTTATTCGCCACCTCGCCAAACCTACCGCCGGCAGTCCTGTCCATCGAGCTCGGGCATCCATGGAGTGCTCCGCCGCTCTCCGCACCGAGTTTCTCGTCGGCAGCTCGCCCGACGCACCCGCGCAAACCGCTCTGCTGCACGTCAAATCGAACCTCGGGCCGCTGGCTCCGCCGCTCGATTACCGGATTGGAGAAGACGGCAATTTCCACTGGACGGGGCTCAGCAACCTCACCTCGGAGGATCTCCTCGCGGCCCGTCCCACCGGCGCTGGTCTGCCCAAGCGCAAGTTTGCCGCCCAATGGCTGCGTGACTGCCTGCAACCTGGCAGCCAGACCCAGGCCTCCATCGAGATAGCCGCCGAGCGCGATGGCGTCTGTATCGCCACCCTGCGCCGCGCCAAATTCGATATCGGCGTTCGTAGCTCCAAAGACGGAAAATCAGGTGCCTGGTGGTGGACTTTGCCCCCTCCGGAGGATTAGAGCATTTTCACTTCTGGTGCATACAGAGCAACCACTCCCGACGTGGCTTTTCCTCAAGAAAAGCCGCACCTCGCGGCGCTTGACTGTGCAGAGTAGAAGTGAAAATGCTGTAGTACCCGCCGGTCAACGAGGCAAGATGCTCAAATGAATTACTTGAGCACCTTGAGCATCTTCATGAAACAAACGACTTATTTGGCAAGGTTGCCAAATCCCAATCTGAAGGCAAATGAATGTCACTGCAAGTTGGGAGCAAGTTGAAGGAAGTTGAAGGGACGACGGGAAGTTGAAGGGACAGGAAGTTGAGGAAGTTGAAGGGGAAGTTGAAGGGACAGACGGAGTAATCACCACTCGAACGGCTTAAGTGTGGCGCGACGGGATAGTGGTTACTCCGTCCCTTCAATTTCTAGACAGCGCTTGCGGATCAATCCCCGAAACTGTCTCCTACTGCCTCCAGGGATCGAGCAGCTTCACTCCAAGATCGTGTACATCGCTGATATTCCGGGTGACCAGCGTCAGTTTGTGTACGAGCGCAGTTGCGGCGAGGAGTGTATCGACGACCGGCCTTGAGCGTTGGGCGGACAGCTCTCCCCATTGCCTCGCAATCGCCGCATCGACACCGAGAATGCGCTCGCCAAAGCTGAACTCCAGTCCGTCTACCCAAGCCCCGAGCCGCTTCGCGGCATCTGCGTCGGACTGAATTTTGAGAGCCACGCCTTTTCTCAACTCGCCGAGCGAAAGCACGCTGATGAAAAGTGCGGACGGTTCGGCGCCGGACAGAAAGGACATTACCCGTTCATTGGCCTGTTTCTTGCGGGTCTCGGATAAAATGTTGGTATCCAGCAAATATTGCAGCCGGCCGCTCACAGCGTGACCTTGCGTCCCTTGTCGCGACTGCGTGGTACTTCGAATCGGTCGACCTTCGGGCCACCCAGCAAATACTCCCTGAGATCGGGTTTGTGAGCGGTCAGGGCTCGATAGTCCTTGACTGAAAGGATGACAGCTCTTTCCGACCCGTGCCGGGTAATGAATTGCGGGCCTTTGCTGTTAGCTTCCTCAATGACCTCGCTCAGACGCGTCTTCGCCTCTTGTACTTGCCAAACGGCCATATGCACCTCAATTTTCGCTCCAACCAGAATTATAGTCGTTTCGGTTGAATTGCCAACAAACGATCGCTCATCTACGGGGAAACTTGGGGGGAAACTTGGGGACGGACTGTACTGCACCCCAAAATTGAGACACGGTAGGAGGCGAAAAAAGGGGGGACACTTTTCGGACATAATGGAGCAGGCCGATGCCAAAGAAAACGAAGAGTTACAGTGCGGAGTTCAAGCTGAATGCGGTCCATCGGATGGCGCAAGCAAAGACCATCAGTGGTCTAGCCAAAGAATTGGGTGTTCGGCGCAAGTTTCTCGATGAATGGCGCCATACATTTTGGGGGTCATTTCGTCTGTCAGCGAATTCCCTTAGCAAAACTGAGGCGGAAGTCTACCACGGTATCGCCCTGCCGGGCGATCGGCATTTCCCGGTAAACGGACTCGGAAACTTACCCCTCGGGTCTCGAATCTGGAGCCAATTTACAGGACCGGTTAGCTGGGCAGCTCTACCGGAAGCCTTTCGTCAGACAGGCGAACGTACATGCAGCATCCTTGTCTCAACAGTATCAGTCGAATTAATTAAGAGATTCGACTTTGCCTTTTAGACTACACTCAACAGAAACAGCCGCACCATGCGATATGGACCATGAAAAAATGGCTGCGCCGCCGACAGTTCCTTGTTCTGCTCCTCGCCACCTGTTCGCCCTGCTGTAACACACGGGCGTCAGCGGCTGCGTCGCAGTCCGTCTTGATGCCTCAATACTCAGTAACTATCGCGCCCAGTAATCTCCCCGGAGCCCCTCCGCAGCTAAAGCTCGAACGTGAACACCAGACCGTCTTCCAAATGCCAATTGTTGCCGGATTGGTCTCTCCATCGAGCGAAGAGCATCTATCTGAGATCTCGTACTCGCTGCGCAAGACGGGCGAAGACACCTTCGAATTAAACGTCGCAGCAAAAAGCAGTTTGTGGGCAGGCCGTCGATTTCAGTGGCGATTCTTTTCCGACCACATAGAGTTCCAGCAGTTCGCCACTGGATCCGGCAAACTCGGCCGTTGCTACTTCCTCGCCAACGGAGTCTCCAACCGCTGGGACAACGGCACCACAGGCGGTCCCGCATGGGACGCTGTCATCTATGCCGACCGCTATTTCGTGCCCAACCCCAACCTCGCAGACCAGTTCGAATTCAATATTGCCATGCCTCAGATTCTGGGCTTCAGCATCGGCCGTGAAGAAAGCTCTGAGCTGGACTTCCGTCCCGAGCGCATGGCTGGGACCTTTGCGCCGCCCCCCCTGTTCCTCGCTTTCCACTTTGAAAACACGTGGATCGGTATCGGCATCGGGACGAAGCCCGGCGACTATCAGTTCCCGGCGCTCGAATACTCTGGCTCACGTTATGCCGGCGCGTCTTTCTATGTCGACTACATGGGTTACCGCAGCGTTGACGACAGCTTTGCCTCGCCCGTTCTCACCATCAACATGGCCTACAGCCCGCTCGACGCCCTCCGTAACTACACGTCATGGCTTTCGGCAAATGGATTCGCAACGCCTCAGGTTACAAAAGATGTCTTCTGGCACCACCTGCCCATCTTCTGTGGCTGGGCCGAGCAGACGGTCGAATCGGTTCCCCAAGGCGGCACGCCTAACAAGCTTTCCACGCAGGCGAATTATGAAAAATGGCTCGCCATGCTCGACGAGCGTGGGCTACCGGTCGGAACTATCGTAATCGACGATAAATGGCAACAGGGCTACGGTACCTTTGAAGTCGATCAGCGAAAGTGGCCCGATCTGAAAGGCTTCATCTCCGCGCAGCATGCGAAAGGACGCCACGTGCTCCTCTGGGTTCCCGTCGCGGATACTGACGGCTTGCCGCCTTCACTCTGCGTTACCTACCAGGGCAAGTGCGTCATCGCCGATGTAGGTAAACCTGAATACGAAGCCTGGCTGCGTCCGCGCGTTCGCCATCTCGTCCGGGATCTCGGTGTTGACGGCTTCAAGGAAGACTGGGTGCGGTCACCCGCCGTCCCTGGTCTGCCGCTGACTGGCCCGGCCACAGGCATTGAATTCGTCCGCCGCTTCCAGTCCATCCTCTACAGTGAAACGCACAAGTGGAGGCCGGACGCAATGGTAGAAACGCAAACCACCAACGCGCTCTTCCGCGAATCATCGGACGTGATCCGGCTGAACGATGTCTGGTACGCCAGCCGCAACGTCGCTGAGATGATGCGCCTTCGCGCCCGCATGGCGAACATCACCGGCTGGCCCCTTGTCGATACCGATAACGCTTCCTCCACCAACTTGAAAGAGTGGTGGAGCTATATGCAGTCGCAACCCTCCATCGGAATCCCTGCCCTGTATTTTGTCACTCGCACCGAGACGACACAGGAAAGCCCCTCACCCGCAGACTGGACCTATCTGGCAGCTCTGTGGCGTGAATATATCGATTCACTCAAAACGGCAATACCACAGTGAGAAGCAGCGATGCTTCAAAAGACGCCGATTCCCGCTACCGATCCGCAATCCTCGCGACCAATCGCCGAGACTGGTCTCCGGTAAACTTGACCCTGCCGATCCTGCCGCGAGCAGAAGAATGAACACTTCACCTAAACTCTGCTGAATCCCCTCTGGCGTCATTTGGCGGGAGAGTTTCGGGGAGAATGTCCGGACAGAGAGTTT
The DNA here is from genome assembly GCA_963757515.1 of uncultured Acidobacteriaceae bacterium. Taxonomy (GTDB): domain Bacteria; phylum Acidobacteriota; class Terriglobia; order Terriglobales; family Acidobacteriaceae; genus PALSA-350. The sequence continues at coordinate 644,362 of CAVWRV010000012.1, read as the reverse complement.
CGGGCGCCCGATGCCTCCGCCGGTCTCCATCTCCTTCCTTTTTACGATGCATCACTGCCAGTTCGCCTCACCTAAGGTTTTGGAGAAGTTTCGGCTCCTAGCAGCGCTTCCATTTCATTCATGACACGGTTCATCTTCCTCATAGTCAGATCGAGGGGCTCATTCGTGCTCATATCCACGCCGGCGTCCTTCAGTAGCTGAATCGGGTATTTCGCGCTGCCGGAGGAGATGAATTTCAGGTAGCGCTCGGTGACGCCGGGTTCGCCGGCGAGTACCTTTTCCGATAGAGCGGAAGACGCGGTGAAGGACGTAGCGTACTGGTAGACGTAGAAGTTGTAATAGAAATGCGGAATGAAGGCCCATTCATAGGCTACGTAGTCATCTACGATGCAGATGCCCTGATCGTGACCGTAATACTTCCTTGCGATTTCGAGATAAAGTTTAGAGAGGGAGTCGCCGGTGAGAGGCGTTCCCTTTTCCACCATTTCGTGAATGCGCAGCTCGAACTCCGCAAATTGTGTCTGCCGGAATACGGAAGCCTTGATGTTTTCAAGATATCTGCTGAGCAAGGCCAGCTTGATCTTCTTATCGCTGGTTGCCTTGAGCATGTGGTCGATGAGGAGAGCCTCGTTGAAAGTGGAAGCGACCTCGGCAACAAAGATGACATAAGAAGCAGTGGGGAACGGCTGGGTGTTATTCGAGAAGTAGCTGTGCATCGAATGGCCGAGCTCATGGGCTATCGTGCTCATGTCGTCGTACTTCCCGTGGAGTAATTCGGCGACACGATATCCTATTCCCCAGCGACGGACACTTCTGGATTAACAATCGCGTCACCCTTGTTCCTCACGCATGCCCCGGTATTGATCATCAGGACAAGCGACATCCCCTCGCCCCCAGTCCCACCCCGCCTCTCCATTAAATCCGCCGCCTTCTGGGATACGCGGAGTGCCAGTCGCATTTTCAGGGTCTGAAGCGGGTCGAGATTCTCGAAGTCAGTTCTGTAAAATGAGCAGCCCGATCTGCACGCTGGGTGGTATGATCCGTGTGTTTTCGCAGGAGAGAAGATCAAGTGATGCAACGAAAAGTTTCCCGGCTGATTGTTTTGATTGGAATAACCAGCGGCGTGGTATTGATCACAGCGTCGCCAAAACGGAATAGCCTGCTGCCTGGGACCGTGGTGCGGGCCTCTGCTACCGAAGTGCCGCCTGCCGTACCCATGAAAGTGGAGCGCCTGGATCCGGCTCTGGACCTGATCGTTCCTGCCCAGCCTGTTCTGGAAAAAGTAGCGACAGGCCCGGGGTTCACATGGACAGAAGGCCCGGTTTGGATACCAGCCGGCTATCTTCTGTTTGCGGAGATCCCCAGCAACAGCATTCGTAAGTGGACCCCCGGCGATGGCGTCAGTGTCTTTATGCAACCGAGCGGCTACAAGGGTTCAGTTCCCTTCACCGGTCACGAGCCCGGCTCCAACGGTATGACGATCGATAGCCGCGGCCGGCTTACGGTCGCGGGTCACGCGCAGCGCGACGTATGGAGACTGGAACATGTCGACCCCACGGCGCAAGTTACCATTCTCGCGGATACCTATCAAGGCAAACAGCTGAACAGTCCCAATGACCTGGTGTACAAGTCTGACGGAACGCTCTACTTTACCGACCCGCCGTATGGACTCCCGAAACAGGACAGCGACCCAACCAAACAACTGCAATTTAGCGGTGTTTACCGGCTACCGGGCGCGCTCGCTCAGAAGCCCGGCGCGGCTCCCAACCGGGCGCAATTACAGCTCCTGGTGAAAGACCTGCCCCGGCCCAATGGAATCGCTTTCTCTCCCGATGAGAAATATCTCTACGTCAACAATTCAGAGCCCAAGAAACTCTGGATGCGCTACACCGTGCAGCCTGACGGCACCCTCACCGACGCGAAGCTCTTTTTCGATGCCACTTCCGATCAGCGGTCAGGAGCGCCCGATGGCATGAAGGTGGATGAGAAGGGGAATCTTTATAGCGCGGGTCCAGCAGGGGTGTGGATCTTTTCTCCCGAAGGCAAGCATCTGGGCACACTCGATATTCCGGAGCGCGTAGGGAACGTGGCCTGGGGAGGCGCCGATCACAAAACGCTCTATGTCGCGGCCAGCTCAAGTATCTATCGCATTTCGTTGCAGGTTCCCGGCGTCTATCCCCACATCCACTAAGGGCAAATCAAGAGAGCCCCGCCGGATCGGGCGGGGCTCACGCACCTACAAAGATCAGCGCCCGCGAACGGCCTCGTCCGCATCTTCTGCGAGATCCTGCAAGTAAGAAAAGAAGGCGCTCGATTGCCCGTTGAACAGCCCGTCGTCGGTCAGCGATTTGACCGCGCCTGCCGCGGCGCCCTTGGTCTCCGTAGGACGAATGATGGAACACGCAGGAAAGCCCTTGCTCAAGAAGATTGTGGGCTCAGGCATGATCAGGTTCGTCTGCAGGTCTTCGTTGCCGGCAAAGGTTGTGAGGTCCGGAAAATCCACCTTATCCCCGCTGACAGGGTCAACCACCCCCGTCAAGGCGGGAGCATTCCCAGCTTTGTCGTGCCATGTCTGGAAATGCGCGATTTCCGTTCCACCGATACTTAGCAGGATGCGCAGTACCTCGACATCCGTGACTCGCTGCGCCAACTGAGTGTAGAGACTGGTGCCGCCCTGTTCGATGAAGGCAAAGTGAAAGCCCGCAGTATTGGCAATGTATTGTGTGAGGTCAGTAACACCGTTGGGCGAACCTGGGTCCAGCTGCGCTTCGCTGTCGTTTCTGGGGATCGCCGTATGCCGCTTTGTCCCGAGGATCGGAATCGCATTGACAAATGAGTCTCCGAAGTCGGGATTCTGGGTACGGCTGCGATACCGGGTCCACCAGGACGTGTCTATTGTCAACTCCATGAGATTCGTGAGCCGTCCGATCTGTTGCGCTCCGGTCGCCTGGCTGCTGGGCAGCTTACGAAAGCGGTCAAGATTTGCTGTGTCCGCTCCCTTCGACGCCAGGTATGCGTTGATGAAACCGGCGTGGCTGAACTCGTCTTCTGTATTGTCGTGGATGTAGGTCGCCATATCGCCGTCGAGGTTGGAAAGTGCTCGGATGTAGGCGGCATTTCCGCCTTTGAGTCCCGTAAGCAGGGGCGGCTCGTTGGTCTGGAGCCCGCCAAGCTCTGCATACTGCAGCCAAAGATCGCTTTCAATGAGCTCAGCCGCTGCGAGAAAGCGAAGAATGGCCGCATCGCCGGGTTCCAACTTACCGCTACCCTCCTCAGCTTCGACCTTGCCTGCAAGCAAGGCGCCCGCAGAGAGCGCAACACCCGCGATACCTAGATTCTTGATGAACGACCGTCTGCGTACGAGCCCATTTGCCGGTTGATCTTGCGGTTCACGGATGGAAGTTTCGGCGATATCGCCTGACACCTTGGGATGAGAGAGTTTGCGTTTCACACTGTACCTCCTGAATGTGGGAAGAGTCCTGGGTGGCCGGTCGGGCCACCAAAGTCATCCAGCCACATGGTCCGCTTCTGAACCGCTCTCGTGTGTCACGCCTATATCTTCTTCTTGTAATCCTCTTGTCCTGTGGAGATTGCTGTCACGTGAATCACATCACCGAATCCACTACGGCACCCATATCACCAACCCAATGCACTGACATTAAGAAGAAGATCGCATGACATCGCGTCATGCGCGCAGTCAGCTCATCACCCAGCCTCCGTTGATATTGATTGTTTGCCCGGTGATGTATCCGTTCATCGCCAGCAGGACCGCCACATCCGAGACCTCATCCACGGAGCCGAACCTGCCTACCGGAATGTGCGCCACGCTTGCTCTGAGATTCGTGCGGGTCATGTCGGTCTCGATGAGTGCAGGCGCTATGGCATTGACCGTGATGCCTTCCGTAGCCAGGTATCGCGCATAGTAGTACGTTAAGCCCAGCATTCCGGCCTTGGAAGCTGCGTAATGAGGGCCAACCACTCCGCCTATCTGCGCGGCTACTGAGGAAAGATTGATAATCCGGCCCCACTTCCGGGCACGCATGGGAGGGAGAAAAGCCTGGGTCACCAGAAAGCATGACTTGAGGTTGGTATCGATCAAATCGTCCCAATCACTCTCGGTAATCTGCTCGATTGCCTGGGGGCGAGCGATACCTGCATTGTTCACCAGAACATCCACTGAGCCGATACGCGCTTGTGCTTCGTGAGCAAGACGCTCAACTTCTTTGGCAACGGAAACATCCGCCTGGATGCTGGCGCACCGCCGCCCCATTTGCAGGATCTGTGCTTCGACCGCCTGCGCTTCCAGGGAGTGACTGAGGAAATTGAGAACCACGTCGGCGCCAGCCCCGGCCAGCGACAGTGCGATGGCGCGGCCAATACCGCGGCTGGCGCCGGTCACGAGAGCAACTTTTCCGTTGAGGTTTTCCATTCTCTGGATGGTACATGTTCACTCTCGCCCCGTTGACACCCCGTTGGCGGCCGCTGTAGTGTTCCCTTGGTTGGAGGAAGTTTCCAGAGTGCAAACGTCGAGCGACGTCGATCTGTTTCGCGCAATCTTAGAGAAGCTTTACACTCCCGTCCTCGGCGACGTACTGGACGTCCTGGGCTACACGCATCAATTCCTGCCTCAACCCATTCAACCGCTCCGCGAGGCCATGCGCGTGCTTGGGCGTGCGATGCCCGTCCAGATCGCGGACGCGTGGGGCGAGCAGAAACAGCCGTTCGGCCTGATGACGGAAGCGTTGGATCAAATCCTGCCGGGCGAGGTATACGTGGCTACCGGAGGATCTCAGAATTGCGCCGCCTGGGGCGAAATCCTAACCGCAACGGCACGCACACGCGGAGGTCTTGGTGCCGTTATCGATGGATACCATCGCGACACCCCTCAGGTGCTGGAGCAGAACTGGCCTGTCTTCAGCCGCGGCAGGTATGCGCAAGACGCCTCGATTCGATCCAAAGTTGTTGACTATCGCTGCCCCGTCGAAATTGGCGGTGTCCGCATCGAACCAGGTGATCTGATTTTCGGCGATATGGATGGTGTTCTGGTGGTTCCTCGTGCGATCGAAGAAGAAGCAGTCACCCGGGCGCGCGAGAAAGCGAGTGGAGAAAAACTAGTTCGCAAGGAAATCGAGGCCGGGTCTTCGAGTACCGCGGCCTTTCTCAAGCATATGGAATTTCCTGTACTGAAGCAGTCCTGTGCGCGATATGGGGCCGGGTACGCAGTCAGCCTCAATGTTCTGTTGTCACCACCGGCAGTTCCACAAAACTAGCGTTTCCAGGGGCGTGATAGATGCGCTGGGTTGCCTTCTTATAGTCGGTGGCCTGGGCAAAGAAGATGTTCGGTACAAAAGTCTGCGGATTCCGATCGTAGAGCGGGAACCAGCTTGACTGCACCTGCACCATGATCCGGTGGCCGGGCAGGAAGACGTGATTCGCCATGGGCAACGCAAATTTATAGAGCAGCGGAGCACCGGGTGTGATGGCTTTAGGCTGCGAGAGGCTCTCGCGGTAGCGTCCCCGGAAGATATCCATAGAGATCGCGAGCTGATAGCCGCCAAGCTCCGGCTGACCGGGAACTTCATCCGGATAAACGTCGATCAGCTTCACCACCCAGTCGCCGTCGGTGCCCGTAGTTGAGGCAATCAGGTTGGCAACCGGCTCCCCGCTGATCTTGACCGGCTTCGTCAACACCTCTGTCTTGAAGGTGAGCACGTCCGTGCGGCCGGAGAACTCACGCTGGTCGTCCACCAACCAGCGCACCCACGAAAGGTTGGGCGTGTAGCCCATCGGCTGGCTGGGCCGGGCGCGGAACGGCGTGGGTTTAGCTGGATCGGATACGTACTCGTCGAAAGCCTCGCCGCTCGACGGCGCAGTGAACGAAAGCTTGGCGTCCGCCTGCAGATAGAGTGGGGCCGGCTTGGGCGTGCATCCGCCTTCGCATCCCGAGGGCCACGACTTAAGCCGCTGCCAGCGATTCATCCCGGTCTCAAAAACCGTTACGGGCGCGATATCCATGACGGGTGCCTCATCCTGCAGGAAGTGGGCCAGGAAAGGCGCCAGAATCTGCAGCCGGAAGTACAGGCCGGTATCGCTGCGGAACTTGATTGCGCCCAGCGAATCGGCTCCCTCGATTTCCTGCCCGTGATGCCACGGCCCGATAACCATGAAGAGCTTGTCGTGATCCTTATCCTTGGGCGCCAGCGCCTTGTAGACGGCGGGCGCGCCGTAGATATCCTCCTGGTCCCACAAGCTCGCCACCAGCATCGTCGGAACCGTGAAAGGCTCATCGGCCAGCACCCGATCGACAGCTTGCCCGCTCCAGAAGCTATCGTATGCGGGATGTTCCGTCACCTTCTTCCAGAAGCCAAGTTGTTCCATGTTGCGCTGCCTGCCCAGCTCTCCGGCGGAGACAGCATTCATGTAAGTGTCGTAGTCGTCGAAGTTGCTGCTCAGCCAACGCGCGCTGTTATCACGGGTCGCCGTCTGCTCGTAGATGTACGCCAGATTCTGCTCCCGGAAGGCGCCATTGTGGAACCAGTCGTCACCCCGCCAGCCGTCCACCATGGGATTCATGGGGACCACACACTTCAGCGCAGGATGCGGACGAACCAGCGGCATGAGCGCGAGGAAGCCATCGTAGGAAATGCCCAGCACGCCGACCTTGCCATTGGTTTCCGGCACGTTCTTTACCAGCCAGTCGATGGTGTCATAGGTATCTGTCGATTCATCCACCGGCGTGGGATTCAGTGGGCCGTGGAGGGGGCGGTTCATCACATAATCGCCCTCGCTGCCATACTTGCCGCGAATATCCTGCACTACCCGGATGTATCCCCCCGCGATGATAGTTTCCGTTGCATTGTCGTAGCCCCAAAGGCTTGTACCGAGATGCACACTCGGTGTGTTCGCAGAGAGGTTCCTGGCGTTGTAAGGCGTACGTGTGAGCAGTATTCCGGCGTGCTTCGCACCCTTTGGCACAAGAATCACGGTATATAGCCTGACCCCATCACGGGCAGGGATCATGACCTCGCGACGATCGTAGTCCATGCCGTACGTCGACGGTTGGAAGGTTGAGGGTGTTTCGCTCGGGTAGTTCGGATAGAGGGGCGAGGATTGAGCGTGTCCCGCGCCGGCACTTAGCACGGGCAAGACCATTGCCACAAAACAAAAAAACCGGCAGACAATTCTCGGCATCGGGAAGGACCTTTCAGAGAGTAGGCAACATGAAAGCTTCCCCGAAAATATCCAAAACGGGGTTTACCTACGCAGCGTGTCCAGTTTCCGGTCTGGCGCCGGAACGATCACTCTGTGGAAGCGGCGCAAATAGTCCGCTTGGCTCAACGCCAATTACGCGCCATTCAGGATTGTCCGCAGCCGCGGTAAGTATTGCCCGATTCGCCGAGTCGGCTCCGAGGTAGCAGCGCTTGTTGCGGGGAGCTATAGGTTGGACCACCGACTGGGGCCGAAGGACGACACAATAGGCATTCATAGTTTCTCCTACCGATTTGAGATACCAGGGCCCATAGCGCAATAATAGTAGCAGTTATCTGTCCGCCTTTCCTGACGCTCGTCGACACGCATTTGGCAAAGTTGCGGGCGACCCGGCAGGAATGGTTCTCTTTGCCGCATCTTCCGGTTGACTTGTGCAGCCAAAAGGTGGCAATGAGGAGCTCCCGTGCGTGCGCCTCCTAACGATCCTATTTGTTTTCATCCATATACGCTTCGCAATGCTACTCTGGTTGCGATCAGCAGTTCCTTTCCTACGCTGAGCAAGACTTGATTTGAGGAACAACAGGATGCCGACACAGACCGACCTTGCGGGCAGCTTCACACTCCCCGGCACATCGATGACCGTAAACCGCATGGGCTATGGCGCGATGCAACTTGCCGGTCCGCAGGTGTGGGGACCGCCGCGTGACGTGAACGCTGCGGTTGAAGTCCTGCGGGAGGCCGTTGCATCCGGCGTGAACCATATTGATACCAGCGACTTTTATGGTCCCCACGTGACCAATCAGATTATCAAGCGGGCGCTCCATCCCTATCCGGATGGCCTGGTGATCGTCACCAAAGTGGGCGCTCGCCGCGGAGCGGACAAGTCCTGGATCCATGCCCTTTCGCGCCAGGAACTGGTTGATGGCGTTCAAGACAATCTCCGCAACCTCGGGCTCGACAGGCTTGATGTCGTCAACCTGCGGGTCGGAGGAGTGATGGGGCCGTCCGAAGGGTCTATCGAAGAACCGCTGACTGTGCTTTCCGAACTTCAGCGCCAGGGACTGATTCGTCATCTCGGTCTGAGTAATGTGAGTCCCAAGCAGCTGGCCGAAGCGCAAAAAATTTCGCCAATCGTCTGCGTGCAGAATTTCTACAACGTTGTCCAACGAAACGATGATGGCTTTATCGATGACCTTGCGAAGCAAGGTCTTGCTTACGTGCCGTTCTTCCCGCTGGGAGGGTTCAGTCCGTTACACTCGTCGAAACTCGACGCAGCGGCGGCGTCGGTTGGGAGCACGCCTATGCAGGTTGCGCTTGCGTGGCTTCTTCAGCGCTCGCCCAACATCCTGCTGATCCCGGGGACATCTTCCGCCGAACATCTGCGTGAGAATCTCAGGGCGGCAACCCTGCAGATTCCTCCGCAAGTGATTGCTGATCTCGACTCCATCGGCGGTGGTCCCAGGCAGTGACAGGGCCGGTTTTACCGCCGACGAGCCAGAGCGAGTGATCTGCAACAACGTTTCATGGGAGCAGAACGCCCAGATTTGTCATCCCGAGCGGAGCCGAGGGATCTGCGGTGCGCCTTTCTCCCAAACAAAGGCTGCCGCGCTTCATCGAGTTCTTTCTCCCAGGCCTACGGCCGGAAGGCCCAGGCAAGGCCGTCGGGCTCGCCGCCTACATCGATGTGGCCCGTGACCTCCAAGGTCTTAAGGTCCAGAACGGCTACATAATTATCAGGACCGCAGGAGATGAATGCCCGCGCGCCATCCGGGTCCATCAGAATGCCCGCCGCTCCGTGGCCGATGTGTACACGCTTGAATTCCTTGCGCGACGCTGCATCGTAAATGACCAGATCGCCGTCCCCCAGGCGCGAAATCAACGCCAGCTTTCCATCAGGAGTAAACTTCAACCGGTTCGCACCGAACGTCCCGGCGTCCAGAGTGGCCGTCACTTTCCTGGTATCGAGATCAATCACTGACAGCGTGCCGTCTTGTGAATTTGCCGTCCACAACTCGCGTCCATCAGGCGACACGTCAAAACCCTCGTCGCCTTTGCCGACGGGGATGACGGTCTCGTTCCAATCCATGCGCGTTTGAGTTCCACCAGGAGGAGGAGGCTGTGAGCCAGGCGGAAGGCGCATTCCCGGAGGAGGTCCCATCGGCGGCAGAGCGACTAGTTCCATGATGCTGACGGTCGCCGAGCTAACGTTGGTGGTGTAGATCCGCTTGACATCCGGCGTGACGTAAATCATGTGGGTCCGGTTCTGGCCGGTGCCCAGGATCCAGTCGACTTTTGCGGTTGCAGAATCATAGCGCGCGATAGCTTTCGCCCCTTCGGCCGTAAACCACAACTTTCCGGCAACAAATGCGAGACCATGCGGACCGTTGAGAGGTCCGGTATCGATATCTGCCACGGCCTTCTTTGCCACCAGGTCGATTACGGAGATCGCGTGGTAGCGGCCGCCGCCGTAAATGGAAACGTAGGCCGTCCTCCCATCCGAGGAAGCAATCACCTCATGCGGGTCAGGGCCTACGGGAGCGCGCCCGATTACCTGCAGAGTCGCTGGATCCACCATGGCAAGCGTATGTTCGTGCTTGGACAACGCCAGGAGGGTCCGCTGCGGCATCGATTGTGCAGCGGCTATGACCGGAGCACAGATCAAGCAAAAGGAAACCAACACTTGCTTCAAACCGTGGCGCATCGTCTACTTTCCTCCCTCTAAGACTTCAGCTTGTAGATGCGGTGTCCATTGACCCACACCAATTTGTGGAACAGGTCCGGCGTCGTGTTGGCCTTGAGCACGGTGAGCGTCTCACGCGCCACGCACTTACCAGCAAGCCTGGCCGCGCCTGGATTGCCTCCTTGGGAGATGCCGGCGCCATGTCCATCCTTGCACGAACAGTCGCTGCCGAAGAACAGCTTCTCCTGGTGCCGCTTGAGAAAATCGGCGGTAAACGAAGGATCGCGGGTAAGGGCGTTATTGCCGGAGTTCGCAGAAAGATCGGCAAACAAATTCGGATAGTCTGACAGCCACTTATCCGTAATCCCTCCACGCACAATCGGTGTCCTGGGATAGTCTTTATCGTTGGCGTAGTCGGCGCTGACATTAGCCCAAAATGCGTCGCAGTGGCCCACGAAGGTTGTCTTCGAATACTCTTTCAGGATCTTATCGAAGCGCTTGAAACCCGTATTGAAGACACCCTCGGTTGCCGTGTGTGGTACTTCCTGAAAGTGGATGGTCACCGGCACATCCAGTTCGGCTGCGGCGGCATACAACCGCCGCATCTCCGGCCCATCGGCTTCCACGTGATACTTCACTTCGCCAAAGCCATGCGCTCCGGCCTTCACCGCCTCGGTCAACAGCTTCACCGCGTCGGGCGCTGAGACGTCGGTGCTGACGGAATACCCTGCGAAACGCATCGGCTCCTGGGCCATGAAGCGTTTGGCGTCATCAGCCGCAGTAAGCCGCGCCAGCATATAGGCCGCCTGGCAGCCGGAGCCATTCAGATGCGCAAGGTTCGCCTCCAGCGTAGGCCGCGGATGAAAGTGGCAGTCGATCACCGGCGAGCCCCACAGGTTTGCCGTCTCCGGTGGAAGCTGGGCCCAGACGACACGTGCCGCCGCCACCGCCACCATCGAACCAAGAAACGCTCTCCGATCAACTCTCACTGTTTCCTCCTGCTTCGGGCTACCGTTGGTCCGCCTGGATCAGGTCCAGGAGTCCATTATCGATCGCGCTCTCCGCGCAGCCGGGCTGCAAGCGCGAGCTGAGTACCTGGAACGTATAGGCTCCAAAGGAGCCGTCGTTCGGGACATATCCCGAGTTGGCGCTTCCATTCGCTAACGTAACAACCACGGTATTGGCCATGGGCGACCGCTCTTTGAGCCGTTTGGCGATGGTGCTGTAAATCTCCGCGTTTACTGACGTAAGGGCAACATTGCCGATGCGCAAAGCGCCCAGCCGAATATGCACCGGATCGCCGTCGGTGTAAGTGCCCGGAGAGCCTTCACGCGCTTTATCGATTCGGCGCCGCCCCGGACAAGTCACAACGTCCTGGTCTGCCACGATCGCGGGGCTCGAGTCGGTACGGGTGGTATTGGTCATCACGCGCATCACTTCCTCGCCCAGAAGCACGCCCTCGCTCTCCATCACCTCTTCCAGGGCCTCGCGAACTTTAGGATCCAGCGGCTGTACGGTAACCTTCTCTTCCCGGACCGGCGCTTCGATCTTTTCCCGGGTGAGCACGTTGCCGGTGATTGGTACACCTCCGCGAGACGCCAAGGCATTGGTGGCAGCGCGCAGGTACAGAGGATTCTGATCTCCCGACGCGCCCTGGGCAAACACCGCAACCATTTTGTCTCCGTACGCCAGTTCGACCCAGCGCGAGGTAGCGCCGGCAAAATCGGCACTGATGAAGCCGGCAAGGTAGCCGTTCACCGGGTGCATCGCGTAATCGATATACACGGCAATGGGTGCGCCGGCAGGGGTCTCGAACTTGAGCACCGCCACCGTCTTGTCCGACGGTCCGTCAAGATTGGGGGCCTGGGTCCAGAGGTGAGTTTCCGGGTCGATGGCGTCACGATTCACATTGAGATAAGAGAACCCTGTTCCAAAGCCCATGCGGGCAGGCTCAAGTTTTGCCTTCGCTCGTGCGCAATGGTTCTCCTTAGCGTGCCGGCCGCACTTGAGGATGATACTCCTCCAATCCGGTACCCACTGACTTGGCTGGCAAGTTAAGGATGGAATGAACGCTGCGCCTTTGGGATCTTTCCCTGCCAACAATCAATGGGTGCCCCACATCTCGCTCGTTGTTCGTGAGATGTGGGATACCACGAACCTTGACAGTCAATTCGCCACTAGAGCAACAGACTTGACGGTGAGCGATTGTTCATTAGGATCGTAGCGTAGCGCAGCGCAGTGGAGGGACCTGCTGTTTCTCCACAGCCCGGCTTGGTTACATCGCGGGATCCGTGTGACGCACTACACTCGCGGCCCTAATCATCTTTTGGGCGTAACACGTGAGCAGAGACATAGCCGGCTACTGCTTGTCCGAGCGTGTTGCCCCGGACGCAGGAAACTCTGAAGTGAATGCCCCCAAAGACGCGGGCGTCCGCGATCTCGGCCACAGCAGCGGAAAAGCTGGAGAAAGCGCGCGTGCCTGGACGAACATCTGAGGTGACGGTGAATGGGGTGTCATCCCCGAAAGTGTCTGCCAGAACGGCCGCGGCGGCGCCGCTCACCGTGGAGTGACCGGATGGATATTCGGGGTGGGCCGGAGTGCCTGTTGGCGTGGTGTCGAGCCAGGGAACCCAAGTCGCATCGGGAGCGGTGGCGGGGTTTCCGTCTAAATCTCCGGAACGAATGGCGGTGATCGGACGCCAGAAGACGTAGCGGTACTTGACATCCCAACAGGCAATGACGGCGTCGGCCATGGTGATATTGAGCAGGGCGAAGAGGTGTGCGCTCTGGGTCAGGGAGTAGGAACCGGCGGCAGCAAGCTGCACGGCGATGCGGTCCCAATACAGAGGAGTATTGCCGGCCCAGAAGAGAGCGAACTCCGACTGATCCGAGCTTCGCGGGGAACCGCTGAGGACGCCCCAGATTTTGATCTCGTTGTAGTCGGTGGCGTACCCTGCGCTGGTGAGGGCGTTCGGTGGAGGCAGGCGAAATTGCGAGGGCCGCTTAAGCACCCAGGGTGTCATCGTCGCGAACTGCGGACCTGCCCCGGTAGCGTTGAGCAGCGGCGTTGGGCGCCACACTCCGATGGCTGCCGGTGTGCCCACGATGCCGAGTGCGCCGAGAAAAGGCGGGGGCGGGGGGGCGAATCCATCTGCCGATCTCCATGTCCAAATGGCGTCTGCGACGCTCTGTCCCCAGGTGATGCCGTCGTTTACGGAATTCGCGTCTTCCCCCGTGAGAGCGGCGATGGAGGCATCGCGTTGCGCAGTGAGCGACGGCGTGCTTTTAGGATAGAGCTTGATGAGAATGGCATACGCGGCCTGGATCGCGGCTGCACTTGCAGAGGCGTGGTGTGGTGCTTCTGACCCGACGTGGAGCGGATGGTAGAGCGGCTCAATGCCGTTAACGGAGTCAAACACCGCAGCCGATTGGATGGCCAATCCCCGGCCCGTTACCAGCGGGTTCGTAGCATTGGCAATCGCCGTACTGTTGGCGATTTCGATCCAGTCGAGAACCGGGTTGGAAGCCGAGGCTAATGCGGTGTTGAGCGCGAAGAGTACGGCAATAAGAAACAGATAGCGGATGCGCGAGGAAAGGCTGTAGAGAAAAGTCTGCAACGCCATACAATCCCCCTTGCACGCCGTGCGTGCATGCTGGGCCGGCGGGTGCTACCAGTTAGTAGAGGGCTAGGACTCGTCGGACGTAAGGGTCCCGAGAAGGAAGGTCCAAAAGCAGCGCCAGCCTACAGTACCCGCATAGGTGTGTCAAAGAAAATGTTCGTAGAGTCTCGCAGACTCTGAATTCCTTCAACCCGTCAGGCGGTCCGCCGAAATCGGCGCCACGTCCGAGACCATCAGGCTTTTGAGAGTCTCCGCGCTCCCCGTCCACGCAATGCGTAGGTCGTTTCCCGTTGCCTGGTAGCAGCGTAGCGTTAAGGCCTCTCTGCGATCGATGAAGATCTCGACCACGGAACCGTCCATCCAGAGATCGAGGGTCGATATTCCCTGCTGGTTTGGGGAGAGGGCGACCACGTGGTCACCAATTTTCACGCTTGGTTTGCCGGCCTCATCGCCGGAGAGGATCGTCAGCAGCGCAGCCCCGCCACGGTCATGTCCCGCGCGAAATTCCAGCCCGTAAGCGCCGCCTTTAGTTTGAAATTCCACTACCATGTTGCAGGCACGATTGACAACCGGCATGGTTGTGAGCGCGCCATTAAGGTCTATTGGCAGCCGCCGGGTGTTCCGCAGCAGGGATGCAAATTCGGGAACCACTTCCATGCATAGTTGGTTTTGAACCAGTGTGAGTACACGAGGGAGCGCCATAGCCCCCGCCCAGCCGGCGGCCAGGCATTCCTTGGCAGAGCGGTTCTCCTCGACCCATCCCCACAAGATGCGTCTACCTCTGGCGTCCACCATGCTCTTCATGGCGTAGTAGAAACCGTGGTCCAACCGGCCCTTGGTTTCGGCGTGGAACTTGAGCTCGCGCCGGTCCAACTCGCCCACCTCCCAGTAGACCTTTCGCTCCGCCGAGTAAAGCAGCACATGCTTGCCGCCCAGCGGAAAAAAGTCCGGACACTCCCACATCTCTCCGGTGTCTACCGGATTGATCTGCGTCCCTTGGTTCCATTGGCCTTGCGCCAATGGGTGCAGGTAGGTCCAATGGCGCCCGTCGGGCGAGCGGTAGAGCAGTACCGCGCCACCCACTTTGGCAAATCCCGATCCCACAACCAAATACCATGTGTCGCCGTCCTTCCACGGGCAGGGATCACGGAATCCCGTCACTTTCATGCCCGCAGGTGGTCCATCCAGGACGGGACGGTCCGCTTTTTTCCAGGTCAGCAAGCCGGGATCCGTGGCCACCGCCATGCATTGAACTTCACGCAGCCTTTCTCCCCGGATGGTCTCTTGGTCAGGCGTGCTCCTGGTCACGCCAGTGTAGAGAATGGTCGGCGCCTCTGTACCCGGCAGCACACTTCCGGTGAAGCACCCGGATGCGTCATAGGATCCCGGAGTGGGTGATAGTGCGATGGGGAGGTGCGTCCAATGAATGAGGTCAGGACTCTTGGCATGGGCCCAGTGCATGTCTCCCCACACGGCCGCGCCCGGGTTGTACTGAAAGAACATGTGGTATTCACCGCCAAAAAACCTGGGCGCGCACGGGTCATTCATCCAGTTGGCCGCGGGCAGCAAATGAAACTGCGGCCGTAGAGGATCCTGCATTAACTGTTCGCGCAGTGCCGGCGGCAGTCCCCAGGACGGCTTGGCCCATGGCTTCGCAAACGTGGAGCAAGCGAGTGAAGACGCGAGCGAGCGAACTAGAAATTTACGACGGTCCATGATTCACCTCGGGAGGGCGGCCGGATGCTGCCGTCGGTCCCATAACCGGCAAAGGGGCGTGACGAAGGGGACGGCTGAGAGTAGCCCAGGACTTCGTCCCATGAGCGCTAATTTGATTGGGATGTTTTTCGTCAAAACTCCCACAAAACCGTCATCCTGAGCGGAGCGCCTCACAGATTTATCCTGTGACACAGAGCTTGGTGGCGCGGAGTCGAAGGACCCCGAGGGTGCTTATCTCACCCATGCTGCTCGGATCTTTTCAACCACCGAAGCCCGAGAACAGGATTTTGCTGCGGTACGCACTTGATGGTCACGGGTACATCTTTTCATGCACTGTAATCATTTCCCATCCCAAGTCTGTGCAAAATCCCCCCAGGTGCGGGCTTCGATGGTTGAAAGGATCCGAGCGGCATGGGTAAGATAAGCACCCTCGGGGTCCTTCGACTCCGCGCCGCCAAGCTCTGTGTCACAGGAGAAATCTGCGAGGCGCTCCGCTCAGGATGACGGTTTTGTGGTGCCCGGACCTGCCCGAGAGCGACTTTCTCCGCAGCCTGTTTAGCCCCTGGGCCCTACGCTGTAAGTCGGAGACTCAATCGCATCCAGGATTCGCGCATAGCGTGCGCGTTCGCCGGGCGGCTCGGCATTCCGGGCAAGTTCTGCCAACTGAAGCTTCGAAGGTTTGAGCCGCAAAGGCAGTTGCGTCCAATAGTATTTCAGCTCGTCTGAGGGCCAATTGGCATAGATTCTTTCCCACGAGCGTCGACCAGACCCCGCAAACACGATCGCTCCCGGATTAACTGCGCGCTGATAACTCTGAAATCTGCAGTCCAGAGAGATACGCATCCAGTGCGATGTGTTGGGTGCGGCCTCGTGCACGGTCAGACTATGAAACAGAAGCAGATCGCCGGCGTTGATCTTACCGCCAATCCAAGGGCCGCCGCGCTCGGTTCCTGAAGGGATATAACCAGTCTCCCTGGTAATCGGCTGTACACCAAACTTGTGAGAACCATCCAGAACGCGGAGAGGTCCCTGCTCCAATGGGCAATCGTGAAGTGGCAGCCAGGCGGTAAAGCTCTGCTCATCTCCGGCTACAGAAGTGTGGTCCTGATGAGCATGGATGACACCATGCTCGAAATTTGGAAAGATGAGGCGGGCTGCTGATTTTGGATGAACGAATAGATGCGGGCCTACGAGCCGTTTCATGACCAGTTGCAACTCCGGATGATGGGGCAACGCATGAAGGGACGGCAGACAGAAGACCCGATCGTAAACCTCTTTAAAAGCAGCGTCGTCCTCGGAGCAGGCGGCTTCCATGTTTGCCAGTCGTTCGAACGGATCCTCATCGGACTTGAGCCAGCCCGCACGATGCAGAACCCGAGTGACGTCTCCCAGAAGCGGCTGCAAAACCTGCGGCGAAAGCAAGCCGCGGATCATCACGTAACCGTGTTGGTCCATCTCCTCTCTTAGAGCTGCATCGGCATCTCCCGCTTGCAGATCGCGAAATGGCTTTGTCAGATGCGCTATCACGCCCTGAGATTATCCGATACGCCCTCCGGCCATGTCACAAAGTTGTCACCAGGTTGTCTTCTTTGCACAACATTGGCACCGATTTCCGGTAGAGAAACAGCAGGTCCCTCCACTGCGCTACGCTCCGGTCGGGATGACAATTCTGTTGGAGAACGGACATATTTGACTTGCAACAGAATTGTCATCCCCTGCAATCGACTTGCCTGTGGCAAGTTAAGGATCGAATGAACGAGAATGAAGATTGCCTACCAGGACCGGCCCCCTAACAACATTGTCATCCCGACCGCAGCGTACCCGGATTTCCTGCCAAGAGCACTGGACAATGCAGCGTGTGCGGCTCTCCGAAAAGAGAGCCGCATAAATTTCGTCAACGCCATCAACCTCAACAGGAAATCCGGGGTAGCGTAGTGGAGGGACCTGCTGTGCGCCTTTACCCCAAACGAAGGCCCTACGAGTGAGCTCGCAAATCCTGCCCAGGCGGGGTTTGTTCATTTGGACCGAAGCGTAGCGCAGTGGAGGGACCTGCTGTTTCTCCACCGGAAATCGGGTTCGTGGCAGGTCAAGCGTTCAAAACTTTATCTGAACCCCGCCCTTCATCACGAAGGTGACATGCTGAAGCCGGGAGATATCTGCCAGCGGATCACCCTCCACCGCGATCAGGTCTGCGTATTTACCTTTCTCGATCGAGCCTACCGAGTCCCCCCACGCCATCAGATCGGCGGCCGTCAAGGTGGCCGCGCGGATTGCCTCAATGGGTGTAAGGCCGAACTTGACCAGGGATGCCGGCTCGAGCGCGTTCTTACCCTGTGCATCCTCGTTTCCGGCGTCGGACCCGCTGGCAATTTTGACGTGCTCGGCCAGCGCGTTTGTGATTTCCGCGCGCAGCGAAGTCATCGTCGACTCCATTTGAGCGCGCTGTGCGGGGGGAGCGGTTTCGTAGTCGTTTGAGATCACGGCGGAAGTAGGAACAAGGAACATGCCCCTCTTCGCCATGAGTGCGAGGGTTTCCCTATCGATTCCGGTGCCATGCTCGATGGAATCGACGCCAGCCTCGACGGCGTTGCGTGCTCCTTCCCTTGTTGTGGCATGGGCAGCGACGTGGTGGCCCCCCTTATGGGCCTCCTCAACAATGGTGCGAATCTCGTCCCGGGTAAGGGTCTCATGCGCGTCCACCTTGGTATTAGGCGAGCCGACATCGGGGAAGTCAGCATAGACCTTGATCAGGTCGGCGCCATAATAGATTTGTTCGCGGACTGCGCGCCGGGCCTCGTCGGAACCTGTAATCATCTGAGCGCCGCGGGGAAAGTCTTCGATGTCGGGCGAGAGGCGTAGCGGGAGATAGCCGCCCGTGGCGGCAATGGCACGAGTCGCCACCTGCATGCGTGGGCCTTCCATCAGACCACGGTCGATGGCCGTGCGCAGAGCGACGTCGGCGTACCCTGAGCCTTCACTTTCGACATCGCGCACGGTCGTAAACCCGGCACGGAGCGTGAGGCGGGCGTCGTAAGCTCCTTCAAGCGCGCGGTAAGCCTCCGACTTCTTGGCCAGCTGCAGGATGTACCCGTCGTTGAAGTGCTCCGCGGGGGAGCGGTCCATGAGGTGGGTGTGGACGTCGATAAGGCCTGGAAGCAGGGTCGCGGAGCCCAGATCGATGATCGCCGCACCCGCGGGCACCGAGAGTCCACTCCCCGCTGCGCTGATTCTTCCCTTCTCAATCAGAACCACCGCGTTTGGGAGGTAGTTACCGCTCCTGACGTCCAACATGCGCGCGCTGCGAACCGCCGTGATCGGCATCTCCGATCCGGATGGAGCCTGGCCCGCGAGACCCAAGGTGGCCAACAGGAGAAACAATAAAATAAGATTGTCTCGAAGGCGCATATTCCCTCCTGACTAAGTCTGAATTTGTAGAGCGATTATTCTATAGAGTTGGTGTTAGAGCCGAGCAGGGATCAGCGGAGGGCCACAAATGCTATTCCGGGATCGAGCCGACGCCGGCAGGCAATTGAGTTCCCTGCTTCAACCATTTGCAGGCCGAGACGATTTGCTGGTGCTTGCCGTACCCCGAGGAGGCGTTCTCGTCGGCTTCGAGGTGGCCCGCGCCCTGCGGTGTCCGCTCGACGTCTTCGTGGTTCGGAAACTTGGAGTCCCCGATCAGGCCGAATTTGCCATGGGAGCCATCGCTTCGGGCGGGATACGCCTGGTAAACGAGGACGTCGTCCGCAATCTCCGCATCTCTTCCCGCCAAGTCGAGGAGAGGGTTACCTACGAGCAACGAGAACTCGAGCGCCGCGAGGTTCTCTATCGAGCAGGCCGAAGGGCGCCGGAAGTTCGCGGCCGCGTTGTCATTCTCGTGGACGACGGAGTGGCTACGGGTTCCACGATGCGCGCTGCCCTCGCCGGCCTCCGTCAGCAGGATCCCAAGCAGATCATTGTGGCGGTGCCCATCGCCTCCAAGTCTGTTGTCCAAAAACTCAAGGACCAAGCCGACCGTGTTGTCTGTCTCGCGACTCCAGCCGATTTGTACTCCGTAGGCGAGTGGTATCAAAATTTCTCCCAAACCACTGATCAGGAAGTCCGGGACCTACTGTCTCAGGCGAACAAGGCTGTTATCGAAGTGGACGGTTATTGATGCAAAGGCCTTGGGCAGGGGGTGGCCGAACTAGCTTTGCAGTTCGTTCCAGCTCTCAACCATGTCCAGGACAAACAGGGCGGCCAGTTGGCCGTGTGAGTTGAGCAAGACAAGGTGCTCGCCATGGATTTCGGCGGTCGCCGCAATGACGGTCCGCATGGAAAGCTCCGGCGGTTTAAATCGCAACAGATATGTTTTTTCAGACATGACTCACGGCGTTCAGCCTTGGTGAAGCTGCTCCAAGCTAATAGAGACTCGCCTGTTTTCCAATCCCCCGTAGCGGGCTCGACGTACGCCATATTGCGCCGCCATTGTGCCTATTTGGGATCACCCATGATTCCAAAATAAACCTGCTGTTTTCTTTCTCGGGCTCACACGCAGCCTCTTTAGCCTCCGTTTAACTTGTGCTTAGGTCAGAAAAGGGCGCAGGGGCTAAAAGCCGCTCACCGAGCCCAGAAACCTATTTGCGACCTGGCCAGGCCAGAGAGCATCTCCTACCGAGGAGATCAACTCACTATGGCAACTGACAAGAAAGTCGCGCTCATTACCGGCGCCAATCGTGGCATCGGTTTTGAAACGGCCCGGCAGCTGGGACAGAAGGGCTTGACGGTCGTTGTAGCCGCTCGGACGTTGAAGTCCGCGGAAGAAACCGCTTCGAAGCTGAAGACGGAGGGCATTGAAGCTTTTCCCCGTGAAGCTCGACGTCACCAACCCGGAGGATCGCCAGGCAGCCGCCAAAACAATCGGCGACAAATTTGGAAAACTCGACGTTCTGGTCAACAATGCGGGCGTTGGCGCACAGGATGGGATGTTTGCCGCCAAGACCATCAATACAACGGAAGAGGAGCTGCAAACCGTTTTCGGCACCAATGTGTTCGCCGTCATTGCACTGACGCGCTCGCTTCTGCCACTGCTCAAAAAGAGCGAAGCCGGCCGTATCGTGAACCTTTCGAGTATCCTTGGATCGTTAACTCTTCACGCGGATCCCAAGAGCCCGATTGCCGGCATCAAAACCTTCGCTTATGACGCATCGAAAACCGCGCTCAACGCCTTCACCATTCATCTCGCGGCAGAACTCAAGGACACCGGCATCAAGGTGAATTCCGCTCACCCGGGTTGGGTGAAGACGGAAATGGGCACCGATCAGGCGCCTATGGAGATCCCCGACGGCGCCAAGACCAGCGTTCAGCTGGCACTCCTCGGCCCGGACGGTCCTAGCGGCCGGTTCATCCACCTGGGTAAAGAACTGCCCTGGTAATTAGACTATGGATCGCGAGTCTTCAGGTGAGCTGCGCAAATTTCTGAAAATGGATTGGCTAAGGAATGTTCCTTCGATTCCAGACACAATGACTGTTCCGTCCACAGGACTAAATTCGGCCAG
Source organism: uncultured Acidobacteriaceae bacterium (assembly GCA_963757515.1). Taxonomy (GTDB): domain Bacteria; phylum Acidobacteriota; class Terriglobia; order Terriglobales; family Acidobacteriaceae; genus PALSA-350. The sequence goes on along the minus strand of CAVWRV010000012.1, from coordinate 623,600 downwards.
ACGGAATTCTCCATCGGGAAGGTTATTGAGCCGTTTCCAGTGCCAACCACGATCATCACTGGTGTACACACCGGTGAGCGAGGTCACGATTTGTCGATTGGGCCTGGCGGGGTCGACCTCTACACTGAAAGCTCGGATGTTCGAGCCCGCCTCGTCTTCGTCTCGATGCAAAAGGAAGCTTGCGTGGGTCACGCGAACAACGCTATCCGCACCGGTAGGGTTATAAACTCCCCAGCAGGCCGCCAGATGAGGGCCTCCGACGGTACTGATTCCCTGCACTGCTGAATCTGCGCCCACGCCGTCGATCTGCGTCCATTTCCTGGCGTGGGCTTTCAGCAAGAAGGCCTGATCGCCTGTGCCCACATAGAGCGCGCTTCGGCTTGGCGTCTTTGGATCTCCAAATTTCATGGAGAGAAGATCCATTTGGGTCGGAAGTGGCGGGAGTAGCCCATCCTTGATCCATGAGCCGTCGGCGCCCTTGCGATAGGTAAGGAGTTGAGGGTTCAGATCAAAATAACCATAACCAACGATCAGGTGTTTTCCATCCGCCGTTATCCGGACCACATTTGCGGTTACCGGATCCCCCACTTTTTTGGGAATGGTCACTGTTGTATCGGGTTGAACCACGCGAGGCCCCACGATCGGTCTCACCACAGTGTCAGAAGAACTAGACTGCGGAATAACCTGAAAGGCCCCCAATTGGGTGGTGATCACAAATTCAGTTCCACCAGGAAACACACTTAACCCGTTACGCTCGCCCTCACCGATGTCCGCATCGAAATATCGGGAATCCACGCGCGCCACTTGCGCCCAGATTTTTCCGCCGTCGGTTGATTTCGAGATATACATCGCCCGGTCCCGGGAGGGGACCTTGCTGCTTAGGTCTGCCGTCAGACCCCAGAGAACATTGCGATCCTTGGCCAAGGGATCGGGATCCGTGGCCATGGCTTCAATAAAGTCACTCCCGAACTCATGACTTCCGGGAAGACTTCTCACTCCATGGATACGGCAATTGTCTAAGTCTCTTTTTGCAGCATCGCTGGCGGCAGGTCCAGGAAGAACTGGCGCAGTTTGGGACAGCGAAACCTGTCCCCATCCGATCAGGAGCCCGGCCACCGATAGGAACGCACGCTTACTGCCAAACCACCGATTCTGCGGACGGTTCACCGCTCCTTCGCAGGTGCATTTGTATGGGCCGACAAGAAACCTGGGGACGGGTTCCCGATCTGTCCCGATGCCTGACTTCGCATAAACGCTTTCAGCTCGTGCCGGAAGGCAGCCCGAAGTTCGCGCTCGGAAAGAGTAAGCTCGGTGGTAAAAGAAATGGTGCCAAGCTGGCGTTCTTCGTCCAGGTAGACCTTCCAGTCATACCCGTAGGTGCCGGTTGAGTACTGGCCAACAGTGATCCTGGGGAACTTATCGGCCTCTTCGGTGAGAATGCGCGTCAGGCGCTGAACCTTCTCGGAAATTTCCCTATCCATCTTCAGTTCTCCTCGCACTCCAGTTTGTCTCCGATGCGAGGAACAAGTCCAGCGAAAGTGAAGGAAAATTTTCCCGGCGGAACCGGGAGGAGGTTTTAGACAAATCCCAGGTTCGCGGAGCTGAACGCGCCCAGATTGGGAAAGATGGTGTTGAGCTGGGATGGGCTGACCCCGAACCAACTGGCGAGGGTGGCCGCGTACTGCACGCTGCCGGTTGACGGAATCCATCGGCCATTGAGGCCCGAGTCGTCCGGACCACCGAGGGCGAGGTTGGGATAGGTACCGTAAAGCTTGGCTCCCTTCACCGCGCCCCCAACCACCAGGTGGTGGCTGCCCCAACCGTGGTCGCTACCGCTGTTCGAGTTTGGCTGCAAGGCACGTGAAAAGTCGGACATGGTGAAGCTCGTCACCTGGTTCGCAATGCCCAGCTCCTGGGTGGCCTGATAGAAAGCGGAAATCGCAGAGGAGAACTGGCCCAGCAACAGGCTCTGCTGTACGAACTGGTTAGCGTGGGTGTCGAAGTTGCCAACGCCGGCAAAGAAAATCTGCCGGTTCACCCCGAAACTGCTTCGCGCCTGCATCAGCTGAGCAATCTGTTGCAACTGGGTGGCGAACGGATTGTTGGCGGGAAAGACGGTAGCCAGGGGCGCGGCGCCAGACAGCGCCTGGGTAAGCACATTGGCGTACTGATAGGCATTCTGGCTGATGAGATTCTTAGCCTGAACCAGGCTGAGACCACTGGCGAAACTGAGGAAGCTCTGTGCCATCGTTTGCCGGACGGCGCACTCCTGTGCTCCCTCCCCACAAGATACGCCTGCCTGGTTACCGGGCATCACCGCCAGCGGAGTGGTCGATTGCCCGTCGCAGAACAGGGTGTCGCCGGCTAAGGAAGTGATCATAGGGATGGAAGCCGATGAGTTGAAACTGCCGCCCAGCAAGTCGCTCATACGGCCTGCCCAACCGGTCGAGGTGGCGGCCGTTTGAGCCGCGTTTTGCCATTGCAACTGCTGATCGGAGTGGCTGAATAGGTTGGCCGGCAGATTCAGCTGTGCGGCCACGGTGGCGCGGGTGGTCGGCTGAACCAGCGTGCCGACGTTTGCGACCAGGGCAGCGGATCCGCTATCGATCAGTTGGCGGACTTCGGGCAGGCTGCCGTGGAGACCGTAGTTAGGCATGGAGGCAAGCTGCAGCAACTGGCTTTGCGGCAGAGCCAACGGTCCGCGAAGGCTGGCGTAATTATTGTAACCAACACTGTCAAACGGGACCAGCGTGTTGTTGGCGTCGTTGCCCCCGAAAAGGAAGACGCAGACCAGCGCTTTATAGGGGTCGTTTGGGGCGGCCTGGGCGAAGGCATTGAGTGCGCCAAAGGGCCGAAGCCCGGCAAGATGCCCGCCGGCGGCAAGCGAGGCGTATCGAATAAGACTGCGGCGATTGATACTCATAAGTGGTTAAATCCCTTCTTACCTTCGAGTGCGCTCGTTGCGGCAATGCTAGTGTTCGATCTGGTAAACGTTTGAGCTGATGACGAGCCAGGTGGACACCCTGACCCGCTGGCCAATATCCGTCAAAAGAGCGGCATTCGCCACAATCGCTGACATCATCGTCGCCGGCATCTGATTGTGCACGAAGAGAATATTGAGGGTGCTCACGAGATTGGCGCTGTCGGTGGCGGGGTTGCCGGTCGCTGAGGCAATTTGGCCGAGAAAACTAGCCGGACTCATGTCGATGTTGAACGACGTAAGGTGATTGCGTACGATGCTGTCCGCGAGGTTCAGCCGGGCAATGGCGGCGGCGGTGTTCTCCTGGGCAAACTCGGGCGCGTTGATGGCGGTGCCGGGAATGATGTAGCCGGGGGGAAAGAAGTTAAAGACGCTCGCGGCCGCGTAAGGTGTCTCCCCCAGTGGCGCGGTGTAACTGGAGGCCACGGAATAACTGCCCTGGGGGTTGACGTTGGTGAACTCCAGTGCGCGGAGAATACCGGTGAAGTAGAGAATAGGTTCGCGCATGTGGCCGCCGTCAACGGTGGGATCGGTATCGGCTGCGCGCGCCTCCGGATCATTCAGGATGGCAGTCACGACCGCCTTTAGATCCCCACGAACACCGGCACCGTCGTTGGCAAAAACAGCGGCGATGCGGCCAACGTAGGCCGGTGAGGGATTGCTGGTGACCAGGTGCTGGATGAGCTGACGACCGACGAAAGGGCCCACATTGGGATGATTGAAGATGGAATCGATCACCCCTGCCAGGTCTTGTTCCGCCGTTTGTCCGGCGGGGAGAGTGACCCCGTTGAGCAGCACCTTTGCCGATATATCGTGCGAAACCTCGATGGCCTGCATCGGCTGATCGAAGTTGGGTACTCCATTGGGAAAGCTGGTGGGTACGCCACCGGTGGGGTTGGCGTACGTCCAACCGGTGAGCGCGCGCGCATATGCCTCCACCTGCACCTCGGTGAAGACCGGCTGTGGAAGGCCCTGTGCGTTTAACTCCAGGCTTCCATCGGGGTTGAGCAGATACAGGCCGGTGGTGAAGAGCTGCATCAGTTCGCGGCCGAAGTTCTCGTCCGCGATCTCACCGGCGGGGGGCGCGCCGCTATTGAGCATGTCGAGGTACGCGCCCATGGAAGGAGAAGTAGCGACGTCATTCATGACCTGGCGAAAATTGCCAAAAGCGTCGTCAGCGAGCATGTTTTGATACGACGGTATGGTACGGGCGTTCACCATGTTGGTAGAGACGACGAACATCTCACTCAGCGCAAACGCGACGCGTTGACGAAGCTGGTCATTCGCAGTGAGTGCATTTTGCCAGAACGAGCTCTCCGCGCAGATATGGGTACCGGCGGGACAGAGAGCGACCGGCGGATTGGGAATGGCAGGCATGCGGGTGGTAGCAGTCGCGAACTGATGATTGAGGTAAGCCGCGGCGCCGAGTTGCTGTACCTGCTGTATGGAAAGCAGTGTGGGGCCGAATGTCGCCTGATCCAGCAGCCGCGCCGCCTGGCTAAGGCTGACGGTCGGAATGGCTTTTACCGGCAGCGTCCGGGTAACGGGAGAGCTCTGCGCGGCGTTGGGATTCAAGACTCCTACGTTGACGCTGGTGGTTCCCGCGGAAAGATTGATAGTGCTCTGCAGTTCACCGGAAGAGACGAAGACGGTAGCAACATTCGCGCCCGCGGCCTGCAACTGCGAAGTGGAGACGAAGGCGGAGCCAACGACATCCAGCAAGAACGCGGTGCCGGTCACGCTTTGCGTGACAGATCCATAGGTGAAGATCGGCAGCGGGTTCAAGACCTTGACGCTTAACGAGGCTGAAGACCCACTGGCCGTCGCACTGATGGTAACCGAGTGGCCGGCAAAAATTGTGGCCGCGGGTGAGTACAGGCCCGAAGTGGAGATTGGGCCAGTAGAGCCCGTGCCGCCGGCAAAGCCATTAACCGACCAAACGGCGGTGGTGGCGACACCGCCGGCCAGGGCGCTGTATTGCGCATTGCCGCCCAGCCTCACCTGGGTTGGACCCACAAGCGACACCTGCGCCTGAAGGCCGCTACTGCAAGCCGCCAGCAAGAACCCCAGCGACAGCGCCCGGTGTCGCTTTTTGCTGCGATCGCTGGTCTTAAAGATATGTCCCGTAACTTGCGAGAAAGGTGGCATGGTGGGGGACCTCTCGCCCAACGCTAGGAGCACGCCGGTGGAAGAGCCATACCACGTAGATAGAGTTACTGATGCCGCGGGCGGCCGCGAATTCACTGGACAGACTGGGCAACAATAGGCAGTCCCCCTGCTTGACACCTAATGCATATCGGCATTTAATCGCCCACGGTATGCACCGCAGCATCTGGCTTCTCTTGGTTGGCTCTCTGCTCATCTCCATCGGGGGTTGCAAGAAACCCGCTCCTGCTGCCGTCGATGACGGAGCCGATTGGACGATGTACGGAAGAACCACCGATGAGCAGCGGTTCAGCCCCCTGAGCCAGATCAACGAGCAGAACGTTGGTCGGCTCGGCCTGGTTTGGAGCAGAGAGCTGGGCACGACGCGGGGCCTGGAAGCTACTCCACTTGTCTCCGGCGGGGTGATCTATACCACCAGCCAGTGGAGCGTTGCCTATGCGCTCGATGCCAGAGACGGCAAAATCCTGTGGACCTTTGATCCCAAGGTGTCTCGCGCCAACGTCCGCACCATCTGCTGTGACACGGTCAATCGTGGAGTCGCTCTCTACCGCGGCAAGGTATACCTCGGCACCCTGGACGGGCGGCTCATCGCGCTCGACGCCAAGACCGGAAATCCCATTTGGGATGTAGTCACCGTGGACCAGTCCAAGCCCTATGCGATTACCGGCGCTCCCCGGGTCGTGAAAGGGATGGTGCTTATCGGCAATGCCGGCTCCGAGTTCGGGGTGCGCGGTTATCTCTCTGCCTATGACGCGGAAACCGGGAAGCTGGTATGGCGCACCTACACCGTGCCCGGTGACCCCACGAAAGGGTTTGAGTCAAAGGCGTTGGAAGATGCCGCAAAAACCTGGCACGGCGAGTGGTGGGTCGCGGGTGGGGGAGGCACGGTGTGGGACTCAATCGTCTATGACCCCGCACTCGACCTCATCTATGCCGGCACCGGCAACGGAACGGCCTGGTACCGCGATTTGCGTAGTCCGGGTGGAGGCGACAATCTGTATGTCGCTTCCATTCTCGCCTTTCGTGCCAGCACCGGGGAGTTGGTTTGGCACTACCAGGTAACGCCGCAGGAAAACTGGGACTACGACGCGACGCAGCCATTGATGCTCGCCGATCTGAACATCGGCGGCTCCCCGCGCAAGGTGATCATGCAAGCGTCGAAGAACGGATTCTTCTACGTGCTCGATCGCCAAACAGGTCAATTCCTTTCCGCGAAAGCCTTTGTCGACCAGGTTACCTGGGCCAGCGGAATCGATCCCACCAGCGGCCGGCCAATCGAGTCCCCGGCGGCTTATAACGGGCTGCACGCAGTCCTTGTTTCCCCAGCACCAGGCGGCGCTCATAACTGGTATCCCATGGCGTTCAATCCCACCACTGGCCTGGTGTATCTTCCGGCGAGACAGGGCTCTTTCGCCCTGCACGCGCCGGACAAGGGATGGGTCTCAAATACCTCCAACTGGAACCGCGGCGAGGATCCAGCGTACAGCGGGCCGCTGCTGGCTAAGTTGATCGCCGCACCTCCGATGCAAGGCCTATTGATTGCCTGGAATCCTGCCGAGCAGCGTGAGGTGTGGCGGGTCTCTCTTCCCATGGTGGAAAGCGGTGGAGTGCTGGCGACCGCGGGCAACCTGATCCTGCAGGGGCGCTCCGACGGAATCTTCTGCGCCTATCGCGCAACCGACGGCAAGAAGCTTTGGCAGTTCGACGCCGGCACGGGCATCATGGCTCCGCCGGTGACTTACCTGCTCGGCGGAGTGCAATACGTAACACTCATGGTTGGCTGGGGCGGCGCCGCTGGACTCAACGATATCCCTGGCGCCGGCGTGGTCAAACCCGGCTTTGGCCGCATCCTTACTTTCTCTCTTGGTGGACAAGCGAAACTCGAAGTTCCTGCCTTTGGGTATCAGGGCCCGCCTTCGCCTGCGATCCATATGAACGCCACTCCGGCTATGATCCACCAAGGCGAGGTGCTCTTCGCGCGGCACTGCTTTTACTGCCACGGAGTGGGGGTTGTCTCCAGCTCCGGCGTTCCTGACCTGCGTTACGCCACCGCCGCGACCCACCATCAATTCGAGTCCATCGTATTGGGAGGCGCTCGCCAGCAACTGGGAATGCCGTCCTTCAAAGACGCGCTGACGCCCGATCAAGTGCGCTCGATCGAAGCCTATATTTTGTCTCGCGCGAAGCCAGGCTCCTAGTGTAGTGCGTCTTTCATGGCATCGTGTATGTGATGTGGCGGATCCTAACCTGCCAAGGACCCGGGTGCCCCATATCTCGCTCGTTTTTCGCGAGATGTGGGGGGCGACCGTTGGTCGCCCCTTTACCACCTGGACGGATACCAGTCGAAGCGCAGTAGAATCCCACATCTCGCGAAAAACGAGCGAGATGCGGCTCTTCCGCGATCTCTCACGGTCTTCGGTAGGTAATCGCTCCCTGGATCAGAACCTGCTGCACGTGGCTGGTGTACTCGAAAGGGTCGCCATCGAAAACCACTGCATCGGCATCCTTGCCTTTGCTGAGCGAACCAACCCGGTCATCGATGCCCAGAATCTTTGCCGGAGAAATGGTGATCGCCCGCAACGCCGGTTCCATGCCCAGTCCATTGGCCGCGGCGATGGCCGCTTCAAACAACAACACCCGGCTCTTGGGAACATAGGCGACATAACCGGTCATAATAGAGATAGGAATTCCCGCCTGCTGCAGTAACGCTGCGTTCTCATAGGTCGCGTTCTCTGTTTCCATGCTCTCGAATGGCTGCATCACTGCGCCCACCAGGCAAGGTACTCCGGCTTGCCTGATTCGTTCGCGGATGAGATAGCCCTCGGTCACCGAGGCCAACATATACTTCAGGTGAAACTCGGCCCCGATACGGAGCGCGGTGTCGATATCATCCGCGCGGTAGGCGTTAAAGATTGCCGAAGTCTTCCCCGAGACAACGTCGGCCAGCGCAGCCTGCTTGGGGTCGATGGCGGGCTCTTTGGAGAGATCACTTCCCTCCTGCTTCCACTTATCCCACTTGTCCTGATATTGCCTGGCTTGGAGCAGAGCGTCACGGATCATCTCCGCCGTCTTCATGCGCGTGACCGGAGCCTTGTGGGTTGCACTGTAAGTTTGCTTAGGCGTCTCGCCCATATTGAATACCATCCCCGAGTCGATCCGGACGATAAGTTGCTCCACTGTCCGGAACGGAGACTGCGGCCCAGCCGTCTTAAAGATCCCGGCGCGCCCGGCAATAGGATTCCTCGGCCCCGGAGTGACCTGCATCGTGGTGACGCCGTACGTATTCACATACTGGTAGAGCAGATCTTGGGGGTTCAGGCTATCGCGTACATTCACATCCGCCGTATTCGGGTCGGTCGACTCGTCCTGATCCTGATCGGCAGCAATGTTGTACGCGCCGGAAACACCCGTGCTAGTGTCCGCATCAATCAGCCCCGGGGTAACGTACGCACCGCGGATAACCTCAAAGCCCTTGGGTGGCTGCACGTTCGCACCCTGGCGCACATCTTCGATCTTGCCATCGCGGATGAGCACCACCCCAGGCCCTCCTTGCGGACCTGCATCCATGGTGTACAGATGCTCGGCGACAAGGGCAACGTTTTGCGCGCGCAGCAACGAGGTACAACCCAAAACCGCCACCAGCGCGAGCGAAGAAGTGCGCACTCTCATTGCGCACCTCCAGCCGCTTGCGGATACCGCCCGGTTACCTCGAATCCGCCCGTGGCATAACGCAGATCCGCCGGATTGTTACGGTCGAAGACCTTTTCTCCTTCAATCCAGGTTTCCTGTACATGCGTATACACGCTGAGCGGAGCTCCGCTGAGCACGATGAAATCCGCATCCTTGCCCGCCTCGAGGCTGCCCACCCGGCTCTCAAGGTCGAGCATCTCCGCGGGATAAATGGTGAGTCCTTTGAGCGCCGCGTCTTCGCTCATGCCGCCGCGGACGGCGAGAGCCGCCGAGCGCAGCAACAGCCGCGAGTTCGTGATCGGATCGTCGGTGTTGAAGGCCACCTTCACTCCTGCCTTCTCCAGGCGCGCCGGACAGCTCATACGAAGGTTGATGGTTTCCGGCTTGCCGCCCGGAGAGTCGATCATGGTGAAGCTCACTCCGATATGCCGCTTGGCCAGCTCATCGGCAACCTCGCAGGATTCCGTTCCGTGGTGCACCACCACGCGGTAGTGAAACTCATCGGCCAGGCGAAGTACAGTCATCACATCGTCGGCGCGGTGGGTATGGTTGTGCACGACGCGCTTGCCGTCGAGCACCTGGACCAGGGCGTCCAGTCCCAGGTCGCGATCCGGCTCCTTGGCCGTTTTATCTTTGGCCGCAACCGCCTTGTTATAGGCATCCCATTTCGTTTTGTATTGTTGCGCCTTCTCGAAGATTCCGCGAGCCAGCGCCGCCTCTTCCATCCGCGTCATGGGAGCCTGGCCGCGCGTTCCGTATCCTTTAGGATTGGTTCCGTTTGCCATCTTCATGCCGCCGATGGTGCCGGGGATCAGCATCTGTTCCATGCTGGCGCCGCGCAATTTAACGTAGGCCGTCTGGCCGCCCATCACGTTGCCACTGCCCGGCATGATGTTGGCGGTCGTGATACCGCCCGAGGTCGCGATGCGGATATTCGGGTCTGCAGGATTGATCGCGTCGAGTGCGCGCAACGCCGGCTGGACAGGACCGCTGCCTTCGTTTCCATCCTGCGAATCGGAGACGGCCGGGTTGCCCATGATACCGATATGAGAATGAGAGTCGACGATACCGGGCATGATGACTTTGCCGCTGGCATCCTGAATTTTAGCGCCGGCTGGTATGGAAACCTTGCCTTCCTCGCCAACGGCGACAATCTTGCCCCCCTGGATCACCAGGACCCCTTGCGCAATGGGCGGCCCCGTGATGGGCAGGATCCGGGCGCCTCGCACCACCAGCACGCTGGCATCGTGTGCGCTTTGGGCCGCAGCCACGGGGACGAGAGAGGCAAGCAAGACTCCCAAAAGCAACATCATGACCGCGGCAATTTCCCTTCTCTGCATCCGCAAACATCCTGATTTTTAGTTGCCCGAGTATACACTGCCTGTTCTGCTCGAAGAGCGCAGCGATGCAGTAGGGGCAGCAGGGGCAGACCAGGCTTCTGTTTCCTTCTTCAGCAACTGCTGTCAATGAAGGCGCCTTTGTCATCCCGAGCAGCTGACTTGCCTGCGGCAAGTCAAGGATGGGATGAACGTTGCCGCCCTTAGGATCTTTCCCTGCCACAAATCAATGGGTGCCCCACATCTCGCTCGTTTTTCGCGAGATGTGGGATACCACGAACCTTGACAGTTAATTCGCCCCGGGAGCAGCAGACTTGACGGTGAGCGGTTGTTCAATGGAACCGGAGCGTACCCGGATTTCCTGCCACGCAGCGCCGGACAAGTCCGCGTACGCGCCTTTCCGTAAAGAAAGACGCATGAAGTTCGCCAGCGCCACCAAGCTTCACAGGAAATCCGGGGGAGCGTAGTGGAGGGATCTGCAGTTCTGCGAACCTCTCGTGGAGCTGATTCGAGAGAGCATTGGGTGGGCCGATGAGATTGCGTTTATGGAAACAAATATTCTGCGCCGGCCTGTAACGGATGCCGATCGTGTTTCACCATCCCACGTTGCCTGTAGGAGCCAACCTTGCTGCGGAAAGGTTCTGCTTTTGCGTTCGTGCTGACGATCGCGTTCGCAGCGATGCGTATGGCTCCGCCATCCCCGGCCGGGCCGTACCACTTATCCGATCAAGGCAAGGCGCCGAAGTTGTTCTATGCCCCGCCCCCGCCGCCCGCAGCACCGAACTTTGTAGGCGGCTGTTCCGCATTTAGTCCGGAATTGGTTTCCCATCCGTTTCCTTACGACGAAAATCGCGGCGCGGCCAAGAAAGTCCTGGATACATTTTTTGCCTCACCAACCCCTAATAGCATTTCGAACCCTATGCCGCCGGACGTGCGCTACGCCATTGTCCTGGCGCCGGATCCTCACCACACCAACCTGAGCACCCTCTTCGACCGCGAGATTTCTATCCTTCTACAAGCTGCCCAGGATGGAGGCTACGACTACAATTCCTCCTGGCTCCCCTGGCAGAACCATGAGCGGCAGTCCTTCATTCAACTCGGCGATCAACAACGCGCGTCCGATCTCACCGATCAACGGGAAGCCTGCCCTGGGATTATTCTGTTCCGTCAAAGGCCGGACCCACAACATAATCAGACCGCCAAGCACTCCTATGAGAACGCTCTGCTTGTCTTCGTCGTCGGCGAGGAGGCTACGGGGGGCATCAACGAGGAACAATGGTCGAATGCAATCCAATGGTTGACCACCTACAAGACTGACAAGGTTTCAAAGGAGGGCGTCCTCCGGGTGCTCGGCCCTACATTCACCGGCTCACTCGTTTCCCTGGATCGGGACCTGAGCGACCTTTACGCTCAGAACGCGAAAAACAAAGATGAATTTAGAAAGAAGTTTCCAGATTCCTGGATCTTCAGCGGCACCGTAACCGGTTGTTCCGCGATCCACTGGTTTCAAAATATGCTGCCTCCAGTAACCGGCGACAACCACATCTACTTTGGCAGCTTCCAGGAAAATGATGCAGTCCATATCTCCCGATTTCTCGCCTATCTTGGGAGGACTGAGGGAATCCTGCCCAAGGACACGGCGATTCTCTCCGAGGATGAGACCGCCTACGGCACCCTGAACCTGGAGCCGGGCGATCCATGTGATATTACCGGTCAAGGCGATGACCGCCCCATTCAACTTTCCTACCCTCGGGACATCTCGGCGCTTCGCGATGCCTATCAAAAACAGGCTATTTTTGAAACGTCCGAAAGCGGCCAACAAAATCATGGACATCCCATCCTGCGGGACGTACTCGGGGATACTGGACCGGCATTGGATATCACTGATACCGTGCCCAGCTTCAGTGGCGGCTTTAGCGCGGTCGATCAGGAAGCCTATCTGTATGGACTGGTCAGTTTCCTTGGCACCCACCACATACGTGTTCTCCTTCTACGCTGCACCAACCCTCTGGACTTTCTTTTCCTGACGCGGTTTTTCAGCCGTGCTTACCCCGAGGCGCGCATCGTCACCGTAGGATCGGATCTTCTATTTCGACGCGAGATCGACACCACGGAGTTTCGCGGTGTGCTCACCTTGTCCAGTTATTCCCTGATTCCACGAAACCACCACTGGTCAACGGTCACGGAAGATGCGTGGGAAAAAAAAGCCCACAACCACGTCGTCTTTGAGGGGCATCTTGTGGAGGGCACATACATCGCGGCCCGCTACTTATTGCTGGATACCATGCTACCGGGAGAAGATCCCGAGGCTTCCCTAACACCGCTTATTCTTCAGCAGCCGTCTGGAACACCTCTTACCATGCGGCGGTCTCTGTTGACCGAGGATTACAGTGAGCCTTATTGGACCGCCGCCCATTCGCGAGTCTCCCTTCCTGTCAATTCGCCCACGTGGCTTGCCGTCGTGGGTCGCGATGGCTACTGGCCGGTGGCCGCGCTGAATGGCAATGTGGACGACAACTCGACCATGGTCCGTCTTATCGCGCCGAGCGGCGCCTACTATGACCGGAACAACCAGCCTGTTCGGCTTCCGCTCCCGTGGCTGGTCGGTACTCTCTTTGCCCTCGCGCTGGTGTGCTATCAACTCTGGGGAGTTTACCGGTTTTGGGGAAACCCTTCAGACGGGGTGTTGTCCGTGTTCTACATCGCGCGCAGCCTGAGGCAAAGTTGGCTGCTGGGGATGAGTTGTGCCATCGCCATGATGCTGCTCCTGGAGCAGACGGTTCTTTTCAAGATACCAGCGCATCTCACTTTTGACCTATTGCCGGGCTGCGCGTTGTATCTCTCGGTTTTTCTCTTCGCGGCCATGTGCGCCGGCCTGATCTATCGATTTAAAAATGATGGCTACGAATTTGGTTTCATGGCTGCTGCCAGTTTTATTTTCTGTCTTGAGCTGCTTCTCTCTCTTTATTGGTATGGGTTTTGGCCTGACCCGCTTGGTTCCAACGACGTACACCTTTTCTATCGCGCTGCCCATCTTACAGATGGCGTTTCACCGTTGGTTCCGATTCTGCTGATCACGCTCGGCTTCTACCTGTGGAACTGGCAGGTTATGGCAGGCCATCTTATGCTCGTGAGAGGTTGCCCAACTCTGCCTAAGGTTGCGCTGCTTGGCGAATCGGAATATTGGATCAGTGACAGTCTGGGAGAAAGGATCCGGTGGATCGCCAGCCCACTTAGGTTCCCGCTGAGAATACTTCTCCCCCCGTTATTTCTCGTCCTCGGTGTAGCTTTGTGCTTCCTGCCGCAAAACAACTTGCCCCTGCTCAGTCTTGAGAGTCAAGCTTTTAGTCGAGCCGTCAACCTTCTTTTGACGGGGGGCCTGGCACTCACGCTGGCGGAGGCGATTCGCCTTTACTCGACCTGGATCCGTCTTAAGAAGTTGCTGTCGGCCCTGGGATTATTGCGTCTGCGCAGAACCTTTGCCAACTTGCGGGCTCTGGAAGGAAAATCTGTGTGGAGTGTCAGTGGTAGCGTGCGACGTGTGCAATATGAACTTTTCATCAAGCAACTGGTAGCGGCTAACCAGCTCGTCGCGCTCACTTCCCCGCCGGCGGGCGCTTTGCAGCAGCTCTTACTCTACGGAGAAAGGCTGCGGAGGTCTGCCCAGGGCGCCCGCTGGGATTTACCGGGCTCACTCGACGGGCTTGAACCCGACATGCGAGACGTTCTCTCGGAGGCTGTCGCCGAGGTATACAGGAGCCTGCGTGACTACTGGCAGAAGGAAACTACTTCTCTCAACCTGAGTACGATCGATCGCGAGGCGGATGACAAGGACGCCGCCGCCACTTGTCTACCATTGAGCGAAGATACGGCTGTTCAGCGAGCGGAAGAGTTTGTTGCGTACCACTACATCGCGTTTATCCAAAACATTACTGCGCGCTTGCGCACTATGACGCTGTCCATGATTTGCTTGTTCATCACGGTGTGCTTTGCCATTTCCTTTTATCCCTTCGTACCCCGTACCGAGGTTGCAATCTGGCTGGTGTTCAACCTTGTCTTGATCGGATCCGCCGTTGCCTACGTCTATGCCGGAATGGAACGAGACGCGGTGCTTAGCTACATCACGAACACGCAGCCGGGACGCCTGGGTGCGGAGTTCTGGCTGAAGCTCGCCGGTTTCCTCGTGGGCCCCGTCATCGGCATCCTCGCTACTCAGTTCCCTTCCATGAGCGACACGGTGCTTCGCTGGCTGCAACCCGGTCTGGATGTCATCAAGTAGTTTCCCACTTGGGTGGTTCTGATCCTTGGCTAACACTAGAACTCATCGCTTATCTCATAAATGGCTCAACGCCTTTCTGGCGCAAGAAAAGGCACGCCGCAATCAAGTAAAGTTGTGAGACAGCAAGGGACGGAATTCCCATGGACCAGGAGCGTTGGCGGAAAGTAGAGGGACTTTTCCACGCGGCGCTGGAGCGTGGGCCAAAAGCGCGGCAGGCGTTCCTGGAAGCTGCATGCGGCGCAGACACCGATCTGCGGCGCCAGGTCGAACTTCTGCTGACGAAGGAAGAAGAAGCTGGGAGTTTCCTCGAAATACCTGCAATGCCGGACATCACGGATACGCAGACGGCCACTGGGGCCCTCTTAGGTCGGCAATTCGGCTCCTATCGCATCGTGTCTCCGTTGGGTGCCGGCGGCATGGGCGAGGTCTATCGAGCGCACGACAGCAAGCTCGGCCGGGACGTCGCCCTCAAGACCGTGCCTGCTGCGTTTGCGCGCGACCCGGAGCGCCTGGCTCGCTTCCGCCGTGAGGCGCGCACGCTGGCTTCGCTGAATCATCCCAATATCGCGGCCATCTACGGCCTGGAAGAATCGGGCGACGTCGATTGCCTGGTCCTGGAACTCGTCGAGGGCGAGATCCTGAACGGGCCGCTGCCTGTCGCGAGGGCGCTGGATTGCGCCCGCCAGGTCGCTGAAGCCCTGGAAGCGGCGCACGCCAAGGGAATCATTCATCGCGACTTGAAACCCTCCAACGTTAAGGTCACGCCCCAAGGCAAGGTCAAAGTGCTGGATTTCGGCCTGGCTAAAGCCGTCCGTGGAACGCACCAGGACCAGGACCTTCCGCAACCGGCGACGGTGACGGAAACAGAAAGTCAAGCCGGGCATATCGTCGGCACACCCGGATATATGAGCCCGGAGCAGGCGCGCGGGAAAGAGGTGGACCAGCGGACAGACATCTGGGCCTTCGGATGTCTGTTGTACGAGCTACTCTCAGGCCAGCGTGCCTTTCAGGGCGAGACCCAATCAGACACAATTGCGGCCGTACTGGAAGGAGAGCCGGACTGGCAGGCTTTGCCGGCGCAGACGCCCCCGAAAATCCGCGAACTGTTGCGTCAGTGTCTGCAGAAGGACGCGGACCGCCGGCCAGCCAATATTGCGGACGCGCGCAGAACCATCGAGGATGCCGAGCGTGGATGGAATCGGTGGCGAGTGGTTGCGATTGCGGCAGCGGCGGTGGCTATGTTTGTGATCGGGGTCGTCTTATGGTTGCGCGGCCCGGCGCGTCCGGCGGACCGCTCCCAATGGATTCAACTCACGAACCTGCCCGACTCGGTGACCTCTCCGGCGCTTTCGCCGGATGGCCGTATGCTCGCATTCATTCGTGGACCAAACTCACTCTTTGGTCGCGGCCAGATCTACGTCAAAAGACTTCCCGATGGCCAGCCCGCACAACTGACGCACGACAGCCTCAACAAAATGAGTCCGGCGTTTTCTCCGGACGGCACGCGCATCGCGTATACCATGGTGCGCCCCGGGATCAATTCGACACCTGGGTGGTTCCCGTGCTGGGCGGCGAGCCGGAGCCGTGGTTGAAAAACGCGTCCGGTCTGGTCTGGACTGGTCCCCATCAACTGCTGTTCTCGGAGATGAGAAAGTATCCGCACATGGTGATCGTGGCAGCCGACGAGAGCCGGCTGCGGCAACGTGACGTCTATGTGCCTGCGGATGAACATGACATGGCGCACCGGTCTTATCTGTCACCTGACAGGAAATGGGTGCTGGTCGTCGAAATGGACCACGACCAACTCTTGGGGCCATGCCGCCTGGTTCCGATGGACGGCAGTTTAAAGGGACGTCCGGTGGGTCCACCAACGGCGGCATGTACGTTTGCGGCGTGGTCGCCCGATGGGAAATGGATGTACTTCAGCTCCAACCGGGGAGGTAGACACCACATCTGGCGGCAGCGTTTTCCCGACGGCCGCCCCGAGCAGATGACGTTCGGACCTACCGAGGAGGAAGGCATCGCCATGGCGGCAGACGGCCGGTCCTTTGTCACCGCCGTGACGCTCTCGAACGTTTCGATATGGCTTCACGATGCCGGCGGCGATCGGCCGATTTCGGTCGAAGGTAACTCCGCCGACCCGATATTCACGTCTGATGGCAGCAGGCTGTGCTACCGAATCGTTAAGCAGACCCCTAATGAGTACCGTTTCATGGGCGGAGAGCCTGGCGAAGTGTGGGCGACAGATTTGAAGTCCGGACGTTCCGAGTCACTGGTGCCTGGCTTTGAGGCAACCGACTATGACCTCTCCGCCGATGGCCGGCAGGTGGTGCTCGAGGCCGCCGACCCCGCAGGAATACCGCTGTTCTGGGTGGCAGCCGTTGACCGGCAATCATCCCCCCGGCCGATCCCGAATGTGCATGGCCGGACACCGCGGTTCGGGCCCAGCGGCGAAATCTTCTTTCGGGCATCCGGAATTATTTACGCTGTTCGTCCCGACGGAACGGGTCTGCGGACGGCGCTCTCACAAGAGACTCTCATGCCTTTCGATGTTTCGCCAGACGGTCGTTGGATCATGGCATGGCCCCCGGTGTCTTACAGCGCAGGGGGCCAAGCCTTTCCCCTGGGCGGCGGAGTGCCGGTACCGATCGGCAATGTCCTATTGCACTGGTCGCCGAATGGCAGTTCCCTGTCTCTTTCGGGAAATGCAATACCCGGCGGCAGGTCCTACATCGTTCCGCTGCCGCCGGGACAAGCTCTGCCAAGAATCCCGGCGAATGGATTTTCCTCCGAGGAGGAAGTGGCCAGCCTGCCGGGAGCCCGTAGAATCGACGAAGTTGGAGTGGTGCCCGGTCCGTCTCCCGGCGTCTACGCGTTCTACCGGGGCACCGCCCCGCAGCGGAATCTGTACCGCATCCCTATTCCGTGAGCCCACTCGGATGCTTTAGCGGGATTAGGGTCCCGCTGAGGACCGTCCCGGTATCAGTCTCCATCCAGTAACCTTTACTCCCGTCCGGAGCGACCACGCCATCGTAGTTGGTGCCGTTTGAAAGGGTTTGGGTCATGGTGCAGTCGGTGTTCACGGTGTAGTGGCCGGAAAGTGTGCCTTTAGAAATCGCGCCGTTCACGCTTACGTCGAGGCGAGAACGCCACTTCCCTTTCCGTCGTAGGTCATCACCCCGACCACCGCAATGGGGCCGACGCCCACAATGGAACCCGTCCCCTGTGTCATGTGGGTCCCGCGTATGGTTGCGTTTCCCAGCGGACACAGTCCGTCGCTCGGCCGCCTTCAGAGCTTGGGGTGCCGCGGCAAAGGTCATTGCCACCAGTGCGAAAATTGCCAGACGTTTCGTCATGATTGAAATACCTCCTGCTTGTATTCCGCGAATCCGCGGCAAAAAGGGTCACCCGGTGGTGAATTCTTCTTGATAAGATCAGCGGCGGAATGCCAGACGAAGTTCCGCACGATGTCAGCGGATTGATCGCCGCTTGGGCTGATGGTGATGAACAGGCGCTTCGCAGCTTGATGTCAGCGGTGTACCCAGAGATGCGGCGAATCGCCAGGCAACACTTGGGCCGCCGGCAAGCCGGCCAGACGTTGGAGTCGGCCGCGTTGGTCAATGAGGCTTACCTCAAACTCGTTCGCGCAGGTGGCATCCGCTGCGAAAACCGAATACATTTCCTCGCGCTTTGTTCTCAGATGATCCGGCGCATTCTCGTGGACCATGCGCGCGGCCGCGGGTATGCCAAGCGCGGCGGGAATGCGGTGTGCGTGACGCTGGATGAGGAGCTGGCAGGCGCACCGCCGCGCGAAATCGAAGTACTCGCCCTGGACGAGGCGCTGGAGTCGTTGTCCAAGATCGATTCTCGCAAAGTCCGCGTGGTGGAGTTGCGTTACTTCGGCGGATTGAGCGTCGAAGAAACCGCGGACTTCTTGGGAATTTCGCCGGAGACGGTCAAGCGCGACTGGAAAATGGCCAGGGCGTGGTTGTTTGCTACTCTGACTGGGAAACAAGACCGCACCGGCTTGTAGCGTCCGATTCCCAGACTTTTCCCTAGCCTCCGTGTGACCGGAGTTGATTGACCCCGTCGGGCTGTTCAATTGACGGAAACCCGGGGCAGATAGAACGTTTACTGTTACATAAACAAGCTCACTTTCTTTTACTGTTCCGTTTGCAGGCTGCTGTTCGGCACCAGCACCAGGTCGCAGCTGGCGCCCATGGAGCAACTAACGACGGCGCTCCGCAGCAGGTGCGCCGCTGACCCCGGCGGCACCAGCTCGGGAAATTTCATGGCATTGATCTTCTCCGCGACCGCCGAGAGCTTCTGATCTCCAGACATTTGCTGCGAGGCAATCACGCCCTTGGTGTCTATCTGCACCCGGAAAGTGCCCCAGCCGCTGGTCCCGGTGGGACGCGCGACGTGATAGGTGCGTGTGTTCTGCAGCGCCTGCTTTCCTGCGTATCCGGATCCGGTCGTGTTTCCGCCGCCGAGCCGCGCAATGCTTTTCGTGATGTGCTCAACCACGTCGGGTCGCGCATTGTCCTCGATCGATGCCGCAGCCAGCCGATAGGTGGCAAGAGCCTCCTGTTTTTTGCCCATCGCCTCGTAGAGTTGGCCAAGATGGTTGCCCCGCTGGGGTATCAGAGAGTTGCGCCAGCCGGCGAGAAGCAGCGGCTCCGCTTGCTCCAGCTTGCCCTCGCGAAAGAGTACCCAACCGAGCGTGTCCCACGAAGCACAGAGCAGGTTTGACTGCGCGAACGCATTACTGTTCGCCTCCGCCGGAGTGATGGTTGCGGTCTTTGCTTCCAGCGCGGCCGTCCCTTTGCGTGACGCCTCTTCTGCATAAGGCAGGTCCGTACCAATCTCCGCCAGCACATAAGCGGCATCGTTAATGGCCTCCATATCGTCCGTGCCGTCCAACGCACTCTTGGCCGCCGCCGCCGCTTCGTCTTTGCGGTCGAGCCGCCGCAGAATGTCGCTCTCACGCGCTAGTATCATATGGTTGCCAGGAGTGGCGCGGGCCGCAGCCTCAAGCGTCTTGAGCGCTCCATCGTTATCCTCGGCAGCACTTTGCATGCCGGCGAGATAGAGAGAGAACTGCACATCGTCGGGATGGCGTTCGACGAAGATCTCCAGAGCTTTTCGCCCGGCCGCGAGATCCCCGCTTGTCGACTCCGCCAACACCAGAGCCCCGACGGCACTCCGATTGTCAGGATTGATCGCGAGTTCCTTCTTGTAGTCGGCCGCCGCCTCTCGATCGTTTCGATGAAACGAGGCGACCCAGCCGTAGCGGACCCACAGGCCTGCCGCCGCGGGGTTCTTTGCCTTGGCCTTGTCCAGAGTGGCTACCGCGCCGCTCCAGTCGCCCGACTTCATCTGTTCCGATGCAGACTGTAACAATTCTTCTACCGAGGCGCCCTCCGACGCAGCGGCAGAGTTCGTATGACTGCCATCGAGAGGAAGTCCTTGCACGGCAACGCGGTCTGTGCCCGCCGTTGCCGCACCCTGCGCAGCTGCGGTCGGCTTGTCACTCCCCCCCTTCTCCTTCTGCACAACCATTGGTTTGTTGGGGAGGATCAACTGAATCCAGGCCTCGCTTTGTAGACTGATGTCTTTGCTGAATGTCTGGTACCGCTTCCAGTCCGTCTTGGGCAGCTTGTTGGCCAGCACCACGATGGTGCGCTCAATCACCAGGTCTTTGCCATCGAAGCGGTAGGTCTTATCGAACGTGGTGAAATCGGAATTGCGCGCGCCAAAGGGGCTCTCATGTCACACGATCCGGGGATTCCCTTCCGCCACGGTTACAAGTCTAGCCCGGACGATGAGATGCGGAGCCGCGTCACGGGTCCATAACAGTCAAGGCGTTGTTGCAGTCAAGCTCTGCTAGACCATGGTGACAAATCCCTCCGGCCCTACGTGATCAGAGGGAGATAGGGGATCTCCCTCTTACCACTACCCGTTGCCTTCAACCTCGGAGCGATCGTCTGCGGCGCCAACCGTGGCTAACGCAGGGGCCACGTCCGGCGAACTCCCGTCCGCACTCGATGTACCGTCGGCCAATTTTATCGAAGCTGGAAACCCAAAGGCCTGCAGGCCTCGCAGTATGCTTTCCGCGTGCTTCGGCGTGGTCATGCCAGCCTGGGCCTTGTAGGCGCTCAATTTGCTCGTGCCCTGCGGCTTCGTTGGCGGACTCGTTTCGTTAAAACCCATGAGGAGGGCCAGGTCCGCCGCATTTTCAGCGGTGGCGAGATTCGCCAGAAGTGGCTGTAAGGCAGTCTTGATCTGATCGTCGGATAGCGCGCCCAGCGCGCTGGGATCATCCGTGAACGATCCCGGGAACACGATGAAGCTTACGGGAAAATTGTTGTTGAAACTGTTGCCCCTCCCGCTCCCGCCAAGGTTCTTACCAACCTTGTGCGAACACTCTCCGAGAGCATAGTTATTACCACCGGTATCCACAAAGTAAAACCCGCTTTGCAAGTCCTGGTCATGTCTGATGGCCAGTCCGTAATCTCCGAGATGGAAGCCCAGTGCCGCAAGCTTTCCAGATAAAGCGCCAAAAGCGATTTGCGAAGCATCGATATAGCTGTTCTGGAGATAAGAAGGACCGCTGGCATGGGGAGTCGTCGAGACATAATAGCCCGGATTTGGATCTCCGTTCGCTGCCTGTTGAACCACAGGGAACTTGCCCTTCTTACTGAGTGCGGGGTTGGTGTCGAGTTTCACGGTTCCTTGCGTCACCAGCGGATCGTTGGGGGTTAGCGCTACCAGGCCGAACCAGCCCTGATCGTCATTGCCCGCATTCGCCAGATCATCGTCGGGCATAGGTGAGATCCCGGGCGGCCCATAGGCGGTGGGCGATCCGTCAAAGTCTACGTTTACATGTCCAAAGAAGACGTAGGCCACCGGGGTGTTCGGCGCCGTGTCGAAACTCACTGCAGTCAAGGGAATCCTGGGAAAGTCGCTGCCCGTCCGCCATTCAGACGGGTGATCTGAAAAGACCAGATTTGCCATACCTGCCTCCTATCGACCTGAATGAGACCAGCTGACCGTTTGAACCGTTACTCGCGTGTGCGGTTAAGAGTCGAGGACAATTATGTTCAGCGTCGGTGACGGATAGACGCGTTGCGAACGCATGTACGGCGATCGACGGATCTTCAGCATTGCTGAACCGCCAAACACGCGCAACGTTGGTCCGGGATGCGCTGGCTGGCAGTGACTTTGTCTATCCAACACCAGGATAGTGAAGACGAGCCTGCACACGTTACAGATTCCCTTTGGAGTTCTGTTGAAAAAGCGCCAGATTGAGGAAGTCTCTAGAATCTGAAGTGGACCCCAAGCCTCCCTGCGGTACTACCCACGGGCGAGGTCGAGGCTTAGGCGCCCATCTGTTTGGCCAGATCGACTGCGCTGACCGAGACAATGTCGAAGTCGCCAGGCTTGACGCTATCCGGCACGCCTGCCGACCCATTGCCGAACTCATTGGGACGAGCGATGAAGCCCGTGCGCAGGCCGTTTCTGCGGGCCGCCTGCAGGTCACCGGCGTGCGCCGCGCACATCATCACTTCCTCGGGTTTCAGGCCAAGGAAATAAGGAGCTGAAAGATAAACCTCGTTATCAGGCTTGTAGTGTTTGACCAGTTCCGCGCCTAGGATCGCGTCCCATGGTAGGCCGCCGAACCTGGCCAGGTTCGTCATCAGGGCGATGTTCCCATTCGAAAGCGGAGCGATGACGTACTTTTTCTTCAAGCGCGTGAGTCCTTCGACCGAATCCGGCCACGGTTTGAGGCGCCGCCAAACATAGCTCCAGGACACTATTTCCTGGTCGGTCAGGTTCCTAATCTTGAATTCCTTGAGTAGGTCCTCCAGGATCATTCGGTGGAGATCGTCGAGGCGAGTCCAAGGAATCTCGCCCTTGCGGACTTTATCCATGGCCGGTGCATATCCGAGGCGCCAGCGGTCGGCAAAGCCAGCCCAGTCGATGTTGAGGCCTTTGGCCTTGCCCCAGCCCGCGCTCTCTGCGATCACGGAGCTGCGCCAGTCCACTACAGTTCCGAAGGTGTCGAATACGAGCGCCTTAACCGTTGCTGAACCCTGTCCTATATCCTGTGCCCTGACAGCGGAGTTCAATTCAGAAAAAGAGATAGCCGCTGCGCTTGAGCCAATGCCCTTGAGGAGTGTTCGGCGGTCGAAGTTCGTGCTCATGTTATAAAACCTCCGGACCGATACACCCTACCGTCTGTTGCAAGGTCGGGCCTCCCTCGAAAGACAAAAGTTACGCCAGAGAGCCCGCTGGCCTATTATCCTCTCGTGCGTCCAGTCTTCACCGTGAAATCCAAAAACTAACCACCATCAGGGCTGAGCGGGTTGTGGGCCGGGGCATTCCTTATGTTTGGCATAGAGGAATGCCGCGATAGCGTCAGCCCGCAAAAAAGTGATCGTGCCCGGCTCCACCGAGGCCTGCCGCGCAGATGTTTGCCCTTCCTCGCCGAGCCGGTGAGGGCGACCTCAAGGGTGGCATGAAATCGGCCATTTCGCGTACGCCATTTCCGACGTTTCGTCGTCGCGGCAGAGCCGGAGTTCCTGTGATCCGGTTTTATCCCCGCTGCCAACGCGCTTACCAAATCCGAGTGACCTTTGGGCTTGTACTTCTGTGCGGAAAAAAGCATCTCGCCACTTACATGCAAACCTGGAAAGGCTCTATCTATTAGAGTAGAAGATATCGGCAGGCGACGGCTTTCTCACGCAACCGCGCCCTGGCCGGCAGTTGCCGGTAGTTTCGGCCTACTGCGTGAGCGAAGGATAGCTTCACCGCTGTCCGGTCCCTCACCCTATCCCTGTCACAAAATCACCAACACCAGCCATCAGTGGCCTACCGCGGCTCTCCAGCCCTTTGTGTGACTAAGAGAGCAGCAAACAAATCCGTCCCAATCTCCAGCAAACCAAGGAACGAGACGACCTATGCCCAAAAATACTGTCAGCGATCCCATCACCGATCAGGAAATCGCCTTTGCTCGCCTGATCCTGTCCGGAACCATGAACGACCGCCGCGCCGCGGAAGCAGTCGGCCTCAATCCCGACACCGCCGCCTATACCAAATCCAAGCCTCGCGTCCGCGCCTACATGATCGAGCACCGCGCCGCCGTGAGCGAAAGGCTGGTGGACCAGGAAGCCGAAGGGCTGCGCAAGCTGAACCTTAGTCGCGACCAGATCCTGGCCCGGCTCTGGGAACTGGCCAATCTTAGCCACGAGGTGACCAGAGGCATCATCGCCGGCCAGATCAAGGCTCTCGCGATGACCGTAGCGATCGAAGGCCTGATTCCGTCCGGAACCATGAATGATCGCCGCCTTTCCTCATCTGCTGGGACGCAACCCGCGGCCCCGCCCGTCAAGGCACAAATCTACAACTCTGCGTGGCGCCGCAAACAGCAGCACCAAACTGTGGGTGAGGAGCCAGGGGACTCCGTTGTCGACACGAAAACCCCACCCCCCGCGCCCCAGGTCCCTCACCCGGAGCCTACACCCGAGCCACCCCCCGCCCTGGCCAACGACACGTCGTCTCCCAACCTTGACCAGCCCCATCCCAGCCTTGCCAATCCCTTCATCAACCCCGAAAGCCTGAACCGGATTCCCGCCGCAACCGGCTGCGCCTTCGACGCCGTTCTGGACAAAGCCAGTTCCCTCAGGCTGTCCTTTGCCCCAGACAAGCGCTTCTCTGGGCGGCGCCGCTGAAGTCTATAAAAAGCCAAATTTTATCGAATTTTACGAAATATCCCGCTCCTTGGATTCGAGTGGCGCGGCCTCAGCCGGACGGAGGATGGCTCTGCATCATCGGCAACGCGACCCGGGCCAGTACTCCTTCGGCGTGGGAAAAGCGACGCAAAGGAAAAGGCGCATACGCCGCGCTATACCCAGTCTGTGTTTTCCATGCCTTGGTGTCGGATGGGAGAGCGGTGGGCATCATTTGCTTCAAGCGCAGAATTTAATGAAGGCAGTCGTAACTGGCCAAACGGAAGAATTCGAAAGCTATTCCGAATCGGCCTGCCAATCATTCAAGCAGGCTCCAATGACAGGGCCGATTACCGTCAATCTCGGAGTAGCGGTGCCCTCAGGGGGTTAAGCTATCCGTCCCCGAAACTGATCCACGCTTGCAGTCTAGCCATATCAGCCCAGCGGCGACGAGCTTTTGCTCCATCCTGCCCCCACTCTCACCTACATATCAAAAAAATCGAGACCACAACCTAACCGGAATACCATTTTCTTATCTAATGCGCTGGATGGAAGAGAGTGACGACTCCATACGCCGGGCGATCCTTTCCGGCGACAAGGAAGCTTACAAGGTGCTCATGGCGCGCTATACCCAAATTGTCTTCCGCGTGGCCTATCGCATTACCGGCAATGAGTCCGATGCCGAAGAGGCCGTGCAGGAGGTATTCCTGCGTGGGTACCAGTCGCTCGCGACCTTTCAAGGGCGGTCCAGTATGGCGACCTGGTTCTATCGCATCGCAGCCAATTGCGCCCTTGAGGTTGTGGGCAAAAGAAGGCCGGAAGCCCAGAGCCGTATCGCGGAAGAGAACGATCCGGAACGGAGTGAGGTCCAGTTGGCCGACATAAAAGCAGGCCCCGACCGGCTGCTGTTGAGCCGCGAGATCGAGGCCAGGCAGCAGGCGGCGATGAGCGAGCTCACCCCCACCGAGCGCACCGCCTTCGTGCTGCGCCATATGGAAGACCGATCGACGGAAGAGATTGCAGCCGCTCTCAACATCGCTCCCAATGCTGCCAAGCAGGCAGTTTTTCGCGCGGTGCAGAAACTCAGGCGCCAACTCGCGCCCCTATGGGTAAACACATGAAGCATTTGGAAGAAGCAGAACTAGTCGAGCACTACTACGAAGAATCCGCCAACATGGGCGAAAGCGAGCGTCACCTGAAAGCTTGCCCGGTGTGCGCCAAGCGGTACGCGGAGTTGTGCCGAATCCTCGACGCAGTAGCCACACCCACGCCACCGGCGCGCAGGGAGGATTACGTCGAACAAGTTTGGCAATCCATTGACGCCTCTCTCCCGGTATACGAAAAGCCCAAAAGCAGTTGGATGCGATATTACCGGCCCCTCGGTTGGGCAGCCGCCTGCGTACTGCTGGTTGCTGTGACCTTCGTTGCCGGGCGCCGGTGGGAGCGCAAGCAGGCCTCATCGGTAGCCGTGGCGGTTGACCCGCAAGCCCGCCAGCGGGTGGTGATCGTTGTTCTTGGGGACCACCTCGATCGTTCTGAGCACCTCCTGGTCCAGCTCAATCACGCGGATGGCAACGATCTTTCGGCTTTGCCGCTGCGCAGCGAAGCCAGAGAATTGTTGGCCAGCAACCGCCTGGTCAGGCAGAGCGCGATGCAGGCCGGCAACCTCAATGTGGAAGCCTCACTCGACCGCCTGGAACGTCTGCTGATGGAGCTTGCCAACGAGCCTGACAGCCTCACCGAGGCCGATCTCAACCGCCTCAGGCAAGAGATGAATACCGACGGTCTTCTCTTTGACATTCGCGTCCTGCGCTCCCGGGTTCACTCCCCGGGCCCCGAACAGCAAAGCGCTCCCAAAGCAACGAAAGGGGTTCCCATCTAAATGAATACGAAATCACTACTGTTCGCGACACTGCTGATTGCCTTGTCGGCGCCGCCGGCGCTATGCGCGGAGTCTTCTCTTCCGCTCCCCGATGACAACGCAGCCGCCCAAGCGAAGGAAGACACGCTCTACTCGGAAGGCACGCGCGCCATCAACGATGCCCATTGGGCCCAGGCGGAGTCCATCTTCCGTAATCTCGCCTCGCAGCATGGCGCGCGCGCGGAAGCAGCTCTCTATTGGGAAGCATATGCCGAAAATAAACAGGGCAATGCCGCCCGTGCCCTCGAGATCTGCGCCGAGCTCAGGCATGCGTATCCGCAAGGAAATTGGGTTAAGGAATGCAGCGCGCTGGAAATAGAGATTCATGGCAAGAGCGACGATCCTCTGCCGCCTCAGGCCGAGCAGGATGAAGAGCTCAAGCTGCTCGCCCTCAACTCGCTCATGCAGCAGGATGAAGCGCACGCGGTGCCGATCATTCAACAGATTCTGAACAGCGACAAATCAGAAAAGCTCAAGGATCGGGCGCTCTTCGTTCTGGCGCCAGGATCAATCCCCGCAGGCGCAGGCGCTGCTCGGCCAGGTGGCAAGCGGCGAGCGCAACCCGGCCTTGCAGCGGAAGGCCATTCGAGATGCTGGCCATTACCCGCGGCAAGCAAGCCGCCGAGACCCTCGCCAATATCTACCGCCAGACCACGAACGAAGAGGTAAAGAACGCCATTCTCCATACCTATCTCATCATCGGCACCCCCGATCCGCTGGTGGAAGCGGCGCGTCATGAATCCGACCCTGAACTCGTGCGCACTGCGGTGCACACCCTGGGAGCGATGGGCGCTACCTCGCAGTTGCTCACTCTTTATCACGACACCAGCAACCCCGAGGTCAAGGCGGAGGTGATCAGTGGGCTCATCCCCGCGGGCCAAAAGGGCGCCGACGCGCTGGGCAGCATCGCCGGCTCAGAGCAGGATCCCGAACTCCGCCGCAAAGCGATTCGCAACCTGGGGATCGCGGGCGGTATGTCCGCGGCGCCTGCGCTGGTCGCGATTTACAAGAAGAATACAGATCTGGAGACGAGGAAGGCCGTCGCCCAGGCGCTCTTCCTCGCAGGAGATAGCCACGATCTGGTCGAACTTGCCCGGGCCGAGAAGGACCCGGCCGTCAAGCAGTCGCTGGTGCAGCAACTCGGCCTCATGCACAACAAAGAGGCCACCGACTACATGCTCGAAATTCTCAACAAATAACTGGAAGGAGATCGCTCCATGAAGAACAACGCGCTTATGGTCGTGGCACTCGCCGCCTCCGCGCTGATGACCAGCGCTCAGGAGCCCCGGGTCACGCACACGCAGTTTCACTCCGGACCTGTGAGTCTGGGACTGTCCGCGACGGTGGACCGATTTCGCCACTCCAATGGTCCGCTTTGGTTGGGATATGCGGTGCCGGCTCTTCCGCGAGCACATCATTCTTCGTGTTCGTTTGGCTCGGGATCATCAGGAGTGGAAGCTGGATGCTGCAATGAACTTCAACTCGAGGACACAGCAGACAATCTGAATACTGCCGAGGCCGCTTCGCCTGCGCCCGTCGTCGATGTGCTTTTCCGGCTTGACCACGGCGAGGTTACGAAGACGCGCGTGGTTCCCATGGGATGCACCCTTGATGCCGGCGGAGTGCCGTTTGAGTGGCTGACCGATGTGCAGCCGGAAGACAGTGCTGCCTTTCTCGGCAAGCTTGCCCAGAATGCCGCTGCGCTTCGCGACAGCGGAGCCGGGCACGGCGGGGCAGTCGATGAGAATCTGGCTGCCCTGAGCATCCATGCGACGCCCCGGGCAACCGAGGTGCTCGTCTCGCTCGCCTCTCCCGAAAGCAGCGCCTACCTGCGCGAGAAGGCGGCATTCTGGTTGGGCGCGCAGCGCGGGCATGAAGGATTGCTGGCCTTGCGTCAGCTTGTGCGCAGCGAGCAAGACGGCAAGCTCCGCGAGAAGCTCACCTTTGATCTTTCGATCAATGCAGATCCGGGTGCAATCGACGATTTGATTCAGCTGGCGAAGTCGGACGCCGACAGCCGGGTTCGTGCTCAGGCTCTTTTCTGGTTGGCGCAGAAGGCGGGTAAGAAAGCCATCGGCACTTTGAACGCGTCCATCGAGAACGATCCCAACTTCGAGGTTAAGAAGAAGGCCGTCTTTGCCCTCAGCCAATTGCCCCGCGAAGAAAGTGTGCCCCAGCTGGTCCACATCGCCGACACCAATTCCAACTTCGCCGTTCGCAAGGAAGCGATCTTCTGGCTAGGACAAACCAACGATCCACGTGCCCTTGCCTACATCGAGCAATTGCTCAAACGCTGAGCCGCCCCAGAGAGTGGGAG
Source organism: uncultured Acidobacteriaceae bacterium (assembly GCA_963757515.1). GTDB lineage: Bacteria > Acidobacteriota > Terriglobia > Terriglobales > Acidobacteriaceae > PALSA-350. The sequence goes on along the minus strand of CAVWRV010000012.1, from coordinate 595,179 downwards.
AATTACGGTGAACCGCTAAGGAAAAGGAGAACGGCCCACGCTACTTTCCGCTCGGATTGTCGGGCTGCACAGAAAACCGGTGACCGTCTCCCAGCTTCCCCCGAATTCGCAGCTACGCCTACAATTCCATTCGGACAGCCTCCGCGGATGGAATCCATGAGTGGATATGCTTTCCCTCTTCTTTTTCGCCGCAGCGATAGCCCGCAGCATCAGCGCCGTTCAATGATCAGCCATTCGGGATCCAATAAACGGGCTTCTCAGACAAGTGATCATATCGGGGGTGAGGCTGGCAATCCAGATTCAAGTGTCCGAGTAGCCGACTATACAGACAACTGGCCTTGAAGCGAGTGTTTCTCCTGCTACCCATATCCGCTGAATGGGTTCTACGGAGTGGTGTTACCGAAAATGTTTTCCGGGAACTACGGCTAAACAGGCCCTCGATGCAAGGTCACCCCTTGACATTCGACAAGGCAATAATGCATTCTCTTATCGAATGCCGAGGGGAATATGGCAGCTACCGATTTGTTGCAAGGAACGCTTGATCTACTGATCTTGAGGACACTCGCGCTGGAGCCTATGCACGGCTGGGGTATCGCACAACGAATTCAGCAAGTGTCGAAAGACGCGCTTCAGATTGGGCAGGGTTCGCTCTACCCCGCTCTTCACCGGTTGGAGTACAAAGGGTGGGTCAAGGCTGAGTGGGGAGCTTCCGAAAACAATCGCAAGGCCAAGTTTTATTCGTTGACGAAGACTGGGCAAAGGCAACTGCAAGCTGAGGTCGAAGACTGGGGCCGTATCTCAACGGCAATTGCACTGGTGCTCAAGTAGGAGGGGACAGATGCTCAGGGAATGGTTGACACGCCTTCGTTTCTTAATGTCTCCTAAGCCGAATCGTGAAATAGACGACGAGCTGCGTTTCCACATCGAACGGCAGGCCCAGGAATACATCGCGGCCGGGATGACGCCGCAGGAGGCACGCCGAAAAGCCGTCGTAGCGTTCGGAGGAGTTGAGAGCGCACGAGCGCAATCACACGAACAGCGTCCAAGCTTCTTCCTTGGAACTCTTCTTCAAGACGCCACTTACGCCCTCCGTCAGCTCCGAAAGACACCCGGCTTCACTATCACAGCCGTCCTCACGCTCGCCCTCGGCATCGGAGCCAACGCCGCTATCTTCACGCTGGTCAACGCCGTCCTACTCAAAAAACCTTCCCGTCGTTGACCCCTCCACCCTAATTCGCATAGGCAACACCGCCGAGTGCTGCGTCAACTGGGGAACGGAAAACTCCGGAGGGGCGGACGACGGCAGCTACGCCTTGTTCGCCACCGACACCTGGCGCCAGCTGCAGAAGAATGCCCCGGAGTTTGAAGAATTAGCCGCCATGCAGGCTGGCATCGGTCAAATCATCGCTCGACGCGACAAGACTCAGGAGAGCGCCCGCTCCGTCAGTGGCGAATTCGTCTCCGGAAACTACTTCCGCACCTTCGGCCTTCAGCCCCAGATCGGACGTCTCTTCACCGACGCGGACAACGTTGAAGGCGCACCGTTCGTCGCCGTCATGAGTTACGACACGTGGCAGAACAACTACGCCGGCGACCCCTCCGTCGTCGGCAGCACCTTCTGGATCAACACCAAGGCCGTCACCATCACAGGTATCGCTCCCAAAGGCTTCTACGGCGATCGCCTGTCCAGCACCCCGCCCGACTTTTATCTCCCCATCGAATCCATGCCGGTTCTGGCAAATGCTACACACGTACACGCTCCCGACCATCGTTGGCTCTACATCATCGGCCGCGTAAAACCCGGCGTAGCGATAGCTCCCCTCCAGGCCAAAATCACCGAGTTGGTCCGGCAATCATTCGCAGCCACAACGACCTTCGCAGACGCAGAAGGCAAGCGTGCTCTGGCTAAAGCCAGGGTAGTTCTGTCCCCCGGCGGCGGCGGTATCCAGAGCATGCAGGACGACTACGCCTCAAAGCTTAAGCTGCTGATGTGGATCTCCGGCCTCGTACTCCTCATCGCCTGCGCCAACATCGCCAACCTTCTGCTCGTCCGCGGAATGAACCGCCGCGCAGAGATGTCCATCCGTACCGCTCTAGGCGCGATGCGTACAAGAATCGTCCGCCAGCTCATCACCGAAAGCCTCGTGCTCTCGATCATCAGCGGCATGGCTGGACTTGTCATCGCCTACGCCGGTACACGCATGCTCCTCGCCATGGCCTTTCCCGGCGCGCAAAACGTTCCCATCGATGCCAGTCCCTCCGGAGTAGTGCTCGCCTTTGCCTTCGGAATCTCGCTGCTCACCGGCATTCTCTTCGGCGTAGCCCCTGCATGGATCACATCCAACGCAAACCCCGCCGACGCCCTCCGCAGCGTTACCCGCACCACCACCTCCGGAGCCTCACTGCTGCAGCGCAGCCTCATCGTGCTCCAGTCGGCTCTGGCCCTGGTGCTGCTGGTCGGAGCAGGCATGTTTATCCAAAGCCTGAATAAGCTCAGGAACATCGATCTGAAGCTCAACCCGACGAACCGGTACATCGTCCATTTCAACCCGCAGGCAGCCGGCTACGCTCCCTCCCAGGTTGAAGCCCTCTATCGAACCATCGAAGAACGATTCCACGCCATCCCCGGCGTCCAAAAGGTTGGCATCTCCACCAACACTCCAATGGAGGAGAACAACTCCGGCGACGGTGTCCAGATACAAGGCCAGCCTTACCTCAACAATGGCGCCTCGTGGGTCAGGGGCAATGCAGAATACTTCGACTCCGTAGGCACCCACGTCCTCATGGGACGAGGATTCACCACTCAGGACACCTCAACCTCTCCAGCCGTCGCCGTCGTCAATCAGTCCTTCGTCAAAAAATTCTTCAAGCCCGGCGAGAACCCCATCGGCCGGCGCTTCGGCTCACCCGGACCGCAAACCTCCGGAGACTTTGAGATCGTCGGTGTCGTCGAGGACACCGCCTACACCTCCGTCACCTGGAAAAACCACGCCATGTACTTCATCCCCATGACCCGGCGCATACCAGGCTCCATACTCCAGCGCCCCATCGACCAGGATACCGGCCTCTACGCCGGCGCGCATCGTCATCCAGACCGACCGGCCCATGGACAACATGCAATCGCTTACTCGCCAGACCCTCACCGCCATTAATCCAAACCTCTCCGTCGTCAAGTTCCAGACCTTCGACGAGCAGATCGCCGATCGCTTCATCCAGGACCGCATGATCACCCGGCTCATGACCCTCTTCAGCATCTTGGCCCTGCTGCTCGCCACCCTCGGCCTCTACGGAGTCACCGCCTACACTGTAGCCCGCCGCACCTCCGAGATCGGCATCCGCATGGCCCTCGGCGCAAGCCGCAGCTCCGTAGTCGCCTTGATCATGCGCGGAGCCATGCTCCAGACCGCCATCGGTCTCTGCCTCATCGGCATCCCCGTAGCCTGGTTCTGCGTCCGCTACATCCAATCCCAGCTCTACGAGACCAAGGGCATGAACCTCACCGTCCTCGCCATCGCCACCCTCACCCTGACAGCCGCAGCAGCCGCAGCAGGATTCATCCCCGCCCTACGGGCGTCCTCAACCAGGCCCTCACAAGCTCTGAGAACCGAGTAGCAGTCTGCGCGCTCTGAGCGTTGAACCGATGTCTATGAGCGGCAAGAATGCCGCTTCGCAATACGCCTGTCCAGCCAGCAACATTTCGCGCGACTTGCTCGCAGCCTCCCGCTAGTATCGGGCGCATGCAAAACTCAATTGTTAGTCCCTCCGGATGGAGCCTTCAGGCCTTTTCGCGAAGGTCGGCGTGGAAGCTCTCGGCTCTTCTCATCGTCGGCTTGTCATTTCCTTCGCGACCTGCTGATTGCTCAGCTTCAGAAGGCCTCCCCGGTGCCCATCTTTGTGACGCTGCCGCGAGAGGAGAGAGCACGTGCTGTGGCTCAGGCAATATTGCGGAATCCAGCCGAATCAAGGACAATGGCGGCCCTATGTGGCGAGGCAGGTGTCAGCGTCAGGACTATTGAGAGAGCGTTTCGTAAAGATGTTGGCACCAACTTTGAATCGTGGCGACGACAGGTCCGGTTGACGAAAGCCGTGGAGTTATTGGTTTCGGGATGTTCGATCAAGGAAGTAGCCTACAAGGTCGGTTATTGCCATTCGAGCGCCTTTGTCGAAATGTTCCGCCGGACATTTGGAACAACCCCGAAGGCCTGGACCTCGGCCTTGGAAGCCCTTGGCCAACGATCCACGAAACCACAATCAAGCCTTTCCCTTGCACCTCAGCACTCAGGGAAACCTTAATTGTGGCCTGGTATGTCCAGTCAGCGCCGAACGAACGTGAGGGACTGACTTGTCTGAAGGAGCTTATTGCGTCTCTCCTTGACAGTCTGGGAGAACACTTGCTAGTCTCCCAGACAAACTGGGAGAGAGGTCCCCTTGACTCGTAATAACGATAACGATGTAGATCTGTTGCAGGGCACGCTCGACCTGCTCGTGCTGAAGGCGGTATCGCTGGGGCCGCTGCACGGCTACGGAGTGCTGTTGCGCATCCAGCAGATTTCAGGTGACCGCCTGGAAATCCGGCAGGCATCGTTGTATCCGGCACTCTATCGGATAGAGCACGAGGGCTGGATCGCCGGCGAGTGGGGCGAGAGCGAGAACAAGCGCCGCGCGCGCTACTACAAGCTGACTGCGGCTGGCCGGCGACGGCTCGATGCCGAAGCCAAAAAATGGAACCAGTTCGTCGACCTAATGGGATCGATTCTGAAGGTGAAGCCGGAGGAGATATGAGGCTGCTGAGCCGCATTTCGACATGGTGGAGAGCTGTCAGCCGAGGCCGGGAGCTGGATCGGCAGATCGGCGAGGAACTGAAGTTCCACATTGAGATCTATGCCGAGGACCTGGTCCGCAGCGGTCTTCCGCGCGAAGAGGCCATGCGCCGGGCGCGGGCCGAGCTGGGCAGCATTTCGGCGCGGAAGGAGAACTGCAGATCGGCGTGGGGCACGCGCATCCTCGACGAGTTGCAAGGCGACCTGCGCTTTGCCGTGCGGATGCTGGCCAAGAGCCCGGGGCTGGCGGCGATTGCCATAGCGTCCCTTGCACTGGGCATCGGCGCGAACACTGTCATTTTCACCATGGCCAAGCATATGCTGCTCGATCGTCTCCGGGTGCCCCATCCCGAACAGCTTCGTCTCCTGTGGTGCACCGAGTCGGACGACGTCGCAGTCAAAGGCTTCTGGGGCTACTTTGAAGGCGCGCCGGGCGGCACGAACACTACCACCACATCGTTTTCCTATCCCATCTATCAGCAGTTGCGAAAACAAAACCATTCGCTCGCGGACATCTTTGCGATCAAGCGTTTCTGGCGCATGACGGCTACCATCGATGGCCATGCCGAGCCCGTGAGCGCGGAGATGATCTCCGGCAACTACTACTCCGCACTTGGCGTGCAGCCTGCTCTGGGCCGCGCCATCGGCGAGTCCGACGACGGAGAGCCCGGCAGCGGGCCGGTCATCGTGATCAGCGACCGATACTGGACCAACCGCTTTTCCCGCTCGCCCAGCGTGATCGGCAAGACCATCAGCATCAACCTCACGCCCATGACCATCGTCGGCGTGAACCCTCCCGGATTCACGGGTGCTTACGACACGATGAGCTCACCCGACGTTTTTATGCCCTTCAGCATGCAGCCGATCGTGGCGCCCAACGGATCGCAATCGCTGTTGACCGATCCGGACGAGTGGTGGGTTATGATGATGGGCCGCGCGAAGCCCGGTGTTCCTGAGGCCGCAGCGGAAGCAGCCCTCAATGTGGCCTTCGACGCCGCGATACGGGCCACCGTGGCGGTGAAAAAAGACGCAAAAATGCCCCGCCTGCTGGTGCGCGACGGCAAACGCGGGCAAGACCAGGAAGCGCAAATGTCCAAGCCGGTCTACGTGCTGCAGGGGCTTGCCGGCTTTGTGCTCTTGTTGGCGTGCGCCAACCTGGCCAACCTTCTGCTGGCGCGAACGGGTGCGCGGCAGCGCGAGATGAGTGTGCGTTTGGCCCTGGGCGCGCGGCGCGGACGCATCCTGCGGCAGATGTTTACCGAGAGTCTGCTGCTCTCCATGCTAGGCGGAGCCGCCGGGCTGCTGCTGGCTTATGTGGGGCGCAATGCGATCCCCCGCATGATGGCCGATCCGTGGGGCCAACCGCCCTTCGATGGCCGCATCGACTGGGGCATCTTCGCATTCGCGTCGGCCATTTCCATAGCGACAGGGTTGCTGTTCGGCCTTGCTCCGGCGTGGCAGGCCACGCGCGTACACATCAGTTCCGGCCTCAAGGACAGCGCGCAGACCGCCACACGGCGCCGCAAAGGATTCGCCGGAAAGTCCATCGTCGTGGTGCAGATTTCGTTGGCCATGCTGCTCCTGGTAGGCGCAGGGCTGTTTGTGCGCACGCTGGTCAATCTGGGCTATGCGCATCTGGGGTTCAGCCCGGATCACTTGCTGCTGTTCGACATCGAACCTCCTTCCGCACGCTATCGCGCGGCCCTGGACGTCGCGCTGCATCGGGAACTTGAGCAGAGATTGGCCGCGGTGCCCGGCGTTGATGCCGTGACTCTTTCGCAGCAGCCCCTGATCGCCGGCAACATAATTCAATCGCGGTTTATGCCCTCAGGTCAGGCGAATTTCAAGGAGCGGCGGGCACAATTCAACCTGGTCGGCGAGCGATTCTTGTTGACCATGGGCATTCCACTGGTCGCGGGCCGCAGCTTCAACTCCGGGGATACGGAAACCTCGCGGAAAGTGGCGATCATTAACCGGAAGCTGGCCAAAGAGTTTTATCCCAACGTCGATCCAGTTGGCCGTACGTTCACTACCGACCTGAAAGACACGACGCCGATCACGATCATCGGCATCAGCGGCGATGCCAAGTACGACCGCGTAGCTAAGGATGTTCGAGCCACCTACTATGTGCCCTACCGCCAGCGTGGCGATCCCGACGGCGGCATGCAGATGACCTACGAAATCTCCTCGCGCGTGAATCCCGAGGCGATTGTGCCGTCATTGCGCGCTGCGGTGGCCTCTGTCGACGCTAATCTGCCTCTGCTCGACGTGCGCACGCAGCAACAGCAGATCAACTCCACCATGCGGCCAGAGCGGATCTTCGCCAATCTCTCCGCGGGCTTCGGCGTTCTGGCGCTGGTGCTGGCGTCCATCGGAATGTACGGAATCATGGCCTACTCGGTTTCGCGGCGCACCAACGAGATCGGCATCCGCATGGCGCTGGGGGCGCAGCCCAGGCTCGTTCTCGGCATGGTACTGCGTGAAGCTTCGCGGCTAGTTGCGATTGGCATCGTGGTGGGGGTCAGCGCGGCCTTGGGAATGGGACGCGTGATTGCCAGCCTGCTCTATGGACTCAACTCGTGGGATCCGGTAACGCTGATGTCTTCGGCCGCGCTGCTGATCGGCGTGGCTATTGCGGCAAGCTGGATTCCTGCGCGGCGTGCGGCAGGCGTGGACCCTATGCGGGCTTTGCGGCATGAATAGACAATGGCCAGTAAACACGCACCCTCGCGCCTTCTGTGTGACGCAGTACACTAGGAACAAGACCGGTCATTGGTAACAAAACGTAACTTACTCCAGGAGGGAAACACCGCAACATGAGGGCCTACTTACCTGGTCTCTTGCTTCTCTGCGCGAGCTTAAGCCCGGCACAACCCGCGTCGCCGCAGGCCAAACTGTCGGCGCACTGGGAAGAACTCACCGGCGCAGACTTCATCCAAGCAATCAAAAATTCGCAGGGCGCCTGCATTTTGCCGTTCGGCATCCTGGAAAAGCATGGACCGCATCTGCCCTTAGGGACCGACCTGCTCGACGTGCGTTACGCATCCCTGCACGCTGCCGCGCAGCAATATGCCGTAGTCTTTCCCGAATATTATTTTGGACAAATCTTCGAAGCGCGTCATGAGCCCGGAACCGTCGCCTATAGCCGCGAACTGCAACTGGCGTTGCTTCAGGAAACCACCGACGAGATGGCTCGCAACGGCTGCAAGAAAGTACTGATCGTGAACGGTCACGGCGGGAACAGTAGTTTGCTGCCCTACTTCGCGCAATCGCAGTTGGCCAAGCCACACGATTACGTGGTCTATATTTTCGACCAGCGTGCGCCGGCTTCCGGCGGCCCCAGGAAGAAGACCTCCGTCGACGAGCACGCCGGCGAAAGCGAAACCTCCAAGATGATGATCGCCCGCCCCGACCTGGTGCTGCAGGATCGCGCGGCAAGTGAATCGGGCGCCGACCAGCATCGCGAGAACCTGCCGGATGGCGTCTATACCGGCATCTGGTGGTACGCGCGCTTTCCCGATCACTATGCCGGTGACGGCGCGGCCGCAACCCATGAGCTGGGCGAATATCAAATGAAATGGTGGATCGATTCCATAGCGAAAGCCGTTGCCGCCATCAAAGCCGACGACGTGAGCCTGAAACTGCAAAACGAATTTAACCAGAAGAGTACCCACCCTTTGGACACCACGCAGTGACGAAATTTCTCGATCAAACGGAGTGACAGGTAATTGCTCGACGCTGGCGTTTACCTCGTGCCGCATCAACACAGTTCTTTCGACCCAGTTTCCATAGGCGTCGTAGCGGTATCGTGACAGTGTCGGGAGTGTAGTGCAAGCCTCCGTCATCGTTTGATAGACTTGCGCCAAGCGAATGAAAGAGCTAAGTGAGCAGCTGCGAACCCTGGTTGAGACAGCGGAGCCCAGACTCCACGAAATCACAGAGCGGGTAAGTATGCAGACCGCGTTGCCAGGCGGCTGGTCCCGCAAGCAACTTTTGGGTCATCTCATCGATTCAGCGTCCAACAATCATCAGCGATTCGTCCGCGCGATGCTGCAGCCATCGCTGGATTTCCCAGGGTACGATCAGGAAGGCAATGTACGTGTGCAGGCGGTGCAGGAAGCTGAGTGGTCGCTGCTCGTCTCTTTGTGGGCAGCCTATAACCGATACCTGGCCCACGTCATCGCGTTTATCCCTGCTTCCCAACTGGATACTCCATGTCGCATCGGAGCCGGAGAAGCAGTTACTCTGGGCTTCTTAGCGTCGGACTATCTCACCCATCTGCGCCATCATCTCAACCAAATCGGCGTAGCGAACTCGCGATGACGGTAAGAAAAGCCCTGGGGGCAGCCCTGCTCGCGCTCACCGTGTGCGGCTGCCGGCAGACCGCACGAGAACCGGTAACCTTGAGCTACTTCCGGCTGGGGTGGTCGCAGCCCGACGAGCTGCCGGCTGCTGAGCCCTTGTCGCAGCAGTTCACGCGGAAGACAGGTATCCAGCTTAAAAGTCTTCCGGTTCCTGAGAATACCCTCGACCAAATGGCTCTCTCCCGCAAGCTGCTGGAGCAGGGTGGTTCCGGTCCTGATGTTCTCGGCATTGACCTGATCTGGCCCCCGCTTCTTGAAGACGATCTGCTCGATTTGCGGCCCTACCTGGCAACGGAAATCGCCGCGGTGGAGCCTGAATTATTGTCGAGCTACACCGTGGACCACAAAGTAGTGGCCATTCCTTATCAAATGCAGGTGGGCGTCCTGGAGTATCGGATAGACCTTCTGCACCAGTACGGCTACGACCACCCGCCAAAAACATGGGACGAGATGGAGCGTATGGCCCAGCGGATCCAGGCCGGGGAGCGCGCCAAGGGTAAGAAGGATTTTTGGGGTTACGTCTGGCAGGGAGCGGATGCCGAGTCCCTTACCTGCAACGCCCTGGAATGGCAGGTTGCCGCGGGAGGCGGGCACATCATCGAGAGCGATCGCACTATCAGCGTGAATAACCCGGCGGCCATTCGGGCGTGGCAGCGAGCAAAACACTGGATTGGCTGGATCTCGCCGCCCAGCGTCGTCGCTTACCAGGAACAGGATTCCATGAACCTGTTTGACTCGGGAGACGCTGCGTTCGGCCGGGTCTGGGGAGGAGCCACCATCCCCGTAAGCGGAAAAACCCGCCTCACCCATTCGCGGAGTTCGCCGCTCGACAGCCAGACCGGCTATGCCAGTCTTCCCGGTGGACCTGTGGGGTGGGCAGGCACCCTGGGAGGATCGGGGCTGGCTGTTTCCAGTCACTCGCTTCATCCGCAGCAAGCCATCGAGCTGGTTCGGTTCCTGGTGCGCGCCCAAATTCAATCCAATGGGCAAGAGGCCGCCACACCATCGGCAGCGGAAGCCGTCGATATGCCGTCCCTCGCAAAACCAGCCTGCCCCTGCGTCCTCGAATCGGAGCGGCATCGCCCGCCGCCCCTCCGGGGTCGCCGGACGAGCCTATGAGCAGGTCGCCAAAGCATACCATCGCAGCGGTGCATTCAGTGTTGACCGGGCAGAGCGGCGCGCCCCAGGCCGCAGCGCAACTGGAGCGTCAATTGATCCAGCTGACGGGTTTCCGTGCTGGCCCGCCTAAAACGTTAGACTGATTGTGCTTAGGTAAGCTCCTGAGCGGCCTATGATGAAAACACCAGACGTCAGCCAGTTCAACATCGGTCCACGGCTGACGCTCACCTTTGCCATCTTGCTCGCAGTTATTTTAGGCGGCAACGGACTTCTTTTATGGCAATTCCACATAGCTCGCCTGCAAACGATCGCTTACCGCTGCCAATCAGCAGGTGATCTCCGTACTGCGGCTCCAGGAAAGTCTGATATCGGCGCACGAACGGCTGGATGAACTGGCAAAGACCAGGGATTCGCGCCGGTTGTTAGCCGACGCCGAACCCTTACGCAGCGCTCTGCTGGAGCAGACCCAAAGCACCAGGAACGCGCTTACCCATTTGCCCTCCGCGGCCCGTGTGGATTCAGCGTTTTTGCCCACTCTGGATGCCATCGAGATCACCCTGCCCTCGCAGTTGGAAGCGGTGAAAGCCCTGGCTGCATCAGGCGACTGGGAGGCTGTGCGCCTTCGGCTGGACAACGAATTCAAGCCGCTGGAGACGCAGACGGCCGGCCTGGTCGCAAGTATTGATCAGGAAGTGAGCGCAGAGCTGAGACAAGCGGTCGCGAACATGAGAGCTGTGCAACTCAGGATTATGTTGATTGTGCCCGCCACCGCCATCTCCACATTTTTCATGGCCGCCTTTCTGGGCTGGGCCATCACGCGGCGGATCATAGAGCTCCGTCTGGAAGAACGGATCATTGAACGCACGCGCATCGCTCGCGAACTGCATGACACGCTGCTGCAGGGATTTATCAGTGCATCGATGCACGTCCACGTGGCCATGAACAAGCTGCCGGAGGAGTCCCCGGCAAAACCGCTGTTGGCTCGGGCGCTCGAGGTCACCGAACAAGTGATTGAAGAAGGGCGTAATACGGTTCGAGATTTTCGTTCGACTGAGGGAGGGATTCAGGACCTGGAACGGGCATTTTCCAGAGTTCCCCGAGAACTGGGCTTTGAAAATCAAATTGATTTCCGCATCGTGGTGGAAGGCCATCCGCAATCTTTGCATCCCGTGATTCGCGATGAAGCCTATTCCATTGGACGAGAAGCCCTGGTCAATTCATTCCGCCATTCGGGAGCCACCATGATTAAGGTTGAACTCCAGTATTCAGCCAGCCAGTTCCGCGTTCATGTGTCCGACGACGGCTGTGGGATCGACGGCCATGTACTGGAAGCCGGCCGCGATGGCCATTGGGGACTGCCGGGTATGCGCGAGCGAGCGCGAAGGATCGGTGCCACCCTCAAAGTCGCCAGCCGCAAGGGATCGGGAACGGAAGTTGAGCTGCGTATCCCTGGTGACATTGCATTTGGGTCCTCAAAGTTGGCGCCCAGGCAGTTGGCAGACATGGCCCGGCGACGCATCGCAACCCACGAACCGTCACCCTAGGGCCTGGTTGGACCGCGGGTCCATCCGCTGGGCGATCTTCGCTCCGAATAAATGATCGCGCCCGCAAGGGCTGGTAGATGGGCATGTTCACGACTATGATGAGGTGGTCCGCTGGGAAGACCTGCGGATCCGAACTGCATTGCCAAAGAAAAGATAGTGGCCGTGAATCGCAGAAAATTCATTACAGCACTCGGTCTCGGTACCGCCGGATTGGGAGTCTCGTCGTTGGCCCCTGTTCCCGCCGAGGCTCAGAAGCCTTCAGTGATGTGGAAGCCGCGCGTGGGCATCCTGGTGAATTATTCCGCCGGGAACGTCGCGTATGCAGTGCACGAGGGGTTCACCAGCATCGGATTCTGGGCTCAGCCAAATAGCAATCTCGCGCCCGGGACTGTGACCGATTCCACGCTTGACGCGATTCGCGAGAATATAAGGCAATCTGGCCTTTTCTGTTCGGTGCTCGGAGTGACTGCAAATCACATCGATGCAGATCCCGCCAAACGCAAGGCTGTAAACGATCACGTGGCAGGGGTGATCGAAATCGCAGGCAAACTCGGCGTACCGTACATCGGCACGATGTCGGGTAAAGATCCAACAAAAACCCTGGACGCTCAGGCCAATGAGATCCTGCGGGTGTACGAGGAGAAATATTTTCCGCTCTGCGAAAAATACAAAGTGCGCCTGGTGTGGGAGCCCTGGCCGGAGGGGCCGAATGTCGCCACAGGGCCGATCGGGTATGAGGCGCTGTTCAAAGTATTCGGAAACTCACCCTATGTCGGGATCCAATTCGATCCTTCGCATTACGTCCGGCAATTCATGGACCCGTACCAGGCGGCGCGCGACTGGGCGGACAAGATCTACGATGTTCATCTGAAAGATACAGAAATCAGGTACGACGTTCTGCAACGAGTGGGTATTAATCCGCCGAGCCCCGCGCAGTGGTGGAGGTACAGGATTCCCGGGCAAGGACAAATCGATTGGCCGAAGTTCTTCACCGTCCTGATGGACCGGGGCTATGCCGGCGCCATGAACATCGAGCACGAGGATGAAACTTATCACCCCGCCTATGACGGGAACGATATCAACGATGGATACAAGACAGGGTTCCGGGTCGGACTGAGATTTCTACGGCAATACGTTTCGGTGTGATAGCAGCCTCTCGGCCCACCTGGTGACAGCTGCGTAACTGACCCCCGTTGCCGATGAGTAGTCCCCATCAAGAGTAGCAAGTTGCGCGGCCAGGTTGCCGATAGTCGAGCTTTCTGCCGCACCGATCATAATATCGAGCCCCGTACACTGCGCGGTCAAACGGTTCAACAACTCGTTTCTGCTACCACCTCCGACGATATAGAGGCGGCGGATTTTCTTCCCGGTGATGCTCACCAGTTCCTGCAATACCTGCGCATAGCGGGCAGCCAGGCTGTGAAGCACCAGATTGGCCATACGGATCATTCCCTCGCGGTCGCTCGCAGGGGCAACTCCCCCCGCACGCACTTGATGCGCGTTAATCACAGCAGGCATGTCGCCGGGCAACAGAAACTCCGGATCATCCACGTCCAGCAACCGTTCAGGCTTGGGAAGAGTGGTGCAACCTTCGAATAGTTCCTTCAATGGAACCTCGTGCCCCTGCAATTTCCATTGCGCGAGACATTGCCCCAGCAACCACATACCATTGACGTTTTTCAAGAAGCAAATCTTTCCTCCCGCACCCCCCAGATTGGAGAAGTTTTTGTCCAGCGCCTCGGATGTAACAAAAGGTGAGTCAAGCAGCGTGCCGACCAGTGACCATGTGCCTGAACTGATGAACGCCCAGTCGTCGCCTTCCGCTGGAATGCCGGCAATCGCCGAGGCCGTATCGTGGCAGGCGGGTACGATGAGTTCCGTCATTGCTAACCCGGATAATCCGGCCAATGCAGGCTTCACGCTTCCTATCATCGAACCGGGTGGCACGATCCGATGGGGCGCGTTCACATCGAGAAAAGTTTTCTCGAAAATCTCCATACACCAATTGCGCGTATCCAGGCCGACGAGAGCGCCATGGGTCGCATTGGTATATTCGGAAACGGGTTCGCCTCCCAGGCGGTGCATGATGAATTCCGGGATTTGAAGCCAGCGAAGGTGCTGCGCAGCGCCATCCGCACGGTCGGCGTAGAGTTGGTACAAGGTGTTAAAGCGCAGAAGCTGGATTCCGGTCAGTCGATAGAGCGTCTCGCGCGGGATCATGCGGTGAACTTCTTTTTCCGCCTCAATGGTTCGCTCGTCACGATAGCAATAGGGGTTCTGCTGCGCTTCGCCGCCCGGTTTGATGCGGACGTAGTCGACGCCCCATCCATCGACGCCGATTGAGGCAATTGGCTCGGTCGCCACTTCCGCACAAAGCCGTATTCCTCTCTCAACGCCTTCGTAAATGCGGTTGATATCCCAATACAGATGGCAGCCGTCGACCATAGGACCGTTGGGAAAACGGTGAATGGTTTTCAGTTCAGGGGTGCCCCGATCCCAACGCAGCAGGGAGATACGGCAACTCTCACCTCCCAAATCGACGGCAACTAACGTTCTCTTCTTCACCAGAGCTCCCGCTCGGCCATTCCATTTCGCTGAACCGCCTATACACTTTCGTCAGGCACTTTCTCCCACTGCCTGGACTTTGCCGATCTTAAAACCGCGTCGGTGACATAGTCGGTGGCCAGACCGTCGCGGAATGTCGGCGCCGCGGATTTTCCCTGGCCCACGGCTTCAAGGAAATCTGCCACCTGGTGGATGAAGGTATGTTCGAACCCGATTTGCAGCCCTGGAACCCACCAATGCTTCATGTAAGGATGACCATCGTCTGTAACGTGAATACTCTTCCATCCGCGCAGGCGGGCCTCGTCGCGATGGTCGAAATAGTTGAGGCGATGAAGATCGTGCAAATCCCACGAAGCCGACGCCTGCTCGCCGTTGATCTCGAGGGTGAAGAGCGCTTTATGGCCGCGCGCGTAGCGCGTCGCTTCGAACAGCGCCATGGAGCCATTTTGGAAGCGGCACATAAAGGCGCTTGCATCATCGATGCCGACCGGCTGCACTTTGCCGGTAAGGTTATGCTTGCGTTCCTTGATAAACGTCTCAGTCATTGCCGTCACTTCCGTGATCGGGCCGTTGAGATACATCGCCATATCGATGTTGTGAGCCAGAAGATCGCCGGTGACGCCGCTGCCCGCCACCGCCGCATCCAGGCGCCACAAGCCTTCCCCGCCCTGCGGCAGTTCGTGCGCCATTGTCCAATCCTGCAGGAGCTGCGAACGGTAATGGAATATGCGGCCAAAGCGTCCTTCGCTGAGCAGATTCTTCAGCAAAACCACGGCCGGGACACGCCGGTAGTTATACCAGACCATGTTGGGCACTTTAGCCTTTTCCACGGCGTCGAACATCATTTTGGCTTCCGCCGCTGTGCGACCGAGGGGCTTTTCGCAGGTAACCATCTTTCCTGCCTTGGCAGCGGCAACGGCGATCTCGAGGTGGGTGTCGTTAGGGCTGGCGATGTCGATCAGGTCGATGTCTCTGCGCGCGACCAGAACGCGCCAGTCCGAATCGACCGACTGGTATCCCCAGTTTTCAGCAAAGGTCTTGGCCCGGTCAGGATTTCGCGCGCAGAGCGCTTTGAGCACCGGCTGAAAAGGAACGTCGAAAAAGCGAGGCGCCTGCAGGAAGGCGTTGGAATGCGTGCGGCCCATGAAACCATACCCTACTAGACCGACGTTGAGATCCTTTCGCTTTGCCACTTTGCCGCACCTCTCTGCTTCGTCCCAGCCGTTTGTTGTGCGAACTTTGCTCAGCGTGGCAAGAACTTCGCACCATTCTCGTTTCCTACTTCTTTTGGCGCAATGGCTCTGCCTCAGGATTTCCCGGTCCGAAATGCTTAAGCATCACCAGCGGGTCGCTCTCGCTCTGGTTTTCGATACGCACGCCTTCCTTGGCCGCTTCGGCGGTGACGAAGAATTCGTCTTCTGTCAGTTGACCAAAGCGAATCATCGTCGGTGCGGAGATTCCATGGTCGCCCAAAGTACCGCGGCCCTGGACCACGATCATGCCGTACGCGGCTGCGTCTTTGATCACCGCAATTCGCTTCGGCAAAACCGTGAGTTCCTTGGCGGAATAGTAGCGTGTTCCGTATGTGATCCAATTCTCGCGATATCCGGCGGCTTCCATTTCCTGAACCGATCGCACGGGCCGGGGGAAAGTCTTGTTGCTGCTGGCGAACTCCGGATTCACGTTCCCCTTCCAGTCGAGCATGCTGACCAGGTAATCGAGATCGTTGTGAAACTCCGGTAGCACGTCGTTGGTGAGCACGGACCAATCCAGGATGCGGCCCTCGACTTCAGACTGAAAGATCGCAAACACATCGCTATTCACCTGGGGCTCGTAGGTGACCAGCGAACCGGGGGCATGCAGAATGCCCGGATCGATCTGCCAACCGGTGCCGGGCTCAAGCTGATAGGCACGTGAATGAAGCAGGATCTTGTTGTCGCCGCGCCTCCAGTTCTCAAGGCAGCACCGGACTTGCTCCTTTGTCGTGCCGGGTTCGAGGCCCATATAGGTGTGCGGGAAATTGTTGAAGGCCTGGTTGTACTGGGGAGGAAAATAGTACGCTTCCGGTTTACCCTTGCGCCCCACGAGCTTGGCAAACTCGTCGGTCTGATGCAGGTGATGAGGGATCGGCCCCAGGTTATCGAAAAACTTGCAGAGCAGATTCCAGCCCCTCTCGCGCTCGATAACTTCACGGCCCAGCAACAGATCGCCCGCAACTTCGACAGCGTCCTTAAGCAGAAACCGTTTGCCCCTTGCCGGATGAACGTAGCTCAATCCCTCATCCGCTCCGGTGAGCGGTCCGTTCGAAGCTTTGGTTGTCGACGAGAACCAGCGCTCGTTGATACCGCCCCGATGGCCGCCGAAGGCGTAGAGATCATCGGGGTGAAGCCTCAGCCTGCGGCCCGGAATCATGAAGGAGCGCGGGACCCAGCAAGGTTCCAGCTTCAGAATTCTGCCCCCTGCATCGATCGCGTCGCGAACTTCAGATGGATTCAGCATAGGAGTCAACTCCCCTCGAAATCATTTTTCCGCTTGAACCAGTGTTATGACGAAGAACTGCCGCAGACTCACCAAGAGCCGGCACAAATATGCCGAGAGCTTTTGTAGCTGGCGTGAAACCGGCCGAACCCCTCTCCAGTGGTCTACTGGGGAACCTCGATAAGCTCCAAAAGAGCTCCATCGGGGTCGCGAAAGTAGCAGAACTTTATCCCACCCAATTGCGGATGGTCTGCCGGAAAAGCAGATGGCTTGGAGATGAACTGCACACCCTTTCCGGCGAGCCAATCATAGGTTTGCTTTATATCGGCCGTCTGAAAAGCCACGTGCACACTACCGATCGTGTCGGAAGAAACGGGTGCAGTAGGTTTTTGGGCAGGTGAGCTGTATTGAATAAGTTCGAGCGCTGGAGACATAGCCGGCAGCTGCATGAAGACGATTCGTGCTTTGGCGCCGGCAATTCCGACCCCGGCTGCAAATTCAGGTAGATCCATTAACAAATCCAGCCCGATCGTCCCTCCCAATGTCCCCTGGTAAAAGGCGAGGCTACGGTCCATATCTTCCACAACCACACCTACGTGATGGAGGCTCTTGAGCATGACTACTCCTTTCGCACTAACCGCGCATCTATCGGGCGACCAGCATTTGAGGCCGGCTGACGATTCAGTCCAGAAGTGGCCCTACAGGGCAACTTAGGGCCACTTCGGTAGTGATGAAAATAATCAGAAGACCACTTTTACGGAGGCTTGCAAAATCCGCGGATCTCGCGCACCGGTTAGTTTGCCCAGGGTCGCGCCCAGACCGTTTACTGGAGGTAAGAATTGGGTATGATTGAGAAGGTTGAAGACCTCAAATCGCAGATCAAGTCTCAGCCGCTCAGTGAGCTGAGTCCCTTTGACTAATGCCGTGTCGATATCCACATAGTCTGGAGCTCTGAGAATATTGCGACCGCTGTTGCCGAATGTTCCGGCTGCATTCTCTTTGAACGCGGCGGCGTTAAAATATTCGGCGACTTTGGCTTGCTCGCTGCGTCCTGATGGAAGCGTGAGCGGTTGGCCGGGGACAAGATCTGCATAGTCCAGTCCGTTGCCCGTAAACGATTGGTTAAAAGGTGAAGTCACGGGGAAAGGAAAACCAGAATCAGCGGTGAAAATCCCGTTGATCTGCCAGCCCCCAAGAAGAGCTTTCTCCACACCGGAGGAGTGACCGAACGAAGGCAGGCTCCAGACCCCGGTGGTTCGCCACGTTAAAAGCTGATCGAAGTCACAGCGGCCGTAGCGAAACGAAGGGTCGCCGGGAATCGGGATTTTGGAACCGCCGCTCAGAAGCACGTTGGCCGGGGAGGATCCGTCGTCGAGGCATTTACTCCAGTTGAAAGTGGAGGATAGCGTGAAACCTGCGCGAACCCGATGGCGGTAGGTTACTTCGATGGCGTTGTAGTTGGAACTGCCGGTATCGACCTCTGTATTCACTGAGGCGATCTGAGTATTAGGTCGCCTGCTCTGAGCATTGGATTGCGTAGAAGCGCCGGGGATATAGACCGGCTGGTTGGCATCCTGAACCAGACTAAGACGTTTGCCAGTGGTGCCAAAATAACCCATGGAGAGAAAGTCATTGTGGGTGATGCCATACTCGAGCACGAGGCTCCACTGCTGCACGTAGGATAATTTAAAATTCTGCGCCAGGCTGAAGGCTGAGCCTGGATTGGTAAACGGCGAATTCGAAGGGCGAGGGTTGCCATTCAGCTCGAAACCGTTGGCAAACGGATTGCCCCCGGGAAAGGTTGCGTAGGGATTAGTGATCGATCCCGGAGCAATGAGGCTGAACGTGCGCTCGAACGGCTGGGTTAAGCCGAAGGCAAGGAAGCTGAACATCGGAAATTGGTTGGTATAAATACCGTAGCCGGCGCGCACGACCGTGGTCCCGGATTTGCTGGCCTGCCATGCGAACCCGATTCGGGGCTCGATATTGGCCAGGTTGTTGCTATTGGTAGCCGTGGAATTGCAATTCGGGTCTCCTGGGTAAACAAGGCCCTTCGGTGCATTCACAAACACTTTGGATTGCTCTCCGGGAAGGTAGCATTGGACCCGTCCGCCGAGGGCATGAAATGGCCAATACGGATCCCAGCGGAGGCCCGCCGTTACTGTGAGACGATCGTTCACGCGGACTTTATCTTCCCCATAAAATCCGGGGAGTACGCCTTCGGCTTGCACGTAAATGCCATCCGATTGCCCGAGACTTCCAGGCAGGCCGAGGAGATAATCGGCGAGTGCATTGCCGCTGATGGCGCCGGTGAAGCCAGGAGTAGCATTCTGTTGGTTATCGGTTTCCAGGGTAATGCTGATGTGCTGCACTTCCGCCCCAAAGGAAATCTCATGACGGCCCCGGATGAGAGTGATATCTTCCGCGCCATCGTAGGTGGTACGAGGAAAGCCGTTGTAATTCCCTGGAATGACCGAAAACAGCCCGGAAACGGAAAGAGATTGAATCGTGGGAAATTGGCCCGGAGTAATATTTGCTCCCAGACCAGGGAGGGTTACAGTGTGTTCACCCGCCTCCGTAACGCTGTGGTCACGAACGAAGCTGAAGCGGGAATCGCTGATAAAGTTTCCCCGTGACCAGGTGTCGCCTACCGTGGCGTTGTACCATTGGTGCTGCTGCCCGCGGTAGGAAGCCAGAATATTTCCCCCCGGAATGCCGGTTATTGGCCAATTAAACGTGTCATAGAAATAGCGTCCGAAAATGCGCTGGTTTTTCCATACAAAGTCGCTTTTGACTACGTATTGATCTTCCTGTTGTTGCTCAGGCTGGGCGAAACTTATGCTGCCGTTGGATGCCGTTGGCAAAGGAATATAGGCAAGCAGCCCCTGCGTGACGCTGTTCAGCGGACCAACCTGATTATTGGGAAAGGGCTTCCCGGTAGCTGGATTGGTGATGGGCTTCGATATGCTTGACAGGTCGCCGTTCCGTTCCTGAGCCGTGGGAACAAAAGCCACATTGCCGCCGAATACGTCACTCAGACGCGTGCCTTGATAGGCGCCAAAAACAAACCAACGGTCGCGCATAATCGGCGCCCCCGCCGTCGCGCCGAATTGATTGCGCTTAAGCGCATCGGGCTGAGCAGCAAAGTAGTTGCGCGCATTCACCGCCCCATTGCGGATGAACTCAAACACGTTGCCATGGATCTGATTGGTACCAGACTTGGTCACAATGTTGACCGCGCCGCCAGGGGCGGATACATAGCGCGACCCATAGTTTCCGCTCACTACGCTGAATTCTTCGGTTGCATCCGGGTTCGGGAAGGGTCCACCTGTCACCTGGTAGGGATCAACATTGTTAGCGCCGTCGAGAGAAAAATAAACGCCCCCGCCGCGCACTCCATGAACCGTCGCCGCGATCTCAGTGGGATAGACGAGTGAATTCTGAAGGATTGCGTTGCCGGTGTTGGAGAGAGGGATATTCAATACAGGGTTGTTAACACCGCCTACCAGGAATACCAGCGTTGCAGGATTTCTGCCGTCCAGCGGGAGACCCTCGACCTGGTGCTGACTGATAAGCGTGGCTGTTTGGCTACTGGTGGTATTCAGCATGGTGGCATCCGAATTCACCGTCACGGTCTGGCTTATATTGCCGACGCGAAGAGTCACGGGGACGCTGGCCGCCTCACCGACACTTAGCACGATGCCCGTCTGCTCGAAAGGCGCGAACCCCGCAGCGGAAACCTTTACAGAGTAAGAACCCACGGGCAGAAGAGGAAATGTGTATGCCCCGCTTGTCTCGCTGGTCGTCGTCCGGGTTAACTGCGTATCCAGCTGAGTGGCTGTGATCGTAGCTCCGCTGATCGCGGCTCCAGTCGAATCCACTACTGTACCCACAATGGATGCAGTTGAAACCTGCGTGACCGCAAGCTGGGGCGAGAGAACAAGCAGGAGCGCAGCAAGGTACGTCAACAGTAGAGTCGTTACGGGTCTGGCTTTCCCCTGCAGGGTGTCCACTCCAGTGGAGTGAACGTTTGTGATTTTACTGGATGGCTGCTTCATGGCTGATTCCTCCACTCGTAGTGCGTCACGAATTCCCGTCAGGATGTAACTTTGTATTCGTCCAGTTACAAAAGAATCGGGTGGCGCGTTCACTTCGGGGCACACGCTCGATAACCACACTTTCAATGTTGTTTGTGTGCTCTGCTCCGGACAACTGATTTCTGCTCGGGCTCACAGAAACGGGGCCTCTCGATGGCCTAAATTCAACAACATCGGCCTTATACTATAGCCACGGCAAACTTGTAAACAGAAATCGCTAAACATGCCGCACAAGAAAGTTCTTTTCTTTGCGGGCAGTGTTCGACTTATCCCCAGCAGGCAACCGTTTGCGGCCGGACTTTTGGCAGGCTGGTGCAGGGCGTCACACAGATGGACATTTATCCCGCGATACCCTGCCACGAACCAGGATGGCGGTCTGGGACGAAGAAAACAGCAGGTCCCTCCACTACGCTACGCTCCGGTCGGGATGACAATTCTGTCGCAGGAACAAACTCTAGTCTTCCCAATGAATTGTCATCCCGACCGGAGCGCAGCGTAGTGGAGGGACCTGCTGTTTCTTTCCCGGTTTTGCGCAGCCTGTAGCCGCTTAGGCAAGGTGGGGGAAGGTGGGGTGGAAGCCAGGCGGGATGACGCGCTTCGAAGCGCCAATCGCAAACTTCAGCGCGGCTCAGCCAAAGATATTTGTTCTCTGGTTGATCTTGTTGCGGATCGCCATGAGGGAGTCCATCTCCTGGGATGCCAAGACGAAAGGCTTCCCGATCTGCCGCACATTCAGGGTAATCTGTGCGTTGTGTTCGAGCAGTTCCATGCGGAAGGCGGCCTGGCGCAGGTCGCTGCCGACAGTGAGGGCGCCGTGATTCTCGAGCAGGAGAGCATCATGGTCTCCGAGATAGAGCTTCAACTGCTGAGCCAACTCTTCTGTTCCGGGCGTTCGGTAGGGAACGAGCGCCACCGGACCGAGCAGAACCACCATCTCCGGCAACATTAACGAGTCCAGCGGAACAGATGCAGCGGCAAAGGCGGTTGCAGCCGGGGGGTGAGCGTGAATGACTGCCCGGACGTCCGGACGTTCACAGTAGGCCATTCGGTGCATGGCGTACTCTGACGTCGGATCACCGTTTCCCTCCACTTTCTTTCCATCCATCGAACAGAGGACGATGTCATCAGGGGTTAAGTCGCCTTTGTCCGCTCCATGACGCGTGCACAAAACGAAATCCTCAGAAATCCTGAAGCTGATGTTCCCTGACAGAGCGGCATGATAGTGCCGGTCGGAGAGATAACGCCCAACCTTGATGATTTCCTTCTCCGCAGCGATTCTTTCTTCGGAAGCGATTTGACCGGAACTTATCTTTCTCATCTCTCTCCCTTTGGCTCACTGAACAAAAAGCCCGAGCCACGGCAAAACCTGCTGTGAGGTTCACGATCACTTTCTGGCGCTTGACACTGCGCCGCCTGCCGGCTACCGTCTGACGGCTACAAGCAAAGGTCAAGCCCTCAGGCTATCGCTTGCGTGCGCGCCCTTCCCTGTTCAGCATTCCTCAAGAGCTTTACGAATTCCCGCATGAACGCCGGGTGATCCGGCCAGGCGCGAGCGGTGACGAGGCGATCATCCACGACAACCTCCTGGTCCACATAATTTGCTCCTGCAGCAATTATTTCAGACCGGATGAGATGATACGAGGTCATGGTGCGACCCTTACAAAGTTGCGCGGTGGCTAGAATCTGGCCAGCGTGGCAAAGTGCCGCGACCGGTTTATTTGCGGTGAAAAACGCCTTTACAATCTTCTGTAGATCCTGATCGTAACGGATGTATTCCGGAGCGCGGCCCCCAGGAATGACCAGGGCAACATAGTCATCGGGATTGACCTGGGCGAATGTGATATGCGGCTGAATTTGATAGCCGAGCTTCTCGGTATTGGTTTCCCAACCCGGCTCGAAGTCGTGAACTACCGTGTGCAAGGTCTTCTTGGTCGGAGACGCGATGTCGACCTTATAGCCTTCTTCTGTCAGCCTTTGGTAAGGATACATCACCTCAAGCGCCTCGGCCCCGTCACCTGTGACCAGTAGAATTCTTGACATTCGGTTCCTCCCTCCAACAACTCCACCACTTTATACTATAGCCGGCGGAGTGGTGTAAACTTATTTCTATAGAGAACATATCCAGGAAAATTATTTCCGGATTGCCGCCTTCCAGAGAAGAACCGGTAAATAACTTTCGCTTGCGGCATGATTGCCGAATCTCTTTTACAACTCGCCAGCGCCTGTGGTATAAGGCCGGTGGTGTGCAAATCGGATCGTACAGTGTCCATGTCACGTTGGCGGGTTCCGCACCCTTCAGCGAAGGTATTTTTTGAAGGGGGTACGAGCGCTTTGTCATTCTCCTGGATAAGGCTTCATTTCCACACGGCTGGTGCTGGAGGTTTTGCGCGTTCACAAGGGAGGATCCGGAGGCTTTTGCTGACTTCATATTTGCTGGCGCCGCTGGCTTTTGGGCAGGCCTCCGGGCCCAGCGGCGCTGCTGCCCCCAAGCCTGAACCAACGGCCGCCGAAGTCAAGGTTTACCCAACTCTCTGCGCCTCTTGCCACGGCAACGATATGAAGGGCGGAACCGGACCTTCCATCCTGGAGTTCGTTCGCTATCACACCGATGCCGAGCTGAGCGAGGTGCTTCGCAATAGCCGCTCAATTTTCCGGACAGACAAGAAGATGCCGGTTTTTGCGCTGCCTGACGATCAATTGCGGCAGCTGCTGGCCGATGTTCGAGTATTGGCGGGAACCAATCCCAGCATGGCAACCGGGGGCTTCACCGGGCAGAGCTGGACCTGGGGCCATTCTTTCCGTCTCCGTCCCGCACCTCCAGAACCTGAGCCGGGACCTGACGCGAATGCTCGAAAATTTCAACCGCGCCCTGAGACGTTGACATTGACCAATGGTCAGACTCTAGCGGGGACGCTCCTGAGTCAATCCAGTTCTGACGCGCAACTACTGACGGCTGACGGAAAAGTTCATCTGCTGGCGCGTGACGGAGAAAAATATCTCGACAAGCCGATCGAGCCTAAGAAGGACTGGTTGACTTATCACGGCAGTGAATCAGGCAACCGGTACAGCACGCTCGATCAGATCAATTCCAACAATGTACAGAAACTGTCGGTGGCGTGGAAGTTTCTCATTCCCAGCTCCACTCGGTTACAGGGAACGCCGCTGGTCGAAGACGGAGTCATGTACATGACCGGCTGGAATGAGCTCCACGCGCTGGATGCCACGACGGGAAGCGAGATCTGGTCGTACCGTGAGCGTCACACACAGGGTATTTTGGGCGAAGCCGGCAGGGGGTCCAATCGCGGGGTTGCCATTTCCGGAAACCGGCTTTTCTTCCTCACCGATAGCGCCCATTTGCTGGCGTTCGACAGAAAGAGTGGGACCAAGCTTTGGCAGGTCGAATCAGGTTCCATCCGGGATAGCGTGATGGCGAGCTCTGCTCCCCTGGTGGCGGGTGACCTTGTACTTATAGGTGTTGGCGGAGGCGAAGAGGGCATCCGCGGATTCATCGACGCCTATAAGGTCGAGACAGGGGAACGTGCGTGGCGCTTCTACACCATTCCAAAACGCGGCGAAAAAGCTGCCAGTACCTGGCGCGGCAACGCTCTCGAACACGGCTGCGGCGCCACATGGATGACGGGTTCCTATGATCCTGGGCCGGATCTTGTTTACTGGGGCACCGGCAATCCCTGCCCCGACGCGAACGGGGCGGAGCGCCTGGGTGACAACCTGTACACGTGCAGCGTGGTTGCGTTGTCGCGAAAAACCGGCGAGTTGAAATGGTACTTCCAATTCACCCCTCACGACACACACGATTGGGATTCAACCCAGTCGATGGTGCTGATCGATCAGAAGTGGCAGGGGCAAGAACGAAAGCTTCTTGTACACGGCGACCGCGATGGCTATTTCTTCGTTCTCGATCGAACCGATGGAAAGTTGTTGCTCGCTCGGCCCTTGTCTACTAAGGTCACCTGGAGCACGGGTTACGGCAAAGATGGGCGCCCGGTGCTTAGCTCGGCCCCGGAGGCGACCCCCGAGGGCACAGCAACCTGTCCCGGCGGTTTCGGCAGCACCAATTGGATAGATCCCTCTTACAGTCCTTTGACCCACCTGTTTTATGTGCGCGCGAGCGATACCTGCGGGATCAATACCGCGGGCGTGGACCCTCTGGACGCCACTAACCGGTGGAACGGCGGCGGGAAACCCACGGACGCGGCCCGCGAGGCTTTGAAGAAACTCATGGACGGTTATCCTTCGGGAGACTTCATCCGCGCGGTCGATATTTTCACCGGGACGAAGGTGTGGGATTATCCCGATCCGGAGAGAAGCGGGGTTCTTTCCACAGCGGGTGGGGTTGTGTTGATTGGCGCTCCTAACGGGCTCATCGCGCTGGACGCAAAAACCGGCAAGGAGCTCACCAGCGTAGATGCGGATCTGCAGCCAACAGTGCCGCCGGTGTTCGCCGCCTCGCCCATGACTTACATGGTCGGCGGAAAGCAATATGTTGTGCTGCCGGCAACGGGGGTTGTGGTGGCTTACGCGCTTACGAACTAACTGCGGACGAGGAGGAGACAACATGAAGGTAGGGCCGGCGAAACTTGGAATAATCGGGCTAGCTCTTAGCCTTGGCTTTGGGCTGATGAGCACTCTCGTGATCGCGCAGCAGTCGCCTACGGGGCAGGCCCAGCCTGCGCTGCGGCCGGATGGGATGCCGGTTAACTTCCCCTTTCGGGAGCCCGATCCCATGGCCTTCGACGATCACACCGGCTATCTCCAGATTTTCGATGGTGTAAGCCTCAAGGGCTGGGACGGCGATCCAGCCATATGGCACGTGGAGAACGGCGCGATTGTCGGTGAGCACACCAAGGAGAAGCCGCTGGGCAACACTTATATTGCTTACCGCGGTTTCGAAGCCAAGGACTTCGATCTGAAACTGGAGATCAAGGTGGAATTAGGAGGGGGCAGCGGCATCCAGTACCGAAGCAAGACCGGGCTACCGTGGAATCGGCCCACCCGGCCCGGAGAGCCACCTCCCAATCTGAATTGGATGATGACCGGTCCACAGGCCGACTTCTGGTGGCCAGTGCCCCCGTTCTTCTCAGTTTTCAGCGGTCAGTTCTACTCCGAGAATACGCCGATGGGCATTCTGGCGTGGCGCGGTCAAGTGGTGCAAATGGTGCCCGGCGTTGCTCCGAGACTGGCAGGCAACATCGGGGATCGCACTGCCCTGGGCGGCTACGTGAAGAACAACGATTGGAACCAATATCTTATAATCGCTCGTGGCGGCACGTTCATTCACATTTTGAACGGACAATTGATGGCCGTGCTGGTGGACGACGATGCGGCAGACTCGAACAATCAGACGGGGCTCATTGGTATTGAAATCGAAGATGCTCCGACGAAGATATCGGTCCGCAATATCTGGATCCGCAAATTGCAATAGAGGCTTCGCCGGGAGAGCCCCGACTGCCGGCGATCAAAGTGCGCACTGTGGCGACGCAGGATGATGGCATCGCTCACAACAATGGAGAACTTCGGCCTTGCGTAAATCCGGCGTCAACCCTCACCCCTATCTACGACCACGCCTGGACGGTCTGTGGCGGGTTACCGTTGGCGGCGTTCTGACGCTTTGCTTTTTGGGGTCATTGCCTGGGCAGGAGAAACAACAGGAAGAAAAGGGGCAGAAAGCTCAATTGCCCGACGGCCCTGGTAAGCAGACCTTTGTGCAGATATGCGGCAGCTGTCACGCCCCGGAGGTAGTATTGGGGAAAGGCTTTACCGAAGACGGTTGGACGCAAGTGGTTGGGACCATGATCGAACGTGGGGCGCAAGGCAGTGACGATCAATTCACCGCCATCGTTCAGTACCTGAAGACGAATTTTCCCCCCATCGCCGCGAAGGTCAACGTAAATAATGCGTCCGCCGATATCCTGGTGAAACGCCTTGGCATTACCACGGATGAAGCACAGGCGATCATCGCTTACCGCGAACTTAATGGCAACTTCAAGTCTGTAGATGAGCTTAAGAATGTCCCCAAGCTCGACTTCAGTAAAATCGAAGCCAAGAAGGACATGCTGGTATTTAACTGAAGCACATGTTCCCGTTGGGACCCCTTTTATAAGTTTGTTTCTCAGTCTTACCTAAGAACTGGAGGAAATCAGGATGGGCGAATTAGTGCACTGCTCGAAGGTAACCATCTACAAGGAGCCCGGAAAAGGGAAAGTAAAAAGGGCAATTATCGAAGGTTTCCCAGAACCAATTCGCATGGGCCTTCACGGTGGAGTCAAGAAATTCTTCAAGGTAGAAACTGAGGAAGATCTGCCGACGACTCTGGATTATGTGGTGGCTGCGCTTGGCGGCTGCCTGACCGGTACATTGGGCAGCGCGCTGGAAGCTCGTCCAATTCCGATTGGACCCGACGACCTGCTTGCAGAGGTCGAAGGTCACATCGAAAACGTGGAGGGCAAGCCACTGCTCACACGCGTGTGTGTCAAGTACCACATAAAAGTGCCGAAGGGCAAAAAGGGCGAGACGGAACGGATCGTCGAAAACCATGAAAAGTTTTGCGCCGTGTCGCAGAGTCTGCGCCGAGGCATCACCGTCGAGTTCCAGGCAGACGTTGTTGAGGTGTGATATCCCGTTGCCGGCAATGCGGGTCCACTAGCTTCCCTGGCCACCCGCTGGCACAGCTTTCCATCTACTGAGTTTCTCAAGAAACCCCGGGCGGCGGAGTACCTCGGAGTTCACAACATGGCCGGGACCTCTCCGTGGTAGACGGCCAGGGCGCCTTCACAATCGATGCGGCCTACGTCGCGGAAAAACTCCTCGGTCCAGGCAATGGAATGAGAGCTGAGAATGACATTGTCCAGGGTCACGAGCGGGGAGTCGGGGCTGAGTGGTTCTTGCTCGAAAACATCGAGCGCAGCCCCTCCGATTCTATGGTTCCGCAGGGCGTCGATCAGTGCAGCCTCGTCGACAATGGGCCCACGAGCTGTATTGATGAGCACCGCATCGGGCTTCATCAGGGCGAAATGCGGCTTGCCCAGCAAGCCGTGAGTTTGCGGCGTGAGCGGACAGTTCACCAGAACATAGTCCGATGTGCGCAACAGGTCTTCGAGCGAGACCATGTCCACTCCAAGCTCGGCGGCCCGGCCGGCCGGGACAAAAGGGTCAAAGGCGAGAAAGCGCGCGACGTCGAAGACGCGCAACAAGCGGATCGCCTCTGACGCAATGTTGCCCAGACCGATCGTGCCCACAACCCGTTGCCGCGGTTCCCGCCCGAGATTGCGGGTGCTCTGTGCCCACAGACCCTGGCGCACCAATTGGTCTTTGAAGACCAGCCTGTGCGAGAGTGCCAGAACATAGAGCACAATCGCTTCCGCGACAGGTCGCACTACACCCGGTGGCGTGATGTAGACGGCGACGTCGCGCTCGGTGCAGGCCTGGAGATCGACTGTGTCGTAGCCCACGCCCCAACGGCCGATGGCGCAAAGCCGGTCGGCGCCTTCCAGCGATCGGGCGCTGATCTTCGGTCTGGCAGAGATAACGACGTCATATCCGGCTAGCTGTCCGGGGAGATATTCCGGGCAATACTCGGGAAGAAATTCGTACGACAGTCCGGGCACTCCATCCAACAAAGACAGACCGACGTCGGGGTAGATGAGCTGCCGCCGTTCATCTAAAAAGTCTGCAGAAAAGCCAACCCGAAATTCGAGGATTTCGTGAGCAAAAGTCATTTCACATCCTTTCCGATCGAAGGCGAGAGCGTACACGAGCAAAGTAAGCCCACAGAGGCGTTAGGATCCTCGAAGTAACAGACCGTCTTATACTATGGGCGGCTCGATGGTGCAAATAGTATTCTATGTAGCGCAGAACTTCGAAATTTGTTTTCTCGGTCTGCAGCGGCGATAAGCCGGGTAACTTCCCAGATCCCGCAAAGAAGACGTGCGCGATCCGGAGCACCTGGAGTCAGCGGTTAGGATATAATCCGTCAAGAGATTTTGAACTCCCCGCAAAGGTGCAATTTATCGAATTCCTGCTCGCAGAGTAGGTGGAGACCATGGCTTCTAATCTAAAGGATAAACTGTCGAACCGCCTGGGGACCTCTCCAATAGCTACCTGCACGCTCAGAATTCGTTCCCACTATAACGGGCTTAGCCCGGTGCAAAAGAAGTTGGCGGATTATATTACGGCGAGCCGGGAGGCGCTTCCGGCGCTCGATTTGAAGCAACTCGCCCGGAAGGCTAAAGTCAGTTCGGCCACCGTCACTCGATTCTGCCGGGCAATTGGCTTTGCGGGTTTTCACGAATTCAAAATGGCTTCGGCGCAAGAATTGGTTTCCTTGCCGCTGGTGTTTGAGGATTTTGATCCGAGCGACGACGACGAGAGCCGGATCAGTAAGGTTTTTGCGGCATACATTCAGAGCCTGATCGACACCCGGGCTATTCTCTCCGTTCCGAATCTGACAGAGCTGGCAGATCGAATCAAGCGAGCCAGGCAAGTCAGCGTGTTTGGGATTGGCAGCTCCGGATCGATAGCTGTGGCGGCGAGCCACCGGTTAGCTCTTTTGGGAGTGCCCTGTCAAGCACACACGGACCCTTATGAGCAAACCATCGCGGCAGCACTTTTGACCGGCGAGGACGTAGCCATTGGTATTTCGCACTCCGGCACTTCGCGAATTACGGTGGATACCATGCGCCTAGCGAGAAAACAGGGAGCTTTTACTGTAGCGATCACCAACCACGCCAATTCGCCGCTGGCCCGCGTGGTCTCCCTAAGTCTGCTGACCTCCTTGCACGAGAGAAAAGTGCATGTCGCAAGCTTGACATCAAGGGTAGCCCAACTAACCCTGGTCGACTGCCTCTACATCACGCTCGCCGCCCGCAACGAGAAGAAGTTCACAATCCTGGCCGCGTTGATCGAGAAGGAACTTCGAGGAAAAATCCGTGAGTTTCCCAGGTCTGCAGGGTGATGAAGCGCTGGCTACCGAGAAACTAATCTACGTGGAGGACTCCTTCAGGATGGCCGGAATTGCAGAAAGGGAACGCTCCTCATGGTGGATGGTTTCAAATAGGTATTCAGGCTTGTAATTTTGGCGGTTGATCCTCACCGTTTGGAAACCAAAACAAGAAGCGCCAGCCAGGTCCCACGCATTCGAGGAGATATAGCAGACCTGCTGGGGTGTCATTTCGAGTCGATCGCAGGCGTATTGATAGACGCGAGGATCCGGCTTGTACACTTTGAGGTCATCCACGGATAAACAAACGTCAATCCTGGCCGCCAGATCGTTCACCCGCAGGGCTTCTCCTAACATATAGGCTGTACCATTCGACAGGATGGCGGTGGTCAGGCCAAGGGATTTCAGTTCCCTCAGAGCAGCGTCAACTTCCGGAAATGAGGTCAACGATAAGTAAGAATTCATAAGTAAGTTTGTCAACTCAGCATCAGCCGAAATCCCGAGAGTATTTAGGGCATACTCCAAGGCATCGCGAGTGATTTCCCAAAAGTCTGCATAACGCTTCATCAGACTGCGCGTCCAGGTATATTCCAACTGGCGTTGACGCCACAGACTGGAAACGGCATTGGCACTTTCCCCGAGCGCGGCCGAATATCGGGCTACTGCAGAGTTGACATCGAACAGGGTTACGTAAGCATCGAACACGCAAGCTCGCACTGATTCAAGCAATTGGTACCTCCGGGATTTGATAGGTGGAAAATGCGATGAATCAATATGTTAAAGGAACTTCTCTCTGTTCCTGAAATTGAACTAAAACACTAGTGTTGTGCGTCACTCATCGCATCGTGCATGGGATGCGGCGGATACAGTCAGGATCGCGCAATGGAGTACCCCGGGTTCGTGGCTGTGTGACGCACTACACTAGGATGAGCGCGGAGGAAGGTTGGTTTAACGAAGCGGCCATACGGGAGGAACGGATGTCGACTTCCGGCGTCGCGGCCGCCGGCGGCATCGCGCTGATCAACGCTCTGGGCTCGCTCGGTGGTTTCTTTGCGCCGAATGTCAAGACCTGGGCAGATGGCAACTTCGGCACGCCGCGCGCAGGACTTTACGTCCTGGCCGCGACGACGCTGCTTGGCGCACTCTTGATCTCCATCCTGCGGCTCCCTGGCGTCGCCCGGGTGGCGAGCGTCCCACTCCCTTCCCCGTTCCGCGGAGTTTGGAAATGACAGTTCCGAGTATCAAACACATACGCGCCTTCGTCATGCAAAACGACGCCGGCGGCGGGGGCGCCGACTACCATGACCAGATGGACGGGCACTGGATCGATGACCATATCGCGACGCCCATGGCACGATACCCAGCTTACCGCGCGAGCCGGAAGAGCTTCGGGCTCAACCTGCTGGGCAGCCTGGTGGTCGAGATCGAGGCGGACGACGGCACGATTGGTTTCGCCGTTACCACCGGCGGTGAGCCCGGAGCCTGGATCGTCGAGAAGCATCTGTCTCGTTTCGTCGAGGGCTCCAGGCTAACCGATATCGAGCGCATCTGGGACCAGATGTATTTCTCCACCGTCTATTACGGCCGCAAGGGTTTAGTGGTGAACGCCATCAGCGGCGTGGATCTGGCATTGTGGGACCTGCTGGGCAAATGGCGTGGAGAGCCTGTCTATCAGTTACTCGGCGGCCCGGTGCGCGACGAGCTGATCTTCTACGCCACCGGCGCCCGGCCGGACGCGGCGCAGAAGCTGGGGTTCATCGGCGGCAAGATGCCCCTGCATCACGGCCCAGCAGAAGGCGAGGAGGGCCTCAAGAAAAACCTGGCTCTGCTCGCCGAAATGCGCGCTCGAGTTGGTCCGGATTTCCGGCTCATGTACGACGGCTGGATGAGCCTCGACCTCGATTACGCGACCAGGCTAGCCAGTCGAGCCTGGGATGAATCGCAGTTGAAATGGATCGAGGAGCCACTGCCACCCGACGATTACTGGGGCTATGCTGAGCTACGCCGCAATGTGCCGCGTGGTCAATTGGTGACGACGGGCGAGCATGAGGCTACGCGATGGGGTTTCCGGCTGCTGCTGGAAATGGAATGCGCCGACATCCTCCAGCCCGATGTCGGCTGGTGCGGTGGCATTACCGAGCTGATCAAGATCTCGGCGCTGGCCGACGCGCGCGGGGTGCTGGTGGTGCCCCACGGATCCAGCGTCTACAGTTACCATTTCGTCGTCACCCGGCATAACAGCCCATTCGCTGAATTTCTAATGATGGCGCCGCAGGCCGATGTCGTGACGCCGATGTTCGTGCCGCTACTGCTGGACGAACCTGTGCCGCAGAACGGCCGCATGGTCGTGCCCGACCGCCCAGGCTTCGGTGTCGAGCTTAATCCAGCATGTAAGCTGCGCCGTCCTTACCAACACTAACTGGAGCAGGTGCCCGCCTCTGACCCTGTCACAGATGCCGGGTGCCCCATATCTCGCTCGTTTTTCGCGAGATGTGGGATACCAATGGGGCTGGAGTTGCAACCTTGAAAGGCGACCGATCAGCTTCCGTGGTATCCCACATCTCGCGAAAAACGAGCGAGATATGGGGCACCCGGCATCTGTGACAGGGTCAGCATTTGGAGATTGACTTGTTTGCCGCCTCGTTTTGCTAATGCAGCTCTTGGATCTTCAGGTTCTTAAACCCCGCCGTCATGGGAGCGCCTGCGTGTATTTGCAGACCGATCAATCCAGTTGTGTCTCCGTAATAATCGACCACATCATAGGTAACCTCTCCGTTTAACTCGCCTATGAGATGGTGGCCACTGCAGACCATAACAAAGTCGTTCCAGCCATCGCCGTGGGCGAGATTGACCCGCTTCATGCGATCTTCGACCGGAGCCAGTATTCCTCGCAGGCTCGACTCCACATAGAGCTGTCCCCACCATGGGATACCCATATCAAATTGATATCCTTTCATCCCATCTGAGATGACCGTGCTGCGCAACTGAATGCCGCTGTTACCTCCGGCAGGGGACAGACGTACGGAACCCTTCAAAATGAAGTCTGAATATTCCCGATCGGTGACCAGGAAAGCGTTGCGAGGCTGTCCAGCAATCACGCCGTCGTGCACAGTCCAGAAGTTGGCGGAGTTGCTCCAACCACGCAAGGTGCTCCCGTCGAAGAGCTGACGAAAGCTTTCATCCTTACCGGCAATCTCCAGAAGGTCGTGCGTCTCCTGAGACCACTCTGCGTCGGCGGTTCGCTTAGAGGGCGGGGCAGATTCTTTCCAGCTTCCTTCTTCGGACCAATGGACATCCCCGACCACTTTGATTTGTATATCCTTCAACTCCACCTTCCCTGCTGTCCCCGGTGGCAGTTGAAACCCAATCATCCCCTCGTAGAAGGGATCGTTCTTTCCTGTCATTTCGGGCGGCGGGTGAAATCCGACCACCTTGGGGTAAAAGGAATCATCTACGCGGTAGCGAGCTGTGGTTGTGCCGTTGACCTTGACCAGAATGTGATTACCCAATCCGGCGATTTCGCAGTCAACCCATTGGCCTCGAGGAAACGTCATCCCGGGTGAAGACGAATCGGCGTGAACCAGTTCGACTTCTGCGGCCGCGCGAAGAAAAGGCATCCCCGCGGCGTCTGGAAAGCCTGGGGCCGCATGCCCTGGCTCATCCTTGGTTACTTCCGGGAAATGAGCGACTGGTTTTCGAAAGGTCAGATTGCCCCATTGTTCGCCGCCTACTGTCGTCGCAAATCCCGCGAGCTGGCCCGGCGGCAGAATGGATGACCGAAAAAGGACATTCATGGCGGCGCCATCCGACCGTGCCTGAAACTTGAGAATAAAGTTTCCAAATCGCTCTTGCCTTAGGAGAAATACGCTTTCGGTTTTACCAGGATCTGCCTTTGCCATCAGGACACCGTCGTGGAGAGACCAATCGTACTTGTCTCCGATGGTGTGCGGCAAAGAAGAGTCGCCTAATAGAGCGCCAAAGTCGTCGCTAGCGGTCGCGCGAAGGGGAATGGAAAAGAGGACCAATAAGACGAGCAGACACAGGTCCCGGCCAATCATCCTACCCTCCTAAACGAGAATGATTTTCTGACTGGCTTCATCCCACTTAGCCTTCCTCCCGCTCATGAGCGCGGCATTGCCGAGGTGGGCTGCACGGGCATTGGCCACTCCGACGCGGATGTTCGTGTTTGGGGTTTGGCGACTTCGAATGCTGTCTAACCACCGCTGTAGGTTATCGGAGGTGCCTTCATATTCTGATTCGACATAAAGCTTGGGTTCAGGCCGCCAGCGCCGGCTCGCGGAGTTGTAGTTGAACCGGCCTGGCTCATCGTAAACGGAAAGAGCCGCCCGATTGACTTCCAGGGTGCCCTTCGAACCGTAAAAGACGATACTGCCAAAATCGACCGAGTTTAAGTGATTGCCTATGAAGCTCACCAGAAACCCTTTGGGATATTCCAGCGTACAAGTCAACGTCGTAGGGTAGTCCCACCCGAAATCGTAGTCGTAACCGGTGGCAATCGCGGTCGAGGGAGTGGGACTATCCATATACCACTGAATGGTGTCCAGGGAGTGGACCATCAGATCCGTCAAAGAACCGCCTCCGAAGTCTCGGAAGTATCGCCACCAGCGGAATTTATCTGCGCTGAAGGGCTGATCGGGCGCAGATCCAAGCCATGCTTTCCAGTCGAGCTTTGAGTAGTCAGGCTTCGCTCGCCGCATCGCTTCCATACCAGGGGTGTAATCCAAATACCAATAAGACTCCACCAGCCGCACCTGTCCGAGAGCGCCGGAGTCAACAATCTCCTTCCCCTGGATGTAATGTTTCCAACTATGATGCTGGGTTCCGGTTTGCACCATCCTGCCGCTTTTCTCCACCGCCTGGATCTCTTCCGGACCTTCCTCAACCGAGTGGGTAACAGGCTTCTCGACATAGGCATCTTTGCCCGCCCCCACCGCATCGATGAGCATTTGTTTGTGCCAGTGGTCCGGGGCCGCGATAATCACGGCATCAATGTCTTTTTGATCAAGCAGCTTGCGGTAATCGTGAAACTTTGTCGTGCCCGGGCCGACCTTTGCCACAGCCCGATCCAGATTGGGCTCAAAGACGTCGGCCACTGCCACCAACTCGGCGCCCGACACTGGAGCTATCTTGAATTGCGGCATACCCGCCCACAAAGCATTGGGGCCCGGATTGAAACACGTCATCAGTTCGGTTGCCCTTCCTCCGACCCCGATCACGCCAATCCGAACTCGATCATTCGCTCCCAGGATCCTGGTCGATCCCAGGGCCGCGAAGCCTGCGCCGCATATCACACTGTCCTTGATAAAGCTGCGCCGAGTCTTGCCTTCCTCCTGAGTTTTCATTTTTCAGTCTCCCGTCCTAAGACTCTGCGGTAAACACTGTTGACGATTGCGCTGCCGGGCATCGCGGTGACGAGCCACCTTATACTACAGCGGCTCAGGTTATGTAAAGAAAGTTCCCATCACCAGAGAGAGCAGAAAAACAATTTCTTGAGGCTTTTCCCACACATCCCGGGGAAAACCCTTATCGTTCTGGTTCGGCGGGTTACTAGCCAGGATCAGGCAAAAAGGTTTGTTCTCTGAATCATTTTCCGGCGAATCGCCATGAGTGATTCCATCTCCCCAGCTGATAAGACGAAAGGTTTTCCGAGCTGTCTCACAAACATCGTAATTTGGGCGTTGTGCTCAACCAGTTCCATACGTAAAGCAGCTTCGGCCAAGCTACTGCCAAGGGTGAGAGCACCGTGGTTCTCCAGCAAAACAGCGTCATGGTTTTCGAGGTAGAGCTTCAACTGCCCCGCCAATTCTCCTGTTCCGGGCGTGGCATACGGAACCAGGGCAATGGGGCCAAGCAGAACCAGCATTTCCGGCAGCATCAACGCGTCCAGCGGCACTGATGCGGCTGCAAAAACGGTCGAATGCGGAGGATGAGCGTGGATGACGGCCCGAATATCGGGACGCTGACGGTAAGCCATACGATGCATGCTAAATTCTGAGGTCGGCTCACCCTTGCCGGCGATCTTCTTTCCGTCCATGCCACAGAGAACGATGTCATCCGGGGCTAACGCTCCCTTATCGGCTCCATGCCGTGTACACAAGACACAGTCCTGGGAAACTCTAAAACTGATGTTTCCCGCCAGAGCCGCATGATAGTGCCGGGTAGACAGGTAACTACCGATCTTGCTGATTTCCTTCTCTGCGGCTATCAGCTCTTCGGAGGGAATTTGATGGGAAAGCATATTTCTCATTCGTCTCCTCGTTTTCCTTAAAACCGCCGGAGAGAGGCCACAGTACACCACAGCGGCCCAGCATTGCAAACAATATTCAGTTTGCCATTGACAGAAGAAACTAATTTTCCTATTATGCCGATCCGAAGGGAAAATCGAGCCGGAGCGTGGGGGGTAGAGCATTATGCGACTCAGCCGGCCTCGCCGGCTCCCACTGCTCGCGCGATAGGCCGCGCTCCAGGCGTGGGCGGGCCCTCCCTGAATGGTCATTGCGTCCGGCAGATGTGCCGGACGATTTCCAGCGTTTCGCGGGCTGGAACTGGGCCACAACGCCTGACAAGGCGAAAAACGCCGCAAGAATATAGCTTTCGCCACCAATCGACTGGCTGTCGCCGAACTACTCGGTGCACGCAACTGTGTCAACATTGCCGGCTCGTATAATCCCGACCTTTGGTACGGACCAAACGCGAAGAATCTGACCCAGGAGTTTATGGACGCCGCCGTCGAAAACTGCCGCAAGATCATCGATGCGGTTAAGCCGCAGCGCACCGTGTTCAGCATCGAAATGATGCCGTGGAGTCTGCCGACCAACCCGGACGACTATCTAAGGTTTATCAAAGCCGTCGACAGGAACAGGAGTGATCGACTACAAGACGTATTTGCAAGAGCTATCGCAGCTGCCACAGGAAGCTCCGCTTATGTTGGAGCATCTACAGAATGAACAGGAGTACGCTCAAGGCCGCCAATATATCCAACGGGGGGCCCAGGGGCTTGGCCTTTCTTTTGGAACCGACCCTGCCTCCTGACGATGTAGGAAGAAGCCGGGAGATCTCAGTGGATCTCGGCGACTTCGGCGAACGCCTGGCGCAGCCGATCGATGGAAAAGCCACGCTTCTTGCTGGCTTCGATAAGCACCGTCTCCCGTCGAGCGATGAGAGCAGCAGCCGGTGGAACAAGCTTGACCACCTCGGCCGGAACGACTACGGCGCCATGGCGATCCGCGTGGATCACGTCGTTAGGCGAAACAACCATGCCCGCAACGCTCACGACGGTTCCGACGTCTACGACATGAACGTTGACATGTGAGGGCATAATCGATCCCGCCAGCACGAAGAAGTCCGCGGCCCACATATCAAGGTCGCGAACGGCACCGTCCGTGATGACGCCGGCGCATCCCAGACCCTTGTGGACGTTGCTGTTTACTTCGCCCCAGAACGCTCCCAGGCCGATGTCGGGACCGTCAAGATCCTGGATGACGGCAATGCTGGGCATCGGCCCCGCGGCGATATGTTCGTAATAGGCGAGTGTTCTCTTGGCTGCATCGTCGCGCGGGTCGGGTTCGCGAGAACGGATGGTCGCGGTACGGGCGAAGGCCACCACCGGCCGGCTAGAGGGAAAGGGTGCGACCAGAGGCCGGCGATTGAAACCGAATGAGCGCCGATCGGGAGCGACGACCTCCAGCGCATTACAAACAGT
Source organism: uncultured Acidobacteriaceae bacterium (assembly GCA_963757515.1). GTDB lineage: Bacteria > Acidobacteriota > Terriglobia > Terriglobales > Acidobacteriaceae > PALSA-350. The sequence goes on along the minus strand of CAVWRV010000012.1, from coordinate 557,513 downwards.
CGGAGTATCAAAGGCTCGCAACGCTTCGAGGTCGGCAAGTTCGGGCAATACGGACATCTTGACTCCTCCACCGTCTTTTCTTGTACTGGATAAGACCGGTGCTTGCAAATATTTTTCACGTTCATTCAGTGACTGTCTTCGTGGGGCAGGCCCAGGTCCCAGGAGATGCCGTTTTGCAGCAGTCGCAGGTAGTTCGGATCCTTTTGTGCTGACAAGTCATGGCCAAACGTCATCGCGAACACGCGACCCTTACCGAACGTCTTTGTCCAAACTTCCGGCTCAGGACCGCTGCGGTCTTGTCCGGTGTCGCCGGACATTCCCCCCACGACCTGGGTTCCATCCGGGCCCCGCACGGTGACTGACTGGGCAACCTTGTATGTCTTACAGGTCTGCACCAGGGACCGGATCGAAGGATCGCGGTCGGCTTCTGGGCGCCATCCGTGGTATCCACGCAGGGACAACCAAGGGCCTCCGCGAACAGGATCGCCTTGCGGACATACGGTACCCCGTACGGCCCCGCGTCGGGCGCCGTGAGCGGGTAAGCCGCATCGATCTGTGAGACCTGCAGGCCTTTCGCATCAAGATATCGTCTTAACTTGACCGGGTCGGTAGTGAGCGGCAGGTGTGGATTGTAACCTAACGCCTGCACAAAATACTGTCCGTCGAAGACGCCGAACTCGATGCAATCCAAACCGCAATTGCACCGCCGCATCGACCGCAGTTTCAAATGGCTTGTCAAGATGGCGCCAATTATCCGAGTGCATTTCCTAGACGTAGCATGCAAAGTATCCCCCTTATTGCTGTGCTCGCAATAAGCGCCTACTTTCTACTACAGCCACACTAATTGTGTAAAGTAAATTCTGCAAGACAATCAATAGAGAAACTTATTTTCTTACCGGCAGGCTTCGATGAGCCAGCTGTCGCCGGCCGCGTCGTATGCCGCCTCCAGCCTTTCAGGGGTCTCGATTTCGGCCTCTCGTCTCTCCCCTTCCGGCAGACTCAGAACTAACTCCGAGGCATGCCGCATGATTGCCGCAGCTTCCCTTGGCGCAAACCGTTGCAACGCATTGCCGGCCGCCAGGCGCAGGTACTTGGCGGCGAGTGCCCACTCGGCCGCCTGTTCAAAGTGATGGGCGAGTTCAGCAGCGATCTCGTTTTCATGTCCAGCGTAAAGCTCCTCCAGCCGCGCACCAATGCATTTGTGCAGGTTGGCGCGGCGCCCGGTTGATTGGTGGCGATACATGACTTCGCGGTACAGGGCATGGACGAACTGGTATCGGGTGGAGACTGCTCCGCCAGGAAATTCGAGGAAATCGGCAGAACGAATCAACTGATGCCGGCGTGAAAGCCGATCGCACAGCCTTTCAAAGTTCTCCACGTCCATGTTCGCTGCCACGGAGCTGACCGCAGTGGAGAACGAAGCACCGGTGACGCTAGCCCCGGCAAGCGCTCGCTGCTCCTCAACACTCAGGTGTTCGATCTGAGTTTCGATCAATTGGCGGAGACTCTCGGGAACCTCCAGAACCACTTTCTCCTGTGGCTGGTTGAGTTTCCAGCTTCCGTTTTCCCTTAGGATGGAACCACGTTCCGTCAGGTGCGCCAACGCTGCAACCATGAACAAAGGGTTGCCTTCCGAGTACTGATAGATCAATCCAGCCAAGCCCTCAGACAGTGCTGCGCCGCCCGATTCAGCTGCCAAATATTCGGCCACATGGACTCGATCGAGCGGCTCCAGTGCAATCTCGTGGCATAAGCGATGGACCAACAGGTCTTGCTTGAGAGCCTTCAGGGGGTGCTCAGCCAGCAAAACGTCCACGGGACGATACGTGCCAATGATAAGCAGCTTCGCGTGCTGGCGGCGGCGAGCAACGGCTGAAATGAGATCAACAGTTGAGGGATCTACCCACTGAAGGTCCTCAAAGAGGAGGATCATGGGGCTGGTTTCCGTCATGGATTCGAGCGCGTCGGCGATCTCGCGTAACATGCCCTCCCGGCCGGCCCCCAAAACCCCCCGCTGGCGTTTCTCACGCTGATCGCGGTTGACCATCGAGGGAAACTGCATCAGCCAGGCTGGAGCTGTTGCGGCCAAAATCTGCGAAATCGAGTTCCGGTGTTCCTGCTGCGAAAGCTGCCCCAGCGCGTCCAGCATCGGGTAGTATGGCTCCTTGCCTCCAAAGCCTTCCACGCACTGACCCCGGGCGATGCGGAGGCCTGGGTGATCGGCAGCGGCCTGGCGCTGGAACGCATCCGCCAGGGACGTCTTTCCGATGCCTAGCTCGCCGGTGATAAACACCAGCTGCCGGCTGCCCCGGAGCGCCGATTGCAGCGCTCCCCGCAATCGATCGAGTTCTCCGTCTCGGCCTACCAGCATGCCGGCCGGCGACTCCACTTCCAGGCCTTTCTCGCTCGATCCTTCGCTCACCGAGGCTACGAACCGGTATCCACGGCGGGGCAATGTCTCGATAAAGCGCGGGCTCTTGGCATCGTCACCCAGGGCGGCCCGGATATCCCGAATATGGCTCTTGAGCACTTCGGGCTGGACGTAGGTTTCGGGCCACAAGGCCTGCAGCAACTCATCCTGGGTCACCAGCCGTCCGGCATGCTCAACCAGGTAGCGGAGCATCGCAAACGCCTTGGGGGTCAGCCGGATGCGCTCGTCGCTCCCGGTGCTCTCATGCCGCCAGAGACATTCGTTGACCGTGTCCAGCCGGAACGGGGCGAACTCCTTCGCGCTGGCACTTACCACACCAGGCCGGGCAGCGCTCACGGTAGTTCGATCCCGTCGGCTCATCTGTCTACCGGGAGGCGTCACCGTGGAAGTGATGGAGGTTGCAACGTGCATAGCCATACCCGCCTCTTCAAGAGCCACGGAAAAGTTCGGCTCTCTACCTGAGTTTCCCTTATGTATGAATTGTGGGCTGGTCAGCCTCGATCGAAAACCTCAATTGTGGGTGCCGGGCTCCCCCCATTTAGGGGTGCGTTAGAACGATCGATAGCCGTCTTCTCCACGGGCGGCGAAGAATCGTATGACCTAAAACGTAAGGAAATCGGGGTTTCGCTCCGGGACGCCAGGCCTGATTCCGGTATCGCCAGGAAGATCGTTCAATCTCGAACAACAACCGTTTTGTGGCCATTTAGCATGGCGCGGCCATCTAAATGGTAGGCTACCGCCCGGGCCAATACACGACGTTCTATATCGCGACCCTTGCGCACAAGATCTTCCGTGCTGTCATTGTGACTAATGCGCTCGACGTCCTGCTCGATGATCGGTCCCTCATCCAGATCCGGGGTGACATAATGGGCAGTGGCGCCAATTAGCTTGACACCGTGCGCATGGGCCTGATGGTAGGGCTTGGCGCCCTTGAAGCTGGGCAAGAAACCGTGATGAATATTGATGCAGCGGCCGGATAAAAACAACGACAAATCGTCAGAGAGAATTTGCATATACCGGGCGAGCACGACAAGTTGCGCATGACTTGCCTCGACGATGGCTCTTAACTGTCAACCAGACAATGATCAAACTTTGACGCAAGTAACAGCACCTTTTGCGGCTCATCTCGAGGTCGAATCGTCCAGTCCATCCCGTAATAATCTCCGGTTATCCCAAAGACGCTCTTAAACTTCCCGATCTTACCCTCGTCAATCAGATCAAAAATTACACGCATGAAGAATCGGCCGGTCTCGGTGTCGTCGAACTGGTGAGCCTCTAGAATGTTGCCTCCGTGGGCGAACAACTCCGTCGCCACCCGGGCAACAATGCCAGGCTGGTTTGAGCAGGAAAGCTGCAACAAAATTTCATTGCACCAAAGACCAACTCAGAACGCATCGTGTCCTCCAAAAGCATTGAAGAGTGTCTTCAATAGCCGTTACAGTCCTTTAGTGCATTCGCAATGCCAAAAACGCAGCAAACGAATTGCCCGTGATTTTGCTGAATAGAGGGCTCGTCTCTGTCCACCGCTTGGGGATAGTTGAAATGCATGCGGAGGGTGGAGTCGAAATCCCGACAGACGTCGAACGAGCTACGACACCAATACGGGCTGATCACGGTGGATGACTACGCGTAGTCGTCCGGATTCCAGGGCCGCAACTTAACCGGAGACTCCGGGCGCAAGTGCCGTCTGATCCTGACTCCCCGCAGTCTGTGCCTGTCGAATGGGGGACGGCAGTTAGTATATTTGCGCCTGTTATCGCTGATTCTAAAGAGGCGCGTGGGATGGCATCCGGCGTGCCTACTGACAGGCGAGAGGTGCGGATTCGGGGGTTACGCAGACAGGGCCCAACTACCCATAGTGGTCCCGGTCATGCATGGGATTTGCAGCTCGCAGAATTAGCCACTTCAAAGGATTGCCATGTGGATTGTCAGACTTGCCCTGAATCGGCCCTACACCTTTGTCGTGCTGGCGCTGTTGCTGTTTTTGATCGCGCCAGTGATGCTGCTGCGAACACCCGTGGACATCTTTCCGCAAATCAACATACCGGTTGTCAGCATCATCTGGACCTATACCGGGCTTGTTCCGCAGGAGATGGAAAAGCGCATCACTTCGATCTATGAAAGAGCCCTCACGACAACGGTCGGTGACGTCGACCATATCGAGTCGCAATCGCTGAACGGCGTGGCCGTCATCAAGGTCTATCTGCAACCGCAGGCGAACGTAGAAGGAGCTATCGCGGAAGTCGATGCCGAAGCGCAAGCTACGATGAAGCAGCTTCCCCAGGGAATTACCCCGCCGCTGGTCATCCGCTATAGCGCCTCCACAGTACCGATCCTTCAACTGGGATTGAGTGGCAAGGGTCTTTCAGAGCAGCAGCTGAATGACATGGGTACGAATTTCATCCGCCCGCAGCTGGCAACAATTCCGGGCGCTGCTGTTCCCCTCCCTTATGGCGGCAAAGTGCGGCAGATCATGGTGGATATTGATTCGGCGCGGCTGAAATCCGAAGGTCTGTCGCCTCTGGATGTAGTGAATGCCGTGAATGCGCAAAACGTCATCCTTCCTTCAGGCACGGCCAAGATCGGCAAAACCGAATATAACGTCGGATTGAACGGGACCCCGGTAACGGTGCAGCAATTGAACAACCTTCCAGTAAAAACCGTGAACGACGGCACCATCTTCCTCCATGACGTCGCTCATGTGCGAGACGGCTACGCCGTTCAGCAGAACATTGTGCGCCAGGATGGACAGCGAGGCGCCCTGCTGACGGTTGAGAAGTCCGGCAATGCGTCGACGCTGGCCATCGTCTCCGGCATCCGCGCTGCTCTGCCGGCCATCGCGGCTACTCTGCCCCCGGAGCTGGTGATACGCCCTCTTGCCGATCAATCCATCTTTGTCAAGGCGTCCCTGAATGGAGTGGTGCGCGAGGGCCTCATCGCGGCTTCGCTCACTTCGATCATGATCCTGGTGTTTCTTGGCAGCTGGCGAAGCACGCTGATTATTTGCATCTCCATTCCGCTCTCAATTCTGACCTCGCTACTTCTGCTCAGCGCTACTGGGCGAGACCATCAACATCATGACGCTGGGCGGCCTGGCGCTCGCCGTCGGGGTCCTGGTAGACGACGCCACGGTGGAAATCGAGAATATGCAGCGCAATGTCGCCATGGGCAAGGACCTGCGACAAGCCATTCTCGATGGCGCCCAGGAAATCGCCGTACCGGCATTCGTTTCCACGGTCTGCATCAGCATCGTATTTGTTCCCATGTTCTTTCTCTCCGGTGTAGCCCGGTACCTGTTTGTGCCGCTCGCCGAAGCCGTCGTCTTCGCGCTCTTTGCCTCCTACTTTTTCTCGCGGACCCTTATTCCCACGCTGGTCATGTTTCTGCTGCCTAAGGAGGTTGAGCAGCACCGGCATCCGGTGACCGGGCAGACCGATGGGGCGCTTTGCGCGGATTCACGAACGCTTTGAACACGCTTTCGAGTCACTGCGGGCGAAATACACCGCTCTGCTTAACCAATGCCTTGAGCAGCGCAAAATCTTCGTGAGTTGCTTCCTGCTCTTCTGCTTGTCGAGTCTTCTGCTGATACCGTGGCTGGGCCAGGACTTTTTTCCCACCGTCGATGCGGGACAGTTTCTGCTTCATGTTCGGGCCAAGACCGGGACGCGCATTGAGGAAACAGCTCGTGACGTGGATCAGGTCGATCGCTACATCCGGAGCCAGATACCCGGCGAATGAGCTTGCCGGGATCCTGGACAACATTGGAGTACCTACCAGCGGCATCAATCTGTCGTACAACAACACCGGCACGATCGGCAATGCCGATGCAGACATTCTGGTATCCCTTCAGCCAAAGCATCATCCGACGGCTGGCTACGTTGCGCGGCTGCGAGAGCAGCTTCCAAGGCAGGTTACCGGGATGTCGTACTTCTTCGAGCCGGCCGACATTGTTGCCCAGACGCTCAACTTCGGGGTCCCGGCTCCTATCGATATTCAGATCGTCGGGCAGGATGTGGCCGGCAACTTCACGATCGCCGTCGCAGATTGCGGAGAAAATGCGCACTGTCCCGGGCGCAGTCGATGTGCATATTCAGCAGCAGTTGGATCAGCCGCGCCTGCAATATGACGTCGACCGGGTACGCATCCAGCAGGTTGGGCTCACCGAGCGTGACGTTGCCAACAATGTGCTCATTTCGCTGAGTTCCAGTTTTCAAACCACTCCAAACTTCTGGCTCAACCCGAAGAATGGCGTTTCCTACAACATTGCGGTGCAAACTCCGCAATACAAGATCAACTCGATCGATGCGGTGAACAACATACCGGTCAACTCTCCGGCGGCGACCTCGCCTCAGCTTTTCGAGAACCTTGCCAGCATGACTCGGGTAAGCGAACCGGCTGATGTCAGCCACTATAACGTTCGGCCGGTTATCGATGTCTACGCGAGCGTCCAGGGCCGCGATCTAGGGGGCGTCGCGAGCGGCGTGCAGCGAATTACCGCCGACGCCCGAAAGCACCTGCCCCGCGGCAGCACGCTTGTCACCCGCGGCCAGGTCGCGACCATGCACTCCTCGTTCGTCGGTCTGTTCGCCGGGCCTGGCTTTTGCTATGGCGCTGGTCTATCTGCTGCTGGTGGTCAATTTCCAGTCCTGGACTGAGGCGTTCATCATCATCACCGCGCTCCCCGGAGCGCTGGCGGGCATCTGCTGGATGCTGTTTCTCACCCGAACCTCCCTCAGCGTCCCGGCGCTCATGGGAACGATCATGAGCATCGGCGTAGCTACCTCAAATAGTGTGCTGGTGATCACGTTCGCCAACGAGCATTTCGCAGAAAACAGAGACTCCTTCCGGGCGGCGATGGAGGCCGGCGCCACACGCCTGCGGCCAGTGATGATGACGGCCCTGGCCATGATCATCGGCATGATCCCCATGGCTCTGGGACTCGGGGATGGCGGAGAGCAGAACGCACCGCTAGGCCGAGCTGTCATCGGCGGCCTGCTTTTCGCCACCGTCGCTACGCTCTTTTTTGTTCCGATCGTCTTTGCCGTCATTCGGAAAAACACAAAACCGCCCATCTCACCTTCCGAGGTGGCCCATGAAGCATGAGGTGCCTATGACACATGAATCTCAATCTCCCGCGAGAGGCGTAGTTTCAGCAACAGCCGCAACCGCATCAAGTGGTTCCTCCTGATTCCAGTGGTGCTCTGCGTGTCTGGCGCGATCACCTTCTTTTTGCGCGCTCAGGATAGCAAGAGACTTGCTACGGCCACGCACGCGCTCGAAGCTGAACAAGTAACCGTTATCCACGCGCAGCAGAGCGCCCCGGCTACCGATCTTGCGCTGCCGGCGACCTTGCAGGCCTATTCCGACTCGCCCATTTATGCGCGTACCAGTGGTTACGTCAGCCACTGGTACGCGGACATTGGCGCCCGTGTGCGCCAGGGACAATTGCTTGCCTTGATTGATTCGCCCGAAGTGGATCAGGAATTGAATCAGGCTCGAGCTGCTCTCGCCCAGGCGCAAGCCAATCTGACACTGGCCAGGATTACCGCCGCCCGCTATCAGGAGCTGATCAAGACAGACGCGGTATCCCAGCAGGACGTTGACCAGAATAACCAGAACTTTGCCGCGCAGAACGCAAATGTTCAGGCCGCAAGCGCCAATGTAGACCGCCTTGAGCAATTACAGGGCTTTGAACGAGTGATCGCACCGTTCGATGGCATCATCACTCAACGCAGCACGGATATCGGCGACCTGATCAACGCCGGTAACGGTGGCACCGGCTACGAACTGTTCCGCATGGCGAAGATCGATGTCATTCGCACCTTCGTCACTGTCCCGGAGACGTATAGCGAGCAGATCGCCGATGGACAGAAGGCGACACTTAATGTCACCGGACTTCCCACACAGCAGTTCGAAGGGGCAGTGGTCCGCAACAGTCACTCCATTGCAACCAACTCGCATACGCTCCTGGTGGAGATCGATGTCCCTAACCCGAAAGGGCAGTTGATGCCCGGCGCATATGCGGAAGTGCATCTGCACGTTCCTGTTCCGGTGCGGTCCTTCGTGATACCGGGAGGAGCAGTTCTTTTTCAGACTGCCGGTCCACAAGTGGCCATCGTGAATCAGAATAGCCAGGTTGAACTTCGCAAGGTAGCCCTGGGGAGGGACTTCGGCGACACCATCGAGGTCACCACGGGTATCGATGGGAGCGACTCCGTCATTGCCAGCCCGCCTGACTATCTGGTGGATGGAATGAAGGTCTCTGTTCAGCCATCCTCCAGCGAAACGAAGAGCTAGGGAAACGACAATGCTCAAATGTGGATTCACTAATTTTGGCTATCGAACGGTCGTACCAGCCGCGGTGAGTATCCTCGCCCTGCTTTTTTCCGGATGCATGGTGGGGCCTAACTACCATAAGCCCGCCGCACCGGTGCCCCCGGCCTTTCAGGAACCGACCCCGGCGGCGACGTCTGGCCCAAACGCAATCGCCTACAGCGATTGGTGGAGGGTGTTTCATGACCCGACGCTTGACAGTTTAGAAACCCAGGCAGCCGCAGCGAACCGGGACATCAAAATCGCCATCGCGCATGTAGATGAAGCATCGGCGGCAACTAACATCGCCCATTCCTATCTTCTGCCCACGGTGGGGGCAGGGCCCAACGTCTCTCGCAACCGCGAGGCGCAGAACCGCCCCAATAACGGCAATACCCAGGGCAAGGCAGCGACCTACACCGATATTCAGCTGCCGCTTTTCGCCAGCTATGAAATCGATGCCTGGGGCCGCATACGACGCTCGGTCCAATCCGCACGCGCGACCCAGGAAGCAACCGTGGCTGATCTTAGATTTGTGCGCCTGTCGGTGGAGGCCTCGGTGGCAATCGATTACTACCAGTTGCGCGAGACCGATCAGGAACTCGAGATCCTGGACATAACCATCACCGATTTCACCCGAGCCCTTGCTTTAACCACTGATCGCTTCAAACACGGCTTGAACAGCGAACTGGAAGTGGAGCAGGCTAAGACCTTGCTCGACCAAACGGTTACGCAGAAGCAAGCGCTTCAGATACAGCGGGCGCAACTTGAACATGCGCTCGCAGTCTTATTGGGCCGCACGGTCGAAGGCTTCTCGCTGCCTGGCCAACCGTCCAACCCAACTCCACCGGTAATCCCCGCTGGGCTGCCGTCGGATTTGTTGGAGAGAAGGCCGGACATTGCCGAAGCGGACCGCAATGTCGCGGCCGCTACCGCGGAAATCGGGGTCGCCAAGGCTGCATACTTTCCGCAACTGTCCCTCACCGGTCTGGTGGGCTATGAGAGCAGCAATGCGGTCAGTCTGCTGAATTGGCAAAATACCATCGCGTCTCTGGGCGCTTCGGTAGTGGCGCCCATTTTCACCGGAGGCAGATTGCGGGCCGGTGTCAACCAGGCACAGGCGGTCTATCGACAGTCCCTCGCAGAGTACGAAAAGACTGTCCTGGTGGCTTACCAGGAGGTCGAGGATCAATTGGCAGCGTTGCTCTACCTGGAGGGTGAATCGCAATCCGAAGCGAGCGCAGTGCACGATGCAACGCGGGCAGAAGAAATTGCCATGCAGCGCTACAAAGCTGGGCTTGTCGGGTACCTCGATGTCGTCTATGCGCAGGAGACTGAGCTCAGCAACGAGCGAAGCGCTGCTCAAATCAGTGGTCAACAAATGGTCGCGTCCGTAGTGCTCATCAAGGCTCTCGGCGGCGGATGGACAGGAGGAAACACTCCATGATTGCATATCGGTTGGCAAAAGCGGGTGGGAGCGTGTTCACCTGCTGCGTGTACCTGGGCCTGCTTTCCGGCGCTCGATCAGTGGCACAAGGGGTTAATGCCACAGCCGATGTTGCCGGGACGGTGTTGTCCAATCCGCCAGACGCTCACTCTCCTCTGACCTTAAAAGCAGTCAACGATCCGCAGAGTGGCAAGGGCGCCTTCTCGTTCGATGGGCGGGAGGATCCCCCGGTTATTCGAGCCAGGCCCGGGGAGGATATCCGCCTGACCTACACCAATGCGATGTCAACACACTCCGGAGAACACTGTATCGACGGACCATGCATGAACATGACAAACCTGCACTTCCACGGTCTGCATGTTTCTCCGGACGCTCCGCAAGACGATGTGATCACGATGATGGCAATGCCGGGGGAATCGCTTCACTACACCGTGAACATTCCTATAGACCAGCCGCCAGGGCTGTATTGGTATCACACCCATCCTCACGGAGAGAGTTATCAGCAGGATCTTGACGGCATGTCCGGGGCCATTGTGATCGACGGTATAGAACGATACGTTCCGGAACTCCGACACATGCGGGAACAGATTCTAGTGCTCCGCGACCAGGTAACCGAAGGGAACGGTCCCGCTGCCTCTGAGCTAAGGCGCAGAGTTCGAATCCCCGCGACTCCATGCGGTACGTCGACTGAGGCAGCGGAACGCATCTTTACGGTGAACGGAGCGGTGCTGCCGAAGATTGCCATCGCTCCGGGAGAGCGTCAGTTCTGGCGCATCGTCAACGCTTCGCCCGACAGATATGCAGACTTGAAAGTGGACACAGGGCAGCTTGAAATCGTTGCGCTGGATGGAATGCCGCTGGCATTCCACGATCCAAAACACCGGGTCGAGTTCGCGGACCACGTGCTCGTTGCTCCGGCCGGCCGAGTCGAAGCGATCGTCACCGGACCGCCTGCTGGAGCAAAGGCATCCCTGCGTACACTCTGCTTTGATACGGGTCCTGATGGAGACGCAAATCCGGAAATGGTTTTGGCAGACATGGTGGACGTTCCACAACCCGCTCACGTAGAACCGGCCGTCTTCGTCTCTCCTGGGCCTCCGCTTTACAAGCCCCTGTCGCCGAAGCTGATTGCGAGGCTTGAGAATAGCACTTCCGACTTTGTAGTCACTTTCACCGAAGATAGGAAGGGGTTCTACATCAATGGCAAGAAATATGGTCCATTGGATCCTCCCATGATCAGCGAATCCATCGGTGAATTCCGCCATTGGAAGGTAGTGAATAACACCCACGAGGTCCACCCTTTCCACATCCATCAGGTTCACTTCCTCGCATACGCTGAGAATGGGCGACGCCTCGATCATGCTGATTGGCTGGATACGGTAAACGTTCCTGCCGATGGAAGCGTCGATCTAATGATGGACTTTACCAACCCGATTATTCGCGGAGTATCGGTCTTCCACTGTCATCTGCTAAGCCACGAAGACAAGGGCATGATGGCGAAGATAGTTTTTAAGTGAGCTTCCCAGGAGGTCGCCCTCGCCGCTACCCTTTGGTCAGCAGGCCGCCCCGGCATGAGGATTGGCAAAGGCGTCGCAGTTATCCTCGTCGCTCCGATCAAGGCAGGCGAAGTCCTTCTCGACCGCGACCTCGAGTGAACCTGCGGGCCCCATGTCGAGGGTGGTATATACGCCGACTTCGCTCTGGTTCCCCCAAATGCGTGCCCGATCTTCCGAAAGAATGACCGTTACGTCGCGAGATCCATACCGTACGGTCACCGGTGAGGGCTTCAAGGCAGATTCCAATGCGTAGGTCAGAGTGGCGTCAGGAGCCGCCGTGAAGTGAATCGTTTCCTCGATGCGGCCTCCGGCCTGGAAGCGCGCGAGCTCAGAACGCGATACTCGGAGTCGCAGTGAATTCCCCTTGATTCGTAGCTTCATAAGGCTCCTTTTTCACTCACGGGCGTGCAACCAGATACGCGTTCCGCTCCGTGATAAACGTTGAAATGGTGGTCACGCAGAAAACCAACCAGCGTGATGTCGAACTCCCTGGCCACCCGCAACGCCAGGCTGGATGGAGCGCCCACCGAGGCCACCATCGCGACGCCTCCCATAAGAGCCTTCTGTAGGAGCTCAAAGCTCGCGCGGCCGGAAAGCAGCAATAGAGACTCGCGCAAAGGGGTACGATCCGCAAGGAACTCTGCTCCTAGCAGCTTATCGACTGCGTTGTGCCGGCCTACGTCCTCGCGCAACGCAAGCAACTCTCCGTCGGCATTAAAGAGTCCCGCGCCGTGCAAGCCGCCTGTCCGGTTAAACACGCTTTGCGCGGCGCGCAGACGAGCCGGCAGTGTATAGAGGGTCTCAGCGCTGATCGAAAAGCTATTGTTCCTGCGAGGAGGGCAAACCGATTGCAATGCCAGCAATGAAGCCTTTCCACAGATGCCGCAACTCGATGTGGTATAGAAGTTGCGCTGCAGGTTTGCCAGGCTGACGGTCACATCGCTGAGTAAATCCACGCGTACAATGTTGTTCCATGGCTGGTAAGGAAGAGCGGATCTGGTTGTGCCGTTTTCCGTCGACTCATCGATAATGGCTGAGCCGGCATACGCGATGCGCTCGATTTCGTTCACGTCCCGCACCACTCCCTCGGTCATCAGAAAGCCAGCGGCTAACTCAAAATCGTATCCGGGCGTGCGCATGGTTACCGAGATCGACTTGACTGCTCGACTCTCTTGCGTGCCATAGCCCAACTGGATTTCCAGCGGCTCCTCCACGGCCAACGTCTCTTCTGCCGTTTGCGAGGTGAACCCCGTCACTCGCCTGGCGATAACGCTGAAAAGAGCACGCGCGTCTTGCTCTACATCTGGTTGGAGAGCTTTTTCCATGACAACTAGCCGCTTTTGCTTCCTGCTTGTTGTCCGTTCAGTGCTTCACCGAGAACACTCAAAAGACCCACCGCAACGGCCATACCGCGGCGCGCATCTTTCGAGGCCGCCTGTTTGCCGATGGCCAACAGCGAAGGCGCATCGTTACCGGCATTCGAGATCACAGCGTGCAGCTTGCCGGGATCGATGGAGCTGAGTAAGTTGCTGAAGATGAGCGCCATGCGTAGCGCGGTTACCATCTCGCTCGAGCTGACCACGTCGACGACACGCTCTACAACTGTATCGCCGGCGCTGAGAAGACCGCTTAGCAGATCAATTATGCCTTTGTCGTGTAGCCGCTGCAGCAAGTCGTAAGCAGCAAGCATCGCTTCGGCATGCGCTACTGGAGCCTGCTCCACCTTGCGGATGAGGTCCTCACGAGAGTTGCGCGGTGTAAATTCCCGGTAATCGACGGCTATCGCCATACCATGTCTACCTTTCTTTCGCTCGCGTCTGGGTTTGAATTTGAACCAATGCATCCGTGCCCGGCATTCGATAGTCACTACGCTTCCACTTACGCTCCACTTCGACGCCAGTCTGTGGTGTGGCTTTACCTGAGTAGCGAAAGTTTAGCGGCTGGAGAGGATTTGAGCCTTGTTCGGGAAGCACCTTGATCTTCACCGCCGTCTCCTTGAATGCCGGAGTGTTGGTGGCAAGATCTGCCTGTGAGCCGGTGAGAACATTAATGGGGCCTTCGCGCGAAAAATGCGGCAGGTACACCTGATTTGCGTGGACCCGGGTCGTGACCAGCACCTTGATCACCAGCGAACCGTGGCGGCTGGTGACCCGCACCCAGCGGCCAGATTTTATATCGCGCTCCTTGGCCAGTTCTTCAGAGATTTCGAGGTAGCGCTCCGGCGTTTCTTCGCGGATGCCGTTGACGCGGTAGGTCATATTACCTTCATGAAAGTGTTCCAGAATGCGGCCATTGTTCAAGAAGAGATCGAAGTCGCTATCCGGCCTTTCGCTGGGTTCGGTGAAGGTGACCGGATACAGTCTCGCCTTTTTGTCAGGGAAAGCGAAACCATCGAGATAGAGAATCGGCTGATCGGTTCCATCCGGCGCTACCGGCCATTGCAGCGTCTTATAGCCTTCGAGCCGGTCGAAGCTGACACCTGCATAGAGGGGTGAAAGTGAGGCCAACTCATCCATGATTTCTGATGGGTGCTGATAGTTCCATTTGGCTCCCATACGGTTGGCAATGTCCTGCGTGATCTTCCAATCAGCTCGGCTATCCCCCAGTTCCGGCAGGGCCTGGTACAGCCGCTGGATTCGACGTTCGGTGCTGGTAAAGGTGCCGTCCTTCTCGAGCGCTGGAGCGCCGGGGAGAATGACATCGGCATAACGGCATGTTTCGCTAAAGAAGATATCCTGCACAACAAAGAAGTCCAGCTTCTCGAAAGCTCCGGCGACGACGTTCGCGTTTGAGTCGGCAGATATCATGTCTTCCCCTGCCAGATACATCGCACGCAGGGCGCCTTGGTGGACAGCCTCCACCATCTGGTGATTGTCCAGACCACGCCTAGGAGACAGCGCCACGCCCCAGCTCTTTTCGAATCGCTCCCGAATAGCCGGATCTGCCACATCCTGGTAGCCAGGATAGTCATTCGGCATCGCGCCAATGTCGCTTGCGCCCTGGACGTTGTTATGACCGCGCAGCGGGTAAGCGCCGCAACCGGCTCGCATGTAATTGCCGGTCACCAGCAGGAGATTTGAGATTGAGGTTGACCCATCGGACGCAGCGATGTGCTGCGTAATACCCATGGCCCACAGAACGCACATGGTGTCGGCAGCCGCTATCTCTTGTGCGACGCGTTCCAATGTCTCCAAAGGAACTTCGCAGGTCTTCGAGGCGTAGGCCATGGTGAAAGGCTCAAGGCTCTTGCGGAACTCATCGACGCCGTTCACCCATTTTTCAAGAAACTCCAGCTTGGCGTGACCGTTGTCGAACATGTATCGGCTCATGGCAGAAATCCAGACAAGGTCTGTGCCGGGGCGCGGACGGAAGTGAATGTCTGCGCGCTGTGCCATCTCGTGTTCGCGGGGGTCGGCCACGATCAGTTTCTGCCCGTGCAGCTTGTGCGCTCGTTTGACGCGCGTCGCCAACACCGGATGGCTCTCGGCGGTGTTGCTGCCCACGATAAGAACCAGGGCTGAGCTGCCGATATCCTCAATCGATCCCGAATCTCCGCCGTAGCCGACCGTGCGGAAGAGGCCCATCGTTGCCGGCGACTGGCAGTAGCGAGAACAGTTGTCGACGTTGTTGGTGCCGATGACCGTACGCGCGAACTTCTGCATGAGATACCCGTCTTCGTTGGTAGTCTTGGAGGAGACAATCACGCCAATGGAGTCCGGACCATGTTGCTGCTTGATGCTGCTCAGCTTCGCCGTAACCAGGTTCAGCGCCTCTTCCCAGCTTGTCTCCCGGAAGCCATTTCCTTCGCGGACGAGTGGCTTCTGAAGGCGATCGGGATGGTTGACATAGTCCCACCCGAACTTACCTTTGACGCAGGTCGAAATCTGATTCGCATCGCCATGCAGAGGAACAATCTTCAGAATCTTGCGCTTTTTGGTCCAGACGTCGTAGCTGCAGCCCACGCCGCAATAGGTGCACACAGTCTTCGTCTTTTTAGTGCGCTCCTCGCGCATTTTTGCCTCGGTCTGTGAGACCTGCATGATCGCACCGTAACCCATTTCCGGTTCGATTGCTTTCACTACGTCGATCATCTTGTTCAGCGATTGCTTAGGCATGCCGCTCAGGAAACCAGCCTCGCCCAGCATCGATTTCTCCATCAGCGCGTTGCAGGGGCAAACCGTAATGCAATGGCCGCAAGAGACGCAGCTTGATCCGCCGATCTGCATGCCGCCATCCCAAAGTACCCGCGGATGTTCCAATTCCCAGCCGATGGAAAGCGTCTCATTGACCTCTACTGTCTGGCAGGCCTGTACGCACTGCCCGCATAGAATGCATTGGCTGGGGTCGTAGCGGTAGAACGGATTAGACATGTCGACTTCATATGGCTTGGGCTTGAAGGGATGCACCTGGTGCTGAACATTCAACTCCAGGGCGGTGTTGTGGACCCTGCAGTTCTCATTGTTGTTATCGCAGACCGTGCAGTAGAGCATGTGATTGCCAAGAATCACATCAAAGGCCTCGGCGCGGGCATCTTTGGCACGTTTTGAATCGGTAACCACCTGCATACCAGAGCTCACCTTGGTTCCGCAGGAGCGCACCAGCTCCCCATCGACCTCAACCAGGCAGGTGTCGCAGGTCTGGATAGGCCCCATGAGCGGCGAGTGATAGCAGATGTGCGGGATCTCTTTTTCGCGAAGAATGGCTTGAACCAGCAACTCGCCCTGGCTCGCAGGAATCATCTGCCCGTCAACGGAGATATTCAGTGTTGAGGGATCAAGCTGCGCCCTCATCGCGGGGGCCACTGCCGTTTCAGTCAGGCTCATAGTTCCTCCTTGAGACACAAACATTGGATGGTAATGAGTCTAGCCTTTTATGACAACGGTCATCCATGGGATGGGTGGGTACATGAACAAATATCGACCATTCGTCCCTTCCCGGGGTGTTGACTCTTGCTTTCCAGGACTAGACCAGCTCCAGCTTTTCCGCCGGGATCTTCATGGCCGTCTCTTTATCAAGGTTCAGGTGTGCCTTCAGCATTGCGCTAGGGACGCGCCTGAGCCACTGGTTCAAGGAAATATCCATGAACTCTTCAGCTGCGAACAGCTCCAGGACTACCAGGTCGGTATCACCGGTGTTTTCGACGTAGTGAGGCGCGTTCGAGGGAACGAATCCGACATCATTGGCGTTGAAGTCCATCGTGCGGGCATTATCAACTGGATAGAAGACGGTCATGCGACCTTTGCCACCGACATAGTACTGCCACTCGGAGGCGTTCGGGTGCCAGTGTATTTCACGCATGTGTCCGGGCTTGATGATGAGCAGGGCCGCGGAAATATGCCTGGAGGCGGGAAAGTTGCGCGAGTCGACGATGCGAACTTCGCCAGCTTTGTTAGCTATCGTCGGCTCCATCGATCTCATGCGGAAGGTGTACTGAGCCTTCGATGCCACTTGCTCGCCGCCGATCTCCGCCTTGTCGTGTTCGAGCGAGTCAGGAAGGTTGCCGGGAAAGATGTAGAGTGGCGCCCCTGGCGTTTGAGCGAAGACGCTCTTATCCAGGCATGCGTTCTTTGCCAATACCTCGGGAGGTATGTGCGCCACCGTCTCTGAGAGAAGCATGGTCCCATCTTCAGAGAACATCCCTTGGTTGAAAATCAACAAAAACTCCGTCCCGTCCGGGCCAAGCCCTTGAATGGAATGCGGGTAGCCTGCGGGGAAGATCCAAAGATCGCCTTCACTTACGTCCCCGATAAACATGGTGCCGTCAGGGTTCATCACGGTGACGCGACAACTGCCATAGAGTACATAAGCCCATTCATCGGCCGTGTGCCAATGCAGTTCGCGATAACTGCCTGCGGCGAGGCGCATTTGCACGCCGGCAATATCCTTTGAAGAAGGAAGGACGCGCTGCGTCACCTCATGGGTCCACCCGCCCTCCTCGACGCGCTTTTTCACCAGATCGAAGGAATACCAGATGGGCACCAGGTCGCCGTGGTCGGTCGGAGGAGGATTGTTGGAGTTTGGATTTTCCCGCAAAAGCGAGGTATTCTCCGGGCCGGGATCGCTCGAGGAATGATCGTGCTCGGCCTTTCGCGTGCTTGCCCTTTCTTGAGCATTCGCAGCCAGTCCTGCTATGGCGGCCGTTGCCAGAGCCGCGGAGCTTATTCCGAGGAAGCTTCTTCGCGATGGATGCTCCATTCTCGATCTTTCCTTTGTATGATCGCTCATCGTCGTAACCTTTGTAGGCAATATGTTTCGTCCGGCCGATGACCGAAACGATCAGACCCGTGAGTGCGTCTTAACCTGATCTAAGGCAATTTTCGTGCCAACATGGTGCGCGAGAAAATAGAAACCCTTGCATAGGCTATGCACAGCAATCTCCAGGTTTCTTGTGGGGATTCCGGCGTTTTGTCTGTGAAGAAGCAAGATGCTGGAATCGGTGAAGCCATCTATTGCGGTCGACATTTCGACATGAACCGTCGCCCGATCAACTCCAAGATCATCTTGGAACCCCTCTCAGGTGCAGGTCTATCAGCCTCAAACAGTGTCGAAATACGGTCTAAGCGCGGCTGACGGTCGACGCCTGGGAATTTAATTTGCCGTTGCCCAACCGTGCGCGCAGCTGCCCACTGCGCACTGCAACCTATATGAGAGCGAGCCAGTTAGGTCAGGATGTACGGCCAGACCAGGAACCGCTCAAGAGTGGCAGCGCAAATGCTTTTGAGGAGGGAGGATGTATTCAAGATAATGGATGTCCCATCAATGAGTTGTTTGGAGAATGAATCATGAACGACAAAGAAGTTTCGGAACAACCCGGCATATATCCGGCGCATTTGTCTCAGGGGAATGCGGCGGTTATGACCACTACCTCAAGTTTGATTGCCCAACTGGCTCAGACGGCAACCTCGGTGAAGCCGAAGGCGGCGCCGGCTTCTTTTGAGCAATATGTGATGGTTGCAGCTCGCGTATTGGTTGCGATGATTTTCATGATGAATGCTCTTAACATTATCGGCCAGACTCTCGCGGAGCACGAAATGGCCGCTCACGGAGTTCCAGTTAGCCTGATCCCCGTGCTGATTCTGGCAGCGCGTACGCTGCAACTCATCGCGGGTCTGGGCCTGATGCTGGGAATCTACCCCCGTATTTCCGCTCTAGGTCTGCTGATGTTCCTGATAGCGGCGACCCTCATGGCACATGAATTCTGGCTCGCCGCCGGCACACCTCTTTATATGGTTCAGCTGATTAACTTCTTCAAGAATCTATGCATGGCCGGCGGGCTGCTTTTCATCCTAACGACGAGAAGTCAACCAGTTCTGCTGCCACGCCCTGGCTCATTGAGCCATTAACTAGATGCGGTAAGAGCACAAACTTAAAGGAGCACACAAAATGGAACCTCAAACATTTACGTTCGCAAGTTCTCCCTTCGTGCCGGTCGCCATTGGCTTTTTTGGCTTGGGCACCGGCTACTTCATCTGGGGTGGTCAGGCTTTATTCGGTTTTCCCAAGACCAGTCCCGAAGTTAACCGAACCCTGGGCTTATGGGGGTTCTGGATGCCCGGCTTCATGCAGTTTCTCACCGGCATTTACCTGTTGACCGGATTGACGTGGTTCTTCGTATTCAGCAAAGCGGCTCCCTTGTATATGGCGGCCCTCGCTTTCACTGCTTATGGCATTCACTGGTTCGCAATGGCCCACCGGCGCTATATCGATTCCAGCGCCCAGACGGATGGCTGGATGGCCATAGCATTCCTGTTTCTCAGCATTCTTGGCGTGGACGTTTTTCGGCGTGCTGGAGACATCCCTGTGATGATCGTTTTTGTCGGCCTAACCTTGATCTATGCCACGGAAATCCCGACTCGCCTATTCTCCTGGAACCGTGGTGGTCGCCTGATAGGGCTGTTCCAATTCATTACGGGTATCTGGCTGATGTATTGCACCTATGCGATGACCGTAGATCTGGCGTTGGGCGCCAAAGCCTGGATTTGAAAACGTTCGAGACCCATGGCGTCTCGCATCCGGTGCTTCAATTCCAGCTGAGGTCGAACGTTACGGGGGCGTTCGCCTGGAACTGGTACTGGCGGGAATCAACGCACGACGGGATATATGCTTTTGGGAGTGGAGCCCTGATTGATCCAGCCGGCGCCAGCCATGCGCGCTATCTCGGCACCCAAGGAGATCTCGAGATTCGGTGGGCGCCCCTGCCGCATACCATCGTGGCATTCAACCTTGCCGGCTTTGAACCAAGGACTTTTTTCAATACGGTGACCTACAATGCCGCGCCTGTCGAAGCGGATGCGGGATTCACTTATCGCTTCTAGAGTAGTGCGTCACTCAAAGCATCGTGGATGTGATGTGGCGGATCCAGCCGGGATTGCGCAATGGCGTTAAAGAACCTTGCCCTGCCACGAACCCGGGGGGCCGATCCCCAATTAGTCCCGGGGGGACGGCGAGAGGCAGACTTGTCCAAATTCGGTCAAGGGTTCTGGACGGGTGCCCCATGTTCGCCGTGGCGTACATGGGCCGAAAAAGACGGGGCGCACCCCTTCAACGCCCTCTGGTTTGCGCGCAAAAGGTGTTGGTGCGAGCGAGCGCAGTCGTCCATGGAGTGAGAGCATTCGAAGAGCACCGTTTTCGGCCCATGTACGCTAAGGCGAACATGGGCCCCCGTCCAGAACCCTTGACCGTGGTTAGGACAAGTCTGCCTCTCAGCCGTCAATTTTGCGGGATAAACGTGCATCTGTGTGTGACGCGCCACACTAGAGATTCGTTTTCCGGATGCCGATCATTAGTGCAATTTGCACGGTAGGGAGGCTGGGGCGTGCGGCGCCGTTCCCATCAGGTCCAGGCCGCTTTGCAGACCCGGCCGGGTAATCGCCAGCTTCTGCATCTTGCAGATCAGCGTGGTGCGCTTCAGTCCAAGTTTGGCCGCTGCGCCGTTCGGGCCGCCAATCACCCAACCGGCTGCTTCAAGGGTGCGCAGAATAAGATTTCGCTCGGAGTCTCTCAGCGTAGTTGCCTCCGGATAGACACCAAACTGGGTTCCAGCAACCGGTAATGGATTGGGAAGCACGCCGTACTGGGAAAGGATCACCGCGCGTTCGATCAGGTTCTGCAGCTCGCGGATATTACCCGGCCAGTGGTACTCGCGAAATGCAGACATGGTTTCCAGAGGAATGTGCTCGATTTCCCTGCCCATCCGGCGGGCAAAGATCTCGACAAAATGCGCTACCAGCGCTGGAATGTCTTCGCGGCGAGCCCGCAAAGGCGGGAGCATGAGGGGAAAAACATTGAGACGGTAGTAGAGGTCACTTCGAAATTCGCCACGCTTCACCATCTCCGTCAGATCCCGGTTGGTCGCGGCGACCAGCCGGACATCCACCTGGTGAGTCCGAGTGCTGCCCAGGCGCTCAAACTCCTGTTCCTGCAGCACGCGCAGCAGTTTGGGCTGCAGCGCTAATGGAATATCACCCACCTCGTCGAGGAAAAGCGTGCCTTTGTCGGCCAGTTCAAAACGGCCAATCTTCTGCCCTATGGCCCCGGTAAACGCGCCTCTCTCGTGACCAAAAAGCTCACTTTCCAGCAGATCCAGCGGAATGGCTGCGCAATTCAACTTTATGAACGCGCGCCCGCATCGCGAGCTGAGGTTGTGAATTGCCCGCGCGATCAGCTCTTTGCCGGTCCCTGTCTCTCCCTCGATAAGAACGGTGGACCCGGTTGGCGCCACACGTTCGACTTGTTCCAGGACCACTTCCAGAGCCCGGCTCTTGCCTATGATCTGTTCGAATCTGCGCCGATTATGTAGCTGGCCACCGCACCCGGACCTTTCGAAGGCTTCCACAGAAATCTCCTGTCTTTGCGTCCATAGTTCCCTGTAGGGTTTAGCTCTCCATCGCGGCTCGAACACGCTCGAGCAGAGCTTCATCGTCGAATGGTTTTGCCAGGAACTCCACTGCGCCTGCTCTCATCGCCTGCATGCGCATTTTCGCGTCGCCGTGCGCCGTTATAAAGATGGTTGGAATTCTGCAGTGGTCGGCGTTCAACTGTGCCTGCAATTCCAAGCCAGACATTCCCGGCATGCGGATATCGGTGATCAGGCACGCAGCGTCGTGCTGCTGCCCCGATCTGAGGAATTCCTCTGCCGACGGAAACGCCCGCGCCAGCAACCCGGCCGATTTCAACAGCCCCTGCAATGCCTTGCGCATCAACTCATCGTCATCGACTATCGCAACCATCTTGGCCTTCTCCCGACGTGCCATGGTAATACGTTAGCGGCAGGGCCAATCCCTGCGCAATCATACGTTGGTATGTAAGACCCACTAAAGCTTCGCAGCCATATGGACTAATTCCGCCAGCGACTCGGCGCGCATCTTCCGCATCACCTGCCCGCGCTGCATTTTCACCGTGATTTCGCTGGTCCCGAGCTCATAAGCTATTTGTTTATTGAGCATGCCTGAAACCACAAAACCCATCACCTGGCGCTCACGCGCCGTCAGCGACTGGAAACGAGTTCGTAATTCGGTAAGCTCCCTCTGCTGTTCACGGGCTACCCGATCTCGATCCAAAGCCTGGTGAATGGCATTCAGCAGGTCCTCTTCCCGGAAGGGCTTAGTCAGGAACTCCACCGCACCCGATTTGATGGCCTTCACCGTCATCGGAATATCTCCATGACCGGTGATGAAGACGATGGGGATGGGGATGCCGGAATCAGCCAACTGCCGCTGAAAATCAAGACCGTTGACACCAGGAAGTCTGACGTCGAGAACCAGACAACTTGGGCCGTCCGGGCGCTTACAGCCCAGGAATTCTTGCGTTGTACCGAAGGTTTCGGCCTGCAGGCCCACCGACTTCAACAGGCCGCGAATAGCGGCGCGAACCAGGTCGTCGTCGTCAATGATGAATACTGTGGGCTCACCTGTATTCGTCACTGAGGTACCTGGGTGTCAGTGGATAGCGTGAAATGAAAATTGGCGCCGCGCGGAGAGTTCGCGACAGCCCACAAGCGGCCACCATGTGCTTCCACGATGGAGCGGCTGATGCGAAGTCCCATTCCGCTGCCGTGCGCCTTGGTGGTAAAGAATGCATCAAAGATCTTGTCCGCCTGCTGCGGTGAAAGCCCCACGCCGGTATCACTGACGGACACCTGAAGTTGCTGGTTTTCCGCTGGCTGTGACTTGATGGTTAGTTCGCGCGCCCCACCCACGTCTTTCATCGCCTCAATGCCATTGAGCATGAGGTTCATCAATACCTGCTGCAATTGCACGCGGTCCGCGGCAACTTTGGGAAGTTCGGCGGCAAGGTCGGTACGCATGCAAATTGAATAACGGTCGGCCTCGCTGCGCAGCAGGACGAGCATTTCACGGACTAATTCATTCACATCGACCAATTCCTGTTCGGGGGGAGTACCTTTCTTGTAAAAAGATCGCAAACGATCGATTATCTCGGCCGCACGGGTACCGTCTTTCATGGTTCTCATGGTTGCCTCCCGCGCCTCTTGCACGTCGGGCTGGTCGCGCGAAAGCCAGCGCAAGCAGGTAGTGGCGTCTGTAATGGCCGCGGTGATGGGCTGCTTTAGCTCGTGCGATAGAGAAGCGGCCAGCTCTCCCATCATGCTGACCCGGTTCTCATGCGCGAGATCTGCCTGTAGCTGGCGAAATCTCTCGCGTTCTTGTTCTGAGCGCTTGCGATCTTCGATGTCTGTCAAAGTTCCATACCACTTGAGAACTTTTCCGTGTTCATCGCGCAACGGCACAGCACGGACTAGAAACCAGCGAAATTCGCCTTCAGCATCGCGATGGCGCGCCTCATTTTCGAACGGCGCGCCGGTTGCCAGTGACGCTCGCCATTTGTTCAAGTGCTCGTCAAAGTCGTCGGGATGAACGGTGAGCAGCAAATCGGAGCCCAGGTTTGCTTTCTCCGGCACCCCTGTGTAGTCCAGCCAAGGTCGATTCACAAATTCAGTGGACCCGTCGGGCCGGGCAGAAAACGCCATCGCCGGAATTGTTTCCACCACATCCCGCAGATGTTTTTCCTGGCGCCGGAGCTGCCCAATGCGCCATTGATAAACTCCCCCGAGCAAGCTTACAGAAGCGGCCGCGCAGAGCAGGCGAAACCACCATGTGCTCCACCACGGGGGAAGGATCTCGATGACCACGGACGCGCCTGGCTCGCTCCAGGCGCCGCGGCTTGTCGCCCCCTGGGCGCGAAACGTATATACACCGGACGGCAGGGTGGTGTAGGTAGCCAGACGCTCGTCGCTCCCGACTTCGTGCCAGGTATCGTCCAAGCTTTCCAGCTTATAGCGATACCGATTGGTGCCCGGGCTCAAATAGCTGAGAGCAGAGAATGCTAACGAGAAAATGCGTTGCTCATGAGAGAGCGTCAAGCGGGGCGTATAGGTAATGGACTTGCTCAGTGGCGAACCGCCTCCGATTTCAACCGGACTGCCCGAAAGGCGAAAGTCCGTGAGAACCATTGGCGGGGTGTACGAAGGGTCAGCAACCCTGTCGGGGTGGAAAACAGTGGCTCCGTTAAAGCCCCCGAAGAACATCTCTCCACTTCGATTCCTGAAGCACGCGCCCCAGCCGGTCAAGTCCGGGCCGGGTAGTCCCTCCGCGGTGGAGTAACTTTTGACCGACGCGCTTTGCGGATCGAATCTCACGATCCCGTTGTTAGTACTCATCCATAGGTTGCCGTGGTCATCTTCGAGGATGCAGCCCACTGCATTGCCGGGCAGGCCATCGCGCTGCGTATAGACGGTAAACGCACCCGTCGTCGAGTCAAACTTGTCCAATCCGTTCTGGGTACCTACCCACATCATGCCTGAGCGATCAAAGTGCACCGAGTTCACCCGATTGTCACTCAAGGTCGAGAGGCTATCCATGTCGTGCTCATACCTGGTGAACTGACCCGTCACCGGATTGAAGCGTTGCAGACCTGAGGACTCGGTGCCAAGCCACAGTATCCCCTTACGGTCCTCGACCAGTTCGAGATAGTGGACGATTCTCTTCTGCGGGTCGAGCTTATAAACTGTGAAGCGTCCGGTCACCGCATTGAATCGATTGAGACCATCGTTGGTGGCGACCCAGAGCGTTCCGTTATGATCGACGAGAAGGCGGGTCACCACGTCGTTGCTCAGGCTGTAGGGATCAGCTGGATCGTGAAGGTAGGTCTGGAATTTTCCCGTCCGCCGGTCAAGACGAAGCAGTCCGTGATTATAAGTTCCAGCCCAGAGATTGCCGGAACGGTCCTCGCAAATCGAAATTACATCGGTACTGGTCACTGGCGAGGCCGTCCGGCGATAGGAAGTGGAGTGTCCGGTCTTGCGGTCAATACCGTTGAGCGCTTCGGGTGTACCGACCCACAGGATTCCTTCACGATCCTCGTGTATTGCGCCAACAAAAGGTTCGGCCGTACCCTCCGAGCTGGCGAGATGAGGAATTCTCTTAAACGGCAGAGGGTTGGTCGCGAAATGGGTTACCCCCATCCTACCCAGGGCAGCCCACACACTCCCTTCCCGATCCGCAAATAGGTTCTCGACATCGTTCTGAGGCAGGCTGTTAGCATCAGCTGGGTTATTGCGGTAACGAATGACTCTTCGCTGCTCGCGGTCAAACTTGAGTAGACCAGCACCGTGTGTGGCAAGCCACAGATTCCCATTCCGGTCTTCGGTCATACCCATGATGACCGTCAAGGCAGTGTTGGACGCCTCCGGCTCTTGAAACGAGTAGTTGGTTAGGGTGTTCGTCTTGCGGTCAAACGCGGATAACGCATTGGGGGAGTCGTGGAAGATCCAGAATATGCCCAAGCGGTCCTCGTAGAACCCAAAGCCCAGCGGAAGTTCAGGCATCGGGATGTCGCGCGTGACCTTGCCCGTTTTGCGGTCGAATTCGTCCAGATGTCCAGTCGTCGCAACCCAGAACCTCCCTTCCCTATCTTCCGCGCCCGCTTTGACATAGTTATTACTTAAACTCGAAGGATCATTCGGATCGTGAGAATACTGCCGGATAGTTCCAGTCGAGGGATCCAAGCTGTACAAGCCTTTGACGGTCGCCAGCCACAAGATTCCGGCGCTGTCCTGACTAATGTGAGTGGCCAACGGAACAGGGTACCGTGTGAACGTCTCGGTCGCTCGATTAAATTTATCGAGAAATTGATCGCATCCTACCCAGAGCGCGCCATCGCGATCTTTGAAGAGAGAGCTAACGTACACCCCGCTGAGGCTGTTGGGTTTTCTTGGATCGTGAACGAACAATTTGAAGTTGTAACCGTCATACCGGTTCAGCCCATATTGCGTGCCGAACCACATGAATCCCTGATCGTCCTGCACAATCTGAGATACCTTCGTTTGTGATAACCCCTGGTCTGTGGAGAGTCGCGTGAAACGGATACCCTTCTCGTCGACCACAGGCAGGCTAATTGTGCGAGGATCCACAAAAGCCTGCTGAACCACTCCAGGAGTAGCGGGCCGAAAAGCCGGGCGGCCCGGTGCGTCCCGAGCCATCCCCAGGGTGGCACGGCACGATAGCGCCACAAGAGCGCAGCGGACGGCCAAGCGCACGATAACCGTGGCCTTGGCCGTTGCTTGATGGTCAACTGAAATGACAGTGTTTGTCGTTTCTGTCAGTGAGTCCATGCCATACTCATTCGTTGTCATAATACCGCCGCAAGAGGGGGGCTTTCAGGGCCTTTTAGGGAAATGGTGTCTCTTGTCGGGCCGGGACGCGGGTGGGAGAGGCGGCGTTAAGGTGCGGGCTTAGTTCACCTTCCATCGATAAGTGAGCTGGAGCCACGAAATTGTCAGCGGAGCTCCCTTTCCGCTGTGGGTCATGATCTGCCCTGGGAAGAAATGGCCAACGCCGGCTTGAACCACGAAGTACTTGTGATAAACATACTTGGCGGACGCATCGAATCCTGTGCCGATACCATCACTGGTAAAACCCGCTGACGAAGCATTCACGAAGAGTGATCCCGCGCTGTTGTATAGACCGTCATACCTGGTCGCGGAACGAAAGGGATTCTGTTTGGAACAACAGCGTCAGGTCTGGATATGGGTTCAGGTCCAGATTAAGACGGTATTGTTTGATATTTTGGAAGCCAAATAGGTCACCAAGCCCGAAGGCATTGTGGTTGCTAGGATACTGCTGATCGAATGTATTGATTTTTCGGGGATTTCGGCGGGTGTTACCTGTTGCATAGTCGTATTCTCCCAGAAGGTGTGGTCTCCACGGCAAACTCCTGGCCATATATCCAACCTTTATTAGCACTGATCCTGCATGGATTGAATCATTCGAGTAACTGCCACGTTGCAGTGTACCTGTTACGTCGTAGTCGAGGTTCCCACCTGGAAATCCTCGAGCACGCAGGCCAGGCGTCACTTCAGTTTCCGTACCGTAGATGTTTTGCTGGCTCAGCACCCGAGGCATCGCCTTCACCAGCACAAAGGGTTCCAGGGTAGTCCGGGGAATCCAGTTATTCATGGAGCCGTACACTCCGTGGTAATTCAGGCCTCCCGCATGCATGTCTGCAGCCGTGGGATGAATCATCACCACCGATGCGCTGAACAGGTCTACGCGATTTCTATCTCCAATGCGGAGGTCAAAACCGTCGAAGCTTCGACTGGTCTGCGTCCAGTCGCTGATGCCAATCACGCGCTCATTCCCGAAATTGAGCAGCTGTCTTCCGGCGAAGAACCCAGCTGCCTTGAAGTGGAACTCTAAATACGCCTGCCGGACGTCGAAAGTGTCGCGCATGTTGGCGGCGGTGTACTTGAGGGGAAGCCCTAAGGCATGAAGATCATGGAACTGAGCGTAGGCCGTCAGCCATGAGGTAGGCCGTATTTCCATGCCGCCGCGAACGCGTTCCAGCTCGTAGAACTTATTCTGCGCGGGAAGAAGGTTGATCGCCGATTGGTCCTCGGTGCGTGATCGGAGCTCTCCGTCCAACGTGAGCCAGGAGGGCAACTGATGCTCTGTCAGGGGTTGCGTCTGACCGCGTATTTGAGGGTAATCCTTGTATTCATCAGATGTCGTTTCGGGGCCATGAGGATATTGATATTGTGGGAATGCCGCCGGAGCGACCAGAAGAGCAGCAAATAACGCCGTGAAGAAGCCCTGGCGTTGTTTCCTCTGCGTGATCATTTCTGTACCAGTCCGCGTATCACTTACAAGGGAAGTTCCGCGGCGGAGGGATAACCGTGCCGGCTTCGGCCGAGATCGCCGTCGTACTTCAGTGTGCTTTTGTACAGTTCATATCGGCCATCGTTGAATTGCTTGCCACGATCGCGGAGCGACTGCATTTGATCGGAGGAGAGCGGCTTAAAATCGCGCAGGAACGCCAGATTCTGATCGAGCACCTGCATGGAATCGATGCCGCTGATGGTAGTGGCGACGGGCAGGCTCATGGCGTAGGCAAGTGCTTCCGAGGGAGTGAGTGCGCCCTTGGAGATGATCTCGCCTGAACCGCCCATACTTTTCATGCCCAGGACCGCAATGCCTCGCTGATTGGCGACCGACAGGACGCTGTTCTCAAAGCTGCGGAAGCTCGGGTCCAGTGGATTGAGAGGCATCTGGACAACGTCGAACGCATAGCCGCGGTTGAGCATCTCCAGGTTGATCGCTGGGTGCTTGTGTCCGTTGAACCCCACGAAGCGGACCTTTCCCTGCTGCTTTGCCCGGGTAAGGACTTCGAGAATACTCTCGCGCGCGTAGATCAGCTCAGGGTCGTTATGGTAGATAACCTCGTGAATTTGCCATACATCGAGATGATCCGTCTGTAGACGGGTAAGCGACGCATCCAGCATGCGCATCGCAACATTCTGATCCGGGCCATGGGTGCAGACAGCGCTCATGACGATGACGTTGTTCCGTTTGCCTTGGAGGGCGATGCCAAGCCTTTCTTCGCTTAGGCCGCGGTGAAACTCCCACGCATTGTCGAAGATGTTGATGCCGCGGTCGATGGCTTTGGCAACTATATTGTTCACCTCAGCCTGATCAGCAACAGCACCGAGATGGAAACCGCCCATGCCGAGGATGGAGCATTCCAGGCCGGTGCGACCCATAGGACGCCTTTGCGCCTGGAAGCCGCCGAGGACGGAGTCGTCACCGGCTTCGGACGCCGCAGGCATTTGTCCGGCTGGAATCACGGCTGAAACCCCTGCGATTGCGGCGCCCTTCAGGAAGCCTCTGCGGCTCACTTCGACGATTCTGGAGTTATTGTTATCCATAGAGTCCATTCAAGGTTAGGTGTTAAATTGCCGTCCGGGACTAAACCTGGGGCCATGCATGGCCCGTGTTGTCTGCTTCCTTGATCATGTCCTTGACCTCGGCCTGCGCCGTGTCGAGAGGGTAATCGTGAACCAGCCGAGCTTCGGGATTGTCGAATTTAAGAGAAACTTTGTACAGTTCGAAACGCCCGTCCGCGGCATATTGACGGCAACGGTCGCGTAGTGCCTGCATTTCAGAAACGGTCATCGGTACAAAGTTTTGTGCGATGGCAAGATTTTGTTCGAGAATGCGCAGGTCTTCGACCCCGGAGATGGTACAGGCCACAGGAAGGCTCATGGCGTAACGCAGAGCTTCCCCGGCGGTAAGGACCCCCGCTTGCACAGGATCCCCATGTCCGCTGATCGGCTTCATGCCTAATGGCGCGATCCCACGCTGGTTGAGAACGGGCAGGACCTTCTGCTCGAAGCTCATACAGTAGGTGGCATCAAAGGCGTTTAGCGGCATCTGAACGGAGTCGAAGGGAAAACCAGTGTTGAGCATGGCGAGATGCACATCGGGGTCTTTGTGGCCGGTGAAACCGACAAAGCGTACTTTGCCCTGTTGCTTCGCCTTGAGCAGCGCCTCCGCAGCGCCACCAGGACGAATGAAGAGACCGGGATCATTCTGAAAGACGACACCGTGAATCTGCCATAGGTCGAGGTGATCGGTCTGAAGACGACGCAGCGATTGCTCGAGCATCTGCATGGCGAGCGAACCGTCGCGTCCGTGAGTGCAGACCTTGGTCATGATGAAGGCCTTGTCGCGCCGGCCTTTAAGGCCAAGGCCTAGCCATGACTCGGTTTTGCCGCGATAGTACTCCCAGGCATTGTCGTAAAAGGTGATGCCCCCGTCCAGGGCACGTTGGACAATCTCGATGGCAGTTTTCTCGTCTTTCGCGCCACCAAGATGATGACCGCCGAGACCGAGCGCGGAGATTCTTGCGCCTGTTTTACCGAACTCACGAAGCGGGATGGCCATGTGACTCCTTTCGCAACGGCCTTCTGCCGGACGGGCCAGGAATGTTTAAGCAGGGAGGACGACGCCGTAGTCATCCTCCAACTCCATCTGTTCCGTACTCGCTATGCTCAGTGCGAGGGAGGAAAGTGCTTGAACATGTTTTCGACGTCCTTGGAGAGTTTTTCTGCATTCTTCTCGGGGTTACCGGTGAGATCGTCGCTTGCGTTACCCCGCCACAGAAGCTGCTTTGTCGGTGATTCGAAGATATCGACGACGAGTGTGCCGACCTTTGTGACATCAGTGGTAGTTGTAGACATGCCCATGCCGCCCGCCCCACGCCACCTCCAACCGCCGCCGAACCCGTCATAGAAGGTCTCCAGGGTTTGTTGGTCATGAGTAGATTGGAATGCCGTGACGGTGGCATTTCCGTTGGACGCAACCTTTGTCCATCCCTTGGCGGCGAGTTGCTTGTCCACATCCTGCTGGATGCGATCGGCCCATAGGGAATCGGCAGCCTGCACTTTGAGCCAGGAATAAGTCTTATACTGTGAAAAGTTAGCTGAGTGATCGTAGTCGGTTGAGATGCTTGCCGCAAAAACACTAAGACTGCTGCACAGCAACAGCCCGAATAGAACGAGAGAGTAGGCCTTTTTCATGGTGTGATCCTCCTGCGTTCTCCTCATGCATGCTCGCCTACCATCCCTGGTGGTCTCATAACTCCTTTTGCATCTGCAAAATTCATGAGTGCAGCCTTTACGGGTGTCGATGGCCCGACAGTGCGACGCAACGCTTTCGACCCTGACGCCAAGCGGCAAGGAGAATAGCGTGCCGGCTCGCTCCAATACGGCGGCGCCCGTCACACCATCCGTATCGGACGCAAGTGCTCGTCATGAGTGATCGCACTGGCTGCATGCAAGAAGATGTGTCGAGAACTGTGCGGGCTCTGTCGGGATTCCGACTGAGAGCTCTGGCGCTTTTCACCTGAAGCAGGATCTTAGCAGGACCGCGTCATTTCGAATCAGTCACATCGCAGACTGCCTGCTTTCCTTCATTTCTGGCCCTACGGATGCTCTCAGGTTATGCAGGAGAACAACGATGCCCAACCAAACTGATAGCCCAGGCACAACGAGCCCACAAAACGAAGTTCCGGCCATAACCAGCGAACAAGCAAAGTTAGAGCGGATCGCTAATGAAGCGGCGCGTCGAGCCGCAAAGAGGCAACAGCGTTACGACCAGGCGCACGACATCTTTACAAAGTAGTGCGGTTCCGCCACCCCATGTACGGCCGGGATCCAGTTATCGTCGTTTTGGTCCCGGCTTAACCACCTAAGCTCCAGAGAGAGGACACTATGGCTAGATCCATGATTAGCGAACAAGTTCATTCTGCAACCGCCGCCGGCACATTCACAATAGGCGGTGACCTCACGGTCAATCGGCTCGGATACGGGGCCATGCGCATCACCGGTCCAGGCATTTGGGGACCTCCCACTGATGAAGACTCCGCACTTGCAACGTTACGGCGGGCGATCGACCTCAACGTGAACCTCATCGACACAGCTGACTCCTACGGACCGGCCGTTTCGGAAGAGTTGATCGCGAAGGCGCTGTATCCATACCCATCCGATTTGCTCATCGCCACCAAAGGAGGATGGGAACGTCCCGGTCCCGGTCAGTGGACTCATAATGCCGGCCCCAAACGCCTCGCGGCTGCATTAGAAGGCAGCCTCAAGCGCCTCCGTCTGGATCGCATCGATGTGTATCAACTTCATGCTCCGGACAACGCCGTCTCCTGGGAAGCTTCAGTCGAAGCTCTGGCCAGGCTGCGCGAGCAGGGTAAGATTCGCCACGTCGGACTCTCCAACGTGACCCGCGAGCACATTGAGCGCGCCCGCAGGATTGTGCCTATCGTTTCGGTGCAGAACCGATACAGCTTTGCCGACCGCGAGTCCGACTTCATTGTTGAGTACTGCGAACAGCACCGCATCGCGTTTCTGCCGTGGGCTCCACTCGGCCAGGCGCAAGAGGCGCACGACGCCTTAAAGAAGGTCGCCGAGGATCTCGAGGCAAGCCCATTGCAGGTCGCTTTGGCGTGGTTGCTCAAGAGGTCCAAGGTGATTCTGCCAATTCCCGGAACCTCGTCGGTCAAGCACCTGGAAGAGAACATCGCTGCGGCAAGCCTTGAATTTCCCCAGGCCGCATACGAAAAATTGGCTACCGTGAGCCTTCGGGCCACAGGCCTCCGTGAGTAAGCGCGAAAAGAAAAGTGGCCAGGGTTTCTCCTTGCACACGGGTCCTAGCAGGAACACCCAAATCTCCTAAGGAACAAATCCGTTTTGCTGTGGGAGGTGCGGGGCGAGAGCGGTGGAATCCCACATCTAGCGAGAAACGAGCGAGATGTGGGGGCCCGTCGATTGGTGGAAGGGCTAGAGCCAAAAAAGGTGTTCCTTTGACCCTCCACGTCGGCCGTAGACCGATCGACACTCTGGGGAGAAGTGCGGCTAGCCTAGCCACTTCGGGTTTGCTGCCGTACCGTCGAAGTGGGCGGTGGTTTTGAATAGTTCGAAGCGGCCATCGGCTGCTGCAGCGCGCGTCCGGTCAAGTAATGCTGCGACCTGCTGCTGGGTCAGGGGCTGGAAAGTCTTGACGGCGGTGAGCGCTTGTTCCATTACTGGCATGGAGTCGATCCCGGTAATGACCACGGAGACCGGCTGGGTCAACGAGTAGTGCAGGGCTTCGACAGGCTCAATCGTCTTGCTGTCCAGAATAAAATGGTCGCCGAAGGTCTTCATCGCGAGCACCGCCACCCCTTGCTGGATTGCGACTGGCATGACCTCTCTGGTAAACGAGCGGAAATGGGCATCCATGACGTTGATCGGCATCTGTACCGTGTCGAAATGGAAGCCATGTTTCTGAGCCGTCGCAAGCATGCGGAGATGTACCGCTGGATCCTTATGACCAGTAAACCCGATGTAGCGAATCTTGCCCGCTTCCCGTGCGGCGATAGCGGCCTCAAGCGCTCCGCCGGGCGCGAAGATGCGGTCCGGATCTTCCATGCGAATGACTTCGTGAAACTGGACCAGGTCGATGACATCGGTCTGCAACCGCCCGAGAGATTGCTCCAGTTGAAGGTTGTAAGCCTCTTTGGTTCGGCCATCCATCTTGGTCATCAGGAAGACCTTGCTGCGATAGCCGTCGCGCAGCGCCTGACCCATGCGGACTTCGCTAATGCCGTCGTTGTAGTCCCAACAGTTGTCCATGAAGGTGATGCCGCGATCGATCGCGGTTCGCACCAGGCGCACACTTTCAGCGGGATCTGCCTGTTTACCAAGGTGATAGCCACCTAACCCTATTACCGAAACCTTCTCTCCGGTGCGCCCCAGATCACGGTATTGCATGTCGGGCGACACTGGACGCGAGACTGGGTTGTTGCTGCGGGCCGCGCTTTGCGCCTCCCCCGAAGCACTTAGCGTCGCACCAGCGGTCACGGCGGAGGCGACAGCCGACTTGATGAAATCTCTGCGTTCCATAGTTTCTCCTCTCGAGGTTTGGGAGCGTCCTTCGAACCACGCGGGCGACTGGATGACAATTGAAGCTTTGGAAGCGGGCTCATGAAACTGACGTGACACTCGGATTTACGAATTTATCTTTCCACCAGGCCATCGGACGTAAGGAAGAGACGAGCAAACTGCCAGCGCTTGGAAATACCATTTCTTTAGTGACCGTACTCGTAACATTAGTACTTACGAAAGATGCCGATTCCGGGCTGCCGGAGGCTCAGAAACGGATAAATAATCGGCCAAAACAAAGAAGTTTTTGCTAGAAGAACAGCTTTGTGTGTTTGGTGAAGATTAAAAAAAAATAGCCAATCTGCCAGTCTTTTCCAATCGAAAGATGAGCCTGAAGGAGAGGGGGATTAGGCAGCTGAGGAAGGCTCCTTTTGGTTGAGAATTAGGACCGAGTTTAGCAGCCGCCGGGGCGGAGGGAATGTGGGAATCGCGGAGCGATTTCCAAGCTTTTGTGGGAAGGCCGGAGGGCTTTCCACAAAGCGGTATTTCCTCCGCCCTTTAGGCACTGCCGCCTAACTGATCAAAGAGTTTGCGTTTGGCCTGTTGCATGCGCCGTGCGGCATCGGTGTCGCTGATGGCGGCGGCCTTGGCTTGGAGCGTGACGAGGCTGAAACCAGCGCGAAGGTACTGTGCAGGTTTGGGGAGGCTGAGCAGGGTTTCCAATGGAGTTTGATAGCGACGGTAAACGCGGCGCACGCGCCCTTTGTGGTCCACTTGGATATCGGTTGTGCACAAGGACGATGAAAGTTCAGATACGGATTGAAGTGCTCCCTATAGAACTGCTGGATGCGCTCCGCGTGGACGGCCCGAATATGACTGTAGCCCATGTGTTTGCGAATCACGGCGCCATTTTTCGTTTCCACCAAAGCGTTGTCGTTACTTTGCCTCGGCCGGCTTTTGGTCTGCTCGATCAGCAGCTTGCCCAGCAGTTTGGCCACCGTGGCATTGAGGAACTCGCTTCCGTTATCGGAGTGAAAGCCGCGGATGCTGAAGGGAAATTGCTCCAGCATGGCTATTAACACCGGCTGTAACCAAGCTTCGGAAATACGTTCTGTGGCGGCCACCATTTCCCACTGCGTCACTTCATCGACGGCGTTGATGTGAATCACGCCTTTGGCCCCATCCAGATCGCCCTGATGCACCCCGTCCACCCGCACATACCCGGGTCGCCCTTGCGGATCGGGCCGCTTGCGCTTTGCAATCGTCACCGCCGTCGGCGTCGTCTTGACGTAGTCCAGCCGTCGTTGCCGGTAGCCGCGGTGCCGGCGCAGCCTGTACAGGTGCGCCACCGAGATCGCGGCCAGCCGCGTATACGCCTCCTTGCCGTACTGCTGATACTCGCGCTCCAGAATTTGACGCGTCGCCGGCCCGCTCAGCGTCTCATGCGCCTCATCGACTGCGGCTAGCAACTCGATATCGGCCAGCGTGTAGCGCTGGGCAAACCGGTGTCGTCGATAGACTTTGCCCCCTACCCTCCCGCTGGCTTTATAACGGCCAATCAACCGCGTCACCTGCGCCCGGCTCATCCCAGTCATCTTCTCGATATACCGCCGCAGCAGACCGCGCGCGGCCTTACCTTGTCTCGCGTACTGCTGTTCACAGAGCACCCGCTCTATCCAGCCGTACACCTGTTCGCGCTTCTCCCCCGCAAACTGGATTTCTTCGCTGGCTTCTACAAACCGGCGAATCTCCTCCAGGCTCAACTTCTCTGCTTCCTGCACGCTGATGTTCAATCCCCAGCATGCCTAATCCTTCAGGCTCATCTTGTATTAGAAACCGGTCCTCCTTTCAGGCTCATCTTGCATTGGAAGAGACTCTGCCTTGACTTGTTCTACGAAGGGCGTCATTCTTGTGGCGTCTATAGCGGGGCTCTCCCCCGGGTCTTTTCCGCGGTCCCTCTCTTTTCAGCTTGGATGATCGACCTTTTTGACCCGGCGCTTTTGAGGACGTAGCAACGCACTTCCCGATCTTGTTCGGGTAAAGAAAGAGACGTTTGAGAACGACCGCGTCTCGTCCGCGCGGGCCATGCGCCCTACCCGAACCCTAACAAGTTCGCGGGGTTCCTCATGACACGGAAGATATTGCTGGTAGTCGCGGTGGCGTGCGCCACAATCGCGGGCGTCATGTCCCTCTCTATTCACTAGTGCACACCAAACAATCTATAACCCGTACCCACCTGGAATTGTCCCCTCCAATATAAACTCTGAGTTGGCACGGGTTCTGCGAGAAGTGAATTTCATCGAAAATGAAGCTATTGGGCAGTGGCGAGCCTTACCACCTCTGACCCTGGCAGGTAACCCGCCAATACTTCAGAACAACGGACAGGCTGCGGTAGAAATACTCGGCAAGCTGATGAATTTCGACAAGAATATCTCACCCAATGAAAATAGCGCCTGCGCGTCTTGCCACATGCCATACGCCGGCTTTAGCGGACCGATCCCGTCGGTGAATCTGACCATGATCGCGTATCCCGGATCGGTCCACTTTCGGGCGGGCAAGCGGACGGCGCAGAGATATACGTATGCGAGCTACTTCCCCACGCTGCAGTACGACGCAACCCAGGGCGCTTTCTTTGGCGGAAACTTCTGGGATTCGCGCGCAACGGGATATTTGATCAGGAATCCGATCCGCGGAACAGTCACAGTTTCCTCCGGTTGATCCTTTGGAAATGGGCAACCCAGACACTGCCTGCATTACGTACAAGCTTTCGCTGGCCGCCTACAGGCCTCTCTTTGAGGAGGTATGGGGCGCCGGTTCATTCGACATCAACTGGCCATCCAACACTGCGCAGATCTGCGCTACTCCTAATGGAGCGGCGTCCTTGGGCGGGAGCGCTACGCCGGTGGCGCTCAGTCCGGCTGACCGCACCCGCTCCAATGCGGACTATGACCACTGGGCGCAGTCTCTGAACGCATACGAGCATAGCTTGTCGGTCAGCCCCTTCACCTCGAAATTCGACGCCTACCTTAAGGGCACATACACTCTCACTGCCGACGAGCAGGCTGGATACAACCTGTTTCGGGGCAAAGGAAATTGCAACTCATGCCATCTGGACGGAAGGTCTACTGCTCCAACCCCACAACCACCCGACGGGACTGCTCCAAACGCGGAAGACACGGGCGTAGCAGCAAACACAACACCTGTGTTCACCTGCTTTGGCTCGTCTAATCTGGGTCTTCCCAAGAATCCCAGGGTCTCGATTTATTATGAGAACACGCCGGATTCCTACGGATTTACCCCCAATCCGGCGGGCTTTGCCTACACCGATTACGGGCTGGGAACTTTCCTTAGAAGCGGCTTCGGCTCCGCGCCCAGCCCAAACTCGAGCTGGAGACAATTTGCGTCGACCACCGACGGCCAGATGCAGACCATGACGGCGCGTGATGTTGCGCTCACACCTCCACAGTGTCCCACCACAGAGGCCCCCGGCCCCTACTTCCAGAAAGAATTCTTTCACAACGGCTACATCAAGAGCCTGAAACAACTGGTACATTTTTACAACACGCGCGACGTCTATCCGTTTTCGGTGGAGTCGGGCAACTGCCCTGCAGGGAAGGTTGAAAAAGTAAACTGCTGGCCGGAGCCCGAAGTACCTCAAAACAAAGACATGACGGTCGGGAACCTCGGCTTGACGGATCAGGAGGAGAACCAGATTGTCATCTTCCTGCAAACACTCAATGACGGTTACACAACACCCTACCCGGACATCGGCACTTATACCGGGGCTTGCATGATGGGCGGAAATGCCGCAACGCAAGGGAATAGCACGATCATTCCCTCTCTGGCAAAGCGCCTTCATAGTAGTACCCAGTAACTCAAACCGCTCCGGATGGAGGGTGGAGGTCAACAAGCGTAGTCGACATCGGGGCATTGGGCCTGCTTCCAAGGGGTCCCTTGCCCCGGTTCCTTGAGACAGGTCAATACAGCAATTACCCCGTGAGGTTCGCAGTGAGAGGTCTCAACTTACATAGACTCCTTCCGCCACTGGCGATCGCGGTTATGGCCGGCGGCGCGCTCTTCTCGGCATCAAGCGCTGCTCAGGCTGATTATCAGCCTCCGATACTTCCTCCGGCGAGGCCGGCAGCACGCGTCCTTATCACTGAAGGACCGGCGCTCGAATCTGTTAGAGACAACACGGCCATTATTCGGTGGACAAGCAACAATCCTGGGGGCTCGGATGAGCACTTCGGTGTTGTGCACTACGGTACTGATCCAGAGCACTTGAGCCAAATGGCGAAATCCCACATCAGGCTGAACCAAAACCATTCCTACACGGTTTTTCGGGTCCTTGTGGACGGTCTCCGGCCGCAGACTACCTACTACTACAGGGTTGACTCGATGCAAGCCACCGGCAAGAGTGATGGAGTGAACAGCAACGTCTACCACTTTACCAACCCCTAAACCCCTGTGGAGGATTTCCAGCGCAAGCGCATCAGCTGACACAAGCTAACGGCACGGAATCAAGGCAGTTGCGTGGCGTTCCATCCTCCACCGACTGCTTTGATCAGGACCACACTCGCCTCCATACGGCGGCGCATAATGTCGATATCGTTTCGTTCATTGTTCAAGGCCGCGGTCTGCCAGGTGATTACCTGCAGATAGGTATCGGCCCCTCCCTGGTAGCGGGTTTGTGAAAGATCCAGCGACTGCTCGGCGGAGTCCGTCGACTCGTGCTGTTGTTGAGCTTCTTCTTCCAGCAGGCGCAAGACGGCGAGATTATCCTCCACTTGTTGGAAGGCCGTGAGTGTAGTCTGGCGGTAATTCGCGACTGCGGCATCGTACTTTGCGGAAGCCACGCGTTTTACAGCACGGCGGCGTCCAGCGTCGAAAAGCGTCTCTGAGAAAGTGGGACCAACCGCCCAGAAACGGCTCGGCCAGCTGAACCAGTTCAATGCAGAAGTACCCTGCAGGCCTACCACGGCACTCAAACTGAGCGTGGGATAAAAGGCGGCCTGGGCAATACCAATTTGCTCGTTGGCAGCAGCCATCTGCCTCTCGCTCGAGGCAATGTCGGGCCTTCGCTCCAGTAGCTGAGAAGGCAGAGTACCGGGAATGTCCGGCATCTTCGGCGGATTGCGATTGAGTGGCGTGGGAGCCAAAGTAAACTGCGCCGGCGGCACACCGATGAGGATCGCAATGGCATGTTCATATTGCGCCCGGGTCACGGCGATGTCCGTCTCGAGGACACGGGCAGAGTCCAGTTGGGTGCGAGCCTGGCTGAGGTCAGATAGCGGCGAGACTCCACCGTCATATCGATCGCTGGTCAGATTGACGGCATCTGTATATGCCTTGACTGTATCCTTGAGCAATTGGATCTGGGCGTCGGCACTCCGCACTTCCATATAGTCAATCGCGAGCTCCGCGTGCAGGCTTAGGCGCGTATTGGCAAGATCCGCGGCGCTGACCTGTGCTTGCTCCCGGGCTGCAGTTACCTGGCGATGAATGCGGCCCCAGAGGTCGATCTCATAATCGAGTTCCAGCGGCAAGGTAAAATTCCCCTCGCCATTATTGACAATAGTTTTGGAAAGGTACGGTTGATTGGCAGAGTCACGAACCGCAGAAATGCTGGGAGCAACGGCGATCGTCGGCGCTTCTGAGGCGCGGTAGTAGCCAATATTGGCGCGTGCGGCACGGTAATTTGCATCCGCCAACTTGAGCGTCTGATTGGCTTCGTCGACCTTGGCTTCCAGCTCGTTCAGCTGCGGATCTCCAAACAGCTCCCACCAGTTGCCTTTGAGCTGCGCGTCGCTCGGCTGACTCATCTTCCAGCCGTCATTTTCCTTGAAGGATGCGGGCGGCGCTTCCTTAAATGCCGGAGCCATGGGAACCGAAGGCCTGGTGTAGTTGGGACCCACCATGCAACCACTCAGCAGCGCAAGCGCGAACGACCCAAGCGAAAGAGGAAAGGTATACATCCGCCTCATTGGGTTGCCTCCCGCGCGGCGATTGCGTTTACCTCAACGCGAGTACCACTCACCAGCGAATCTGACGGATTGAGCACGATCTGATCGGTACGAGTAAGCCCAGCCGTAACTTCAACGGTGTCACCGTAGTCCTGCCCGATGCTGATGGGGAGAAGTTGGACGCGGCCATCACGAATCACGCCGACACGCAAACCCTCCTGGCGAAAGAGCAGTGCATTCGAAGGAATGGTCAGCGATTGGAAATCGCCGGGCAAAGGCAAATGCACGAACACGTAGGCGCCCGGAAGCAGCAACGCATTGGGGTTGTCGATATCCACCTCGACCCTCAGGGTGCGCGAAAGCGGGTCGATGGCGTCAGAGTTTCTTGCGATCGTCCCGGTGAAGCGTTCCCTTGGGTAAGCGTCGGAGGAAATACTCACCGTTTTTACCGACCTCAATACGCTTTGGTAGACCTCGGGCACAGGAACGAATACACGCAGCCGATTGATGGCACTCAGGTGAAACAGTTCTTGCGGAGTCGTATTCTCTCCTGCCTGAATCAGATCACCGATGTCAGTGTTTCTGGCCGTGATGACGCCATCAAAAGGGGCATAGATTTTCTCGAAGCTCTGCAACTGCTGCAGTCGCCGGACGTTTGCTTGCTGTGCCGACAGCCCAGCCCGCCGGGCATTCAATTCACTCGTGGCCTGGTCTGTCTCTTGCCGCGAGACCGCGTTTTTTGCCAGCAGCTTCTGCCAGCGTTCCGCTGTGATTTCCGCTAACTGGTAATTAGCCTGCGCCGTATCCAGGTCAGATTGCGCCTGTTGCACCTGCTGATCGAGCTCGGGGGTTTGGATTTCGGCGAGTAGCTCTCCCTTCTTCACATGTGTTCCGATGTCGGCATACCAGCGAAGGAGATAACCGCTGGTGCGCGCGTAGACGGGACTATCGATAAAGCCCTGGACGCCGGCCGGCAGGATGACCTCAGAGGATGGAGCGCCCAGGGAGGGATGAACAGTATCTACCGACGGAACAGCGTTTTCTCGAGTGGTGGAGGCCAGGGCGGCTTTCGCGACCGATCTGGTGTGGATACCCTCGAGGGTCAGTATGCCAATGGCGGCGGCGACCCCCACCGCGGTAATGACTGCTACGCGACCAAAGCCACGCTGGTTCGCACCGGCGCCGGACGCACTCTCGCCATGGGTTTCCGCACTCTTCGCTGGCTCAAGGGTTTCCATAAAGTTTCGCTCCGTTTCAGGCGTGTAGTGGCTCACTCTCACTTTTCGCGATAAGTGCCTCTTTGCCTCCCGACTTGCCTCCGTGCAAAAGGGCAAATACCGACGGCACAAAGACAAGCGTCGCGACGGTGGCAAACGTGAGGCCCCCGATCACCGCCCGTCCCAGCGGCGCATTCTGCTCCCCGCCATCCCCCAGGCCGAGAGCCATGGGAATCATGCCAATGATCATGGCCAAAGCGGTCATGCAGACAGGGCGGAAGCGAGTGAGTCCCGACTCGATTGCTGCCAGGACAGCATCCTGATGCTCCGCGTAACGGATCTTGGCAAAGGAAACGACGAGAATGCTGTTGGCCGTGGCCACCCCCATGCACATGATCGCTCCCATCAGAGCGGGAACACTGAGCGTGGTGTGAGTATAGAAAAGAAACAGGACAATACCCGCGAGCGCCGCAGGCAAGGCGGTGATGATAATGAAGGGGTCAAGCCACGATTGAAAATTGACCACGATCAGCATGTACACCAGCACGATGGAAAAGACCAGACCACCAAGAAGAGATATGTACGAGCTGCGCATGGTGTCGACCTGCCCCAGAATCGCGATCGTGGTTCCCTTCGGCAGCTGGGTTTTAAAAGTATTCACAATCCGCTGGACATCACTGCTCACTCCCCCCAGATCGCGATCTTGCACCGCGCCATAGACATCGATGATGCGGCGCATATTGTACTCAGAGATGACGGCCATCTCGTCTCCGCGGTGAATGGATGCGACATCTGCGAGGATCTCGGGGTTCCTGTACCCGGGTATATCGATTGGGATATTTTGCAGATCCGGTATCGATTGCATCCTGTATTGGGGTGTTTGCGCGGCCATCTGGTAGTTAACGCCATTCTTCCAGTTCAAAAAGAACATTGGGGTGATTTGAAAGCTTCCGCTGAGACTATTGAGCATGCTTTGGCCCACATCGCGGGCAGCGTATCCGCCCTGCTCGGCCTTGGTGCGGTCAATATCGACCCGATAGGTGGGATAGTCCATCGGCTGCTGCACGCGAAGGTCTACCAACCCGGGAACCTGGCGCAACTGGGCTGCGAGATCGGCGGCAAGCTTTGCGCTCGTTCTGACATCGTTTCCGCGGAATTGGACATCAATGGGCGCGGGGAGTCCAAAGTTCAGGATCTGGGTAGTGATGTCGGCGGGTAGAAAATAGAACGTCGCATTGGGGAACTCCCTTGGCAGCCGGGCGCGTAAATCACGCACATAGTTCTCCGTGGGATGGTGATGCTGCTTGAGCGTCACCATAACATCGGCATCATTCGCCCCGATGATCCCTGACGTGAGGTGCATGGTGTTCATACCGCTGTAGGGCAAGCCAATATTGTCAAGGATGTTGTCGAGTTCACTGCCGGGGATCTTTTGCCGGATGGATTGCTCAACCAGGTCACACAGGCGGGCCGTCTCCTCGATGCGCATCCCCGTCTTGCCCCGAACATGCAAAATGAAGTTACCGCCATCGGTGCTGGGAAAGAAATCCTGGCCCAGCCACGGCACCAGCGCAAATGCCGAAAGGCAAACTACAAGAAAGACGGGTACAAAACGACGACGGGCAAGAACAAATCTGGTCAGTAATAGATGATAGCCCTGACGCACGCGCTCAAATCCACGCTGAAAACGGCTGAAGACATTGCCTGAGACGCCACGATCTTGCGCCCTCAGAAGATACATTGCCAGGGTGGGTACAAGCGTGCGGGAAAGAACGTAGGAAGAGAGCATGGCGAAGACGACCGCCTCGGCGAGGGGAACAAACAGATAGCGGGCTACTCCGCTAAGGAAAAACATGGGCAGGAAGACAATACAGATGCAGAGTGTCGAGACCAGGGCCGGCACGGCAATCTGGGCCGCGCCACCGAGGATCGCCTCACGTTGGCCATGCCCTTCCTCGCGAAAGCGCTCGATATTCTCAATCGTTACTGTGGCATCGTCCACCAGGATGCCAACCGCCAATGCGAGGCCGCCGAGGGTCATGGTGTTGATCGTTTCCCCCAACAAGCTGAGCATGATCACCGAGCTGAGAATCGATAACGGAATGGAAGTGGCGATGATGAGGGTACTACGCCAGCTGCCCAGAAAGAGCAGGATCATGAGTGCCGTCAGAGCCGCGGCGATCACAGTTTCCCGGATCACTCCGGTAACCGCCCCGCGAACGAAGATCGATTGATCGGAAAGGGGGACCATGCGAAGTTCCGGCGGGACGATGCTCGCGATGAACGGCAACATGCCGCGCACTCCCTTGACAACATTCAGGGTTGAAGCGTTGCCCGCCTTGAGGATGGAGATAAGTACCCCACGATGGCCATCCTGGCGAACGATGTTGGTCTGCACCTGAAAGCTGTCGGCTACGGTGGCCACATCGCGCATGTAGATCATGGCTCCGTTTACCTGCTTGATGGGCACGTTGTTCAGCTCCTCAATCGTGCGCGGAGCTACGTTGTTGAGAATGTCGTACTCGCTTTGCCCGATCTTCGCTGTGCCTGAGGGCAGTACCGCGCTTTGCGCCGTCAACGCTCCCAACACATCGCTGGGGGAGATGCCCCTGGCCTGCATTAAGCGCTGGTCCATATTGATCATGATCTGGCGCTGTTTGCCGCCGTAGGGAGAAGGCACGACCGCGCCCGGAATGGTGATGAGCTGGGGACGAATGAAGTTAAGACTGTAGTCGTTCAATTGCTGCTCGTTAAGTCCTTTGCCGGAGATACCGAGCTGCAGGATAGGCACGCTGGATGCGCTGAAGTTGATGATCTGTGGGGGCTGTTCCCCAGCCGGGAGTTGCCTGAGGACGAATTGCGATGCCGCTGTGACCTGTGCATTCGCCGTGTCAACGCTTGCCCCGGGCTGAAGATAAACCTTGATGACATCCAGGCCGTTGTATGTTGTGGACTCAATATGGTTGATGTTGTCGACCAGCGTGGTTAGAACCTTTTCATAGGGAAGGGTAACCCGGCCCTCAAATTCTTCCGGATTCAATCCCGTGTAAGTCCATGAGATAGCTATTACCGGGATATTTATATTTGGGAAGATATCAACCGGCGTCCGGAGGATAATGATCGGGCTAAGCAGAAGTATAAGCAGCGCCAGGATGATGAACGTGTATGGCCGGTCTAGTGCGACTTTGACGATCCACATGGTAAGGCGAGCTCCCGGTGCCAGTTGGGTCTACTTCTTTGGGGCCGATTCGTACTCTTTCGTTCGCAAGCGGAGCGCGCACTCCAGGTCGCGAGCAATGACTTTCACAACGAGAGCTCCGCGCCCACACTGATTACTCATTCGAGCGTCGCACCGGAGATGCCAGCGCCGCTAATTTAACCGCGGGGTGGATGGGCTGCTCTTTCTTACCTGCGACAAATGGCGTTATGGCGGCCAGGTCCAGGTCACCATATGCGCTGACGCTGGAGGCAAGTACGGACTGGGCAACCTTTGCCGTCGGCAAATCAGCACCCGAGGCCCTTGCGGCATCCATTACGAGATTCATGTCTTTGCTCATCAGCCGCAGCGGGAACTCCGCGGAGTAGTCGCCGTTCTTTATTTTCTTGAACTTTCCCACGAACGCCGGAGGTATAACCGCCGTCTTGGATAGAACATCAAGCAGAACGTTGCGATCGATTTGAAGATGCTCGCCCAAGGAAATTGCTTCTGCGATGGCCTGCATATCAAGGCCCAGGAGCAGGTTGACGACAAGTTTCATCAGGATTCCTGACGAACCAGGTCCGATTAAAAACCACTGCCGAGCGATGGACTCGAAAATAGGAACGCTTTGCTCGAAGGTCTTCTGGTCGCCGCCAGCGAGCAGGGTGATGGTCCCCGCCTCGACTGCTGGTGTTGATCCGGAAACAGCCAGATCAAGGAAGCGAATGCCCAGGCTGCAGGCCTGCCGATGGAGAAGGCGCGATAGTTCGGCTGAGATGGTGCTCATTTCCAGAACGATGGTTCCTCGCTTGGCCGCAGAAAAGACCCCTCCGTTGGCGAAATACACC
The DNA here is from genome assembly GCA_963757515.1 of uncultured Acidobacteriaceae bacterium. Lineage (GTDB taxonomy): Bacteria > Acidobacteriota > Terriglobia > Terriglobales > Acidobacteriaceae > PALSA-350. The sequence goes on along the minus strand of CAVWRV010000012.1, from coordinate 512,819 downwards.
GAGTAAACCGCCTCATCGTTGGCTAAGGAAGATAAGACGACATCCGAATCACGGACGAGCTCCGCCATTGACTCGGCCACCTCTACACCCTCTCGCCTGAGCGCATCCGCCGGGCCGGAACTCCGGTTCCATGCGTGAATGTTCCAGCCGGCTGAATGTAAACGTTGGGCAAGCCGCCCCCCCATGAGTCCCAGGCCGATGAATCCAATTTGGACGGCGCTTTTATTGAGTGTGTTTACTGGCATGACCACGACCTTCTTTCTGTTTGTTTACTTGACTTCGTCCGCTTCCCAATAGCCAAAGAGCATTTGCATGGCCATAACCGGCGCAGGGAAGAATCTCCGATCTGCCTGAATCTTGGAGTGTTATTCCTCACCGGTTGGGCATATTTGGAAGACTTTCACCAGCGGTCAGTCGAAATCCCGACGCGGTCCGGCTGAGTGTCGACACATCGTCCTGGGGAGAGGGATGGTTGATCAGCCGCGCCAGGAAGAATTGCGGATCACCCTGCAGAAGTTGCCGCGTTGGAACATGGGATCTTTGTCTGCGAGTACGTCCGCCTTGACGTTTCCAAAGGTAGTCTCAGGCTTGTGTTTGATGCCGTCATAGAAGGCCTGCAGGATGTCTTCTTTGAAATGGGCGGTACGGGGGAACGCTCGCACCACCGCGTCGCGGTCCGAGTCCGTAAAGCTGGTGTAGTCGATGCCGAGCACATCCATTTCGACGCCAGCGGTCACCAGGGCAATGATCGGATGCATGTACTGTGGGATCCCGGGCGTGGTATGAAGCGCAATCGCTGTCCACACGTGGTCGATGTCTTGTTCAGAGATGTTATGACGGCGAAGGAAGTTGCGCGCGGCATTTGCCCCATCAACCTCGAAACGGTCTGCGTCGCTGCTGTAAGCGGGTACGAGGCCGATGTCGTGGAACATTGCGCCTGCGTAGAGAAGTTCTTTATCGAACGTGAGACCACGGCGCTGACCGGCGAGTGCGGCAAAATAGTAGACGCGGCTGGAGTGATTGAACAGCAGAGCAGGTTCTGTATCGCGGATGAACTCCGTGATTTCGCTGGCAAGTTTGCTATCAGGAACTCTGATGCCCGAGATGAGTGCTGTTTGAGAAGCCTGGGTTGATGTAGTCATGGGGATGCTCTCCTGGGTGATTTGCTTACATAACCACGCTAGAACTTTCGGCTGTTAAACGCCATGACATGATTACAGCAATTCAGGACATTGCATCACGCGCTATTGTGCTCTTGAAACGACGGGCGTATTCCGCGGCGGTGACGCCGAGGACGCGGAGAAATGTGCGGCGCATTGCATCTGCGGATTTGAAGCCGCAGGAATCGGCTGTTTCCTTTAGCCCGCGAGAGGAGCTGTCGATGATCTGCTGCGCCGCTTCGACGCGCATAAGGTCAACGAACTGGCCGGGGTTCATTCCAGTCTCGCGCAGGCAGACGCGGGTGAAATGGCGGCCGCTCACGCCAATGCGCTCGGCGAGCGATTCGATGGTGAGGTTTTCGCGGAGGTTTTGCCGCATCCATACCTGAAGCTCGCGCAATGGCTGGGAGGTAACGGCCTGGTGCGAGAGCATATGGCTGTACTGCGCTTGTCCCCCCGGCCGGACGAGGAACATGACCAGGAAGCGCGCGATCTTGAGCGCCGTTTCGTGTCCGTGATCTTCTTCGACCAAGGCGAGCGAAAGGTCAATGCCGGCTGTGATACCTGCCGATGTGTAGGTAGAGCCGTCGCGCAGATAAATCGGTTCGGGCCGGACAACGACTTTTGGGTATTCCCTGGCGAGCCGGTCACAGAAGCTCCAGTGGGTGACGGCTTGCTTCCCGTTGAGGAGACCTGCTTCGGCGAGAAGAAACGCGCCAGTACAGATGGATGCAACGCGCCGGCTCCGCTTCGCGGCCTTCGCGATCCAGGCGATGAAGTTGGTATCGTAACTACCCCTTTCCGCGCCGGGGCCTCCGGCGATGATAAGAGTGTCGATCGGACCGTGGACCTCGGCAATGGGAGTTGCGTCGGCCAGCACGACGCCGCGATTGGTCTGAAGAGTTCGTTCACGGCCAGGGTTTGCGAGTTGAATCTCATAATCCGGCACATTAGAAAAGACCTCTAACGGACCAGTTACGTCGAGGACCTGAACGGGAGGCGGCCCGGCGATGACTACTTTCCGCATATGTGTAGTTTAGTACTCTGCCTTCTCGCCCTTCGCGGGGACCGAGGTCGGAACGCCTGGGGTGCCGGCGTAGGTGATGAGCAGCACGGTTGGTTCGTCACCTGACTCACCCCGATGGATGTCGTCGACTGATTCTCCTACCGCCTCTCCCTGGTGAACGACGTGAGTCTTGCCGCTGGCCTGATCGTGCAGCGTGAGCGTGCCCTGAAGCACATAGACTACATTTGGGAACGGATGGGTGTGCCAAGGCAGCGCGGTATGCGGTTCGATGGTCAACCTGATCGTTGTGAGTTGCGGCTGGCCTGCGGGATAGTGCGTATACGGCTTTCCGTTCCAGGATTGGGTGGTCTGGAGCAGCAGTTCGCGGTGGCCGCTCGCAACCTTCATAGGTCCGTTCTGGGCGACCATGACCGCTAGAGATGCTCCGGCGAGCATGGCAGCTAGTCCTTGAGTACGGTATTTCAAGATCATCGGGTTGCCTCCTAATTGGTTGGGCTGTCATAACGGTGCTTCTCAAGATCAGTTACCGGAATGTCGAGGAGCAAGATTCTAGACCCTTTTGGATTAGCAAGAGCACATAGAATGCCACGCCTGCTGAGCCGGTCAGCCAGTTGCCATGCCGGTTCAAGTAGTTTTGCTTCATGTACTTTGCCGTTTAGACCGGGCTGCGCGGCGCGCCTCGAGGCAGAGGTGTTAAACGACTGGGTGTCGGCAAATCGTCATTCCATGACGGCATTTCGATACTGATCGCAGCGCTCATTCCTTGCCGGATTGGTACCGTCTGTCGCCGGGCACCAGGTAGAAAACGACATGGCCAATCCGGTACGATCGCTTATTGCGGTGTGCCGGAGTTAGTTGCCCATGGGTAAAGTGTCGATGCTGCGCGGTTATGCAGTGGCCGTGATCGCCTGTGGAATCGCGTTAATGATCGCGCATCCTCTCAACGCAGAATCATCGTCGTTCGTGTTGGCCGTCATCGTCAGTAGCCTTTTTGGAGGCCGGGGACCTGGCCTTCTGGCGGTTGCACTCTCAGTAATCGCCTTCGACCTTTTTTTCCTTCCCTCCCCTCTCTCGCTATCGAGTCCCCCCACATCCTTTTTGCGCTTCGGCGTGTTTCTCGTGGTGGCTCTTACCTCGAGCCACTTAATTGAGAATAAGAGGCGCAGTGAAGAAGCTTTGCGCACAATTCAAGCACGGCTTTCGCGGGCAACCAGGTTCGCAACTGTGGCCGAGCTGGCCGCATCCATTGCTCATGAAGTGAGTCAACCCCTCAGCGCGGTCGTAGCCAACGGCCAGGCGTGCATACAATGGCTCTCCGCAGAGCCGCCGAATTTGACTCAGGCGCGAGTGGCTGCGGAGAGGATCGTCCGTGATGGCAAGGACGCTGGTGAGGTAGTGCGGCACATACGCGCATTGTTTCGCAAGACTGATCTCAAAAAGGTCGACCTGAACATCAATGAGGTCATCGGTGAAGTGCTTCGCCTGGTCCACAAGGAGGCAGTTGAGAAGCGAATTTCCATCGAGACAGACTTGGAAAAGAGGCTTCCTCCGGCTGCGGGCGACCGGGTGCAGCTACAGCAAGTAATTTTCAATTTAGTTCTCAATGGGATTGAGGCCATGGAAACAGTCACGGATCGGCCCAAAAAACTTTTCGTTCGATCTGGATTGCAGAATTCCGACGAGATTCTGGTAGAAATACGGGATTATGGCACCGGGCTGGCGGATGCGGAAAAAGTCTACGAGGCTTTCTATACTACGAAGGAGAAGGGTATGGGAATGGGCTTGTCGATTTGCCGGTCGATTGTGGAGGCACATGGAGGCGGGCTCGGAACCACGCCGTCTGAAGGCCCGGGAACCACATTTTTCTTCACCCTGCCTCTTCGATCGAATGTATCCACATGAAACACGACAGCCCTATCGTCTACGTTCTGGATGATGATTATCGTGTACGTGAGGCACTTGGCAGCCTGCTGCAATCTTCTGGCCTTCGGGTTGAGGTTTTTGCCTCCGCGGCAGACTACCTGGTCTTCAAAAGACCCGATTGTCCAGCGTGCCTGGTATTGGACCTGGAACTGCCGGGTATGAGCGGGCTGGAGCTGCAGCGGGAAATCGCAGGACCCGATGCGCCACCCATCGTCTTTGTCACCGGTCACGGAGACGTTCCATCGTCCGTGCGTGCGATGAAGGCTGGAGCCGTCGAGTTTCTGCTCAAGCCCTTTGATAATCAGGAACTGCTGAAGGCAATTGACTCCGCAATCGCTCAAGACCGTAAAGCTCGGGTCGTACAAGCCGAAGTCGCGGACCTGCGCAGGCGCTATGCTCTGCTAACACCTCGCGAACGTGAGGTCTTACCTTTGGTGGTAGCCGGACTGCTCAATAAACAAACAGCCGCTGAACTGGGCACGAGCGAGATCACGATCCAGGTTCATCGCGGACAAATCATGCGCAAGATGGCAGCCGGTTCGCTGGCGGAGTTGGTCAAGATGGCGGGAAAACTCGGGATCTCCTGACCAGACAAGCGGTCTTATATAAAGACATAATGGCGCCGGGGCAAGACTGCCGCTACGATTGGAATGTGGATGTAAGTCCCATTCCTTATGGACCGCTCAGCAAAACCCGTCGTGGTCGTCGTCGATGACGATCCCAGAGTTCGCGAATCTCTTGAGAGCCTAATTGAATCCGCTGGACTCACAGCGTCGGTGTTTTCGCACGCAGCAGACTTCCTGCGGGGAACCCATCTGGCGGCTACCGAGCTGCGTGATTACAGATGTCCGCATGCCGGGGATGGACGGTCTCGACTTGCAACGCCATATCCGCCGCGTACGTCCGGAGCTGCCAGTCATCTTTATCACCGCTCATCACGATGATGCGATTGAGCGAAGTGCGTTAGCCGAGGGGGCTTGTTTTTTCATTCGCAAACCATTTGACGCTGAGGAATTGCTTCGAGCCACCAGGACGGCTCTCAACAAGTCCGCGGCGAAACGCAGAGAAAGCAGCAAAGAAAGGTAAACTTATGGCTATTCCTGACTTGATTGGTTCGAGCGAGAAATTCCAGGCAGTGCTCGATGATGTGCGCGTCGTGGCCGGAGCAGACTGCTCTGTTTTGCTTCAAGGCGAGACAGGGACGGGTAAGGAAGTGATCGCTCACGCGATTCATGATTCCAGTTCGCGCCAGGGAGGACCCTTCGTCGGGCTTAACTGCGCAGCCATCCCCGCCGCCCTGCTAGAAAGCGAACTCTTCGGTCATGAGAAAGGTGCTTTCACTGGCGCCATTTCGCAGACCATCGGACGTTTTCAAGCTGCGCATGGAGGAACCTTATTTCTGGACGAAATCGGTGACCTTCCCCTGGAGCTTCAGCCGAAGCTCTTACGAGTGCTCCAGGATCAGCAATACGAACGTCTGGGAAGCACGCGCACGTTGCGGGCTAACGTGCGAGTGGTTGCAGCGACCAATCAGGATCTCACGCGCATGGTGGAGCAAAAAACCTTCCGCGCTGATCTCTACTATCGATTGAGCGTTTTCCCCATCAGTCTTCCGCCGCTGCGCGAACGGAAGGAAGACATTCCGCCGCTCGTAAACTACTTTGTTCGGAGATTTTCCCGCCAGCTGGGTAAGTCGATCGATCAGGTCCCCGACGGGGTCATGGAAATCCTAAGCGCTCACCATTGGCCGGGCAACATCCGCGAGTTACAGAATTTCATTGAGCGCTCTGTGATTGTGACCCAAGGCCGGGTACTGTCTCCACGGAGCAGCGAGCTCACTCTCCTCATGCAAGCGGCTGTATCCGCACCGGCCCAGACGCTGTCGGAGGCCGAGCGCGCCCACATCCTGGGAATTCTAAAGGAAACCAATTGGATCGTCGGCGGACGCGACGGCGCCGCGGCGCGCCTCGGTGTCCCGCGGACGACTCTCATCGGCCGGATGCAAAAGCTGGGAATCCTGGGCAGGTCGAGCGGTCTTCGGTTGGCTTCGAGCCGAAATGCATCCCAACTGCTAGCCAGCTAGAAGCTGTTCGGTATGGGCAAGCGTGGGCAAGGGTGATACGTGCTGGGCTCCTCCTTCGAATCTTGGAGGAGAGGCCCACCTTATCAGCCAGTTTTCGCTGAACTTGCCGTTTTTTGCCGTATGGGTTTCGCCAGATTCACCTCTAAGTGCTTTAGAATCTGGCGGGGACGACGGGGCTCGAACCCGCGACCTCTGCCGTGACAGGGCAGCGCTCTAACCAACTGAGCTACGTCCCCACTGCATCTTGTGACCCGGAAGGTCTCGGAATGCACTGAACCAAATTGTAGCAAAGAATTAACCATGACACTCCGCAGAAGGCTGCGGGGTGTGCCGCGCATCTCGCAAGAAACCAAGACCTGTCCAAGTTTCTGAAACTGAAGCCCGTACCCTTCAAGCACCATCTCACCACACCGACGCCGGCTTGTTCTCTGGAGGAATTTGCCACGAGTCATCGAAGAGAATCTCATCGCACGATTTTGGCATTGCAAATGCACTGGATACGTTAAGGCTATCGGAGCGAAATCAACCCTCAATTGCCTCTACGGATGGGATGCGAGCTGAGCTAGTCCCCAGCCCAAGCGGCGGACGTTTCAAGCTGGTTGTCAATGAGTAATCAACAACAGGAGAAAGGGTCACCCAAGGTGCGACTCAGATTTCAGCAAAGTCTCAATGATCTAAAGGAACGGCTGCTTGTCATGGGCGGGATGGCGGAACAGGCTATTCAGCGCTCGGTGGAGGCGTATCGGGTACGCGACATCTCGATTTGCGACCTGGTGGACGATGAGGAGCACGCCATCCAGCGCTTCGAGCGCGAGATCGACCAGATGGCGCTCGATCTGCTAGCCATGGAACAGCCGGTGGCCAACGATCTGCGTTTCACCCTCGCAGTGATCAAGATCAACGCCGATCTCGAACGGATGGGCAAGGCGGCGAGGCATCAGCCACCGGGTGCGCGATCTCCAGACCTTGCCGGTGGTGGATCTACCGGTCGATATCCCCAGGATGGCTTCGCTCGCGACGGGAATGGTGCGCAATGCCCTCCTCGCTTTTATTGATGCCGATGCCGCGCTTGCGCAGTCAGTGTTGTCGATGGATGATATGGTGGACCGCCTCAACGAGGGGGCCCAGTTTGCACTCTCCAGCCTGATTGAAAGGCAACCGAAACTGGTTCCTCAGGCGCTGAACACAATGATGATTGCCCACAGCCTGGCGCGTATTGCTGACCGATCCAAAAAGGTCGCCGCAGACGTGATTTTCTGGGTTCGAGGCGCCGGTGCACAGCAGCATGTGTGAACGCGGGGGAAAGGCTTGGAGAGCAGGTGTAGTCGACGGCGAGGTCTGCGCCGCGCCATCCGCATTTGGATTGGCAAAACTCTTCTGAGGCCAAGCCGCGAATACCAGCGCCAATGGCAACAGCGCCGCGACCACACTCTTCTTATCTAACCGCATGCTTGATAGCTCTACGGCCCATTCGAAAGGATTCATGTTGTTGCGTCGCCCAGGCGAGAACGGCGGCCGAACCATGGATGATTACCTCATCAGTTCATCGGCGAAGCGAATAGGAACCGCCAAGTTGGAGCCGCCAAAATTATTCAGAACGGCGAAGTTCACACCAATCACCTTGCCGTCGCGATTGAAGAGTGGCCCCCCGGATCCACCCGAGGTGGTCGCCGCATCGTAGACAATCTTGTCCTTTAAAACATCTCCGATGTGTCCCTGGGTCGTCGTCGGGCGAATGAGGCGTCGCGCCGCGAGTTGCGAAACCACCTGAGTCATCTGGTGGGCGTTTTCCGTCACCTTTTCCGTGGTTTCGTCTCCCGCGCGGGCGAGGATGCCTTCGATTCCCGTAGGATAGCCAATCAGGACGACCGGATCGCCCGCTACGCTGGCTCCACTCCGATCATCGAGTTCCAGCAGTGCGGTATGAGGCGGTACCGCAGACTGTAACTTGAGAGTCGCCAAATCGGCATGCGACGAAATCCGGTCGAGCTTGGCCGCGATGCCTTGAGAACTCCCCGGGAAATACGCGGTGTAAGAAGCAACGAACGGCGAAGCACCCTGGTCAAGAAGCTGCTTCAATTCATCACTGCCCCACCAGGGCTCGGCGACGTGATGATTCGTGAGGAGACGTCCGTCGCCGCTACGAGAAATCCGGTGCCAAAAACGTCAAGCTGGAGAGGCGGTCCCGTTCCGCCTGTTCCGACAGACACCGTCCCGCTGTCGTCGGCCTGCGTCTTGCCGCTGGCATCGGTGGAGATACGAATTAGCTCGCCGGAGTCTTTGTCGTGAAACTCCACGACCACGTGCAACAAGCAGATGCTGGGCCCGTAGGTGTGAACAATCGTTTCCGCGACTCGATCCTCATTCTCAAGCCGGCTCAAGCGAATCTGAGTCTCCTGAAGCTGCTTCTTGAGGGATTCGCCATCCGTATCGCCGTCCTCGGCTATTTGCTTGCGGATCTCTTCGGCTTTGCGCTTCAAAGCCTCGCGAGTTTCCGCCGCTTCGCTTGCGGCCAGAGACGCACGCGCCTGCTTCTGCGCGGCGCAGTAGTTCCGCTTGTTGCACGATGCCGCCGTTCAGCCGCGCCACCTCCGCCTGGAGTTGAAGCGTGTCCTTCCGCCTGTGCCGGTTGAGACACGATGGTTCCGAGTACTGCCAGAACCACTGCCGCGCTGAGAACGAGAAGGCCGGGATCAGCCAAAAGCGACGCTTGGCACCCATGCCGCCACTCAGCGCGTCCACGGCAGCTCTCCGCCAGGTGCTCCTTCTTGAGCGCATCGTTAAGCTTTGCTTCGAGCTCCACCTCTGGTTGTCTCTCGCGAAACTGCGTCCGGATCCTGGCTGCAAATTCCACCGGCTCAAACGGAAAGGAGATAACGTCATCGGCGCCCAGGTCCAGCGCGCGGGCACGTTCCAGCGCACCACCGTGAACGATCATCACAATCTTGAGAGTTCGCAGAACAGGCCCTGCCTTGATCTGGCTGATCAAGCCACAGCAGCTGAGATCGGAGGGCGTTGCTTCGGTGATCAGGACTTCCGGGGAAAGACCGAGAATTTCGTCAACCGTGAGGCTGCGGCCTGTAGTGATCTCATAGCCTTGACCTGCTAAGGCCTGCTTTACCTCCTCGGCCGACCCGATATCCAGGTTAAGGAGAAGAATCCGCATGGTTACCATGTTATAAGCCGCACCAACACACAATGCCGTCGAGACAACAGACCGAACGCAGTCACTTGTTTCGATCAGCGGCCCCATGTATTCAGCGCCGCTGAGCTACCTGGTCTTCTGAAAACCCCACTTTGCCCGTTAGGACTGCAGGATCTCGCCCAGAGCATCCGTGCTGGACTGGCGCTTCAGCGCCAACGCCCGAGCTATCATCACATCTCGCCGCGAGCATCTCAGAAGGACCGCACATTCATCATCGGACTGCCCTTCCAGCGTTGACATGACGAAGACGAAGCGCTCGAAAGGATCCAGTAAGAGGATTGCGGCAAATGGGTCGCCGTTCTCAGCCGGCGTTGCCGATGCTTTGATGTTGATGATGGATACGTTATCTGCGTGCTCTGGTGCAGGCATAATCATCTGGATCGCGCGCTTGAGAACCGCTCGCCGGCTCCATGAACGCGCCCAGTCCGTGAAAACACCGATCCCCTCTACGCACTCTCCCATCGCCAAAACGAGGCATCGCTCGGCCTTGTCATGGTCTGCGGTCAGGAGGAACGCAAGCAGGTATAGACTGTGCATGTCCTCGTTAAAAGTCTTAAAGAAGTCGGTCACAGTTGCGTATGGCGTTGGTCTTTCGTCAACGTAATGGATTGGTTGCAGCATATTTCACCTCTCTCGCTTCAAGCCACGGATTGCTCCAGATCTTCATAAGATGAATAGGTTTCATCCTGTGCAGTGCGGGGGAACGACTGCAGGTTGCCAATATAAGGGACATCTGCCACTGGGTTGGCACGACTGAAGCGTTCAAGCACTTTATTCGCGGTGTCTTGTATACGCGTATTCGGCTGGTGGAATTTGCGAATTGCATTTGCGGCAACTCTGGTAAGCAAAAAGCGGTTTGGAACATACGTCATCGCGCCAAAAACCAGATCAGAACGCATCGTCCCCTCCGAAGGCCTTGAAATTGTCTGGCGGCTCAATCGCCTTGATCACCCTGTTGCACTTACAATGCCAAAGCGGTGCCAACCGAAATCACGATGTCCTTAGTGGCCCACCTTGGACAGAGCCATCTTGGGCGCCCATACGACACCTAGAGCATGCAGGATGATGTGGTCTCCGGGGCTCAAGTGATCCGGGCCCGAGACCGCCTTATATGCGTACTGAACGCCGGCGTTTTGTGTTATGCACCAGGGTTCGTGACGGGTGACTCCGTCGCAGTGCCCACAGGCTGAATCCGCGCCGTATTGATTGCTATGAGTCAACGGGAAGCTCTGTATCAGCATTGGTTACTCCTGCGGCGATGGTTGATAACCCTGCCTGCCTTCCCAGCGTTGCATCAGCCTTACCGCCCGATTCGATATCGGTTCTGCCCCCAGTGGATGCAATTTCGGGGCCAATCTGAATTTCTGGCGAGTGAGAGCTACTGTCGCGTCCTTTGCGGGTGTTTGATCCACAGTGCAGTCCAATCCGAACCACTTCCCTGTCAATCATCGAGAAGTCTACGGGATGGCTCCCATACCGGTTCGAAGAAGCAGACGCGCCGACGACTGTCGATTTTTCGACACCTGCCGACGTCCCGCCACCCCCTTCCCCCCGCAGCGCAATAGTGGGTGTTGTCGACCGGTTCACCCCGATGGATGCATACCGCTGCTGATGGATCGATCGGTTGAGATGACAAGCCCGGTGCGGTGCGACTACAGATGCAAATGCCCACCTCTCGCAAGCGGCTTTCATTACCGATCCCTCGGTTTCGGTTGTCCCGGAGGCTACGGAGACCTTTCGAGCTCTTCGATGGGAACACCGCTGCGAAGAGGGACTAAATTTCCTTTTCCAGGCAGTCTGCCAGGGATGCGATTCTGCGTGAGAGAAGGAGAAACGACTCTATCTGTGGCGTAACCTGGTGTTGTTCTTTCGGCAAGTCCTTCCACGTCGCCTGTTCGAGTTGGGCATACGCACTCGCTAAATCGTCCTTTTGCGTCGACCCATCACCCTTCCATCGATCGGCCATTCGGTCGAGTGCCGTGGCCAAGCGGTTGTCGAACTCCTCCTGTGCCGGCCGGATCCCTTCGGGTAACTCGAATCCGGGCAGCCGCACACGATACTTCCACAACACAATGCGGGTGATAAAGAGAATAAGCAAATTCGGTTGCCATTGACGAATGCGACTACGCAATGCTAGATCCTGCTCGCGGCAAGGCCCAAATTCGAGGAGAACAGCGTCAGCCAGAGCTCTCACCTTGTCGAGATTGGTACTGATTGTCTCGCGAAGCGCAATGCTCCGTGCGAATGCGGCTTTCACATCCTCCGGAGAGAGGTTCTCTTGCAAACTGCGCCAATAATCGGAGATTGGAAGTGAACGTCTTCCTCATCTCAACGGCGGCCGACGTACCCCATATTCGATCGAAGACCAGCCACATCATAAAAAGACCCAGCAAAATGCCGACGACGCGATCTCGCGCGACGGAGAGCGAGGTCTGCATTTTGAATCCGTCCAGGTTGATGAGGTAGAAAGCCAGAGCGACCTGAATTCCGAAGTATGACAGCCGTGGGCTGGATGTCATGAACCAGGAAGACAGGGCGGTGACAGCAACGAAAAGAACTACAAAGCCGGCAATCGAATCGGAGTAAGGCAGAATAAAGATCTGCGAGCCCATCCCGATCAGAAAGCCGCCGGCTATGGCCCCGGCGATGCGAAGAACCTGCTTTTGGTGAGATGAACCAATGGTGGTAAGCGCGGTCAGCAGGCATGTGGTCACGGCGGTGCTAATGCCGGGCCAAGCGACTGCGTTGTAAATGAGGTAACACACGCTCGCGGCCAGGCAGCCTTTGAGCGCGAAGTGAAGGTGCTGAGGATTGACGAGCGCGTCTGGGGCAATCAGTATTCCTCGTCGCGCATCCTCTGCTGAGGGCAAGTAGTCCTGGATTGATCTGGAATCCGCAAACACCTCGGGGATGAGAGTGACTGTATGTTCCATCTCGCCAAGCAATGGAACGAGAGCTGCGCGCTGGGCATCGTTATTGAACTGGACCGGGCCCGGAATCCGCAGGTTCGTCAAGTCATCACGAATGATTCGTAAAATCGCGGCTAAGTTCCGGAATCTTCTCTGATCGCTGACTGACAAGTCAAAGCTGAGTTCCATCAGAGTTGCTGCAAGATCGACGAGCCTGCCCACAAGAGCTGCAACACCACCGATCTCTACAATGTACTGGGACGAATAATCCGAGCGCCGCAAGCTGCGGCGCAAGGATGACGTTCCCAGCGCAGCGAACCGGGTGACTTCTTGCTCGATAGCGGGATCTACAGCCCGGCCCTCAGCGTAGCAGGTCAACAACTTCCCGACTGCCGCCAGCCGCTCCGTAATGGGCAAGACAACTTCATCTCCAGATCGCAGCCGCACAAACGCCAACTCGACCGCCGCGGTAATCACGACTCCTATCAACACCGAAAGGCAAAGCCAAAGGGTATCTTCCACATTAGTCTCGGCTGAGACATGGCGGTCCCAGAATGGAACTCCAACGGCAATCATGATGGCGAAGACCACCGCCGCGGTGTAGTTCGTCAGAGTGCTGACCGCATAGAAAGACGAGGAAGAAAGAACCGATGACCCAGAGAAAATGAAGCAGGGGGAGATCGATAAGAAACCACATGGAAACCAGGAGATATGCGGCACCGATAGCGGTAACAAGTAGTATCGTTGCTGCCGATTCCACGGTTGCCCGCGAGGTTTGACGAGAAATCATCAACACATAAATTGCGCCCTGGAAAGCATACGGAACGCGAAAGGTCATGCAGACGATCATGACGAGGGTTGCGGCGATCGTCATCCGCGCTACGATGGCGGCTCTCCCCGGGTAAGGCGCGAGTTCCTGTTTGAGAAATTCCCGGACCCAAGTCAGCGGACCCGATGATTGAGGCAGGCTTTGGGCAATCGTTACCATTCTCAATTGCCCCTGATCGTGACCACGGCTGACTCACCGATTCGAAACAGATCAGGGGTTGGGTTCTCGACGCGTACACGAACCGGGAATCGCGACGCCAGATGTACCCAGTTCAGGGTGCGCTGCAGATCCGGAAGACCGGGCTCCAAATGGCCAATCACATCGGGATCCGGGGTGACTCCAAAACCGATGCTATCCACTACTCCAGAGAAGCGGACGTTTGACTTGGAAAGCACAAAGACATCAGCCTTCATTCCTGGAGTAATGCGCTTGAGTTGACCTTCCCGGAAATTGCCAATTGCCCACCAGGTGCGGGCGTCAATAAGGGTAAACATCTGCTGACCGACGTGGGCATAGGCACCTTCTGAAATCGTGAGATTGGTCACGCGGGCGTCGAACGGCGCGTAGACGCGGCAGTTGCCCAGGTCATAGCGGGCCTTCTTCACCGCTGCCTCCTTTGCCCCACGCTGGTTGATTAAGGGCTCAAGGGTTGTCACCGCATGACTGGCTTGCTCGTGCCGCGCCGAAGCGGAGTTCACTTCCGCCTTTGCCTGCTCCCATTGCGACTCGGCCTGCCGCAGAGCTTCTGCATCAGCAATTTCCAGGCTTCTGGCTTTGTCCACCTGGTCTGCGGTCACAAACTGTTTCTTTAACAGCGGCTCAAGGCGCTGCAGATTGCTGTTTGCGTAATTCCATTCCGCGCGTGCCCGGTTGACACCCCGCTCGGCGCTGATCACGCTGGCTTCCATGCTGTGAATGTTTGCCTGCGCAACAGAAACTGCACTCACCAAAGCGGCTATTTTTCGTCGCTCATCCGAAATTTGCCCTTCCAGAGTGGTCTGCTCAGATAGTGAAGTTTCGAGGGTATATTCGTAGGGACGTTCATCTATTTCGTACAGCAGTTCGCCTTTTCTCACGAACTGGTTGTCTTTCACATTCAGCCGGACGAGAGGGCCGTCAACTTGGGGCGCTATCCCGATGAAGTTGGCAAATACTTCGGCATCTTCGGTCCGCGGATAGTAGTTCGCGTGGTAAAGTACGGCGAGCCCAAGGACCACTGCGGCTGTCACGATCGCGATACTGATCGAGCGGCCGAGAAGCTGGCGTGGTCGTGCATTGATAATTGTCTCCATACTGATTGCTCCTTGTTCAGCGGAACAAAGCTAGCCACGACGCCAAGGCAAAAATGGCCGTGAGGCTCGGATAAACGAGAACTGGCCACACGATCTCGACGTAACGGTTCAACAGCACCCGTGAAACGACCGTAAGCACAATAGCCAACACCAGGCAGACCAGCCACGCGGGAAAGAACGAGCCCAGAATGTCGAATGAAGGAGCTCGTCCGCAGCCCGTGATCAGTAGCAGAGCGGGCATGAACACACCGCGCGCAGATCTACGAATCGCATTCACGGCCGGGGCCTCGCATTATTGGTGCGAATGGAATCCCCGGTGGTGAAGGCCAGATCTGCGAGGGAAGTGAGTACCTGCGTTCGCGCCGAAACATCCGCGGAGCGGGCCTGGGCCAAAGTACGCTGAGCCGCAGTTACATCCAGTAAGTTGCGAACGCCGTTGTTGTACGATTCCAGCGCGGCGTTGTAGGACTGGGTGGAGGCTTGGAGGAGTGCGAGTGCCGCCTGGCGCTGACGAAAAGCAGTGTTCAAATTGGAGTAAGCCGTCCAAACCTCATCCGCGATCTGATTGCGTTTGAGGTTCGCTTGTGCCTCTGCCGCGTGGACGCCGGCCCGCGCCTCGGCCAGCCGGTTTTTTCGCGCGCCTCCATCAAAGACAGTCCATTGAAGATTGAAACTCAATTCGCCGACCAGATCGGCAGTATGCGCCCAAGGGTACGGCGACTGTAAGCCATAGAGAGACGGAACCGATGGGATGGCAGTGAGGCTCAGTGCGGGGTAATACGCCGCCTTCGCCTGCTTGACTCCTGCCTCTGCGGACCGAATTTCGGCCACCTGTTGTATCAGATCCGGCCGTTGCCCAAGTGCCCGGTTGATGGCCTGATCGACCGTATCGCCGATCGCTTCGGGGGTGGGTAACTGATCCAACGGTTGAACGCGGATGACGGATGTGGCGTACGCCCCCACTGCCGTCGCGAGATCGCCCCGGGCAATCTGCTCGGCTCCTACAATGGCTTGCAGGTCATATTCAGCCTGGGCGGTGGCGCTCCGCGCTTCGAGTACATCTGGCAGAGTCGCCAGGCCATGAGCTAAGCGTTCTTCTGCTGCCTGTTGCACTGCTTGTGCATTCGACAGGCTTGATCGCGCGGCATCCTCCTGCCCCATCGAATTCAATAACCGGTAGTAAGACTGCTGCACCTGGTAGACGACCTGGCGGTGAGTGTCATTGAAAGCGAAATTAGCCGCGAGAAGTTGTGCTTTCGCTTCGTTGATTCGGCCCGTGCGGGCGCCGAAGTCAAAGAGGGTGTAATTGAGGTCCATCTCAACCTGGAAGTCCTGGGTTTCCTGACCGTAGAAGCGATTGCCAAAAAAGGCCTGCTGGCGGGCGGTTTGCGAAACTGCAGCAGATGCGAGCGTAGGAAACAACTCACTGCGGGTTACGCCGAGAGCCCCCGCTTGCGCGCGGGCGCGTTCCCAATCAACACGAGTCGCGGGATTGTGTGCTTCCGCCAGGTCAATTAGCTCCGCCAACGCATATGTCCTGGTCGAATCTATATCGAATCTCAAGTCGGGAATCTTTCCGGCATCCGCTTCGATCTTCAGTTCAGCAGACGTATGCCACGGATGATCAGGCGAAACGGGCGCACTCTGGGCAGGGACACTTCTGGTAAACAGAATCAGCGACACAATTCCTCCGCCCACACACAGGAGGAGCACATGCTGTTTCAAGCACCTGGACATTACGCTCCAGCCTCAACGTCCCACGTTTCGCTTTTCACTCACCGCTGAACCTGTAGATCCGCTACTCTCTTTGCCATTTCATTCCTCTCTCGTGATTTTGAGACTGAGTCCTGCTGCGAACTAGTGGGGAGCAATTGTGTCGCCAAATGCTCTGCTCGGCTAACCGACGCAATTAGCGGCTATTTAAGCTCACAGTCGCCCAGCTTGGCGAGGCCGGCGATGCGCATGAATGCGTCGGTCGCCGGCAGGGCCTCCCGCGTAATGTCGATCTCCTAGTTGGCGGCCAGGCATTCGGGGGCATACAGATTAGCGGTCCTTAATTAGGTCGACCCGACAAAGTCAAAGTGCTGACACTGTCAGCCTTATGTGCAAATTGGCCAACACACTTGATAACAGGCAATCGGGGCACGACGGTCATGGCTCCCGGCGCGGTCCTGAAAGCCGAGGACATCGAGATGGGGCCTGCAAACGCTTGCTGGGCGACGCAATGGCCGGTGCTGGCCAAGCTACTGGCCAGCATTTGCGTCGATTGCCCGAACAGTGCGTCCGTCAGGTTGTTGAACTCCGCTGCTTTTTGCGCAGCCTGCGAGAGGCAACTGAGGATCTCGGAGTGAGGCGGGATATTTCGTAAAATTCGATAAAATTTTGCTTTTTATAGACTTCCACGGCGCCGCCCAGAGAAGCGTTTATCTGGGGAAAAAGACAGCCTGAGGGAGTTCCCTCTGTCCAGAACGGCGTCGAAGACGTGGCCGGTCGCGGCGGGAACCCGGTTCAGTCTTTCGGGGTTGATGAAGGGATTGGCAAGGCTTGGTTGGGGCCGGTCAAGGTTGGGAGACGACGTGTCGCTGGGCGGTTTGGGGGCGGGCTCGGAAGTAGGCTCCGGCTCGGGGACGTTGGGCGCGGCAGGTTGGGTTTCCGCGGCGGCAACGGGATCCGTTGGCTCCTCACCCACAGGTTGGTGCTCCTGTTTGCGGCGCCACTTAGAGGCGTAGATATCTGCTTTGATGGACGGGGCCGCGGGTTGGGTTCCGGCAGATGAGGAAAGGCGCCGATCATTCATGGTTCCGGACGGAATCAGGCCTTCGATGGCTACGATCATCGCAAGGGCCTTGATCTGACCGGCGATAATGCCTCTGGTCGCTTCGGGGCTGAGATTGGCCAGTTGCCAGAGCCGCGCCAGGATCTGGTCGCGACCAAGGTTGAGTTTGCGCAGCCCTTCCACTTCCTGGTCCACCAGCTTTTCCCTGACGGCGGCGCGGTGCTCGATCATGTAGGCGCGGACGCGGGGCTTGGCTTTGGTGTAGGCGGCGGTTTCGGGATTGAGACCAACGGCTTCTGCGGCGCGGCGGTCATTCATGGTTCCGGAAAGGATCAGGTGAGCAAAGGCCATTTCCTGATCGGTGATGGGATCGCTGACAGTATTTTTGGGTATAGGTAGTCGTTCCTCGGTTTGCTGAAGGTTGGAAGTTCTACAAGGCTGGCGTGGGTGATTTTGTGACAGGGATGGAGTGTGGTACCGGATAGCGTTGAAGCTATCCTTCGCTCGCGCTGAAGGCCGAAAACAACCGGCAACTGCCGGCTAGGGCGCGGTTGCGTGAGAGGCCGCTGCCTGCCGATATCGTCTGCTCTAAGAGATAGGCGCTTTCCGGACTCGATTGCAAGTGGCTGGATGCATTTTTCGGCACAGGAGTACAAGCCCAAAGGTCACTCGCGTTCGATATGCGCGAAGGAGCATCCACGGCAAGATCCGGGGCGCGCCTCGGGGCAGGCGGGAGGGTGGGGCACCCAAACATTTGTGGCAGGTAGGAAATAATCGCCTCTATGAGTGACGTACTACGCTAGAGTCCGCGCAAGACGTGGCCAAGCTTGTTTCGCTTCGTTGTCAGGTAGCGAAGGTTTGAAGGGGGAGGAGGGATCTCAAGGGACAGCCATTCCGTGACCGATAGGCCATAACCTTCGATGGCGACCAGCTTGCTAGGATTGTTGCTTAGAAGGCGCATGGAGCGCACGCCGATTTCGCGCAGGATCTGCGCCCCAATGCCATAGTCTCGTTGATCCGTCGAAGCCCAGGCGTTCATTGGCTTCGGATTGAGCGATCGGATGTGCCATCTTCCGGTTACGCCCGGCCCGTAGGGCCGACTGCCAAACGTCAGCCCAGCCCGACAGGGCTGGGACGTCGACCACCCAGGATCGTCCGAGCGCCGTAGGCGCGGCACTAAACCTGTTATCCTGCGCGAAACCCTCCAGGCACATGAGCCATTCCTATTCCAACAATTATGTCCACGCGATCTACAGCACAAAAAACAGAGAAAATCTGATCCCAACGGAATTTGAAAAACGAATCTATTCGTTTATTGCATCGATCGCCCGCCAGCATAAAATCCCACTTCTAGCTGCGGGAGGAATGCCGAACCACAGCCATCTCCTCTTTCTGTTGCCTGCAACAATATCGTTGGCAACCGCGATCAACACCTTCAAGACAAACTCGTCGCGGTTCATGCATGAACGTGGCCTCGCATTTCAATGGCAGGACGGATATGGAGCTTTCAGCGTGAGTCCTTCGCAGCTCGACAAGGTAACCGCCTACATTCGCAATCAGCGCGAGCACCACAAGAAGGTGACGTTCGAACAGGAGTTCCTGGCACTCTTGAAAAAGGCTGGCGTACCCTACGATCCCAAATACGTGTTGGGGTGAATCGAGTGCCGCGCCTCCGGCGCTCTGGGATTGTTGGGAATCGATGCCCCAGCCCTGCCGGGCTGGGCTGACGTTTGGCGACCGGCCCTCCGGGCCTCGTTTCGGACTGATGCACTTGCACCCAGGTTCGGGGTACTCTCGGGACTCATTTTCGGGTAACCGCTGTCCGCAAGAGATTTAGATTATGCCTGAATAGGAAGAGCCCACAGACAACGCAGAGCCGTTATCGCGCTGGCAATTCTGCTGGCTGTTGTCGTTGTGTTTTTGCGTTGGACCGCGCCGGATTTGGCTCACCCGCAGCGCGTAACATGTTCGTTGGTCAGAACTGAAGTTTAAGTGCCAGTTGGACCGAACGCGGTCCGCCAATCTGATAGATCGGATTGAGGCCGCCGCCCTGGCCGCCGCTCCCCAGCCAAGTATTCAGCGTCTGCGTCGCCTGCCCGAACAGAGGAGAGCTGAGGTAGTTGGTCGGGCTTCCGAAGTTAGGATGATTGAAGATGTTGAAGAGGTCCCCTCTCGCCTGCAGAGAGAGCCGGTCTTTGATCTGGAACTGCCTGCGCAGCGTCATATCGAGTTGCGTCGCGCCGAATCCGCGCAGGGCATTGCGTCCCAGGTCTCCCTGCTGCGCCGTGCTGGGTATGCTGAATGCCGCCGCGTTGATGATCTTTCCGCCGCCTGCGTTCGAGTCGGGAAGGTAGAGTGCTACTCCGGGAATCAGGTCCGGGCGCGCTACGCCGTACGCTCCCGACAGGAAACCAGTATCGAAGGGATCCAGCCCGGTGACCACGTTCACCGGCATAGCACTGCGAGCATAGATGATCGAGTCGGTCGACCAGTGTCCCAGAATCGACTTCCAGACTCCGCTGCCCGGCCCCGGTATGTCATAGGAGACAGCGCCGGCGAAGGTATTCCGGATGTCGTAGTCGGAGGGACCACGCTCCTGAGACGACGGCGACACGCCCGGCGGGACGCTAACGAAATAGACATCGGAGGAAACATCGTCGATCGAATGCGACCAGGTATAAGAGAGCAGCGCCTGGAGACCGTGCGCCAGGCGATGGCGGTACTGAGCCTGAAGCGATTGATAGCTGGAAGTCGCGCCATTCCTCATAAGATCGAATTCGCCGGTAAACTCAGGATTCGGCGCGTCGTAAAGGTCCTGCCGCATCAGCTTCCGGCCTGCCGCGCCGACATATGTGATAGAGAATACATCGGCCCTGCCAAGGCCCTGTTCCACCGCCGCGTTCCACTCATAGGTTCTGGGTAAGAAGTGATTCGGGTCCACCACCGCAAGATAGTCAACGGGAGGACTTGTGGTAAACGGTGGCGGCGTGGCAGCGGCGGCGCTCAAAGGAAAGGAGGTACCGAGGATTAGCTTTTCCTGCCCATAAGGAAACGCGTCCATCCCATCCGCCACGTCGGAGTATCCCAGGTCATAAAAAATGCCGGCGCCGACCCGGATGACCAAATTCGGGAGCGGGCGCCAGGCTATACCAAGCCGCGGAGCGAAATCATCCTTTTGAGGGTGCCACAACGGCGTGCCTGCCGGGGCGAGCGTCATGGTTGCCAGGTTATTCACCTGCGTCACGGTAAACGGAAGAGTGCCATTGGGTGATGAGGGAACGGCGTTGTATTCCCACCGCAGGCCGTACGTGATGGTCAGGTTGCGCGTGATATTCCACGTGTCCTGGGCGAACAGGCTCCAGTTGGAGAAGACCAGTTGAACATTGGCAGTCCTCGAAACTACGTATGCCGCCGGCACCGTGTTGGACACAATGTCGGGGACAGAACCGAAAACATATTCCAATTGATAAGGTGCAGCTCCTTCTTGCGGATTGAGACGGCGATAATCAAGCCCGAACTTCAGCTGGTGCGCGCCAAAGGTACGGGAAAGGTCGTCCGTCACGTTGATCTGCTGCTGCAGATTATTCCCGTTTTTGCCCGTGATGAATTTAAGACCATGGTCATTAAAGTCGCCAAAAAATGCGAAATACGAGTTCTGCGGAGGAACAAACGATCCGTAGAGCTGTGATTCGGTAGGGGGAACTGCGCCCCCGAAATTGTCGAGCGTATAGAAGCTGTTTGCTCGGCTCCGGCTGTAATTGAAGCGAAGCTCGTTGATCAACTGCGAATTGAGCGTCTGGTTGCTCCCCACGGTCACGCTCTGGAATCCATACTGAGTATGGAAACTGGTGCTGTAGGCGGTCAGATCGGTGCCGCCCCCGCTGCCGCGTTCGGCAATGCTCGATGGAGCGTAGTTGTATCTGCCGAAAATAGTTACTTTCTTTGTTGGCAGATAGTCGATGCGGATGGCGGAAGTATTCAGCGTCGATGGGTCCGAGTAGCCGGCAGTAAATGCCGCGGTTCCGTTGCCGAAGTCCTGGCCGTTTGCGGTCGGTTTTGGGAAGGCGTTGAGCAGTGGTTGCACCACTGCGGGCGCGCTTTGGAGCGTGGCCAGGGTCGGTACGTAGGTATTCGCAACCAGAGGCTGGCGCAGCCTCAGCCCTTCGTAGGAGCCGAAGAAGAACAACTTATCTTTCAGGATCGGCCCACCGAACACGCCGCCGAAATCGTTTTGCCGCAATGCGGGCTTCGCCAGCTCGTCGTGATCGGCAAACCAGTCGTTGGCATCGAGCACGTCGTTGCGGAAGTACTCGAAAACCGTGCCGTGAAACGCGTTCGTGCCGGACTTGGTGACCACCGATACCTGTGCGCCTGGGGTACGTCCATATTCCGGCGCAAAGGTCGAAGTCTCAATTCGGAACTCTTGCAGCGCATCGAGCGACACCAGGTTGCTGGTCCCGCCAAAGGCGCTGGTTGTCACAAGCTGGCCAGCCCCGCTCTGAGCCAGGTTGCCGCCGCTCCCAACATTTCCCAGGTTGGCGCTTACCCCGTCCACCGTGAAGTAGTTCGCATCAGGCCGCTGGCCATTCACACTGAACTGGCCCTGTTCGTAATAATTGGCGGGCGCAAGCACCACTCCCGGCGCGAGATCGATGAGGGAGCTGAAGCTCCGTCCGTTCAATGGCATGTTTTCCACGAACCGGTTTCCGATCAACGTACTTACGGATGCGTCCGAGGTGTTGAGCAGCGGCGTTCCACCTTCTACCGTAATGCTTTCCGTTCTGCTCCCGACGGTCAGCCTGAAATCCAGTCGTGCCTGCTGGTCCGCTTCGATCACCACGCCATTCTGGCGGAGGGTTTTGAACCCGTTTGCCTCAACTGTAATGTTGTAACGGTCCGGCGGCAGCGCGGGCACGCTATATAAGCCCTGGCGGTCGGAGAAAGCGCCGCGGACTGCTGCAGTGTTCGTGCTCCCCACCACCACGTGTGCACCGGGGACGGCTCGACCGTCGGGATCGACGATATAGCCCGAGATCGTGCCGGCCGGGGTGCCCTGGGCCATCGCGATGGTGGCCAGCGCCAACAAGCATGCAACTGCGAGGCCCCAGACGATCATCGTTCTCCAGCGGGCCATGCGTCACCACCTAGATGGGGGAATGGGGAGACGGAAAAAGTCAACAGGTGCGAGCAGTGTACGCCCATCCACCACGGTTCGGAACGAGCATCCGATATGCGTTCCGTCAATTCTTGAAGGCCCGGAGGCCGGAGATCAAACGTGAGTCCAGTCCGGCAAGGGCTGGGACTAAGATGGTGATACCTGCATGGAGAGAGCGCACAGAAGAGCTGTGATCGCGCTGGCAATTCTGCTGGCGTGCTGGCGTTGTGCTTTCGCGTTAGACCCGTCTCTCGACATGAGTCAATATGCGCATACGGCCTGGTTAAGCCGTGAAGGCTTTCCCAAAGGCGTCATTGAGGCCATTGCTCAGACGCCCGACGGCTATCTCTGGCTGGGCACGGAGTTCGGGCTGCTTCGCTTCGATGGCGTTCGCGCCGTGCCGTGGCAGGCGCCGGCAGGCCAACATCTCCCCGGCGGCGAAATTCAAAGCCTGCTTGCCGCGCGTGATGGGACTCTCTGGATTGGAACGGTTGGAGGGCTTGCAAGCTGGAAGGACGGCAAGCTGACGCAGTTTCCAGAGCTTGCCAGAATGTGGGTTACCCAGCTTCTTGAGGATCGCGACGGAACGGTATGGGCAGGGGCGTGGTTGCCG
The DNA here is from genome assembly GCA_963757515.1 of uncultured Acidobacteriaceae bacterium. GTDB lineage: Bacteria > Acidobacteriota > Terriglobia > Terriglobales > Acidobacteriaceae > PALSA-350. The sequence goes on along the minus strand of CAVWRV010000012.1, from coordinate 489,847 downwards.
AGCGCGTCGAGACTCTGCGCGATTCGAGCTGGCAGCGTCCAGTGCTTCGGAGAGGACGGCAGTTTCAGCTACGCAGTGTTTTCGCTGTTTGAGGACAGCAAGGGAATTCTCTGGGTGGGAACCGGCAACGGGGTGTGGCGATGGAAGCCTGGTCCTCCGAAGTTCTATCCGATGCTGAGTCCGAACGGCATCCAGGGTGTGGCTGAAGACGATAAAGGAGCGCTCCTGGTTGCGACCGGCAACGGAATGATGCGGATCGTTGACGGCAAAGTCGAGGCTTATCCGCTTCCAGGCATCGAGCCGCCGTTCAACGTCCGCCACCTTCTCCGGGATCGAGATGGCAGCCTTTGGATTCCGTCCGCCGTCAAGGGACTTTTTCATCTGCACCAGGGAAGGGTCGACACATTTACGCGACCGAACGGCCTTTCAAGCGATGCCGTTCAATCCCTCTTTGAAGATCATGAAGGCAATATCTGGGTTGCTACTAATCGTGGCCTTGACCGCTTTCACAACTTTGCTGTGCCGACGATTTCCGTGAATCAAGGCTTATCAAGTAACAACGCTGGGGCCGTTCTGGCGGCAAAGGATGGCAGCGTGTGGGTCGGCACGGGTGATGGTTTGAACCGATGGGAGAATGGGCAGATCACGATTTACCGCAAGCGAAGGACCAACGGTGCAGTCGGGGACAAACAAAAACCGCAGCTCACTCAAAACGGCGCGGCAGGCGAGCGGGTGCGCGAGATAACCGATCTTGAATTACCAGATAACAGCTTCCAGTCGCTTTTTCAGGACGCCGAAGGCCGAATTTGGGTTTCGGCGGGCGGCGGGGTTGCCTATCTTGAGAATGGCCGGTTTACTCCGATAAGCGGCCTGCCCGCCGGACAGGTGCATTCCGTCGCCGAGGACCGCGCAGGGGATATTTGGCTTAGCTATGAGATTCAGGGCCTTTTTCATGTGCGTCGGGGAGATGTGGTCGAACAGATTCCCTGGGCCAGTCTGTCACGCAAGGACCATGCCATCCCTATGGTGCCCGATCCTGTGCGGGGCGGCTTATGGCTGGGATTCTTTGAAGGTGGCTTGGCGTATTTCAAGGATGGCCGGATTCTCGCCTCGTATACGGCCGCTGATGGGCTGGGCCAAGGCCGAGTCAATGACCTACAGTCCGACGCGGATGGCACGCTCTGGGCTGCGACCGACGGCGGGCTAAGCCGCGTGAAAAACGGTCGCGTTGTCACGCTGAACAGTGGGAACGGATTACCCTGCGACGCCGCTCACGGGATGATGGAAGACGATGCCCATTCGGTCTGGCTGTATATGGCCTGCGGATTGGTGCGAATTCCACGCACCGACTTGGACGCATGGGCCGCCGATCCCAAGCGGACGATCCAGGCCACGGTCTTAGATGAATCCGACGGAGTCACGAGCCACTCGTATGGTGGCGGCTACAGCCCGCGTGTCGCCAAGAGCACGGATGGCAAATTGTGGTTCCTGCCATACGACGGCGTCAGCGTCATCGATCCGCGTCGCCTGTCCTTCAACAAGCTTCCGCCGCCGGTGCACATCGAGGAAGTCACGGCCGACCGCAAGACCTATGACGCGTCGAGTGGCTTGCGCCTGCCTCCGCTGGTTCGCGATCTGGAGATTGACTACACAGCATTGAGCCTTGTGGCGCCGGAAAAGGTTCGTTTTCGCTATAAGCTCGAAGGTCTGGATCGCGATTGGCAAGACGCAGGAAATCGCCGCCAGGCTTTCTACACCAATCTCCCTCCACGTAACTACCGCTTCCGCGTTGTCGCCTGCAATAACAGCGGCGTGTGGAACGAAGAAGGCACGTCTCTGGACTTCAGCATTGCGCCAGCGTACTACCAGACGAACTGGTTCCGCGCGCTGTGTCTGCTCACGTTTCTGGCGATGCTCTGGACCGTTTATCAGCTTCGCGTCCGCGCTTACAAGCGGCGCCAGGCGTTGTTAGAACGGAATCAGGCGTTGTTGGAGCGGCATCAGGCAGTGCTCGAGCAGCACCAGACCGAGATCCGGGCTCTGAATGAACAGATGGTCAAAGCGCAGGAGGCGGAGCGGGTACGCATCTCTGGAGAGCTGCACGATGGCGTTCTCCAGCAGATCACTTCCCTTACTCTCAGGCTAGGCAAGGTGAAACGCCAGGTTCCAACCGATTCGGAAGCTACAGCAACGGTCAGTGGCTTGCAGCAGCAACTCATCAAGATCGGAACGGACATCCGTCACATCTCGCATGAACTGCATCCAGCATTACTACAAGAGGCGGGCCTGCCGGCAGCCCTGTCGTCGTATTGCGAGGAGTTCAGCAACGTACGCGGACTCCCGGTCTCGTGTGAGGCCGACGAGAGTGTGGAGGCGTTGTCTCCTGGGGCGGCGCTGTGTCTCTACCGCATCGCACAGGAAGCACTGGGCAATGCCGCCAAATATTCGGAAGCAAAAAAAGTGGAAGTTAAGCTTAGCCGGTCCGACGGTCTCGTTCGGCTTTCCGTGTCCGATGATGGCGTTGGTTGCGCCCCCAACCAGGTCGGAAAATCTGGAGGCCTGGGCTTAATCAATATGCGAGAGCGCGTGCTGCAACTTGACGGGACATTTGAGTTCGACAGCGAACCAGGGCGCGGGACCACAGTTAGAGTGACGGTTCCTTTTCGAGCGGACTCGTAAGTTTCTAATATGGGGAAAGTGTGCACAAGAGGGATGGCCGGGCTGGCAATTCTGCTAGCGGTCAGCCAGTACGCGCATACCGTGTGGACCATTCGGGATGGGTTCTTCAAGGGCAACATCGATGCGATGGCCCAGGCACCCGAGGGGTATCTCTGGCTCGGCACAGAATTCGGGTACAAAGCGACACCCCGGGGACGAAAGCCGACGCCTCGATCGATAATTTCGTGGCCTCGGGGTACTATCAAAGCAAACAGATGGGCCTCTTGCAGTGCCTTGGACGCTTCACCCATATCATTTCCATAGAGCGCGCTTGAGTCCGACGTCCCGCTGGAATGATGGAGGAGGGCACACGCATCGAGAGGACGGAAATAGAAGTTGACGAGCACTGGTTCCACTGCGTACGAAACTAAGAAGGCTGACCGAAGATGATTGCGGGTGAACGCAGTCCTGGACTAGGCTTGCTGGCGAAATTGGGGCTTCTGTTTGTTTGCTCCTCGATCGCGGCGTGCGCTCAGGTGACCCAAAAGGAACGGACGGTGATTCTGCCCGTGGCGGATGGGCATGACATCCGCTTCACCCAGATACACTCCGAACGGGGCCAGTTACACGACGAAGTCAACCGCATCGTGCAAGACGATCAGGGATTCATCTGGTTTGGCACTTCGGACGGGCTAAAGCGCTACGACGGCTACGGTTTTCGGGACTACCGGCATGATCCAAAAGACCCGAACAGTATCAGTGGCGCCAATGTCTATTCACTATTCAAGGATCGCTCCGGGAGGCTCTGGGTCGGTTCCGATGCATTTCTCGACATGTTCGATCCGGCGACCGGCAAGTTCACCCATTTCTCCGGTCCCGGCACTGCCGGAATAGACAGTCTAGTTCTTGACGTTCGCCAGGACCGCAAGGGCACGCTATGGGTCTCCTCGTACCAGGGACTATACCGGGTGGATCCCATCACCTGGCAAACCGTCCAATATCGGCACGAACCCGACGATCCCTCCAGCCTCAGCAGCAATCTACTCAAGTCGACTCTCGAGGAGAAGGACGGGACATTTTGGGTGGTAACGGAGAAAGGATTAGACCTCTTCGACCGCGGTACGGGAAAGGTGACGCGACACGTTTCGCTGATGAACGGAGTGGAACCGCTGAGAATGTCCCTTTTCCAGGACCACGCGGGAGTTCTCTGGGCCATATTCTCCTCCAAGAACGGTTTGGCTTTAGTAGATCGAGCAGCCAACAAAGTTACTCAATATTCGTTCAACGACGGATCGGGCCAGAACACCGGAGTAGATTCGATCTATGAAGATGTGGACGGAAACTTGTGGCTGGGCACGGGCAGCAGCGGCCTTCTCAAACTCGATCGGGATCGAACACGGTTCGTCCGCTACCGCAGCAATCCCCGGGAATCAGAGAGCCTTGGAGCCGGTATAGTGTTAGCGCTGTTTGAGGATCGGGAGAGCAGCATCTGGGTCGGCACAAGAGGTGGAGTTACTCGGTTTGATAGAAGGGCGTCGCCGTTTCAAACCTACCAACCCAAGATCGGCAGTTCCGTCAGCCAGGATGTCGAGCTCTCGGCTTCTGTCTTTGAGGACAGTCACGGCGTTCTTTGGATTGGGTCGCAAGCGGTGCGCAATCGGATTGAGGGGAAGGCGGAGCGGTTTTCCTATTACGGTGACACGGGGAACTACGGAAAACTCCTTCACTCTGCCGTCAGGTCGATCGCAGAAGACCACTCCGGTTCTCTTTGGTTCGGCACTTACGCGGGACTCAGTCGCATCAATCCACGCACGCGCCAGCTCAAGACGTATCGTCATAATCCGGCTGATCTTCAGAGCCTGTCCCACGATAACGTGCCCAGCCTTTTTGTGGATCACAAGGCCGTATTGTGGGTGGGAACGATGGATGGCCTTGATGCGTTCGACCCGGTAACGGAACGTTTTCGGGTGTACAGAGCAAGCGGAGAGGGCCTGAACCAATACCTGGCCATTGCGGAAGACCCGCAGGGAAACCTTTGGCTGGGCACTGAGTTCACTGGCTTGCAGCGTCTCGATCCCTCAACTGGACGTTTTACCATCTACCGGAATCGCCCTGGAACCATCGGGAGCCTTAGCAACGATCACGTCAACGCAATCTGCATCGACACCTCCGGAGTCATCTGGATAGGAACCCAGGACGGATTGAACCGTTTCGATCCCGCAACGCAAACGTTCAGCGCGTACTATGAACGCGACGGGCTGCCTGGCAATCTAATCACAGGTGTCCACGCCGACGAACATGGCGATCTATGGCTGAGCACCCGCAATGCCCTTTCCCGATTCGATCCTCGGGCGAAGACGTTCGCCAACTACTCTGCCTCCGACGGAATAGAAAGAGGCAACATTTACGGTCCGCACGCCGGTTGGAATGGTGCGAGGGGCGAAATGTTCTTTGACTCCACCGCTGGGGTGACCGCGTTCTTCCCGGAGAAGGTGGTTGATAACCCGTACATCCCTCCGGTGGTTCTCACTGATTTTCAGTTGTTCGGGAAGACGGCGCCCATCGGGCGCAACTCTCCACTGAATCAGTCAATCACCGTCACGAACTCTCTAACCCTGTCTGCTACGCAAAATGTTTTCTCGCTCGAATTTTCAGCGCTCAGCTATGTCGACCCGGAGCAGAATCGGTATCGGTACAGGCTCGAAGGGCTTGAGACAGAATGGAATGAAGCATCGAGCGCGCATCGGCTGGTGACTTACACGACTCTGCCGTCGGGCGATTATGTTTTCCATGTGCAAGGGTCGAACAATCGCGGATTATGGAATGAAAGGGGGGTTGCGCTGCGTCTTCGCATTCTGCCTCCATGGTGGGCCACGTGGTGGTTCCGGGCGATTCTTGGTGCTTCGTTGCTTTTATCTCTCTGGGGTGTTTACTACCTTCGTGTTCAGGGCGTCGAGCAGCGCCAGGTCGAGATCCGTGCGCTGAACGAACAGCTGATCAAAGCGCAGGAGGCGGAGCGGATGCGCATTGCCGGAGACCTGCACGATGGTGTTCTGCAGCAGATCACTTCCCTTACTCTCAGGCTAGGCAAGGTGAGACGTCAGGTACCACCCGATTCGGAAGCTACAGCAACGGTCAGTGACTTGCAACAACAACTCATCAAGATCGGGACGGACATCCGTCACATCTCGCATGAACTTCATCCTGCATTACTGCAAGAGGCAGGCCTGCCGGTGGCCCTGTCGGCGTATTGCGAGGAGTTCAGCCAGGTACGCGGACTCCCCGTCTCGTGTGAGACTGACAAGAGTGTGGAGGAGTTGTCTGCTGGGGCCGCGCTGTGTCTCTACCGCATCGCACAGGAAGCACTCGGCAATGCCGCCAAGTATTCGAAAGCAAAAAAGGTGGAAGTTCGGCTTAGCCGGTCCGACGGTCTCGTTCGCCTTTCCGTGTCCGATGATGGCGTTGGTTGCGCCCCCAACCAGGTCGGCAAATCCGGAGGCCTGGGGTTGATTAATATGCGAGAGCGGGTGCTCCAGTTGGATGGGACGTTTGCGTTCGATAGCGAACCGGGGCGCGGGACCACGGTGAAGGTGACGGTTCCCTTTCGAGTGGACTCGTAAGTTTCTAATATGGGGAAAGTGTGCACAAGAGCGATGGTCGGGCTGGCAATTCTGCTGGCGTGTCGTCGTTGTGTTTTTGCGTTGGACCCATCGTTGGAGGTCAGCCAGTACGCGCATACCGTGTGGACCATTCGGGATGGGTTCTTCAAAGGCAACATCTATGCGATGGCCCAGACACCCGACGGGTATCTCTGGCTCGGCACAGAATTCGGCTTGCTTCGCTTCGATGGCATTCGCAGCACCCCCTGGCAACCACCTCCAGGTCAGCATCTCCCTGACAACAACATCAACAGCCTGCTGGTTACGGGCGACGGCACTCTTTGGATCGGCACGGACGCTGGCCTTGTAACCTGGAGTAGCGGCAAGCTGACCTGGCGCCCGGAGCTTGGTGAACACTTTGTCGCATCGCTGTTCGAGGACCGTGAGGGAACGGTGTGGGCCGGCTCGCTGGCGAATTCCGGCCGCCTCTGTGCGCTAAGAAGCGACGGCGCGCATTGCTACGGCGATGATGGCGCCTTCGGCAGAGCTGTTTGGTCTTCTTATGAGGACGGCTCTGGCAATCTCTGGGCCGCTGCACAATCCGGGCTTTGGCGAATGAAGCCCGGTCCTCCGAAGCGATATCCAACCCCGGCGGAGCTCATCGGTCTCAGTAAGGCCGACAACGGACGGCTGTTAATTGCCATCCACGGCGCCGGCCTCATGCAGCTCGTCGATGACCACCTCGAATCCTATCCCATTCAAAGCGCAATCAATTCGAGTCGACTGCTCTCGGACCGCGATCTCAATTCGAATCGAATCCTCCGCGACCGCGATGGGGGTCTCTGGATCGGAGCAGTAGAGCGCGGGCTCATCCATGTACATCACGGCCGGACAGATGTATTTACGCGATCGAATGGCCTTTCGGGCGATGTCGTCCTCAGCCTTTTTGAGGATCGTGAAGGCAATGTATGGGTCGCCACCACTGGAGGACTCGACCGGTTTCGTGAGCTCCCGGTCGCGACTATTTCTGTGAAACAAGGTTTGTCCAGCGATGCTACTCAGTCCGTGCTCGCAGCCACGGATGGGAGCATTTGGGTCGGCGCTCACGAGGGTTTGACCAGGTGGAAGAATGGACAAGCGACCATCTTCGGCAAGGCAAGTGGACTGCCGGATGATGCAACCCAGTCGCTGTTTCAAGATGACCGTGGGCGAATCTGGGCGTTCACCGATCAAGGACTTGCTTATTTCAAGGACGGCAGGTTTGTTGCCGTAAATGCCGTACGCGGCGGACAAGTGCATTTCATCACCGGGGACAAGGCGGGCAACCTCTGGCTCTCGGAAGATCGGAGTCTTTTGCACCAGCGGGACGGAGGTGGGCTCGAGCAGATCCCCTGGTCACGGCTGGGCCATCCGGAAAATGCCTCGGTTCTACTCTCTACCCGTGAGCCAGGCGGGTTGTGGCTTGGATTCTGGCGTGGCGGCGGCGTGTCGTATTTCAAGGATGGTCAGGTGCGCGCGTCCTACACAGCCGCGAATGGTCTGGGAGTGGGGGCCGTCGCCGATCTTCGACTCGATCGGGATGGGGCGCTGTGGGCCGCCACCGTGGACGGCCTTAGCCGGGTTAATGATGGCCGTATCACCACGCTCACAAGCAGGAACGGATTGCCCTGCAACACCGTTCACTGGACGATGGAGGACGACGATCATTCGTTCTGGGCGTACACGGCCTGCGGTCTCGTGCGCATCGCCCGGACCGAATTAGAGGCGTCGATCGCAGACCCGAAGCGCACGATGGAAAAGACGGTTTGGGACACGGCTGACGGGGTCAGACTCCGCTCGGCCGCGGCTAGCAGCTATGGTCCGCGGGTCGCGAAGTCCACCGATGGCAAGTTGTGGTTCCTGACCGGAGAGGGGATCCAGGTTGTCGATCCGCACCATCTTCCCTTCAACAAACTCCCGCCTCCGGTCCATATCGAACAAATCACAGCCGACCATAAGATTCGCTGGCAGAACTTATGGAGCGAGGCATCTTCGAACCTGCGCCTGCCTCCGCTGAATCGCGATCTGGAGATCGACTACACTGCGCTGGGTCTTGTGGCGCCGGAGAAGGTCCGTTTCAAATACAAGCTGGAAGGTTACGATGGCGACTGGCAGGACGTGGGCAATCGCCGCCAGGCGTTCTATACCAATCTTTCCCCTACCAGCTATCGCTTCCGCGTGATCGCCTGTAACAACAGCGGCGTGTGGAACCAGGAGGGCGATACGCTGGAGTTGTCGATCGCCCCGGCCTACTACCAGACCACGTGGTTCCGCACTCTGTGTGTGCTCACGTTTCTGGCGATGCTCTGGACCCTTTATCAGCTTCGCGTACGCACTTTAAAACGGCGACAGGCATTGCTGGAGCGGAACCAGGCATTGCTGGAACGGCACCAAACCGAGATCCGGGCGCTGAATGAACAGATGGTCAAAGCGCAGGAGGCGGAGCGCATACGCATCTCCGGGGAGTTGCACGACGGCGTTCTGCAGCAGATCACCTCCCTTACTCTCCGGCTGGGCAAGGTGAAACGTCAGGTACCGCCCGATTCGGAAGCTACCGCCGCGGTGAGTGGTTTGCAGCAACAACTCATCCAGATTGGAACCGATATCCGTCATCTATCGCATGAACTTCATCCTGCATTGTTGCAAGAGGCGGGCCTGCCCGCAGCCCTGTCGTCGTATTGCGAGGAGTTCAGCAAGGTACGCGGTCTCCCAGTGTCGTGTGAGGCTGACGAGAGTGTGGAGGAGTTGTCTCCTGGGGCGGCGCTGTGTCTCTACCGCATCGCACAGGAAGCACTCGGCAATGCCGCCAAATATTCGGAAGCAAAGAAGGTGGAAGTTCGGCTTAAAAGGTCCGACGGTCTGGTTCGGCTTTCCGTGTCCGATGATGGCGTTGGTTGCACCCCCGACCAGGTGAGAAAATCGAGAGGCCTGGGGCTGATCAATATGCGGGAACGCGTACTCCAGCTGGAGGGGAGGTTTGAGTTCGATAGCGAACCAGGGCGCGGGACCGCAGTAAGGGTGACAGTTCCCTTTCGAGCGGCCTCGAAGGTTTGACCTGCCACGATATCAGCGACCAGAGGTATAGGGGCACCTGATGAACCTGATGCTGAATGGCATCGAGGCCATGAGAGAGGGGCCGGGCGAACTTTCGATCCGGTCGGAAAGGGCAGACAATGGGCTCCTGCAGATCTCCGTCCGCGACACAGGCGTTGGCCTTCCCGGCGAGAAAACAGATCTGATCAACAATGCGTTTTGTACAACCAAGCCTCGAGGGACTGGGATGGATCTGGCAATCAGTCGTTCGATCATTGAAGCACATGCTGGCCGGTTGTGGGCTACTGCAAATGCGCAGCGCGGCGCAACATTTCATTTCACCGTGCCTGCCGGGGTCCGCCAATGAGCGAGGCAGACCTGACCACCGTATTCATCATCGATGACGATGCCGGCGTGCGGGAAGCCATCGAAGACTTAGTGAAGTCGGTGGGCCTGCACGCTCAGTCTTTCCCTACCGCGCAGGAGTTCTTATCAAGCGAGCGGCGAGACGGCCCCAGTTGCCTGGTGTTGGACGTAAGACTCCCGGGTATCAGCGGCCTCGATCTTCAGCACGAATTGAGGAGGGCGGGGGTCAGGATTCCCATCATTTTCATCACCGGCTACGCAGACATTCCGATGTCCGTACAAGCCATGAAGTCCGGCGCCATCGAGTTCCTCACCAAGCCATTCAGGGATCAGGACCTGCTCGACGTGATTCAGCGCGCTCTCAGCCATGAGCGCCTAGTTCACGAAAAACAAAGACAATTAGCTGAACTGCAGACGCGCTATGCGAGGCTTAGCGCGCGCGAGCGTGAAGTGATGAATCTGGTGGTTTCCGGAATGCTCAACAAGCAGATTGCAGCGCAACTCGAGGCCAGTGAAACCACCGTTAAAATCCACCGCGGGCATGTGATGCAAAAGATGCAGGCGAAGTCTTTGCCGGAGTTGGTTAGAATGGCCGACAAGCTCAAACTTCCGCATTAACTGCTCTTGTCCGATATCCGCGCGCCTCCACAGCTCCAATCCTCCACCTGGAGCGGGTTTACCAAGGTCCTATTGCGCCGTCCGAAGGTATGATTGTTTTTGATGGATCGTGGCCTTATCGTACAGTCGTGAGCAAAGACCATAGCACGAACCTCATTGTAATCGTGGATGACGACGAATCGGTCCAAAGCGCACTGCAGGACCTGATTGAAGCGGATGGGCTTTCTGCGAAGTGCTTTGGGTCGGCGGAAGAATTCCTCGAGTCCGGACTGCAGCGCAAAGCGGCTTGTCTGATCACGGATATCCGTATGCCCGGAATATCAGGGCTGGAACTGCAAGCGAAGCTTAAAAGTGATGGCTGTAAGACTCCGATTATTTTTATCACCGCACATGGAGATGCGAGAGTGCGGATACAAGCAATGCGGGAAGGCGCAGTCGAGTTCCTTATGAAACCCTTCGATGATCAAGTCTTACTCAATAGAGTTCGCGCCGCCTTCGATAGGTGAGTAACCGGCAGATGGGGCACGGGAAAACCGTGCGGCAACTTTGCGGGGGTCTTCTGTGAAGAGTTCCGAAGCCATTGCGCACGCTGGGCGGGAACAGAGCGAGCGAGCGTTCGAGCAGATTATCGGGAAGAGCCGTGCGCTTGAGTCTGTGCTGGAGCAAGTGGAATGTGTTGCGCCTACTGACTCCACCGTTTTGATTCAGGGCGAAACCGGCACAGGCAAGGAGCTGATCGCCCATGCCATTCACAACGCGAGTCCGCGATGCGGACGTGCGCTCATCAAGCTGAATTGCGCGGCTATTCCGCTTGATCTTCTGGAAAGCGAATTATTCGGGCACGAGAAGGGTGCCTTCACGGGAGCGATCGCCCAGAAGATCGGGCGCTTCGAACTGGCGGATAAAGGCACGTTGTTCCTGGACGAAGTGGGGGACATACCCGCGGTCTTGCAGCCTAAATTGCTAAGGGTCCTGCAGGAGCAGGAGTTCGAGCGGCTGGGTAACGGGCGCACCCATAAAGTGAACGTGCGGCTGGTAGCCGCCACGAATCGAAATCTGCTGGAAATGGTGGCACGGAACGAATTCCGCTGTGATCTGTATTACCGGCTCAACGTATTTCCGGTCTCGCTGCCGCCCCTCCGCGAACGCCGGGAAGACATTCCAGCTCTAGTGGAGCACTTCGTCGAGATTTTCAGCGGGCGCATGAGAAGGAACATCCGCCACATTCCTCCGGAAACGATGGCGGCCTTCTCATCGTACTCCTGGCCTGGCAACATACGTGAACTACAAAACCTGGTGGAGCGTGCCGTCATTCTGGCCCAAGACGGCGTGCTTCCAAACCCACTGAGCAAGCCCGCGGCGCCTACCGCCCCCTCGGCCCCACCAACGACGATGTCGAGAGAGACAGAAACTGCTGCGCTGAAGACGCTCCGAGACGCCGAACGGGCGCTTATACTCCAGACGCTGGAAGCGACCGGTTGGAAAATCGGCGGACCGAAAGGGGCAGCCGTGCACCTGGGTTTGAACCGGACAACGCTCATGTTCCGGATAAAGAAGCTTGGAATCGAACGGCCATTGCGGCGCGCCGCTTCGCCGGACAATTTCATAACGCCTGAGCGCCCGAGCTCACCGGCAGGACTCTGACTCCTTCGCTGGCATAATTCTGTCGGGAATATAGCGACCCTATCCAGCGCCGCAACGATTTGATGATGAGAAGTTGACATCGTTGTGTTCGTTTCTCGACAGGGACTGTTCGTTTTTTGACAAGGGTTGCTGTTCATGGCGGCAAGTGGGGGGAAGGAAAACGTTACTTTAGCCGTCCTTCAGGGTTGAGTAAGCGGCATCGGCTCTATTTGTAGGTCAATCATTTCGCTGAGCCGCCAGTCGAGTCGAAAAAATACGGCGGTTTCTTTCGCGGTGAGTACTTCGCGGAAGATCGGAATGTATCTGAGTTTCAATTGCATAATTGAGTCTTCGAGAGCCGCACGCCCTTTGAAATAACTCTCCAAATCATCATCCTGAGAGTCCTCCTGGATGAGCGCGACCTTTTTGTCATTGATGCGTACTAACTCCGCCGCATACTGATCGTAGATTCGCCAGAACTTCTCCTCTTGCGCCTCGGTAAGGGCCATGTTGGCTGCGACAATCTGTTTCTTCTGTAACCTCAAGTCCTTCCTTAGTAATTGCAGGTCTTGCTCTGAAACACCGGATTGCTCTCGGCTGCGAAAATCGGCTACGGCGGATTGCTGTTCCGGACTTGGTAGAAATGTGGGCCCGGTATTTTGAGCAGATGCCTGCCCAGCAGCGAACATACACACTCCTAACAGTGCGACAAAAACTACGGCATTCTTGAACATTTCATCCCCTCGACGACGGTCGTCACCACCTGAGAAGTGCAAATGGAGGGCCAAACTGTTTCGGATTGCTTCTCCCTGCCAACAACACGTCGTCGTTGATGCTCTTAAACATCCTGACAAGAAACAAAATATCGAAGCGGCTCAAGAGCTGTGGGTACGGTGGTTCAGTCCCGGCATCGCCGGGAGCTGAGAGTAGCCCAGGACGATCAGTCATGGGGGTAAACGCCGTCCCTGGCGGGACTGATCTCATCGAGCTACGCAAACGCGGTATATGGCCCATTGAGTGCTCTCTCACGGTTGTGCCTGAGAACACCCGAGGTTCCGGGGACAAAGGAGGATTCTTGATGGCAAGTTTGCCCAAGACTATTTCTATCGCAGACCTGCGTGTTAGCTGCGCCCTCCCCTGGAACGGCATCAATCGCGGCGGATTGAAGCCAATCGAGGGCCAAATGACCGAGCCACGAATCATCATGGACGGCGGTGGTTTTGGAAGAGCTGGCTCCTTGAGAACCTGTTCCGTCCTGCTTTCGCTCGCATTGACCCTATCCGCCGCCTGCCAGAGCCGGGGCATGAACGCTGCTCCCGCTCCTCTGGCCAGCCAGCCAAATCAAGTCAAGCAACTGCCTGACGTGAAGCAGGAGCCTGACGAGTTGAGACAGCAGCTGGACATAGACGCAGCCGCATTGTCGAGGCTTCCGGCTGATCCGCTTATTCGGCCTGATCCGCTGGCGCCGATCTTTCAACCGGTCGATAAGTTCACCGACCGTATTGCCCAATCCACGCGCTTGAAGTTCGGAGCAACCTATACGTTTCTAAGTCAGTACGCGACCAGTACGCCAGAGGGCGCCAGGCACAACCAGTCCAGCGGACGCCTCGATTTTACTGGGGCCTGGAGTGTGTACGACCATGAAAGCAGCGCCGGATCGATCAGCCTGCTCATCCGTTCAGGCGTTAATATCGGCATTAGTCAGCAATTCAATCTCAGCGATAGCCTTGGCTCAGGCCTCTATCTGAACTGCCTGCAGGGCGGCGGGCCGCAAGAGCCCATTACCGTGAACGTCCTCTACTGGCGCCAGGATTTCCTCCGGAAGAAGCTTTCATTTTACGCGGGCAAGATCCATCCCAATGAGTTTGTAACTCTCAGCATGTTCAACAACGACGAACGAACACAGTTCTTAAATGGGGCAAATGACGGTAATCTCACGGTCGCCTCCGATGGAACATACGCCGGCGGCGGCGCGGTTGAATTCCAGGCTACCCGGCATGTTTACCTCCACGCTGTGGCTGTAGATACGGAGGGCGCACAGCAGAGAAACATAGAGACGCTCGTCGATCGAAAATATATGGAAGGTGTTGAATTGGGCTGGACTTCAGGATCACTGGGTAATCGGTACCGGCATTATCGCATCGGCTTATGGCGAGATGACACCAAGAGCAATGGGAGTGGACATGGGGGCGGCCTTGGATTCGACCACGAATTTCACAATGGCTGGACCCCGTTCGGAAGGTATGGCTTTAGCACTCGCACCGGGACGGCTATCAAACAGATCGAGGGAATCGGTCTGGCTCGGGTGCATCCTTTCCGACGCCGAGGGGACCTGTTTGCGATGTCATTTAATTACAGCGAACCAAGTGACGGCAAACATGATGAAAGCCTCTTCGAGTCGTTTTATCGCCTTCGTCTCACTCAAAGTATAACCATTAGCCCGGACGTTGAAGTCTCCATCCACCCCACCTACGCAACCAAAGCCTACACTACGACTCTTCTCGGCGCGAGGATGGAGATTACCTTTTAATGGCTCCCATAGTACGAAGGTATGATTGCACCGGCCACTTGTCTGATTGCACTGCTTTCTGCCCAAGACTATCCTTCCTTTTATTATGACCCTACAGCGCGAAACGCATTGGATTGTCATCGTGGACGATGACGAATCCGTGCGCAGCGCCATCCACGATCTACTGAAATCGGTTGGTTTGAAACCTCGATCGTTTGCCTCGGCCGAGGAGTTTTTGGCATCCGGCCAACAGAACGAGACCGCGTGCCTCATCACGGATATCCGGATGCCTGGCATGAGCGGTCTCGAACTACAAGCCACCTTGACAGAGGAGGGTTGCCGGATACCGATCATCTTCATCACTTCATATGGAGATACAAGAACGCGAACGCAGGCGATAAGAGGCGGCGCCGTCGGATTCCTGAAAAAACCATTCGATGACCAGGTTTTTCTTGAGGTTGTTCGCTCGGCTCTCGGAACTTGACCTCGCGGGAACGGAATAGGCGCCAAGGGGGACTGCGAGCTTAGCGCAAGGAGGAAGTCAGTTTGAGGCTCAAGACTCGCGGACCACAAGTTCGAGCAAATTGTCCACGCCATTAGGGAGGATCGGGAAATGAGTGCTGGGGCCGACTTCGGATCAGAACTCAATTTCGAGGGAGGACCGACTAGCCAGCGCGAGACTCTGCCGCTAAAACCCGCAGGCGATTCGGCTCCTATCGCGAAGGCAAGGGTCCGTCCGCCAACCGCCAAGATCGGCATGAAGGAGTTTCCTCCTTTCTGGCTGGATACCGTCAATCAATGTCTCTGGCGCCACGGGGAGGATGGAAACGAGGAGCTGATTCGGCTGACACCCAAGGCTTTTGCGGTCCTGCGGTATCTCGTCGACCACGCGGGACGGCTGGTGATCCAAGACGAACTGATTTCGGCCGTATGGCCCGACACTTTTGTCCTGCCAGAGGTTCTGAAGGGGCAAATCCTCGACATCCGGCGAGCGCTTGGAGATCGTCCGAAGGACCCCCTTTTTATTGAGACCGTGCCCCGGAGAGGTTACCAATTCATCGCTCCCATCAAAGTGGCGTCAACCGAGGTAGCGGTTGTTCTTGAACAAACCTGCCGCAAACTGGTTGGCCGGGACGCCGCCTTGGCCCAGTTGGGCGAGAGTCTGCAGAGGGTGTTGCGCGGCCAGCGCCAGATCGTCTTTGTCACTGGTGAGCCCGGAATCGGAAAGACCGCGCTCGTCGACGAATTCCAACGCCAGCTAGCCGAACATGTACACCCCCTCCGCATAGGTCACGGACAATGCGTGGAAGGTTATGGCGGCACGGAAGCTTACTACGCCATGCTCGAGGCATTAGGTCAGTTGTGTCGCGGACCAGGAGGAGACTCCGTCGTCGCGACCTTGACGACACAAGCGCCGACCTGGCTGGTACAGTTTCCCGAATTCGTGAAACGCGAACAGCGAGAAATACTACACCGGGAGATCCTGGGCGCGACCCGCGAGCGCATGCTGCGCGAAATCATAGGGGCCCTGGAGACGATTGCATCCGAAACTCCGCTACTCCTGGTTTTTTCGGATCTGCTTTGGGCGGATCACTCCACGGTCGGTCTGATTTCTGCGCTGGCGCGCTGCCGACGGCCGGCCAGACTGATGCTCATCGGTACGTGCCGGACGCCGGATGCCGCGCTGTCTGATCGTCCGTTGAAAGAACTCAGGCAGGATCTGCTGATTCACCACTTGTGTCAAGAGATCGCGTTAGAGCCGCTCAGAGAACCCGAGGTGGCCGAATTCCTGGCTGCCGAGTCAGGAGGCGCCGCAGTTCCCGGTGGCTTGGCGGGATTGATCTATCGGCACTCTGAGGGTAATCCGCTGTATATGGTGGCTGCACTGGAACACATGATTCAACGTGGTTTCGTCGCCCGCGGGGAGGGGACGTGGAAACTCACTTTACCGCTTGAGGCAATGGCTCTGGAGGTACCGGAGAGTCTGCGCCAGATGATCGAAACCCAGATCGACCGGTTGAGCAGTGAGGAGCAGCGGGTGCTGGAGGTGGCTAGCCTCGTGAGCGTCGGCCGCTCCCGATTCGCGGTCGTCCTCCTAGCCGCCCTAGGCGACCTGGATGGGGCAGCTTTTGAAGAAGTGTGTGAAACGCTTTCGCGGCGGCAATGCATCCTGCGCTCGGCCAGCCCTGAGAACCTCTCAGACAGGACGGTCTCTGGTTGCTATGAGTTTGTGCATTCGCTCTACCGCGAGGTTTGCTATCGCCGCATCTCTCCGGCGCGCAGAGCCAAGCTGCACAGGCGCTTAGGAGAATGGCTCGAGGCACACTGGGGACAGGTGAACGAGGACGCAGCCTGGCTGGCGGGTCACTTCGAACAGGGTGGAGATTGGCTACGTGCCATCAAGTACCTGCAGCTTGCGGCGGGTACCGCCGGCCGGCTGTTTGGACCGCGACAAGCCGCAGTGATTCTTGAGCACGCTCTCGAGTTAGTGAACAGACTGCCGGATGCCGAGCGTGCGGAGCACGAGATCACAATTCTTGAGGAACTGGGGACGATCTGCAATGCGTCGCTGGAGTCGCGTGGCATCGAGTCGTGCGATGGTCCCGCTGCAATGCTTTTTAAAAAATAAAGCGATTGTGGATAGGTTGGAAAATCCAGCGCGGTGCGAGCCGCCGCATGCCTAAGGATCAAGCCTAAGAATACGCCCGCTCTTGATTCGAGCGCTTCTTGCGGCCTCACACCAGATCATGAGATTGTATGGGCGGTTGGGAAACTTGAGATAGCCCGGCGGAGCAGGATCGCCCGGTTCAGAGTGGTCCCTCGTTCGGGCGTGTCCAACCATAGCGATATCCGAGGGAGTAGCTTCGGGAATGGCCCTCGGTTAGCAGGACCACCCAAGCATATTCGCTCTTGGCCCCTCGAAACCTATCAGTCCGCCCGTTCTTCAGACCGTCCAACCACGCCTGGTCTTTCATCGCCGCATCCTCCCCGTTGGATCTTCGCAGTCATATTCCGCTATACCTTGCGTCACCTGCAATCACCATAAGGCTCACCCCAGGGGGTGCTTTTCGGTCATTTGTCGGTGGAGGTTTCAAGACTTGGCCAGAGCCTCGTCGGCTTGACCCGGTCGGACTGGTAGAGGTTAGTGGGCAGATCGTTCGGTTGCTAAGAGACCCGGACAGAATGGCGAACACGACTCTCGTAGGTTCGTGACACACACCTATTGTAGTCAGTCGACTATTTGGGGGATAGGTATCCTGTCGAATCCTGTCGCCCTATCTCAACACCACTCGAACGGCTAAGGTGTGGCGCGACGGGATAGTGGTTACTCCGTCTGGTGCGCGCCGGTCGTGCTCAGATGCCGGCTGCGGCGCGCAGTTGGAGGCCGCGCTCCTGCACGCGAGCGAGGAAGGCCGCCTCGTCGAAGCCCGGGACCCTTCGACCGTCGAGCACGACGTTGCCGCCGACGAGGACGGTGTGCACGTCCGCCGCGCGCGCCGAGTAGACGAGCGCGGCCAGCGGGTTGTGCAGGGGGCGCAGGTGCGCGACGGCTGTGTCGATGAGGATGATGTCGGCCGCGTAGCCGGGCGCGAGCCGGCCGGTCGTCGCGCCGAGGCCAGCCGCGGTCGCGCCCCCCGTCGTGGCCATCGTGAACACGTCGAGCGCGGTGAGCGCGCGCGGGTCGCGGGCGTAGACCTTCTGCAGCAGCGAAGCGTCCTTCATGACCTCGAACATGTCCTGGGTGTTGTTGCACGCCGGTCCGTCGCAGGCCAAGCCGACGGTAACGCCGGCCGCGCGCAGGGCCAGCACGGGCGCGACACCCGAAGCGAGGATCATGTTCGAGGTCGGGTCGTGCACGACGGGTGAACCGTGCTCGGCGATCAGTGCGATGTCGGCGTCGCTAAGGTGGATGCAGTGGTTGAGCATCGTCGCCGGGCCGAGCACGCCGACCTCGGCGAGCAGCCCGACGTTCGACAGCCCGGTCTGTTCGCGGACCAAGTCGTTGTACTCCGGCGTCTCGGCCGTGTGCAGGTGGGCGCGTACGCCGCCGGCGACGAGCTCCCTGGTGTGGTCCCAGTAGTCGCGAGTCGCCGACCACGGCACGAGCGGGCCGACGCCGATCCCGGTGCGGTCGCTCCCCGCCCAGCTGTCCAGCAGCGCACGCGACCTGCGATCGATGTCGTCGAGGCCCTCGACGAAGCCGGGTGCGAACGGGAGGTCATTGGAGCACCGGAACAGCACGCTGCGCAGACCCATCCGGTCCATGGCGGCGGCTGCGAGGGCATCCGCGCCGTCGCCCAGCCGGTTGGAGAAAAACACCTCGCAGACGGTCGTGTTGCCGGCCTCGAGGTTCTCCAGCGCGCCTAGCATGACGGCTAGCTCGTAGTCCTCCGGCTCGAACTTGGCCATCAGCGGCAGCTGCGCACCCGACAGCCATTCCAGCAACGAGGCGTCCGTGCCCAGCGAACGACCGAGCGACATGCACAGGTGGGTGTGGCCGTTGACGAACCCGGGCGAGACCAGCATCCCGCCGGCGTCGATCGTCCGGTCGGCCCCACGGGGTGCGCTCCCGCGGCCGACGGACTCGATCCGCCCATCGACGACCGTGACGTGACCGTCCTCGATCCAGGGCTCGTCCCGGTCCCCCGTGATCACCCAGCCACCCTCGATCGCCGTCGTCGTCATGCCGTCCTCCCAAACCCACCTCGTCGCAACGGGCAGGCCTATTGTGAGACTGTTGCCTTATGGTGCTGTTCGGTCCGCGCCTCGGTCGGATGATTGGGAACCGGCAGCGGGGGCGCATTTTGCGCGCATGCGAGAACTGGGTCTGTCCGCAGCACAATATCTGGACGTTGGATCAGCCCCGCTGTCCCAGGTACTACATCCTGCCTTTTGACGGCCACTGTTATAACCCGGCGCCTGTAGAAACCGACTCATTACGTTCACCATACCTCTCCCGCGACCTAAACGACAGCCACAGGCTCAAATGCCGCAGCTACCAAATCCGGAATTTGAAAAATCCTCTGACCGGCTCTTCCGCCAATCTCTACCTCTTGGGTTTGTTGAAGGTTATTGCGAATTGTTGAAATCTGCGGTTCCGCGATATGAAGGCGCACACGCGACCGTGTCTGGCGCAGCGTGGCAGGAAATCCGGGTACGCTCGGGATGAACAACCGCTCACCGTCAAGTCTGCTGCCCCCGGGGCGAATTAACTGTCAAGGTTCGTGGTATCCCACATCTCGCGAAAAACGAGCGAGATGCGGGGCACGGCGGCAACGTTCATCCCTCCCTTAACTTGCCACAGGCAAGTCAACTCCTCGGGATGACAATTCATCTGAGAGCTGCGGCATTGGTGGCTGGTGGAAAGAACCGCAGATCCCTCGGCTGCGCTCGGGATGACAAAGGGGAGGGCGACGCTTCCATGCAGAGCGGTTGCTGGACAGAAGGCCGTTCCGGGCACTCCGCGTCAGCTTTAGTTGCCCCTCTGCTCGGACCTGAGGAGGGGACCTGAGGAGAGACCTAGGAGGGACAGAACGTTAATCTTGCTTCAATGATCATGTAAGTTAGTAAACGTCCCGTCACCGGATTCAAAAACCTAAGCAGATTGCCTCCGGCATAGGGGCATGCCTCAAATATCGTCAGGGCGTCTTTAAACGTCGAGTGATCTCCGGTCCGCACTGCGCATAGTGCCGGCTATTCCAGCTGTAGATCGCCCTAGCTTGGGCTTTTAGGGCGCAATGCGCAAGCATAGCGTCATAAATGCCCCCGCCGACGATGCCAAGAGCCGCCGAAGCTTCCAGGGCCTTAACGTATTCACCCCCATCCAGCACGATGAGAGAAAGCCGCTCGCGTATGCTGCCGATGAATAGCATGGCCTGCTCACCGCTTATGCGGTGCTTACCCGGCATACGGGTCAGCGTGGAAAAGACCTCTGCCAGGCTGTGCGCTCCACAGCAGCCGGTTGATTTGTCAAATTGAATGAATCGCTGCAGACTCGCCTGATGGTGAACATGGTCGCCGTAAAATACCGGCACCAGCACCGACGTATCGAAGAACCCCTTCATTCGCCTTTGCCGAGGTTGGCCAAGTCGCGATCCTCGCGAATCTGCCGCAGCATTTCATCCGTGGCGGAAGCGGGCAGGGGCTGTCCGGCGTGAAATACCCACACGCCGTGCTCCCTTGTGAGCGGTCCTGTCCCACGCACCGGGCGCAGGGTGATCTCCTCTCCGACGCTCTCCATTTCCAGGGCGTCACCGGGCTCCAAATGCAGCTCTTCCCTCAGCGGCTTCGGGATGACGACGCGGCCTGCTTTATCGATGGTGAGGCGGGTATTCATTATGGCATGGTACTGTGGGTCAACCCAGAAATCAATGCCATTTTATGGCATGCTTTGTGGGTGATACCCCTGCCACACATACTCGAGCGCTTCCGGTAGCGTCTGCATCCTCACTGCGCGATCCACGTGTCCCGCATTCTCTGCAAATACAAACTGGTAATGATACCCCTTGGCTGCCAGCACTTTCGCCATGCGCTCGTTGGCCTCGACCCAGTCGTGCATGTTGTCGCGCATCACGTTGGGATTGTAGAGATCTCTATCGCCGACCTCCATCCAGATCCGGATCGGCTTCCGCGGGCTCTCCGGAATTAAGTGCTCGTGGAACTCCCAGGCTCCATGCGGTGTTTTCGGATCGTACGGCCACTGCTGGTTCACATAGGTCCCCGAGTAGGTAAGCACGCGATGATACAGTTCCGGGTGAAACCACGCCATGATCAACGCGCACGATCCGCCTGAACTGCCGCCCATGGTCGCACGCCCATCGGCATTGTGGGTCAACTTTACGTGCGCCTTCTCCTCCACCAGCGGGAGCACCTCGTGCTCGACAAATTCTGCATAGCGGCCCGACATCGTGTCGTACTCAAGTCCGCGCTCGCTCCCCTGCGCATCGCCGCTGCCGTTCCCGATCGAGATGGCGATCATGACCGGCAGCTTGTGTTCGGAAATCAGGCCATCCAGCGCGGTAAACAACATTCGATCCGGCCCGTCCGCGCCCACAATGAACGGGGCCACGGCTGCCCGGCACGTAATCCTTCGGCACGTACACATGCAACCTTGCGCGTATACGGAGCGGGATGACTTGTCGTAACTACGAGCTTTGCCGGGTCATTCGGGTCAGGCGTGCCGAACGTTCCTTTTTCGCGCGCAATACCCGGGTAGTACTTGCTGTCGGCCGAATTCATTGTGAATTCAACCACGGCGCCATGCGTCAACTCCTGCGGCCGTCATCTCCGGCGCCGAGGGGTGTGTCGGCCCGAGGATGAAGTTTCCATCCGTATCCGACGGCGGCACCGTTCCGTCGGGCAGCTCCCGGGCATGCACATACCCCGGGCTATGCGGATCGCGCGTTGGCGGCGCAGGCCGAGCCGCCGGCTGGGCTTGCGGCACAGCCGCCGTCTGTCCAGGGCAGCCCAGTGCCATCGATCCGGTCAGAACCCCCCATGCTAAAAAACGCGATTTCCAGGTCACCCGGTTTTTGAATCTGCAGTTCACTCGCTTCAGTGCCATTGGCTCTCCCCCATCTAACGCAGCTCCAGTGTCTCAAGTTTGGGGGTCCACTCCACTCCCCTTATCTCCCCACATCCACGGACCATCTCCCCGGCCATCAATTTTCCCCAGCCGAGGCGGGAGGCGCCTTCGATTTACGGGGCCTCCGGCGACAATCCCGGCGCGTAAGAGCACCTCGCCCGGACTATCATCTCTCCATGCTGGACGCCATTGGCCACTACCGAATCAGGAAGAAGATCGGCCGAGGTGCGATGGGTGTGGTGTACGAGGGGTGGGATGGCCGGCTGCAGCGGCCTGTCGCCATCAAGACCATCGACGAGACCAACGAAGGCAGCGCCGTGCGCAGGCTTTGGCGCGAAGCGCGGTCGCTGGCCCGCGTAAATCATCCCAACGTCTGCCAGGTTTACGACGTCCTCGAAGAGCGCGGAATTCTCGTTCTGGTGATGGAGCTGCTCGACGGCCTTTCGCTTGCAGACCGTCTGCTGGCCGGGATGTTGGATCCTTCCGAGACATTGAAAATTACGCAGCAGATGTTGCAGGCACTCCAGGCGCTGCACGACGTCGGCATTGTTCACCGCGACTTGAAGCCTTTGAAGGCGGGTTTTTGTAAGAGCTACGTTTGTCTCGTGCTCCAGTAACGTGGGAGATAGAGAGATAGCATACCTATTGCAGCAATTTTGAGGGATAGGTATCGTGGTCGACGTATCTCCCCCTTTATCCCCCTAGTGGTAACTAATCTGCCAAGTAGTCCAGCCGAAACCATTCTTCAGGGGCGTCAGGGCAAAGGGTGGGAAGCTCATGCTAGATTTGCCCTTCTCCACGGCCAACGTGAGAAGAGCCGCCTTGCGGCCATTAATCTCTACACCCAAAAGGGTCCCACTCCCATAGCGGGAGGTGCTATGCAGGATTTTATGGCTGGTGATAATGCCGTAGTCGCTTTCGTTTCCCCAATCGATGAGAAAACGCCCATATGGATAGCCAGCCGCGTATCGCTGCGTGTGCTGCTGCCAGTCGGCATCGTTATTCCAGATGCCAAACGCCCTCGGAAAATCCTGCGCTTCGACCGCAGCGAAGAATTCGTTCACCTTATGTTCTGCGGGCAGATTCCAGCATAGGAAAGCAACGATGGCGACAACGACACAGAAGCACGAGACGCTAATCAGGATATTACGGCGCTTCCTGGTTCGAGTTTGGTCGTAGGCAGGTGCGTCCAGCAGCGTCATCGGATGCTCTTTCTTCGACTGAGAACCTTACCTTTTCAGACACCGTTGAACGAGGGAATGTTCCCCTGGCGGCCTGAGGGCGTCGAAGTTGGGTAATTTCGTGACCAGAGAGCGCCGGGATAAACCGGCACATTGTAGGGGATGAGAGAGCCCTACGGAAAAGGAGAAGCGACTTCATTCCGGCCTCGAGTCTTGCCTGTGACTCTGCGAGGAGCCATAGCGAAGCGTAGACAGAGGTACTGGCGGGCGGGAGGATTGAGCTCCGAAAATTTGCACCCGAGTGCCGACCCTTTTCTGGTCGTGGAAGGCAATACCGGCAAGCCGCGTTATTCGCGAGTGGCTCGCTGGGCTCGGCGTAGTCGAAGACTCCAGGCACGTCAGGAAACAATGTGCACGAGAACCGGGAGACCTCCAGAACGTCTGCGTAAGCAGACCGGTCCGGGAAGGTGAAATATCCGTCATCCGGACATGTACGTTTTGGAGGGGTCGGACTGCGCCATAGTACTGATGAAGCTACCGAACAAAGAGGCGAAGGCTTCCGCGGAGGCGGCGGAGGGAAGGGCGCAGACCAAGGAGAACGACGTCCATCTCAACACGGAACCGACACAGAGCGGAGGATCCGTGTCCCAGGGGTTAGACGGCGTGCGCCGCACGGCGCAGGTAAGGAAGCAGGAACGGTTCACCGCTTTACTGCATCATCTTACGATCGACCTACTACGGGAAAGCTATTACGCGCTTAAGCGGAAAGCAGCACCGGGAGTGGATGGGGTAGGTTGGCAGCAGTATGAGCAAGGCCTGGAGGAGCGGTTAGTTGATCTCCATGGCCGGGTGCATCGTGGAGCGTATCGTGCGCAGCCTTCACGGAGAGTCTATATACCGAAAGCCGATGGCCGGCAACGACCGTTGGGCATTGCGGCGCTGGAAGACAAGATCGTCCAACACGCGGTGGTCACCATCCTCAATCAGATCTATGAGGTGGACTTTCAGGGCTTTTCGTATGGGTTTCGCCCCGGGCGCAGTCCACACCAGGCGCTGGACGCGCTGAATGTGGGCATCCAACGAAAGCGCGTGAACTGGATACTCGATGCGGACATCCGTGGATTCTTCGATAACATGAGCCACGAGTGGACCATGAAGTTTATGGAGCACCGAGTAGCCGACAACCGCATTCTTCGGCTGATCCGGAAATGGCTGAAAGCTGGAGTATCGGAGGACGGCAAGTGGTCTGAGACGAAGGCAGGTACTCCGCAGGGAGCGGTGATCTCACCGCTGCTAGCGAACGTGTATCTGCACTATGTCTTTGATCTGTGGATCGAGGTATGGCGCAAGAAAGTGGCGAGCGGCGATGTGGTTGTCGTCCGTTACGCGGACGATCTGGTGGTTGGTTTCGAGCACCGCGAGAATGCGGAGCGGTTCCTGAGAGAGTTTCGGGAACGGCTGGCGACCTTCGGTCTGGAACTCCATCCGGAGAAGACGCGGCTGATCGAATTCGGTCGGTTCGCTCAGGCCAATCGGCAGCAGCGTGGGGAAGCCAAGGCCGAAACCTTCACGTTTCTGGGGTTCACGCACTACTGTGCGACGAACTCCAAAGGTCATTTCGTTATTCGGCGCAAGACCATGGTTCAGCGGATGCGCGCGACGCTCCACGCCTTGAAGGCGCAGCTTCGCGAGCGCCTGCATGAACCGGTCAATGTCGTTGGACAATGGCTGAAGCGTGTCGTCGAAGGCTACTACCGCTACCATGCTGTGCCCGAGAACCTGCGGGCGTTACGGCGTTTCCGCGATCGGCTCAGTATTCTGTGGCGTGCCATGCTTGGTCGCCGCAGTCAGCGGAGCCGCCCGCGATGGACTCGCATTCGCCCGACCTTCGAACGCTGGATCCCTCGTGCCACCGTCCTGCATCCTTATCCTAGTGAACGTTTCGACGTACTCATCCAAGGTAGGAGCCGTGTGCGGTAATCCCGCTTGCACGGATCTGTGCGGGGGGCGGCCAGCAATGGTCGTCCCTACCGCGACCGGGACTGACACTTTGCAAATTAGAGAGGCAAGGATAAGCCATTTTCCGGCGAAAGGGCCAGTTTCCGTCTGGTCACGAATTACAGGACTTACATCGGCTGGAACACGCCAGCTTTGCTTGGCGCGCGGACACGATACCCATCCCCCAGAAAATGTTCCGCTGGTGTAGTCATTCGTGTGCTATCGCGCAACGTTCGCCGGATTGATCTCCGCGATCGGTAGCCTGACGCGAAACTCAGTCCGGCCGGGGTGCGATTCGAAGTCGATCATGCCGTCATTGTGACGCGCCAGGCGGCGGGCGATATCAAGCCCGAGGCCGGTTCCATGCCCCACGGGTTTGGTGGTGAAAAAAGGATCGAAGATGCGGTCGCAAAGCTCCGCCGGAATGCCCGGCCCGTCATCGCGGATGCGCACCACCACAGTTTCGTTTTCGCGGATCGCCAGCACCTCGACGCGGCCTCCATGGTCCACGGCGTCCAAGGCATTGTCGATCAGGTTTCCCCACACCTGGCTCAATTCGGCGGCAAAGCCTCGCACCTTTGGCAGCTCCGGCTCCAACTCCAGGGTAACTGTCACCGACTTCTCACGCGCCTTCCACGTAAGCACCGTCACCGTGTTGGCCAAGCTCGGACCCAGATCCACCGGCTCGGCCACGTTGGCCTGATCCATGTGAGTGAATCCCTTCACGGCGCATACCAGACTCGAGATGCGCATGGCGGAACCCTGAATCATCGAAGTCAGGCTCCGCATGGCACAAGCCGCGGCTGCCCAGCGAACTACCGTGTTCAACGCCGGCCCCTCGACGGCACCAGCCAGCCGGTCCAGTGCGGCCAGGGTCACGTCGGTGTCGGCGAGTAGGTGTGCGTTCGCCGTGTCCAGCCCATGGTTGGCAAGCCAGGCCTCCATCTCCTCTTCGCGATCACTCTGCTCCAGAGAGGACCGGACCTGACGGTTGTGTTGCGCGATGCAGGACACATGAAAAGCGTCGACGGCGGCGATTTGGGCGTCGCCCAGTGCTGCCGCCGCCAGACAGCGGGTAGCCTGTTCGGTGTCTTCGAGGCAATCCTCAAGCATGGCTACGCCGCGCTCCATGGCGGCGACTGGATTGTTGAGTTCGTGGGCCAAACCCGCGGAGAGTTTACCGAGCGAGATTATCTTTTCGTTTTGCAGATCGCTGGAGGTAAAAAGCCGGGCGCGATCAAGCATCACATGAACCAGGGTCGATGTGATCTCGCAACACTCACGCGTCATCGCCCTGAGACAGCCGCGGGGGATCGCCAGAAGTTCGGATCGTTCCAGGGCGATCACATCTCCTGGCGGAGCCACCAAGCGGGAATATGGCAATACACCAAGGACGTCGCCTGTATGCCACTCAAGAGCTTTGTTCGGCCCGGAGCCGCGATCGACGAACATAGCCACTCGTCCGGAAAGAACGACGTGAAGGCCCTGCACTGGTTGATCCTTGGGACTCAGCACTTCGCCAGGATTCAGCCGGAGCATGGATCCGTGGGCTATCAACCACTCGAGCTCCGTCCGGGGCGCTGCAGCGAGGGTTCTATGTTCAGCCAGCCGATCGATCAGGTCTTGTGCTATCACCGGCTCAGTCTCTCCAAAGCAGAGGCGGAAGAATCCCTAACACGATATCAGAAGGAAAATGGCTTTTGTATTTGCTGGGGGCGGGTTGAGGGTAATTCGTGACCAGAGAGCGCCGGGATAAACCGGCACATTGTAGGGGATGAGAGAGCCCTACGGAAAAGGAGAAGCGACTCCATTCCGGCCTCGAGTCTTGCCTGTGACTCTGCGAGGAGCCATAGCGAAGCGTAGACAGAGGTACTGGCGGGCGGGAGGATTGAGCTCCGAAAATTTACACCCGAGTGCCGACCCTTTTCTGGTCGTGGAAGGCAATACCGGCAAACCGCGTTATTCGCGAGTGGCTCGCTGGGCTCGGCGTAGTCGAAGACCCCAGGCACGTCAGGAAACAATGTGCACGAGAACCGGGAGACCTCCAGAACGTCTGCGTAAGCAGACCGGTCCGGGAAGGTGAAATATCCGTCATCCGGACATGTACGTTTTGGAGGAGTCGGACTGCGCCATAGTACTGATGAAGCTACCGAACAAAGAGGCGAAGGCTTCCGCGGAGGCGGCGGAGGGAAGGGCGCAGACCAAGGAGAACGACGTCCATCTCAACACGGAACCGACACAGAGCGGAGGATACGCGTGTCCCAGGGGTTAGACGGCGTGCGCCGAACGGCGCAGGTAAGGAAGCAGGAACGGTTCACCGCTTTACTGCATCATCTTACGATCGACCTACTACGGGAAAGCTATTACGCGCTTAAGCGGAAAGCAGCACCGGGAGTGGACGGGGTAAGTTGGCAGCAGTATGAGCAAGGCCTGGAGGAGCGGTTAGTTGATCTCCATGGCCGGGTGCATCGTGGAGCGTATCGTGCGCAACCTTCACGGAGAGTCTATATACCGAAAGCCGATGGCCGGCAACGACCGTTGGGTATTGCGGCGCTGGAAGATAAGATCGTCCAACACGCGGTGGTCACCATCCTCAATCAGATCTATGAGGTGGACTTTCAGGGCTTTTCGTATGGGTTTCGCCCCGGGCGCAGTCCACACCAGGCGCTGGACGCGCTGAATGTGGGCATCCAACGAAAGCGCGTGAACTGGATACTCGATGCGGATATTCGTGGATTCTTCGATAACATGAGCCACGAGTGGACCATGAAGTTTATGGAGCACCGAGTAGCCGACAACCGCATTCTTCGGCTGATCCAGAAATGGCTGAAAGCTGGAGTATCGGAGGACGGCAAGTGGTCTGAGACGAAGGCAGGTACTCCGCAGGGAGCGGTGATCTCACCGCTGCTAGCGAACGTGTATCTGCACTATGTCTTTGATCTGTGGATCGAGGTATGGCGCAAGAAAGTGGCGAGCGGCGATGTGGTTGTCGTCCGTTACGCGGACGATCTGGTGGTTGGTTTCGAGCACCGCGAGAATGCGGAGCGGTTCCTGAGAGAGTTTCGGGAACGGCTGGCGACCTTCGGTCTGGAACTCCATCCGGAGAAGACGCGGCTGATCGAATTCGGTCGGTTCGCTCAGGCCAATCGGCAGCAGCGTGGGGAAGCCAAAGCCGAAACCTTCACGTTTCTGGGGTTCACGCACTACTGTGCGACGAACTCCAAAGGTCATTTCGTTATTCGGCGCAAGACCATGGTTCAGCGGATGCGCGCGACGCTCCACGCCTTGAAGGCGCAGCTTCGCGAGCGCCTGCATGAACCGGTCAATGTCGTTGGACAATGGCTGAAGCGTGTCGTCGAAGGCTACTACCGCTACCATGCTGTGCCCGAGAACCTGCGGGCGTTACGGCGTTTCCGCGATCGGCTCAGTATTCTGTGGCGTGCCATGCTTGGTCGCCGCAGTCAGCGGAGCCGCCCGCGATGGACTCGCATTCGCCCGACCTTCGAACGCTGGATCCCTCGTGCCACCGTCCTGCATCCTTATCCTAGTGAACGTTTCGACGTACTCATCCAAGGTAGGAGCCGTGTGCGGTAATCCCGCTTGCACGGATCTGTGCGGGGGGCGGCCAGCAATGGTCGTCCCTACCGCGACCCGGAACTGGCCCTTTCGCCGAAAAATTATGCGATGGAGCGCCGCCAATAACCAGCCGGATCAGCAAGCGTCCTCCTGGCCCGCCAATGAACGTCCGCAGTGGATCGGGCCGGTGCCAAAACTGGACCTACGCAAACCGGGCCACTACCTAAATGACACCACCAACCTGCTTACCAACGTCTTTCCGCCCGGTGACGACGAGCCGGGCGTGCCTATGTTCACCTTCGGCAACACTGGGCGCAAAAGCTTCCGCGCGTTGTCGGCACGCGTTGGCCGCGGCGCGGCCAACGCGCCTCAGTCTTTGTTAAAATCCGGGATGCCATGAAGAACTCTTGCGAAGAGTGCGATGCGATTTTGCGGGAGTATAAGATTGCCTATCTCGACTTCTGGGAAAGAGCCAGCCAAGAGACTCGGGATGCTTGCAAAGCTCTCCGGGAGCTTATTGGAGGGTCCGAGGCTGATATGCAAAGTGTGGAGGACCACCTCCCGAGATTTCGTCCTATGAGCGCCGAGCAGTTGAACACCGCCGCCTTGAAGGTGGGCGTGCGTTACCTGCGGGGCGAGGACCGGATCGGGAATGCGATGCTCAAGAAGTCGTTACACCAGAAAGCCACCGGCCATGTCGGGCACCTATCGGTCGGTAAGTTCTGAAATGCCCTAAACACAAAGGCCCATCCGCGTCAGTGATATTCGCTCGCCTCTCCTTGTACAAACGGTCAACGCTTTGAATCTTGGGGCCGCCGGTGGCTACGGAAATCATCAGAACTCGCTGGGCCTCGATTTCCGCAAGAAGCGTACGGCTGTTGTCGTGAGCGCTTTTCGTCGGGGTCAATGTTGGAGTTTCGGGGAGTTTCGGGACGAAATAACCCCCATCGTTCTGAGTTGCGGGATCGGATGGAATTTGGCCGGCCAAGGACCGCCCAGGAGGCCTCGCCTCTCGGTGCAAACAGCTCCACATTAGCTTCCTTCACCTTTTGCCACATGAGGAATTCAGTGCACGCTTGATCCGGGTGCACCCTGACCACGCAACGAGCTGGCGCCCGGTACCCACACACTACGCTGGCGTCTGCACCCGCGCCAGAGAAGCCGGAACTATATTACTGCTGATCAGAATGCTACGATCGACGCCCTGCAGGATAGCGCGCATCAAGCTGTAGCAAACACTCTCTGCCGGAGAGAAGTATTCGCTGTGAATGTCGATACCGCCAACTGCCGGATTCAGAATGGTCGAGCAGTCAATGTCCCACACGTTGTCGGGTACCGGATAGGTACGGTCGAGGCCGGCTCGCCCAAGACGCCGCTTGCCAAAGTGTTTGAGACCGGCGGAGGCGCCGAGGACATTGTCACGACCGGTGTAGAGTGCCGTGATCCGATAGGAGAGATTGGCTAGGCCTTCCCCGTCGCCGTGTGTGACGTCTTCGCCACTGCGGAACAAATCATTGTCCACGTCGGCGGCTACCATCAAGACCTCCTGGAGGAGGCTGACCAGGAGAGGCCTGTTCTTGCGGGTCCAGACGGCGTTCATCGCATATTCGAGCGCGTAGTTCCCCATGCTGTGGGCAATGATGGACGTCTTGGCGCGGCATGCGTTGTCGGTACTCTTGGCGGTCTGCGCTTGGACGTAGGACATCCAGTCGTATAAGTCAGAGAGAACTTCGGTGAGATCGTCGCCTGTTTGGCGGGCCTCGGCACGATCGGGCAGATAGCCTAGGAGCGCACCTTTCGATGGCCAATCGAACGAGATTAGCTCGCCGAGAGAGTCTGGTCCGTCGAAGAGACGTGAGGCGACATTTCCATAGGTATGCATGGCTCCGGTCCAAGTGACATTGTAGCCGTGAATAAAGAGGCAGACGTGTTTCTGCTTTTCGGGTGCAAGACCGAACGGGTTAGGAAACTGATTCGATGTTTGGATGAGCATCCGCTTGAAGGTATCGGCATTCTGTTGTTGCCAGGAAGACAGAAGATCGAGCGGAAGGTCGGGCGCTTTCAGCGTCCAGTAAGTAAGATCGGTTTGATCCGTTCCGAAGCCATTTCCATCAATATTCCTGTTTGTAATAAGCCAACGCATCGGCGACCTCGCGAGCACAGATACAGCGCTGGAAGCGCCACGTCTGTGCAGGGTTGTTAACACAGTTCATCGACAACAGGACGCCTCAGCGTCCAATGACCGCAATGAACTGATGGTGAGCCAACAGGGCAAAGCGTTTCACCTAAAGGTGGTCAAAGTTCTACACGTGACTGCCGTTAAAGGACTGGCAAACGCCCTTATGAACCTACCGGAAAAAGCCGCCGGCGGGACGAACGGGGTAATCACCACGCCAACGACCAAAGTCCCAGGATGCAGCCATAGAGAAAACGCCGGTGCACCCGGTCGACCAGCCAACCCGACGGAATCTGCAGAGCAACGTAAGTCCAACCGAAACCGGATAAAACCACGCCCAGTTTCAACCGGATTCAGACGGAGAGCCCGGAGAGTTGCGGGCCTACGATGAACAGCATCACGATGATGAGAAATCGTCGCTTGCTCGGCGCCTCGGGCATCACGCAGTTTCTTCCGGGCCCTACTAGGCTGCGGAACGACACTCTTCAGCGCTTGAGGGCAGCGTTTCCGCCGGGAGGCCCTGTAAAGCGTCCCTGAGGAGCTAAACAGGGTGCGGAAAAGGCCTAGAGGGGGCGACGGTCGTTCCCTCAGAGGTCGGGCGGGGTGCCCGTCCCAAATCGGCTAAGCGGAAAGTACCCGGCCTATACACGGTGGAGGATAATCTCAGGTCGCGTCGCGGGGTCGCGATTCTTAATCACTGAGACTCGTCTATGACTTCTATGGCGGAGACGGTTGCGTTATTGACGATCGGCTCGAAGGTAAGATTCAACTTTCCCTGGGCCGTGGGTTTTAGGTGATAAAACGTCTTGCTGATTGTGTGGAGGCTCCCGGCTTCTTTGAAGATGTCAAAATGATCGAGAAGCATAACGCCATTGCACATCACGTTAAATAGGCGGCCACCGATGCCGCCCGAACCAGGGGCGTGAGGGCCAAAGTAAAATTCAGCGAAATGCAGAATCACGGTGTACTGGCCGTGCGTGTCGACCGGGATAGCATAGGTAAAGTGCCCGAATCGCTCCGCCGCAAATAGATCAGGTTCAGGGGAACCCGAAAGAGAAGTCGCCGGCGCGGAAAGCCGGCCGTCGAGAAAGTAATCGTCGGCACGCCAAAATAGTCCTTCGTGATCGGTGAAAGAACGCGGCTGCGTGACCAGACGGATGGGGATCTGCCTGTGCGGTAACCCTGGCAGGACTTCAATGGCGTTGAGGAACGGCATTCCTCGCTCGCCCTGGAACCCTATATGAAGTTTACCGTCGGGTCCGGGGCGTACGTCTTTGAAGACGCGCTCGTCCGCGATATTCGGACCCATCGCGTCCGATTCGATGTCGAATCCCGCAACCGCCAGGTCCCCGTTGATCTTGATCGTGAATGTGTCGTCATTGACGCTGCCTTCGAGTCCCGGTCCGTAGTCCGATTCGACGAAATACAGGTGCAGCTCATAGACGCCAGGCTTTAAGGGGATTTCGTAGGAGAATTCACCGTTTCGCCAGTGCTGAAATAGTAGGGGACGATTTGTCCGTCCAGTGAACAACGGACCCCGGTGCACGGGCCTTCCTTCTACAAAGTAGCGGTCCGCCTCCCACACGGCGCCGGAACTATCAACAGCAGGCTTTTCGCTATAACCGGCCATCAGGCGGAGCGGCACCGATGCCGCGGCGATCGGGGATACCTGCTGCGCAGGTCCGGCCAGACTCTGCGAGACCGGGGTCGTCGTGACGGCCGCCCGGGGCCGGTGCAGCAAACGACTTCCGACTAGGGCAAAGATGAGCCCTATCGCCACGACGGCAGGAAGCCAGAAATGCCGCTTACGCCAGTGTGGAACGGCCTCGCCCTGGGGTGCCGGTTGCGCGCTTACCGCCGCCGGAATTGGGCCCGGCTCTGCTGCTGTTTCTGCCTGTTCAGGTGATGGGATAGCTTCTAGGGAGTTCGTTCGATGCGTAAAAACCGGAACATAGGTTCCGGGTGGAATAGAGATGTGGATCGAGTGGTCTTTACCTTCGGAGTCGTAGTACCCCTTCAGTCTTTTTCTTAGCCGATGAGCTTCCACCCGTGCAATGGCGTCGTCGGTGGGGTTGAAAAAGTCCGCTGGGCGGCCAAAGACCTCGGTCGCGATGTTGACCTCTTTCAGCTGATCGCTTTCGCCACGAAAGTACTTCTCGCCCATGTACCGCAGCAGATACGCCAGCCGCGGGGAACGGGCGAATGCCTCGGCTACGGTTGCAATCTCAGCGCGTTCTTCCTCGGCGGAAGACAGAACGCCACTTGTCTGCATAAAGCCCTCTGGACCCGCTCGTGGTTCCAGATCATACGTGCCCTCCTGGGTATTTTCAACTGTTACTTCGGTCCGGTAACAGGGCCGCGATGGTGCAGACAACTCCTTCAAAAACAATCATGTACGTGGCTCGGGCGAATGAAACACAGATGGTACGAGATTAACCTTCCGGTTTCGTTCTAGCCGCGCGTATGGTTCGCGTTGTTCAAAAAACTAGGGTATTCACACCCCTGAGATACCAATGCCTCCGCTCGCTGAACGAGCTTCTGCATGGCCGGCAGATGTGCAATAGGGGTGACACGACACTGGCGGAAAACTTTGGAGGCATCAGAAATGGTAACAACGATCAAAATCGCGGCTTCGAAACTTGCCGCCGTGCTCAGCGTGGCCCTCTTGGCACTGCTCGCTCCTATGTGCCTCGGCCAGCAGCTCACCGGAACCGTTACCGGGATCGTCTACGATTCCGTGGGCGCTGTTGTCCCCAACGCTACCGTGGTGCTGAGAAACGAAGCCAGCGGCGATGTGCGCCCCACCGTAACTGAAGGTGACGGCCACTTCACCATTACCGCTGTGCAACCTGCCGCCTACACCCTCACCATATCTGCCCCGGGCTTCACGACTTGGCAAGAGCCAGGAATTGTCATGGGTCAGGGCGACCACCGGACGGTGCCCAAGATCCAGCTCAAGGTGGGGACAGCATCCGCCACGGTGCAAGTTGTTTCCAGCGACGCTGGAGCGATGCCCCTCGACACGGCCGAGATCAGCACTACGCTGAATGAGCAAATGATTTCAGAATTCCCGCTGGTGGGCCGCGACGCTGCCGAGCTGATTAAGGTAATGCCCGGAGTGGCGTTTGCTCATGGCGGCTCCCAGGGCTCAGGGTTCAACGGAACGCCGGTCGGCAGCAACAACGGCCCGGTGGGCAACTTCTCTGCCAATGGCACCCAGCCCAATGGTCCAACGGCCCTTATGCTCGATGGCGCCAACCTGGTCGATCCGGGAAATGCCGGAACCCAGATAGCCAACATCAACCAGGACATGACGGCCGAGATCAAAGTTTTGTCCTCGAGCTACGACGCAGAATACGCCAAGGGTCCCATCATCTTCCAGGCATTGAGCAAGAGCGGCGGTGCGAACTATCACGGCGAAGCCTATCTGTACGCTCGCAATAGCACGTTCGACTCCATCGAGTCCTATGCCAAGAGCCAGTTGGCGAGCGACATAGCGAGCAACATCGCCCACGGGATGAGCCCTGCCCAAGCCAAATCTACCGCCCTCTCTGCTTTGCACCCGGATGAGCACTTCTACTACACCGGCGGCAACCTGGGCGGACCAGTGCGTTTACCCTTCATCGGATTCAACAAGGATCGCAGGAAGCTGTTCTTTTGGGCGGGCTACGAATACATGGGCCAGCAACCCGCCGGATCGGTCCTCAACTTTAACGTGCCTACGCCGGCTCAGTTGTCAGGTGACTTCAGCAACGCAGGCGTGCCGGCTCAGGCGATCAGCACCTGGAGTAATGCCTATACTCCCCCCAATGCCAATCTTCCTCCCGGCGCGACCTCCACTTACATTCCGCCCAGCGATTTCGACCCTAATATTCTGGGCATCTTGAAGCTTTACCCGAAACCCAACATCACTCCGTCAGCAGCCAACGGCTGGAACAACTACCAGTATGTCCAGAATGTCCCTCAAAACCGTTGGGAAGCGGTTGGGAAAGTCGATTACGCGCTCTCCGAAAATACCAAGATCACCGGATCCTACGTCCGTCAGAATGAGACTGATCAGCATCCGATAGCGATCTGGTGGGCTCCGCCGTGGACCTTGCCCTACCCTTCCAATGTCGCAGCCGCCACCACCTCCCAAGTTGTTCTGGCAAATGTGACCCATACTTTCAACGCCACCACCACCAATGAAGTGGTGTTCACGCTCTCTCGATACCTCAACCCAAGCACCCTGTCCAATCCGTCGGCGGTGGATCGCTCGAAGCTTGGATTTGGCGCCAGCGGTCTCTTTGGTCACACGACCAAGCAAATACCGAATTTCATCGGCCAATGGGGCGGTTCTTTTCCAGAAATCGACAACTTTTCCTTTGATGGGGCCGGCTTCGGTGGAGCTTTTGGCGGCTTGAAAGAAACCCCGGCAATCTACGATAACTTCACCAAGCTTGTCGGTCCGCACACACTGAAAGTCGGTTTCTATTGGGATTCGTCGGGAAACAAACAATCCAACGCATCTGCGGACAACGGCACTTACAATTTGGGCGGAGGTTCGACAAGCACAACCAATACGGTTGCCGACCTGGTTCTTGGCCACATACAAAATTATCAGCAGCAGAGCTCGATTCCCATCCAGAACATCCGATTCCATCAGTGGTCGATCTACGCCCAGGATTCCTTCAAGGCGAATAAGCAGTTGACCCTGAACTTCGGACTACGTTTTGACCACGAGGGTCAGTGGTATGGCAATCCGGGCGGAATGCAGGTCTGGAATCCTGCCAGCTATGTCAACTCCACCACTGCGCCGGCAAATACCGGCCTGCTGTGGAACGGAATCGACTCTAAAATACCGGCATCCGGGTTTGTCTCCCCTTTGTTCTATTACTCGCCGCGTGTGGGCCTGGCCTACGACATCATGGGGGATGGAAAGACCGTCTTTCGCGCCGGCCTGGGCGTCTTCCGATACCAGGTTTCGACCGAAGTCTGTAGCGCTTGCGGAGGTCCCCTGGGTTCGTTCCAGTACCAGACTCCAACGGCCTTCGTGGGTTATGCCAACGTCACGCAATTCACGCCCCCCGGCTCCACTACACAAAATGGCGGTAACGTCTACGCTCTTCGCCAAGGAGACAATCGCACTCCATACACCGAGGATTGGAATGCCACCATATCTCGGGAATTTCCGTTCCGTTCCTTATTCGAGATTTCCTATGTCGGCAATAGGAGCTATCACACCTACGTCGATGGGTCCAACGGCAGACTCAACGACATTAACAACGTTCCCTTGGGACAGTTCTTCCAACCTGATCCAGTGACCGGGCAGTACGTGTCCCCGAACCCCCCCAACGGCGCTAACTATCCAAACTTCAACGCCAGCGACTTCCGGCCGCTGCTAGCCTACCAGGAGTTTTATCTCCTCCAGCACAACAGCTTCGCCAAGTACAACGCGATGCAGGTCTCCTGGCAAAAGCAGACCGGTCCGGTGACCTTCCTCACCAACTACACCTTCAGCAAGGTTTTAGGCATCTGGGACTGGACATCGAACAACGGCCAAAGCAGTGGGATCACCGTCGATCCTCTCAATTTTAAAAACAACTACGGTCCCTTGGCCTACGATCACACCCACATTGTGAACCTCGTCTACGTTTGGCACTTGCCCTCTCCTATCCATGGCAACCCTTTCCTCGGCGGCGCGGTGAATGGCTGGGAGCTCTCCGGTTACACCGCGTTGCAGAGTGGCGCGCCGCTGCAGCCGAACATCAGCGGAAACCTGAATTCCCAATGGCCGGGCAGCTTGTCCGGGTCCCGGCTGATTACCTTGCCGAACGGCCTGCAGGCAAATTCGATCAACGCGTCCACCTGGTTGGGAACCAATGCTCCGCAGGCACTTATCCCCAAGGTCACCTGCAACCCGGGCAGCCACCTGTCATCCGGACAATACTTCAATCCAAGCTGCTTCACTCCGCCGGCATACGGACAGCAGGGGACCCTGGTATGGCCCTACAGCCGTCTCCCAGGCTACTTCAACAGCGACCTGGGCTTGTACAAGAACTTCCACGTGCACGAGAGCCAGAGCGTGCAGTTCCGTGTTACCGCGACCAACTTCCTCAATCACCCGTTGCGGCAATTCGGACTGAGTGGCAATAGCGATCAGCAACTCAGCTTTATCGGAAGCGATGCAAGCGGCCAGTTCCTCTCCCCGGCCAACACCAACAGCACCACGACCGGCAAGCCGGCGTTTACCACCGGCCAAAGGCTCATGTTGTTCACCGTCAAGTACCTCTTCTAAACCGTATCGAGGCGTATATAGTTACCCCGGGGGGTGGCCACCCACCCCCATCTTTTCCAATGACGATGGTTTCATTCACGCGGGCCCGCGGGGCGGCGTATGTTTTGTTGGTTGTCGCCCCCTTCCTACAGCTCCTTGCTGGACCACTTCCCAGCCCCATCCATTTCGAACTCAAGCCAATTCCGTTCCGCTTGGAAAACGACCCCACTTCGGCCAAGAACGTGCCGGAGACGATGCCGGGCGGAGTGGCCGTCTTCGACTACAACGGTGATGGGCGCCCTGACATCTTCTTCACCAACGGCGCTGACATCGCCTCGCTAAAAAAGGACTTGCCGAAATATAGCAACCGCCTTTTTCGTAACGACGGCGGTGGAGTTTTCACTGACGTCACGGCCGCCGCGGGCCTTCGGGGCGCGGGCTACGATATGGGCGTCGCCGTCGGGGACTACGACAACGACGGGCATCCCGACATCTTCGTCGCCGGCCTCCATCGCAATACTCTCTACCACAACAACGGAGATGGAACCTTCACCGACGTGACGACGAAGGCTGGCTTCTCCCCCTCCAACGATCTGCAATACGGCCCGCACTGGGCTGTCGCCGCCGCTTGGGTTGACGTGAACAACGATGGCCTGCTGGATCTGTTTGTCGTCAACTACATGCAGTGGAGCTACAGCGCAAAACCCCTGTGTTCGTTTCGCGGGGTCACCGACTACTGCAGTCCCAAGGTCTACAAGGGCCAACCCAACCAGCTCTTCCTGAACAAAGGCGATGGCACGTTCGAGGATGTCTCTCAGGCCTGGGGTATCCGCGATCACGTGGGGAAGGGCATGGGCGTGGGCATGGCGGATTACGATCTGGATGGGCGGCCCGACTTATTTGTAACCAATGACAATCTCTATAATTCGCTGTTCCACAATCTGGGAGACAAGTTCGAGGAGGTCGCATTCGATGCCGGCGTGGCGCTTCAGGAGGACGGTAATTTCATCTCCGGAATGGGGTTGGACTTTCGCGATTTCAACAATGACGGCCGCCCTGATATTGCCTTCGTGGCCTTAAACAATGAGACCTTCCCGCTGTATGAAAATACTGGCAAGGGTGCTTTTCGCGACATAACCACGGAGAGCGGCATGAGAACCGCCAGCATGCCGATGGCCGGGTTCGGCGCGGCTCTCTACGACTTTGACAACGATGGCTGGAAGGATCTGTTCGTCAGCCGCGGCCACGTCGAGTCGCTCCCCCTTCCGGGCACCGCGATCGATCAGTACAACACGGTATTTCACAACCAGGGCGCGGCTGGGAAGTGGAGAGCATTGACCGAAGAGGCAGGATTGAACCAGGCTCCGCCCGCACGCCACCGTGGCTGTGCTTTTGGTGACTTTGACGGAGACGGGCGCGTCGACGCGGTCGTCACGGCCTTGAGCACGGATGCTGAAATCTGGATGAACCGGAGCGAAAAGTCGGGCCACTGGTTAGACATCGCTTTGCGGGGCTCGAAAAGCAACCGCGACGGTATCGGCGCCCGCATCAAGCTGGTATCCAGGAGCGGCACGCAATACAACCACATGACGACCAGCGTGGGCTATGCCTCCTCGAGCGACGGTCCAGTCCACTTCGGTCTTGGCCCGGACAACCGCGCGGACTCGATCGAAATTCAATGGCCATCGGGTGTGATCCAGACACTCACCAACGTTGCGTCCGACGTGGTCGTGAAGGTAACAGAACCTTCGCGCTAGGGCAGTTTCGCAATTGGTGTAGACCGAAGCGACAGGCTTTTTCGTGGTTTTCTTCCAAGGAAAACCACACCTCGCGATCTTTATCAGGCCACAGCCATTGCAAAACTGCCTTAAACCAGAAACCTTCTAGGGTTTGCCCGGGCCCTGTGCTTGCTGCTCCGCGTTCAGTTGATCGACGATCTCCCGCTCCCTGGCGCCGTCCGCGGGGCGGTGCAGGCGATAGTACAGCGCCGCCAGTTCCACGTGCGGCTCCAACCAAGTTGGATCGTCGTGGACCAGCTTCTCAAGATCCTGAGCGGCGGCAGCGTACTCTCCCGAAGTGCTCTTGAGCATGGCTGCTTCATATCGGGCCATGGAGGATCCCGGATTGAGTTGAAGCGCCTTATCGAGATAGATTTTGGCCTCGTCCAATTGCCGCCCCTTGTAAAGGATGGCGCCGACGTAGAGGTTAGCCTCGAAGTCGTTAGGGTTAAGAGCGAGAGCTTGGCGGAAGGCCGCTTCCGCACCCGCTACGTCGCCCGTCTTGTCTCTCGCTGTCCCGGCAAGGGTGTAGATGCCGGGGAGTTTGGGGTCCAGGCGAAGGGCCTGATCGAGATCGCGGCGCGCCTGTTCAAACTCGTTGATCCGCAAGAGAGTCGAGCCGGCAAGCATGTAGGCGTCGGCACTGTTGCCGGCTGCGGCGGATTTCTCAACCCGCGCGACACCCTCGTGCCGCTGCCCGGTCTGGATCAGTGCGGATCCAAGCACATACTCCAGATCCATATTCTGAGAGTTTTCGCTTTCCAACGGAGTCAGCAGAGTCACTGTGGCTGACGGCTCTTTCAGTCGAAGATAGGTGTCGCCCAGGAGGATAGCAATGCGCGCGTTCTTCGGTTGCGCCCGGTGAAGGGGCTGGAGCTGGTCCCGCGCGTTTTGCCAGTCTCCTTGCTTGTAATAAGCCAGAGCAAGATCAATGAGCACCGCGGTTTTGTCGGATAGGCTGGAAAGCGCGGTGCGGTACTCTGCAATCGCGGCATCGAACTGGCCCTCGTGAGCCAGGGCCGCGCCGAGATTGACTCTTGCTTCAACCGTATTCGGCCGCAGCTTGAGAAGCTCACGGTAATCGCGGATCGCCGTCGAAAAGTCCCCGCGCTGCTGCGCGTCGATGGCTTCTTTGAAGAGCTGATCGGGGTTCGCGGTCTGCGCCAGGGCCACGCAGCCCGACTGGGCCAAACACAGGGCAAGGACAAGCACGGCTGCACGCATCGCATTCAGCATAGCGTAGCTTCAGATCGGGGATTCCCCGCGTATCACTACGGCTGCCAACAGGAGTTCAAATTTCTCCCCCACCGGCTGCATCAGGGTTGAGTTTTGTGGGCCGTGGTCAGCGCTTGGCGCAGCTGCCGGGCGCCGGTATTGTTAGGGTCGAGTTCCAGGGCCCTGTCGACAGCTTGCTCCGCCTCAGGAAAGCGGCTTTCCATCCCCAGAGTTGCAGCCAGGTTGACCCAGCCGTCGGTATATTCCGGAGCGGCTTCGACCGCCAACCGGAAGTATCGCTCCGCGGACGAAGAGTCGCCGGTTTGTGAGGCCAGGTAGCCAAGTTGATTTTGCGCCAGAGCCAAGCTGGGATCGATTTTTACCGCTTGCTCCAACGCGGCATCCTCGGCAGCGGTGTCGCCCATACGGTCCAGGGCGAGAGCCAATTGATACCGGAGCACGGCGTCCTGAGGGCTGGCCTCGACTGCCTCTCGATAGAGCGCAACCGCCTTCTTCGTATCTCCATTCGAGAGTTCCGCGGCCGCCTGTGCGGACCGCTCGGTTGTTATCTGATGCAGGTCGTTGGCCTGCAAGGCTTGCTGATAAAGCTTGAACTCTTCCGCTGCCTGTGGGTCTCCCAACGTACGCAGAACGCCGCCAAGCGCAAAATGGACTTGCGGGTTCGTCTCTCCGAGAGCGATCGCTTCTTGTAGTTGTTGCTTTGCACCTGCCGCGTCCGGAACCTTGGCCAGTACCAGCCCCAGGTTGAAGTGGGGACCTGGTTGACCGGGGTCCAGAGCCACGGCTTGCTCGAGATGACCGCGGGCAGCGGCGTACTCGTGCGCTTCACGTTCAAGGATGCCGTTCTGATACAAAACCTCAAAATCATGGGGGGCCCGGGCGAGCAGCTTGCTGCCCAATGGCCGGGCTAACGCTGTTTCGTCGTTGAGCACCAGAGCGCGCAGGTACAGTTCCTGTGCCCCAAGGTTGCCCGGATGCTGCTGGGCAAACTTGCCCGCCACCTTGACGGCTTCCTCGAGACGGCTTTGGTTGACTTTGACCGTGACCAATGCTTTGGCGAGGGGCAGAGAGGAAGGGGTTGTCTGCAGCGCCCGGGTGAGGATCTCAGAGGCATGGTCGAGCCTATCCGTCTTGGCGTAGGCAAGCGCCAGGTCGAGTGTAAGAGGCTCATCGAGGTGAACCGTACGCAAGAGGCTGATGACCGATGCGTAGTCGCCATTCGCATTGAGGGACTTGGCCAGTCCATCGAGCGCACTCCGCGAATCGGGCTTGATCTTCAGCGCGGTGCGAAACGCCTCGACCGCGCAGGAGTATTGGCGCTGCTGCGCGAACCATGATCCCAGGTTGCCGTAATCTTCTGCGCCGGCATGGGCATGCAGCCGCGCTTCGAGCGCCGCCGGCCCCGTACAATCGGCCCCTGCGCCGGCCACCGCGACCATACATGCCGCAACCATCAGCCCACTTTTCGCAGACGCTGGATAGATTGCCAAGCGGACGATCGCCTCCATGCAACCGGCGGATGCAAACTGCGGCAAATATCGAGCTTGCTGGAAGCCGTGAACCGGACCAGGAAACAACGGCCGCGGATTTCAGAGCCTCTTGCCACCCCTACAGCATAAGCTAAGTGCGCCTGGCTTTTCGAGAGCGAATAGACTACCACCGGATGCACCAACCACGCATAGGAAGGGGATTGCTATTCGGGCCCGCAATCGTGCATCTCAAAAGATAATTGCCGCGTCTCTGGTCATCTTCACGGTGCTGCTGCTAGTGTCGCGCGCCGAAGCTGTCGGCCAGATCGTGCGGGGTTGTCGGAATCGGGGCCAGGTGACTGGCCGGGATCCAGCCGCTTGTTGAATCGCCGCCGGTCACGCAGGCCCAGCCGCTTTGTTCTATTCTCAAGCTGACGATCAGACCTGGAGGAAGGGCGTTGACTGCGCATTATCGAAGAACGCCTGCCGCCAGGGCTCCATCGTGCCCAGAGGATGAACGGCGTCAACCAGGGTGTGAACCAGGACCGGCCATTGCGTCAGGACAGCGGTTGCGAGTGCCGCCAAGATCAGCGCCTTCCATAGCGGCCCGCCCGCGTCAGGCCGTATGCCGCGCTGTACCGGGTCAGCGGACCTTCAGCGGCAAACTGGTCACCGCGTCCGTTCCGTGGTATTCCAACTGATACTCAACTTTCTGCTTGGTTGCGATGGGAAAGTAGAGATAACCAGCGACCGGCTTGGAGACTTCTGCGTCTTTCAATTCCTTGTCGAGCAGTTCTGTCTCCATGGTCTGTCGATCAGGGCCGGTGGTGGCGGCTGATGTACTCTTGTCGACTCCAACCCCCATGCCTGCCCCGTAAACCGGACCACTCACACGGCGACCGCTTCCGTCATAGTCGGGATAACTCACATAGCCGACGTTTGCGGTCGGATACAGAGTTACATCACGGCTACTCTCCGGCCGCTTCTGGCAGATGGAGGCAATTGTTTCAGGGCTCGCCGGATTAACGAGGTCCTTGCCATCGGAGATTCGCAGCGCAAAATCAGACTGCTTCAGGCTGATGGTCTTACTGCCTGCGGGGTAGAAGCCAATCTCTACCACGATGTACCGGCCTGCCAAAGGCGTGGCGAAGGAGTTCTGAACTTCTGTCTTTGAAAGCTGCTTTGCGCCGATGGAATATACCGGCTGAACCGTGGACGCTGGGTACGCAACGGCCGACGCCCGTGGCGCCGGGGAATTTTGCCCGATGGCCAGGCAACAATTTAGCAATCCAACGATGAGTACACTCTTGCCGAAGTGAGTCATGACGTTTTACTCCAGGCTAACCTTCAGAGTCTTGCCGGTCAGAACATAGATGCGCTTCTTCTTGGGGGTTTGATCCTTCGGACGAACTTCAAGATCATAAACGCCCGGAGCCAGCCAGAACTTCTTCAACGTGGCAGCGGTTCCCGCGTATGCGTTGTCAAGGTAGACTTCTGCATCTTTATAGGAGCCTTGCAGGCTGACTTGCCCCTTGTCAGGCTGGGGAACCAGAAAGACTGGAGACGAATAGCCGATCCAGGGATCGAAAAAGAACGGCGGGTAGTATCCGGGCCAAACCGGACCAGAATAATAGCCGTACCCTGCGCCTACCGAAATCGTTCCGAGGCGAACGCCCGCTGAAGCAGGGCTCAGCGAACCAATCGCGAGCAGCAAGGCGAGCGTAAGCGAAGGCAACCGAAGTGTTGCCATATTTCGTTCCTCTCGGCCTAATAATACCGCCGAATCGGACCGGAAGTCGCTTAAATTCCCCTCGGCAATCAAGAAT
Source organism: uncultured Acidobacteriaceae bacterium (assembly GCA_963757515.1). Taxonomy (GTDB): domain Bacteria; phylum Acidobacteriota; class Terriglobia; order Terriglobales; family Acidobacteriaceae; genus PALSA-350. The sequence goes on along the minus strand of CAVWRV010000012.1, from coordinate 446,321 downwards.
TGATCGCGAGAACAGGCCAACTCGCACTCAATCCGCCCAGGACAGAATCGCCTGGGTCCTACTCTCACGCCACCGCGGATAGCCAGTTAGGATCGATGTGCGAATGCGGCAGACGGACCAGCGGTTGTATCGGCCTCATCCCCGAGGTCCATGGCTGCGATAAGACCGCCGTTCATACTGAATACGTGGAGAACCTCGCTGTCCGAAAGAACATCCCCTTGAAGGCTCTTGACGAGTTGGTGCACCCTGACGCGGGTCTTGCCTCCGTCTTCCACGGTCATTGCAAGCGGTTCGACATGGGGATCGAACTCCCCCCATTGTCGAGTCCAATAGGCGCGGACCTCTTCTTTTCCGACAACCTTGCCGCCCTCCGAAGCCTTGGGCCAGCTCACGTCATGCGTCATCAGTGCCAATGCACTGTCGATGTCCCGCTTGTTGAATGCGGAGTACGCCTGCTCAATAATGGTCTTAGTGTCCGCCATTCATCCTCCTATAAAACAGTTTGGTCGCGCAATGGTGTCATCTACGCCCCCTCCGTGCGTGACACAGATGGACATTTATCCCGCACTGCCCTGCCACGAACCAGGCCGGATAAGCCGCACTATATACACCACAAAAAACTAAGCAGACACGCGTTCAATCTTGCCCACCAGAAAAATATATGAGCCGGCCCCGACAAGCGCCATGGCGGAAACAGCGATCAGCGGCCGGGTGAAGTCATTCCCCGTAATGAGGAAACCGATCGCCAGGGGAACAACAATGGCGGCCAAATTACCCATGAAATTGAAGACCCCGCCGGTAAGCCCGATCAGGTGTTCGGGTGCGATCGCTGAAACCAGCGACCAGGTGATGGACCCAAAGCCGCACCCGAAGAAAGCAAAGGTGAGACAGGCGCTGATGTAGATCGGATCGCTCACGTAGTTTGCGCCGACGATCGAGCTGGAAAGCAGCATACCTACGATGATCGGCACCTTGCGCGCTTTGCTGAGCGTGCTCCCCTTGCGCAACATCCAATCAGAAACAAAGCCGCCCAACAGTACGCCGGCAAATGCGCCCAGGAACGGAAGAGCCTCGAGCAGCCCGGACTTGGCGAAGCTCACATGCCGGTAGGTAACCATATAGGTTGGAAACCAGGTCAGGAAGAACCACTGGGTTGAGTTGATTCCAAACTGCCCGATGTAAACCCCCCACAGCTTTCGCCGTCCTAAGACAATCTTCAAATCCTCCCAGTCGAACATTTTCCTTTGCCGATTGATTCGCTGGCTCAGGTCGGGAATGCCGCCCCCGGCAGCAATGTGGTCCATCTCAGCCTGGTTCACCCCGCGAAAATCTGCCGGATCGCGATAAAACAAAAACCACACCACCGCCCATGACAGACCAATCACCCCGGTGAAAACGAAAACTGCCCTCCAGCCGTAGGACAAGTCGATCCACGACAACAACGGCGTCAGAAATCCAAGCCCCACATACTGGCCCGATGTGTAGACCGCGATCGCGCCCGCGCGCTCGTCTTCCCCGAACCACGTCGTGACGACACGATTATTGATCGGGTAAGCAGGAGCCTCAAAGGAGCCAACTGCCAACCGCAGAAGCAACAACACCACAAATCCACTGGCCAGGCCAAGTGACAGAGTCGCCAGCGACCAAAGTCCCAGGATGCAGCCATAAAGGAAACGCGGGTGCACCCGGTCGACCAGCCAACCCGACGGAATCTGCAGAGCAACGTAAGTCCATCCGAAACCGGATAAAACCACTCCCAGCTTCACCGGATTCAGATGGAGAGCCGCGGAGAGTTGCGGGCCTACAATGGAGATGTTGCTGCGGTCGAGATAATTGATCACCACGATGACGAACAGCATCATGGTGATGAGAAATCGTCGCTTGCTCGGCGCCTCGGGCATCACACTTTCACGATTTACGGCCCGACTAAAGTCGTGCCCTGATACAACGCCAAAACACGGCATCCTCAAGCCAGCGCTAACGCGCATGATCGAGTCGAGACTGTTGCCCGGAGCGTTGTAGCGCTCCTTCCCTCTCCCACCACGGTTCCACTGAATCAGCTGTCACAGGCAACTAGCAATACTAACTCAGCTGCGCATCGCCTCCATCATGCAGGCGAAGGCCGGGAAATCTAAAGATTGCATCCCGTCCGACAGCGCGTTCGCAGGATCCGGATGCACCTCGACGATCAGGCCATCGGCGCCCGCCGCCAGCGCCGCACGGCACATCGCCGGGATCAAGTCGCGCCTCCCCGTTCCATGCGAGGGATCGGCAATTACCGGCAAATGACTAAGCTGCCTTGCCAGCGCGAGGCCCGCCAGATCGAGCGTGTTGCGAAGTTGGGGGTCGTAGGAGCGAATGCCGCGTTCGCACAGCACCACCTGGCCGTTGCCGCCAGCCAGCAGATATTCCGCCGCCAGCAACCACTCCTTCACCGTCGCTGCCGGGCTGCGTTTTAGCAAGACCGGTTTTCGCAACTGTCCCAGACGCTTAAGCAGGGCAAAGTTCTGCATGTTGCGCGCGCCCACCTGCAGCATATCCACGTGCTCCGCCACTATTTCGATGTCATCGGTGCTGAGGATCTCCGACACCACCGGTAAGCCCGTCTGCTCGCGAACCTGGCTGAGAATCTCAAGCGCCTCCACTCCCAGGCCTTGAAAATCGTAGGGAGACGTGCGCGGCTTGTAAGCGCCGCCACGCAAGATCGCGGCCCCGGCTGATTTCACTGCCTCGGCCGTTGCCAGAACCTGCTCGTAAGATTCCACCGAGCAAGGCCCGGCAATCACCACCGGTCGACCCGCGCCGATGGCTACGGATCCGATGTGGACGACGGTTCGCTCGCTGCCGCTCGAACTGCTGAACAGCGCGAGCGGCGTACTAGCAGCTTTGTCTGCGGTAAGGGTGTGCATAGGGTCTCCTTTGGATTCCTGTTAGAAATGCAAAAGGGCCGCGACTTTGGTCGCGGCCCTGAGTGGTGATGCGCTCTTAACTTACAGAATCAGATTCGCAGATGCGCGCACACCGCCGGAGCCGCTACTGGAAACCAGTAGCGGTAGGTAAAGAAGAAAAATTGGCGTGACGCTAGGTGCATCTTGAAAGTTAGTTTACGCAGAAGAGCTGCGCTTTGGGAAGACAAAACTCCCTTATCAATCGCCCTTGGCGATTGAGGCCAGCGAGCAGATTTACGCAGCCCCCCCGTGGGAAAGGGAGCGAAGATAGTTCACCAGGTTCCACGTATCCTCAGGCTTGACGCGTGGGCCTTCGCCCTCCATCTCCCCCTTACCCTTATTGATGATGTAGTAGAGCTCGCCGTCGGTCTGTCCCTTTAGCGCCGAAGGGTCGCGGAAATCGGGCATCTTCGCCTTCATGTTCTTGGCCAGGTCGCCCGCGCCAGCACCGTCGTTTCCATGGCAGACAGCGCACTCATAACCATAGATCTTTTTAGCGCGGGCCAGGGAGTCGGCGCTTGGTTTGACGGGGTTGACCTGGTTAACGGCTTCCAGGGGAATGGCTGCCGGAGCTGAACTAGCGGGCTCCTGGGCCTGCGGGGGTGGCGCGGAAACGCCGGTCAACACCAGGGCGGAGGCGATCAGGAAAGGCTTCAACATGGGAGCCCCCTTAAGATGAAATGAAATTCGCCCAACACTGTACGCCTAAGACGTAACCCTGCACAGAGAATTTCGACCCGCCGGCTGTATCCTTTAGCGTTTCACGGAAAATTGATGCGGTTGGATCGTCTCCATATTGCTGTTAGTGTGAAGCCCTTGGGCATTTGTTCTGTAGGTTGACTGGCACAACAAGAATTCACTTGGAAGCATCTAACGTGTAGAGGTTCTTATATGGGAAGGTTGCCCCGGTTCGTTCTCATCGCTGTCGGCGCCGTCGTGGCGCTCGTCCTGCTGGTGGCGGTTTGCCTCCCGCTGTTCCTGAATGCAGATAGCTTTCGCGCTCGGATTGAATCCACCCTGACGAAATCGCTGGGCCGCAAGGTGACCATCGGCAAGCTGGATCTATCTGTGTGGTCGGGTGGCCTGGTCGCGAGCAACGCCACCGTCGCCGACGACCCCGCCTTCAGCACCCAGCCTTTTATTCAGGCGGAGAGCGTCAAGATTGGGGTGGAGCTTCTTCCCCTGGTGCTGAGCAAAGAGATCCGCATCCGGGGATTTTCGCTGATCTCCCCCAAAGTACAGCTGCTGCGCGCGGCCAACGGTACCTGGAACTACTCCACCATCGGGAAGATCGGGGGCGCTCGACCCAGGATGCAGAAACCAAGCAGGCTTTCCCCGATCTGACGGTGGGGCACGTAACGGTAGAGAATGGGCGGTTCACGCGTGGGAACCCAGCCAGCGGCCGGCGCACCAGCCGGCGCCCCCGCCCGCGTGTATGACCAGGTAAACCTTGAAGCCAAGAACTTTGGCTTCAGGAATTCGTTTCCCTTCACCGTCTCGGCCCATCTGCCGGGAGATGGGACTGTGAGTCTGAGTGGAACCGCGGGGCCGATCAATCAGCAGGATGCCTCGGCAACGCCCTTTCTCCGGACATCTGGAGATGAAGCATATCGATCCGCTGGCGGCCGGGTTTGTGGACGCTTCGGACGGCATCACCGGCCTGGTGGACGACATGGTTCTCGATGCCAGCTGGAACGGGCAGCAGATGCACGTGACCAAGCTGCTGGTGGACAGCCCGCATTTCACCCTGGTGCGCAGCAATGCGCCGAAGCACGGCGACACCGGCGGGGGCCAATCCCGAGGGGACGACGATGCTCGAAAACCTTTCGGTGGATAGCGCACAGATCAAGAACGGATCCGTTACTTTAACTACCGCGGGGCAGGCGGGACCCCCGCCGTCTACCAGCAGCTCAATGCGCAGATCTACGAACGTCACCCCGAAAACTTCAGTCGCCCTTCAGTGTGAGCGCGCAACTCCCTGGCGGAGGCAGCCTGAGCGCAAACGGCAATGTAGGGCCGTTCAATCAGCAAAACAACGCGGCCACTCCCTTGGGTGCAAACGTGACCCTGAAGCATGTGGAGCTGGCTTCGTCAGGCGTATTGCCGCCGGACGCGGGCATTGCCGGAACGGCGGATCTGCAGGCCCAGATCCAGTCGAATGGGCAGACCCTGAATGCCACGGGCTCAACCCAGATTGCCGGGATCAAGCTGGCGAAAGACGGCCAGCCTTCCCCCAAGCCGGTGCAGGTTCAGTTTGCCATCGCCCAAAACGAGCAGGCCATGACCGGGGAGATCCAGAAGGCGATCTTCACCGTGGGACGCGCGACGATCAATATGTCCGGCACCTATCAGACCAGCGGACCCACCACCGCGATCAACTTGAAGGTGAACGGCGATAGCGTTGCCGATCGACGAGCTGGAGGCATTTCTACCCGCTCTGGGCGTACGCCTGCCGCAGGGATCTCAGCTAAAGGGAGGAACGTTGACCACCGCGCTGACGGTTTCGGGGTCGTCGGCCAGCTCCTGTGATCAGCGGACCGGTGCGGTTGAATAACACCCAGCTGGCCGGCTTCGACCTGGGCTCAAAACTGCATACCCTCTCCCAGCTGACGGGCGGCAAGATCGGCAGCGCCACCGGTTCCGGAACCAACATCCGGTCGCTCAGCATGAATATCCGCGAAGCGGGCGGCGCCATACAAACTGACAATATCGCGCTGGATGTCGCGGGTGTAGGAACAGCTACCGGCGCGGGCACCGTAAGCGCCGGCTGGAGCGCTCAACTACAACGTGGTCTTGAAGCTTACCGGCCTGGCCGGCGGGATCCCCGGGCAACAACGCCCCTGCGGCCAGCGGCGGAGGAGGCAACGCTGCGCTACTGGGCGGACTGATGGGGATGATCCCCGGCGGTGGAGGCGGGGCGGCGGGCTCTATCGGTGGGCTTGCCGGCGGCGTGCTGAAGAACGGGATCCCGGTGGCCATCGGGGGAACGACCAGCAACCCTACCTTCGCCCCCAACTTGGGCGGGGTTGCAGCCGGCGTAGGAGCAAGCGCCGGTCAAGGACTGGTGAATGGGAAAACCAACAGCAAGCAGAACGGGACCCAGAGCAATCCTCTGGGCAATGCCTTGGGCGGTTTCTTAACCGGCACTAGCCATGATCGAAGTCCCGGCATCGCCGGGACGAGCTGGGAGTCAGTCTTGTCCAAATTAGGTTTTCGCGGTGGTCGGCTTCGACAGTAGCAGCCGCTAGCAAGAGCTGCGGAGAACCACCACTCTGCGCTTCTCATCCTCAGCCATGGCTAGCGGCTGATAAACGCTGCGGCGCTATCAATTCTGTAACCTGCGGAATTCGGTTGCTGGAAGACGATTTGTAATACTATTCGACCGGAGAAACTATGCTCCTTCTTCGCGTCGCCCTGCTGTTTTCGCTCGTTTCCGCTGCCGTGGACGTTGCCGGTGCTCAGGTTACCGGCAGAACCCCTTGCAGGTCGCCTCTCCCAACGGGCAGATCGTGTTTGCTCTTTCCGGACAGGCGGTACTTCGCTACTCCGTCAACTTCCATGGCAAACCCCTGATCGATGAATCGGAGCTTGGCCTGGACCTGCAGGGGCAGCCCCCGCTTGGTCCCGGCTGGCGCTATGTAAATGCGCAGCATGACAGCAAAGACGAAAGCTACACCATACCGGTGGGCAAGACGAAAAACGTCCGCGACCACTACAACTCGCTGATCGCGGATTTTTCTGGCGATTCCGGCGCCAAGTTATCGGTTGAGGTACGAGCCTTCGATGACGGCGTAGCCTTTCGCTACATCGTTCCCGAGCAGCCCTCCCTCAACAACGTGCGCATCACCGGCGAGCGTACCCAGTTCCGCTACAGCAAGGATGCGACCCTCTACCCGCTGGTGCTCAACGGCTTCCAGTCCTCCTATGAAGACGACTACCAGATGAGGACCGTCGGCGGACTCCATCCGTGACTGGCTGGTCGCGCTCCCTCTGCTGGCGGCAGGTTCCCGGTACCGGCTGGGTAGCCATCACCGAGGCGAATATCGACAACTATGCCGGCATGTACCTGCGCAGCGATAAACCGCTATTCACCCTGAAAGCCGAGCTCTCGCCCAACAGTGGACGCTCCCCGGGGTCGCCGTGGACACCAGGACCCCGTTCAATCGCCGTGGCGGGTGCTCATGATCGGCGGACGCGCCCGGGCGGCTGATCGAGTCAAACATCATCCTCAACCTGAATCCCCCGTCGAAGATTGCCGACACCTCATGGATTCAAGCCGGAAAATCCGCCTGGGACTGGTGGTCGGGCGACGCCGCCACCGGGGTAAATTTCACTCCCGGGCATGAACACCGAAACCTTAAAGCATTACATTGAGTTTGCCTCGGACTCCGGCTTTCCCTACATGCTGATCGATGCCGGCTGGGCCCTCTCGACGCCGGGAGCCAAGCCCGGCGATTATGCCGATCCGGCCGACATTACCCACTACAACCCCAACGTCGATCTGCCGGAATTGCTGCGCTACGCCAAGGAAAAGAACGTGCGCATCTGGCTTTGGTCGCATTGGACCTCGGTCGACAAATACATGGACCAGGCCTTTCCGCTGTTTGAACAGTGGGGCGTCGCCGGGGTCAAGATCGACTTCATGAACCGCGACGATCAATGGATGGTCGATTGGTATCGCCGCGTGGTGGAGAAAGCCGCCGAGCACCATCTCATGATCGACTTACCACGGAGCCTTTAAGCCCGATGGCCTGCGCCGCACCTATCCCAATCTGGTGACCCGCGAAGGAGTGATGGGCAAGGAGTACTCCAAGTGGTCCGCCCGCGTCACCCCGGTCCACAACACCACACTTCCCTTCACCCGCATGCTCGCCGGTCCTATGGATTACACCCCGGGCGCCTTCAACAACACCAACCTCGAAAACTTCGTTGGCCGTAACGTGATGCCCATGTCCCTGGGGACGCGGGCGCAGGAGTTGGCTTTGTACGTGGTCTTCGAGAGTCCGCTCGAAATGGTTTCCGACTATCCCGAAATCTACCAAGGGCAGAAGGATTTCGACTTCATCAAGCGGGTGCCGGCCACGTGGGATGAAGTGCGGGTGATCGACGGGCTCCCCATGCGCTACATCTCGCTGGCGCGAAGGAGCGGCAACGATTGGTATGTCGGCTCGCTGACCAATTGGGAGGAGCGAAACATCAAAGTACCGCTCGACTTCCTGGGCGAAGGAAAGTACGTCGCTGAGATCTATGGCGATGCTTCCGACGCCGCCAGCCATCCCACCCACACGCTCATCATGAGCCGGCCCGGTGGACCGCACCACGATACTCGACATCCACATGGTCTCCGGCGGCGGCAACGCGATCTGGATCCATCCGGCGAGACCATGAAGGCGATCATCACCGGGGGCACAACAGGAATTGGTTTTGGCATTGCGACCGCGATGCTGGACGCCGGCTATGAGGTAACCGTAACCGGGCTCACCGATGAGCAAGTCGCTGCCGTCCCTCAGAGGCAGCATCTCGCGGCGGTCAAGCTCGACGTGACGAACGCTGCGTCGGTCGAGGCGGTGCTGGCGCCGTTTGACAAGTTAGCCGCGCTGATCAATTGCGCCGGTGTGATCTTTCGCAATCATGCCGAATACGATATCGAGATCTTTCAAAAAGTGATTGACGTGAACCTGACCGGGACCATGCGCATGTGTGTCGCCGCCCATCCGAAGCTTGCCGCTGCCGGCGGCGCCATCGTCAATACTGCGTCGATGCTCTCGTTATTCGGTGGCCCGGCGATCCCGGCTTACACCGCCTCAAAAGGCGGAGTGGCACAATTAACCAAGGCCCTGGCCGTTGCCTGGGCGCCTGAAGGCATCCGGGTGAACGCCATTGCTCCCGGTTGGATCGCGACCGAGCTGACTCGAGGCCTGGTAGAAGATGACGACCGGTCGGCCGCGATTTTGAACCGCACACCGATGCATCGTTGGGGCGAACCGGCAGACGTCGCCGGAGCCGCGGTCTTTCTTTGTTCCGAAGCAGCCCGCTTCATCACCGGGGTCATCTTGCCCGTCGATGGCGGTTACGCAGCAGTCTGAAGGAGGGTCAACATGAGCACTGTCGCCCAAGCGCGGATTCCCTACCGGCACCCGCAGCCCAAGGAAAGCTACCCTGAACTCGTCATTCCCAACGCCGTCCCTGAGGATGAGCGCCTGTGGGTGCCGCAGATGGAAAATGTGTGGTTTCGCCCGCTGTGCCTCTCGGCGAGCCGCGGCTATTGGATGAACCTTTTGCGGGTGCGCAAGTCGGGTGTGCTTTCGCGCCACCGCCATCCTCAGCCGGTGCACGGCTTTGTGCTCAAGGGCAGCTGGCACTATCTGGAACACGATTGGACCGCCACCGAAGGGTCGTATGTCTATGAGACTCCCGGCGAGACGCACACGCTGGTGGTGGAACCCGACGTTCCGGAGATGATCACGCTGTTTCAGGTCAATGGCGCCATGATCTACGTCGACCCCGATGGAGGCGTTCTGGGCTACGAAGATGTATTTACCAAGATCGATCTCTGCCGCCGTCACTACACCGCGGTAGGCCTGGGAGAGAGCTACGTAGACCAATTCCTGCGCTGAGCAGTGGGTTGGAATTCTTATCGCGGATGCGTGAACCCGCACTCCTTCCATAGTTTTTCCCAGGCCCAGATCCCAGCGTCGGCCTTGGGCGGCAGTGGGAATCCGAGCTGATGGGCAAGCATACAAATCTGGCCGCGATGGTGCGCGTCGTGCGAAATCATGTACACCGCCATGGCTGCGCCTGCAGGCCACGGTTTCGCCCAACCGTCCCGCAGAAAAGTCTCGACCCGATTCTGCGGCCCAGACAGAGCGTCCGTAAGCATCTCGGAGCATCGCGCGGCGCTTTCCGCCAGGGCGGATCGGGCCTGCGTCTGCGTGCAGTTGGCCCTCTCGAGCGGGGCGGGAAGCTTGAGCTGCGGCGCGGACAGCCTTAGCCATTTGCGACGGATATTGTGGACATGGGTGACGATGGCGGCGATCGTCCGTCCCTTACTCCCGGGCACTTGAGCGCGCCATGCAGCAGGATCGAGATACTCGAGGACGATCTGGTTCATCCGCTCGTTTACGGCATAACTCTCCACCAGTCCCTGGCAGAGGTCAACGTTCTCCTTTGAGTACCTCATGGGATCGCCTCGTGGTTGAAAAGCTCCGAGCGGCATGGGTAAGATAAGCACCCTCGGGGTTCCTTCGGCTACGCTCAGGACAGGCTCTTCGACTGCGCGCCATCAAGAGCTGTGTCAGGCAATAGATCTGTGACGCGCTCCGCTCAGGATGACGGTTTTGTGCTGAGTTGGAGATGCAAAAAACAACGTCTTCTCGGGCTCTCACGCAGACTCTTTAAGCCCAATCATTCTCCCCACGCCGAACGTGCAACTTCGTAATCCTCGCGAACCGCTTCCCTTCCGTACTTTCGCTCCAGGCGACGGACCATGAAATGCCCTTCAGCGAGGCTTTGAAAATGTTGGCTAAAAAGTATGTTGATCGCGAAGCCGCCAGCAGCGCCCGCAATGGGCACTAGTTCCGCGGCTAGCTTCTCGCTCACCTCAACGCCAAATCTGGAAGCAATCTTCCCCACGAATGACAGCAGCGCCGGCGCGCTCTCCTTAGCCATTCCTTTCTGTGTGATATACGACACCGCCTCCCGCGTGACCTGTGCCAACGCCGTCCGGGTTGCGTAGTATGCGCTTTCTGTCGCCTCTCGATGAGAATTTTGTGGGCCGAGGGCGAACACCTCCAGGCACGCCAGGGAACCCTCCGCGCTCTGGAAGTCCTCACCATAACTGCGGGCGATTTCCACAATGGAGTGCAGCATCACCGTGGTCGTGATGGGAAGTTCAACCAGCAGACCGGGCAACCCGAAGAAACCGCCTACCGCGCCGGTGACCGCGGCCGCCGCCGTATGGGAGCGCTTATAAACCAGGGCCGCCGATGTCGGCCTATGGGCCTTGACCGCGATACGCAGACATTGCTCAAGAGCCTTATCAACCGACACGTGTATAGCCGACTGGGCGCGCCCGGGGAGTCTATGCAGAAGCGCCTCGATCGGCATGCCGAGCTTCGATGCGACCTTCATCGCAAAACTCTGGGTCTCGAGCTTTGCGACTGCGGCCTGGAGTTCCACATAATCCGACGGAGAGAGATGGCTCATGACTCAAGAGTAATCGTACGACAGGATGGCCCGTGCAAGCCTTGTTTTGGCTGTTCAATCATATGATTGACAAATCAATCAACTGATTGATTAAATGAAGGTATGGCTGATTCGCCCGGCAACGAGTGGTGCCTGCCCCTCCTGGATCCCCAGGACGAGCATGGCAGGCGGCGCACCGCCCTGTTGCAGGCGGCGTTCGACGTCATCGCGGAGGCCGGCTTTGAAGGTCTACGCACCCGTGCCGTCGCCAAGCGCGCCGGAGTCAATATCGCCACCCTGCACTATTACTTCCCTTCCAAGCAGGACCTGATTGAAGGGCTGGCCCAGTTGATCGGCGCAAAATTTGTTACCCTGCATGGCCGGGCTGCCCCGGCCCTCCGGGCTTCCTGCCCTTGACCGCCTGCGGCAGGAGTTTGCCGATGGCCGCTTTTACATCAAGCACCATCCGGAGATGTTGCTGGTGATGCAGGAGTTTGCCCTGCGCGGCAAACGCGACCCTCAGGTGAAGAAGATCGTCGACCAGATGAATGCATACTGGCGCGAAGGAATCGAGCAGATGGTGCTCGCAGGCGTAGCCGACGGCACCTTCCGCGGAGACATCCCGCCGCGGCGAGATGCTCCCCATCCTGATGTCGATTTTTTCCGGCGCCGCCGAATTCGGTGCCGACCAGATCGACGCTATCGAACGAAATACCGAGACATGGATCCTCTCCGACAAAGCCAGGAAGAGACTCAAAAAACCAACAGGAGCAAAGAAATGAAAGAGCAGACCTTTCACGTAGCCATCGTCGGCGGCGGCCTTGGCGGCCTGTGCCTGGCGAATGGATTGAAGCAGGCAGGTATCAGCGTAGCCGTCTACGAACGGGACCTCTCCCCGGATTCACGGCCGCAAGGCTACCGCATTCACATTGATCCGCAAGGCAGCACAGCCCTCCACCAATGTCTGCCGCCGCATCTGTGGGATCTCTTCGATTCCACAGGCGGTAGCTTCTCGCGCGGCTTCAGCATCGTCACCGAGCAATTGCACGAACTCCTCAGCCTTGTCAGCAATGGCAGCGCACACGACACCATCGCGCGGCATCGGTCTATCAGCCGGATTACCCTGCGGCGAATTCTGCTCGCGGGTTTGGAAGATAACGTGAAATTCGATAAGCGATTTCTGCACTTTGAAGAAGCTTCAAATGGCAGGATCCTATTGCATTTTGAAGACGGCAGCAGCGCCCAGGCGGATCTACTCGTGGCCGCGGACGGTGTCCATTCCCGGGTTCGCAAACAATACCTGCCCCATGCCGAGCCCATAGACACGGGCGTGGTAGGCGTCGGCGGCTCAATCCCTCTGACCGATGGTGTCATGGCGCTGGCTCCCCATTTGCTGCTGGACGGCCCCGTCATGGTCGTGCCACCCGCCCCGTGCAGCTTGTTTATGGCGATGTGGAAGCGTTCCGGGGAAGCCAGCCAAACGCTTACGCCGTCTCGGGATCGAGGGACCGTTGCCTGGCGATGAGGACTATCTGATCTTCGCGTTAGGAGGGCGTCCGGATTTCCTCGGTCTCGACCAGGGATCAAGCTCGATGACCGGCAGCATACTGAAAGATGCGTTGCGACGCACGATGGTGGGTTGGCACCCCAATCTCCGGAAACTCGTCGAAATGATCGACCAGGAACAATTTTTCTCAACCGTGTGCGCACTTCACAGCCTCCCGTCCCTTGGAGGTCTACTCGAATCACGTTGTTGGGCGACGCCATCCACAGCATGACGCCTTATCGCGGGGTTGGCGGTAACATCGCGTTGAAAGACGCAGCTTTGCTCACGACACAGTTGACGCAGGCGCATAGAGGTGAAAAACCGCTGCTCGATGCGATTGGGGACTATGAAACCTCCATGCGAGAGTATGCATTTGCAGCGGTCGCGGATTCACTAAGAGGGATGAAACAGTTTACCGGCCAGAAGAAGTATCCGGCCTTTTCGATCATCAAGACCGGTATGCGCGTGGTAAACGCCATACCAAAGTTGAAGAGCAGACTGATCCCGGCATAAACGCCGCTGCTTTATCTGGTCCTCAATCGAACGGTCGTGCCCGGTTCGGCCGCGGACCAATGATGAGGATCTCCACCGGTCTTCCACAATCCTGCAGCTGTCGGAGAGCTGGGCCATCTGTAAAACACGAACAGCGATTCTCCTCGTTTCCTTTGACCGATTCCATCCCCCGAAGGAGCCGATCAAAGTGTTCTTGGAGAATCGCCGCTTGTTGATAAGCATACCGACTGTGGCGCAGTTCGCCATAGTCCTAGCGTGACAGGTACGAGAATGCCAGTTGTAGGGTTAGGAGCTGAACGTCTCGTGGCTATCGACCTTTGGTGGGACACCAGCGAAATTGACAACAGGCATTAAGGATCAACGGTTTGAGGGGCGAGGCCGCGACGAAGAGGGAGGCCAAGCGGGACGTTCACCTGAGAGGTTCCGGATTGGATTATTCCGCACGAAGCGCCTGCATAGGCTCAACCGAAGCAGCGCGGCGAGCCGGGATGAGTGCGGCCGCGAGAGAAACCAGCAACATACCCGATCCGGCGGCAACCAGGCTGAATGAGTCGTGGGGCGAAAGCCGAAACAGCATGGAAGCCATCAGTCTCGAAGTGAACCAGGCCAGCGGCAGGCCGACTACAAGACCGGCGCCGATGAGAAAGAGACTCTCGCGAACGATCATCCACAACACTTCCCCGCGGGCTGCGCCGAGCGCCATGCGTAACCCTATTTCAATCGTCCGGCGCGAGACACGGTAGGCAAGCGTTCCGTAAAGACCGACAGCGACCAGCGTAGCGGCCAGCACGCCGAAAAACATGGCCAGCCGCGCGAACAGAGCCGGCATCAGGTAAGTCTGCTCAAACCCGGTCTGGAGAAGCTGGGGTTTAGCCAGCGGAGCGTTAGGATCGAGGTCGCGGACCACCCGGCGAACCGCAGGAAGAAGGCTGCGCGGGTCGCCGGACGCCCGAATTTCAACATCCATAGCTTGAATAACTTTTTGCTGCTGGTAGCTGCCCCAGATCATCGGCATCGCCTCTTCATCACTCGAAGCGTACTTGCTATCCCGGGCAACGCCCACGATGGTAGCAACATGTTTGGCATCGCCGACCGTGTGGCCAATCGGAAAAATCCCTTTGAGATAGCGATTGACGAGGGTTTGGTTGACCACGACCACCCTCTGCGCTGTCTGCGTGTCGGATTCGCGGATGTCCCGGCCCGCGGCCATCGGAATCCCCAGAGTCGCGAAAAAGTCTGGCCCGACCATATTGCTGCGCAGCATGTTCCTGCCGTTCTCCCACGGATACAAATATCCGTCGATGGTGAGAGGAGCATTGTCTGACCAGCCGGTGCCGGGACGAAGTTCCGCAAGAGTCACGGATTGTACCCCGGGCAGCGCCCGCAGACGTTCAGTAAGTTGGGTATAGAACTCGAGCGAATGGGCATGATCGGGCGCGCCAATGGGATGAACGCCCACAGCAAGCACACTTTCCGCGCGCATGCCCAGGTCGACATTTTGGTAGTTGCGCAAGCTGCGAAGCAGCAAGCCCGAGGCAAAAAGCAGCACCACGCAAAAGGCCATCTGCAGAGCAACGAGCACTTTTCCCGTCAACATCCGCTCGCGAGTCGTGGTGGTTTGGATGCCCGAAGACTTCAATACAAGTCCCACCTCTGCGCGGCTCGCGGTGCGCAGGGGCGCAAGTCCGAACAGCAATGCGGAAAGCGCGGAGATGGTCAGGGTAAAGAGAAACACCGGCCTGTCTGGCGAGAGGCTGACTTCCAGCTCGGACCAGACGGCGAGCAAGCGAGTGGCTTCCACGGCAAAGAACCAGCCCAACAGAGATCCAAGGGTGACGAGAATGCCGCTCTCGGCCAGTAATTGTCGAAAGAGGGGGCCCCGCCCGGCGCCCAAGGCAAGCCGCAGGGCAAACTCGCGCTCGCGCATCGAACTGCGCGCGACCAGAAGCATGATGATGTTCACACAGGCAATCACCAGAACCAGCGCGACCATGCCCATCAGAACGCGCAGAGCGTCGCGGTAATCACTACTCGACGTGCCCAGTCCCTGGGCGGGCACCAGCGTCAGCTTCAGTTTCGGGCCGTTTTTTCTGTCTTCCACACCTGTCGTCTCGTACGCGGCACGATCGAAGAGAGGATTTATCCTCGCCAATGCATGTTGCTGAGTCACCCCGTCCTTCAGGCGCGCCATCAACTGCAGGCTCCACCAGTTCGGGCTGGAATAGAGCGTATTCTGGCTCGTTGCCGGAACTCCCCAGGAATTCAATTCGGGTCGATTCTGCAGCGGCACCCAGAGATCGGTCGCCGAGCCGCCCGATTCGACTCCATAAAAGCCCGGTACGCTCACGCCGATCACGGTGAACGCTACCCCGTTGACGAAGATCGGCTTGCCTATAAGATTGGGATCACGGTTGAAACGGCGTGTCCAGTATCCATAGCTGATAACGACGACCTGCGAGTGCCGGTCCTCATCGGCCGCGGAAAATGGCTGACCCGCGGCCATGCCCACACCTAGCGCGGAGAAGAAGTTTCCGCTCACTTCGTTCGCTTCGATTTCCTCGGGCGTGTCTGCAAAACGAACCGCAGTCTTATTTTCAGACAACGGAGCATACGCGATCACATCGGAGAACGCTGAGTGGTCTTCTCTGAGCCGTTGATAAACGTTGATCCCGTAGGTGTACCTCGAATCTGCAATATTCCCGACCCCTGACGGCATGTTGGCATGGGTCAGATAGAAGAGCTGCTTCGGCTCGTGCACCGGCAGCATACGCAGCAGCACTGCATTCATCACGCTGAAGACGGCGGTGTTGGCCCCAATGCCGAGCGCCAGGGTCACAATGACTATGATGGCGAAGCCAGGCGATTTTCTGACTTGCCGTAATGCGTATCGAAGATCCTGAAGCATTGCGTGCATGGAACCTCCGCCGGGCTAGAAGGGTGCGAGCTTCAGAGTCTGTGTGAGACGCTGAAATTCTAGCCCCGATGTTCAGCCGTCCCTTCGGGACTAATCGAATGGCTTATGTTTACCCAGGACTACCGTCCTGGGCTACTTTCAGCCACTTTCAGCCGTCCCTTCGGGACCCAGTGCAGAGCTCTCACGCAGACTCTTCAGCCGTCACTTCGGTCGAATATCATTAATCAGGCTTTACCCCTGAGGATCTTGCCTCTATTTGCGAGACGAATAAATGCAATCTTCTGACCACTTCAGGCGGCACGCGACTCCCTCAATCTAAGCATGCCAGGCTCGTCGCGCAACCGTGCGTAAAGCTCAGGCTTGTCCGTAATCGGAAGTAGCTGTTCGTATTCGGACACCTCTGTACCTGCCGTCCATCTGGCCAGCATCTAGAGGCTAAGGTTTACGCTGCCGCGCCGCTACGCATAGCAGCTATGGCCGTATGCAAATAATCTCTGTAAAGGTCGGCGGAGATCTCCTGCGAAATGGGGCAACTTCTCAATCCACAAAGTTGCGCCTCACACAAAAGTTGCAGTTACATTAGGCCGCTCCCAACTGGGAGATCCTACTTCGACACCGACGCTTGCCGAACATCAAGAGCCTGTCGTCCTCCCGCGAAGATTAGCAAACTAAAGTTTCCAGCGTTCAGGATTTCGGCTCTTCATTCAACGCGGATTGCATCCTACGAGCATGAACCCGCCGCGAAAGCCTCCGCGCAAGGCGATTGCCTTCCGACGTCCGCAATCGGCGATCGAAGGTCTGCTGCAGGCGAGGGTGGAAAGACTATTCGAGAGCAACATGCTGTTGACCGAGGCTCTGGTTAACTTGCGAGATTTTTATCTGGCTGGAGTACCCTCTGCTACCGCCTCCGAGGTTCTGGCGGGAGTCGAGGCTGCGATCGCCTCGGCCGAAAAGGCGCAGGACTTAGTTTAGGGACGGACCGGCGACCATTCAGGGCCGCTTCAGCTGTGAGTACTGTTCCGGGGTCAATCTCAGATACAGCCCGCCGCGTCCCGTTTCAATGGCGTGCTCCAGCGCTTGCCTGCTTTCCAACGTTCCCCACGCTTCCCCGCGGCGCGCCAACTCTCTGATCTTGTCGGCGTTTGCGAAGGTGAATGTGCGCGGCAGCGAAGTCTTCAGGTCCGCCTCAAGGAACTGACAGTGCCAGCCGTTTTGGCTACTCATGAAATGCAGGTAAACGGTATGGTTTGCCTTGGTGTCGCGGGACATGGCATGAGTATAGGCGAATAAAAGACGAAGCTATCCACAGTTTCCAGTCAGCGATCGGAAAATCACCGGCCCGGGCGAATATCTTCATCTTCTTACCTGGCTCGGCATCATAATTGCCACAGGTCTGGGTCCGCTTCGCTTTTTAGCGCAAAGGAGCTTTGATGGCACGTCCCTTGTGGTCAGGAACCATTCAGATTTCGCTGGTCGGGTTTGCGGTTGAAATCTACCCCGCAACCAGTACCACTCGCCCCATCTCTTTCCATGAAATCGACCGCAACACGCTCGCCCGGGTACGCCGGGAAAATGTCTCAGCCGGTCCAGCGCCAGAGACAGAGGATGGGGACACGTCCGGGGAAGTCGAATCCAGTTCCAGCGGAGCCGTTCGCAGTGCGAACAGCTCGTCCCTGCACCTTGCTCCCCAGGCCAGAGACGACGCGAAATCCAGCAAACCCCTCTGCAGCACACCGTCGACAAGGCAGACATCGTCAAAGGCTATGAGTACGAGAAAGGCAAATACGCCATCGTCGAGCCCGCGGAACTGAAAAACCTCCGTCTTGCGGGCAAAAAGACAATTGAGATTTCCCAATTTTCTCCATCGGCCGAGATCGATCCGGCCCTTTATGAAAAGCCTTACTTTGTGATGCCCAAGGCCGGTCCCCAGGCAGTGGCCTTCTCCGTGGTGCGGCAGAGCATGGCGGAAAGCGGTATGGTCGGCGTGGGTGAGATCGTGTTCAGCGGGCGGCAACACCTGATGACCCTTGCTCCCCCGCACGACCCCAACCATCCGGGAATGATGCTCTACACTCTGCGCTTCGCCGCCGAGCTGCGCGATGCCCGCGATTACTCGAATGGGGTCGAGACCAGCAAGGCCGACGCTGCCCAACTTGGCTTAGCCAAGCAACTGATCGCGGCTTACACCCAACCCTTTGAAGTCAGCAAATTCAAGGACCATTATGAAGAGGCGCTTCGCGAGCTGGTCGATGCCAAGATCAAGAACCTCCCCGTGCCGGAGCCGGAGGTCGAAAAGAAGCCATCCAAGGTCGTCGATTTGATGGAAGCTTTGCGCAGAAGCCTTGCCCAGGCCAGTCCATCGCCAGCCGCCGGGTCGCAACCCGGGGGCGAAACCACAAAGAGCACGGCGGCATCGCGTGTTTCCAAGACCACGGCCGCCGGCGGGACGAGCCGCGCGACCAGCAGCAAGAGAAAAAAATCCGCATAGGTCCTGCTACGAATCCTTAAACACCTATTCGCGGGCATCCGAATTGGGGTGACCGTGCACCCATTTCAAGCGCCTTTAGCCATTCGCGAATGTCATTGCAGAGCATAGCAACGGAGATGGATCCGAAGCTGGCGGGATAAGAGTCCAGCCGCTCCAGGGCGCGTTGCAATAGCCGCGCAGTTCCCCGGGGATTATTGTGTTGCAGGTGATGGAACGCCGCGGTCACCAGAATCAAGGCTTGCAGGAACATCTTGTCCGGCTCCTGCGCCACCATCCAAAGGCTTTCCCACGATTCATGAGCGGCAAAGAACTCGCCTGCATGATAGTGCTGCAGGCCTTCGGCAAGTGCGCCCTCGGTCCAGTCGAAATTCATCCGCTTGCGCCTGCCTCAAACTAATCCGCGATGTAACGAAGCGTCCTGCGATTGACCTGCCACCAACCCGGGTGCCCCATATCCCCGATTTCCTGTAGAGCTTAGTGGGTTCCGCGAACTTCATGCGCCTTTCCTTAAAGAAAGGCGCATACGCAGCCCTTGCCTGCGCCGCGCGTGCAGGAAATTCGGGGTATCTCGCGCGTTTTTGGCGAGATGTGGGGCACCCCGGGTTCATAGTAGGGCAAAATTCTTAACCCCATGTGCGATCCTGGCTGGATCCGCCACATCCCATACACGATGATATAAGTGACGCACTCGTTGCCGCATGACGATCACAGAGCCCCGTTTCGTCCCAATTGCTGCTGGCTGGTTCTCCATGGGGTCCGACGCCGGTCAGGCGGTGGAAGCACCTGTGCATCGCGTCTGGGTAGATTCGTTTGCCATGGCGGCCACTCAGGTAACAGTGGCGGAGTATGCGCGGTTCCTGGACGCCACTGGAAACACGCCACCCCCGTATTGGGGCGATGCCAGCTTCTCTCATCCCCAGCAACCTGTGGTGGCGGTCTCGTGGTTTGACAGCGTCGCCTATTGCGCTTGCCTTTCTTCGATGACCGGCTCCGACTATCGGCTACCGACAGAAGCGGAGTGGGAACGAGCTGCGCGCGGCGGCGCCGAGAGAATGCTGTTCCCCTGGGGCGATGATCCGCCGGTGGCTCGTCTCCACTACCATGCTCGCTGGAAGACCGGACCGGAACAGGTGGGACAGTCAGAGCCGAATGGTTACGGTCTATTTGAGATGTGCGAAAACGTGCATGAGTGGTGTAGCGACTGGTTTGCAGCCGACTACTACAGCATTTCACCGGATCGGAATCCGCAGGGGCCGGAACAGGGCCACAGAAAGGCATCGCGCGGAGGCTCATGGCGTCACCACATCAAGATCTCACGATGTTCGACCCGTTCCAGCATCCCGCCGGAATTCAAGTACGCCGATTATGGTTTCCGGGTCGTTCGCAACGAAATGCGATAGGCTGGGAAGGTCACTGCGCACGTACGCTTCAATCATGGACGAAACCGGGCGCCCAAGCCGATGGAAGATTATTCTTGCCTTCGGACTGGTCTACTTGTTCTGGGGTTCGACGTATCTGGGAATTGACATCGCCGTACAGTCGATTCCGCCGGGGCTGATGTGTGCGATCCGCTTTTCGATCGCAGGCGTCGTCATGCTGGCTGTCTGCGCATTGACCGGGCGTAAGATCTGGTATTCGCCGCAGCAAATCGCGCTGGCCGGCATCGTCGGCGTTTTGTTGTTGATGGGCGGCAACCTTACCCTCTCCTACGCTGAGCTTTATGTCTCCACCGGCCTCGCGGCCCTCATTATTGCCATCACGCCGTTGTGGTTCCTGGTTCTGGACTCGATGCTGCTCGGCCATCACCGCATCGCTCCGCTCGGCAAAGCCGGCCTTGCCCTCGGCGTGCTTGGATTGCTCATCCTCTTCTACCCTGAGTTAACGTCCAGTACGGCGATGGGTCGAAAGGCCCTGTGGGCTTCGCTAAGCCTGCTCGGCGGTTCCTTCAGCTGGGCCCTCGGGTCGGTGTTGTCCAAACGGTGGCAGTCGGGCATGAATGCATTCAGCGCGACTGGATGGCAGGTAACCGCGGCGGGCATCGCAAATTCTATTTTTGCGTTGCTGGTGGAAGATTTTCATCGGGTAGTGTGGACCGCCCGCGGAATCGGCGCAGTTGGCTACCTCATCGTCTGCGGATCGTGGATCGGCTATACGGCCTACATCTGGTTGCTGGAGCATGTGCCGACGTCGAAGGTATCGACCTACGCGTATGTGAATCCAGTTGTGGCCGTATTCCTGGGATGGCTCGTCCTGCATGAGCGGGTGAGCGGATTTATTCTGGCCGGGAGCGCAGTGGTCGTGCTTTCGGTGATTCTTGTGACCAGCGCGAAGGTTAAGGAAAAGACCGTGGCCAAGGAGACTACCTTACCGGAATTGGCGTGACGATTAGAGTCCTTTGAACAATCCGCCGTCTACCAGCAGTGTCTGGCCGGTAATGAACGATGCGCGTTCCGATGCGAGCCAGACGATCGCGTCGGCCACCTCTTCCGGCAGTCCCACGCGCTTCAGGGGCGCCTCGACTCCCAGGCGTGCTTCAAACTCCGCGGCGCTGATGCCCATCTCCTGCGAGCGCTTGGCGATAAGTTGCTTCAGGCGCTCGGTTGCGGTGTAGCCCGGGTCCCACATTGTTGACCGTGATGCCGTCTTTGCCGAACTCGTTGGAAAGGCTCTTGACCAGACCAAGAACACCGGCCCGCACCGCATTGGAGTAGATCAGATCAGAGACCGGCTGGCGCACCGTGATGGAGGTAATCGTCACCAGCCTGCCCCAATGGTTCTTCTGCATCCAGGGCAAAACCGCGCGCGCAAAGTGGATCATGCTCATGAAGTTCAGCTCCACCGCGCGATGCCACTCCTCGGTGGTGGTGGCAAAAAACATCTTGGCCGGTGGGCCACCAGCGTTGGTCACGCAAACGTCAACGCCGCCGAACTCTTGCGCCACATGCTTCACGAACGCTTCGACTGCATTCGCATCGGTCACATCCAGCGGTTCAGCGAGCACCTGGGCGCCATAGCGTTCGCGAATCAGTGCTGCTGCCGCATTCAGTTTCGTGGCATCGCGCGAGCACATGGCCACTTTCGCGCCTTCGGCGGCGAACTTCTCTGCTGCCGCGCGCGCGATACCATCGCTCGAAGCAGCAACAATGACATTGCGGTTCTTCAATCCCAGATCCACTCGGGCTCCCTCTCATCTACTCTGGTTGTGGCCTGGCGCAGGTAGGCATCGTCTTTATCGATCCAATCCTGACGCGGCGGATTGAAGATATCCAGGTCTACCGTGTCCTCGAGCGCAATCGCCTCATGCGGCATATGGGGCGGAATGCAGAGCACTTCCCCGGCAGAGACGGTAATCTCCCGGTTGTCGATATAGAAATGCAATGCGCCTTCGAGGATGTACGTGACCTGCTCGTTGTGATGGCTGTGCAGCGGCACCCTGGCGCCCTTCTTAAGCAGGACACGCGCGACCATCACGTTTGTGCCGACGATCATTTGGCGACCGATCAGCGAGTTCAGGCTTTCTACCTCGATGTCGTTCCACTTGATGTGCTTTGCGCTTGGTTTCTGTCATGTCGTTTCTGCAAAAGTTACCACATCCAGGCTAGGAGTGCGGCTTGGCGGAGGCACTCTTAACATCGGCCGTGCCCAGCCAGGTCACCGCGCCGAAGGCCCCCAGCCAGGAGCCGATCGCCGCAAATGCGACGTAGATGGGATTGCCGGTGTAGCTGATCACCGCAAAGGCAGAAAGCAGGTACCAGACGCTGCTCCAGCTTGCCGCGACGCTCCTGCGGCGCGCGGCAACCGCAGCGGTGAACATTACGTAGACCGCGTCTGTGGCGGCGGTCGACGCTACCACTCCCATCGCGATCAGCGGATTTGGCGCATGGATCATTGAGCCTTCACCTCGGAGCGAAGCTTCAATCCCTGGTGGATGACAAACAGCAGAATGATGCCCACCGGCAACAAAACATAAAACCACACCAGCGTGGCGCGGGAGCGATCGGGCTCGACAGTGCACTCCGTGCTCAGGTGCGCCACGTCGTTGCCGCGGCGAACGGCAGCATCAGGCGCCACTTGCCGGCACTGGAAAAATGCACCGTGGCGGCCTGCAAAAGACGGTTGCTCGCCTGCCCTTTCGCCAGCCGGACAGTCTGCTGCGTTGCGTTCCCAGCTTCCGGAACAATGGTCAGATCAATCATCGGATCCAGCAGCACTTCCCCGCTGGCTTCGATCCTGCACCATCACGCTGAAGTCTGCCGCGCCCACCTGCAGTGGTTGTGGCGCGGCGAAGAGGGTGACCGTAAATGCACCCGCATCCTGATGGAGCAGCATCGTCCCGCCATCGCCATAGTGCCGCCGTCGCCCACATCCCAGCATCAGGACCGCGGCCAGCGGACGAACCCTTCATGGATTCATTATCATGCCGCGCATCTGCATAGGCTGGAGCAGGATCCAGACCCCCGCCGCGTAGGCTACGGCAACGGAGGTTGCCCACGGCAACAGCAGCAGCACGGCGCGGCCGGCGCTCGCAGCCCACTGCTGCGCCAGTCTCCAGCCCAGGTACAGCGTCAGGAGCAGGCCCGCATCCAGCAGCAGCAGCTGTACCGACAGCATGGTATTGGCGGCCAGCAGCGGCTGCTCCATCCCCCAATGAGCCGGGGCCAGAAAATGCCAGCCAAAGTCTGCTGCGGCCTGGTGGAGAGCAGGACCCAGGGTTGCCCAGCCGGTGAACAGGTGAAAGAGCAGATGGGCTGCCCACATGGCCAATCCCAAAGGCAGAAGCGCCTGCGAGAAGCGGCAGAAGAGTTCCCTCTTTCTTGGCTGGATGCGCTTGACCGCCAACCCCAGCACGACTGCTGCCACGACTGCGAAAAGGACCAGCAGCGCGAGGTACTTCCCTAGCTGGAGCCACCATCAACCAGGCATTCGCGATAGGCCGCCAACACGACCACCAGGACCAGGGCAGCGATGTCCATGCGCGACGAGAATCTGCCGATCGACGACCGCACCGGATCGCGCAGCAAATCGCGCACGGGAGGAACAGCGAAAAGGCCGATGTTGTCGTGGGGGCAAGCTTTGACGCAATCCATGCACAGCGTGCAGTCCATGTTTCCGGCCTTTTGCGGCATATAGAGCTGCAGCTCGCAGCCACGCTGTTGCACGTTTCCGGCGATGCAGTCATGGGTAGTGCAGCGCTCGCAAACAGCCTGGCTGCGCGCCTGGAGAGTGAAGGGCGAAAGCAGCGATCCGGCAAAGTTGAACTGCCCCAGCGGACAAACATATTTACAAAAATTAGCTCCGCGAAAGAAGGTGTCGACCACGAAGGCCGCAGCAAAGTACGCGATCAGAAGCCAGGCGGTGCGCTGGGGATGGTCCCAGATAGCAAAGGCCTCGTACGACCAGAAGAACAGGATCATCAACCCAATCGCGATCCACTTGCTGCGCAGCCAGCGCGGCCACTTGAAGCGGGCCAGACCCAGCCGGTGACCCAGCTCCCGCGGCAGCATGAAGGGGCACGACAGGCAGAAGATATTTCCCAGCACCAGCAGCGCGATCACGCCGAAGGCGCGGACGTAGGTCCACGGCAATACTCCGGCCAGGTTCATCGCGCCCATGGGATGGCCCAGAAAGCCGTCCGCAACCACCAGCACCGCGGCCACGAAGGCAACGCTCTGCAGCGCCATGCGTCCATAGCGCCAGCGCAGAAAAACGTGCCGATCAGGGGCAGCCGCAATATGTCGAAGCGCCCTGGGGGCGGGATTACGATGCTTCCTCGCGTGACTTGCGAAGTGGCAGAGGACAACGCGGTGAGATTGCGGAGAAAGCAGATGGATCGCGATCCCGGCCAGCGGCACAAGGTAGAAGATGGAGCCGATCACCCACATCAGCGCGCCGGCCGCCACCTGGTCGCCCAGTGCGGATATACCGAAGATCCTCGGTCCGTTGGCATAGCTGGGGTAAATGACCCTGCCGGCGAAAGTCAGGAACGCAGCCAGCGCGGTATTCACCAGGTCCGCGCCGACGAGATAGGGCAACATGGCCCAGCGGGACCCGCGGCTCATGCTGGGCCAGGGCTGGATCACAGGAAACCAGAAGAGCAAGGATGTAACCAGAAAGCAGGCGTGCTCCACCTCGTGCCAGCCGGGCGAGCGCAGCGCCAGTTCATAGGCCGGCGGCACATGCCAGGCGAGGTAGGCAATATTCATGGCCAGCCATGCGAATACGGGATGGGTCAGCAGGTGGACCACCCGGTGCAGGGCCGGGGTGCGGAAGAAGGGGCCCAGCCCGTCGCGCAGTGCAGATTGCGGCAGCCCCCGCAGCAGGGGAACGGCCGGCGCGCCCAGCAGCAGCAGCGGCGGCACCACCGACATCAGTATCAGGTGCTGTGTCATATGGGCGACCAGCAGCAGGCTGTCCAGGGTGTTGAGTGGCGAGGCGATCGCGATCCACAGGGTAAAGAGTCCGCCGAGGAAGCACCAGGCGCGCCAGGGAGGAAAGATGAGCGGCCGGGTACGGCGAATTCTGCCCCAGCCCCGGAGGTAGAGCAAAGCAGTCGCGAGCAATCCCGCTGTGGCCCAAAAGGGAAAGGCCCAGGAACCCCATGCGGCCTGTGATACCCCATCTGACATGACTCTCACTATAGTGCGAAAAAACTCAACCCAGACTTCTCACCTGCCGCCGATCATGGGTGCCCCATATCTCGCTCGTTTTTCGCGAGATGTCGGATACCACGAATCTCAACGTCCTTGCTTATCGGGTTTGAAAACTTCAGGTTGAGCGCAGTGGAATCCCACATCTCGCGAAAAACGAGCGAGATATGGGGCACCCATGATCGGCGGCAGATAAAACTCCTAAAAAACGGCCCTATTCAGAGCCGGCCTGCCGGACCACAAGCTCCCCGCTGCTCAGGTACTGCTGCGAAGCGTCCCGCGCAGGGCGTTGGCCCTCGGGGTGCAGAGTTTCGAGGAAGCTGACCAACGCCGTTACCTCCGGCGGGGAAAGGTTCTTCCCATAGGCGGGCATGTTTCCACCGCCCTGCAGCACCTGGCGCACCAGTTGATCATACGTAAGCCGCGTAGCCACTCCGTCGAGCGCCGGACCACGCTGGCCACCCACGCCACCGATCATGTGGCAGTTGCGACACTGCTTGGCCTGGAAAACAATCTGGCCCTGCCTGCCCAGCGGGGTGGCCGCGTGCACATAGCGGACAGGGACGGCGTCGCCGCTCCAGGCCTGCATCTCAGGACTCCAGGGAGTATACGTTCCCAGGTGTTCGCACACCGCAAAGCCAACCGCGAGCACAGTGATCGACAGTACCGCGATCGGCCGGCGGTGCCAGCTCTTCTCTCCCTCACCGGCAAAGAATGGCAACGCCAGCAGGAAGCCGATCCCTATTATCGGAGCAATCAATATGAACGGCGTCTCCAGGTTCTCGGGAAGAAAAGAGAGGATGGTGTAAATCCACAAGAAGAAGAAGTCCGGCTTGGGCACGGTCTGGATGATAGTTGGATCGGGAAAGCCGGTCGGCCCAAAGGGCCCAAACAACACCGCGCAAAGCGCTACCGCAAGCAGGATGGCTGCGGAAAAGATCATGTCTTTCCACACCGCCCCAGGTACGAAGGGAATACCGTCCTTCTGCGTCAGCTCGTGGTACTCCTGAATATAAGTGCTGCGCCTGACGATCCGTCCCGGCATGGGCCAATCGTTGATACCCAATCCCACCACCATCCAGATGTGCAGCGCGGCGAAAGCCAGCATCAAT
Organism: uncultured Acidobacteriaceae bacterium; assembly: GCA_963757515.1. Lineage (GTDB taxonomy): Bacteria > Acidobacteriota > Terriglobia > Terriglobales > Acidobacteriaceae > PALSA-350. The sequence goes on along the minus strand of CAVWRV010000012.1, from coordinate 419,969 downwards.
CCTGGAATGACAAAGACATGCAGGGCGAAAAAGCGGGTCAATGTCGGACCCGCGATAATAGGGCCGCCTAACATCAGATTAACCAGGGCCCCGCCGATGAAAGGTACGCGGGCTACGATCGAGGCGCCAATGCCCAGCCCCCAGTACGCATCCTGGTCGAAGCGCATCACCTGCCCGGTGAACGCCATGCCCAGCGTCATCAGCAGCAGAAACACGCCCAGGATCCAGGTCAGCTCGCGAGGAAACTTATAGGCTCCAAACAGGAAGACCTGCGCCATGTGGATCAGCACCACGGCGACCATGAAGTTCGAGCCCCAACCATGCATCGCGCGCAGGAACCATCCCAGCGGAAGCTGCTGGTTCAGTACCTGCAGACTGTTCCATGCCTCGCCCGCCGAGGGGACATAGACGATGGCCAGCAGGATACCGGTGACGATCTGTAGCAGTAACAGAACGAAACTGGCGCTGCCGAAGACATACCACCAGCTGGCCGTGTTCGTGGGCACCGGGTGAAGAACCGTTTCCTTGATCGGCCCTTCCAGCTTCAAGCGGAACTCGAACCAGTCGTAAGTACGCTTCAACCAGTGCATTCGGAACTCTCTTTCCGCACCGACGCGCTGGTCGCCAGCGTCGGCATCTGGCCGCCGTTGATCATCAATTTGCCGTTCTGCACTTTGTAGGCGTATTCAAAAAGGCCTCGCGGCGGTGGTCCCGCGGCGCGCGAGCCATCGGCGTAATAGACTCCGCCGTGGCATGGGCACATAAACAGCTCCGACTGCGGAAACCAGCGCACCGGGCAGCCCAGGTGGGCGCAGTTGATAGCGAAAATCTGGAACTTCTGCTCCTGCGTCCGGCGGACCCAGCAGGCAGCCTTGGCGGTCGCGCCATCCCACGGCGCGCTCTGTGGGCTTGACGAAGCTGGCCAGCCGCGTCTCCCCCAGGGCAAATTGAGAAACGTCACCCAAATCAATCCAGGAATTGTAACCGCCATTCTTGCGAATGGGTCCCAGCAGGTAGCCCACGACAGGGATGGCGACTAACAGGGCAACCGCGCCATTGAGCAGTGCGCCGATCGACACCAGGAACCACCGTCTGCTTACTGCCTTCTCGTCGCTCATTGCGAGCCTCCTCCGGCATTTTTTGTGTGCGCCGGGCGCTGGCTGGAGAGCCAGCCCACCACGTCGGTTACTTCCTGATCGCTCATCGGGTGCCCAGGCAAATCGTTTCTCCAGTCCGGCTGGCCGATATCCGGGCGTCCGGCAATCACGATGGTGCGCAAAATCTGGTCACTGACCAACGATAAGAACGCCGGCTCGGTAATCGACCCGGCTTTGCTCTTGCCAGACGAGCCGGCAGCACCGTGGCACGAAGCGCAATAGGTGGTGTAAACCTGCTGACCGTGAGCCGCATCTGCCGGCTTGGCGGCCTTGTAGGGCGGCGGGTTCGCGCCATCGAGAGTCCCCGGCTTGTACCAGGCGGCGCGCATACCGTTCACCAGCGCGTCTACCTGCTGGTCGGTCAAGCTGCCTCCAGCACTGATGGCGAAGGCGGGCATCAGGGTGCCCGGTTCCCATTGGCCACCGCCTGATGCAGCATCTGCTCATCGACCAGTGCCTGATATGCGGGATTGGCCAGTGGATAGGACGGGCCGTTCATTCCCTGGGCGCCATGGCAGCCGGAGCAGTTCTGGCTGTAGAGCGTAGCAAAGTCCACCACCTGATCGGGACGCGGCACCTCCGGTCCGGGCTTGGGACTGGCCGGGAAGCTGTCCGCAGCCCAGCACAGTCATACAGGAAACCAGCATCAGGCTGCTGCTGAGAAGGCGCGCCGTCACTTCGGTCCGTCCTCCCGATGGTGCTCTTCCATCATTCCCGGTGTTTCCAATCCCATGCGTGCGGCAAAGGGCAGATATTGCTCGGTGCGGATGTGCTCTTGCTTGGCCACCACCCAAGCCGGCCACCAGCCCGAAGGTCACCTGGGAGACGACAAACCAACCCCAATCGATGCGGTCCGCGAGAAAGGGGTTGATCAGGGGGAGCGCGGAATGAAGCACGCCCGTCCACAAAACAGGGGCGATGATGCCACCCAGCAGAATGGGACGCCGCGGCATCATAGGCAACATCGCCCCATACAGAAGGCCGATGAGCAGCGAGCCTACGGCATGGATGATGGTGGCGGTGATGAGAGCGCTCAGGCGGAAGTGGGTGATCTCGTCGAGAGTGGGATTGGACCAACCGGCGACGCCCGCTCCTCCCAGCAGATTTATCGGATACCAGATGCTGTGGTACGCAATCAGGCCGTAGAGGACCGCGGGCACGATCATCGCAGCGCCGCCTGCGATGCCGCCCTTTACCCCGGCCATAACGGATGGGGTGCGCACCGGCAGGCGCGCGCGATGGCTTTCGTCGATTTCGATATCGAGCGACCTTGGTGCGCACGGATGTGAATTCGAACTTCTGGACTCTTGACCGGCACGGCAATGTGGTGGGCATGAGGCCACACCTGGCCAAACCATCCCACGCAGCCGGCAACGATAAGCACTGCCCCGAGGACGCTTATCCCGACGTTCGTCACCAGCCCGGCGAAGGCAAACGTCAGGCCCAGGGCCAAGACGATCGGCCACGCCGTGGGTGCCGGTAATTGCACCACCTCATCGGATACGCCATTGTGTCCCGGTTGGTCTTCCATTGCTTTTCTTCTCTTTCTCCTCAGCGGCCAATGATGTAGACAACAGTAAAGACCACCACCCAGACCCCATCGACAAAGTGCCAATAAAGCGAGAGCACTTCGAGCTGCCGTGAGTGCTCACTCTTCACCTTCCCGGTGAGGGCGAAGATCAACACGATCGAAAGCATGGTCAGGCCGACGATGACGTGGCTCGCGTGCAAGCCGACCAGCGAATAGATACGTGGTGCCGAAGAGATTGGTGCTGATGGTCAGCCCGTCTTGATAGATCAACTTCTTCCATTCAAGAGCCGGTGCCGCCGAGAAAGATAGCGCCCAAAACGATGGTGAGGGCCCACCACAAGTTGAAAGCCCCCATCGCGCCCCTTTTCAGGCTACGTTCCGCTAACCAGATAGTGAAGCTGCTGGAGAGCAGGCATACCGTATTGAAGATGGGAAGCTCCAGGACTTGGCGCGGATATGGTCCGGAGAGGCTCCTGCCTATGTAATAGATATAGGCGACCACAAAGATACCGAAGATCGCAACCTCGGCAACGATCAGCGCCAGCATGGCAACCGTGCCGTGATAGGGCAGCACCCAATCTTCGTGACCGTGCGCCAGGGGAATGGTGCTGGTGCTCATCGTTTGTGCCCCGTTCTATTCATCAGAACTGCCGTGTCTGGGAGATGAAGATCATTCATACCGTGAATCCGGGTCTTCGGGGTGCTTCAGGTCCCACAACGGCCGGCGGCTGCTCACCACCGGCGCGCTGGCAAAGTTGTACTCGGGCGGCGGCGATGAGGTTGCCCACTCCAGCGTCCAGGCGTCCCAGGGGTCCGGGCCCGCCTCTGGGCCTTTGAAGTACGAATACACCATGTTGTAGGCAAAGATCAGCGTGGCCACTCCCTGAATCAAGCCTCCGATGGAAACGATCATGTTCCAGTTGTCCCAGCCGCGGCCAGGTTCATAGGTGTAGATACTCCTCGGCATGCCCAGCAGCCCGGGGATGTGCATGAGGTCGAAACACATGTGGAAGCCGATCAGAAACAGCCAGAAATGCCACTTGCCCAGCCGCTCGTCGAGCATCTTGCCGGTCATTTTCGGGAACCAGTAGTAGAACCCTCCGAAGAAGCAGAAGACGATGGCTCCCACCAGAACATAGTGGAAGTGGGCGATGACGAAATAGGAGTTGTGCAGTTGCCAGTTCCAGGGAGCGGTGGAAAGCATGATTCCGGTCAGACCCGCGAACAGGAACTGCGCCAGGAAGGCAGTGCAGAAGAGCATGGCGTGGCAAAGCGTATTTTGCCTCCCCACATGGTGGCGATCCAGTTGAAGATCTTGATCCCGGTGGGGACCCCAACCAGTCCGGTCGAGAGGACGAAGAACGCATTCTGCGCCGAGGTCATGCCCACGGTGAACATGTGGTGCGCCCACACGCTCAGGCTGATCAAACCAATGCCGGCTGATGCAGCCACCATAGCCGGGTAGCCAAAGATCGCCTTGCGGGAGAAGACAGGAATAACTTCGTTAGCGATGGCGAACGCCGGCAACACCAGCACGTAGACCTCGGGGTGGCCGAAGATCCAGAAAAAGTGCGCCCAGACAACGGGCGCGCCCCCAGCCTGAGAGTCGAAGAAGTGTCCCCCGAGATAGCGGTCGATGCACAGCATGATCTGCGCCGCGGTCAACGGGCTGATGGCTATCAGGATCATTCCCGAGACCACCAGGTACAGCCATGCCAGCAGCGGCATGCGAAACATCGTCATGCCTTTGCAACGCATGCAGACGGTAGTGGCGATAATGTTGACCGCGGCGCCGATGGTGCCGAATCCGGAGACGATCAGCGACAGCGCCCAGTAGTCCGTGCTGTGCCCGCGCGAGAATGCGCGCTCGGTAAGCGGGCGCATAAGCCCACCAGGTCACGTCGGGCGCGCTCCCCGCCCCCTGCAGGCCCACGCCGCCAATGAAGCTGTAGTACAGCATCAAGCCGCCCAGCGCGGTCATCCAGAAGCTGAAGGCATTCATCCGGGGAAAGGCCATATCCCTGGCGCCGATCATCAGGGGAACCAGGTAATTGGCAAACCCAATGATCAACGGCATCCCCATGAGAAAGACCATGGTCGTGCCATGCATGGTGAAGATGCGGTTGAAGACCTCAGGGGAGAGAAAATTGTTATGGGGTACCGCCAGCTGAATGCGCAGTAGGATCGCCTCGAAGCCCCCGACCAGCAAAAAGATCACGGCGTAGCCGATGTACATCAAGCCAATCTTTTTGTGGTCGACGGTGACCACCCAACTGTGCACCTGTTCGAGCCACGTCCCGTACGACCTCACTCGGCGGGGTGAGGTCGATGGCGCTCCCGATCGGTAGAGTCGAATCAGCCATAACCGAAAACTCCTGTCTGTAGTGGCCCGTGTCCCAGTTACTTCAAGGTATCGAGGTAAGCGACGATCTTGTCGATCTGGTCATCGCTCAATTGCATCGCCGGCATCAGGCTTCCTGGCTTGACGTAGTCCGGATCCTTTATCCAGAGCTTGAGATTCGCCGGCGTATTGTCGGCCGCTCCGGAAGCAAGCGTATCCCGGCTCATAAAGTGGGTAAGGTCGGGCCCAAATTTTCCCTGGGCCGCGGTGCCGCGAACCACGTGGCAACTGATGCAAGACTGCGACTCGAACAGCTGCCGGCCTTCGGCAACTGCCGGATCCTGCACCGCCGGCTGCTGCTGATTTTTCACCCAGGCCGCGAAATCTTCCGGGGTCTGCACGTAGACGCGCAGCAGCATCTTGGCATGTTCCACCCCGCAGAACTGGGCACATTGGCCCACGTACATGCCGGGTTTATCCGGATTGAACCACATGTGGTTGACCTGGTTTGGAAACATGTCGATCTTACCGAACAACGCAGGGACCCAGAAGCTGTGAACCACATCGGCGGAGAGCAAGTTGAGCGAAGTGGTCGTGGGAACCTGCCCGGTGCTGAGCGGTACGTGCAGCTCATTGGCCGTCGTGAAACCCAATTTATTGTAGTGAAACTCCCACCAGAATTGATGGCCTACGGCATCGACATCGAGGGCCGTCGCCGGCATCTTCTGATCCTGGATGGCAAAAAGAATGCGGGCCGTGGTGAGGAAGAGAACCACGACAATCAGGATGGGTATCACCGTCCAGGCCAATTCAATCTGGGTGCTGCCATAGATCTGGGGCGGCTCGCTGTCATCGTTGGGATCGCGCTGCCGGTAGCGGACCACCACATAACACCAAAAGCGAGGCGACCACGATAAAAATCGCGGCTGTGATTTGAATCACAAAAAATGACAAGTGCTCGATCATCTGCGCCGGGCCGGAGTGGGGCTCGAAGGTGTTCGGCGTTTGATAGACGATGTTGCTGGTTGGCGCTCCCCACGCTGCATGACCGGCGCAGCTCAGCAGGAGCAGCAACGCATAGGCGGCTTGCCTGGGCCCTTGGCGCGGCAGCCATCTTCCAGACATTGTTGCGGACCCTCCCCCGCTCAAAGAAAACTTATTGTAGCGCTGTCCATCGGATGAGCACATTAATAGTTCTCCACCGCCCGCTTCTCATTGATCTGCGCCTTTGATGCATGAAAAGGTAACGAAGGCTCTTGGTACACTGGCGGAAATGAAGCGCCTGATCATCAACGCGGACGACTTTGGTCTCGCGCCGGGCGTGAACCGGGCCATCGTTGAGCTGCAGCAGGCGGGCGCCCTCAGCTCCACCACACTGATGGCGACTGCTCCCTATTTCTCTCCCGCCGTTTACATGGCCTTTGCGCAACCGGCGCCTGGCTGTCGGGTGTCACGTGGTCCTGGTCGACGGCTCGCCCTGCCTGCACCCGGGCGAAGTGCCTTCGCTGCTCGACCCTCGGTTCATCCTTCCGGGCCTACGGTGGGTAGCTTCTTTGCTGATCTGTTGCGCGGCCGCATCCGCGAGCAGGAGATTGAGGCCGAGGCCATCGCCCAGATACGGCGCATTCAATCGAGCGGCCTCACCGTCAGCCACATCGACTCCCATAAACATGTTCACGCTTTTCCCCGGGTGCTGGCTCCCCTGCTCCGCGCTGCGCGTCACTGTGGGGTGCACTGCGTCCGCAATCCATTCGAACCGTGGTGGAGCCTGCGAGCCACCCGGCCCGCCAGCACGTTGCGTCGAACGCAAGTGCATGCCATGCGCACCCAGCGGCGAGCGTTCTCCAGGCTGATCATGGAGCACGGTATGATGACCGCCGATGGTTCGATCGGCCTGCTGGCTACGGGAATCCTGGATGACTCGGTGCTTGCGTTCTCTTCTTCAGGCCATGCCTCCGGGTACATGGGAGCTGGTTTGCCATCCCGGCTATAACGACCAGGCGCTCTGGATCAGGCACGCACGCGGCTGCGGGCATCGCGAGAGATGGAACGCAGCGCTTTGCTCGAGGTCATTCCTGAAGCCCTCAGGACTGACTCAGGGTTGGCGCTGATCGACTATCACCAGCTGGGGCGGCTTAAGGAGGGGGAGTTTGCCAGCCGGGATTAATTAGATGATGGTTGAGAAAACAGCAGGTCCCTCCACTCCGCTTGCGCTCCGGTTGATAACCTACATCGGTTTCTCAAGGGGGCATGAATGAAAATCGGCATCACGTGTTATCCGACTTACGGCGGCAGTGGCGTGGTCGCGACGGAACTCGGCATTGAGCTTGCCACGCGCGGTCACCAGGTGCACTTCATCACCTATTCGCAACCGTTCCGGCTCACCGGGCGCGAAGAAGGTATTTTTTATCACGAGGTGCCGGTCTCCAATTATCCCCTCTTCGAATACCCGCCCTACGATCTTGCCCTGGCCACACGCATGTCGGAAGTGGCCGAATATTACGAGCTCGACCTGCTCCACGTCCACTACGCCATTCCCCACTCGGTGTGCGCACTGCTGGCCCGCCAGATGCTGGCCAAGCGCAGATACTTGCCCTTTGTCACCACCCTGCATGGCACCGATATCACCCTGGTGGGGCTCGACCGGTCGTATCTGCCCATTACCCGCTTCGCCATCGAAGAGAGCGACGGGGTCACTTCGATATCCAATTACCTGCGGGAAAAAACGGTGCACGACTTCGGCATTTTGCGGCCCATCGAGGTCATTACCCAACTTCGTCAACTGCGACGAATACAAGCCCCTGGGCGACCGGCGCGCCGACGCCCGGGCGCGGTACGCCGATCCGGAGGAAAAGATCCTGCTCCACCTTTCGAACTTCCGCCCGGTTAAGCGCATCCTGGATGTGATCGAGGTCTTCTCCCGGGTCGCACAAGAGATGCCCGCACGCCTGCTGATGGTAGGCGACGGACCGGACCGTTCCTCGGCCGAGTGGCTGGCCAATAGCAAAGGGATTCAGAACCGGGTCCAGTTCCTGGGCAAACAGGAGCGGGTCCATGAGCTGTTGCCGGTCGCCGACCTGATGCTCATGCCCAGCGAACTGGAGTCGTTCGGCCTGGCTGCGCTCGAAGCCATGGCCTGCAAAGTTCCTACCATCGCCACCCGCGTAGGCGGCGTATCGGAGTTAATCGAAGACGGCGTGACCGGCCGGCTCTTCGCCGTCGGCGATGTCGCTGCCATGGCCGCCGGCGGCCATCGAATTGCTGCGCGACGATGCCCGCCTGACCGCCATGGGAGAAGCCGGCAGACGAGCCGCCCAGGATCGCTACTGTGCCTCGCGCATCATCCCTGTATACGAGCAGTACTACGAAAGCGTGCTGGCGCGCGCCGAGGTCTGATCGGCCAGCACCAGCACATTCGGCGCCATCGGGATCTCCAGGGTGACGCGGGTTCCCCGTCCAGGCCGGCTGAACACTTCGAAGCGGGCGCTGTTGCCGTAAAGCACCTCCAGCCGCTCGCGCACATTGCGCATACCGATGCCGGCTCCGCGGCTGACAAAGCCTACTTCCCGCGCCCGGCCTTCGGCCATGCCCACGCCGTCGTCTTCCACCTCGACCACCATCTTGGCGCCCTGGATGCGGCTGCGCAGGGTGATGGTTCCTCCCTGCAGGCGGGGCTCCAGACCATGCTTGATGCTGTTCTCGATCAGCGGCTGCAGCAGCATGCAAGGCACCAGCAGCTCCAGCGTTCGGGGGTCGATCTCCTTCACCACGCGCAGCTTTTCCGCGCCAAACCGCACCACCTCGATGCCCAGGTAGTCGTCGGTAAAGGTCAGCTCTTCGCGAAACGGCACATAGGAATCGTGATCCTTAAGCAGCGCGCGCAGGATGTTGCCCAGCTGGACGATCATCTCCCGCGCCATCTCCGGCCGGAAGCGGACCAGCGAGGCAATGGAATTGAGGGTGTTGAACAGGAAGTGGGGGTTGATCTGCCGCTGCAGGGCGTCGAAGCGCGCTTCCAGCACCAGCCGCTTCTGTTCCTTCAGCTTGATCTCAATACGGCTGGCATTCCAGATTTTCAGTGGGATCGCCACCACCACCGCGGGGCACACCCAGATGCAGACCTTGACCGCGAAGCTGGAGGAATCCAAAGATAAACAGCCGCCCCGGGTAAAGCCGCGCCAGCCACATGCGGACCATCTGCATGCCGACGATCAGCATCAGCAACAGGACCTGGCGATCGAAGCGTGGCTTGCGCAGGTTCCGCCGCACCCAGCGATAAATGCTGAGGTCGACGAAGGGGGAGAAGGACCACACTTCTTCTGGCTCCACGGCCCGTCCGTAAGACCCGGAGACGGTCGCCACGGCAAGAAAGAAAGGCAAGGTCAGGTACTCGTGGTGCAGCATGGCCGGCAGAGAGAGCACGGCTCCGCCCAGCAGCGCGGAGAACGGGCCCAACAGGATGCCCAGGATGATGACGGTTTCAAAACCGATGTCCGCGGCGTAAAAGTTGTGCACGATAAAGCGAATCCACACCCCAAGGGTGAGCGGGATACAGAGAAACGCCAGCAGGCCGATGGTCTGACTGGTGTTGCGGCGCTCGGCGAACAACAGGCGCTGGAAGGTAAGCGCCCTGGCTGTAACAGCGGCCACCGCGGCGGCCACGCCCAGCTTGATCAGCAGTGAGATGAGGACGAGCTTAGGCTCATTCACACTCTTACTTTACGCCGGCTGGACATGAGGCAGGGATAGAGGCTCTAATTGATATATATGCCATTGGAAGGTGTGAAGAAGGTGGCGGATGCGGATTTCCCCACCCGTTGGGGTCATTTCCGCATTCTGGGCTTCGAAGGTACGCGGATGGATCCGGAACCCTGCAGTCCGGGAACCGCTGCGGTGAGCAGGAAGATCGAGGGCGCGGTCGCGCTGGTGCTGGGCGATATTCATAGTGGGCCGCCGGTGGTGCGCATCCACTCCCAGTGCCTGACGGGCGATGTCTTCGGCTCGCTGCGCTGCGACTGCCGGCTGCAATTGGAGCTGGCGCTGCGGACCATTGCCCAGGCCGGCGCCGGCATCCTGCTCTACGAACAGCAGGAAGGCCGGGGCATCGGGCTGATGGCCAAATTGCGGGCCTACGAATTGCAGGACCAGGGCCTGGATACGGTCGAAGCGAACCTCAGGCTTGGTTACAAGCCCGATTGCCGCGAATTTGAACTTGCCCGCGGAGATTTTGAAGCTACTCAACGTAACCTCCGTACGCCTGATCACCAACAACCCGGAGAAGGTAGAGGCGCTGGAGTCGATTGGTATCCGGGTTGTGGAACGCATCTCTGCCGAGGTCGAGCCGCTTGACTCCTTCGAGCGCTACGTCCAGGTCAAGCAGGAGAAGATGGGCCACATTGTTGACCGCGCTGTGCCAGAAGCACCTTCGCCGTTGTAATGGCTTGTCCCACATGTCGCTGGGTGTGCTCGGCGGCGTGAACCAGCAGTCCCGTCAGGGTTGTGGGCAGGCGTTTGCGACCGATCGCCACTGGCAAATCGAGCGGCTGGCGGACGATCGCGTCTAATCGCCGCCGTGTCTTTTCCAGGCTCTCCTCCAGCTCCCGAAAGACAGCTTCCCTGCTCCCGCCGCCGTCCATCTCGCTGGCCAATGCAGCCAGTTGCTCCTCGCTCAGCGCAGCGCCCTCCGCGTAGGTGCAAAACCGATCCAGGCTGCGGGCAATATGCCGCAATTGAAACCCAACCGAGGGCAATTGGAAAGGCCGCGCGTGCACTTCGCGGTCATCAAGACCGCTGCACCACCGGCTGTATCTTCCTCCGCCATCTCCAGCGAATGAAGCAGTGCTCGCTGCACCACTGGTAGATCGGAGAGCGTGCCCCGCAGCCAGGGTTCGTTCATAGAACCAAACCTCCCCCTAAATCCCCGACCTACAACGAATACAGATCATCAGCGGTAGATCGGCCTTTGATTCTTTCCCCGTAACAGAACCCCGGGTGCCCCACATCTCGCTCGTTTTTCGCGAGATGTGGGATACCACGAATCTTAACCTTGAAGCCTGGCGGGAGCCGAAAGACTGGCGTGTGGAGAGCTGTTGTATCCCACATCTCGCAAAAAACGAGCGAGATGCCCCGAATTTCCTGCACGTGGCACCCGGATACGATAGCGTGAGCGCCTTTCTGTGAGGAAAGGCGCATGAAGTGCGCGGAACTTAACAAGCTCCACAGGAAATCGGGGTATGGGGCACCCGGGGTTCTGTTACGGGGAAAGAATCAAAGGCCGTGGGCTTGGCGGAATTCTTTTACCACTTGCGCCGGATCGCGATGCTGCCCGTCTACCGCCTCGTTCATGGTCTGCATCTCCTCCGCGGTGACCTTACCTGGCCAGGCCGGCAAAGGCGCCTCTCAGCTTCGGCCACCGGTCCAGCGCTTCCTGCCGCACCAACGGAACCGCCTCGTACGGAGGAAAGTAATGCTTATCGTCCTGAAGCACGGCCAGATGAAAAGCTTTGATCGGACCATCAGTTGAGTTGCCGGCAATGATATCTACCTGGCGGCCATTCAGCGCCCGGTAGAGCAATCCTAAATCCATGAGCCTGGGCGATCCGGCGAACTTCAAGCCGTAAGCCTGCTGCAGCCCGGGTAAACCGTCCGGCCGCTGCTCAAATTCGTAGCCCACCCCAAGTTTCCATTGCGGACTGTAACGCGCCGCCTGGCTCAGCGTAGTGAGGTGAAGGTCCTGGGCATCCTGGCCGCGGATCACCATGGCGAAGGTGTTCTCAAAGCCCAGCGGCTCCGTGACCGCTACCTGGTAGCGCTGCTGGTACAGCCGCCGAACCGTTTCCAGCACGCGCTGCGGGTTCTTATCCACCGGCTGCTTCAGAATAGCGGTCAGCGCCGTCCCCGTGTACTCGACATAGGAATCGATGCGGCCCGCGATCAATGCCTGGTTGCAGATGTAACTGCCGGCGAGATAAAAGCGGCGCTCCACCTTCATGCCGGTCACGGCTTCGATGTGCTGGGCCAGCAACTCGCCCAGCACTACCTGCTCGGTAAAATTTTTGGCTCCGATCACCGGGTAATCGGGACGCGGCGGAGCACACGCAGCCATCGCCAGCAGCAACAGACTGGCAGCCAGACGAACGATCACGTTCGTCCCGGGGCGGGCACGCGCAGCCGGCTCTCTAGCCAACCCAGCCCGGCATCCGCTCCAATCGCCAGCAAGGCAGCAGGGATGGCTCCCGCCAGCACCAGGCGATTGTCCACCGAAGCCACCCCGCGAAAAATAAACTCGCCCAGTCCCCCGGCACCCACGGCCGCCGCAATGGTGGCAATGCCCACGGCCAGCACAGTCGCGGTGCGCAACCCGGCCAGAATAAAGCCCGCCGCCAGCGGAAGCTCCACCTTGCGCAGCCTCTGCCCACTGGTCATGCCTAGGGCCTTGGCCACCTCCAGCACGGTGGGATCCACGCCCTCAATACCAGCGTAGGTATTGCGCACGATGGGCAGCAGCGCATACGCGGTCAGCGCCGCAATCGCAATCCGCGCCGCGCGATCGCCAATCCACGGCAAGGGCAGCAGGAACCCGAACAGCGCCAGGCTGGGAATGGTCTGAATAATATTCACCACCCCCAGCACCGGCTTGGCCCAACGCGGGTGCCGGGTCAACCAGATGCCCGTCGGCACGCCGATAGCCGCCGCCAGCAACATGGCCGACCCGGTCAGCCACAGATGTTCGAGAGTCAGCTCGGCGATCTCCGAACCGTGCTGGGCCAGGAAGCCGGACATCAATTGCCTCGATGCACGGCGCGCACGTAGCTCTGCACCGCCGGAATTTGCGAGCTGAGAAATTCTTCCGCCGGAAGATGGGCCACAATCTTGCCCCCTTCCAGCAACACGATGTGGGAGGCGAGGTAGAGCGCTTCATCCAGGTCGTGGGTCACCAACAGAACCGTCTTGTTGAGGCGCTGCAGCAACTCGCGCAGCATGTCCTGCATTTCCGCCCGGGTCAGCGGATCCAGGGCTCCGAAGGGCTCATCCATCAACAGCAGCTTGGGTTCGGCCGCAAGCGCCCGCGCCAGGCCGACCCGCTGCCGTTGTCCGCCGGAAAGCTGGTAGGGCAAGCGGCGGGCGAAGGTCGCATAGTCCAATCCCACCTGGGTAAACAGTTGCCGCGCGCGCCCGGCAATCTCGTGCTTGCGGCTGGCCCCCGATTTCGAGCACCGCGCCGATGTTGCGTTCCGCGTCAAAGTGAGGAAAGAGACCCGTCTCCTGGATCACATACCCGATCGACCGCCGCAACGCGATCGGGTCCCAATCGGCGGTGGCTTTGGCTTCGACCATGACCCGCCCCGCCGTCGGTTCAATCAGGCGGTTCACCATGCGCAGCAGCGTGGTCTTTCCCGAGCCGCTACGGCCCAGCAGTGCGGTGGTAGAACCAGCCGCGACCTTGAGGTCAATCTGGTCGAGGATCACGCGGCCCTCGGGCGTAGTCAGCCCGACTTGCTCGAAAGCAATGGCCGCATCCTTCAAGAGCTGGGCGGCTCCACTTCGACCCCATCCAGCTTGAGCGGAGGCGCGCCCTTGACCCGCACCATGGTGATCTTGCTGAAGCCTTCTTTGAAGCTTGGCGGACGCAGGCGCTCCGCCATCTTGCGCATCACCTCATCGCTCACCGTGCGCTCCCGCCGGCTATTCCGCTCCATGCATACCTCTAAGGGAACGTCGAAGAAAACGGCCTGCGCCTCGTAGCCAAAGCTCTTGGCCATCTTGATCCACTGGCGCCGCTCGTGGGCGGACAGATTGGTCGCGTCGACGTAATTCCACGGCATCTTGGCGATCAGGCGCGCCCGCAGCAGCGAACGCAGGGTGGAAAATACCAGTCCCTGGTAGCGCTGTTCGGTAATGTCATCGAACAGGATGCTGCGCAGCATGTCGCTCGAAAGCGGCGTGACGCCGCGGCGCTTGAACCAGGTGGTCTTGCCCGACCCCGGCAGGCCGATGGCCAATACCACGTAGCCTTTGAGATCTTTCTGGCTGGCCGAAGGCGCCTCCGGAGGAGGCACGGACGGCGATTCCGGCTGGGTCTCCACCACCAGCTTTCCCTCTGGCGGCGTCAAGTCCGGAGAAGGAATTTCAGGCGCCATGGTTTCCTCGGGAGGCACAGCTTCCTCTCCTTTCATAGCGGCCGGGCTGTGGACGGGAGGCGTCAGAAGGTTCGGGCGCCCCGGCCGGCTTCTTGACCAAATCCACTGCTCCATCGTGCTCCGCCTTTCTCCGTTGGTCTTCCGGGTACATGGGCTGCAAAGGCGTCGGCTGGTTGGCTGGAATCTCCTGTCCGATTTTGCCTGTCGATTCCGAGTCATTCGCTCCGCGCTTGCTACGTCGTCTCATTCGGGCGCGCATCCATAGGCGCATGATGAGGATGTAACACAAGTTCTGCCACCGCAGCAAATGCCCTGCCCCATTTCCAGCCGCCGCTCTTTGGTACACTCAAGTTTCGTGCTCACTCGCAGTGGCTCGTGAATTTGTGGCCAGACCCACGCAGTAAGAACGTCCACCCACCTTCAAGGAGATCCCAAAGTATATGGCTGTAAAGGTTGGCATCAATGGCTTTGGCCGTATAGGCCGCAATGTGTTCCGGGCCGCGCTCGGCAATCCTGAAATTGAATTTGTAGCGGTCAATGATCTGACCAGCCCGGCAACGCTGGCGCACCTGCTCAAGTATGACTCCATCCTGGGGAACCTACCCAACACCATTGTTGCGGGCGAAGACTTCATCTCCGTCGATGGCAAGAAACTTAAGGTTTACGCCGAACGCGATCCCGCCAAGCTGGACTGGTCTTCGCCCGGCGCCCAGGTGGTGATCGAATCTACCGGCCATTTCACCGATGCCACCAAGGCCAAGGCTCACCTGCAGGGGACGGTCAAGAAGGTCATCATCTCCGCGCCGGCGAGCAACGAAGATCTGACCATCGTGCTCGGGGTGAACGACGACAAGTATGACCCCAAGGCGCATCACGTCATCTCCAATGCGTCCTGCACCACCAATTGCCTCGCGCCCCTGGCCAAGGTTCTCAATGACACCTTCGGGATCGCCGTCGGGCATCATGACCACCATTCACAGCTACACCAACGATCAGGTGATTCTGGACTTCCCGCACAAGGATCTGCGCCGCGGACGGGCTGCCGCCCTCTCCATGATTCCCACCTCGACCGGCGCGGCCAAGGCTCTGCACCTGGTCGTGCCTGAACTCAAGGGCAAGCTGGACGGGTTCGCCGTCCGCGTGCCCACACCCAACGTCTCGGTCGTCGACCTGACCTTCACTTCGGAAAAGCCGGTGACCAAGGAATCGATCAACGCGGCTCTCAAGGCTGCAGCCGACGGCCCCATGAAGGGCATCCTGGGCTACGAGACCAATGAGCTGGTCTCGAGCGACTTCAAGGGCAATCCGCTTTCCTCCATCGTTGACAGCCCTCTGACCAAAACCGTCGGCAGCAACATGGCCAAGGTGATCAGCTGGTACGACAATGAGTGGGGCTATTCCAACCGGGTAGTGGACCTGGTGTTGTTTCTCGAAAAAGCGGGGCTCTAGAAAGCAGTCTCGGCGTGAGGAGCTGCCATGGCAAAACTATCCATACGCAACCTGGAGCTGAACAACAAATATCTCTTCGTACGCGTCGATTTCAATGTGCCGCTCTCCGACAGCGGTCTGCAGATTCTCGACGATACGCGGATCAAAGAGACCCTGCCCACGCTCGAGTACGCGCTGCGCCATCACGCCAAAGTGATCGTGGCTTCGCACCTGGGTCGCCCAAAAGGAAAGCCTAATCCCAAATACAGCCTGCGGCCGGTCGTGGACCGGCTGCGGACGCTGTTCGACCACGCGTTGGGTGAGTCGGTCAACGTTGCCTTTTCCCCTGATTGCGTGGGGGACGTGGCCACCGAGCTGGCGCGCCAGCTGGAGTCGCGGCAGGTGCTGCTGCTCGAAAACCTGCGTTTCCACGCCGGAGAAGAGGCCAACGACGTCCACTTCGCACGACAACTCGCCAGCCTTTGCAACGTCTATGTAAATGACGCCTTCGGCAGCGCTCACCGGGCGCACGCTTCGACCGAGGGCATCACCCATTTCGTCTCCCAGTCCGCAGCCGGGCTGCTGCTGGAAAAGGAGCTGAACTACCTGGGCAAAGCTCTGCAGGCTCCGGAGAAGCCTTTTGTCGCGATCCTCGGCGGGGCAAAGGTTTCTGACAAGATCGAGGTCATCCACAACCTGTTGAGCAAGGTGGACGCACTGCTCGATCGGGGGCGGCATGGCATACACCTTCCTCAAGGCCATGGGTCAGGACGTTGGCAAGTCGCTGGTCGAAGCCGACAAACTGGACGTGGCTCGTGAAGCGCTCACGGAAGCCGAAAAGAAAGGTGTGCGCTTCCTGTTGCCCATCGATCACGTGCTGGCGGACAAATTCGCGCCCGACGCCAATACCCAGCATCTTCGAGGGGGACGGGCCCTTCCCTGCCGGTTGGATGGCGCTGGACATTGGCCCGGCCACGGTGGAGCTGTTTACCACAGAAATCGCCAAAGCCCGCACCATCGTATGGAACGGGCCCATGGGAGTATTTGAAATGCCGGCCTTTGCCCGCGGGACAACCGGCGTCGCCGAGGCGCTGGCGGAGAATGCCGGCGCCATCACGATTGTCGGCGGCGGTGATTCCGTCTCCGCCGTCAAGCAGGCCGGGGTAGCGGACAAGATCAAACACATCTCTACCGGCGGCGGCGCGTCGCTCGAGTTTCTCGAAGGCAAGCGCCTTCCCGGCGTCGAGGCTCTCTCCGAAGCTCCCCGGCTCATAGAACATGGCCGTCGTTAACCTCGAACTGCCGTTGCTGATCCTCATCGCGGGGATGGCCTTGGCGTTGGCCGCGTGGCTTCTGGCAACCTTCACCCAGTTTCTCCGTGGCTACCGTTATCGCGTCAGCCTTCGGCCTGATCGCCTTCCCGCTGAGCGGCCTGATGGGCTTCATTTCCACTCTGAACGCGATCAGCGTATTCGGCGACTGGCTCGCGGGCAAGCCGATGTCTTTCGTATTGACCGTTGGCTGTCTGGGCTACCTGGTATTTGGCTTTCTCGGCTGCTGGACGGCAGTGCGCGTGGGCGGCCGGATGGATCGGAAACATACCCTCTCCGTGCTCTACAATTTGGTTAAGGAACACAAGAACCGCGACAACCATTGAGAAACCCCAAGCATGCGTAAGCTCCTGATCGCCGCCAACTGGAAGATGTACAAAACACCCACGGAGGCACAGAGCTTCCTGCACACCTTCCTGCCCCTGGTCAAAGACTTGACCCAGCAGCGAGATCGTGATTTGCCCTCCCGCCGTCGATCTGGCGACCGCGCTGCACTCGGTGAAAGGCTCTGAGGTCATGGTGGGCGCGCAGAACATGCATTTTGCGGAGGAGGGCGCCTTTACCGGTGAAATCTCCGCTTCGATGCTGGTTGCCCTGGGCGTCACCCACGTGATCCTGGGCCACTCCGAGCGCCGCCAGTACTTTGGCGAGACCGACGAGACGGTCAACAAGAAGCTGGTGACTGCGCTCAAACACCACCTGGTGCCCATTGTTTGCATTGGTGAGCACGAGCAGCAAAGGGAAAGCGGCATGACGGAAGAGATCTTGTGCCGCAGATCAGCCGCGCGATCCAGCAGATCGATGCCGGCAAGTTGCATCCGATGGTCATCGCGTATGAGCCGATCTGGGCGATTGGGACGGGGAAGACGGCTACGCCCGCTATCGCCGCGCGAAGCCCATCTCATCATCCGCAGCGAGGTGGCGCGGATGGTTGGGAGGCCGATCGCCGATGCGATGCGGATCCTATACGGCGGCAGCGTGAAGCCGGAGAATGCCGAAGCGCTGCTCAGCCAGCCGGAAATTGATGGCGCCCTGGTTGGGGGCGCCAGCCTCGACCCCCATTCGTTCTCCGCGATCGTCAAGGCTGGAGCGGCTGGCTAGTGTAGTGCGCCACTCATAGCATTGTGTATGTGGTGTGGCTCATCCAGCCTGCTGTTTTCTCCATCCCGCCTCAGATCTTCACGAAAACTTCTTCCCCTTCAACACTTACGGGATAAACTGCAACTCTTTCCTGAGAGTTGTCGGTAGCCCCGGTCGCGGGATCGAATGACCAGGCATGCCAGGGGCAAATCAGCTTGCCATCTTCAATCATGCCTTCGGCCAGCGGGCCTCCCCGGTGGGGGCATTCGTTGTCCAGGGCCCGGATCACTCCGTCGACGTTGGCAATACAGAGTGTCCTCGAACCGGCACTGAATTCCCTGGCCTCTCCGGGGCGCGGCAGATCGCCCTTAACGCAGATCTTCACCAATGCACTCATGGATATTAATATTTGCAGCCGTTGGCTTGCCAGGCGCGATACGTCTTCCAGGATGCCGCCCTGGCAGCCTCTTCGTCTGCAAAATCGCCCGCCTCCTGTTCCACTCCTTCAGGAAAGATATAGAAGGTCCATTTGCGAAGGGCTTTGTTGTAGATGGGGACGGTGGGACTCTGCTGAGTTTTGTCGCTCATACAGCCGAGCATACGCTATCCTCGGATTGGAATGGCCAGCAAACCGCCCCCGACTCAACCTGAGGCACCACCCACGACAGACCTGTGGTGCCCTACATGCGCCCGGGCCGTGCATGATCCGCTGGTTTGCGGCGATTGCTCCGCCGTCCTTTGCCGCATCTGTGGAACCCCGCTCGAATCCGCCGACGAACTCGCCTTCGGTTAGGCTATGGCGAAGCTGCAAAAGCACACGCCTCCACCCGGGTGGAAAAACCCGTTGGCGCCGCAGCAACCGCTGGCCAGCGCGCGCTGGATCCTGGGCGGCCTGGCGGCGACCCTGGGCCTGGCAGTGGTCTGCGTCTACATCACCTTTTGCCTGCTCTTCTGGCAGGGGCAGTGGCAACTGGTGTTTAAACCATCACGCGCCATCACGGCCACTCCGGCCGCGGCCGGCCTGAAGTATGACGAGATCTCTTTTGACGCAACCGAAACCGGGATTCTCCAACTCAACGGTTGGTGGATTCCCGCCGATGCCGACGCACCCTACGCCGCCGATACCCTGCTCTTGCTGCATGACGGCTCTGGATCGCTTTCGGACACCCTGCCGCAATTGGAGGCCTTGCACCAACTGGGCATCAATATCTTTGCCTTCGATTATCGCGGCTTTGGCAAGAGCGTAAACATCCATCCCTCGGAAGCAAGCACCTACGAGGATGCGGATGCGGCCTGGCGCTACCTCACCGACACGCGCCACTTGTCCCCGTCTACGCATCGTCCTCGATGGGGTGGGACTGGGCGCGGCGATCGCGGTTGAAACCGCACGCCGTCATCCCCAGGCGCCGGCGCTGATCCTTGAAGATCCTTCGCCGCCCATTCTGCGATCGTTGCAGTTTGATCCGCGCACGCGTCTGCTGCCCATCCGCTTGCTCTTCCATGATCGCTTCGACCTGACGAAGACACTGGCCCATCTGCGGACGCCCAAGCTGCTGCTGTACTCCACGCAACGACGCGACCGGCGCTACTACGACTACGCCGCGGAGCCTAAGCAGACAGCGACCGTTACCGGCTATGCGGATGAGGATTATTTGATAAGCCTGCGGAGTTTTCTAGGTAAATATCTACTCCGGCAGCATGAACTCTTCCCTGCTAAGCTTGCCTACGATACTGACACCAACAGGAGTTTCATATTGTTTAGCTGGCTTAATCGCTTTCAGGGTTTAGGCGCCTTGGTCATGCGGCTGGTGGTGGGCGTTATCATGGTCGCTCACGGATACACCAAGATCATTCCCTCCGGCGCGCTCTATAACTTCAGCCATATGGTGGGGCACATGCACCTGCCAGTCTGGCTTGGCTATGTCTCGGCGTTTACGGAATTCTTCGGCGGCATGCTGCTCATCGTTGGCTTGTTGACCCGGGTGGCCGCGTTCATGACGGCCATCGATATGGCGGTGGCCATCATCAAAGTCCATCTCCACGGCGGCCTGATGGGGCCGAACTCCTTCGCTTTTCCGCTGGCGTTGTTTGCCATCTCGCTGATGCTGGTCTTCACCGGCTGCGGCTGGCTGGGGCTGGATGATTTTGTGGGAAGAGGCAGGGCCACACGCGCCAAGGTGGCCGAGCCGCTAACATAGCCGTATTCGACACGTTCGCTGTGTCAGATAAAGGATTCCACGACCACCAACCCAGAAACCTCCGGCATCGTCGCAAGCCCCCCGACTTCGATTCGGCCTGTAAGGTTCAAGAGTCCTGATGAATCGCGATTTCCCCATCTGACACAGCGAACGTGTCGGATCCGGGGGATCTGTCACTTTATTGCGGGGCCGGAGCCGCGGCGGGAAAGCTCGCCGGTCAGCTCGAAATCAAATTCAAAAACTGCGTCGTCTTCAGTTCCGATCCGGGGAACACCAATTCCAAGTTGCGTGCTCCCAGGGTCTTGTAAGCTGCCTCCCCCAAAACCTGGCGGAAATCTGTGGTGATGGCCAGGTCGCGGTTCTGGTACAACTGCTCGGTCGCCATGCCTGGCCACTTGCCGTAAACCTTGCCACCCTTGACGGTGCCGCCCAGCACAAACATCACATTGGCGTGCCCGTGGTCGGTTCCACCGGTACCGTTCTGTTGCGCCGTGCGCCCGAACTCTGACATGGTCACCAGCACCACATTCTCTGCGTCGCTGCCCATGTCGGTCCAGAAGGCGGAAATACCCTGGCTGAAATCGCGCAGGCAGTTGGCCAGTTGTCCGTTGACGCTGCCCTGATTCTGGTGCGTATCCCAGCCGCCGATGTCGGTGAATGCCGCTTCCACGCCGAGGTTCGCCTTCAGCAGCTGGGCAATCTGCTTCATATTGTCGCCGAAAGCGCCGTTGGGATAGTTTGCGCCCGGCCCGGGCTTGTAGTGAGCAGGGTCGGTCGCCTTGAGCATCTTGACCGCTTCGAAGGTTTCCTGGCCGGTGCCGTGCAGCACGGAATCGCCAGAATCGGCATACATGGCTTCAAAGGCCGAGCTGATGGGCGCGGCATTCGGATTCTTGCCTGCTACGGCGAAATCCTGCACCCGGTTGACCGCGACCGCGGGGATTTTTCCATCCAGGGTGCGGGGCACCTGGGAGCCCAGGGCGACGGCGCGAAAGGCGGTATGGGTCGCGGGGCGGCGAAGATCTTCCGCCTGCAGAGCGCGATTCAACCAGCCATCAGGGGTTGCCTTCACGCCGGGAGTGCCGCTTTCCATGAAATCCTGGGCGTCGAAGTGGGAGCGGGTGGTGTCTGGAGAGCCCGCTGCCTGGATCATTGCCAGGTGACCCTGATCGAACAGGGGTTTGAACGATTGCATGGCCGGGTGCAAGTCCGAAGAATCCATCCAGGTCGATGAGCTGGTTCTGCGGGATGGCGATGGTCGGCCGAAGCTGATAGTAGTTGGTTTCCGCGTGAGGCACCACGATATTGAGTCCATCGGCAGCCCCGCGCTGGAAGATGACCACCAGCTTTTTACCCTGAGCCTGGGCGCTGGTTGTCTGGGCCAGAACGGACCGCCTGAGAAAGGTCGGCACCACCGAGGTGCCTACCAGGGCCATCGCTCCGCCCTTCATGAATGCCCGACGCGTCGCCATCCGTTGCTCCAAACCCGGCCCGCGCTGGCGGGCACACCCATTCGAACGCGGGAAGC
Organism: uncultured Acidobacteriaceae bacterium; assembly: GCA_963757515.1. Classification (GTDB taxonomy): domain Bacteria; phylum Acidobacteriota; class Terriglobia; order Terriglobales; family Acidobacteriaceae; genus PALSA-350. The sequence continues at coordinate 398,235 of CAVWRV010000012.1, read as the reverse complement.
CAAAGAAAGTTGTGCTCGGAAAGGGAGTTTTTGAGGTGATCCCGGCCTCTCCGGGAGTTTGTTCCCGCTAAGCAACAAGAAACAGCAGGTCCCTCCACTACGCTACGCTCCGGTCGGGATGACAATTTTGTTGGAGGAACAAGCTTTTGGCGCTCCCAACAGAATTGTCATCCCGACGGAGCGTAGCGTAGTGGAGGGACCTGCTGTTTCTTTTCCGGTTCTCGCACAGCTTCAGGCCGGCAGAATCTAGTACTTGCCCAGCTCGGCGATGGCTCGGAACAGGTCTTCCGGCTGGGGCAGGATGGCGTCTTCAAGAATCGGCTGGTAAGCCACGAAGGTATCCATGGCGGCTACCCGCTTGACGGGGGCATCCAGGTACTCGAAAAGCTCGTCTGCGATCCGGGCAGCGATTTCCGCGCCATATCCCCAGCTCAACATATCTTCGTGGGCGATGATCACCCGGCCGGTCTTCTGTACCGAAGTGGCAATCGCCTCCCAGTCGTAAGGACTGAGCGTGCGCAGATCGATCAGCTCGACCTCCAGTCCCAGTTCACTGCTCGCCTGCTGCGCGGCGCGCAGCGCACGCGGCACCACGGCGCCATAGGTAATCAGAGTGATGTCGTTGCCCTGGCGCAACAGGTTGGCCTTGCCAAAGGGGATAGCAAAATCGGGTCCGGGGTACGGCAGCCCGGCCGAAAGTCTCCCGGTAGAGGCGCTTGTGCTCAAAGAAGAGAACCGGATCATCGCAGCGGATCGCGGTGCGCAACAAGCCGTTGGCATCGAGCGCATTGGAGGGAAAGACCACCCGAATCCCAGGGGTGTGGGTGAAGATGCTCTCCCCGCACTGCGAGTGGTAGACCGAGCCGCCGGTAAGGTATCCCCCGATGGCCACCCGGATCACCACCGGCGCCGAATAGCCGCCATTGGAGCGCCAGCGCAGCAGGCTGACCTCGTTGCGCAACTGATGCATGGCGGGCCAGATGTAGTCGAAGAACTGCACCTCGACCACCGGCTTGAGCCCGCGTGTGGCCATGCCCACGGCACGGCCGACAATATCGGCTTCGGCCAGCCGGGCGTTGTAGACGCGGTCGGGACCGAACTCCCGCTGCAACCCTGCGGTGAGCTTGAAGACCCCGCCCTTGCCCTTTACCAGGCCGTCTCGCAGCTCCTGGTCGTGGCTGGTATCGGCCACGTCCTGGCCAAAGACCACGATGCGCGGATCACGCTGCATCTCGTCCTTGAGGCAGGCGTTGATCAGGTCGGCCATGGTCCGCTCCTGCGCGTCCGGGGTCTGCACCGCCGGCCGGGCCAGGTCTTCGCTGGTAGGGTCCAGGTCTTCGGAATACACATGCCGCTTGATGGAACTGATCTCCGGCAGTGCTGCGCGCAGCACCCGTTCGGCCGCGCTGCGCACCTCCTCGTCCACCTCCTGTTCCAGGCGGTTGATGGCCGCGGGATCGAGAATGCCTTCGCGCAGCAGGCGCATCTGCAGCTTGGGCAGAGGATCGAGAGCAGCATCCCGCTTGCGCTCCGCCTCCGACCGGTAAAGCGGTTCGTCGTCGGAAAAAGAATGGGCATAGCTGCCGGATCACATGCCCGTGCACAAAGGCCGGCCCCTTGCCGGAACGGCAGTGCTTCACCGCCCTGGTAAAGGCGGCATAGCTTTCGACCGGATCGGTGCCATCCACCTCGGCAAAATAGAAGTTGGGGAAATTGGCCACCAGCCGCGAGATATTTCCCCCGGCGTGTTCACCTCCACCGGAACCGAGATGGCGTAGCCGTTATCTTCCACCACGAACAACACCGGCAGCCGCAGGCTGGAGGCCGAACTGATCGCCTCCCAAAACTCGCCTTCGCTGGTCGCGCCTTCGCCCAGCGAGACGTAGACCACCTCATCCCCGTGAAATTGGGTGGCCTTGAACGCGCTGTAGTCCCCCTGGCGCTGCTCTGCCGCGGCCGGATGGGTGGCAAGATACCTGCCCGCCTCGGCGCAGCCCACGGCCTGCAGGCACTGGGTGGTGACCGAAGAAGACTGGCTGACGATGTTCAGCCGCCGAATGCTCCAATGCGATGGCATCTGCCGTCCGCCGCTGGACGGGTCGCGGCCGCGCCCACCGATTGCAGCAGCTGCTCCTCCACCGTCTGGCCCAGCGTCAGGCACAGGGCACGGTCACGATAGTAGGGATAGAACCAATCGTAGCCAGGCTTCAGAGCCATGCCTGCGGCTACCAGGAACGCCTCGTGGCCGGCGCCGGAGACCTGGAAAAAGATCTTTTGCTGCCGTTTCAGCAGCACTTCACGATCGTCGGTGCGGCGCGACAGGTACATCAGCCGATACATCCGGATCAGTTGCTCCGGCTCCAAGCCAGCGTAGGACGCGGCGGTGGCTTGCTCAGTACTGGCTGTCTTGGCCATGCGCACCTCTTGTTACCATCAGGCAAATTGTAATCGGTTTGTTCCCACTCCTGCTCGTGGACGGTTAACGTTCCTGGAGCCAATTGCATCCGATGGTGGTCGTGGTTAACTACCCTGCCGGTATGATGACGGAGCGGCGTTGACCATCTTTTTCTCAGCGTGCTTTAATCACCGCTTTGCGGGTGTTTGCGCTCGCAACCCCAGTAGCAAGTACTCTCTGGAGGCGTTTGAATGGTTTTCTTCTCACTTTCGGCCCTGGTCTTCCAACAGGGCTCGACCGCTGCCATCGATACCGGTGGCAGCACTTTTCTCTGGATCGCTCTTCTCGCCGGTCTGCTCGGCCTGGTTTTTGCCCTCTTTCTTGCCCGGTCGGTGCTTGCCTACGATACCGGGACGCCGGAAATGCGGCTCATCTCGAACGCCATTCGCGAGGGCGCGGAAGCTTTCATGTCGCGCCAATACACCACCATTGCCGCGCTGGCCGTGGTGCTTGCCATTGCCCTCTTTGTGGGCTACAAGTTTTCCGACTTTACCGCGCCGCTGGCGGGCAAAGTGGTCATCAGCTTCCTGATCGGCGCCGTCTGCTCCGGTTTCGCCGGCTACACCGGCATGTTCGTCTCCATCCGCACCAATATCCGCGCCGCCAGCGCCGCCCGTGCCAGCCTCGGCCAGGCGTTGAAGATTGCGCTGCGCGGGGGTGCGGTCACCGGCATGGTGGTCATCAGCCTATCCCTGCTTGGCGTGGGCAGCCTCTTCTTCCTGTTCGGCGGACTGCAGGATCCGCAGCACGTTCCTTATCAGCTGGTGGGCTTTGGCTTTGGCGCTTCGCTGGTCGCGCTCTTCGCCCAGCTAGGCGGCGGTATCTATACCAAGGCTGCCGACGTGGGCGCCGACCTGGTGGGCAAAGTGGAAGCCGGCATTCCCGAAGACGATCCCCGCAACCCCGCCGTCATTGCCGACCTGGTGGGCGACAACGTGGGCGACTGCGCCGGCCGCGGAGCGGACATCTTCGAATCCACGGCGGCGGAAAACGTCGGCGCCATGATTCTGGGCACCGCTCTTTATCCGGTCTTCGGCATCAAGGGCATCCTCTTTCCTCTGATCGTTCACGCCATCAACCTGGTGGCCAGCTTCATCGGCGTGCTGGTGGTCCATAGCCGCGAAGATCAGGATCCGATGGATGCGCTGAACCGCGGCTATTACGTCACCACCCTGCTGGCGCTGGCCGGCTTTGCCGGAGCGGTGTACTACATGCTGCAAGGCCGCTGGTGGCTGCTCAGCTGCGGCATCGTCGGCATGGTGACCTCGTTTCTCTTTGTCCGCATCACTGAGTACTACACCGAGACCCGCTACCGGCCGGTGCAATCGATCGCCAATGCCTCGCTCACCGGCCCCGCGACCAACATCATTAGTGGTCTCGCCGTGGGCATGGAGACACCCGCCATGCCGGTGGTCGTGATCAGCGCCGCCCTGCTGCTGAGCTACTACTTCGGCGTGCGCGGACTGGCCGATGCCACCATCTCCGACTACGCCAAGGGCATCTACGGAACCGCCATTGCGACCATGGGCATGCTGTCTTCGGCGGCCTACATCCTGGCCATGGATACCTTCGGCCCGATTACCGACAATGCCGGCGGCATTATCGAGATGTCGGATCAGCCGGACGCCGTGCGCGAAAAGACCGACAAGCTGGACGCAGCCGGCAACACCACCAAGGCGCTGACCAAGGGCTATGCCATTGGCTCCGCCGCGCTGGCTGCGTTTCTGCTCTTTTCCGCCTACCTCGAGACGGTCCACGGCATTGTGGCGCAACGCTTCTCCGATGCCGGCCAGGTGCTCGACCCGAATTGGAGCTTTACCAACATCAACCTGGCCAGCGTGCCGGTTTTTGTCGGGGCGCTGCTGGGCGCGATGCTGATTTTCCTTTTCTCCTCCTTCGCCATCAAGGCTGTGGGCCGCACCGCGCAATACATCATTGAAGATGTGCGGGCGCAGTTCCGCGAGAACCCCGGCATCATGGCGGGTACGTCGAAACCGGATTATGGCCGTTGCGTGCGCATCGTGACCGGCGCGGCGCTCAAGCAGATGGTGCTGCCCGGCGCGCTGGCCGTGCTCACGCCTCTGGCGGTGGGGCTTGATCTTCAAGAACTTGAGCGGGAGCTTCCACATCCACATTCCGGGAGAGTACTCGCCCATCCTTAACGGCCGTTCCATCGACCTTGCCGGAGCGGAAGCGGTCGCTGCCCTGCTGATGGTCGGGACCATCACCGGCATCCTGATGGCCATGCTGATGAACAACAGCGGCGGCGCGTGGGACAACGCCAAGAAATACATTGAGACCGGCGCTCACGGTGGCAAGCGCTCAGAGGCGCACAAGGCGGCGGTGGTCGGCGACACGGTCGGCGATCCTTTCAAAGACACGGCCGGCCCTTCGCTGCACGTGCTGATCAAGCTGCTGGCCACGGTCACGCTGGTGCTGGCGCCGTTGTTCTTATAGGCTGGCAACGTCCCTGCGCTTGCCCTACTACGAACCCGGTATGGGCAGAGAAGAAACAGCAGGTCCCTCCACTACGCTACGCTCCGGTCGGGAGTGGAGGGACCTGCTGTTTCTTCTCTGCCCATACCGGGTTCGCAGTAGGGCAAGATTCTTAACGCCATCGCGCGATCCAGGCTGGACTAAACGTCGGCAGACACAAGGCGAAGTAATGTCCAGCGTCAAGCTATCATCAAATCCATGCGCTCCCGCTTCCTGGTTGCTGTAACCGCTTTCCTACTCCTGCTTCCTCACCCCCAGGCGTGGGCTTGGGGAAACGAGGGCCACAGGATCATTGCTGACATCGCCTGGGACCACCTGAACGACGCCACGCTTGCCAAGACTGCGGCCATTCCTGGGCGACAACGATCTGGCCTCCATCTCCACCTGGGCGGACGACATCCGCAGCGGGCGCCCGGAGACCGGTCCCTGGCATTACGTCGATATCCCTCCGGATTCAGGCGGGTACGAGCCGAAAGACTGCCCTGACGATAACTGCGTGGTGGCGCAGATCAATAAGTTTGCCCAAATCCTGGGCGATCCGGCGCAGCCCTTTGCGGCCCGGAGTGAGGCGCTCAAGTTCCTGGTTCATTTTGTCGGCGACCTGAGCCAGCCGTTCCACGCCATGGCGGACGCGCGTGGAGGAAACGACATTCCGGTCACAGTTTTCGGCTCGCCTCAGTGTGGAGACTATGCGTGCAACTTGCATAGCGTATGGGATACCGAGCTGATCCGGCATACCGGACATACGCGAACACCGCTATGCGCGCGATCTGGAGGCAGATGATTGCCGCTGATCATCTGCAGGCCGGTCCTGCTGACCCGGTGGCGTGGGCCAACGAGTCGCTGCAACTGGCGAAGCAGGCGTGGGTGCAACCGCAGGCCGAGATCGACGAGGCCTACTACCAGCGGGAGCGGCCGGTGGTTGACCGGCAACTCGCCCTGGCCGGCTTGCGCCTGGCACAAATGTTGAATGAGGAACTGGGGGGCTCTGCGAAATCGTGAGTTTAGAGAAAGAAGCCGAACATATCGAGGACTTCGTCGCTGATCTCAACGTCGCTTAAGTTGGCTTCTTCAATGAGCCTTAATTTTTGCCGGAACCGGTCCAGAAGGCCGGCGTTGATATCGGTCTTCTGGTCCAGGGTCCACATCAATTGAGCGGCAGTGGTGCGATGTTCACAACGAGCAGCCAGGCCGTGTGCCGTTTCAATCGTCAGCACCAGGGGCAGAGTGTGAAACTCCTGATACAGATGCATGGGGATACGGGCTTTGATGTTGACTCGCATCGTAGGGAGAAGAATGCCACGCCCATGCGACGCCGGCCATACTACCTTTGGTATGGGGTAACCCTCTGGGGTTGCAGGAAACAGAGTTGGATGTAGCGGAAGCTAACGGCTATCGGTGGCCGCCGTCGTGATGATCGTCGTGATCATGGTGCTCCCAGTCGTGATGATCGCCGCGGTCTTCATGGTCCCAGTGGCCTTCATGGATCGCCCAGCCCTGATCGTAGTGGTCGTAGTGAGGATGGCTCCAGTACGCACCCTCATAGGGAGGCCTCTGCCACGCTCCACGTCTCCACTCGTACCTCTCGCCGCCCCAGGCCCAATAGCCCTCGGTCCAAACATAGCCAGGACCTGGCATAGGTCCCTCGACCTCATACCGCAGCGGCGGCGGAGTACGACCGATATAGATGCCCACTTGGGCAAATGCCGGAGCCGCAAGTCCCGAAGCCAGGATCGTGCTCACTAACCATTTTGCTTTCATTGTCTTTCTCCTTGAAACAACCATTTACACACTCAGACCCTATATCGGCTAAAGGTTGCGGCCTATACCGCCTTTGTCCGGCAAACGTCCGAGGCCACCTCTTGGTAAATGTCCCATAGTGATACGCGTACTCCGTACGCGTGGGATTGAGACACCCGTCTCCGATGCGAATAACGGTCCCTTCTGCGGTCGCACTGCTAAGCAAGCGGCTCATTTATGATGGTTATGCTGGAGAGCGTCGCAAACAAAGACGGAGAGATGGCAGAGCGGTTGAATGCACCTGACTCGAAATCAGGCATACCTTCACGGGTATCGGGGGTTCAAATCCCTCTCTCTCCGCCATAGCCCAGCTTGGCGGCAGCCTGATAATGCGATACACCCCACGGGTGGATGAAACGGCGCATTCTGCAGTCCCGCCATGGACGGCTGAAAATTACCCAGGATGAGAAATCCGAGAAGACGCTGGTTTTTGCATCTCCAACTCACCACAAAAACGTCATCCTGAGCGGAGCGCCTGACTGATTTATCGCGTGACACAGCGCTTGATGGCGCGGAGTCGAAGGACCCCGAGGGTGCTTATCTTGCCCATGCTGTTTGGGCCTTTTCGACCACTGAAGCCCGCACCTGACGGACCCGCCACGGTATTTCCCTGCGGCCGAGTTCAAAGACCTTGCACAGACTTAGGGATGGAACAGGATTACCGTGCATGAAAAGATGTACCCGTAACCATCCAGTGCGTACCGCAGCAAGATCCTGTTCTCGGGCTTCGGTGGTCGAAAAGCTCCGAACAGCATGGGCAAGATGAGCACCCTCGGGGTCCTTCGACTCCGCGCCATCAAGCGCTGTGTCACGCGATAATTCAGTCAGGCGCTCCGCTCTCAGGATGACGATTTTGTGGGAGTTTTGAAGAAAAACATCCCAAACACGTTAGCGCTTAACGGACCAACTCCTGGGTAACTTCCGGTTGACTTTTCTACCTTTACATGTTCCGACGCTAGTTTGCCTGCTCGTCGATAGCCCGCTCTGCATTGACCGCGGAAAACCATAGTGCGGAGACAACAGTGATCCACGCGGCGGTATCGAGGGCCTTGTTCCACCCCTGGTGAACTACGATGGACGCCGTGACGGTTGAGGAGACGGCGCCCCCGATGCTGCCGAAGGTATTCATCAGAGCGGAAAGAGACGCGGAAAATCCAGGCGCAAGATCGATGCAAGCAGCCCAAAAACTGGCCGCGGCGAACATGGTGAAACCAGCGGCGAGCGCAATCATCGGCAACGCCAGGGCAGTGATCTTTATATGGCTGCCGGCAAACAGCAACAGGCCGGCAATGCCCATACCCATCCAGACGGTTGCGATGCGTCCATACCGACGGCCTATCCGGCGCGAGGCGAGATCGGATATCCGTCCACCCACCGGCGACAGCAGGGCCATGGCCAGAAAGGGTGCGGATGTCCAGGCGGCAGCCTGCATGAGCGGCAGTCCGCGGGATTTCACCGCATAAAAGTAAAACCAGTTGTAATAGACATAGAAAGCGTAACCCTGGAAACCATAGCCCAGGATGAGCCCCCATACGGAGACGCTGGTCAACATCTTCAACCAGGGCACGCGGCCTTTGGGAGGCTTGAGTTCGAGCGGCACTTCACCGGCGCGAGAGCCCGGGTGTATGCGCTCAAGCTCGGCCGGATTGACGCCCCGGTGATGCTCCGGCCAGTCGGTCGCGTACCAATTCCACACAGCAACGACCGCGAAGGCGAGCACCGCACAGCTGAGGAACGAGACTTGCCAGCCAAGGTGGAGCATGGTCCAGGCGATAAACACCGGCGTCAGCGTTCCACCCAGGCCCAGCCCGCAGACCTGCAAGCCGCTGGCGAAGCCGCGATCGCGCACCGACGTCCAGGAGGCGATGACACGGGTGACATTGGAGGAGACCGCCGCTTCGCCAACGCCGGTGAGGAAACGAACCAGCCGAAAAGCTGCCAGCGCGCTGATTCCTGTAACCGAAGCAATCCTGGGCGCCACCACCATCGCACCTGCGCCCACCGCAAAACACAGCATGGAGAGGGTGAGCGTCCGTCGCGGGCCAATGCGGTCGCAGACGTAACCCCAGGGAATCTGGAAGATTCCGTAACCCCACAGGAAAGCGCTGAAGATCAGGCCCATGGCAAGGGTGTTGAAGTGAAACTGGTCCTCGATGGCCTTGCCCGCCACACTCAGGTTCAGCCGGTTCAGCGTAGTGACGGCCATGATCGCCATCACGATCAGCAGCACAATCCAGCGGACCTTTGTAGGCGCCTGCACAGCTTCTGCGGAACTCTTCACATCTTCTCCTTGTTGGGCGATGATTCATTTCCCGCCGTTACCTCCACTGCTTCAGAAAATGAGCTTCATGCCGAGTTGTATCTGGCGCGAGGTGGTGGCCGTCTGGTTGAGCGCCGTCGGCAAGGTGCTGCCGTCGAAGTCGTAGACAGAGTTATTCTGCCCGAACGTATTCAGAAATCCAGGAGAGAGAAAGTTGGTGTGGTTCAAGACGTTGAAGAACTCGGCGCGGAATTGGGCCCGGAAGCTCTCAGACAGCTTGGGAATGCCGATGTTCTTGAACACGGAGAAGTCTACGTTGGCCAGGCCGGGCCCGGAGAACTGGTTTCTGCGCGTATTGCCGAGAACATTGGAACAGGGTTGCTGCCCTGCCGCGTAGGTCCCGGTGTAGCCTGGAAAAGAGTTGGGCGCGCAGCCGTAAGGGTTGGCGGCGGTCGCAGCCGCAAACGATGCCGGCGCACCCGGCGGCGTGAAGCAGTTGGTATTGAGATAATTGAAACCACCATGGATCGCGCTACAGTTCGGCTTGATGCTGGCGAAATCCATGGAGTAGTCGCCGTTGAAGCCGGTGCCAAGAGGGTCGTTGCCGTCGCCCGCGGTCACGGTGAAAGGCGCGCCGGTGCTGCGGGTGATGATGGTGCCCAGCTCCCACCCGTTGAGCAGAGTGCGCACCACGGCCGAATCCGCCTTGGCGTTAGGCAGGTCCCACAAAACAGTGCCGGTCCACGTCTGCCGCACATCGAAATCGCATGCGCCGACCCGCGCGGCCTTGACCAGCATCAGGGGTACAGCAATCGAATTCAGGTAGGTATCACCCGTCACCGGCGCCGAACTCAAATCGCGACACTTGCCCCAGGTGTAGGACAACTGCCCCTGGACGCCATGGCTGGCCGCCCGCTTGGCCTGGGCCTGAAGCGAACTGTACGAGGCCGCACCGTCATAGAGCACGGGGCGAATGCCCGCGCCCCCGCCCCAGTTGGGATCAATGCGGGTACCGGTCTGGTTGGCGGAGCAGTCCTGTCCCGGGCCTAGCTGGGATGGGTCGCAGGGAAAAACAATACCGACTCCCGCGACCGATTGCGGCTGCACCAGGTTGATGTCGTCGGCTGCTGCAGAAAGGTGTACGGTGCGAGAGCCAACGTAGCCAACAAACATGGACCACGAATTGGTGATCTGCTGCTCCACGTTGAGGTTCCAGTTGGCGACCAGCGCGCGCTTGGGATGCTGCTCGATGTAGCGGTTGCGGACTTTCTGCTCATTGAAGTTGACATTGGGATTGGTGCCGGTGCCGAGAGTGGCTCCATGCGCGGCGCCGATAATCTGAAACGGCGCAGTCGCGGCGGTGTTCAAACCGAACTCATAGGGCAGCGGCAGCACATCGAACAGCCCGCCTCCTGCGCGCAATGCCGTCTTTCCGTTGCGGAAAGGATCCCATTCAAACCCCAGCCGGGGCTGAACATCTTTGGCTGTAGGGTTGCTGGCGATTGGACTGCTGGTTCCCACCGGTCCGCAGGCAGTCGGGCTGGAGAGGCAGTTTGTCAGGGTGGTGATTTGCTGGAAGGGCGCCGCCGCCACGGTGTATCCGTTCACGGTATAGCCGGGAACATTTTTGTTGCCGCTGGGGCGGGTAGCGAACTCGTAACGAACGCCCATGTTGACAGAGAAGTTGGGCGTGGCGCGCCAGTCGTCCTGCACGTAGCCCGCGACGATGCTTTCGCGCAGCGCCACCTCGTGCGATTGTCCCGGGGCCACGGCATTCAACTGATCGGGAGCGTTGCTCAGAAAACCGGCGAGACTGTACGTGTTCATGCGGCCGTTCGGGCTGAGTATTTCGAGCACGTTGTAGCGGACGCGTTCAAAAGAAAATCCAGTGGTGATGGAGTGCTTGCCGTGGGTAATAAAAACGTCATCATACGCCTGGGCCGAACTATAGGCATGATTGAAGCGGTTGAAGCCGCCCAGGCCATAAGCAGTGGTGAGCCCGGCGACCGGGATTTGCGGGGGAGCGACCGATCCGGGAGCGATGGCCAGCTTGGAGTCCGTGGCCACCGAGTCGCCGGAAACCGGGGTGTTGATATCACCCAGCACCCGGCTTAATCCTCCATGGGCGGTGTTGACCAGACCGTTGCCGAAAACGTGCGTCTCCTCGCCCGAGGCCAGCCACCGCCGCGAATAGACCTTGTGGACCACGTTGCCCAACGGGTCACCCTGGGTTTGGGGCCCGGAGTCGAAGAAGTAGGTGCCATTCAGGCTATCTTTGTCTGAAAGCGTGTAATCACCGCGCACGATGTAGTAATTCTCGTTGGCCACGGTCGGCGTGTTGACATTGAATGTCTGGATGCCCTTGGCATCGGGTGCTCCCGCAGGCGCCGTCGGCCACAGCGCCAGGTAGGGCTGGACCGCGGCCACCGCAGCGGCACGGGAAGCGGCGTCGGGAACGCGAATGGTGCCGGAACTCGACTGGCTTTGGCGCACCCCCTCGTAGTCGCCGAAGACGAACAAGTGGTCGGGTACGATGGGACCGCCGGCGGAGCCGCCGAATTGAATGCGCCGGAAGGGCGCAATGGTTGGCCCGTCAAAGTAATTCCGGGCGTCGAAAATGCTGTCGCGGTCGAAGAAGTAGCCATTGCCATGGAGTTGGTTGGTTCCGGAGCGAGTAATGGCGTTGATGACAGCCCCCGAAGTGCGCCCATATTCGGCCGTGTATCCAGTGGTGATGACGGAGAATTCCTGGATGGCGTCGACCCCCAGGTTCAGACCGGTGGGGCCGCCAGGAGCGGCGTTGGAGTAGTCGTTGATCACCATGCCGTTGACCCGATAGACGTTCTCATTAGGCCGATGGCCGGAATCGCTGAGCTGATTGCCGAAGCCGCGGTTGCCTTTGTTGGCACTAAAGCCGGTGGTCGCCTGGTTGGGGATATTCGCTACCCCGGGTTCGAGGGTTGCCAGCGAAGTCCAGTCTCGACCGTTCAGCGGCAGCTCACGCACTGTCCGGGAATCCACCGTCGAGCTGATCTGCGAGGAGTTGAGCTGAACGCCGGGTGGCACAGAGCTCACGACGACAGTCTCCGACGTGCCGCCGATTTTCAAGGAAAGATCCAGCCTTTCCGAAGCACCGACGTTGAGCACCACATCCTTCTGAATAACCGGCGCAAACCCCGGGGCCTTCACCGTGACTTCGTATGTTCCGGGATTCAGGTTGGGGGCGGAGTAGTATCCCTGGTCGTCCGCGGTGAGCGGACGGATTTCTCCCGTGCCCGTGCTCCTGATGGAAACCGATGCCGCCGGCACTGCCTTTCCGGTTGAATCCGTGATGAGCCCGGAGAGAGTTGCTCCGGAGACTTGGGCGCGTCCTGTACCGGCGGTAACGATGCCCGTGGAAAGTACTAGAAGGAAGCAGAGGAGCCCCCGCCGCCATTCAGCATTTTTGCTCTCTATCGTAGCCTTGAAGTCCGTTCTCGTTTTCATAATGGAGTGCTCTTTCTGATTGCAGCCTCGAAACGCAAATGGATCCGTTCCATTTGCCGAACGCGATCATAGTGGAGCGATCCACAACCTTGGCAATCCCCGCGCGGTCCTAAGACAGTCCTCGATCGAGAGCCAAATCTCTCCAGCTATCGTGATATTTTGCAAACACTTCCGGTAGAATCTCCTCGGGTTTGACGGTGCCATTTGGCAGGCCTATACTCATCCAAATTTCAAGAGACCATGTCCGTCGCCAGCTCTATTCCGGGAACCGTCATTCGCTTCGGGGTTTTCGAGGCTGACGTAAGTGCCGGCGAACTGCGCCGGCATGGCCACCGTTTGCGGCTGGCAGAGCAGCCCTTTCAAGTCCTGCTCATCCTGTTGGAGCGGCCAGGAGAAGTGGTCAGCCGGGCCGAGTTACATGCTCGCTTGTGGCACGAGCAATCGTTCGGCGACTTCGACCACGGGCTGAACAACGCCGTGCTGCGCCTGCGCGAGGCGCTGGGAGATTCCTCGACCAATCCGCGATTCGTAGAGACTGTGCACCGTCGCGGCTATCGCTTCATTGCTCCGGTCCGCACGGTGTCTGCCCACGCGCGTAAGCCTGCCGAAGCGAATGCTTCCGCGGATCAGGCAGCGGCGCCGGCAGCCACTTCCGATGAAGGTTACGTACCGGCCGCATTCACGGCCATCGATCTGCAGTACTCGGGGAGGATCCGAGACCGGTTTGAACGCCTGGTCAGCATCCCTGGCCGGCGGGGCAAGCTGTTGGCGGTGGGGCTGGTTTCGTTATGTGCCGTGGGGCTGCTGGGTTTGCTGTTGACCCGCGGCAACGGCCACAAACCTGTGGGTTCGCCGGCGTCGCTGGTCGTGCTGCCGCTCGAGAACCTCTCCGGCGACCCGAATCAGGATTATTTTGCCGACGGAATGACCGACGAGCTGATCGCCAACCTGGCCAGGATTCGCTCCCTGCGGGTGATCTCGCGCTCCACGGCAATGGCCTATAAGGGCACGCGCAAACCACTCTCGCAAATTGCGCGGGAGCTGAATGTCGATGCCGTGGTGGAGGGGACAGTTCTTCGCGTAAGCGACCGCGTACGCATCACCGCCGAGCTGGTCCAGGTATCCAGCGATCATCATCTTTGGGCGGATACCTACGAGAGCCAGATTGGCGACGTGCTTGCCTTGCAGAATCGGGTATCGTCGGCCATTGTCAATGAAATCCGGATCAACCTTACACCGGTGGATCGGCAGCGGCTGGCGGCAACACCGACCGTCCATCCGGAGGCGTACGAGAACTATCTGAAAGGCCGTTACTACTGGAACAAGCGGACCAACCAGAGTTTGGCCCGCGCTGTTGGGTATTTTGAGCGGGCGATCGAGCAAGACAGGCAATATGCTTTGGCCTACGCCGGGCTTGCCGATTCCTACAGTATTCTGGGCGCAACCATATATGGCTCCGTGCCCACGGCGAAAGCGGCCGATGCGGCCAGGGAGGCCGCGGAGAAGGCGCTCACGCTCGATCCGCAACTGGCCGAGGGGCAGACTTCCTTGGCAACGGTGAAGTTCAATTATGAATGGGACTGGCCGGCTGCGGAGGCCGGCTTCCGCCGGGCCATTGAGCTTGACCCCAACTATCCCACTGCTTATCAGCGCTATTCTCTCTATCTGATGGCGATGGGCCGGGTGCAGAGCAGCCTGGAGGAAATTGAAAAGGCCCGGCAGCTCGATCCCCTATCGATCAACATCAATTTCAGCGAAGGGTGGCGGCTTTACTTGGCGCGGCAGTACGGCAAAGCAGCGCAGCAGCTTCGCGACACGTTGGAGATGGACCCCTCGAATGGACTGGTGCATTTGATGCTTGGCCAGACTTATGAATACATGGGTAACTCTGCCTCTGCGTTGCTAGAGTTCCGCCAGGCTGCGGATTTGTCGCCGGGAACTCCGCTGATGACTGCGGGGCTGGCGGGGGCTTTTGCCCGTGCCGGCAATCGCGGCGAAGCGCAAAGGCTGCTCGCTTCCCTGTCGGCGCAGGCGCAGCGGGAATATGTCTCGCCTTATTACTTTGCCGTAGTCTATGCCGCGCTTGGGTGAGAGCAACCAGGCGCTGGATTGGTTGGACAAGGCGTATGCCGACCGTTCGAACGGAATGGTCTTCCTGCAGATGGATCCCGACCTTGATAGCCTTCGCGGCAACCCGCGCTTTCTGGCCATCGAGAAAAAGCTTCACTTCCCCGAAAAATAGTCTGCCCGGCCTACTTCGCAGCCATCGGTCCGCCCACGATCGAGCGATCCGGTTCCGCTGCACCCGCTATCGCCATAGCGGAGAAACTTCTGGATCCGTTTGCCGGTATCGACTTCCCCGGTATAGATGTTGCCCTTGCTGTCCAGGCTCACCTGGTGCAGCCAGTGGAATTCTCCCGCCATCCGGCCACTGCGCCCGAGCCGGCCCAGCTCCTGCAGATTGCTTCGGTTCAGAACATAGATGGTCATGTTGGCGTTATCTCCGACATAGAGGCAACTCTGCGCCTGATCGGTGGAGAAGCTCATGGAAACGGCGGTTCCGATGATGTTGGTGTGCGCGCTGACAAATTGCTCGGCGACGAAACCGCATTTGCCGGCCGAGCCATCCGGATTGCTGCAGGGCTTGCCAAGCGCGGGATCGTGGGTGTCAAACACTTGAATGCGATCGTTTCCCCGGTCGCAGACGTACATCTTGCCGTCATTGGCGATCTTCACGCAGTGCACGGGGTTGCGGAAGAATGCGGGCTTTTTGTTGCCTTTGGTGGAGTCCTCGATCCACGAGCCGGCGGCCCTGGCGCCTGCGTCGTCAACGGGATTGTTTCCATAAGCGCCGAAATGGCCGATGTATTTGCCGGTTTCGGCGTCCACGATCAGGACGCGGCGGTTTCCATAACCGTCGGCAATATACAGGCGGTTGGTTGCAGGATCGACGACCATGTCCGCCGCCTGATAGAGCAGCGGCGTGCCATTCACACCGCCATGCGTATCGTTGCTGTCCGGCCCCGTGGGAGTTCCCCCGATTCTCATCTTGAAATTGCCGTCCATGTCGAACTTCAGTACGAAGCCGTCGCCGCCTTGCTTGTTGGTCGCCCAAGGCGATCCTCCCTGGTCCGCTGCCGCGGAATTTCCCGAAAGCCAGACGTTGTCGTTCTGGTCGATATAAATACCGTGCTCACTGGTGGGCCAGAGGCACCCTGCTTCCGGCTTGCACTTGCCACCGATAAAACCGGGGTCGGCCGGGCCTCCCCAGGCGCGCAGCAGCTTTCCGTCGGCATCAAACTCCAGAACGGAAGGAGCGGCTTTGCAGCAATCTGCGATCGAGCCATAGACGCGGACCTGGCCCAGTCCGTTGACTGGCTGACCCTTCTGCATCGACGGCGCCCGGGCACCGGCCCTTCCAGGCCGGCCTCTTCATTGGTCATGGTGCGCGGCCGGTTGTAGACCCAGATATGGTCATGCTGGTCGACATAGAGGCCGCCTATCTGGCCCAGACGCCAGTTGTTTGGCAACGGCTGCGGCCAGGCGGGATCTACGACGAAACCCGGTGTCTTGCCGGTGCTCGATGTGTTGTACACGCCGGACTGCTTAAGCAAATTGTTATCACTATCGGCCACGGCCAGACTGCCCAGGGTTAATAGAATCGTCGCCAACGTGGCCGTCACATTGCTGGGGATTATCATTCCCGGATTTCCTTTCTGGCTGCCTCCGGCAGGACTTGGCAGCGGGAACCACTATGCAGCCAAGCCTGTTATCCATGCAACTTCGTGCTAAGCTGGCCCCGTATACACTTGCGCGGCCCCGATCCGCTTCTAGGCCGTTCGTAAAATCACTTCATTATCACGAGACGGATTTCCTTTCGGCCTGGAGCACATCGTGCCCAACGGTCAAGCGCACCTGATGGTGAACCTTGCTCAAGACGAGTTCAGAGTTTATGAAGGTACGCGGTGCGAACGCGTCAACCGGCAAGGTGGCGCGGTGCTGGCTGGCCCGCATGCACAGGCGGTGGTGATTGACACCAAGCAACAGCACTGGCTGGCGGCAGTAGAGTTTCGCCCCGGCGGAGCCGGACAGTTCTTTTCCCTACCCATGACCGAAGCGTGCGATCAGGTGGTCCATTTGCCCCACACTCTGGAACGCCGACGGAAGTCTGTTGCGAGAAAGGCTGCTGGAGGCGCCCACGCCCAAGCCAAGTTTTCCGTTTTTGAAGAAGCACTCCCGCAGCATCTTAAGCCCAACCACGATCCGGCAATTGCCTACGCGTCACTGCGCTCCAGAAGGGAGTGCCGGTTGCGGAAGTGGCGTGCCGGCTCGGTCTGCTGCCCAAGACCTTGGTGCGCCGTTTTGCCAGTCAAGTGGGCATTACACCCAAGCGCTTTGCCCGTGTCCGCAGGCTACAGAGGGTTTTGCGCTCGCTGCGCGCCGGACTTGAAACTGACTGGTGTGGACTGGCGGCGAAACACGGCTATGCCGATCAAGCGCACCTCGTCCATGAGTTTCGCGAATTAGCCGACATCACCCCTTCCGCCTACAAGCCCCACTCACCCAAGCGGAATAACCACATCCCGATTCCCACCCATTGACCTTTTTTTACAATACAAGCGAGCAGCGAGTTCTCTATCGTAGATCGTTGTATCCGGGAGAAAAGATCTGTGATTTCCAATCGCTCCGTACCGGCCGACGTTTTGCTTCCTCACCTGATGTATCGGGACATAGAAGAAGCCATCGCCTGGCTTAGAACAGCCTTTGGTTTCAGGGAGCACTACCGCTATGGCGAGCCGGTCAGCGGCGCGCAAATGAGTTTGGGCAATGCCTGGATCATGCTGAAAAAGGCTAAGCCCGGAAGCGCAACCCCGAAACAACTTGGCTACGGGACGCAGAGCCTCACTGTCTTTGTGGAAGAGATCGATGCGCATTTCCAACAGGCGAAATCTGCCGGGGTCATGCTACTGGAAGACCTGCACGAAACTGTCTACGGCGAACTACAGTATGCCGCCGAGGACCTTGATGGGCATCATTGGCTCTTTTCCCGGCATGCCCGCGACCTGAGCCCTGAGCAGTGGGGCGCGACGGTAGCCAAGCAGCAGCCGTGACGCCAAAATTTCTCCCATGTAGGCTGTGAGGGATGGCAGCGCCACCATCCAGTTTTATCAAGCTGCTTTTGCCGCAACGGTCCTTTGGCAACTGGGAGAAGGCGCAGACCTGGTTGCCGGCCTCTCGGTGCACGGAGCCAAATTCTTCCTTGCCAAAGAAGCGCCACCTTACGGCACGCGGAGCCCGGGTGTCGCGGGGTTCACGACTATCCGGATCGAACTCTTCGTCGACGACCCTGTGGCCGTGCAACGACTGGCGGTGGCAGCGGGAGCTGGGGAAAGAAGTCCGGTGATCGAGCACAGTTATTGTACGGCTGGCCCGCGCCCTATCCGGCGAATGCTGCAAGGGAGCGTGGTGGATCCCTTCGGGCACATGTGGCTGATCGGTAAGATCCTCGAATAGAGCGTGGGTCTGAGGAGGGTCTCTTTGCCTGGATTACCGGTTAACAACAAACGCCCGCTCCCTGTCACGATTGTGAGTTGCGTATACGCGGCAACGGGGGTTATCGGCCTCGCTTTTCACCTGGCTCAGCTCAAGCCACAGCAACCGTTTCCATTTGACATCCTCTGGATTTCCCTCGTCAGTCTCATCGCCATTCTCTGTAGTGTCGCCATGTTCCGGGGCAGCAACTGGGGACGTTGGCTTGCCATGGTTTGGATCGGTTTCCACGTGATTCTCAGCGTCTTCCATTCATGGCAGCAGGTGGTTGTGCACGCTTTGTTCTTTGTGCTGTTCGCCTATGCGCTCTTCCGTCCCGAAGCGTCGGCGTTTTTTCGAGCTGGAGCAAAGGGGGAGAACGCGGAGTCTGCGTGATGGCCACTCCAAGGGAAACCGCGTTATCATATGAGTTATCTGGTTCGAGGGAACGCAAATGGCATTCTTGCTGATGCTGGCCGTTCTGGGAATTGGCCTGTACTTTCTCCCGTCAATAGTCGCGACCAATCGTGGGCATCGTAACAGCGGCGCTATCTTAGTGCTGAACCTATTCCTGGGGTGGACCTTCCTTGGTTGGGTGATGGCGTTGGTTTGGGCATGCACAGACAACTGTGCGCCGCGCCCGGCCATAGTCTATGCGCCCCCACCCTCGGGCATGATCTACGCAGCGCCGCGCCCGGCAAGAGTTTTGCAAGCGCCGCGGAATCATGAGCTGCCCCCTACGTTCTTGTGAAATCGGGTGGATAAAAGTCAGGCACTGTCGAAAAGCTTCTCCACAGAGGTCCGCTTAATGGCTAGCGTAGTGCGTCACTCATATCGTCGTATGTCGCGCAAGGGCGTTAAGAACCTGGCCCTACTACGAACCCTGGGTGCCCCATATCTCGCTCGTTTTTCGCGAGATGTGGGGTTCTACTGCACTGCGACTGGAATCCGTCCGGGTGGTAAAGGGGCGACCAACGGTCGCCCCCCACATCTCGCGAAAAACGTGCGAGATATGGGGCACCCAGCTTCGTGGCAAGACTTGTTCATCGCGGCATCAACGCGCATCTGTGTGACGCACTACCGTTGGATGGGCCGAAGGCCCATGGGCACTTTCGAAAAACATCTCCACTGATGGCTCATGATGGCCGCGATTGCCAGAACGACAGAATGGCCGAGTTAACCTTCGACGCGGCCTCCATGTGCACCATATGACCGTAGCCCGGCAAGAGTTCCGCCCGAACATGCTGGGGCATATTCATCGCCTGGGATACAGGTATGATGCGGTCTTCCGATCCCCAGAGGACCAGGACGGGCATCTTCAATTCGATAATCTGTTCGCGCAAAATCACTGACTGTCGATCCGAGGGACAGAATTGAGTTGCAATCGTACGCAACGCCGCCTCCACGCCGTCAAGGCGTTTGTACTTCAGGGTATCGTCCACCAGCTGCCGGGTTATCAATCTCGAGTCTGCAAATAACTTCTCTAATTGAGGCTTGAGTTCATTGCGACGTGTGGCAGAAACGAAACCTCGGATATATTCGCCGTCGATCTCGGGACCCAGGCCGGCGCTCGCAATCAAGGTGAGGGACAAACAACGTTCCGGATGGTTCATGGCGAACGTGGCTGCAACCGCACCGCCCATCGAATGGCCAACCAGGTGAGCCTTGCTCACCCCGATTGCGTCCATAAAACCTTCCAGCACCTTTGCCAAACCCATCAGGGTTCCATCTTCCACTTGTTTCGACGAACTCCCATGCCCAGGCAAATCCAAAGCATAAACAGAATGACCTGAGGCCAGGCCCTCGTGGTTGAACATCCAGGAATTGAGATCTCCGCCGAAACCATGAAGCAGAATTGCAGATTCGGCTCCTTCGCCACGCCGGAGGTAATTGATGCGGGATCCATGAACATCCGCAGTCTGAAGAATCGGGACCCGCCACTTCTTCGTCGGCTTCTTCGGGGAATGTAGTGGGCCTGAAAATCTTCAACATCATGGTCGATTTGCGAGTCGGAAGCGGAGGGGTCCGCAATCACGCCCAGCAGGCCGCCTACGTGGACGACATCCCCCTGCCGCGCCACTTTTCGGCGGAGCACGCCCGAGGTCGCGGCCTCGATCGCGCTGAGGACCTTCTCAGTTTCTATCTCCACCAGCTCCAGCCCAGGCCGGACTTCCGCGCCTTCCTCGATCAGCCACCCGACCACCTGACCTTTGGTCATGGCAAGGCCCCATTTGGGCATGGTCAAGAGGTGTATGTCAGCATCACTCATGCCTTGTACCTCATGACATCTGAAACAGCGGCAGCAACCTTTGCGGGATTTGGGAGATACTCATCCTCCAGCACGTCGCTGAAGGGTACGGGCGTATGCGGAGGAGTCACCATCCGAATCGGCGCCTTCAACGACCCAAAGGCCTTCTGGGCGGCGAGGGCAGAAACGTCGGTGGCAATGTTGCAACGAGGCGACGCTTCATCCAAAACAACCAGCCTGCCCGTCTTCTCCACACTCTCGAGTATGCTGTCCTCATCCATCGGCGAGGTTGTCCGCAGGTCGATGATTTCGCACTCAATTCCCTGCTTCGCGGAAAGACTCGCAGCCTCTGCAGCCACGTGAACCATGCGCCCGAGGGTCACGATCGTGACATCGTTGCCTTCGCGAACATAATTGGCCTCACAAAAAGGAATCGCATACGGTTCCTCAGGCACTAGCCCCTGGAGCGAGTACAGCATCTTATGCTCAAAGAAAATGACCGGGTCATCGTCACGGATCGCCTGGATCAACAACCCCTTGGCATCATAGGGCGTGGACGGAACAACACATTTCAGCCCGGGGATGTGAGTGAAGATGGGGTAAAGCGCCTGCGAATGCTGGGCGGCGGCGCGGAAGCCCGCGCCCATCATGGTGCGAATCACAATCGGCGTAACCGCCTTGCCGCCAAACATGTAACGAAATTTGGCGGCCTGGTTATAGATCTGATCGAAACAGACGCCCATGAAATCGACAAACATCAATTCCACCACGGGACGCAATCCGGCGGTCGCGGCGCCGATGGCGGCCCCAACAAAAGCGGATTCCGTGATGGGGGTGTCCATGACCCGGTCGCCATACAATTCCCACAGGCCCTTCGTGACCCCAAGGACGCCGCCCCACGCGTCCATTTCGCCGCTGGTTCCGCTTCCGCCGGCAACATCCTCACCCATGAGGATGACGGTCTTGTCCCGCGCCATCTCCTGGGACAGCGCCTCGTTGATCGCCTGCTTGAAGGTAATTTTCCTGTCCATGGTTGCGCCCTTCGGTCCTAATACGAGATGTAAACATCGGTCAGCAGATCGGCCAGGGGCGGCTTCGGCGCGGACTTGGCTTTGTGGACGGAGTCCTCAACCAACCCGGCCACCTCCCGGTCGATGGTTCTCAAGTTCAGCTTGACTCACCAGTCCTGCCGAGGTCGCTTTGGAAGCGAAGTGACGAATGCAGTCCCTGGATTCGCGAATTTTCTCCACCTCGTTCGGAGCCCGATAGGATTGCGTGTCGCCTTCGTAATGACCGTAGTAGCGATTGACTTTGCATTCGATCAGCGACGGTCCGCCACCCTTGCGAGCCCGCTGGATCGCTTCGCTTGCTGTTTCGTAAACCGCGAAGAAGTCGTGCCCGTCGACCGTCACGCCGGGCATTCCGAAGCCATTGGCCCGATCGGCAAAATCGTGGCAGGCGCCCGCATACTTAACTGAGGTAGCCTCAGCATATCCGTTGTTCTCCACCACAAAAATGCAGGGAAGCCTCCAAATGGATGCCAGGTTGAGGCTTTCCAGGAACGTACCCTGATTGGCGCCGCCGTCACCAACAAAACTAACCGCCACGCCACCGGTGCCAAACCTCTTGGCCGCCAAGGCTGCCCCACAGGCGAGAGGAGGGCCCCCACCCACGATTCCATTCGCCCCCAGCATGCCCTTGCTCAGGTCTGCGATGTGCATCGACCCACCCTTGCCGGCACAGAGGCCGTTCTTCCGGCCATAAATCTCCGCCATCATTCCGTAAACATCGCAGCCTTTCGCCAGGCAGTGCCCATGTCCGCGGTGGGTGCTGGTAATTTTGTCCCGCTCGTCGAGCAGCAGGCAGAAGCCGGCGGCGATGGCTTCTTCGCCCGCATAAAGGTGAACGAAGCCGGGAATCTCGCCGGTGGCGAATTCCACGTGAAGACGTTCCTCGAACGCACGGATCAAAGTCATGACCCGGTAAGCCTCTAGTAAATTGGCCCGCGTAAGATCCATAAGTTGCCCCCTATCCTGGCCCACTAGCCGATCGCGAGCAGTCTCTCCTGGGCGGCTCGTGTGCATCACTTTGTCGATGTCAATGGTGTAAGGCCCCTGACCATCCAACCGGACAGTCGGACGCCGGCCGGAACTATATTCAAATTCCCGTTCTCCGTCAAGCGCGATCGTGCCTTGCGCGAGCCGCAGATGCTGCATTTCTCCCGCGTGTATCTCCTGAACATTCTCAATGCCGACAGGCAAGATCAACCCGGGTGCAATGGGGCACATCAATGTGACTTTCGCCCGATCTGGTGGCGCCAGATCGATGCGCAGACCATGAGGTGCACGCCGGGAGACAGGCCGGATGAGGCCAGCCACGGATGATAGTCCAATCGCATCGGGTTCGGCAAAGGTGACAAAGATCTGGTCCAGGGCTTCCGGGCGCCATAGCGCCTTCGATCCCACCCAACGGTTGTGCAGCCACCGAAATGTCCACCACCGCTAAGTCGTTGGGAACGCCGTCCATCTCCAGGCGAAGAATCTTGTTGCGCACGGTCGCCTCTGCTGCGGGGATCTTACCCGCGGCCACCAGGCCCGTGGCTAGCCCGGCGATGGTCGCCTCGCGCGATTCCGGAAAAACATTGTTGGTGCCGGTGGAGAGCGGCATGATGGGAACCTCTCCGCAGGCGCCAGCCACTAACCGCTGCGTCCCATCACCGCCAAGCACCACAATTGCCCTCGCCCCGGCCGCCACCATTTGTGCTGCGCCCCGTACCGTGTCCGCGGGGCCATCCTCAACCGGCATGTCAAGAAACACAACTTTCGGCCCTTGGTCATCTGGACTGCGGGTTGCGAGCGCACGTCGAACTCGTTCGGCGATGCCACCTCGATCCGGAATCATCAGAATGACGCCAACTCCAGTCACCCCGAGGGCACGGATGAGCCGGATAATGATGCTGCACTTCTCTGCGATGGTGAAGACTCCCCCTTGCGCGACCAGGCGCCGGATATCACGGCCCGATGCCGGGTTGGCTATGATTCCAACAACGTTTTCGCGGGTGGAAAAAATCTTCGCTGGACCCTCGCTCACTGACCCAGCGTCCGCTCCAAGAGGACGCGAGTACTTTTAATGTGGTTAGGATATCTGAAAACAATTCGGGCTCCGGCTGCAGCAGCTCCAGATGATTTGCGAACGTGCTAAACCACTCTTCACTGGCCGCCCTGCCCCGTCTTGGGAGGGGTACTGATCGGAGCGTCCGTAGCTGTGAAGCTGGTGATTCCATAGTCGCCGTTTTTGCCTTCGTTAAACCCTATACCCGGGTTCCCGGTAAGGTAGGTGTTGTCTGTAACCTGGCCTAACTGGACGCCGTTCTTGTAGGCCGTGATAACGTTTCCGACGATAGTCGCCTTAACGACGTCACCGGTCGTAACTCCATATTGTTTGCCATGAAGTTGCGCAGATAGGTGAAGTCCGCCAGGGGGCCATTCCACCTGACGATGATGAGGTAGGCCGTTTCATCACTCTTGAGTGAATTCGAGATTTCATAGCCGGAACAGTTATGCGGCGACAAATCAGATCGTAGACGCAAAGACACTTCTGGATAACGGAATACTTTTTTAGAAGAGACGACTGCCTCTGCCGTCTGAGTAGGCCCCCAGGTTCCCGTCAACAGGGCTGTCGCATCGGCAAAACGCTTCGGCCCGGCGTGGCCGATTGCAAGACCCGGAGTTGTGGAGATATTGCCCCAATCGAGCCCGACTGTTTTGGCATCCATCCAACGGCCGCCCTCGGAGATGGGGTCTTCTTTGAGAGGGAACTTGGTGGTGTAGGTATTGACAGGGGGAGCAACCGGAGCCGCAGCCGGAACCGCCGGGGCGGCGGGGGCTCCTTGGGAGTGTTCGAGCAGCCAGAGGCGGCGAAAGCGGCAGCCAGAGCCACCGCCAGGAGGTTCCCGTCGCAATGCCACCGGTTTGAAGCTCATGGGGAAATACCTATGTGTTGCTTCCAGGAGTTATCATGCTCTTCTCCGAGTTATAGAAATATGGAATTTGATCTGTCTCACACCCTCCGAGGCGGCGCGTACTTGACTATGCCTCTATGGCTCTGGCCCCCCTAAATCTAGGAGACCCCAGCTCGGGCCGTATAGGAAACCTCACCGCAGTTTTTGTTGCAAGGCTACGATCGACCCTTTGGGAATGGCACACCATCGGGGGACCTTCCCCCGGTGGTCACAATGTCCACGGGGATCCTGCCTGCTTTGCGCTCTCCCCGTTCACTCGTATAGTGGCGGGATCTGGTAACGTGAGTTCCTGCCGGAAGCCCCGGGTGCGGACTCCCAGAACGACCAGGCCAACGACGAACCAGATACCCCCAGCGATCTTGGCCGGCGCTGCCAGCCCCCACCAGATTGCGGTGCAGAAAAGGAATCCACCGGCCGGCAGCAGCACATCGGCAAAGAACTTCGGGCGATAGCCTTCAGCGCGCCGCACGCAGAACTGCCAGATGACCGCAAGATTCACGCCCATAAATCCCAGGAAGGCGCCGAAGTTAAGGATCTCGGCAGTAACCTCGTAACTCATCACCAGAGCGCCTCCATACGCGAGTAGCCCGATGAGCCAGATGTCCAAGTTTGGTGTGTTGCGCACGGGGTGCAGATGAGCGAAAAACCGGCGCGGGATCAAATTATCCCGGCCCATGCCGAACAGACAGTCGCGCTGCCCCGACCTGGGTGGTCAGCCCGGCGCCGATCATGGCCACCAACAGCAGGATCGCCATGGCGCGAAACAACACAATTCCACCGACCCGCCCTGTGACCTCGATGAATGCCGTCTCCATGTTCGAAAAGGTGCTGTAATCCGGCCAGACCAGCTGCGCCAGATAGACAAGGAGTCCGCCAAATAGCCCCACGAAAACGCAAACCCCAACCGCAGCCAGCATCACGTTGCGGCGAGGATTCTTTACGTCTTCCGCCAGCGTGGTGACCGCGTCGAAGCCGAGGTAGGCCAGGGCGGCAAACGAGGTGGCGCTCGCAATATCCCGCACATTGAAAGTAGCGGCGTTGTAAAACGGCGTGATCGAGAACAACCCGCCGACTCCCTGATGCACGACCAGGAAGCGAATCGCGAGAACCACATAGGCTCAGCAGCACGACGAACATGAACCCAATCAATATCTGGTTGGTGCGGACGGTCGAGCGAATGCCACGCAAGTTGAGGTAGGTGATCCCGCCCGCGAACACCGCTGCCCCTAGAGGAAATGGCAGGGCCGGCACAGAGCGCATGAGGGAGAAGGTGCCGAACATCACACAAAACAACGGGCTGACTACGTAGTCGAGTAACATCGCCCAGCCTGCTACGAAGCCCAAATACGGATGCAGGCCGCGGCCCACGTAAGTGTAGGCCGAACCGGCCGAGGGATAAAGAGCGGCCATCCTGCCGTAGCTGATGGCGGTGAGTACCATGGCCACCATCGCCACCAATAGCGTGTCCACGGCATGCCCATGAGACTTAACTTGGGCCAGCCCAAAAACGGTCGCGGGTGCGCTCGGCGTAACCGCCACGACTCCGTAAAAAGCCAAATCCCAAACGGTTAGAACGCGTCTCAACCGCGGGACGCCGCTGCTATCGAGTTCGCCGGTCAGAACAGGCATCAGATGGCCGCAGTGCGGCGGGATGCAAGCCGGCCCCACGACGCCGGACCGTCGACCCCTAAGTCGAATACTTTGCTCAAGAGTGCTGGTAACCGGAGCCGCATGGCTATAAGAAAACCCTCAAAAACTGTTGAAAATCATGTTTAGACTAGCGCAGCCACCGGTGAATTTCTCCACCGGGAGCGAAAAACAAGCTGGGTTTACTGGCAATCGGCCACGTGCCGCGAGTTGGCCGCCAACGTTCGAAGGCGCACCATAGGCAAATCATTTGATCTGTGATATACCATTCTCTTAATTTCGCCACAGTGTCGCGGAGTCGGCGTGGGCCTCGGCTTCGCATACCTGTTCCTCGGATCGAAGGCAGAAAGGACTGCCGGCCGAATGGTAGGGCGACAATCCAGCAGTGGCTCCGACGCCACGATTCGAAAGGGAATGACAGAGCCGGTTGATCACGTCTTCGGATGGCCGGCGAATGATCAATACTCCCTGATTCAGCCACAGATCAATGCGGAAGGTATTCACGTCTGGCCTTTTGACTCTGTACTGCCAGTTGACCTGCGCTTTCTCACCAGCGACGGCCAGAATACCGTGCGCAAAAACCGTCACGACTATTTTGAGATCTTTCTTTTGTGCAGCGGCGTAGCCACCTTCCTGGTCCAGGACCGTCTCTTACCGATGAACGTAGGCGATATGGCTATCGTCGGCAGCACCCTCTATCATTCCATCGAATCACCCGCCGGACTCGAGGGCGACCATTGGCACCCTTTACTTCGACCCCGATCTGATCCGCAGTGATGGAAGCCCGAACAGCGTTGAATACCTGACGCCATTTCTTGAGCAGGACTCCGATTTTCCGCATATTTTGCCGGCGAACACGGGAGTGCCCAGAGAGGTGTTTGATCTCATGCAAAGGATTCGCGCTGAACTCCCGGGATCTTCCATGCGCGGGCGTCTGGCTATCAAAACGTATCTCAAGATGATCCTGATGCTATTAGTAAACCAGTATTCCTCATACGCCGGGACGGTTGAAGTTTTTCGCCGCCAGCAGCACGCTCTGACTTGTCTTCACGCTTTCTTTGAATTTCTCCGTAAGCATGTCGGAGAAGCGATCCAAGTGTCGGACGCGGCGCGACTGTGTGGATTGAGCGAATCTGATTTCATGTATTTCTTCAGGCAAGTGACTGGCCGGTCGTTCAGGAGTTATCTCAATCACTGCCGCGTGGAGCGCGCGCAGCTGCTCCTGACCGGCACAAATCGGCCTGTCTCTGACATTGCACAGGAAATGGGCTTTTGCGACCAAAGCTATTTCGGCGCGGTTTTTCACCAGGTGACCGGAATAACTCCGGCGGTATACCGCCGCCGTCATCATAGCCGGCTTAGGACTGCCGCCGGCACACGTTCGGAGGTGTCTGATCTTGCGGGCCCCAGCTATCGTTCACCCTGAGGTCCCGGTAGCACAACTCGGGAAGACGGGAAGCTTCAAAAATCCCTTCCGCATCGTTAGCGGTCGATCTCGTTATACGTCATGTGAGGCTTGCCGAGCGCCGCGCCATCGATTGAGCGGTGACGCAGGCTTGTGTTGTTCTCTGCGCTCGATGCACTTCAACCCCTGCCCCACGATTCCACGCGCTGCCCAGAACGCAATCGTAGCCTTGCAACAAAGGCGAGTATGAAACTTCCTATAACCCGGGTTTGCATTTGACTTAGGTTAGGGACCAGCATGAACCTGCGCCTGGACCGGGAGGCCTTTCCTGAAAGCGATGATGAGTCGCCTCATGACCTGAAAACAATCACGTTGGAGACAATGGTTGGGTGCTGGCCCTGGAGAAATAACCGTTCATTGCGGCTCATGACCCCGGATCTGGAACTTTCTGGCGGAGGGAATATGACTCAAGGCTCAAGTTATTTCCATAGAAGCGTCCTTAACTGGTGTGGTTCGGCGTTTCTGCCAGTTCTGGCATTTTCCATTGCGGCCCTATTCCCGAGCGGTCGGCTGTGCGCCCAGGCGGTAACTGCGATCAGCGGTACGGTCATGGATAGTACCGGCGCTGTTATGCCTAATGTTGCGGTCACGATCACCAACAACACTACTAATGTCGTATCGCAAGCCACAACCTCTTCGGTAGGCACCTTTACGGTCATCGGATTGAAACCCGGACTCTATACCGTTGCAGCGGAAGCAACTGGATTTAAAAGATCCGTCCAGAATAATGTGACGGTCGAAGTCGCCACGACTTCTACTGTTGTTTTGCAGATGGTGCCCGGCGCCCGCGACGCGACTGTAAGCGTCACCGCAAGTGCAATCTCGTTGAATACCGCTTCTCCCGCTCTAGGCACCACCCTCGAGCCCGAGTTGGTCAAGACGGCGCCTATTGAGATCAATAGTCTGGCGCGGCAGCTCGACTCGTTTATGTATCTTGCGCCGGGCGTGCAGGGGAACGCCACCAGCCACAACATCAATGGCGGTCTCACTTTCGAAAATGAAGTTCAATTCAATGGCGTTCCGGTGGCATTCGTGCAGTATTCCGGGAATTCAAACCCATATCAATCCGCCGTATGAAATGGTAAACGAGTTCCGTGTCAAAGTTCCACGTTCGATGCAGGATATGGGCTGGGGCAAGGCGCCGTCACCTACAACATGGCATCCGGCACCAATCAGCTTCATGGAGATGGCTTCTACATTCTGCGCAATCAACTGTTCGACTCCGACGGATTCTTCCCGACATATTTCCGGCCCGACGGATCTCCTGCTCCACCTGTCGACCAGCAGAACGACTACGGATTTACGGTGAGTGGCCCGGTCATTATACCCAAACTTTATCATGGAAAGAATCGCACATTCTTCCTTTTTAGCTCCGACTGGTTCAACCAGAACCAGGCGCAGAAGGCCATTGGAACTGTGCCCACCCAGGCCATGAAGAACGGCGATTTTAGCGGATTTGTAGATTCCACCGGCACGCAGATCCCGATCTACGATCCCATGACCGGACAGCCGTTTCCTGGCAATATCATTCCCCAATCACGCATCAGTCCTCTTGCCCAATCCATTTTGCAGTTCATTCCAAATCCGGACCGCGCCGGTCTGGTTTCTGGCCTGCAGAGTAATAAGTCCCCGGCTGTTCCTTCGGTGGCAATTAGCCAGTACCTGTGGGGCTACACCCTCGACCATAATCTGAGCTCGTCTCAGAGTATTCACTTTAGCCAATGGCGGGATTCACTCACCTCTCCATTTTTTACCTTTGCTCCCATCGTGCCCTCCACCAACGAGCTGCAAAGTAGAATCAACGATACCGAGCTCGGTTCGGGATTTGTGCTGAATTATGTGAACACCCTGAGATCAAACCTGGTGATGACGGCGGGTGCGGATTGGATTGGTGAAATCAGCGGTGAGATAATGCCAAAAGTGGCGTCAACTTTCCGGGACTTGTGAGCGGCACCAACTTTCCTTACATTGCTTTCGATGGGCAAAATGCGCCAACACCGTTTGGTGCGAGCAATGGTTTCACCAATGTGGCCGGCCAATTCGGTGGATTTGCACAGGTAAACAATCGCCAGTTGGGTATTGTGATCGCCAACAATTGGCTATGGAACAAAGGGCGCCACAACTTCAATATTGGAGGACAGTTCAGGCGTACTTATCAGGATCTTCTTGCGTGCCAGTTCTGCGGGGGTACGTTCACTTTTCAGTCAACGGACTACCTCCACCCCGGACACCAATGATCCCAATTTCGGCAGTCTACGGCAGCTCATTCGCAAGCTTCCTACTCGGCGAGGTGGATGCGGGTGTGCGTCTTAGTTCCAATGTAACCCGTATGCGCAACAAAGAATTCGCGTTTCTATATTCAAGACGATATGAAGGTCAACCAGCGTTTGACTGCAAATATTGGCCTTCGCTGGGACATCATGGTCCCATTTACGGAGAATAACAACAACATCGTCTACATAAATTTCCAGAATCCTACCGTGCTCGATCCCGCCGCAGGCAACCTGCCGGGCGGCGCCAGCAAATATGGCAACTGCACCGGATGCGCCGGAATCACCCGCGCGGACATCCACTGGAAGAACCTTCAACCCAGGGTGGGCGTCTCCTACAAGCTGAATTCCAAAACCGTTATCCAGGCGGGTTTCTTCATGACCTATCTCGACGGCGGCGCTTATGAATATGGGACCACAGCAGACTGCATTTTACTTTGCCTCCCTATTGGGCGGCGAATTCAGCCGCCAGTCAAACGGCAGCAGTACACCGGCTTACGGCAGTTGGGATGCGAAACCCGATGCCCCTGCCGGCGGCAACTCCGTTTAGCCCATCGATCGGGAACGGAAACACCATTCTTGGCTTCAACCCAAAGACTTTTGGCAGGGCGCCCTACGATTCAGCGTGGAATATTGGCGTTCAGAGGCAACTTCCCTGGAACATGTTCGTGAACGGCGGCGTATGTCGGCAACCGCGCGATACACGTTCCTTCTTCTTTGCATCAGCCCGAACAGCCTCACCCGTCCGTCCTGCACTATGGAAGCCTCTTAGGTGAACTTGCCACTTCTCCGGACGCCGTTGCGGCCGGCATCACAGATTCCGTACCCTGGCTGGGTCGCAACAGTTTGGTGGCACAGGCACTGTAATACAGACGTTGCTTCCCTTCCCTCAATACTCCGACATATACAACACCTATGAAACCGATGGGACCGCGTTCTACAACGGGCTGCAGGTGCAGGGAGAGAAGCGGTTTTCTAACGGTTTAAGCTACCTTGCCGATTTTACTCTCTCAAGAAACATTGCCAATGAGTCGGTCGGATCCACACTTTTTCAACCCAACCCCATCAATTCGTTTGACATGCCGACCGGAATTTACGCCGTCTGCGCTGACCAGAAGTACATTGCGAACGTTGTTGCTACCTATGCGCTCCCATTCGGTTTTGGGAAGAAGTATCTGAATTCGAAGGGTATACTGGACCAGCTGGTGGGAGGTTGGCAGTTCAGTGGCATCTTGACCTATGCGGGCGGATTTCCTTTTGGAGCTTACAATAACTACAATCCGCTCTATGCCAATTTTACCGATCGGCCGGATATAGTCCCAGGGGTCAAGCTAAAAACGTATAACTATAGTTTGTCGAAGAACTACTTCACGGGAAATCGGCGGCGCCGCCGGCACAGTTCCCGACGAATGCCTTCGTCAACACCGGGCCTTGGGAACTGGGCAATGCGGTGCGTTCCTATGCGAGCTTGCGAACTCCTCCTTTGAGGATAGAGAATTTCGATGTCATAAAGACCTTTCCTATTGGAGAGCGTGTACGAGCCACTTTACGCCTTGACTACTTCAATGCTTTTAATCGGACACAACTACAAGGCCCTGATGCAAATTCCCTCGATTCGACATTTGGGCAGATTACTAACCTGAGCTCACAAATCAGCAATCGTCAGGGGCAGGCAACCTTCCGCTTGGAGTTTTGATTGTAAGCTTGGAGTCTGGCAGGTCACTCCACTGTTCTCGGTTCCAATCAATGGCCACAGCGCGTGACCACCTGGTCGCGGAGGCAGGAGAAGCCATGGAGAATGACTGTCGCATGTTTCACCAGATGGCTCAACAGGCGATTTCTGAGGTCGCCTCAGTCTTTCCTCAAGTGCGAATCGCCGCGGTGGACCTCATGTGCGCGGAGATCCTGAAGGCGCGTCATATCGCATGTTACGGGGTGGGGCGGGAAGGCTTAATGATGAAAGCATTCTGCATGCGTCTCATGCACCTCGGGCTGGATTCCCACGCCGTCGGCGATATGACCGTGCCTCCTCTCGGCCCAGGCGATCTCTTGCTTACCAGTGCAGGGCCGGGCTCGTTTTCGACAGTGATGGCGTTATTGGAGGCGGCGCGAGATGCGGGAGCACGCACATTGGTCGTCACTGCGCAACCAAGCGGCGCGGCGGCTCGAATAGCCGACGTGGCAATAGACTTGCCCGCCCAGACCATGGCGAATGATCTTGGGGAACGCACGAGTCTTCTTCCGATGGGAAGCCTGTATGAAGCAGCCCAACTGATTTTTTTCGACTTGATCTCAATTCTCTTGCGTGAGAAGACAAGCCAGACGCCTCGACAGATGCGGGAGCGCCACACCAACCTGCTGTGACCGTTGCATTGGAGCTGCCGTCCCGGGCAGCCTCTAGAGGCAATGATTTTGGGGGCATGCCGTATCGTATATAGCCGAATGTGTGAACGGGATCTGGTAACGTGAGTTCCTGCCGGAGCCTTGGGTCCGAACGGTCGAGCGAATGCCCCGCAAGTTGAGGTACGTGATCCCGCCCGCGAACACCGCTGCCCCTACGGGAAATGGCAGGGCCGGCACAGAGCGCATGAGGGAGAAGGTGCCTGAGCCGGATAGCTATAAGAAAACTCTGAAAAACTGTTGGAAATTATGTTTTGGACTCAGACCCGTCCAAATCAGGCTGGCCCCGCCCTGGAAAAGGTACTATGGCTGCAGAGCAAATATGCGCCAAGCAAGCGAGATCGAACTGAGCGAGCAAGTGGGGGATCGCGCGTTGATGCTCTTCGACGGGCAGTGCGGCTTGTGCAACGCCTCGGTGCAATGGGTGATCCGGCGCGATCATGCCGATCGCTTTCGCTTTGCGCCTCAGCAGTCTGCCTTGGCCGCGGCAATTCTCAGCCGGCATGGCGTTGACCGCGAAGCGATGCTGAAGAGTAATAGCGTGTACCTGGTGCTCGATGCCGGCACGGACCACCAGCGACTATTGACGCAATCCGATGTAACGGTGAATATCCTGTTGCTCCTGGGCGGCCGTCGTTGGCGCTTATTAGGATACTTGCTTCGCGCCGTGCCAGCGTTTCTTCGCGATGCGGCCTATCGATTGTTTGCGCGTAACCGCCACCGGCTGGCGGGCCGGTATGAATTCTGTCCGATACCGGCCGAAGCGGAACGGATGAAATTTCTAAGCTGAGGATCCATGCGATTTGTGCAATTGAAAGCAGGCGACGTGCGTCGCGTCGCCATCGTGGAAGAGCCGAAACTGCGCCTCTTGCATGGTTACGATTCCATGTATGCGCTGGCTCAGGCAGCCATCGCCAACGGCGGCAAACTGACCAGGGTTGCGGCCGACCATCTCACCGATGAGTCGCTTGACTATGACCCGATCTATGCAGGCAGCTCCGAGTGGAAGCTGCTCCCGCCCATCGATCACCCGCTGGAGATTGCCCGCTGCCTGGTTTCCGGCACCGGGCTAACCCACCTGGGCAGCGCACGCGACCGGGCGTCGATGCACATGGTCAAGGAGCAGGAGCTCACCGACAGCATGAAGATGTTTCGCTGGGGAGTAGACGGCGGCCGGCCTGATCAAGGAGAAATAGGGATTGCCCCGGAATGGTTCCACAAGGGCTATGGCTCCATCGTGCACGCGCACGGCGAGCCGCTGCTCATCCCCGCCTACGCGGACGACGGTGGCGAAGAGGCCGAGATCGCAGTCGTATATGTGATTGGTCCGGAGGGCCAGCCCTGTCGAGTCGGCATGACTCAGGGAAACGAATTCTCTGACCATCGCTTCGAGAAGAAGAACTATCTCAACCTGGCGGGATCGAAGTTGCGCACTTGTTCGATTGGGCCCGAGCTCATCGTCGATCCCGATTTCCGTATCGTGCCCGGCACGGTGACCATTACGCGCAGGGGTCAGGAATTCTGGTCGCAACCGATCTCAAGCGGCGAAGAGGAGATGTCCCACAGCCTGCGCAACCTGGAGCACCATCACTTCAAGTTCGAGCTGCATCGCCGCCCCGGAGACGTCCACATTCATTTTCTGGGGGCCCATTCACTGAGCTTCGGCCAGGGGATCGAGCTGCAGGACGGCGACGTGATGGAGATCCATTTCAACGGGTTCGGCCGCCGGTTGCGCAACCCGGTAGAAGTGGTTAGAACAAAGGATGCGGCTATTGAGGTGCTTCCTCTCGTCTAACAACACGAGGGTCTCCCAGGACGTGTGTCTCATCCGCACGTTGCGGAGTAGAACCGCAGATCTTTCCACTACGCTACGCTCCGGTCGAGATGACAAAGTTGTCGGTTCAAGCAGAATTGTCATCTCGACCGGAGCGTAGCGTAGTGGAGAGATCTGCGGTTCTACCGAATCAGCGGTTACCGTCCACTAGTGCGCAGAACGGAATAGCTGGGCTTCCGCTTGCCGCCGGCGCAGTAACCCGGGAATCACCATACCGTTCACATGGTCCCAACGGAGAAACTCGTTCGCCGCTCCATCAAAATCACCCGTGTTTACATCTCGCAGCAGTGTAGAATTCGCCAGACTTGCGCAGCCAAGATTAAATGTGAAATCTACCAAGGCATCGAACTGGCATTGAACAATGGGTGCGGTCACCAATCTGTTGACGCAGGCCACGGCGCCCGCGGTATCGCTTTCAAGAAAAGCGTCGGCTTGTTGTTGCGTAATTGTCAATCCAGCATGGACTCCTGGGCCGGTGTGACCATATCCGATGGTCCATACGCCGCCTTGGTCGGCATATGCGGACAATTGGCATCCTTCAAAGGTTTTGGTTAGATTTAGACCAGCATCACTGTAAGTAAAGGCACGGGTCTCAGTGAGACCCGTAGTAGCACTGAATGCGACGGTTGACATCTTCCCCTCCTGTTTTGTTGGTACGTCTTTTGCACACTATTTCGACTGAGCGTCCTTCGATCCTTCCACCCCGCTCTTCTCCCGCGGCTTGATCGTCGAGCGGACCACCATAAACCGATTCAACGTGTCAAACCAGAACGGCGCTCCCAGGGTCATGGCGATCGCCGTAAGCAGCCAGCCTGCGATCACAAACACCAAATTCGCAATTGAAAAAGATTGTGTGTAGTCTGCGCCTTGTCCCGTTTCTGCCATCCATGGGTATTTCTTCGTGTCCCAGCCGATAGGCAGAGCGAGCGACTTTAGTACGGACAAGTCCTCTGCCGCGTTCTTATCTGGCAAGGTGTTGGTCTTCGACTTGTCTGTGGCATATTGCTCCGCAGCCGCCACCGAATACGAACGAAGCGCCGGGCTAACCCACAATGTCCGCCCAATCGTGATGGAGTCCACATTGAGGCTGACGGCGACGATCAGACCAATCAGGAAAAGAGCGAGCTGCGTCCTGCGCTTATACCAGCCGGATGCTCGATCCATGCCGTCGTCGTACCAGGTCTCGAAAGCCTGCCTCGTCTTCGCGATATCTCCTCCAGCCTGATTTACCAGCGTTTGTATGGCTTGCTTTCCCTTGCTCGGGGGCAGATCCTCCAACATCGAGAGCATGGTTGACAAATTGCCTGATGGTCCCGCTGTGGCCGACGCTGCACTCGATCCGTTGCCCGCAAATAAGAGATCGAAAAGCGCACTGGAGAAAATGCGAGCCGGTATATAAGAAGGAAGGTTCGAACCACGTTTGTTGTACCAGCTCGATGGTCTTTCGCTCGCTGTACTCCGATAGAGACTCTGCACCAGTCCGTGATCGTAAATTGCTTCGGCTAACGCCACAGCCGGAATGGTCTTACCGTCACTGCTGGTGTTCTCACGTGTCTTGAGTCCGTCGGTAAACAGGCTCTTGATTCCCTTCTCCAGGTTTTTCGCCCGCGAGCCCAGAATTCCCGCGATGGCTTCGTTAATCGCGGTGCAGAACAGGCTCAGAAGAAGGTAGACCAGCGCCATGCCAATGGCCACCTCGAGCGTTGTGGAATTCAACATACGAACCCCTCCGGATATCTCTCTTGACTGCTCTCAGTGGAAAAGATCGCGGACGCCAATGTCAAAAAACAAGGCGCCATCCCCTTCGCCTGGCTTATGGTTGACATTCCAGGCGTAACCGGCAGTGAACGTCGCGGTGCTGGCGAGCTCCACGCGCATTCCTCCGCCTGGCCCAATCCTGGTTCCACCCAAGCCCCCCTTTGCCGGACCAATAGAAACAGCGTCGAACACTGCCACTGGACCTATGGAAAAGATGTCGAGTTCCTTCAAGAGCGTATTGAGCGTGCGGTTGACGAAGGCAAAGTCAGCCGCGGATTTTTTGCTTGCGGCCTTTTGATCGATCGCATTGAAGTCATTCAGGATTGCCTGTCGCGACCCGTCAACCGCGGCAGCAGCCGTTGCCACTCCCTGATCGTTCAGTTGCTGATTGAGCTCCACTGCACACGCTTTGTTTACTTCTCCCAAAGCATCGCCGTGCACCGGGAGCAAATCAGAGACTCCTCCATATTGCGACGTGTCCTTCGCCGCCCGCGCATCGTTGACATAGAAGATGGCCAGGTCAAGGTTGTCGATGCAATCCTGGAATTGGCTTTGCAGCATATTCGGCTTGCTTGTCTGCGCAGCCGTGACAGCGGTCTTGAGGGTCTCTAATTGCTTCTTCAATTCGGGGAGCTTACTCATGGCCAGCGCAAAATGTTCGTCTTTCCACGCGTAGTAGGTCTGCTCCAGAGAAGCCGCCGACTTGATTTGCCCTTGCAGAATCTGGTTGAACTCGCGGTCTCTGCTTAACTCCTTGGGGATGATGGGATAGGCTTTCACCGGATAGGAAACCGTCAAGTTGACATCTGCGAACTGGTCTCCCCCGGCTCCCTGACCGGTTAAGTAAAATCGATTGGCCGGAATAGCCCGGATCACGGGAACGTCTCGAATTTTCCAAGCATCGCCGGGAATAAAGTCATGGTCAGCATTTCCGGCAAAGAATCTTGCGGCTAACGGCACAGCGTGTGGTACTTGAATGGCCCCAAAGGTCAGGCGCGACTCTACCTCCAGGGGCTTGTGGTCTCCGACCGGGGTCCACCACTCGTCTGCCACGTCACCTATCTGTTTTATCCAGCTGACCTGGGGATAAGGCCCGATCGATCCTAGTTCCAGCCCATAGGAAATCGAGAGGACGTTCCTGCTGGAGCGAGAGGACAAACCTGCATAGCTTTTCAGCGCGCCATAGCCGCTGCTCAGCACCGTCTTAGGGGGCACGGTACTGGTATCCAAAAGATTGCCCTGCATGTTACCGCCCGCGAAGAGTCCACCGAACCGGGCAAACACGGCTTCGCCCCAAAAGGGCCGGGACTGCAGGTCTACCTGGCCGGAGAGGTTGTTCTGCGCAAGCCGAGCCATACCCGCTGGGACAGAATACCCGGCGTAATTTACCAGCCAAGCGGTGTAGTCGATCCAGTGCGCAAGGGCTTTCGACCCCCGCAGATTGGCGGAGACCTCATACATGGTGGCTGAGCCTCGACCCTCGAGACTCGCCGCGTCCAGCAAGTGAGATCCCTGGGATCTGGGGGCGTAGCGAAGTTGCCCGCCGCCAAAGATATCGTAAGAGCGGTTGTAGCCGCCGGCCGGAACCAGGTGAAATGAACTTCCGGTTCGGTCAAGGCCTGCGGTGGTCTGGGGCGCCCTTTCGGCGGTCGCCTGGGATTCCACCGCTCCCATGATCACCTGCTCAGGAGATGTCGAGTACACTCCGTAAACCAGGTCTAATGTTTTAGCGATCGGATCGCAGTTCTCAATCTTTACCACCTCAACGTTAACCGCAAAGCTCCCTTTGCCTTGAGGGGCGAACTGCGCATTTTCAATTATGTTCAGAGCGCCTTCTGCCCCGTGAAACGTAAATGGTTGATTGGCCAGCTTCTCATTAAGCTGAGCCTCCACCTGGTTGCGTTTGCCGCCGATCGAGTAAAGAAACTTGAATGGATCTTCGACAGTCACTCCCTTTACCAAATAACTGCCCTCGAAGTTCGTCCCCGGCCGGCAAGGTAGCTTTGTCTTATCCATGGGGTGCTCGGTGACGAACACCCTTGGATGATCGCTAATCTGAGTGCCGCCGGCTGTGACGGCAGTCAACAGCACTCCGCACGCTCCCCAGAACCGCAGCCGCATACTCATACGCCAACCTTGTCGAACTAAGCCAGAGAGTTTTGAATGATCCTGTTACCCAGAGGCAACGGCAGGTCCCCCGTGCTCACTGCCTTGGCCGCGTCCGCCGCCGGTCCGGTGGCGTGTGCGGCCTGGGCCGGCGTGAGGCCGTTATGAGCCGCCGTCTCCGCGTTCGCCTGGAGTGGGGTGGCAACGAATACAGTGAGAGATACAACTGGATTCCCGAAGTCCACGGTGGGGTTGGTTCTTTCATAAAGCACGAAGGTGAGCGTCCAATCCGTACTTATGCCATCGGTATCTTTCTCCAGCCCGAACGAGATCTGCCTCAGCCCGTCAGGGGTGTTGAGGGTGAAATTCACCTTGAGCGCGATCTGCAGCGCAGGCGGCATCGTTCCCGTGGCAGGCGTTGCTGCTGGTAAGGGTGCTGGAGCTGTTGTCGCGGAGGTTGGAGCTGTTGTCGCGGCAGGTGTAGTCGCTGCGCTCGTCGGATCGAGGACCGCATTTGAAACCGCTTGTGTCGCCATTTGTCGTCTCCGTTAACTCTGGATGTTAGTAACTGCAGGGGTGAGTGCACTACTCGTGCTCGTCGTCCAGTGCGTGTACATGAATAGTGCGCCTAAGAGCCGTTTCGTATCAAGCCGTTCATCACTCATCGTGATGTGGTGGGATGGGGTTAAGAATCTTGCCCTGCCACGAACGCGGGGTGGCCCATATCCCCGATTACCTGTAGAGCTTGTTGGGTTCCGCGGACTTCATGCGCCTTTCCTTAAAGAAAGGCGCATACGCAGCCCTTGCCTGCGCCGCGTGCAGGAAATTCGGGGTATCTTGCTCGTTTTTCGCGAGATGTGGGATTCCACTGCGCTGCGACTGGAATCCGTTCAGGGGGTAAAGGGGCGACCAACGGTCGCCCCCCCATCTCGCGAAAAACGAGCGAGATATGGGCACCCGGCTTTGTTACATGGCGGGACAAACGTGCATCAAACACTATTCAGCGCTTCGACAGGCTCCGCGGCAAACGTGTAGGCTGTTTTCGTGAGCAAAGACGAAGCCGCTGAGGTGCTCTCGATTGAGGGCCGCGAGGTCCGCGTAACTCATCCCGGCAAGCTCTATTTTTCCCGGCAGACCAAGCTGTCGAAGCTTGACCTGGTGCGCTATTACCTGTCGGTAGCGCCGGGCGCGCTGGCCGGAATCCAGGATCGCCCTATCGTTCTCAAGCGTTTCGTGAACGGCGCCGAGGCGGAAGCGTTTTATCAAAAGCGCGCGCCCGGCGATCGTCCCTCGTGGCTGCGAACAGTCACGCTGTCCTTTCCTTCCGGCCGCACGGCGGAAGAGATCGTGGTGGATGATGCGGCCGGGCTGGCCTGGATCGTCAACCTGGGCTGCCTGGAGCTACACCCGCATCCGGTACGCTCCGCCGATCTCGACCATCCAGACGAGTTGCGGGTCGATCTCGATCCGGGCCCGGGCGTTGGCTTGGGCCGACGTGCGCCAGGTCGCGCTGGAAGTGAAGTCGCTGCTCGAAGAGCTCGGGCTTCGCGGCTGGCCCAAGACCAGCGGCTCGCGCGGGATGCATGTGAATGTGCGCATCGAACCGCGCTGGACCTTCAGCGAAGTGCGCCGCGCGGCGCTGGCGCTTTCACGTGCAGTCGAGCGGCGCGTGCCTGCGCTGGCCAGCTCAAAATGGTGGAAAGAGGAGCGTCACGGCGTGTTCCTCGACTACAACCAGAACGCCAAGGATCGGACCACGTGCTCTGCTTATTCGGTGCGGCCGCTGCCCGACGCGCGGGTGTCCGCGCCTCTTCATTGGCATGAGGTGCCTGACTGCGAGCCTGCGGACTTTACCGTGCTCACCATGCCGGGCCGCTTCGCGGAGATCGGCGATCCGCACGCGGACATGGATGCCGCGCCGGGTTCGCTCGGAACCATTGCTGGAGCTCGCGGCAAAGGACGAGGCTGCAGGAATCGGGCGATGCGCCATGGCCGCCGCACTTCCGCAAGATGGAAGGCGAAGCGCCGCGGGTAGCGCCGTCGCGCG
This sequence comes from uncultured Acidobacteriaceae bacterium, assembly GCA_963757515.1. Taxonomy (GTDB): domain Bacteria; phylum Acidobacteriota; class Terriglobia; order Terriglobales; family Acidobacteriaceae; genus PALSA-350. The sequence continues at coordinate 358,413 of CAVWRV010000012.1, read as the reverse complement.
CCAAGTCGGCCTGCGAAGAAACCGCCACGGACAAAGATGCCGCTGTTCGTGGTCGCAAACTCTCCCAGCAAAGAAGCTGCGCTGGCAGGCCTGGAGAGGTGGAAGAGCAAGCACGCCTGAGGTGGCCGGCCTTCTGGCCGTGGATGACGTGTTGGTCGACTCTATGCGCGGCACGTCCTCTACCTGGACCCGCATCCGAGTCAACCTGCGCCATGTGCCCGAAGAGCTAAGGCCGCCGCAGGAAACTCCCGACCCGGACGACGATCCGACCCGCGAATGGCGTACCGGAGCGCACATCTAAGCGGTGCAAAGTCGAATTTGTAGGACATAAGCCTGTACCGCTGTCGAGACGAACGGCGGGTGGAAACCCGTCGAATCAGTCAGCGGCCGCTCGGCGAAGATCTCCATCAGCTCTTGCGGCGGAACCACTTCAAGCTGGGCATAGGTACAGTCGCTCGGCTTCTTGTCCGTGCGCCACCTGCGAAACTGGGCCATGTGGCGGAAGCGGCTGCCTTGCATGTGCTCGTACGCGACTTCGACCACCAGCTCCGGTCGCAGCGGCTCCCACGACAGGTCTTTGCCCTGGCTCCAGCGGCTCTGGCCGCCGGGCATGCGTTGCTCGCCTGCGTCAGGCTCCGCCCACCCGCTCCAGGGATGATTGGCCAGCGCGTCGTTTCGATAGGGCAAGAGGAATTCTGCCAGCTCGCGGCGCTTCTCCTGGGTAAAACTGGCGCAGACGCCTACGTGCTGCAGCGCGCCCGCATCATCGAAGAGCCCGAGCAGCAGTGAACCGACAGTTCCCTCACCGGTCTTGTGCCAGCGAAACCCGGCAACCACGCAGTCGCAATCACGCTCATGCTTAACCTTGAGCATCACCCGCTTGTCAGGCTCGTAGGTCCCTGCAATCGGCTTGGCGATGACTCCATCGAGACCGGCCCCCTCGAAGCGGCGAAACCAATCCGACGCCACACTTCGCTTCCGAGGTCGCCGGCGTGATGTGGATCGGCGGCGCCGCCGAGGCAAGCAGCAGATTCCAACTGCTTCCGCCGCTCCTGGAAGGGTTCGCCGCACAGATCCCGGTCGCCCTACGCAAAGCAGGTCGAAGAAGACGATCGATGCCGGCGTTTGCTGCGCCAGTAGCTTAACCCTGGAAGCGGCGGGATGAATGCGGAGCTGCAATACCTCGAAGTCGAGACCACTTTCCGTGGCGATGACGATCTCGCCGTCGAGTACACAGCGCGGCGGCAACTGAGAACGTAAAGTCTCGACCAGCTCGGGAAAATAGCGATTCAGTGATTTTTGGTCGCGGCTCTGGATAAGGATCTCGTCGCCATCGCGGAAGACCAGCGCGCGAAACCCATCCCACTTGGGTTCAAAGATCCACGAGTTGCCCGCCGGCAATTCGCCCACTCGCTTGGCGAGCATCGGCAGGACCGGTGGGTTCACGGGAAGTTGCATGCCCCATGGTATATCGGCGGGAAAGCCAGCCTTGGCATCGGTTAGATTAGATCCTGAGAGAAGCCGCATGCCAGTAGACCCGCGCAGAACCATCTCTGATCTTGAGCAGCTTCGTGCGCTGACCGCGGACGATCACGGAGCGCAACGCATTGCCTGGAGCCCAACCTGGCTCAAGGCGCGGGCCTGGTTTCAGAGCAAGCTGGCGGAGCTGCCGGTGGAGCACCACCTCGATGCCGCGGGCAACTCCTGGACGACGCTGCGCGGCGATTCCGATCGGGCCCTCATCCTTGGCAGTCATCTTGACTCCGTCCCCAACGGCGGCTGGCTCGACGGCGCCTTGGCGTCCTCGCCAGTTTCGAGGTCCTGCGCAGTCTGGCAGAGGATTTCCAGGGCAAGCCGCCCATCACCATTCGCCTGGTGGATTGGGCCGACGAGGAGGGCGCGCGTTTCGGCCGCAGTCTCTTCGGCTCCTCTGCGTTTGCCGGGACGCACACCATCCAAGCCGACCGCGGCCGAACCGACCGCGATGGAATCCGCCTGGAGGATGCGCTGCGGCAATGCCAGATCGATGTCGACCGGATCGGGGATGCGGCCATCGAGCGCGCCCACGCCGGCGCCTACCTGGAGCTGCATATTGAGCAGGGGCCGGTTCTCGAAGCCATGCAGCTGCCGCTGGGCGTGGTGCTCGGCACCAAGGGCGTGGAACGCCACGCGATCACCTTCCACGGACAGGAGGCACATTCCGGGTCCACCCCGATGGCGGTGCGGCGGGATGCTCTCGCCGCCGCGGCCAAGCTGGCGCTCGAGATTCGACCCATTGCGCGGAAGCATCCTGACGCGGTGGCGACCATGGGGAGTGTGAAGACCTTTCCGGGCATCGTGACCGCGGTTGTCGGCCGCTGCGAAACCACTCTGGACATGCGCGATCTGGACGCGGGTGTGCTGGCGTCGATGTTGGCCGAGGCCCAGGAGGCGAGCCGGCGTTTCGCCGCGGAAGAGGGCTGCACGGTCGAATGGTCGAGGATCTGGAGCATCGAGCCGATCCCATTTGATCCGCGGCTGATCGAGCTTTGCGACCAGGCGGTTCGGGAGACGGCAGGCACGTCTCACCGGCTGCCCTCAGGGCCGCTGCACGATGCCGCCGAGGTGGCGCGGGCTGGAATTCCGGTGGTGATGATGTTTACCCAATCGCTTGCCGGTCTCAGCCACAACCCGGCAGAAAACACCAGGACCGAACATCTGGAGCTGGCCGTGCAGGCCTTTGACCGGCTGGCCAGAAAGACCATGATTGGCTAAAGTAACGAGGTCCCGCGTGCGAGGAAACGAACCGCAGGTCGCTCCATACGTTCGCTCCGGTCGGGATGCCAATTTTGCTGAGAGCTCGCTGGCCAGATAGGTGCTACCTCTCACCCTGGTCATCCCGACCGGAGCGACAGCGCTAGTGGAGAGACCTGCAGTTCGCAATTCCGAGCGCGATGCAGGACCGGTTACAGGGACAGGTCTGATCGATCGCCCGGATAGTGCATAATTATGGTTCCCGACTAACGACGCAGGGAGAGGATATCGCCCATGAGCGGCCAAACGTCTTTTGTGCAGCATGGCGCCGGTCCATCCGGAAACCTCCGCGCGCTTCGGCTGATCTGCATCCGCCGCTCGACCGGCAGGCTGCGATGCCCGAAGCCAATCGCTGCCTCTACTGCTTCGATGCGCCCTGCACCACCGCCTGCCCCACGCATATCGATGTTCCCCGCTTCATCAAGAAAATCGCCAGCGGCAACCTTGCCGGCTCCGCCCGCACCATCCTCGACGCCAACATCCTGGGCGCCAGCTGCGCCCGCGCCTGCCCGGTGGAGGTGTTGTGCGAAGGCGCCTGCGTGATGCATCGCTACAACAAACAGCCGATCCAAATCGCCCGGCTGCAGCGCTTCGCCATGGATTCGCTCCACGCGAGCGGCGCCCCGCTGCCCTTTACGCCCGGCAGCCGATACCGGCCTGTCCGTGGCGCTCATCGGCGCCGGGCCGGCCTCGCTCGCCTGCGCTGCGGAACTGCGCCGCCGGGGCATCCGCGCCACCCTCTATGACGCGCGCCCTCTGCCCGGGGGCTTGAATACCTACGGCGTCGCCGAATACAAGCTGCCGCTGGTCGAGAGCCTGCGCGAAATCGAAATGCTCTCGCAGCTCGGAGTCGAGTTTCACTTCGAGACCATGATCGACGCGCAGCGGCTGGCTGAACTCGAACGCGATCACGATGCCGATCTTCCTGGGCATTGGGCTGGGCGCCATTCACCAGCTTGGCGTCCCCGGCGAAGAACTGCCGGGCGTCACCAACGCCCTCGATCTGATCGCTGGCTACAAGTCCGGAGAGATGCACGACCGTGCCGCCGCGTGTGGTCGTGGTCGGTGCGGGAAACACCGCCATCGACGCCGCCATTGCTGCCGTCCGGCTGGGAGCGAGCGAAGTGCACATCGTCTACCGGCGCGGCCCGGAACAGATGTCCGCCTTTGCCTTCGAGTACGAGCACGCGCGGCTGGAGGGAGTGAAGTTCCTGTGGCACGTGCAGCCCACGCGCATTCTTGGCAGCGAGCCGTGGAAGGGCTTGAGCTGACCAGGCGGCTCGATGATCTCAACCGGGTTCGGAGTTCAGCCTTGCCGGTGGATCTGGTCGTTCTGGCCATCGGGCAAGCGAAGCCAAACCGGCCTGTCAGAGAAGCTTCAACTTGAACGCGGCCGCATCGTTATCGACCGTGCCACCGGCCAGACCTCTGATCCGAAGTTCTTCTCCGGCGGCGACTGCACCAACGGCGGCCGCGAAGTCGTCGACGCAGTCGCCGACGGAAAACGCGCAGGCATCGGCATTGCCGCGTGGCTGGAGGCCAAACATGTCCAAGCCTAAGCCAACACTCGCAACCACCTTCTGCGGCATCCCGTGCCTCAATCCCTTCTGGCTCGCGTCCGCTCCGCCGACCAACTGCGGGGAGCAGATCATGCGCGCCTTCGATGCCGGCTGGGGCGGCGCCGTCTGGAAGACCATCGGCGAGCCGATCACCAACGTCAGCTCACGCTACTCCTCCATCGATTGGGAAGGCCGCCGCATGATGGGCTTCAATAACATCGAGCTCATCTCCGACCGCCCGATCGAGATCAACCTGCAGGAGATGGCCGAAGTCAAGCGGCGCTACCCGAAGCACGTCGTCATCGCTTCGCTCATGGTCGAGAGCAAGCGCGAGACCTGGCACGACATCGTGCAGCGCGCAGAAGACGCCGGAGCCGACGGGCTGGAGCTCAACTTCGGTTGCCCGCACGGCATGAGCGAGCGCGGCATGGGATCGGCCGTCGGACAGGTGCCGGAGTACTGCCAGCAGATCACCGGCTGGGTGAAGGAAAAGGCGCGCACGCCGGTGATCGTAAAGCTCACGCCGAACATCTCCGACATCCGCATGCCGGCGCGCGCGGCCAAGCGCGGCGGCGCCGATGCGCTCTCCGCCATCAACACCATCAACTCCATCACCGGCATCGACCTCGACACCTTCCAGCCCAACCCCAACGTCGATGGCAAGAGCTCCCACGGCGGCTACTGCGGCCCTGCAGTCAAGCCGATCGCGCTCAACATGGTGCAGCAGGTGCTGTCTGACCCGCAGGCCGCGTTACCTCTCTCCGGCATCGGCGGCATCGCCAACTGGCGGGATGCTGCGGAGTTTATCCTGCTCGGTTGCGGCACGGTGCAGGTATGCACCGCGGCCATGCACTACGGCTACCGCATCGTCGAAGACATGCAGGATGGCCTGCTGGCGTGGATGGCGGAGAAAGGCTTCGCCACCATCGACGACTTCCGCGGCCGGTCGCTGCCCACCGTCGTCGACTGGAACCAGCTCAACCTGAACTACCAGATCGTGGCGCGCATTCACGAAGACCTGTGCATCGGATGCCAGCTTTGCTACACCGCCTGCTGGGATGGCGCCCACCAATGCATTCATCTCGACCGCACTGTCGCCTGCACCCGATACCACCCGCACCCCGGCGATGGTCGAGGCTGAAGCTGCCCGGCGCATCTCGACCACGCCGATTCCCAAGCTCGACGCGAACGGCCTGGGCCGCACCAATGCCGTGACTCCGCTGGAGCGTATCCCGCGCGTGGATGAACATCACTGTGTCGGTTGCAATCTCTGCTCGCTGGTCTGCCCGGTTGAGGGCTGCATCACCATGGAGCGGGTTGACAACGGGCTCGCCCCGCAGAGCTGGGCGGAGCGCAGCACGGCAGCGCCGGTGAGGTCTTAACAAGATCCACTATGGCCTACCCTGATCCAGAACGGCACCGTCGTCAACGCTGACGGCCAGAGCAGCGCCGACGTGCTCTTCGACGGCGAGACCATCCAGCAGGTCGGCCCTGACATTCCCGCCGCGGGCCACACGGTCGTCGACGCCACCGGCCTGCTGGTGATGCCCGGCGGCGTCGACGTTCACACCCATCTGGATATGCCCTTCGGCGGCACCGGTTTCGGCCGACGATTACCGCACCGGCACCATCGCCGCAGCCGTCGGCGGCACCACCACGGTCATCGACTTCGTCTTGCAGTCCATGGGCCACACCATGGCGGAGGCGCTCGAAACCTGGCTGGCCAAGAGCGACGGCAAGGCCTGCATCGACTACGGGCTGCACATGGCCGTCACCGACCTTGGGCCGGGCGACGGTGCGCAGGGCCTGGCGGAGATGGAAACGATGGTGGCAGAAAGGCATCTCATCGTTCAAGCTCTTCATGGCCTATCCCAACGTGCTGATGATCGACGACGGCCTGATGTTCAAGGTCATGCATAAGGCCGGCATGCTGAACGCGCTCTGCTGCGTGCATGCGGAGAATGGCAGCGTCATCGATGTCGTGGTGGCGCGCATGATCGCCGAGGGCAAGACCGCGCCTCACTATCATGCGCACAGCCGCTCCGCCAACGCGGAGGCCGAGGCCACGCATCGCGCCATTGCCATCGCGCGACATGGCCGGACGCCGCCGTCTACATCGTGCATCTCTCCAACGAGGACGCGCTGCGCGAGCTCAAGCATGCGCAGGCAGCGCGGCCTGCAGGCGCTGGCGGAGACCTGCCCCCAGTACCTGGTGCTCTCGCTTGAAGAGCACATGCCGGGCAAGAGCTGGGACGAGGCCAAGTACGTCTTCACTCCGCCGCTGCGCGAGAAACACAACCAGGCGCCGCTCTGGAAAGCACTGGAAGACGGCACGCTGTCCGTGGTCTCCACCGACCACTGCCCTTTCCGCTTTGCTGACCAGAAATCGCTGGGCAAAGACGACTTCACAAAAATTCCCAATGGCGGTCCCGGGATCGAGAACCGCCTGCAGATCCTGTGGCAATTCGGCGTGAACTCAGGGCAGCTCACGCCGGAAAGATTTGTCGAGCTCTGCTGCACGGCGCCGGCACGCATCTTCGGCATGCCGCAAAAGGGAGCGCTCGCTCCGGGCAAAGATGCGGATATCCTGCTCTGGGATCCCAACGCCGACCTACACCATCACCGCCGCGACCCAGCGCATGGCAACCGACTACTCCATGTTCGAAGGCTGGAAAGTTTCGGGCAACGCGAGGCACGTCTTCTCTCGCGGAGAGCTGGTGGTCAAAGACGGGCAGTGGATCGGGCGAGACCGGGCGCGGACGCTTCCTCAAGCGCGAAGCCAACGCCGGGGGCTTCGCCTGATGGCCACGCCCGCTGCCGCACGTCAGACCCGCACCTATACAACGCTGACCTCGCGCCCACCACGGCGGCGAACCGTACCTGGGGCACTTACAACTACATCGCTCTGTGGTTCTCCATGTCGATGGAGGTCACCACCTACATGCTGGCCTCTTCGCTGATTGCCGGCGGCATGAATTGGAAGCAGGCGATCTTCACCATCCTGCTGGGCAACCTGATCGTGCTCGTGCCCATGCTTCTGAATGCGCACGCCGGGCGCCAAGTACGGCATTCCCTTCCCGGTTTTTGTGCGCGCCAGCTTCGGCACGCTGGGCGCGAATATTCCTGCGATGCTGCGCGCCCTGGTGGCTTGCGGATGGTTCGGCATTCAGTCCTGGCTGGGCGGCCAGGCGATCGCTGCCATGATCGCACGTGGTCTGGCCGGCGACGGCACACATGCCGGCTGTCTTATGGGCGAGCTTTCTCGGCTTCTGGCTGCTGAATATGTTCGTGGTCTGGAGTGGGGTGGAGTCGATCCGCTTTCTGCAGAGCTTCTCGGCGCCCTTCATGCTGGTGATGTCGCTCACGCTGCTGTTCTGGATGCTGCATAAGGCAGGCGGCTTCGGACCCATGCTTTCGGCGCCCAGCCGCTTCCACTCGACCGGCAGCTTTCTGCATTTCTTCTTTCCGTCGTTGACGGCGATGGTGGGCTACTGGGCTACGCTGTCGCTGAACATCCCCGACTTTACCCGCTATGCCAAGTCGCAGGATTCGCAGATTGTCGGCCAGGCCTTTGGTCTGCCGGTTGCGATGGTGCTCTACTCGTTCATCGGCATCGCGTGTACTTCGGCCTCGGAGGTGATCTTCGGCGAGCCGATATGGTCGCCCATCACGCTGCTCGGCCGCTTCCATCAGCCGGTGGTGGCGTTGCTGGCGCTGGTCGCGGTGCTGGTGGCAACGCTCAACGTGAACATCGGCGCCAATGTGGTCTCGCCTTCGAATGATTTCTCCAACCTCGCGCCGCGGCTGATCAGCTTCCGCACCGGTGGCCTGATCACCGGCTTTCTGGGCCTTGCCATGATGCCCTGGAAGCTGATGAGCACCTTTGGCACTTACATCTTTGGCTGGCTGGTTGGCTACTCCGGACTGCTCGGCCCGGTGGCCGGGATCATGGTCGCGGACTATTTCCTGATCCGCGGAACGCATCTGGATGTCGCCTCGCTCTATCATCGCGGCGGCCCTTACGAATACTCCCGCGGATTTAATCCCCGTGCTGTCGTGGCGCTGGTGGCCGGCGTGTTTGTGGCCCTTATCGGCCTGGCGGTGCCGCCGGTTCGCTTTCTCTATGACTACGCCTGGTTCGTCGGCTTCTTTGTTTCGGCAGCGATTTACTACTTGCTCATGCTGCGGTTTAAGCCGGTTTGACTGCGCTAAACCCGACGGCTTTCCTGCTCTGTGAGCAAGCACGTTGAGATGTGGGGCACCCAAGTTCGGTTGTCGAGGAAGTTTCCACATCTCTGGCGAGGATAAATGGTCAAAGGCCTTCTGATATTTTGCTTGTTTTCGAGTGCTTTTGCTTCGGCTCAGGATCGCTCCTACGGCCGCTCCATGGTGGTTACACCCTACGGCATCGTGGCCACCAGCTATGTTCAGGCTTCACAGGCCGGCGCACGCATCCTTGAGCAGGGCGGTTCGGCCATCGATGCCGGCATTGCGGCGAATGCTGTCCTGGGCGTCGCCGAGCCCATGATGAATGGGATCGGCGGCGATCTGTTCGCCATCTACTGGGAAGCCAAGACGGGTAAGTTCTACGGATTGAACGCCAGTGGCTGGGCTCCGCAAGGCCTGACTATCGACCACCTGGAAGCAAAGGGGATTCACCAAATGCCTCAGTCGGGCATCGACTCGGTGACAGTGCCTGGCGCTGTGGACGGGTGGACCAAGCTCCATGACCGGTTCGGCAAGCTTGGCTGGAACGAGCTGTTTCAACCAGCGATCTTCTACGCCGCGCACGGCTACGCGGTGCCCGAAGTGGTCCGTGCCTACTGGGAGGGAGCGGTGCCCGGACTGATGCGGTATCCAGAGAGCCGGCGTCTATTTTTGCCCGGAGACAAGGCGCCTGCTACCGGCCAGATCTTTCGCAATCCTGATTTAGCCGGTGCTTTGACGCTCATCGCCCAGAAAGGCGAGGCTGCTTTCTATAAAGGCGAGATCGCGCAGGCCATCCTGCAGACCTCGTCTGAGCTGGGCGGGACCATGACCGCCGAGACCTTAGCCAATACTCCGCGGAGTGGGTCGAACCTATCTCGACCAAGTACCGGGATTGGACGGTGTATGAGCTTCCTCCCAATGGCGATGGCATGGCCGCACTCGAGATGCTCAACATCATGGAGCACGTCACAACCTTCCTCCGACGGCCCGCTGAGTGCTGCCGAGCTGCACACCAGGATCGAGTCGATGAAACTGGCCTACGCAGACGTTAAGACCTACGATGGAGATCCGAGGTTTGGTTCCATCCCGGTGACTCAGTTGCTCTCCAAGGATTACGCCGCGAAGCGCGCCCGCGTTGATTGACCCAGACAAGGCGAATTGCACCGTGGCTCCCGGCGCGCTCACTGGAAGCGACACCACCTATCTCTCGGTGGTCGACCGCGACGGAAACATCCTCTCTCTTATCCAGAGCAATTACGAAAGCCTTCGGATCGGATGTTACGGTCAAGGGCATGGGGTTCGTTCTTCAGGATCGCGGTGGACTCTTCTCTGTCGATCGCAAATCGCCCGATGCGCTCGCCGGTCACAAGCGTCCTTTCCACACCATCATTCCCGCCTTTATGGAGCACGGCGACCAGCACATTGGTTTCGGCATCATGGGCGGCATGAATCAGCCGCTTGCGCACGCGCAGTTTGTCTCCAATGTGGTCGACTACCACATGAACATCCAGGCCGCGATGGAGGAGGCGCGCTTCACGGTAAGTAAACAGCTCGGATGCAACATCGTGATCGAGTCGCGTGTGCCTCCGGATTCGCTTTCGAAGCTTACGCGCCATGGGTCATGTATTGGAAGTTCGCAAGGAGTACTCCACCACGATGGGACGCGGTCAGGCCGTACTCCACGACAGCACCACCAACGTCAACTATGGGGCCTCCGAGCCGCGAGCGGATGGCGCCGCCATTCCCGAAACCAAAGTAACGTCTCACCAGATAGTGCAGCGATTGACCGGAGCCATCGGCTGGCCGGTCTTACAGGAAAATGCCCGCTGGAACTCGGGAAGGTTCCGCACCACTCCGTTGGCGCGGAACTCTTCCGGCGAGTGGGGATCGGTCTGCATGCGCAGCCGCAGATTTTCCGGACGGTTGTTCTGGCACCAGTTCTGTCCATAGGAAACGAAGAACTGCTGCTCAGGGTTTAAGCCTCCGTACTCCGCGCTTCCCTTCTGCTTGCAGGTCGACGCCGCTCTTCTGCGCACGGTCAAGGTAGGCGAGGAAAGCCAGCTTGAGCCCGCCCAGATCGGCGATGTTTTCGCCCAGAGTAAGTTTGCCGTTGACGTGCAGATCGTCCACGCCGATAAAGCCGTCGTACTCCTTCACCACACAGTCGGCGCGCTCAGTAAATTGCTTGCCGTCCGCCGGCGTCCACCAGTCTTCAAGATTGCCCTTGCCGTCGAACTGGCGTCCCTCGTCGTCAAAGCCGTGGGTCAGTTCGTGGCCGATGATGCTGCCCGCAGCCCCGTAGTTCACCGCATCGTCCTGGCTGGGATCGAAGAATGGCGGCTGCAGAATGCCGGCAGGAAAATTGATGTCGTTCATCTGCGGATTGTAATAAGCATTGACTGTGGGCGGACTCATGCCCCATTCGCCCCGATCCACCGGTTTGCCGATCTTGGCGATGTCGCGCTTCTGTTCAAATGCGGCCGCCCGCAACGCGTTGCCGAGCGCATCGCCGCGGGTAACGATCAGGGTGGAGTAGTCACGCCATTTATCCGGATAGCCGATCTTATCGGCGACCGCATGCAACTTTTCTTCGGCCCGCGCTTTAGTGGCCGCGCTCATCCAATCGAGTTGCTCGATATCGCGGCCCATCGCCGCTTCCACGTCGTGAGTCAGCTCCAGGGTTCGCTGTTTGTCTTTAGGGCTGAACCGCTGCTCAACATAAACCTGGCCCAAGCGCTTCTCCTAATGCATCGTCGGTCGCCGCAGACACACCGCTTCCATCTTGCTTTCTGCTCCGGCTGTCCATCCAGTACTTTGCCGTAGAAGGCGAACGACTCCTGATCCAGCGCCTGGGGCAAAGCGGTGGCCGGCAGGTGACGGATCAGGGCCCAACGCAGATAGGCTTTCCACTCATCCAGGCTGGTGCTCGGCAAGCAAGTGGTTCAGGCCGGCAAAATAGGCCGGCTCGGTTACGTTGAGCGATTCCACCGGGGGCGTGTGGGCGGCGCGCAGAAATCGAACAAAGCTGAAAGACGGCGTGCTGCTGTCGAATTCTGCCAGGTTCATCTTGTGGTACAGGCTGGCAGGATCACGCCGCTCCACATTGCTGAGTGAAAAGCCGGCAATCGCCGTCTCCAGCCTGCAACACCGTGGCCGCATCTTTTGCCGCCTGCGCTTGGGTTTCGCCGAGCAGTTCGAAGGTTCGCGCAATGTGCGCCTGATACTGGGCACGCAGCTTGACGGACTTTTCGATCCTTGCGCTGGTAGTACCCCTTTTCCGGCAAACCTAAATCCAACTGGTCAAGCATGGCAATCTGTTGCGTGGCGTCTTTGTAATCCTGGTCGGAGCCGAAAGCGAAGAGCGTGTTCACGCCGATGCTGTCCATGTACGCCGTCAGTTCCGGCAATTCGTCCTTGGATTTGAGGGCAGCGATACGATCCAAAGCGGTTGCAATGGCTTTAGACCCGCCTTGTTCACCGCTTCGACGTTCATGCAGGTGGCGTAGTAGTCGCCGATCTTCTGTTCATTTGCCGTTCGTCCGCTGCCGCCCGCGGCGGCCTTCTCAAGAATCCCTTTCAGCACCAGCTGGTTCTGGTCACTCAGCTCATTGAACTGCCCATAAGAGGATTCGTCCGCCGGAATCGGGGTCTGCTTCAGATATCCGCCGCACGAGTACTGGTAGAAGTTCACGCACGGGTCGACGCTGGTATCCATTAACTTCGGGTCGAACGCCTTCAGGGTCTTGGTCGGTTGCTGCTGTGCCCAGGCAGGCAGCAGCGCTGCGACGAGCAGGAGGAAAAGTGTGGCAGGTGTTCGCATAAAATCCTCTGGACTAAGAGCCTGCGTGAGAGCTCTGTACTGAGTCCCGCAAGGGACGGTTGAAATCGTTTGTGTCACTGGCAGAATGTGGGTGCCCCGCTTATTCCGGCCAGCCGTGGAGCGCGCAGCCAAAATCAAATGCTAGTCTCCGGGATGATAGTTCTCGCTCGGTGTGACCCTTCAATTGGTCGGGATAGAAGTAGACGTCGCGCAAATTGCCGGTGCTGTACCTCTCCACCTGATCGTTGAAGTGCCGCGACTTCGGATGCCCGCTTTCCCCACCTAGCTGTCACCGCCCTGGCGCGCACTTTGTCCCCAAACTCCACCACCGCAACAAAGCTGTTTCCGCCGGTTCCGTACCACTTCTTTGTCCCTGGATAAGGCCTGGCCCCGAACGCGGCCAGCGAGCCCCAGGTGGAAGACGTAAACCCCACCGGCGTGCTTGGCTTGGCATCGTCGAAGTGGCGGCACAATATCTCCCGGTCAAGCGTTGAAACCGGTTGATATTTCCCCAGGGCGTCTGCCAGGTGCCGAAGTCCGCGGCCAGCTTGGCGGAGGCGGCGGCCAGGGCCTTCAGCGCCAGATCGCCCGGCAGCACCGGCGCGGAAAATTCGTCTTCATATCCGGCGATATGGCCGGCCTTGGCGATCTCCTGGCCCCAGTAGATCGCCAGCGAGGTGGCTACGGAATCCACGCCCCAGCGCAGGTCCCAGTTTTGCAGCGTCGGCAATCTGCACGGCGAGTGCAGTCTTCATCTCCGAATCCGCCGGCAGCTGTTCCACGCACTGATGAGCGCGGGCACGGGTTTGATAAACCAGGGCAGATAGCTGTCGTAGGCCGCAGCCACCAGCCCATCCAGGGTGAAGTCTTTCCTGCCCTGCAACAGCCGCATCGCGTGCACGCCCCGAGCCGACTCCTTGCCGGTTTCCACATAAGCGGGGTAATCCTGCCGGCGCAGGCTGCTCTCCCCAGCGCCGTTCCAGGGCGAATCGTTCACGTTGAACAGATATCCGCTCTTGGGGTCGAGCAGATGCGGCGACTCATCGACGCGTCAGCAGCCCTTGCCATTCCGTCGCCGGGTCACTGCCATCCACCGGCTTGGTGAAGTCGAAGTGGGTGTCCCGGCGCGGAATGTAGTTGCCGTGAAAGTAGGCGATGTGCCCATCCGCATCGGCATAGAGGGTGTTGTTCGAGGAGTTCGCTTTCAGCTCCATGGTCTGCAGGTATTCCTGGTAGCTTTTCGCCTTGGTCCGCAGGTAAGACTGCATCAGCGCTTTGACCGGCTCCTGCATCAGCCGGATGGTCACCCACTTGCCATCCTGATCGCGAATGACCGGGCCGTGATGGGTGTAGTAGGCGGTGAACTTCTTCTCCGCCATTCCGTGTGGGGTCGTATAGGGCACGGTGATCTGCTTCTCGACTACCTGGCCGCTCTCCATCTCCGTACTTGTAGTAGTAGTGCCCGTCCTTGCTGTGCACCGTTTCCAGATACTCATCGACGGCGTCCACGCCGCTCGAGGTATGCATCCATCCCACCCGGGGGTTGAATCCCTGGTAGATGAAGAACTGGCCCCAGGTGACTGCCCCGTACGCATCGAGCCCTTCTTTGCTGGCCATCTGCAACTCAGAGCGGAAGAAAAACGATGTGTGGGGATTGATCAGCAGCAGCGCGTGATGATCCACCGTGTTTGAGGGGGCGATAGCGATTCCGTTCGATCCGCCTGGCTCCTGCTCCGCTGGTCCCTCAGGGGCTATAGCCCGTTGATTTGGGAGGTCTATGTACGGGCTAAAGCCCGTGCCCTTCATACTGGCGTGTGCGCCGTAAAAAGCTTCTAACTTCTTGAGGTCGACGCGATCGATGTCGCCCCCGATGCTGCCTTCGGTGAACGATAGCGCCATCCAGGGCTCGAAGTGTTGGATCACTCTCGGCTTCACCTCGGGATGTTTCGCGAGGTAGAAGTTGAGCCCGTCGGCGAAGGCATCCATCAGCTTCCGCAGCCACTCCGGACTGGCCGCGTACTGCTTCTTCAACTCGTTCGGGATCGATGAACAACTTCATGCGCAGATCCTGATAGAGCTTGCCCTCTCCCTCCGCCTCGGCCAGCCGCCCCATGGCATTCAGGTAGTTCGTCTCCACCCGGTTGAAGTCGTCTTCAGCCTGCGCGTAGATCATGCCAAAAACGGCATCGGCATCGGTTTCGCCGTAAACATGCGCGATACCCCAATCGTCACGGACAATGGTGACGTTTTTCGCCTCCGCGGCCCAGCGTGCTCGCTCCGCCGGCCCGGCTGCAGGCGAAGTTTGGTCCTGCGCCTCACAAGGCACAATGAGGCCGATCCATAACAGCAGCACAGCCGTATTCAGCAGAAGGCGGGTCTTCTTCATTTGATGGTCAAGCCGAGACTGTAGTATCCCATCCCGGGCTAGAAACGCGAAGACCTCGGACGGATTTTGTCCAGCCCCCGTCGCACGAGTTGTTGCCGCGATGCTGTTTAGATCCAGTTGTTTTGGACAGAGAAAAATTATCTGATCGTGTAAAGCGGAGAGAACTCGGGTATCCCGGCGGTTTGCCCCGCGATCCAGCGGAGGACATATACCTCGGCCGGATCGGTCAGCGTGTGGGTGAGGGCGTTGAGCACCACTTCAAGGAGGGCGTGGGCAGCGGGGTCCTTGTAGTAATCGATGTCCGGTTCGACCATCACACAGTTGACGCCATCGATGGTCGCCGTGCTGTTTTGGTGGAAGGTCAGCTGGACGTTCGCCTCGCCAAATTGAATTTGCTTCCAACTTGCGGTTGCGCCTGGGTGGAGGAGGCCAGGGTCGACTTCGACTGCAAACTGGCCCTTAGCCGCGGCCTGCTTCACCTGGTCGATGAGACCAACATCGGACCAGGCGAAGAAGCGGTCCTGCGCCGGAGGCTCAGCTCCGGCGGGAATAGTATCGCCCGGCCAGATGAGCTGCTTAAGGTAAGAAAGCGGCGTGCCCTGGGCGAGGTTAATCTGGCTCATGGCTTCGCAGAGGTTGAGCGCGCAGGCGAGAGATTTAGGTTGCTGTTCCAACAGATCGTCATAGCGCTGCTGGCCTGTGGAGTCGTCCGCACCTGCAGCAAGGAACGGGTATGCGGCCCTGGCCGCGGGCCAGAGTCCATGGGCGAAGTTGAAGTTTGGCATGTTGCTGATAAGCATGATATCCAAGGTCACGAGGTAGGTATTGGAAAGCTTGACGGGCACGAATCCGGCCTGTTTGTAGCCGTCGCAGAAGACGAGCACGCTGTAGTTGTCGCCAAAGTTGTTATAGAAGGGCAGGTCCTCAAAGAGCAGGTCGTTCGTCGCGTAATACTGCCGAATAAACTGCTGCTGATTGCCATCCGTAATTGTGACAAGAAACTGAGCGGGTAAGGGGAAAAGCTGACGCGTGCCATCGAATATACGGAGACGGAGATTGCTCATGGTGCTACCTCGTCTTTAGTTCGCGCATTTTTGACCAGCCAAGAGTAGCACTGACGGACACGGTGTCAAGTCCCCTCAGTGCTTCCAGCACTCTTCCTCGCCGTACGACAGGCATCTTTCTTTCACCCGTTTTTCTGGCCGTGACCAGCTCCGGGGTAGCTTGCGCAGCGAGGATCGAAGGCGAGCGGTTGAATTTGCTGCAATAGGTAAACCGTCCCCGCTCGGGTCCGGCTCGGGTCTCGGCAGTTGAATTTACTCAAAATCCCGTTTCACTGGAAATGCGAGCCGACAATCGCGAGACCACTTCAGCGCCCTGATCATTGAGCTTTTTTCAGAGTGACTTCAGCGCTCCGACTATCGTTCGCGCTCTTTAGAACTAGCTTTCCGCTCATCTGCAGTCCAGAGTTTTTCAAGTCGTAAGAGAATTTCCAGTCGCCGGTTGTAATCTCGAAAGTAACGCGGTCTCCGTTCACTCGTCCATTTGATATGGGGTAGCGCTCGGTTGCATCTGGACCCCCGGTACCCGTTAGTTTGGTGCCATCCTCCTTGAGAAGGAGGAGTTGTGGAACGTCGTGGTCACCGCCGTCTACGCGAAAAGAACCACGCCAATTCCCCGACACATCCCCAACTGCTAAGCCAAGGATAAACAGCAGAGCAAGTATCAAAATTCTCATATCGAGACCCGTTCACTTGATGGATGTAGCTTATGGCGAGCTTTGGTCGTAACCCGTTTCCACCACATCATGAATCCACTGACTGCCTGTGGGAGGACCATTATGCCGGCCAGCGCCATTAAGGCGCGACCCATAACCCCAAAAGCGCTGCCCGTATGAACAGCCTCGTTCGCCGCAAACAAGCGTTGGACAAAGGACAAATCGGCGTCCGAAGAGACGAACAGCACCTTTCCCGAATACGGATCAATGGTCACGACCCGCTCCACATCTGACCTCATGAAGTGATGTTCGATCATGGAAATCTTGTACGTTCCTCCGTAGGCGGGCATCTGCATCCGCGAGGGGGCATCCTTCGGGAGAACTGCTTGCGCGACGGTTAGTGCCTGGTCGGGCTCGGTGTACGTCGTGCCTCGTCTCGGCTGCGGTAGCAATAGATGGGAAGGCATGATTTGGTCGCTTCCTTTGAAGGCTCGGATCGCTTGGCTCACCGGCCCTTCAAAGCTGATAAGAGCGCCAGTCCCTGAGGCGATCAGGAGAAGAGCCGAGAAGACGACGCCGATCGCTTTATGCAAGTCCGACCAGAAGCGACGAGTTCCGTCAAAGCCATGCAATCGGATCCGCGCGTCTCGACACCATAGCCCAAGCCCGGATATCAGTAGCAGTAGCGTCGCCAGATTGGACCATCGAATCGCGCTTCGACCGATGTTTCCGCTTGCCAGGCTGACGTGGAGACGTCGTGCAAACCCCAGAAAAGTCTGGCCTCGACTTCTCAAACCCAGCACTTGCCCGGTATGGGGATTTACACAAGCGATGCCCGAGGGTAGAGCGACTTGCCAGGCAAGATTGGGGGACCCAGCGAAGGTTACGGCAGCTATGCCGTCTGATGGAAAGCTTGCCTGCACAGAACGGAGGATTTGACTCAATGGGAGATCGCGGGGCGACGGAGAGATGTAAGAGAGTTTTTCGTTCAGAACGTGATCCAGCGGTAGCTCAAAGGCGAGAACGCTGCCGGTTATCCCGAGCACAACAAAGAATCCGCCTGCGAGCGCTCCGACCCATAGATGAACTTTGAATACCAACCTACGCATCCCTGTCCGTCCATAACTGCCGAATTAGCGTCTGTGCGTAACGCGAGAGGGCCCGACTCTGGTTGTGAACGCAGCGGCTCGTCAGTGCTCCTCAATCATGCCTGAAAAGTCGGGATTTCGGTAAATTGCCGAGCGGAAAGAAATCCGGAACCCCGCCAGAATCTTTTGTGCATAGAGATGAATCGAACCGCCTGTTTAGGATGTTGCATGCCTTCACCCCTCCAAATTGGAGTCTCCGCGAACGAGTCGGTTTGGACCTTCGTTCAGATCCCCGGCCGCCGAACCTACTACCGACTGCCACTATGTAGTATACTATTACGTATTGAGTTTTCAGAATGTCCCCAAGTTAAACTAGGCGGGCGCTATGAATAGAATGTCGAACCGCAAGGATGTTTTTTCCCATGCTCGGCGGCGATTACTAAAAATACCTTGGTCAATTCTCTTCGTCTTCTGGATGGTTGCACTTGGCATTGGTGTAAACGCGGGAGTCTTCGCGGTAGGTTCCCTGGTTTTCCCATACCTGCCCTATCCCCATCCAGAGCAGCTAGTTGTACTTCGTGCCGGAATTCAGGATGGCGGCACGGGGATGTCCGCTGAAGAGTTCGTTCGCCTTAGGGGGCAAACGGAAGTGTTCCAACATCTGAGCGCGTCGACCGCACGTGCATTTCGGCTCAACACCGGGGCCGGTTCGCAAGACATTGCAGTGAGCCTTGTTACTACTGGGTTTTTCCAGATGATGGGCGACCGCTTCTACCTTGGCCACGACTTCGATCCCCGCGACCTCGCGGTCGACAATGACCGAGTCGCCATCCTCTCCAACGCTATGTGGGAGCAACTCGGCGCCAATAGGTTTGTAGTTGGATCCACCATATCGATGGATGAAACACTCTACACAGTAGTCGGCGTATTCGCTCCCGGTTTGCGTGATCGGGGCGCGGCTGTCACGGTTCCGCTCGTCATTACTCCCAAACAACGCCTCTCTGACCAGCAACGGGTGAACGTGATCGGGCGTCTCAGGACCGGGATCAGCGTCCAACAGGCGCAATCGAATGTAGACACGGCTCTCGCTCGTATCTCACGCAGCAATCTCAATCTTGCTGTGGTACCGATAAATAGTGCTTCTCTCAATTATGGCCGGAAATTAACGATCTGGCTTCTGCTCGGCATGGTTGCGTTCCTCGTGCTGATGGAATCCGTCAGTGTTTTAAGCCTGTTTCGATTGCGTTCGGAAGCAGCACTCAAACGAGACTTAAAGCCATCCTGTGGATTTTGGCCATAGCATTGCGCCGCAATCACTCTTGCAACTGGGATTCTGGTCATTTGCCTTTGCATCCGCCGATGGCGCTCGGCTCCGCAGCCGCAATCGCCAAGCACAACCTCTCTAAAGGTGCATTTCTCGCGCCAGAGGGGGTTATTTTAGGGGCCGCCTGCCTTCAGCTTGGATTGAGGTTTGCTGCAATAGGTATGCTGTCAGTGCGCCAAGCAAAGCTGGCGTGTTCCAGCCGGTGCAAGTCCGGCCCAGGTAAGGCGTAGCGGCCGCCTGGTAGTGAGTGTTGCGTGGTGGGAGGTGACGCCCACTGCGAAGCGTACACAACGATTGTGCAGGGTGGGCTATTGAGCCGCGAAAGATACTATGCCGCTGAGGCCGAGGCCGTTGACAGAGCCGAAGGCAACATGTGTGGACCCGTTATGCGAGGGTCTATCGCTCAGCCGTGGTCGAAGACCCCATCACGTACAAAGGGAAGACGTCGGAACTTGGGAGATCTCGCGTTTGACCGGGGGTGTAGTAACCCACTGGTCCGCAACGGGAAGGGAGTCTAAAAGTCAGGCTGCCTTCTGGTCCGGGGAACATAGCCATAGTGCGGTTCCTCGAGCCTCAAAATAGGCAAAAAATCTGTCGCCTCTGTTTAGCGTTCAGCTATGACAGACATTCGCTCTCACCGTATGACTTCCGGCAACGCTGCTTAGGTAGACGTAGCTTCCCTCCAGAAAGACAGTCCCAAAGGTCATGCTGGAAGAGACTTCCACTCCCCCATGACAGGTGCTCCACACCGGCTGCCCGTCGATCGAAATAGTGATCGGCTTACCGCCCGTGGGGATACCATACCGTCCTGCTACGCTCTCCGGTGCTGTGATGGTCTCGAGAAATGAGCTGCCATTCTGGGAATACTTCCAGGAGGTGGAGACCGTGCCTGCGGGGAGGGAAACAGTTGCGGATACCTGCGTCAAATCGCCTGGATGGGGGATAACGTAAAACGGCACCGTGGAGGACAACTCCGGACCAATGCCGGCAACGTAATTCGTAAGAGCCGAGGTAGGCCCAGTCGCCCACCCGTGCGCGAGACTCATAAAGGGTGGATCATAGTCGAATGAGCCATCCTGAAGGTACCCTTCCCAGAATGTGCTCCCTGTGCCGTTCGGGCTCGACAGCATATATCCCCACTGGAGACGAATCAGGCTTAGAGCGGTTGTATCATCGCCTGCGACAAAGTGGGCCATCACCTCCATCGAACCTGGAAAGTTCGCGATAGCGTTCGAGCGTTCTGGTGTCGCCGCGCCAAACTGATTCCACCGCCCTTTTAACGCGGTGGAGATGGAGACGCTCTTTGCTGTCGAATCTGGGACATCGAACCAGACCGCCAAGGAGTTTCCATCCTGCGGGTGAAGCGAACTGCCCGGTACATCCATATACATTCCCACGCTTGCATCCCAAAGGTAGAGATTGATAGACGAGCGGACAGAGGCTGCGGTCGCGGTATAGAGAGACTGGGCCGTGGAATCTCCTACGGTGGAAGCCAGGAAACTCGCGCCTTGAAGCACTTGGAAAAGTAGCGCATTTGCGGATATCTCCTCGCCACCGGAAACATCCCGACCCCAGTCAAGCGGCAAATTGACCGAAAGCAGCCCGTCAGCTCCGATCTTCGCAGTGGAAAAGGCAACCGCTTTCTTGATTTGCGGCCAATGCGAGATAACCCAGGAACGATCGCCGGAATACAGGAAATAGTCAATCACTCCAATCAGAGTCCATAAGTGATACGTGTCGGAGAAAATATCGCCGACGTCGCCAGGTGGGCCAGCATAGGGAAGGCCTCCCGCACTGTTCTGGTGAGCGAAGAGAGTATTGAGATCGTTCGTCACTGAGAGGGTATCGCCAGTGGAAACATACGCCGTCAGCCCGGAGATCCCAAGATCGCCAGGCCAGACCCATCGGTCTCGCTTCGCACCATCGACCAGGATCGTCGCGCCCGAGCCACTCACTCCATTGTTAAGCCAGCTTGAAGGGGACGGCGGCCAGGCCTTTCCTTGAAGTGGGTCGATGGTATCCATCTGCACCGTGTAGGCGCCCGCGTACCAAACTCGATTCAGTAGATCGTCATTCGATCGGAAGGAGCCGCGATAGGCGCGCAAATCTGAAAGAGTGGGAGCTGGGGTGAAATAAATCGTCACTCCCGTCAACTCCACCGACCCGCTCGTCTCCAGGCCAACGGTGAGATAACGGAAGCCACCTCGCAGCTTCTCCGGGGGGACACTGTACGTCCCGTTCGCAGTGACGTTAGCGCTGAGACTGCCATCCGGGGCTTGTCCTCCGACAGACAGATCGCTCTGCAGCCCCGTGTAGAGTACGGATTCACTAAAAGCCAGGAACACGCTCTGTGAACTATCACTCACAGCACCGAACTGCAGTGAGGTAATGCCACCGACCTCCTTGCCAAAATCGAGGACGATATAGCTCCCCATGCCTTTGATCGTCGTTGTCCCGACGGTGAGCATCTGGTCGGACGAACTGACCCCGCCGTGGATCCGTTGCACGGCTACGGGCGCAAGGGTGCGCGAGGACGGCGAAAGGTTGTAGTCATCATCGGAAAAAGTGACGGAATCGTGGGAACAGGCCCCGAGCGATAGCATCAACCCGAGCGTTACCAGAACGAAGCAACAACTCAGTGGAGTTCGGGGACGCACTTACACAATATATCTGCAACGGGGCTCGTCAACGCTTGTACTGAGGGTACATTTCAAGATACCGCCTGCAAGTCTTGTTTCCAGTAAATTGCCTTCCTGGGGCAGGCTAAGCAGGCAAACTGCCTCATACCCCGGGAACTCGGTGCCTTGACCAGAACGCCATCCTTGGCGGCGGTCTGAGCTGGTCAACTGATAGGCTGTGGAAATGGATGAAGCGGATGGCAATCCTGCGCATCGGATGCACCCGAATGATCTGCGACGGAGAGTCGGCTTGGCAGGGCAGCGACAGCCGTCACCGCGTTTTCCAACCATCTGGCACGTTCCATCGCAGACGCCAAGGCGCAAACCATTCTCCTGAACCGAATGGACTGTGGCTAGCAAAGTCCGGGGCAGGCGGCAAATGACCGCTCTGAACGACTGACGTCTCTTGAATCCATCCCGAAGCGTACTGGACGCGCTGCCCCACTTCAGACCAGCGACATGAGAGATTTCCTGCGTTCGTTTGCCATGATGATTTCATCGCAGCTAGCCCCCGATATTTTGCCTGAGCTGAAGCCCCATTTTACGCCCAAGACGTGATAGCGATCTTTCGAGAGCCTGAAAAGGCGGGATTTCGGTAAATTGCCGAGCGGGAAGAAATCCGGAACCTCGCCAGAATCTCTTGAGCATAGAGATGAATCGAGGATGTTGCAGCCTTCACCCCTCCAAATTGGAGTCTCCGCGAACGAGTCGGTTTGGACCTTTGTTTTGGATTGAGTTTGCTGCAATAGGTAAGCTCACCGCATTAACCTACAGATGGAAGCGACCCTAAAGGGATCGTATAGCGCAAAAGCGAAACCGAAGGGTTTGCGTTAGGGTCACTCCGTTTGTCCTACTCTCCGTCTGTCCTGCTTTCCGTCGAGAGACTAACGTAGTCGAAGCTCCCCAAGACCTTTGAAGAAGGTCTCTTGATGCAGCGTCGCGGAACTCTCGTCTCTTGACACTTCCGAAAATGCCGTTGTACTATCTCCGACAACTGTCATAGATGAAATTACAGGCGTCATAGCGATGGCTGCGATTCGATTGAGCAAACTCGAAATTCGGATTATGGAGACCGTTTGGACCCGAGGTGAGGCATCCATCCGAGAGATGCAAGAGGCCTTCCCAGCGAAGCAGCGTCCTGGCTATACCACGGTGCAGACCATGGTCTACCGCCTCGAAGCGAAGAAGGCCCTCCGCCGTGTGCGTAGACTCGGCAACTTTCACATCTTCAAAGCAACTATCTCGCGCGAGGAGGCACAGCGCACGCTAGTCGACGATCTGCTTGCAATGTTTGGGGGAGAATCGCGGCCAGTGGTCGCCCGATTGATCGAGACCGGGAACCTGACCTTGGATGATGTCGAATACGCAGAGAAGATCCTGAAGGAGTTGAGGAGAGGAGGTAAGTCGTGACGAACAGCTCCCTGTTATCGGTAGGTTCGGCGATGGGAAATCATCTTTGGCAAACGACCGTCTTCACAGTAGCTGTCTGGCTGGTAACACAGCTCTTGCGCAAAAACCCAGCCCGGATTCGCTATTCACTTTGGCTGACGGCATCGGTGAAATTTCTGCTCCCATTCTCTCTGCTGATCACCCTGGGCAGCCTCCTGCCCAAGTCGCAGCAGATCGCGTCGCCCGTGATGTACTCTGCGATTGGCCTTGCGGGAGAGCCGTTCTCGGGGTTACTGCTAGCCCCCGCAGCCCCCATCGCCCGCGCTCCGACTCTGCGTGAGCGGCTTGCCGGCGACCTACCAATCGTATTGGAGTGTATATGGCTCTGCGGTGCCAGCACTGTCCTGCTGGTCTGGTACGTTCGATGGCATAAGCTCGCCATGACCCTGCGCAGGTCCAGGGATGCGTGCGGTGGCCGAGAGGTTGACCTGTTGCGTCGAGTGGAGCAGGCGACGGGCCGACTGGCGCCAATTCCAGTGCGTCTATCGAGCGACCGGTTGGAGCCTGGCATCTTCGGTATGTTGCGGCCAGTCCTTCTCTGGCCAGAACGGCTCTCCGAGCGCTTGGACGACGAGCATATGGAGGCCATTCTGGCGCACGAGTTGATGCACGCGCGACGCCATGACAACCTGACGGCGGCGCTGCACATGCTAGTCGAGGCGGTGGTCTGGTTTCATCCGTTAGTTTGGTGGATGGAGCGGCGCATGGTGGAAGAGCGCGAGCGTGCTTGTGACGAGGCAGTGGTCCAGTTGGGAGCCACGCCAGAAGCCTACGCAGAGAGTCTGCTGAAGGCTTGCAGGTTCTGTGTCGAGTCACCGCTCAGGTGCGTGTCAGGCATTAGCGGGGCCGGTTTGAACAAGAGGATTGTCTCCATCATGACGACGAAGATGGTCGCCAGGCTTAGCCCTGGCAGAAAATTGCTCTTGCTCTCGATCGGAATCGCAGCGGTTACGACGCCGTTGGTTCTCGGTGAGGTTAAGGCAATGCGGGGATCGGCGGTCCTGCTGGTAAAGCCTGTTGCGCCGCCGGCTCCTCAGATACTTCCTGCTATCACGGACTCTCCCCCGATGCCGCGCGTGTCCAATGTGGCGAACGCTGCACAGAGTTCGGTCACACCGCCGGTTTCGCCTGGGCCCCCAACGAATGCAAATGCTCAAGGTGTCCACGGAGAGCCGTCTCACCTGACATTCGAAGTGGCTACAATCAAGCAGTCTCACGCGGACAGTTTGAACGCCCTGATAAGGCCTTACCCGGGCGGCGATGGATATACCGTGCAGAACATGCCGGTGAAGGACATGATCGGCGTGATCTACAGAGTGCCGGGGCGCCAGATCATCGGGGCGCCGGACTGGCTAAGCAGCGAAAGATTCGATATCGAGGCGAAGGCGGATCGAGCCTACAGCCTCGATGACCTCCACGAGATGTTTCGAACCATGCTGGCGGACCGCTTCACCCTCAAGACCCACAAAGAGATAAAGGAAGGACCCGTCTATGACCTAACGATAGCTAAATCGGGGTTAAAGATGAAGCCTGATGGCGTGGGACAGGACGTCAAGATACCGATCCTCCCCGGCCCCAAAGGCTTTACCGGGACGAACGTTCCAATGCAGTACCTCTGTTTTTGGCTCGGGGGTATGCTCCGGAGTGATGGTAGGCCGGTGATCGATAAGACTGGCCTGACTAAGAACTATGACTTCACACTGGCCTTTGCGCCACCGGGGGTCCCCGGCGAGAAGCTCCCCCCTGAGTTACTTGACCTTCCGTCCATCTTCGACGCATTGAAGGAGGAGCTCGGTCTACAGCTGACCCCTGCGAGAGGCCCGGTTGAATACTACGTGATCGATCACGTAGAGAAGCCATCGCCAAATTAGTTTTCAGTTTGACTTGAGAAGCAGCCGGTTCGGCCCTTTCAGAATTCGACTAGTCCGATGGCACCCAATGAGTAGATCGGCCGGTTAGCCCACTCGAGCTTCAAACTTCAGACTGCCAGTGACTTGGAAGGAACCTAACTAGCACCTGGATTTCTCACACTCCGGCGTCGGCGCTCGGCCGGAACTCTGCACTGAGTCCCGAAGGGACGGTTGAAAGTTAGACCTGTCCAAATTAGCTTTCTGAAACTCTCGTTGTGGTCTTTGAAGGGGCGGGGCTTTAGCCTCGCCATAAACTTTCGGCTCGGTGAGCGGCTTTAGCCGCTGAGGGAGTGTTCTTTAAGGCCAGCCAGCCTATTTCGATGAGCTAGCTGATTCCCTGTGGTGCGCAGCCCTCAGTGGCTAAAGCCCATCGACATTCGGTGAGGATGTACGGGCTGAAGCCCGTACCCTTCAAAGCAGTAGTTCCACTCTCGTCCCACCGGCAGCGACCGCCTCGCTGACAGAACAACCAGCGGAAAAGATCTGGCAACAACCTGCTTTTCGCAATCTTGGCCGCAATTGTAGTTTGTCCATTGAAATCAAAGGCTGAGATTTCACCCACCAGCTAATTTGGACAGCTCTGACTTTCGGCCGTCCCTTCGGGACTCAGAGATTCCAGAGAATGTGAGAAATTGCAGCTAGCGCAAAAGCCAAACCGACGGGTTTGCGTTTGGGTCACTTCCAGTGTGTCCTGCTTTCCGCGACCTTGCATCCGTCCAGTTGGTAAAGGGGCGACCAACGGTCGCCCCCACATCTCGCGAAAAACGAGCGAGATACCCCGAATTTCCTGCACGCGGCGCCGGCAACGGCTGCGTATGCGCCTTTCTTTAAGGAAAGGCGCATGAAGTCCGCGGAACCCAACAAGCTCTACAGGAAATCGGGGATATGGGGCACCCGGGATCGTGACCGGGTTATCGTAGTACGCTTTGTTACATCTGAGTGACGCACTACACTAGCTGGAATCCTGCGCAGCTGCGACCACCTGCCGCAGGATCAGATTCGATGGACGAATTTCGGTGATGATTCCATCTGGCCGGGCCCCGTACTCTTCTTGATGGGTGGGTATCCGAACGAAAACCAAGGCAAGGAGTAGATCATGAACTCCCGAAAGTGGATCGTATGGGCCGCCTTCGCGATATGCGGATTTGCATTTTGGATGCCATTGAATTCAAGCAAGGTTTCGGGGCAGACGCATCAACCCCCGGCATCTCTCCCCAGCTACAATCCGTATCCGCCTGGTATCCTTCCGTCCGATTTGAATTCCGAGATAGCTCGGATTGAACGAGAAGTGGATCTTATCGAAAGCCGTGCGCTTGCCCGGTGGCACGCCCTGCAGCCCCCTGTTCTGACAGGCCAGCCGCCAGTCCTCGAGAATACCGGAACTGAGTCAATAGAGACGCTGGGCGAACTTATGCTTTACGACAAGAACATCTCACCCAACAGGAATCTAGCGTGCGCGTCCTGTCACATGCCCTACGCCGGCTTTGGTGGACCGATCCCTTCGGTCAACCTGACCATGGTCGCCTTTGCTGGAACAGCTCAGTTCCGGGCCGGCAAGCGGACAGCGCAGCGACACCCGTATGCACCATTTTTCCCAGTACTCCAATATAACCAGGTGCAGGGTCTATTCTTTGGTGGAAACTTTTTTGACTCACGCGCGACCGGATACAGGCTACGGGTTCCCGACGCCGAACAAGCACAGGGACCTCCTGTCGACCATCTTGAAATGGGCTCGCCTGACACCGCTTGCATAGCCTTTCGGCTCTCCCAAGCCGGGTACCGACCTCTGTTTGAACAGGTATGGGGCAAGGGCTCGTTCGATATTCACTTTCCAGGCAAGACTGCGCAGATTTGCGCGACCCCTGGAGGGGCTGAAGTGTTTGCCGGGAACACCATGCCGATTCCTCTAAGCGCCACCGACCGAACCCATGCAAACACGATTTATGACCAGTGGGCACTCTCAATCGACTCATTCGAGCAGTCGGTGCAGGTCAGCGCTTTCTCGTCGAAGTTCGATGCCTTCCTGGCCGGCAAGTACACGCTCACGGCAGACGAAATGGCGGGTTACCAGCTTTTCAATGGCAAGGGCAACTGCAATTCATGCCATCTCGACGGAAGAGGCACCACGCTGAAGTCAGGTCAGAGCGACAATAGCGCGGCCGCCATGGTGAACCCCGTATTCACCTGCTTCGGCTCGGCCAACGAGGGCCTGCCCCTGAATCCCCGCGTTGCTTTCTATTATGAGACCAAGCCGGACGGGTACGGGTTCACTCCCAATCCTTACGGCTTCGGCTACAGAGATTTGGGGCTCGGGACTTTCCTCAGGAGCGGATTCGGTTCCGGCCCCAACCCGAACATGAGTTGGAGACAATACGCAGCCACGGTAGACGGCCAAATGCAGGTGTCTACGGCGCGCGACGTGGCGTTGACGCCGCCACAATGCCCCACCACGGAAGCCCCAGGGCCCTACTTCCAGAAGGGATTTTTTCACAATGGCTACATCAAGAGCCTGAAGCAGCTGGTGCATTTCTACAATACGCGCGACAAGTATGCATACCCCGTCACTTCCGGACATTGCCCCCAAGGAACCACGGAAAAAGTAGACTGCTGGCCCATGCCAGAAGTGCCGAACAATATCGATATGACCAGCGGCAATCTCGGCTTGAGCGATGAGGAGGAAAATCAGATCGTCAAGTTTCTGGAAACCTTGTCGGACGGTTTCACCCGGCCTTACCTCAACAGCGATACTTTTACGGGTGCTTGCATGCGGGGCGGTTCGGCTGCGACCCAGGGTAACGAGTTCCTGATCCCGACTCCGCCGTTGCCACCTTGCGCATCGGCTGTCTGCGGCGTTGCGCCTGTTCCCGGTCCTAAGCCTGTACTATAATGCGTTCTGTCTCATTTCCTGGATGTGAACATGGACAGAGTGCTTCTCGTGTTGGCGATCTCATTGTGCAGCGGCGGCCTGCTCGCTCAGGAAAGTCCAACGACCTTAACAGCCACGCGACTACGAATCATCGAAGGACCTAACATCGAGTTGACGAATGGATATTTGACCGTCATTCGCTGGACAACGAACAATCCCGGTGGTTCTCCGGTGCATTATGGGATCGTGCACTACGGGACCGACCCAAATGCCCTGATCGAGACCGCCCAATCTCCTATTCGATTGAACCCGGATCACTCATCGACGGTTTTCCGCGTACGCCTCGATAGTCTGAAAGCGCGCACGACTTACTTTTACAGGGTTGATTCCATCCAGGCAACCGGCGAGCGTGACGCAGTGACGAGTTCGATCCAACACTTCAGTACCCGCTGATTGAACTAACTGCAGGGTGAACCAGGACCGCGGCTCGTCGCTGTCGCAGAAGCGAACCACATGTACGCCAACATTCGTAAACTGAAAGATCTTCCCGGAAAGTGGTTGGACGAGGTCCAGGACTTCTTCGTGAACTACCACGGACTTGAGGGAAAGAAATACAGGCTATTGGGATGCAAGGAGCAGGAAATTGCGTTCCGCCTGATCAAGCAAGCTAAGAAAGCGGCTTAAGCCGGTGACACGTCTGCATAAGCTCACATTATTTTTTGATTTACCCGGGCAAATCGACCAAGAATCAAAAGCTCCGCAAGAGAAACTCTCTTGCGCTCGCCAGCACTTTCTCTCGCATCGCGGGCTCGGGCAGCATCCGCGCGATTTCAATTGCCCCGACCATGGTTGAAAAGATGGAGAAGAAAGCGCACTCTTTGTCGGCAGTTCGCTGACCAGGCATAAACGGAAGCATTCGACTCTTGTATTTCTTCAGTTCCTCAAAGATCTGGGCCTTCATCGCCTTATCGGCCCGTGCCAACTCAGGCGCAAGAGCCGTCATAGGACATCCGTGCTCGACATGATCGCAGAGCTCCGGACTCAGGTAGGCCTTCACGATGGCCTTCCACGCTGTTTGGGGTTGAGACTGCTCTCCGACGTGAGCAAGGCGGTCGGCTGTTTCCTGGAATGCCTCGCTCACCGACTCCATGACCAGCTCGTCCTTGCTTTCGAAATGCTTGTAAAAGCCTCCGTGGGTCAGGCCGGCGTCCCGCATGACGGCTGAAACTGCGGCGCCAGTGATGCCTTCGGCACGAACGCGCCGCGAGGCGTCTTTCACTATCTTCTGATGGGTTTCAACTTTGTGTTCGGGCCGGTAGCGCATGGTTCATTATAGGATGCCGGCAATCATCTCAAGTGCCAAGAAATTCTGAATCTATAGGATGATTAACATAATCCTATGGGCCATGGAGCCCAAAGTGTCGCCGCAAGCGCTCTTTCACAGCTTCCGCTTCTTCGGACTGGTTTTATCCTTCCATGCGTCGTCCGCCCCCAACCTGCACGCTTACTTCGCCACGTTCGCCGCCTACCGCAGGCCAAGGCGGCTCCGGCCCTCACCAACCCGATCAAGTAGGACCTGGCTCGTTTTCCCAAACCGCAGTTCATCAAGGAGAAAACAAATGTCTCAGCCTATACTCGTCACCGGCGCGGCCGGGGGCGCACAAGGTTCCACGGGACGCCAAATAACAGCCCTTCTGGTCGACAAGGGTGTTCCTGTTCGCGCCTTCGTTCATAAGCTCGATGCAAGATCCGATGCTCTCCGGGAGCTCGGTGCGGAAGTTGTGCAAGGCGATCTGTTGGACCCAGGCTCCGTCCGCGCTTCTTTCAGAGGGATCAAGCACGCTTACTTTACCTATCCCGTGGCCGATGGACTGCTTGAGGCTACCACGATCTTTGCTATGGCCGCACGCGAAGCACAGACCGAACTGGTGGTAAACAATTCGCAACTCCAGCGGGCGCGCAAAGCACCGAGCTTTCGCAATATGCAACATGGACTGGCAGATCGCATCTTCGATTGGGCAGAGGTGGGAGCGGTTCATCTACACGCGCCGCCGTACTATGAAAACGTGCGGGCGCTGGTAAGAAAGAGTGTCGGCGAACAAAGCACGGTGCTCCTGCCGTGGGGCGACGGGAACGCCAGAATCCCGCTGGTAGGCGCAGAGGACGTGTCTCATGTGGCGGCTACGCTGCTGGCTAATGCAGAGAGGCCTTCGGAAAGCGGGTACGATCTGATCGCTGCAACACCCTCAGTAAAGGAGGTCGTCGACACACTGAGCGCCGTGCTTCAGCGTTCGATACGGTATGTCAGCATCACAGATGAACAGTGGGCTGAAGCCGTGAGAGGCCAAATCAATCCTCACGCGCTCGATCATCTGTCGCATCTTTGGCGATACTTTCGATCGTCTGAAGCACGGAGCGGCGACGAGGCTGTCGGCGTTACCGATACAATTCGCACCGTCACGGGAAGCCGTGCGCAGACTCTGGAGGACTTCTTCAGAGCTAACGCCGCAGAATTTGGTGGTGTTCCGGCTGCAACCTGAAAGCCCGAGAAAACGCGGCATGAGCGCTTTGTACGAGAGGAAGAACCGCAGATCTCTCCACTACGTTACGCTCCGGTCGAGATGACAAATTTGTCGGTTCAAGCAAATTTGTCATCTCGACCGGAGCGTAGCGTAGTGGAGAGATCTGCGGTTCTTCCGGGACAGCTGTTACAGTCCACAAGTGTTCACCAGCGAGGCGGCAAGATGCGGTGTGCAGTCCAGTGTCCCCTTTTGGACAGCGAGCCTCGTTTATGGACAACGCGGTCGTTCCTCAGGCTGAGCAAGTGATTGAGAACAATGAAGAGAGATGCGGGGAAGTTTGGACGACAGCGTGCCATTCCCTTCAGGGGCAATGGGAGAAGCCGGCCATGACGAAGCTGATGCAGGATGTGCGCTATGGGTTGAGGCAATTACGCAAGACGCCGGCCTTCACCATCACCGTGATGCTGACACTGGCATTGGGAATTGGGGCAAATGCCTCGATTTTCACGCTGGTGAATTCGGTGCTGTTAAGGAATTTGCCGGTGACAAACCCCCAAACGCTGGTGCGGTTGGGTGACGAGAGCGATTGCTGCATCACGATTGGGGTGAGCGAAAAGGGCGACTACTCACTCTTCTCTACCGACACCTACCAGCGTCTGAAGAAGAACGTGCCTGAGTTCGAAGAACTGGCCGCGATGCAGGCCGGTTTCGGCTATCAACCGATCGTTGCACGACGGGATGGGACTCAGGCAGCTGCGTCTGTGATGGGCGAGTTCGTTTCAGGCAACTACTTCCGCACCTTCGGCCTCGAACCGCAGGCGGGACGCCTGCTGACGGACACAGATGATATCCAGGGCGCCAAGTTTACGGCAGTCATGAGCTATGAGACGTGGCAGCAGAACTACGCCGGCGACGCCTCAGTGGTAGGCGGCACCTTCTGGGTGAATACCAAGGCGGTCACGGTCGTAGGCATCGCGCCAGCGGGGTTCTTTGGCGACCGCCTATCCAGCAGTCCCCCGGACTTTTATTTGCCGATCGAAACCAAGCCGCTGCTGTCGAGTTCGCCGTATGTCCACAACCCGGACGCTTTCTGGTTGTATCTTATCGCGCGGGTCAAACCCGGCGTGGCCATGATCCCCCTGCAGGAGAAGATCAGCGCGCAGCTGCGGCAGACGTTCGCCACGAACAAGGGCTTCTCCTCCGAGCATGGTAAGACTCTGCTGGCGAAAGCTCATGTCGTGCTTACGCCGGGTGGGGCGGGCATTCAGCAAATGCAGAAGGAATATCGCTCCCACCTGCATTTGCTGATGTGGTGCGCCGGCCTGGTGCTGCTGATTGCCTGCGCGAATATTGCGAACCTGCTGCTGGTGCGGGGGATGGGACGGCGGGCGGAGATGTCTCTGCGTACGGCGCTGGGAGCGGCGAGGGGGAGACTTGCCCGCCAACTGCTGACCGAGAGCATCATGCTGGCTGGGATGGGCGGTTTCGCCGGGTTGGCGGTTGCGTATTTAGGTACACGTATGCTGCTGACGCTGGCATTCCCCAGAGCACAGAACGTTCCCATTCAAGCGAGTCCGTCGATGACAGTTGTGGGGTTTGCGTTTGCACTGTCGCTGGTGACCGGCATTCTGTTTGGCGTGGCCCCGGCCTGGATCGCTGCTCAGACCCAGCCGGCAGATGCTCTCAGGAGCGGGTCGCGGACGCGGGCGACGGGGACCTCTTCGCTGCAGCGCGGACTGGTGGTGCTGCAGGCAGCGTTGTCGCTGGTGCTGCTGGTGGGCGCGGGACTGTTCGCGCAAAGCCTGAACAAACTTGAGAGCACAGATTTGCGGCTCGATGCAAGGAATCGCTATATCGTGCATTTCGATCCGCGGTCCGCAGGATACGCGACGAGCGAGTTGGAAGCGCTCTACCGAATCATCGAACAGCGCTTCCACGCACTGCCGGGAGTGGTGAAGGTGGGCCTTGCCTCGTATACGCCGATGGAAGACGACAACTGGGGAATGAACATTCAAGTACAGGGCCAAGCGAATAAAAACGTCCTTGCCTCATTTGTGAAGGGGAACGCGGAGTACTTCGATTCCGTGGGAACCCGGGTGGTGATGGGACGTGGAATTGGCCCGCAGGATACGGCGTCTAGCCCGCCGGTTGCCGTGGTGAACCAATCGTTTGTCAAGGCGTTGTTCGGCAATGGCAATCCGCTGGGCCACCACATTGGCCCGCCTGGGCCGGCTTCGTCCGGAGCCTTCGAAATCGTCGGTGTGGTGGAGGACACGACCTACTCTAGCGTGCGCTGGAAAGACCACAGTATGTACTTCGTCCCCATCATGCAGCGCGACGCGAGCGACAAGACGCCGATCGAGGACGACACATCGCTCTATGCGGGCGCGATTGTGTTCGAGACCGCATGGCCGATGAGCAATATGGAGAGCGTGGCCCGGAAGACGCTTGCCGGCATCGATCCCAACCTGACGGTGGCCAAGTTTCAGACCTTCGATCAACAGATTGCCGACTCTTTTACGGAAGAGCGGATGATCGCTCGATTGACCATGCTGTTTGGAGCCCTGGCGCTGTTGCTGGCGGCCATCGGACTTTACGGCGTAACCGCTTATAACGTCGTGAGGCGGACTTCGGAGATCGGGATTCGAATGGCGCTGGGCGCAGACCGTGGAGGCGTGATCGCGATGGTGATGCGAGCGGCAATGATGCAAGCTGTTCTCGGGCTGGCGATCGGTATCCCCGTGGCGCTGCTCTGCGTGCGATTTGTGAAGGCGCAGCTGTATGAAATCAGCCACGCAGATGCCAAGGTAGTGGGCGTCTCCATTGCGATCCTCGCCGCAGCAGCGTGCATTGCCGGGGTGATTCCCGCACGACGCGCGGCATCCATTGATCCGGTTGAGGCTCTGCGGATGGAATAGCTGTATCCGCAAGGGAGACCTATGCGCAGGCCTTGGCTTGCGGCTACTCTTCCGCCGATTTGGACTTTAGGGTCACGGTTATCGGCGAAGCGGAAATAACCGTCACGACCGATTCCGCCGGTATCAGGACGGCCTTGTTCCCGGTAAATACGGCACCCGCTGTACCTGCGCCCGCTCCTACCAGGCCACCTATCAACGCGCCCCGGTGAGCGGCACCGTTGTCGCCGCGAGAAAACAAGGCAAGTTCAAGGACGGGGGTGAACTCGGGATACAGCTAGAAGGTGCTGAGCTGGAAGTTGAAAGCGTTCAAGTACTACTACATACCTTTGCAAGAAATCGGCCTTGGCGGAATCCTGGTTGAGCCGACCGCAGACCTGATCAGGCTGCAGGACGAGCTATTCGAGGCGATCGGCAAATTTTGGGCGCCGGCTAGTTCCGGTACCGCTGCCGCCTTCAGGACCACGCCGCAGCGACCCTGACATTAACCAACCCACGACCGATGCTGTGGCAACCTACTTTTCCGAGCATAGGGGAGAGCATTACAGTCCGCACGTCACCATCGGTGTCGGCACGATTGATTATTTGAAGGCTCTGCTTGCTGCTCCGTTTCCCACGTTCACGTTCTAAGCCGCGGGAGCCTCAGCAAACCAGTTCGGCAACTTCGGAACCGCGGCGAAACAACTCCACTCCCTTCAAGCTGACGCAGTGATGACGTGTCCTCGAACTTGCCCGATTTTCGTTAATACCCGTGATCTAAGAGAAAACAACTGTCACTTCTGACAGGTTATTCGGGGTCGAAGTGGGTATAGGCTTGCGATGGGTGCTTGCCCTGCTGCTCTCACAGCCAACTGACTGTCTCGGCGCCGGCATTGCCCGAGGATTCCGCAAATGAACCCTGTTCTGCGCGCTGGCACTGCTTCTCTTCTAACCGTTGCGGTCTCATTTATGAGCACCGTGTCCGGCTGCAGCAAGTCGGGTGAACCCACTCCACCACAGACCCAGGCTGCTGCCCCGGCTCAAGCTGCACCCGAAACTCCGCCCGCGCAGCAGATGAGCGTCGACGATCTGGTTGCACCCATTGCGCTCTACCCTGATCAACTGCTGGCGCAGATTCTTACTGCGTCTACCAATTCCCAGGAGGTGCTCGACGGGGGGAACTGGCTGCTGCAGAACCAGAATCTCAAAGGGGACGCGCTCACCAACGCCGCCACCAAGGCTGGCTTCAGCCCCAGCATGCAATACCTGATGAGCTTTCCCCAGGTCGTGGACAACATGTGCCAGCAGCTCGACTGGACGCGCGAGCTTGGACAGGCCTTTCAGGCAGACCAGAAGGGCGTGATGGAAGCCGTCCAGCGCAAGCGCGTACAGGCGCAGCAGACAGGAAACCTCAAATCCAGTCCGCAGATGACGGTCGAAACCAAGAAGGCCGATAACGGTCAGCCGTACGTGGAGATTCAGCCTGCAAACCCGCAGGTCGTCTATGTTCCGCAGTACAATCCCGTGACCATCTACACCACACCGGCTCCCACGACCGTAGTGGTCACACCAGCCTGCACCCACGTCGAGCCGGAGTCAGCACTGGCACTGCGGTCGCCATCGGACTTCTTTCGTTCGGCGTTGGCATGGCGGTCGGTTCGGCGATCAACCGCAACAACTACTATCCGTACCCATCCTGGGGATATGGCGGCGTTTATTATGGCGGGCGTCCCTACTATCCCCCTCCGTACCGCCCCGTCTACCCTGGATACCGCCCAGCCTACGGATATCATCCTCCGCCGAACTACCACTGGAACCAGTACAACCGAAACGTCAATGTGAATGTGAACAACAACTACTACAACAAGTTCAACAACAATAACAATACTTACAACCGCAATCCGAACGTTAGCAACACCATCAACGCGAACAACCGGCCGGCTCTGGGCGCAGGCAATCAAGCCGGTGGCCAGCCGAACTGGAAAGGGCAATCCACCTACCAGGGGGCTCAGCCACCGCGCCTAACCAAAGGCCGGGCGCGTCCATGGCGAACGCCAATCCAGCGAATCGCCCCAACGCGCGGCAACAACCTGGCTGCAGCCAATCGGCCGAATGGGGGTAACAACATGCCTGCCAGTCGCCCTAACCTTGCGTCGAGCCCTGGCGGGAACAACGTGAATCGACCTAACACCGCGAATGCCGGGTCGATGAATCGGCCGAATGCCGCCAACCCCAGCACCATGAACAGGGCCGCCAGCCCTTCGACCATGAATCGAGGTGGCGATCGTGGCTACAGTAATGCCGCTGCTCGTCCGGGTGGGGGCGCTGCTCCGGCGGCTCGTCCCGCACCCCAGGCACAGAACCGTGGAGGGGTGGTAACAGCGCATTCAGCAACAGTGGCAGCGCCAAGTCAGAGCGGACAGCCAGCAATCGCGGGCAGGCAAGCATGGGCGGCGGCGGCCGCGGCCGCACCCAGCTAGCCGCCAAGTGGGCGACAGTACAGGAAGCAGTTGAGGGTGCAGACGATGAAACGCATTTGTAGGATGACAACTTATCTTCTTCTTTCCGCCATATATCTGGCGGCCTTCGACGCTGACTCCCACGCGCAAGGCGCGGGTCAGAAGACCTTTTCCTCCTCAAAGGAGGCCCTTACCGCCTTCATCCAGGCAGTGCGCGACGGCGATCCTTCTGAGCTCGGAGCAATCCTTGGCCCAGGCAGTGAGCAGGTCGTTGCTTCCAGCGATTCCGTCGCGGACAAGGCCGCTCGGGAAACCTTTTTGCAGTGGTACGACGAAGGGCACTCCCTCGCGCCCTCGCACAACGGCGAGCTCACGCTCCAGGTCGGTAAGGATAACTGGCCGCTCCCCATCCCGCTCGCCCAAAAAGGCGGCCAGTGGTATTGGGATGGACAAGCAGGCAAAGATGAGATTCTTTACCGGCGCATTGGCCACAATGAGCTGGCGGCCATCAATGTGTGCAAAGGTATCGTCGCCGCCCAGCATGACTACGCGGCCTCCGCCCACGACGGAAAACCTCTGGGCTCCTACGCAGCCCGCATCGTCAGCGAACCGGGCAAACAGAACGGACTTTATTGGGAGGTGAAAGAAGGCGAGCCCGAAAGTCCAGCCGGACCGATGCTTGCCCAGGCTGCCAACGAAGGCTACGACACATCCGGCAATCGCACGCCCTATCACGGTTACTACTACCGCATGCTCCCAAGCGCCAATGGCTTCGGTTTCGTCGCCTATCCCGCGGACTATCGGTCCAGCGGTGTCATGACATTTCTGGTCAGCCAGAAAGGCGTGATCTACCAAAAGGATCTTGGCGATAAGACCGCCGATATAGCGCAACAGATGTCCTCTTATGCGCCGGACAAGACCTGGACCGTTGTTAGGTAACCGCCTTGGCCGGTCGAAAATCTCCGCACCAATGAGTGAACAACCAGTCTTCCTTTGCGGAGGAGAAACTGCAGATCCCTCCACTGCGCTCCTCCGGAGCTCCGGTCGGGATGACAAAAGGTAGGGCGATGGCGCCAATGGGAAGCTGTTAAGGGGATGGAGGGTTCTCCCACTTTCCGACTGTTATGCATTCCCTTTCCACTTTGTGATTGGATACACTCCCCTTCATCACGCATATGCCGCTTTCTGTTGGCGACAAACTCGGCCCGTATGAGATCCTCACGTCGATTGGCGCGGGCGGTATGGGAGAGGTGTACCGGGCCCGCGATCCCCGCATGGGGCGCGAGGTGGCCATCAAGCTGTCTGGCGAACGCTTCAGCGATCGTTTCTCCCGCGAAG
Source organism: uncultured Acidobacteriaceae bacterium (assembly GCA_963757515.1). Lineage (GTDB taxonomy): Bacteria > Acidobacteriota > Terriglobia > Terriglobales > Acidobacteriaceae > PALSA-350. The sequence goes on along the minus strand of CAVWRV010000012.1, from coordinate 321,401 downwards.
TGCACGCCGTCGCCGCGCTGAATCATCCCAACATCTGCCACCTCTACGACGTTGGACCTGATTACCTGGTCATGGAACTGGTGGATGGACCGACGTTAGAGCAGAGAATCAAGCAGGGCGCGCTCCCCCTGGATGAGGCGCTGAGGATCGCACGCCAGATCGCCGCTGCACTCGAAGCCGCGCACGAAAAGAGCATCGTGCACCGGGATCTCAAGCCGGCCAATATCATCCTCAAGCCTGATGGATCGGTCAAAGTCCTCGACTTCGGTTTGGCGCAGGTCGGACCGCCCAGGGCGTCCAGTGGCGAACAGGACCTGGAGCGTTCGCCAACGATGTCCATCGCAGCGACACACGCTGGCTTGATCCTGGGAACGGCCGCGTACATGGCTCCCGAGCAGGCGCGGGGCGAGCCGGTCGACAAGCGGGCTGACATCTGGGCCTTTGGTGTGGTGCTCTACGAAATGCTTGCCGGGCAGCGAATATACGAAGGCAAGACCGTCTCTGATGTTCTCGCCGCGGTGCTGATCAAGGAGCCGGATCTATCCAAGGTACCGCCCGAAGTGCGCACGCTTCTGCGGCATTGCCTGGAGAAGGATCCGAAGAAGCGGCTGCGCGATGTCGGCGACTTCGAGTTCTTGCTGGCTGTGCCTGAACCGGCCCCTTCGCAGGTGCTGGGCGTCCGCCGGTTCGGCCTCATTGGTTGGAGCGCGGCAGCCGTATTGCTGGTCGCGGCGGCGATTGGCTGGCTGCGCGCCAGCTCGCCAGTGAAAGAGACCCCTGGTCTGGCGCTCACTATCGTGCCCCCGGCCGGCGTGGAGTTGGCACCGGTGGGTGGTCTGGGCTCAGTGCCTCAGATCTCGCCGGATGGCTCTTCGGTGTTATTTGCAGCGAAACGAGGGCTCTACCTACGGCGGCTCGACTCTTTCAATGCCACCCTCGTGCCCGGCTCGGAAATGAGCGCGAATGAGCCGTTCTGGTCGGCGGATTCAGGCAGCGTGTTCTACCCGGCCTATGCTGGCGGGTTGATCAAGGTCCGTGTGCCGGATGGCGCACCGGAAATGGTGATGCAGCTACCGGAGCCGACCCGCGGCGGAAGTTCGAATGGCAACGGAACGATTCTGGTGTCCAGGGCTTGGGGGAAGGGGCTATATTTGCTGGCGGCCCCGGGCAGCAAAACCGAGAATCTGGATGTGCCCGGGCTAGCGAAAGGTGCGATTTGGTACCCCGAGTTCCTGCCTGCCGGCGACGCGGTCCTGTTCCTTTGGCTGCCAGACGATGGCACCGGCAACGAAATCTATTTGGCATCGCTCAAAGCAGGCAAGCTGGTGGATCCAGTCCCTTTGCTAAAGAACGACACCGCGGGGAAGTACACCCCTGCGGGCGGCGGCAGGATTTTATTTGTCCGCAACGACAATCTGTACTCGCAAAAGCTGGATCTGGGCCAACGCAAGCTGATGGGTGACTCGCAGTTGATTACGGAACACGTCGCCTCCGGACCGGGCATGTCTGTGGACCGTGCGGACTTCTCCGTATCGCGTTCCGGAGTATTGGCCTGGAGGCCTGGGACCGCGGCGCTCTCGCAGGTCACGGCGTTTGATCGCAAGGGCACGGTTATCGGCACGGGCGGTCCGCCAAGTCCGGTCTCGTCGCTGAGACTTTCCCCGGATGAAACGCGGCTGCTGGCTTGGGGAGAGCGCTTCTGGCTCCTCGACGTGGGTCAACCGGGCCGGCTCGATCTGGGAGCCAGCCCCCGGTGGCTGCTTTGGTCGCCGGACGGATCAAAATTCATCGGTTGGGACCAGGGAAAAATTGTGGAGCGTTCCGTCAACGGATCCGGAGAAGTTCGCGAACTGGGCGAGGGGCAAAGATCGCAGCTGGACTTGTCTCCGGACGGGACGCAGCTTCTCTCCTCGGGTCCGATGGGTCGCGAAATCATTTCCCAGGCTTTGGATGGGGCTGCGGAGCAGCGCATGCCCAAATTGGTGGTGGGCGCAAGCAGCGGGGAGGTGGTTATTGCCCCGGCCTTTTCGCCGGACGGGCACTGGATCGTGTACGAGGTTGTTTCAGCCGATCGGCAGAGCGAAGGCATTTTTGTTCAGCCGTTTCCCGGACCAGGATTGCGCCGGCAGATTGTAGCCACCCCGGGCCGGGTGCAATGGAGCAGGAACGGCAAGGAAATTCTTTACGAAAGTGGAGGCGGCATCTATTCCGTGGGCGTGGACACCGTAGGCGGCGAGCTACGGTTGGGCACACCAGTATTGCTGTTTTCTGGACTGCGGGTCCCGGCTCGAACCAACGTTAGTCACCCCTTGGCCGTGTCGCGCGACGGCTCGAGGATTTTCTGGCCCCAAGCCGTCGAGCAGCCAGGCTCGGACGTGATCCAAATCAGAACCCATGGCGTGAACTGACACGCGATCGGCCGTCTGGCATCATCTGCAAATCCGGCAAACAGCCACGAGTACGAATGGTCGACGATCCGATCATCGCATCGATAAGAGATCCGGCGACAGCTAAGGCACAACCTCAACTTTGACGGCTATTTCCGTTAATTCGCCCACCGAGTTATTTCCACGGTTTGAGCGTTGGCCACAGCACCTGGAGGGAAGGAGTCAACCCGCGGCAATGATAGATGGGAAAGCCCTCATCAGGACGGGAATACAGGTCCATGGGGTGGGCAATTTCGCGCAGGGATTGACAGTGCGCGAAGTATTTCTCCGGCGAATCCTCGTCAAGCAGAATGATGCTCTGGCCGGTGTAATTGCGCGGACCCCATATCCAATAATTATTGCTGCCGCTGATCGATTTGGGCAACCCGTACTTCGGGCCGAACAGATCAATGGCTCCCGCCTCGCCGTAATTCGGCGCTCCAATTGCGGTCACGCGTTGCTCCTCAGGGGACAGAGAATGATAATAAGCCGCGACAGTTCTTACCCGCTCTTCCCATCCAAACATGTCGGCATAGATTTGTGGCAGCTGGCTCTGCGGCTCATTCTCGAACCTCTGTTGTTGAATCCCCAGGGCGCTCGTGTAACCGATATAACTCTTGACGGATAAAAGCGGAAGCGCGGTAGGAGCGATCAACGCACCCACAACCAGCATAGCCAGCGCATAAACTGGGCGGACCCATTGCAACCAGCGTCTTTCGGTCAACTGTTCCAGAAACACTGCGCCTGCGGCAAAAATGGCTGGATAGGCTGGAGCGACATAGTAGAACTTCCCCTTGAGTAACAGCATTAGACCCAGTACGCTCAGAAAGCCCCAGCCAAGTATCGAGTAGCGCTTTCCCGCCGGAGAAAACAGAAAGCCCACACCAAGAACAACGAGCAGCGCTGGGATGAATGAGAGCATCTGCGCTTGCTGTACAAGATAAGGGAGCGGCGCTAACATCACGTCGCGTCCGTTGTGGCGAACGGCGCTAACCAACTGAACAAAGGGAAAGTTCCAGTGCAATTGCCAGAGGAAATTCGGCAGCGCGATGAGTGTGGCCAGCGCAATTCCCGCCCAGAACCAGGGGCGGGAAAAACTCCGGCGCAACGGTGAGACTATGACACCCGCGAGGAGCCCCACAACCAGGAACAGCACGCCGTACTTGTTCAACAGAGTAATCCCGATAAGGCCGCCGATCCAGAGCCAGAGCCTTTGATTGCCAGTCTGAATCAGGTCCACGATAAGCCAGGCGAGCAGTGTCCACAAAAATGGATCGAAGGCATTCATCGTGAAGAGGTGCGAGAACGCAAGGAAGATCGGTGTAACGAACACCGCCAGTGCAGCGAAAAACATCGCCCACCGTCTCCCTCCAAGCTTCTGAGTCAGAAGTGCGGTAACAGTGATAGCACCGAGGTCGGCCAACATCGGTAAAAAACGAATCGCATATAGAGAGGTGCCAATTGTGTGCTGCAGCAGCCATGCCATCCACGCGATCATCGGTGGCTGGTCCATGTAACCCCACGCCGGATGTTCGCCACACGCAAGGTAATACAGTTCATCGCGAAAGTAGCCGTAGTGGGAAGCAGCTAACAGATAAAGCGCCACGCGCACAAGTGCGATATATGCAACCGCATCGTAACCGCTGTTGAGGCCGTTGCGGGACGGACTGGAAGGCAAAGCGACGCTCGCGCTCGTCAGAGCCATTCTCCTTTTGGGTTCAAGTCGCGGTGACTCGTCTATTTACGTCGGGGTCCATAATGCGCCCGGGCCTATCGGACCTCATGCCTTAGACCAAAATGCAAGGCAGTCAGTCCTGATAAGGATACGCATTCCAGATATGCAGAGTTCCGCTCGGTGATTAAGAAAGTCTTCGCGGATTCTGTTATTTCGACACCCATTGCGTCGAGCCAGGTCAGTTCGTACGAAGTTCCTGCATTCAGCCCTCGTCAGAAGCCAGAACCTTAGGTCCTGGTCCACCCATAAGGGAAAGCAGAGTAGAATAGCGCCGGAGGTCGGGTATGATCCCGAATCGACTTCTCTTCTCCGGTCTTTGTCTCGCGACTTTGGTCTTCCCTCAAGCACTGAAATCGCAGTCGCAGGTGACCATGGAATCCCTTGTAATGAACACGCACTCCGATACTGCAGATTTTACCTTCATGTTGCAGTCCAAAGACCTCGACTGGAAAGCTGCGGGTAATGGCAAGAGCAAAGCAGACCTGATATTAATCACTGCGAGCCTCGATAAGAGAGGAGACGTTCTCGTCTATGGGCGGGAATCCCGTTCTGTCACGGCAGATACTGAGGATGCGCTAAAACTGGCCATGGCGCCACTTTCGGTCAAGGTAAAGATTCCGACAAAGACGAACAAAGTCCGGTTCTTGATTCAATCAGCGGATGAACGAGAGATCGGTGCATTTGAGGTTGACCGCAAGACAATCTTTGCCGCCGCCGCACCCGAATTACCCCCGCTTCCATGCAGAACACACGGTCAGTGTTACCCGTGAAAACGAGGTTCCCGGTAACTTGCTCGGGCTTCACCCTTCCGGCTGGAGAACATACCGAGAACCAGACCGGCAGAGGGAAGGTAATCCGTGACGAAACCGACGATACTTGTGGCAACGTGGGGCGATGGGCTATTCGCAGTAGCCGGCGATGGGCCCACCCAAGAGATTGCGAATCAGCGTGTCAGAGGGCTCGCACCGGATGGACGCGGCGGCGCGCTCGCTATTGTCGGCCGACATTCGCTGCGCAGGCGTGCACCAAGCGGCGAATGGGCAACCGTCGCTACGAGCGAATTCGAGCTTTCGTGCTGTATGGCTGTTCGTGACACAATCTACGTTGGAACCGACGACGCACGCATGCTGTGGCTGAGCCATGCGGGCGGTGTGCTCGATCCTATCGATGGTTTCGACAGCGTCGCGGGGCGGGATGCCTGGTTTGCTGGTTCGGCAATTGTTAATGGGCAGCGTCTTGGGCCACCGCTAGGTATTCGCTCGGTCGCGGCCAACTCAAACGGGAGCATACTGTTCGCCAACGTCCACGTGGGAGGCATTCCGCGTTCAATGGATAGCGGAAGAACCTGGCAGCCCACCATAGATATCAACAGCGATGTTCATGAGGTGCGCGCGCACCCGGCAAATCCGGACGTTGTCGTCGCGGCGGCCGCTGTTGGCCTTTGCATTAGCCGCGACTCCGGGACGACGTGGATCCTGGAACGCGAGGGTCTCCACGCACCATACTGCTCCGCAGTAGCGTTTTCGGGCGACGACATTATCTTCTCGGCGTCGACCGATCATTTTGCGGCTGAGGGGCGAATCTATCGGCGGCCGGTCAAGCCGGATGGATCCCTAGTAGCCGTCGAAGGTGGGATGCCGGCGTGGATCGAGGGTATCGCTGACACCGGTTGCATCGCCGCAAACGGCTCCTCCATTGTGATTGCTGACCGAGCTGGCAGCTTGTACGGCTCGGACGACTTCGGGCGGGCTTGGTCCTGCAGGGGCACCGGACTACCGACCCCGAGCGGCGTTCTCATCTGTTGAATGGGAATACGGCGACATGTCACCGGATCAGCTGTTACAGTCCACTAGACTCACGTACCTTATTCCGTTGACGATGCAGCGCCAGGCCGCTTGCTGAAGCGGAAGTCACAAGCCGAGGCTCCCTGAAGGATGGTGTGTTTGCGTTCGAGCGCGATCTCTCCGTTGAAGCCCTCGATGAAGGTTGCGTCGCGATCGCACGAGAGTATGCTGCCAAGCTCCGAGATGCCCAGGCTGCGGTAGAGCTCGGCAAACCTGCACTTCGTCACGTCGAAATTAAGAACGCTTTCGTTCTGATCCAGAATGCGCAGTTGCAGCGCGTCGTTTCTACTCCAGGGCTCGACTGATCTTGCGTAGGCTTGCAGATCGTTCCTACCCAGGTGAGTAGCGAGTTCCCTGCCCTGCCGGCGTGCAACCTCGGTAACGACATTCCGAACCACTTCGAGAACCTCTTGCCGTCCAAACCTATCGCCCAGGGCATCTACGATGGGCGCTAGAAGACGAGCTTCGATCTCACGCCGCTTCAAGACTCCGATCTCATTCAGTTCCACATCGCTGCTCATCCGGCTCACCTCAGTTAAAAGCTTCCGCACCGGAGTAAGTCCCATGTCCCGGCGCCACAAGAATACTACCGCCAGCGGGACCCAGGTCAGATCAGTGGGGTAGCCTCGATCCCAGCTCTGTATATCGATGTCGAGATCAAGAACGTCATCCTTGACGATCTGCGGCAGTCTCCTGCGTATCGAGTTCGACAGCCGATCTAAAGGCGCCGGCAACTCATTTGCGTGCTGTCTCGTGAGGCAACAGGCCGTAGACATCAACTTCGCGCTTTGCTCCCACATAGACATGCCCGTTTGCGATGATTGGAATATTGAACCGAAGGGCCAGCCCGGCGCGGTCGCGAGACGGATTCTGCTCACTGACGTAGAGCAACCGGGAGATATCGAGGGCATCGAAGCCATACAACACCGCGCTTGTGTCATCGGCATTCCATGCCCTCGAGTGCAGCACCCAAAGCACACCATCTCGCAAACCGTTCGCCGAAATAGCTGGGGTTGCGCAGATAGCTGGGAAACGGGAACCGCTTGCCGTCTTGAGCGAGAGTCTTCCGTCGTGCAGGGAGAATTGGCGAAGCGCATCATGGTCGCTGTTGCTCAGCACGTAGAGACTATGGTTCCAGTAGGCCATTGAGCCACAGACGCCGCCGCCGGGGCTGGGAATCGTTTGCACTGCGTGGCCGTCATTGTTTGGCTGGTAATGACCCATGTGGTCGCGGTCGATCAGGTAGATGGTCCCGCCTTTGCCGGCAATAACAACGAGCTCCCGGTGGGGTCCCGCCTGGGCCGGCAGTAACACCGGCCCTCCCGAACCCAGATCTTGATCGTCAGCATCCAATTTGTCAACGTTGAACGGCGCGAAATAGTCATCAAGCTTCAGACTTAGCCCATCCAGTTTCAGCAAACTATCTCCATAATCACGCCCGCCACTGGCTGCATCGAACCGTCCATTTCCAGTCGCGAGAAACAGATTGCCCCTTTTATCGGCCACGGGTCCTGTGTCGCCCGCCCAAAAGCCGCTGTCATCCCGGTCGGGAGAAGCATTGAAAACGGCCTTTCGCTTGAGTGTGCGCGCGTCGTATGCCATCACCCAGCCGTGGTATGGTCCAACATCGCAAGAAGACCCCCAGGCAAGATAGACCGATCCACTCGCCAGCAGGAGTGAGGCGCGAGGATTCTCGTGCAACGGATCGAATTCCAGTTTTCCCAACTGGCTACCGGTTCCCCTCCCATCGATCATGGCCTTGATATCGACCGGGCCACCGAACTTTTCCAGCCCGGTGGTCACCGACAGCGCATGCAAACGCTGCCGGTAATGGCTCGAAGGCATGCGTGTCGATTCCTTGGTCCGTGCCAACACGTACAGCGTTCCAGTATCTGCATCGATTACGGGTGTGGAGGTAATTCCGACTTCCGGCGCGATAAAGGGGCATTCGACGTCATCCTCCGGAACCGTCGTGACGCCCTTGCTGAGAAAGCTTACGTGCCAGAGCGGCAACGCGGGGTGGCCGTAAGCGTCGAAGGCATATACGCTGTCGTGCTCGGTCGCAACAAACAGTACATCGTGCCGACCCTTGCCAGGTATCTCCAATCCTGCGAGGAAGAGCGGTTGCGCGTAGATGTCTCCGTCCACTTTCAGCGTGAATAGCTTTCCAAAGTGGCGAACATTCACATTGCGCGGAGTCAGGATGGTTTCGAGCCGGTTGGCGCCGCTGCGCGCATTGTCATACTGCGACGTAGTCACACTCTGCGCGCCTGTGCGCAGTCCCATCATCAAAACCGGGATCAATATGGATGGCCATGCGAGGGATTTGGAAGCATTCCTCAAATTGGTTCCCCCTTTCCTGCCGGCAGATATGCGCTCTGCTATTCCAGCCGAAGCGCAGTCATGGGATCGACGCGAGTTGCCCTCTGCGCCGGAATCCAGACGGCGAGGAGGGCGACCGCGCTGAGAAGCGAGCGGCGTGACGATGAATGCGACGGGATCCCACGCTTTGACACCAAAGAGAAAGCTGGCCAGGAAGCGAGTGAGCCAGAACGCTCCGCCGATGCCCAGCACCACGCCGGCGCCGGCGAGGATCATGCCCTGGCGGATGACCATGTTGCGGAGGTTCGATGCCTGGGCCCCCAGCGCCATGCGTACGCCAAGTTCCTGAGTGCGCTGCTGAACGGAATAAGACATGACCCCGTAGACACCGATGGCGGCCATCAGCAAGCCTGCCGCTCCGAAGATGGTGAGGAGCAGCATATTGAAGCGCTGACGCGCCGTGTTGCGCACCTCGACCTCGGCCATGGTGCGCACATGGGCGACCGGCAAGCCTCCGCTGGCGTCGCGCAGCGCAGCTTCGATGCCCGCCCGCAGGGTGTACGGATTTACGCGGCTGCGCACAATCCACCAGAGCGGCGCAACCTGGGAGTTGAGCGCAGTCTCCGCGTCCGGCATCTGCGCGATAGGAATGTACATCGTCGGAAAGGGATCGCGATTGACACCGGCATCGCGCGTGTCCCCCACGATGCCAACGATCTGACGGGGCGGCTCGGCAAACGCTGGGCCCGCGCCCGCTCCGATCTGAATGCGGTCCTTCAGCGGATCGCCTTTGGACCAATACTGCCGGGCCATCGCCTGGTTGATGATGACCACCCCGGGCGCGGCGCCATCATCCTGCTCGGTAAAGGCGCGACCGCGCAACAAAGGAATTTCAAAGGTTGAGAAATAGCTCCACGAGATGGAATAGAAGCCCGCATCGCCGGTGAAGGGCGTCTCGCCCTTGGGGCGTCCCAAGACGTCGAAGCCCATCCCGAAACCGCCCTGCCAGCGGCAGGCAGTTGCTCGCGCCCGCGTCGAGCACTCCGGGGACAGCCATGAGACGCTCCCGGCCGTCGCGAACGATCTCGGCAACGGGTGCCGTTTTCTGAAAGCGGCTCGCCACTTATGCGACATAGCCGCGCGTGAGGACGTTGTGGGTGGTGAAACCGGGATCGACATCCTCCAGCTTCAGGAAAGTACGAATGAGCAAAGCGGCTCCGATGACGAGAACCAGGGCAAGAGCCATCTCGCTGACTACCAGCAGGGAACGGATCTTGCCATGCCGAAGGCCCATGCCGGAGCGGCTGGAATTCTCGTTGAGCGAGGCGGCAAGATTAGGGCGCGACGCGGAAATCGCGGGCACCAGGCCAAAGAAGATGCCGGTAAGCAGCGAGATGCCCAAGGTGAACAGCAGGACGCGGTAGATCGAGTCCGACGGCCGAGCCATTTTCTCCGATGCGAGGAATATCGCCGGGGCTGATGCTCAGCAGCAGACGCACGCCGCGAACCCGATGAGCAAACCCAACAGGCCGCCTGCAAGGGATAAGCGCAAGGCTCTCGGTCAGCAGTTGCCGGATGATCTGTCCGCGCCCGGCTCCCAGAGCCGCACGGGTTGCGAGTTCGCGCTTCGGACTGAGGCTCGCGCAAGCAGGAGGTTGGCCACGTTGGCGCAGGCGATGAGAAGCACGAATCCCACGGCTCCGAGCAGAACCATGAGGGGGAAGCGGGTATTGCCAATCATAGACTCCTGCAGCGACACTGCTCCGAAGCCGCCGTTGGGGTGGCAGCGCGTTGCTGCCATAGGTGCGGCGGAACTGGTCAGCGGCCAGCGCGAGCTGGGCATTTGCCTGAGCAGCGGTGACGCCCGGCTTCAGCCGCGCTGCCACGTTGAAGTTGTGGACCATTTCTTGCGAAGTCAGATCGAACTGAAAAGGCACCCACAGATCGGCGGGCGTATCGGTGACGAAGTTGCGGCCGATGACGCCGACAACCAGCCACGGCTGGCCGTCGAGCTGGATGGTAGAGCCGACGATTTTGCGGGTCGCCGCCGAAGCGCCTCTTCCACAGACCGTAGCTCAGCACGGCAACGTGACCGCCATTCGGGCTATCTTCTGCTGCGGTGAAGGTGCGTCCGGCAACGACGGGAGCGCCGAACAGCGCGAAGTATCCGCTGGTGACATGGATGCCGAGCACCTGCTCCGGATGGTCTCCGCCGGTGAGGTTCATTCCGGCTCCGCCCAAATCGTAGGCCGCCACCTGCTGGAAGATGGCGGATTGCTGCTGCCAGATGTTGTACTCGGGGATGCTCGCGACCGGAAACGGTCCCCGGCTGCTGGTGGTCACCAGTTGCACCAGAGACTGCGGGTCGGGATAGGTCAGCGGCTTGAGCAGTACAGCATCGATCACCGAAAAGACCGCGGTATTCACGCCGATGCCGACGGCGATGACGAGGATGGCGATCGCTGTGAACCCGGGTGTCCGGGCGAGAGAACGCAGGGCGAAGCGCAGGTCGCGCCATGCATCTTCAACCAAGGGGAAGGACCGATAGCGCCATACGCGCTCCCGCGTTGCGCGAGGATTTCCAAAGTGCAGACGAGCCTGCCGGCGCGCTTCCTGCGGAGGCAGACCGCGCGCAGCATTTTGGTCCTGCTCGTGGGCCAGGTGGGACTCGATTTCCTCCGCCAAATCCTCATCTTTCCTTCTGCGATGCATGAAGCGGCGTATGGTCATTGGCGTCACTCTCCTGCTGATTCGATCGAGTCACCCAAAATGAGGCCGATGGCGCGCGTCATCCTGCGCCAGCGGCCGGCGGCAGCGCTCAGTTCCTTCCGGCCTTTGGCAGTGAGCCGGTAAAACTTTGCCCTGCGGTTGTTTTCGCTCGTGCCCCATTCCGAGGACAGCCAGCCCCGGTCTTCGAGGCGATGCAGCGCGGGATAGAGCGAGCCCTGCTCCACCTCGAGCGCGTTCTCCGATGTGTGCTCGATGACCTGGGCGATGGTGTGCCCATGGGCCGGACCCATCACCAATGTGCGCAGAATCAGCATGTCCAGAGTGCCCTGCAGGATCTCGCCGGCTTCCGGGGGGTTTTTTGATACCACGTCTGCTTCCTCCACTCGAATGACTATGCAAGAGACGTTATACACCACTCGAATGGCTATGGGAAGTGGTTAGGGTCGGGTCAGCGAGGTTCGGAAAAATGAGCTAATGTCCCGGATGTCGACTAAACGTATAATTGGCAACTTCGGGATCGCCGACCGTCCAGAGCTAGCCGTCTGTGAAGGGGGGGCGCTTCCTTTGACCGTGCGTAATCTGCTTGACACTTCCGCACTATGGCCTAAGGTGATCTCTGATCATCCGCTGGAGGGTGATCGCGCTATTCCATTGCTCCTGAGTGGACATCCGATACAGAAGCGATCCCGGTGGTCGTATAACCGGCTCGGACAAAACCATATATACGAAATGCCGACTTCCATGTAACTCGCTTTCCAATCTCGATGAGCGCATGGCGATTACGCGCCAAATGAAATTCTAAACGGCTACAGCCTATGACTGCGGAGGTAGCTGTGCATTCTCACTCCAGGAGTGACAGTTCCAGGTTCACGATGAGACCGCCATCCAGCGCATTCGTAGCGCTCACACTTCCGCCGTACATCCGCACAATGCGCTCGGTAATCGCCAGGCCTAGTCCGGCGCCGCGGGTTGGTTCCCCATCGATCGTTGGAATTCGGTAGAAAGGGAGAAATATCTTGTCCAGGTGCTCGCTGGATACACCCGGACCGTGATCGCGTACTTGAACCACGGCGATGGAAGGCGCATGAGCGTATTGCTTGCGTATCGTGATTTCTACGTCGGTACTGGGCTGCGTATAGCGGATGGCATTGCGTACGACGTTCTCGATCGCTCGACGTAGTTGTTCTCTCGCACCCGTCGTCGCGCATAGATCCTCCGAATCGATTCTGACTGCGCAGCGCTTGGCCTGGGCCTCGAAGTTTCCATCGACAGCAACTTCCTGAACCAGAGTGCTCAACTCAACTCTCTCCTTGCGGCTGGAGTCTGCGCCACTGTCGATTCGAGCCAAAGTCAGGAGTTGGCCAATCAGTTGATCGAGATGTTCCACTTCAAGTGCGATCCGGTCTAGATACTCCGCCCGCTCTTCGGGGGGACATTGCCGCAGCAAACCCTCCGCCACGCTGAGACGGGCAAGAGGGGAACGCAGTTCATGAGAAACGTCCCCGAAGAGCCGTTGCTGTCCATGAACCAGGGATTCGATCCGCTCCGCCATGCGATCGAAGCTCACGCCCAGGCGCCCGATCTCATCTCGTCTTAAACGGATGCTTTGGTCGCTCCGGGTATTCAGCAAGCCGTCCGCAATTCGGCCCGCGGCTTCGCTGAGTTGCACGATTGGGTTGGCGAAGTGTCGAGCAAGCCAAAAACAAAAAGCCCCTCCCACCAACAGGATCGCCAACAAGCCGAACAGACTTCTGAAGCCAAGTTCCCGAATCAAATCGGGAGGGGATGGCGAGCGCGTCACGACCAGCATCGTGTATCGCTGTCCACCTGGGCCGACGGTTTGTTGAGCGGCGAGTCCGTTCCCACCTGTGAATTTGAAGAGAGGCGCGTCTACCCTCGCCGCCTTTGCGAACTCGACAGCCCGAGACGGAGGAGTTCGGCCCAACACATCCTTCCAGCTTTGGTCGAAGAGATAAGGCTCGATGTACCCGCTCTCTTTCACTTGATCGAAATGATGCAGCAGGGCGGTTTTTCCTTCACGCTGGTAAATCTCCGTGGCCCGCCTTGTTTCGAGGGGCAGGTAAAGCGATAGCCGAGCCAGCATCGTTTGATGCGAGCGAGTGATCGCCATTACGGCCGCAAGCGTCATCGCGACAACGAGAAACGTCATCCAGAACCACAGAAGAATCTTCCGGAAGAAGCTATTCATGTCGATTGGTCACTCCCGGACCGACCGGGCAGAGCGTAGAGATATCCAACACCACGAATACCCTTGATTCTCTCGGTGCCATCCGGGGCATTTCCCACTTTCCGGCGAAGGCTCCAGACGTGCGTGTCGATGCTGCGGTCGAACGGCGAGAACTGTCGCCCGAGCACATCCTTTGTCAACTCTTCGCGGCTCACAACCGATCCTGCCGATCGCAACAACCTCTGGAGCAGATCAAATTCGACGGTTGTCAAGTTCAGCGGTTCGTTTCCGCACCGTACGGTCCTGGCCCCGGCGTTCAGCTCCAGATCGCCAACCCGAACGGAAGCGGCCTCCGAAAAGGCGGCATTGGCACTCGCGGAGTTTGCCCTGCGCAGGATGGCGCGTACACGCGCGGAGAGTTCCCGGGTATTGAACGGCTTTGGCAGGTAATCGTCGGCTCCCATCTCCAAACCCAGGATCCGATCGAGGTCATCGCCCCGCGCCGTGAGCATCAGGACAGGTGTGCGGGATTTCGCGCGCATTCGCCGCAGCACTTCAAAGCCGTCCATCTCCGGCAACATCACATCCAGAACGACCAGATCATAGTCTCCCGAGAGTGCGCGTTCGATCCCCAATCCGCTGGTGTGAACCGTTTGTACGGAATATCCTTCCGCCCCCAGAAAGCGCGACAACAGCTTGCACAACTCGGCATCGTCGTCGACAACCAGGATACGTGCAGCGACCGATTCCGATTTGCGGTCCATCAGAAGGCTCGTATCCACCCGTTGTTCACTCCGGATTCTTCTCGACCACCGCATTCATTGTAGGTCTCTGCCGTCCCCTGCACTGTTGAGAAATGTCAAGGCAGCTCCGCGTCTTGTCTTGACGATCCTTGACGGTCGCTTGACCGAACTTGACGTGCGTTTCACTCCCCTCGCGATCAAACAACAGGAACACGCAACTCCAAATATCGAGGGCAGGATGACACAGGCTAACGTTAGTTTGGTGAGACTCTATTGGAGCCGATCCTCGAACTCAGGATCGACATCGCTTGTCTTCTCGACCAAGGCATTGTTTTCCTCTGTTGGTGTGATGCTGTCGGTCTCACTCTTGATTCTTTCACCGGCATCCGTTTTTCCGGCGCATAGTCAGACACCTGCCTACGCTTCCTCCTCCGCCCCCGGGGAACCCGGCCTGCCGGATGCTCCGTCCCCTTCGCCAACCCCGCAACAAAGCTCTCAGTCAAACATTCCATTCCTGACGCCCTCGAATAACCCGCATCTCTACTCGATGGACCTGGGTGGCAAGTTCAAGTACTTTGTGGAGCCCGCGTTTGGCCCGCGTAGCTTCCTCACCAACGGCTTGAGCGCCGGCATACGCATGGCTAATCCTCCCAGCCACTACCCGCATGAATGGCACGCTGGAGCAGACGCATACGGACGGCTTTTCGGGGACAGCTATGCCCGCACCGGGGCCGAAAGCATTGGGCGTTTCTCCGCTTCCTACTTGCTGCACGAAGATCCTCGGTATCAGCGCTCGGAAAGCACCTTCGTTCCTGCGCGCCTGGGCCATGCCCTTATCTTCAGCTTCGTGGACAGAACCGACGGGGGCCATTCCACCGTTGCCATCTCAAACTTCACCGGCGCCGCAGCCGCCGGTTTTGTTGGCAACGCATACCTTCCGGCCGGCTTCGATAACCTGACCCACGCAGGTCAGAGATCCGCTGTCGCCTTCGGTGGCTTGGTTGGTCAGAATGTTCTGCAGGAGTTTTCCCCAGAACTGGGTCAATTCCTAAAGAAGATCCATCTGCCCCATATACCGCTGCCGCCGGTCTGGTGGACAGGGAACAATTAGCAACTCGCGGATGGCATTTCTCTCAGGAGACGTGATGCAAAGCGATAGGTCAGACCCGTCAGCCATGCCGGGTGACGCCGAACTGATTGAGGAGACACTCCTGAAGGAAACCAATCTCCAACGATGCATCGAGTCTCTGCAGCGCATAATTTGTGACTTGCTTATCGAGAATGAAAAGTTACGACAACGCCTGGCTACAGAACAGATTCTTATCGCGCGACTATCCTCATGAGCTCCGAATCGCCCCTGGCCCACCAGCCGCTTTGAAGTCATTTCCCCTTGACTCCTATGTCTTAAATAGTTAAGACTTAATTGTTGTCGATGAATGAAGCGATTGTTTTTCCAGCGAGGAGTCATATATTTGCCATCATTTTCCGCAAGAACCCGGGCGACCGATGGATGACTGGCGCCAGCTCTGCTGCGGGGTGGTATCTCGAATCTTTATCATCCCGCCGGGGACCAGCCGCGGGCGAGTCTGCGACTTAATGATGCCTTTTCGACAATTGTCCTACGTGCTGATGGCGGCTCTGCTATTGAGCACGGTGTTCTTCCCGGCTTCGAAGGCACGCGGGCAACAAGATCAGACAACCAACGGCCTGGGCATCCGGACGAAAAAGGTCATTGCTGGGGCTCCGAACACAATCGATCCGGAGAGCGACGCCAACACCTTACCTGACGCTCCAAGGCCCGCGTCGCAGGAGGGCGGCCTGGCAAGCCCTGCTCCCTCTGGCGCTAAAAACAATCCGGGCACAGTCAGTGCCTCGGAAACGGGAAAGCAGACTAAGAGAATTCTCTATATCGTTCCGAACTTCCGGGCAGTCAGCGCGGATCAGATGCTCCCGCCGCAGACCGTCAGAGAGAAGTTCAAGACCGCGACGCTTGATAGCGTGGACTACTCTTCTTTTATCTTTGTGGCCGTTCAGAGCGGAATCGCAGAGGCGCGCGATGCCAACCCTGAATTTCGCCAGGGTGCGGCGGGCTATGCCAGGTATTACTGGCACACCTATGCGGACTATCTTGACGAAAATCTTTGGGTTGAGTTTATTCTCCCTGCAACTCTCCATCAGGATTCCCGTTACTACACGTTAGGCAGAGGCAGCTTTTCCAAACGGCTCGCATATTCCTTCTCACGCATCGCAATCACGCGAACTGACAGCGGCCATGAAGCCTTCAACACCTCCGAGATCTTTGGGGCGGGCGCCGCCGCGGGCATCTCGAGCCTCTACTACCCCAGCCCTGAGCGGACGTTTACTAAGACTTATCAACGCTGCATTACAAGTGTCGCGATCGATGGCGGAACGTTCGTCTTCAAAGAGTTCTGGCCTGACCTCAATAGGAAATTTTTCCATCAAAAATGACCGAGTTCCAAATACCGGGTGCGAAAGCCTCCGATTTGTAAACAAAAGCCGACCTCTCAAGACTACTCCGGGGCGGGTGGTCGTTCCATATTTGGTCTGCGGGTTATGGGAGACAAAGAGCGCTTCGCGAAGTAGCCCGACCGGGTATAAACAGTCAGCTTACCTTGTCCCTGGCTATGGGCCTCGACTTTGACCGTGTGATAGCCCTCTGCGGAAGTTCGTGTGGAGTGGTATGCGATGGCGTACTGCTTGCGTATATCGCTGGCAACTTCGGCAGCGACCGAATCGATATCCTTCAGCGACCCCGGGAAGAAGGCGATTCCTCCGGTCTCGTTCGAGAGGATCTGCAGGTCATGCCTCGCATGCCGCGACTTGTCGCCGCCGAAAAGGAGGCCGATGGAGTAGATGATCGGGTCTTGCATGTCTTGAACGCGATGGACCGCGTCCTCCAAAGTTAGTCGCGAGGAATTGTCATCCCCATCGCTAATGACGATCAGGACTTTCCGGGGACGCGTTGCGGACCGCTCCATCTTGTCAGCGGCGGTCACAACCGTGTCGTAGAGGGCGGTACTACCGCTCAGGCTCAGTTTAGAAAGTCCATGCTGCAATTGACCGAGATCCGAGGTGAAATCCTGGTCGAGATAGGCCTGGTCGGAGAAGTTGATCACGAAGGTTTCGTCCTGAGGATTCGAAGCCTTGACCAGATCCAGTGCGGCAGAGACGACGGCGGCCCGCTTGCTGCTCATCGAACCTGAGTTATCGATGACCAGACCGATGGAAACAGGAGTGTCCCGATGCTGCAGAGAGACTATGATCTGAGGAGTTTTGTCTTCGAATACCTTGAAGTTGTTTGCGGTCAGGTCGTTGACGAGCTCTCCTTTTTTGTCGAGCACGGTGCAGTTCAGGACAACTTCTTCGGCGTCGATGTGCAGGGTGAATGCGCCGGATGAGCCTGGCCTGGGCCGCTGGGTTTGCCGGGCCGTCGCCGGGCTCTGCGCCGCTGAAGAGAGCGCGGTGGAGAGCAGAACTGCGACCACCGAGCGCAGCCTCGTCTCCTGCCTCATCGAGATTCTCCGGGACCCGCCGCCGGCATTGGCATCGAGGTTCTGTTGCCGAAGCCGATTTCCATAGCGGTGTCTTTCGGGAAGACGATGTTTCGGCCCTTGCCGAGAAAGTTGTTATAGATGGAGCGGCTTCCACCGTAGGCGCTCATGAGGATGCCGTAGGTGTGATTGCGATAGGCGATGCCTACGATGAGGCCGATGAGTTTGAACCCGGTGGCGCCGCCGGCGATCGGACTTGCGTCTCCGACGTCTTTCCGTCCACCGCTTCCGATCAGGGCCAGGCCCACGGAGGCGCCGGTGGAGAGATAGCGAGTCTTGGAGGACGTTGATTTGGCACCACCTTCTGAATCGAGCTGGGCATTGTCTGCCGCGTTGGACTGAATGCCCTGGAGTCTCGTATCCACGGCCTGAACTGCTCCGCTCGGGAGGACGATCTCGCGGAAGACGATACGCAACTGCCCGTTACGATGGAAACTGCGGGCGGGACGCACCTGGAGCACGGAGCCGCGGAGGTGAGTTCCGGCGGGAAGAATCAGCCGGCCCTGGTCTGTGAGCGGTTGTGAGAGCTCGGCTTCTACGTCGGCGCTTTTTGGTGTGGTCGCTGAGTTCAGCGGCATCAGCAGGAGGGCGTGGACCAGGCTTCCGGGTGGCGGCGGGGTGCCAATCGCAGCAAGAGTGTCAGCGGATACGGATTCGCTGCCGAAATCGAGCGGCTGTGTGAGTTCCGCGGAGTAAAGCATTCCGGCATTGATATATTGCGGGTGCACGGGAAGCTGGGCGACGATATAGCGCGTGACTAGGTGCATCCGGCCGGGCGACTGCACTTGTTTCATGGCATTGTTCCACTGCGCGCGAACCTGATCCATCTTCTGGGCAGCGGCATCCTTCACCGCGTTCTTTTTGTGTTGGTCCGCGGTTACAAGCCGAATGACCTGTCCAGACCCGGGAACCACGGTGGCATGCAGGCTGAGATGGCGGCCGTCTGGGAGGATGAGCTCCTCGAATGCGACGGTGAGCGGATGGGCGGGTGTGAAGTCTTCATTGAGTGCATGCAGCGCCCGGGTGCCGCCCGGAATCGGCGCAATCGACACGATGCGTCCGGTGGCCACAGTGCTCACGGGAATGACGAGATGATCAAAGACATAGACGGGCTGCATGACGCGCCCGGTGATGGGTTGCCCGGCCTTTTTGACCCGCACCTCCTTGTCGAGGGCGATCTGCAATGGGGTGCCGCTGGGAACGGTCATCGCGAGGATGTGGGCGTCAGACGATGGCTGCGAAGAAGAGGGCTGAGGCTGAGATGAAGTGCTCTGCGCCGGCAACGTCCCAGAGAAGGTCCAGGCGATGACAAAGAAGGGGAGAAGTCGATGGAACATCATTCAGGAGGGGGCCCTCTGCACGTAAAGAATAGGGAGCAACTATCAATTTGCGGGCCTCATCCTGAAGGTTGCTTCCCCGGCATCCGTGCCGGCCGAGGGCTGCCGGAAGTCTTGTATGGACCGGTCTGCCGCTCCTCCGCGCCGCGATAATCCGCATGCTCTAGAGGCTCTCAGAACGAATTGTAGACGACGTAGCTGAAGATAACCTGAAGGATGCATGGTGCGTATCTTTTCTGTTTCGGTTCCTCTTGACCGCGCGGAGAGCGCGTGTTTAGGGGACGCAATAGCCCTGTAGCAAAGGAGACTCCTGTGACCCATTTACGCAAGAGGATGCTAGAAGAACTCCAGCGGCGCAACTAATCCGAGAACACGACTTCGAGCCTATCGTTAACGATATACACCACTCGAATGACTATGGGAAGCGGTTAGGGTCGAGTCAGCGAGGTTCGGAATTATTTCTGTTCCAGCCTGAGGGCATAAATGCCACTGGTTCCTATATCGCGAAGCAACAACGGTGCGTCGGTGGGGTCCAGCTCAAACCATACTGAGTAGTATCCCTTATATTGAACACTCTTCAGATCGGCGATGCGCTCTGCATCTCCACCAGCGTCTGGTTCGATTGTTGCCGTGACGGATAACGTTCCGTCTGGTCATTCATTTTTGGTCATTCATTTCCATCTGATTTTTGGTCGTATTACTGGTAGTTTTGGCAGTTTCGTACGTTTCAAATCGAGACTACTGTTCGAGAGGATGCACGCCGGGCTAAGCGATGAACCACGCGGTGAGGCTGCCCGCCGACGAAAGTCTTCGTCGAAAATGCCGGCCCGACCGCGATTCAATATGGATATGGTGCGTTCTGAGGAATGCAGAAGCTAAGACACTCTCGAACGGAAACGCCAATGAAGACCAGACACAACCTAAACTTCCTCGCCACCTCACTCCTTTGCATACTGTCTTTCACTGCAGCCTTTGCTCAAGCCGTGGACCCGTTGCCATCTTGGAACGACGGCAAGGCCAAGCAGTCCATTATCACTTTCGTTGAGAAGGTGACAAAGCCAGGCTCGCCGGACTTTGTGCCAGTCGCCGAGCGCATCGCCACCTTCGACAACGACGGCACGCTCTGGTGTGAGCAGCCGCTGCCCGTTCAGGGTTACTTTGCGCTCGACCGCGTGAAGGCGCTCGCGCCGCAGCATCCCGAGTGGAAAACCAAGGAACCATTCGCCTCGCTGCTCAAGGGCGATCTGAAAACCGCGCTCAACGCGGGTGACCCAGCGCTCCTCGAACTCCTCATGGCCACGCACACGGGCATGACTACGGCGGAATTCGAGCAGATTGTAGAGGACTGGATCGCCACCGCGAAACATCCGAAGACCGGCAGACTCGACACCGAAATGACCTATCAACCGATGCTCGAACTGCTCGCCTACCTTCGGGCGAACGGGTTCAAGACCTTCATCGTCTCCGGCGGCGGCATTGAGTTCATGCGTCCATGGGCCGAGAAGGTTTATGGCATCCCGCCGGAACAGGTCATCGGCAGCAGTGTCAAGACAGAGTTTGAAATGCGTGACGGCCAGGCAGTCCTCTTGCGGCTGCCGGAGCTGAACTTCAATGACGACAAAGGCGGCAAACCTGTCAGCATCAACCAATACATTGGCCGCCGCCCAATCATGGCGTTCGGCAATTCCGACGGCGACCGGGAGATGTTGGAATACACCCAGGGCGGGCGCGGGGCGCGGTTCATGCTGCTGGTACTGCACGATGACGCAACACGTGAGTACGCCTACGGACCGGCAAAAGGATTGCCGAACGTCAAATTGGGCGCCTTCACCCAAGCGCTTTACGACCAGGCGCAGAAAGAGAGCTGGACTGTGGTCAGCATGAAAAGCGACTGGAAACAAGTCTTCCCGGCCGAGCAATCCCCGGTCACTGCCATTGACATCTTGCTGGAGCCGGACGCGACGATGCTCGATCATGCCGTCGCCAACAACGCCCGCCTGCTCGGGGTATTCCCGAAGGGTTTCGCGCTGGATGCAATGCATCGCCCGCACGTCTCGATGATCCAGCGTTTTGTCCACACCGCGGACCTCGACCAGGTCTTTGCCGCCGCCGGCAAGGTCTTCACCAGCGAGAATGTGACTGGAATAAGGCTCGAGGCCTATAAGTACTACTACATCCCGAGCAACGCTATCGGCCTCGCGGGTATTGTCGCCAAGCCGACCCCTGAATTACTCAAGTTGCAAGCGGACCTGATAGAAGCGGTCACTCCGTTCACCGTGGAAACTGGCACCTCGGCGGCGTTCTTCACCACTCCCGATGACCCAGTCATTGACCCACTCTTGATTGCCTACGTTTCCACGTTCGTGCCGAAGGCATCCGGCGAGCATTTCAACCCGCACGTCACCACCGGCGTAGCGCTCCGGGGATACCTCGACCAAATGCTGGCCGAGCCGTTCACGCCGTTCACCTTCTCGCCTGCGGGTGCGGCCGTCTACCAGCTCGGACAGTTTGGCACGGCTGCGAAGAAACTCAAAGAATGGGATTTGAAGCCTTGAGATTTCCCCGCTTCCGACATCATTTGGATGTTCACGTGTGAGGCTTTGCTCCTGAACGCTACCGCAATACTGTCCTGACGCATCCTGACAGAACGCTGGTTGTCCGTATGTGCCGGTCTTAGCTCCCCTGCCAACGCGCTTACCAAGCCCGAGTGACCTTTGGGCTTGTACTCCTGTGCCGAAAAATGCATCTCGCCACTTACATTCAAACCTGGAAAGGCGCTATCTCTTAGAGTAGAAGATATCGGCAGGCGACGGCTTCTCACGCAACCGCGCCCTGGCCGGCAGTTGCCGGTAGTTTCGGCCTACTGCGTGAGCGAAGGATAGCTTGACCGCTATCCGGTCCCTCACTCGATCCCTGTCACAAAATCACCAAAACCAGCCGTCAGTGGCCTACCGCGGCTCTCCACCCCTTTGTCTCCCTAAGAGAGAGCAGCAAACAAATCCGACCCAATCTCCAGCAAACCGAGGAACGAGACGACCTATGCCCAAAAATACTGTCAGCGATCCCATCACTGATCAGGAAATCGCCTTTGCTCGCCTGATACTTTCCGGAACCATGAATGACCGCCGCGCTGCGGAAGCTGTCGGCCTCAATCCCGACACCGCTGCCTATACCAAATCCAAGCCCCGCGTCCGCGCCTACATGATCGAGCACCGCGCCGCCGTCAGGGAAAGGCTGGTGGACCAGGAAGCCGAAGGGCTGCGCCAGCTGAACCTTGGTCGCGACCAGATCCTGGCCCGGCTCTGGGAACTGGCCAATCTTAGCCACGAGGTGACCAGAGGCATCATCGCCGGCCAGATCAAGGCCCTTGCGATGATCGTAGCCATCGAAGGACTGATTCCGGACCGCCGCCTTTCCTCATCTGCGGGGACGCAACCCGCGGTCCCGCCCGTCGCGGCACAAATCTACAGCTCTGAGTGGCGCCGCAAACAGCAGCACCAACCAGTGGGTGAGGAGCCAGGGGGCCCCGTTGTCGACACGAAAACCCCACCCCCCGCGCCCCAGGTCCCCCACCCGGAGCCTCTACCCAAGCCAGCCCCCGAACTGGCTAACGAAACGTCGCCTCCCAACCTTGACCAGCCCCAACCCAGCCTTGCCAATCCCTTCATCAACCCCGAAAGGCTGAACCGGGTTCCCGCCGCAACCGGCTGCGCCTTCGACGCCGTTCCGGACAAAGCCAGCTCCGTTAGGCTGTCCTTTTCGCCAGACAAACGCTTCTCTGGGCGGCGCCGCTGAGGTCTGTAAAAAGCCAATTTTTATCGAATTTTACAAACGCGGTTCGTGACGGCGCGTATGGTCAGATTCCTTCTCAAACCACGGATAAGCTCTACGACTATCCCGGCGACGCGGTCTCCCGTCAGTTAGACAGCATGACGATCGAAGACTACCGGGAGATAAGGGGACAGCATGCCTATTGCAGCAATCCTGGGGGATAGGTATGCTGCCGCCCTTATCTGCCGGAACTGGATTGTTCCAAATCTCACCAGGGATAGGTATCCTTGTCGCTGTATCAGGCCCTCCCCCTGGGTTGTTCAACCTCTCGATAGATGGGATAAGGAGATCCGATGAAGAATCGCATGGCGTACCTCCCTTTGTTTTGTCTGCTGGCAGCCTCCTGTTTCTTCTCTACATCCGCCCGGGCGCAGAACGGGGGTGGTTGGCAGGTGGTGAAGGCGGATTGGGGCGCGGGCAACCGATGGATGAACGTCACGAATCAGGTCCGCAGGCTGCTGAACAGCAACCGTGTAGTCATGGTAAACAACGACAACATGGGCGGCGATCCCGCTTATGGCGCAATCAAAATTCTGCGCATTCAGGCCACGAATTCTCGCGGCCAATCACAGCAATTCACCTACAACGAAGGTTCCACGATCAATGCCAGCCAGTTCTACAACGGTGGCGGGCCAGGGGGTCCTGGATATCCAGGGAATCCCGGATTTCGACCACCGAATCAAGGTTATCCCGGGGGCGGTAACGGCTCTCTGCAAATCACGCGCGCGTACTATGGCCTAAACAATCGGACCAACGACGTAACCCAACTCCTTCGTGGCATGGTGCGGAACGGAACACTCGCCGTGCAGGTGAACAACAACAACATGGGCGGCGATCCAGCTAAGGGCGGTGACAAAGTGCTCACCGTCATCTATCGCTTCCAGGGACGGGAGCAAACCTCCACCGTTAAAGAGGGAAATACGCTCAGAATTCCGTGACTGGAATCGTGAACGGTGGCGATGTATGTGGCGGGAGATCAGCCATGAGACAGTTGATGCCGTTCGTCGTTGCGCTCCTGAGTCTAACGGGAGCAGCGTTGCGCGCTCAGAATATTTCTCCGAGCCCGCAGCTGAAGTTCCCTGCGGGTCGGCGCGTATTGGCATTGGCTGGCCGGGAGATCAGCGCAGAGCAGTTGGAGCAGATGCTGGCTGGGAGTAATCGTGAGCCGGATGTAAAGGTAGCTAGGCAACTATCTGGATTGGAATTAACAGAAAGGTTGAGCGCCGCCGGGCTCGCGCGCTGCGAAGCGAATTTACCTGGACCCGATGCGAGGCGGGCGCTGATTGCGTTAGCCGACAGGTCGTCGTTCCTCGATCCTCCAATATCAGAAATTCCTACCATCGCAGAGCCCGATCCGCAGGCCCAGCGCAGGATGATTGCGCTCAGTGAGGATTATGTAAAAAAGGTCATCCACCAGCTCCCGAATCTTTACGCGACGAGAGTTACTATTAGTTTTCAGCACAATAAGAAGCCGCTACATTGGGTGAGCACAGAGAGCGCTATCGTACGTTACCTCGATGGCCAGGAGGAAAGACCGAGGGTCAGGACGGTGCCAGTAGGGGATGGGAGTGGAGCTGGGGGGATGACGACCGCAGGGGAGTTTGGACCCATCCTGTATGTGGCGCTGGCGGATTCAGCTCAGGGTAATCTGACCTGGAGTCACTGGGAGCAAGGCGCGGCGGCTCCAGAGGCTGTGTATCGCTATGCGGTGATCGCCGGAAAGTCGCATTACCATGTCAATGGTCAATTTCGTGGCTACCACGGAGAGATCACGGTCGACCCGTCGAATGGAACAATTCGTCGGCTGGTTCTGAGAGCAGATCCTGAGCCGAACATTCCCCTCCTTAGGGCCGACATTGTGGTGGAATACGGTCCGGTTGAGCTTGGGGGCAAAACTTACATCTGCCCACTGAAGGGTGTTGCTCTTTCTGCGACATGGAATCGATGGTGGTTAAATGACGTCGCCTTCGAGCAATACCACTTGTATCAAGCGAACGCGCAGCTCCTACCAGGGTTCGCCAAAGTTCCTTGAAAACGAGATTTACGGTAACTCCCTCAAAGGGTCGCGGGGTCTCAAGTTTGGGGTCCACACCAGGTCGCCCAGTTTCTCTGGGGGCAAAGCTGTTGACGAAATCGATCAGGTACGGTGCAAATCCGCAAGCTATGGCGATCAACTGCAGTCCCTATCTAAGCTCTGACAAAACTTCAGAAGGAATACCGCAGAGCGAATTGCAAACGCCGTTCCTGTGACCGCACCGCCGGATTCTGGTTCGAAATATTGCCAAACGTTGAATCAGTAATACCGATATCCGGGTTTCCATAACTGGCAATATTGAATACGTTGAAGGCATCAAAGCGAAATCCAACTATCTGGCCTTCTGTGATATGAAAATCCTTAAACATTGAGCTGTCGACGTTCAGATATCCAGGTCCGCGGATAACTCCATTGCGGGAATTGCCGAAAGCGTTGCTGGCCGGGGCGCCAAAAGCACAAATCCCATTGTCCACTCCTGGTTGCGTGCACGGTGTAGCGGAGGCATCTGTACCGAGCCAGTTATCGATCGAACGGTGAGCGATCTTCAGCTTGCGATATTGATTTGCGCGAGAAACGCCGTAGCTATTCGAGTTATTGCCGGGCCCCGTAATGCTTTCGGGAAACCCGGAATAAGCAACGCCGGAAACCGAAACTTTCCATCCGCCGATGGCTGCATCCACAAGCCGATTTTCGTGTGAAAGATAGGTTCGCCCCCTGCCCACGGGAAGAGCATATGCGCCAATACCTGAAACATTGTGGGTCACATCGTAGCCTGCCGGGCCATAATCGGCGGAGCTGTCGTAATAGTTTTGAAAGGCTCCGCTATACCCATTCACGTTCAGGAAGTACATGCCGAGGCTGTTGGTCATGGCTTTGCTGTAGGTGTAATTCAGCGTAAACTCCAGGCCGCGGTTGAGATGCTGGCGGAGAGTTGCCTGCAAAGCGTTGTAGTTCATCATGGCTCTTGCTTCGGTGATCATGACAATATTCGATCCCAGTCCCAGGTTGGCGCTATTGTAGAAAGGGGCTGAGGTGGGGTCACCATTTACGCGATACTGGTTAAGGTTTCCATAGTCCTCGATATGCTGTCCCTGCTCACCGATATATCCAATTTGCAGCCCCAGTGCGGGAGTGAAAGCATATTCGCCGGTCAGGTTCCATTCCTGAATGTAGGCCGGCTGCATGTTATGAGGCCATATCTGAGTCGCAGGACCGGACGAATTGGTGCTGGAAGTGGAAAACCCTTGTTGGACCGTGCGAGGAGACCCACCGTTCGCCGGTGTACCTGCCGAAGCGGCGGTAGGAGTAATGGTGGTGAGGCTGACCGCCTGAAGGAAGGGCGGGTTGGCTGACAATCTCTGATTGTAAGAGTTCCCCTCAAAGTAGCTTGTGGCGCCATAGCCGCCCCGGATCACGACTCGCGAGGCCGTCTGATAGGCGAACCCGAACCGCGGCATAATCTGCCGGTAATTTGGCTGATAACAACCGCTGTTTGAGCAAACCCCCGACCCGGCGGGCGCGCCCGCCGGAACATGACCGGCATAAATCAAAGTTTGCGTGGTGAGATCGACGTTTGCATTCTTGTTGTTTTGTTCAATCCACGGCTGGTCATATTCGTATCGTAAGCCGAGATTCAGCGTCAGATTGGGGAGAATCTTCCAGTCGTCCTGAACGAATCCTGCCGCTCGCCACTGACGTTGTCCAACGCGAATGCTGGCAAGAGAAATACCCAGGCCATACACGCGATCGAGCACAAAGTCTGCTCCAGGATAACCTCCGGCATTGGCCAATGCCGGGTTGCCGGTAAAGGCTCCGGAATACTGCAGAGCACCCAGCGGTTGATAGTTATTAGTGGGGGAAAAGTTATTCTGATAACGGAGTGCCTGAATCCCGATGCTTAACAGGTGCAGGCCCCGCTGCCACCCTACGTTGTCAGTGTAACTATAAGTGTTGTCAACCACAGCGGGGCCGAGCCCCTCCGTACCCACATTCGTCAGGTTGATGGAACTACCACTGCCGCCAAAGCCGGCCGTCGCCCCGAAGCCTTGAAGACTGAAGCCTAAGGAAGGCTGCGCGCCAAAAGGAATGCCCACCTTGGTGTTACCGCTAAGCCCAAACTGACCAGACGGATCGGTTGGAGTGCTGGGAGGAAGATTGGTGCGGGTAAAGCCGACACGCGCCATATTGATCAATGCGGGGGAGAAAGTATGCACCCAACCCACCCCGAAAACGTTGGTCGGCGAGTGATCGGTTACCGGGAATGTGACTGGCAGGACCGATGTTTGTCCGTCATAGCCTGTCGACGCTGAATAAAACCCGGTAATTTTGTCATTGAGACGTGCGTCATATTCAATCTTGACGTCTCCCTGATTATTACCTCTATAAGAACGAACCGGCCCTTGCAGATTATTCAGCGTGACACCATCGGATGGTGTCGCATTGGGCAGTGGGTAAAGCGAAGGGTGGGCAAAGAGAAATTGCGCTACCGGG
This sequence comes from uncultured Acidobacteriaceae bacterium, assembly GCA_963757515.1. Classification (GTDB taxonomy): domain Bacteria; phylum Acidobacteriota; class Terriglobia; order Terriglobales; family Acidobacteriaceae; genus PALSA-350. The sequence continues at coordinate 294,148 of CAVWRV010000012.1, read as the reverse complement.
TTCAGAATCGGGACGCCGGTATTGTTTACATAGGGCGCAAAACCATTTTGCGAATCGTAGAGCTGAATTGGATTCGAGGAAGACAGAAGAGAGGAGAAATCACCGTTCCTCATCGCTGCAGAAAAAACGCTCGCCTGGCCCAGACCGCCCTGGTGAAAGCGCGCGCCCAGGAAGTCGACAAAGAAGAAAAGCTTGTTGCGAAGTATCGGGCCGCCGATGGATCCACCGAACTGCGTCTGCGTAAAAGGGTTAATCGGTATGATCGGAGTCTGATGGTTGTTGGTCCAGGTGTTCGCATTCGTCTTGGAGTCCTGAAGATAGCCATAGGCAGAACCATGAAATTGATTGGTCCCGCTTTTCAGTACGGCCACGATGCCTCCTCCGCTTACATTACCGTAGTCAGCCGGCGCATTCGATGTCAGGACTTTGACTTCCTCCAGCGCCTCCGGAGCCGGATTATAGGATGGAAAATTCCCAAAGGTTTCATTGATGTCGATACCGTCGAGTATGAAGTTATTGGACTGCGAGCGATTCCCATTCATGTTGGGCGAGTCGAAAACCGCCGAATTGCTCGCGCTTCGTTCAATCACGGTCGTGCCGGATGTCCCGTAGGTGCTGACGGTCCCGGGAACATACAAAGTGAGAGCCGCGTAGTCAAGGCCGTTCAAGGGTTGGTTTTCTATCGCACTCGCCGTAATGGTTGTACCCAGAGTGGGATCATTGGTATTGAGAATAGGCGAGGCACTGGTGACATTCACCGTGGTGGAAGTGCTTCCGACCTCCATGGTTATGTTGAATGTAGGCGTCTGCAATGCCTCGAGCACAAACGGCGGTACTGTCGCCGTTTTGAACCCGGCCATGTTGACGCTCATCTGGTAGTGTCCCGGCGGCAGAAACTCAATTCGGTAAAGACCAGCCGAATTGGCCGTAGCGGGATACTCGACGCCAGTATCGAGATTGCGCGCCACGACTTGGGCGCCTGGAAGCACGCCCTTGCCGCGATCCGAGACAAGACCGGTAATTCCGGCAGTCACCTGTTGTGCCCATGAAGTCGCGGCCGACACTATAATTGCCAACACCAATAAGGCCAACTTGCCCCGGAAGGTTTTCATTGGTTTTCTCCGTCTGTTTTGGCGAATACAGTACATCCCGAAGGGGCTACATCTTGAGACGAGCTGCTATATAGCTTTGAGATTTCAGCTATACATGTCCCATTTTTAAAAGTCAACATGATTCGAGAAGCCTCGCAAAGAAATAGGCAAATAGCCAGACCCAAGGCCCTCCGCTCGAGATTTCGCAGAGGATTGGAGCGGTGGTTCCTGGGAATATGCTATATAGGACTGGCACCTTGAGATCGCCGTAGGCCCTCTGGAAGGAAAAGCAGTGGTTCGAAAAAAGCACGGTGTCGGGATTCCGGCATATCGCCAGATCCAGGACTCTATTCGCAAACGTATTGAGTCAGGCGAACTGCAGGTGGGTGACCTCGTTCCGCCTGAACGGGAACTGTCCAAGCTTCACAAGGTCAGTCTGATGACAGCGCGCCACGCAGTCGCTTCGCTTAAGCAGGAAGGATTGGTCGAACGCAGGCAAGGCGTCGGCACATTTGTAAGCAAGCCCAAAATCCTTATTAACGAGTTGTTGAGCACGACAGAACAACTGGCTGCTCGCGGTCAGTCCGCAAAGGCAAAGATTCTTTCGGTGCGTACCGTCGACGACGAGCAGGAGATTGTGACCCGACTCGCATTGCCTCTCGAAAGCAGTCTGTTGAAACTGGAGCGCTTGCGGCACGCAGATGGGGAACCTTTTTCGCTGGAAATCAGCTACTTGTCGAAAGTACGATTTCCGGACCTTCTGAAAGCCTCCTTCGCGCGCGAGTCGCTCTTTAAGCTCCTTGAGGTAAAGTACAACGAGACATTGGGCCACGCCGATGAAGAGATTGACGCGACCATGCCGGACGCCAGAACCGCTGATCTTTTAGGAATTGCCAAATCCCAGCCGGTCCTGCGTATTCGCCAGATCATTTATTCGACGTCAGGAATGCCGCTGATCTATGTGCTGGGCTTTTATCGCTCGGATCGTTACTGCGTAGCGGTTCGCCGTCTTCGCCGCAATCCATTAGGTCGTTGAGGGGCTTTAGCAACGGCGAGGAATTGAAAATGCCGCAGAGGCTTCTGGAAATTTGCGTAGACTCGCTCGATTTGGCGCTCGCGGCTGCTCGGGGAGGAGCCGATCGCCTGGAATTGTGCGGCCCGCTATTCGACGGAGGCGTGACTCCCAGCGCGGGATTCGTGGCTGCCGCGAGGCGCATGATCGATCTCCCTCTGGCCATGCTCGTCCGTCCGCACGCGGGGTCCTTCACTCCTTCCGACGCGGAGTTTGAAGTGATGCGTCAGGACATTCTCTATGCGCGCAACATAGGGATAGACATCATTGTGCTGGGACTACTTCATTCTGACCAGACGATCGATACTGAACGCACCAAGCAGTTGGTCGAACTTGCGCGGCCTCTGGAGGTCACGTTTCACCGGGCCTTCGATGTTTCTCCTAATCTGGAGGAATCGCTCGCGTCTGTCATACAGACCGGAGCGACACGCGTCCTGACTGCGGGCGGTCAAGCTTCGGCGGTGTCGGGTGCGGCCACGGTCAAAGAACTCCGTGAAACAGCTGACAATCGCATCGGATTTCTTCTCTGCGGAGGTATCACCGCAGCGACAGTATGCTCTGCATTAGAGACATCAAACGTTGTCGAGGTCCACGCCGGTTTGCGAAATAGTGCGCGGACTGCACTCTCTGCCGGGAGCTTCGAGGTATTTACGGCTTCTGTCGATGCATTGCGCCAAAAAATCCGATCGATGGATGGAAGTGCAATATTAGCTGAGAGAAGATGAGCTTTCTTTGTGGGAATCGATCGCGGTAGCGAGAGCCAGACATCCCGCGCCAGCTGAGGACGGAACCAAGCAGCGCTACCTCGGTTCTAAAGCAATGGGGCGTCCGTACTCCGCGGACTCACGCACGGCGGATACGACCCGCATCACGCGAAGCACCTCCTCCCGCGTGACTAGAAAGGGCGCATGGCTGGCCAGCGAGTCCTGGAAATGCCGGAGCTGCGCGACATAAGGATCCTCGGTTGGGAAGATCGGCAAACGGTATGGGGCCGCCGGGAACGATTTGCAGCCTCTCACGCGAGCCGGCTATGTCGATTGTGGTCTGCAGCCCGGCCGGAGATGCGACCCACCCGCCTTCAATCCTGCTGCAGACGCCTCCAGCATGTTCTAGGTTGATGTAGCCATACTGTGATTGCCCTTCGCCTTCGCGCCTGGCATCTACTTTTGTCACATCGCCGGCGAGCCACATTGCATAGTCAATGTCATGAATCAGCAGATCGCAGAGCACTCCTCCGGAGAGACGATCGTCCAGAAACCAGGAGCCGTTTGGCGGCGGAGGCGAGACCACACGCTTGAGCGCGATCTCTTTCACCTGCCCCAGGTCGCCGCCGCGTACCTTTTCCCATACTGCCCTATAGACCGGGAAGAAACGTACCACCATAGCGAGGAAGATGCGTACCTTCGCTGTATCGCAATCGCGGAAGATCGCTTCTCCCTCGTCGTAGCGAAGCGCCAAAGGCTTCTCGCAAACGATCTGGCATCCGGCCTGGGCCGCCTGTCGAACCGTAGTCTGATGGAGAAAGGTCGGCAGGCAATTGTCCGCAATCTCCACCTTGCTTAGTAATTCGTCGACAGAATCGTAGACCGGACAGCCATAAGGCGCGGCGGCGGCGCGGCCGCGGTCCAAATTACGGGCGTACACACCGGCGATCTGCGCGCCCAGTTTGTGCCACGCGTCAAGGTGCTGCTCGCCCATCGCACCGGCGCCCAGAATGCCGACCCGCAGTCCCGCCTTAGTTGACATATTCATTCCGCGCCGCTTCCACCGTGGTCCGGACCGTCGTGGGGTCGGTTACGGTTTTTAGATATTCGTGATCCTGCGAGGTTACTCCCATCGCTACTTGGGGATTGCGATAGGTCATTGCGCTGGGCTCCGTCTTATGGGCGGCAAAGTGCAGTTCCCATAGCCCGGTTTCCCGGCACACCTGGCCAATATTGGCAGCGCGAAGCCCACCGCAAGGCATAACGATCATGCGCCCGTTTGCCAACTGGCCCAGCCGTTTGAGGTTGGCCAGGCCCTCCATGGCAGTGGCCCGTTGTCCGCTGGTCAGCACCCGGTCCACGCCCAGGCTGATCAAAACCTCGAGCGCCTGCACCGGGTCGCGCACCATATCGAAAGCGCGGTGAAAGGTGAAGCTCATCGGCCTTGCCAGGCGCAGCAGCTCTGCCGTTCGCTCTTCATCCACCTCGCCGCCGGCCGTGAGACATCCCGTAACTACCCCGGGGACGCCGAGCTCCTTGAGCGCGATCACGTCCTGGCGCATGCTTTCGAACTCCGCCTCGGAGTAGAGAAAATCACCGCCTCGCGGGCGCACGATGACGAAGACCGGAACCCGCGCCCGGCGCAAAGCCTCGCGCACGATTCCCATGCTGGGAGTAATGCCGCCCTCAAGTACGCTGGCGCAGAGCTCGACCCGATCGGCGCCGTTGTCCTGTGCCACCAGCAAGCCATCCACTCCTTCGATCGAAACCTCCAGGATGGGGCGCTTCATAGCTGTCTCCTGCGGCGATCTGGCCGAGACAATAGTGGAGGGCTGCCAGCTAAACGAGCGGTCAAAAGGAAACGTCGGCGGCCGGAACGCTGCCTCCATCATTTCGTAAGTCACCCGGCCAAAGAGGAGGGCATCGGCCTGGTCGAGGTTCTCGACCGCGTGACGGTGCAAATCTTCGTCCGGTACGATTACACGATGATCGCAGCACCCGTCCAATGTGACGTTGATGGAATACCGAAGGGGTCGCATTAGGTAAGAGTACCGCCGAGGGGGTAGACCAGCAAGGTTAGCCCGCTAGGAGCCACTCACGTAACGCATGACGATGACAATTTGAGAGCTTGCTAGCGGCATGTCGCAGAGACAACGTTACTGCGGATGCGGCGGGTCGGATCGGAATATTTCCACTGGATCGGTTTCGCGCTCGCTGAGTAGGCCTTGATATAGCGGCGAGGCTAAAGGCGTTGTTCTACATTTCCTCGATCCGGCTATTCCACGAAGCCTTTTTCACGAAACTTCCTTTTAAAAATGCCAGTTCCGTCGGATGTCCACGAAACTCCTGATCACAAATCCCCAAGTCGACCCTACCGCATAACATGATAAACTGGCGTGCTGTCGAACGAACTCATTCCTTTTATTGAGAAGAGGAGTTTGCGATTAGATTCTGAGGATGAGGTCATCTCACAATTCACGGAGGCAGAGTACGTCAAGACGCAGCGTTTCTCTTCGGCCCAATGCCCTCTATACTACATGCGATCGAGACTCTGCCGTTGAACGGGGTTTATTCTTCATCAGTCAACTAGCGGAGAACCCCGAGTGTCTCCTCGAGCTGGGTCCGGATCTGCTTTGGTGCTTCTACACGATTTCAGACACCTCCAAAGATCAACGCATAAGACAAATAGCTCGCCGGATTGGGCGGGAAAGCGCACACCGGTGGCAACGCGAAAACAGTGAGCCCCCGCCCGACCCTGATGGACTCATGACGTTCATTTGTGGCGTAGACGCTGCGGAGCGTCTCTTGGGCGAGAGTGACCAAGCCCTTAAGAACCGGCTTCGGACCCTTGTGAGTTCTTTCGGCGCGGTAGATTTCCTGGCATTTGATCCAGGATGTGAACCGCCTCCAAAAGATATTCCCGAGTTGTGTTCCAATTGCGAACGCAGTAACTCGCGTGGTGCCGATGTTTGTTCAGGATGCTCTGCGCCGCTGATCTTCCGTAGCTACTATGACATCTGGCAGGAGGCGCTTGTGACAACCTACAGCGGTGAGATTTATGGCGTGCAGCTCGGAGCACCATACCGTGACGTAATCCGGTGGATATCTTCTATGCGTCCGTATCCTGTGCACGGATCATTGACGCTTGGCGCGTATGATTTCCATCATGCGTTCTATGCGATCACACATGTCGTGTACACCCTGAGTCATTACGGGAGGTTCCGACTTACGCCGAGCTTATTCGCACAGGAATCGGCTTACCTGGAGGCAAGTCTGGTAACAGCGAAGAAACTACACGATCCGGAGATGCTAGGTGAATCTATGGACACGCTTTATTCTCTCGGTAGAGACCAAAGCGACCCTAACATTATGGAGGGGATCTATTTTCTTCTATCTTGTCAAAATCAGGACGGCAGCTGGGGGAATATTGAGGATGAGGACATCTATAACCGATTTCATTCCACTTGGACGGCTGTTGATGGGCTGCGGAAATATTGTTTTCACCGCGAGCGAGATCCCTCCGACATGTTTTTGTGATATCTCGAATCAGAGTCGTGCACCTGATCCTCTTGTATGACGGGAGAATCGTTCGTTTTCCAAGGGAAACGGTAGCATAATCGCAGACGGCTGGGACAGAATGGAAATTCCGGGTAAACTCTTTTCCATCGGATATGCCTATACCCCCCAGCGCGACTCCTCCTTTGCCATCTGCTGACGAGTTGCGCCAACTCGCAGAAACGAAGTTCGGAGGGGAACCAGCCTTTGGCTTTGCTGAGCAACTCCTTCTGCAGAGAGCGGCAGTAGGCCAGTGGGCTATCTGCTTTCCCGCCCAAGGACGTTACAAGAAATGGAACGATCCCGCAGACGCGGGCAGTTGGGGACCCGAACGCCGCATCCGGAGTAGTCTGCTGGCGGCGTTGTGCGCCGACCCCCGTATGCAGAAGTTAGTTGACTGGCGAGGGATCTATCTCTATGGCGCCGACATCACTGGACGTCTTGATTTGTACTGCGCCAATATTCCATTTCAACTGGCCTTGTGCAATTGCCGGATCGCTTCGTTTATGGACCTGTGCTCCTCGGAATTAGTGGGCCTCGATTTAAGCAATAGCCGTATCCACAGAGCGCACGCGGACGGGGTAGTTGTCAGAAAGGACCTCTTCTTGGGCTATGGTTTCGATTCCGAGTTCGGGGTGCGGCTTCGCGGTGCACATATCGGCGGAGCGTTCGACTGCAGCGCCGGAATGTTCGGTTCGGCCTTGGCGACGGGCGGTGCCTCGAAGCAGAAGGCACTCGACGCCAACGGCATTATTGTCGGTGGCGACGTCTTTCTGTGTGACGGGTTTGTCTCGAACGGCGAAGTGGACCTAACCGGTTCCCAGATCGGCGGAGACCTCTATTTTTCTGGCGGAAAACTGCTAGGAACCCCCAACGCGCTGGCTGCGCACCGCTCGATCGTCGGCGGTGCCATTTTCCTTAGCGATGGTTTTTGGACTGCAGGCAAAGTGGATTTTACCGGTACCAAGGTTAGCGGGGCTTTGAGCACCTCGAAAGGCCTGTTCGGTCAGGGGGCTCTGCATTTGCCTAATGTCTCGACGCGGGCGCTGGTAGACTCCGAAACGGAGTGGCCAGAAGCCCCCGATCTTGATCTCGAGGGCTTCACTTATGGCAGGATCTCGAACGAGCAGCGTATTGACGTGGGTGCACGGCTCCGTTGGCTTGCTTTGCAGCCGCCCAGTCCTTTTCGCCCTCAGCCATACCTACAACTAGCCACGGTAGTGCGCGAGTCAGGCGACTCCAACGGCGCTCTCCTCGTACTAGAAAAAATGGAACAGTTACGTCGCGCCGATTCGGATCGAAGTTTTCTGCGACGCCTCTGGAGTTGGATTCTTTGGGGCACCATCGGTTACGGATACTTCCCGGGTCGTGCTATTGTTGCCCTTCTAATGCTGTGCGCTGCGGGATGGTTGATTTACGACCGCGGCTATCAGGCCGGTCATATGGTTCCATCGGAGAAAGAGGCTTACGTTTGCTTCGCCGCCCGTAAACAGCTACCCCCGCAATATCCCCGGTTCTCTCCCTTCATATATTCGCTCGAGAACTCGCTCCCGTTGGTGAAGTTCGACCAAGCTGGGAATTGGCGTCCGCAGCCTGAAAACTGGCCATCATCGCCCTCCCATGTTCTCACAGAGCCCGAGTTTCTCACTTGGTTTCTGAGAGCCCAAATTGTGCTGGGCTGGGTTTTGGCGACGTTGTTCGTCGCTGGCGTCAGTGGCCTCGTGCGCAAGCAATGACGAAAAAGCAACCAAAGCCGTCAGCTGCATTGTGGTAGCTTACCAAGGGGAAAACTCGGGGACGGGTCCCCAAGTTTTCCCAAGTTTTCATTTGCAGCCTGTTCCAATTTTGCCAGTCACAGTCCGTTCGGCGGAGCTTATTGGTTCCAACCTATCCCGCTGATCGGATGTCGTAGCGAACTTGAAGAAATTTGAAGAACTGGAAGAGTGCCCCACGTTCGCCTCAACGTACGTGGGCCGAAAAGATGGGCGAAGCCCCACGATCGCTTCTCTGTCGGTCCGAAAATCGCGTCTCTCTCCTGCCAGGATTTCAGATGAAAATGCAGACGGGGATAGGTATGATGTCCTATTCCCTTGACGTTTCTACGGCACCTATCACGCTCAGCCTGAAAGATGCGGTGAATAGGTATGATGTCACCGGATCTCCGCCCGGACTCGCGACGTCAACTGCTGGCCGCGTAGAGGTCGGCATCGACCTGGCTGGTGTTGCCAACGGAGATCGTCGCCCTTACGGTCAGACCCCCTGTGGCGTCCGCGGACATTGTGTTGTCGCCTGCGTATGGATTTGAGGAGACGATTCTCAGGCTATAGTCATTATCCGAGGGACCTAATCCAAACCTGACGTCGGCGCCGGTAACCCCAGTCATGACGCCGTGGGACTCCACCTTATAGCCTCCGGCAGTTCCAGCTTGGATGATGCTGGGCTGCAAACCCGGCGTGAACCCGCCGGAATCGAACGAACTCGAGATGAAGTAGATGTCCTGGCCGGAGTGATTGTAGATGATGACGCGCGTCGACCGTGCCGCGCCGCCGTCACCGAAAACTTCATCGGTAACTTTGTTAATCAATGTGTCCCCGAGACGTTCAATCTGTCCACCAAAAGGTCCTAAAGGTCCTAAGAATCCACCCATGGCATTACCTCCTTCATAATTTATGTCGTAAGCAAGCCTTCGAGTACTCTTAGTGTCCCTCCACTTGCACCGAATTCCCGGGCGCAATCAAAATGCCCGGCGCGGGTTCCTGAGCGGTGATCGTAATGGTATTTGCAGGCTGGGCTTGATGAAAGCTCCCGTCCCGGTCGGTGTAAGTTGCTGTCAGATGCGCCACATCGCTATCATCGAGGATGATATTGGCTCCCTTGGCGATTAGATAGGCTTCATCCAAGTGCCTGCCCACGAAGTTGGGTGTGGGGATTGGTGGAGCGGCTGGGGTTGGCGCCGGCGCCGCGGACTTGGCCTTGGGCGCTTTCGGCGGCGGCTGAGACAGCGGATACTTTTTCCCATGCGCCGTAGCGAAATCGGCCGGCATGACAGCACTGTTCGGGTTGTTTATGGCCGCGCTTGCACACGCCGCCACCGTGTCCAGATCGGTCTGGGTAGCGCTTGCGGCATCCGCTACCTGCTGGGGTGTGGCAGCTCCTGTCCAGTCGTACTGATCCTGGTGTAGGTTCCACCAAGTGAGCAGGTTGAGTTGATCCAGCAGGGCCGCCCGTTGCTGCGCGCAAAAGGTCAGCACATCTTGCGTGTGCTGGATGTCAGCCACGTTGGGTGGCATCGGGCCTTCCGCGATCGTGATAGGCGAGACCGTCCACTCGTACGGGTGCGCGTACTTTTCCGGCTCGTTGTATAGCGCCTGGACCCATGCATTCGCGGCGTCCAGCAACTGTTTGGGATCGGTGGGGTCAGAGATCACCACTGCCGGCCCACCTTCGACATAAACCTGGCAGTACACTGATGCGTTATGGTTGCTTGTTACCTTAGAGAAATTCGTTTTGGCATCCGCAGAGAACGCACCATAAGCGCCACGCAGTTCCCCCTCGATGCTCGTCGCCTCTGTCTCGTCAAAGGTCTCAACCCTCACGAGTCCCACGAAGAGCCCCCCGCGCTTGCACGCCCGCAAGAACATGTTGCCGTAGCGCTGAGTGAAGATGTTCCCGTTGTCGACAACCCCTGCGGCAGCCGGAGTTAGAACGCAGTCGGCGATGCTCAAGTCAGCCAGGGACACGGTCCGCGTAACGCTCATGAACAGCGACGCGGAATGTACCTGGCTATCCTGGGTGAACCCGAAGCGTGCCGATACTCCGGCTCCGAAAGAGGCACATCCGTAAGACGCGTTGACGTCGATCCCGAGCTTTTGCTGTAAGTCGTGGGTACTCGAAATTCGTGCGACCTCAAAAGACCCGCTAGCTCCGGATGCTTGAAGAGGAGGTATTGGAATCGGATTCACAACTTGATTCATTGCCATCCCTGATAAACGGTCGAGACCGATTCCAAAGTTGTAGGCGTCGAGATGCGGCAAGATTATTTCCTGCAAGGGCACATCAGGCATAATCGCTCCTTCCGTGTGAGCATCTTACGCGTTCATGTTGAACACCATAGCCGGAATTCAAAAAAATCTGGACGATTTCCCCGAAGGTTGGCGCGACACCCCATTCCCGAGCGCGACCCCGCAATCCCGCAGAACTGTTTTCAAAGAAACCAGGATTTCCTTCTTGCCATGCCGAGCGGAAATCATACGTCAACTGGTTCGTTCGCGCAAGCCGTTTGACGCGGCGGCTGTTCGGGGAGATAAGGGGGGAGATACGGGAGACGGGAGATACGGGGAGATACGGGGACATGATACCGATCCCCGTCAGTTTTTTGAAATCCTGGTCTAGGGGGACGAAAAGTAACCCAATGATAGACGGACGCGAGCTCTCAACAATCGGGGTACTTTTCGTCCGTCCCCCCATCGTCCCCCGTCCCCCCATCGTCCCCCCCATCGTCCCATTCACAACCTAAACCAGCACCCGGTCTAACAATTGGCTGACCGCCCGGTTGCTTTCGATGATCCATGGCACCGGAAAGATCCGAGTGCGCGAACGCGATTCTTCCAAACGGCCCATCGCGGAGAGCTTGACGAGGAGCAGGATTTCCGTTCAGGCGCGGGGACCCGTCAAGCAGGCGGAAAACTCAGGCGGGGATGCTTACTTTCCCAGGGGATTCTGCTGGGATTAGTTTGGTTTTTGCCGCTGCGCTGATGGAGTCGGAGACGACCCAACTGGCGCCGGCCAACGCGATGCAGATCGCGTTGCCCGCCCAATTGAAGTGATTGTTTGGCCCGGCGGAGAGATTCGGAATCCAGACCAGCAACTCGAAGATCACGATCTCCGCAGTGAGGAGGCGCGCGGCAAGCGGCGCCATGATACCGGTGAGGATGGCGACGGCGGCCCCGAAAAAGCCCATGGTGGTGGCGTAGGCCCAGAACATCTTGGCCGGCGGCAGCCAACCCGGGATCCAGCCCAACAGGCCGGGCATGTCAATGATGTGGACGATGCCAAAGGAAATGGGGCAAATACCGAAGAGGAGCACGAAGAAGGGCCGGCGGCGCGCAATGGATGAACCGGCAGGCGAGAAGATTGCGCAGAGGACCAGGCCGGCGGCGACCAGGGAGAACTCCTCAAAGACATTGCCGATGGGGTCGTAATTGCCGAGATTCACAAAGGCCTTGGGCACCCAGATGAGCGTGAAAACAGAGTAGACAATCGTCAGGGTCAGAGCGCCGGCACGTGCGGTGCGGGGCAAGAGGAGCGCGATCCCCCCGGCGAGCTCAATGACCGCGGTGAGATAGGCAAGCGGTACGCGCAGAGGAACGTTGGGGCCGACGTTCTGCCAGGTGGTGGCGAAGTCGCCGGAGACCAGGCCCAGAAGGCCGAGAAAGATGGCGGCTCCGCCGTAGACGTAGAGCCCGAGATTTGATGTTATGCTGCGTTGTTTTGCCATAGAGCGCCGAAGGAATTCAGTATCTCCCGGCGAGGTGCGGTGGGCAATAGCCACTTTGCACGATTTGGGCAGGACCAGTGCTGACCGGTTAAGGAGAGTTCCGGGGGGAAAGGTGGACGGGACGTTATCTTTGCGACTGGCAATCTTAACGAGTAAGGAAACGTTCCGGATCTCACCTCTTTTCCTGCGGAGGTGCGACAAGGGCTTAGAAGTGGACATATGCGAGTGCGGAGAATTGGTTATTCACCGTAAGACACACGCGACATGGACTTACGAGTGGACATATACGAGTGCGGCTAAGTGGATATTGGTCTTCAGACACACGATTGTCTTTTAACATATAAGCTAATCACAGGGTTCAGGATAATCCTTGACAACTTTATGCCGCTCCCTGTTATATTGCTCGCGTGCGGGGCCATCACGATAGACAACCGTTTGTCTTTTAGGGTAACAAGCGGAATGCGATAGACAGCAGCCAAGACTATATAAAGCGGCAACCATTTTCTGGAGGCAGGTATGAAATTAGGACGATTGACTTTACTGGCCGGAGTTCTTCTCGCAGGACCATGCGGAGCGGCTTTCGGACAAGCCACAAACGCCGGCGACATCAGCGGTATCGTGACGGACACAACAGGCGCCGCGGTGCCGGGTGCAACCGTGACGGTTCTGAACGTTGAGACCGGAGTTACGAAGGACTACACCACGAATGATGCCGGCGTATACGACACGTCCTCCATTGTCGCCGGCACCTACAAGCTCACGTTTTCAAGAGAAGGCTTTAGTACGCTGGTCCGATCTTCGATCACGGTCCAGGTGGGACCCACAACCGTCAATGCCCAGTTGGCAGTGGGTACCGTAAATACGCAGGTGGTTGTAACTACCGATGTTCCCTTACTGAATACAGAGAGCGGAGCGATATCGACCACCCTTACCGCGCAGACCCTGTCGCAGCTGCCACAGGTGGGGCAGTCAGGGCAGGATTGGTCAAGCTTCAATATTCTGCAGGCAGGATCCGCGGGTGCGCCCATGGGGGCGCAGGGAACCACGGGTTCAGGCACCTCCAATGGCACCATGCTGGCAGTGAACGGCAACTTGCCCTTCAGCACGGTACTCGCAGACGGAGCGGAAACCACTCTGCCGGCGAGCGCGAACTCCGATATCACGGTGCAAGAGGACATCCAAGAGGTGCAGACCAGCAGCTCCGCCTTTTCTGCACAATACGGCGTGGGCGGTATTCTCTACAACCAGATCAGCAAAGGCGGCTCCAATCGGTTTCACGGTTCGGCGTATGAGTACTTCCAAAACACGGCACTGAACGCGAACAATTACGCCTTCGGCGCGAACACGCCGACGCCGATTCTCCACTTCCACGAGTTCGGCGGTACGGTCGGAGGCCCGATCATCAGCAGGAAGTTCTTCTTCTTCTTCAACTACGATCACATCATTGACAATGGTGGCTCAGCGGCCAGATTTTATACCGTCCCCACGCAAGCCGAATTGAGCGGTAATTTTGCCGGACTCCCCACTATCTATGACCCTGCAACCACCACGGTGATCCAGCAGACAGGCACGTATACCTATCCAGGCGCGAGCTCCCCGACGACATGCCCATGTATCAGCCGCACGGCATTCCCCGGAAACGTGATTCCCACCGACCGATTTGATGCGGTCTCCAAGGCTGCGCAGGGTTATTTCCCGGCTGCCAACACAGCCGGGACCGTTTCCAACGGGCAAGTTCAAAATAACTACACCTACACGGCTCCTAATATCAATCCGTTTACCAAATTTTTTGGGCGTCTGGACTACGACGTTACCCCCACCAACAGGCTCACTGGTTCGGTGACTGAGGGAAACAATCCCGGCAAGACCTTTGGCCCGGGGATCTGCCCTATCGGTTGCCAGAGCGGTGATGTCAGCAGGATCAATAGTCAATTGACCGACGTGTGGAGTATCAGCCCGCGCCTTACGAATGAAGTGAGGATCGGTTATACCAACCAGCTCAACTTCTTTGTGCCCTATACCCTTGATAAGGGCTACCCAGCCAAACTGGGATGGCAGTTTGCCAAGTCGGATAACTTTCCAACCATCCAAATCACGAACTTCAACTCCTCCACATTACCCAATACCAGTACTGTTCTCACCACGCAAATCAATGCGGTCTACAAGGAGCATGCGTATGCCCCATCCGATGTGGTTACACTCATCACTGGGAAACACGTCCTGCGTTTCGGCGGTGAGTTTCTGATTTATCAGAACAACTCCACCACCTGGGGCAACGTCAACGCCGGGCAGCTGACCTACACCGGTCAATACACATCACAATATGTCGGCAACACGTCAAGTGGTGTTGCCTATGCGGACTTCCTACTGGGACAGACGCAGGCCTGGAGTGCAGGGGTAACGCCGGAGTACGGCGGCCGCGAAAAACTTCCGCAAATCTTCGTCCAGGATGACTACAAGATCACCCCAAACCTCACTTTAAATCTTGGCCTGCGCTACCAGATCCAGACGGGATGGAGTGAAGTCAAGGGCAATGAGGCCACATTCGATCCGACTGTAGAAAACCCGGTTTCGAATACTCTGGGCGCCATCTGGTTTGGATCAACACATGCAAATGGCCGCACACACCTGCAAAAACCGGTCTACAATACCTTTCTTCCACGCGTAGGATTCTCCTATCTACTCAATCCCGTGACGACGATCACCGGCGGCTTTGGCCTTTTTTCTTATAACTGGAGTAACGACCAATACGGCGGCGGCATGGGCCAGGCCTTCGGTGCAAAGGGCAGCGTCACCGACAATACCAATGGCATAACGCCGGTGGTTATTTTTTCTGGAAATGGGTCGAACCTTCCGTATGTGTCAAATTCGACCGCTCCAGGCGCATACAACGGCCAGAGCTTCAACTTCACTGCGTACCACGAACCTGTCGGTGGCTCCTATCAATGGAACATCCGGGCGCAACGCCAAATAGGTTCGAACTTAGTGGCTTCGCTCGGTTACGTGGCCACCCATGGTCATAACCTGCCGTTCCAGGTTGACATCAACCAGGTACCGCAGAACCTACTCTCAGCCAACGATCAGGGATCCCGGCCCTATCCGCAATTTGGCTCGCTCAATACCTCTGGAACTCCAGCGAACGAGAATGCGGTTTCAAACTACAACTCGCTGCAGGCGTCGATCGACAAACGCATGAGCCAGGGCCTCAACATCAGCTTCAGCTACGTGTGGTCCCACTTCTTGAGTGATAATGACTCTGCCGGTTGGGGAAGCCATGGGGGCGCGACTCAGATCCAGAACTCCTTTGTTCCTTCGGCGAACTATGGGAACTCCAACTTCGATATTAGAAACGCATTCAAGGGCTATGCTGTTTACGAGTTGCCGTTGGGGAGAAACAAGCAGTTCCTGAACAACAACTTTCTGCTCGATGAAGTCGTGGGCGGTTGGCAGCTTGCGAGCACGATCATCGTCCAGAGCGGGCAGCCCTTTACTGCCGTCATGGCCAGTGGCACCAACTCGTACTCGCTGGCCGGCAATAACTTCAGCTGGTTTCCGAATGTGATCGGGAAACCTAAGCTCTCAAACCGCGGTCCCAATCAATGGTTCAATGAGGCTGCCTTTGCCGCCCCAGCCCCTGGAACGTTCGGCGACGAGCGCCGGAACCAACTGACTGGCCCTGCATTCGAGCGGGTCAACCTTTCGCTCGGCAAAACCTTCGCCTTCACGGAAGGGATCCATTTAGAGGTGCGCGCCGACGCGAACAATGCATTCAACCATCCGGGCTTCGGGTTACCTAACTCTAACCTCACAGTTTGCCCATCATCCGGCTTGTTGCCTAGTGGATGTAGTGGATACGGTGCGATTGCGACAGGCACGTCGACGATCACGGCGTTGTCTGATAATGGTCGTACGATGCAGCTCAGTGCGCACGTAACGTTTTAGGAAGACCCTCCCTCTTAGTAGGCTCCCCGGGGTACCAGGATGCTGGTATCCCGTTTTTTTTCTCGCCTATGTCGCGCCGCGCATCGCCCAGCTATCGCTGAAACCCAAGACGGATGGTGCCCCACTCAAGCCTTGTTTTTGTCTTGAGCGGGCCAGTTCGCCTACTCTGTGCGCAGCGCCTGCATGGGATCGATGCTCGCTGCGCGCCGCGCCGGCAGGTAGGACGCCACCAACGCCGTGGCAAATAAAACCGCTGCCACCGATGCGATGACAAAAAGGTCCAGCGCCCCCACGCCATACAGGGTGCTTTGCATAGTGCGGCCCACCAGCACCGCGCCTCCAATTCCCAGCCCCAGGCCGACCAAGGCGAGAATTGACCCTTCCCCGACAATCAGGCCGGTCACGTTGCCGCGGCTGGCGCCGAGAGCAATGCGCAGGCCGATCTCCTGGGTCCGCTGGGAGACAGTAAACGCCATCACGCCATAGATGCCGACTGCCGCCAGCAGCAGCGCCAGCACGGCAAAGCTGCCATAGAGCAGCAGGGTGAACCGGTCCCCGACAAGCAGCTTGTCTTTGACTTCATCCATCGTGCTCAAGTACGCCAGGGCCACCTCGGGGTCGACGGAGTGCACGGCCTCCGCAACAGTTCTGGTCATGGCCGCCGGGTCCTCGGCGCTGCGTACCCCGATGGTGACGCTGGGCAACAGCGACTGGGCAAAGGGAACGTCGATCTCTGGCTGATCTTTGCGAAGACCGAAGGAGCGCACGTTGTGGAACACGCCTACAATCTGCCAGTCGACAAGCGGACCCAGCTTGGGCAAGCCGGGGATGATCTGCTCGATCGACAGGCGCTGTTGGAGCGGGTCCAGGCCCTTTAGATATTGCCGAACAAACTCCTCATTGACCATCGCGACTCTCACGCTGGTGGCGGTGTCCTGGTCGGTGAACATCCGGCCGCGCACAACACGAATACCGAAGGTCTTGAAGTAATCCGCAGTGACGGATTGGAAGGGCGAAAAAGGCCTTTGGGCGAAATCGACCACCGGGCCACCCATCACAGAAAATGGCATTCCGTCGCTGGTCCCGAGCAACGGCGCGCCGGTGACCACCGCAGCCGCGGAGACTCCGGGAATGGCTTGGATACGGTTGAGAATCTGCTGGTAATAGGCATCGATCTGCGCGGGGTCTTTGAATCGGCCGTCGGCCTGGTCAAGCTCGAATTTGAGCAAATGGTCGGTGCGCAAGCCGAGATCGACACGGGTCAGGTTCCAGAAGCTACGGACGGCCAGGCCCGCGCCGGCCAGGAGCGTCAGGGCCAGAGCCAACTCGCCGACCACCAGCATGCGGCGCAGTTTATTGTGCGAGGCGCCGGCACCGGAGCGCCCGCCATCCTTGAGTGCCTCACCCGGATCGACCCGTGAAGCGTACCAGGCGGGAGCGCAGCCAAACAGCAGTCCGGAGAGCATGCTGACTGCCAGCGTTACGCCCAGAATAGGAAGGTTCAATTGCAAGCTCGCCTCAGCCGGCAGCGTACCCTCCGGCATCACAGCAACCAGTCCGCGCAGCAGAACGACGCCTAGACCGCACCCCAACACGCCGCCGATGAGCGCCAAGACGCTGCTTTCGGTGAGGAACTGGGCAAAAATCTGTCCCCGCGTTGCCCCCAGAGACCCGCGCATGGCGATCTCCCTTTGCCGCGCCGTGCCTTTGGCCAGCAACAGATTGGCGACATTCACGCAGGCAATCAGCAGTACAAAACCCACTGCTCCCAACAGCAGCCAGAGGGTTTGAATGCTGTCCTTAGGCAGAAAGTCGTTCTGGAACGGCTCGACCAGCGCGCCCCATCCACTGTTGGTCTTCGGGTTTTCAGCGGCGATGCGCTCAGTCACGGCATCCATGTCCGCCTGCGCCTGCTGAATGCTGACTCCGGGCTTCAAGCGGCCCATCGCGATCATCCAGTGATAGTCGTGGTTGATCTGTTCGGGCCGGAAGGCCAGGGGCGTCGTAAGTTGTGCGTCATAGCGATCTGATAAGCCCGCGGCCAGCACCCCAACCACGGTGTAGGGCTCGCTGTTGATGCGTAGCTGCTGGCCGACTATATTTCGGTTGGCTCCCAACTTGACCCACAGTTTGTGGGTTAGAACCACCACATGGTCCTTGCCGGGAACTCCTTCTTCCGGCACAAAGTCGCGGCCCATCATAAGCGGGTAGCCCATCCCGTCGAAAAAACCGGGCGTTACGCGCCTGCCATCCACCCGCTCGGGCGCGCCTTTGGTGGCCAGATTGAAGTTGCCATTGGTGACCGCGAAAAGGCCTTGGAAGGAATGGCTTCGGCGCTGCCAGTCGAGGATATCCCCCGCGGAGATACCATTGCGGTTGCCTCTTGATCTTCGACCACACCATGACTAATTCATTGGGATGTGCAAGAGGCAGCGCTGCAAGCAGCGTGGAATAGACGACGGTGTAGATGGCTGTTGTAGCGCCGATGCCCAGGGCCAGCGTCGCGATGACGGCAATGGTCAAGGTAGAGTCTTTGCGCAACATGCGCATGCTATAGCGAAGATTCTGGAGCAGATTTCGCATGGAACCTCTTGTCTTCGAGCGGCTGCCTTCAAGATGGATCAAAGCATTTTCCGTGCCAAAGAAGCAGGGAAAATCGGCCGGAAGGATCACTTTTTGTGCAAGGAGAGTGTCTGCCTGTTCAGTTTCGTAAAACCGTGTGCGATTCCGGACAATGAGTCATCGCTTCAGTTGGACTTCGACTTTTCAGGCACTTCGCAGGACTAGTTCTGGTTTGCACATCTCCAAAACTTTGCCCGCCCGACCGCAGTGGTCCTGGTCCACCCATAAGGGAAAGCGGAGTAGAATAGCAGCCGGAGGTCGGGTATGATCCCGAATCGTCTTCTGTTCTCCGGTCTTTGCCTCGCGACTTTGGTTTTCCCTCAAGCGCTGAAGTCGCAGACGCATTTGACCATCCAATCCCTTGTAATGAACACGTACTCCGATACTGCAGATTTTACCTTGATGTTGCAGTCCAAAGACCTTGACTGGAAAGCTGCGGGTAATGGCAAGAGCAAAGCAGACCTGATATTGATCACTGCGAGCCTCGATAAGAGAGGAGACGTTCTCGTCTATGAGCGGGAATCCCGTTCTATCACGGCAGATACTGAGGATGCGGTAAAACTGGCCATGGCGAATTCACCACTTTCGGCCAAGGTAAAGATTCCGACAAAGACGAACAAAGTTCGGTTCTTGATCCAATCAGCGGATGAACGAGAGATCGGTGCATTTGAGGTTGACCGCAAGACAATCTATGCCGCTGCGGCACCCGAATTACCGCTGCTTCCATGCAAAACTCACGGTTGGTGTTAACCGGTGAAACGGGATTTAGAGTAAATTCAGCCCCTCCCGGTCCGGGCCGAGCCGGGGAGGTTACCGAAATCCCGATTTTTGGGGAGCTACACTGCTTCTCATGAGAACTCATTGGTTCTTCAGTTGCAGACTGCTGGCGATCTCGACAGTTTCGACAAGCTAAGGCGCTTTGAAGAGACACTGTATCGGCTCGCTGACTCCGGATTTATCAAAACAATGTTACTGGCTGGGAGGTTTCTGCGAAGGGCTCAGTCTTCGCCAATTGCAATTCTGTCTTCTGAATCATCTGCAACCACAAAGAATCCGGATCGGAATTGAATACTGTGGCGGCGTCTGCCGGAAAAACGAACCACGCGCCCAATTGCGCTTCGGTCCGCAATTGATCTTGCGTCCATCCGGCATATCCCAAGTAAACGTGAAAAACGCCAGGGTCAGGCCGCGCCGAAATTGTTTGTTCGAAGAGCGCTTTGTCGGAAATCAGATAAACCCCACCGAAGATGTTCTCAGCCTTTTCCATCTTGGCCGAGGACTTAAACAATGCAAACACAGCCGAAGGTCCCACAGGGCCCCCGAGATAGACTGGGTCGGAGCGGTCTTTCGCGGCCTCGAGATCAAGAACCCGAGAAAGCGGGACATCGGTGCGCCGGTTGAGAATCAGTCCGAGTGCGCCTTTTTCATCGTAGCGAACCAGCAGGACCACTGTTCCCGCGAAATCCGGGTCGCCGAGGCTGCGGCTCGCCACCAGCAACTTTCCAACACCCAAATCCTGGGGGTTCTTGAATTGAATCGGAAGAAATAACGCCGGCAGCAATTCGCCTTTCGTGCGGAATGCCTTGAGCCATCGACTTGGCATGTTTGCCAGCTGGCTGTCGTACCAAGGCAATGCAGCAGCGACAGGTACCGGAGCGCGCGAACAGCGTATTCGGCTTCGGCACATCAAATTCCGCCTTGTAAAAGCTGACCCTTCCGGCCGCCGCCAAGGCAACGATCGTGAACAACATTGCGAACAGAAACCGTTTGCGCATGGACATGATCGGTGTCCTTCCCACAGTAACGAACTGTGCCAAATTACAGGCTACAACCTGGAGGTTGAAGGGACAGACGAAGTTATCACGACCCGAACGGCTCAGTGTGCCGCAACAAATGGTGGTTAGTTCGTCCCTTTAACCTCCACGCGCCGTCACGAACTGCGTTTGTAAAATTCGATAAAATTTGGCTTTTTATAGACCTCAGCGGCGCCGCCCAGAGAAGCGTTTGTTGGGGGAAAAGGACAGCCTGACGGAGCTGGCTTTGTCCGGAACGGCGTCGAAGGCGCGGTCGGTTGCGGCGAGAACCCGGTTCAGCCTTTCGGGGTTGATGAAGGGATTGGCAAGGCTGGGTTGGGGCCGGTCAAGGTTGGGAGACGACGTGTCGATAGTAAGTTCGGGTGTAGGCTCCGGTGCAGGCTCCGGGTGGGGGACCTGGGGCGCGGCGGGTGGGGTTTTCGTGCCGGCAACGGGGTCCCCTGGCTCCTCACCCACAGGTTGGTGCTGCTGTTCGCGAAGCCACTCAGCACGATAGGTTTGTGCCTTGACGGGCGGGGCCGCGGGTTGCGTCGCGGGTGGGGAGAGGCGGCGGTCGGGAATCAGTCCTTCGATGGCTACGATCATCGAAAGGGCCTTGATCTGGCCGGCGATGATGCCTCTGGTCACTTCGTGGCTAAGATTGGCCAGTTCCCAGAGCCGGGCCAGGATCTGGTCGCGACCAAGGTTCAGCTTGCGCAGCCCTTGGGCTTCCTGGTCCACCAGCCTTTCCCGGACGGCGGCGCGGTGCTCGATCATGTAGGCGCGGACACGGGGCTTGGCTTTGGTATAGGCGGCGGTGTCGGGATTGAGGCCGACAGCTTCCGCAGCGCGGCGGTCATTCATGGTTCCGGAAAGGATCAGGTGAGCAAAGGCGATTTCCTGATCGGTGATGGGATCGCTGACAGTATTTTTGGGCATAGGTCGTCTCGTTCCTTGGTTTGCTGGAGATTGGATCGGATTTGTTTGCTGCTCTCTTAGGGAGACAAAGGGGTGGAGAGCCGCGGAAGGCCACTCATGGCGGGTGTTGGTGATTTTGTGACAGGGATAGGGTGAGGGACCGGATAGCGGTGAAGCTATCCTTCGCTCACGCGGAAGGCCGAAACTACCGGCAACTGCCGGCCAGGGCACGGTTGCGTGAGAAGCCGTCGCCTGCCGATATCTTCTACTCTAAGAGATAGAGCCTTTCCAAGTTTGATGTAAGTGGCGAGATGCTTTTTTCGGCACGGGAGTACCTGCTCAAAGGTTACCCGGGTTTGGTATGCGCGTTTGGCAGCGGAGATAAAACCGGCACATACGGAACAACCACCGTTCTGTCAGGATGCGTCAGGACATGAATTTGTGGCTGGTAGTTGCTCCTTCCAGACGGAGCAATCGCGACTGAGGAGATTGAAGGGGCAGACGAAGTAATCACCAGCCGAACGCCCTAGTGTGGCGCAACAAATGGCGGTTATTTCGGCTGTTCCTTCAACCTCAGGAAACTAACGCACGCCAGCCCGCCGCCGTCCCTTATCTACCAGGGCAAAGCGTAGCGGCTTGGCGTAGGGCGCCATGTGACCCAAAGTGGCAAGCTGCTTAGTGATTCGTGAACTTCCTGTCCCGTCACCGGGTTTTGTCCCGCGGTACCGAGTTCCGTGCTCACGGGGCCGCGGCATGGTTCTGCCTGGCGCGCAAACGCTATGTTCGGAGAACACATGGGCGTTTTTCACTACCCCCCGATCATGATCGGGTAACATACTAAAAATCAGTGGGTTGTCACCGATGCTCACCTTCTCCCAGAGGCGCACCGCAAAGTTGCGGCAGTCAAAGTGGACCGGCATTGCCGGCATTGGGAACATTGGCGAACTCCTCGTCCAACCACTTTTGGAGCGCGGCCGTATTCTGAGGCCGGCCAAGGAAGTTCTTTACCAGGTCGTTTGCCGGCATTGAGGCGCCCGGCTCCAGTACGAGGCGCCTGTAGCGTAGCGGGACATCGCCCGAGAGCAGGCTCTTCTGGTCGAACTGCAGGAGGAAGTCGGCGGCGATTACCTTATCCCATAAGTAGGTGTAGTAAGCGGAGGAGTAAACGGCCAGGTGATTGAAATTCGCATAGAACGTTTCGTCTGTATCCAGAGGAGTAATCAACGTGTAGCGCCGGGCGTTGCTTAGCACAACCGTGCCTAGATCCACATTCGCCGGCGCGTCTTTGTAGATGTCGTAGGAGATTCCCGATATCATGACGTCCGTCGCAATCAGTCCAGCGCGTCCGAATGCCTCGGCGCGATCCATGCGCACAACTAGATCGCCCGGGATCGGCTCGTCGGTCTTGTAGTGGCGTGCAAATGTGGCGAGCACCTGCCGGCTGTGCATCCATTTTTCCAGCATCTGTGAAGGCGCTTCGACGAAATCGAGTTCTACGCGCGTCCCGGCGCACCCGGCCCACTGGCCCCGTCCGCCCAGGATGTCATGCATCAGGTGTCCGAATTCGTGAAAGAAGGTCACCGCTTGGTCGTAGTCCATGAGGCCCGGATCAGTGTCAGTGGGCTCGGGAAAATTGACCACCAGGGCGGCTTCGGGCAGTTGTTTGCCGCGGACTCCATCGAGGAGCGTCACCTCATTTCCATGACTGAATTTTCCGGGGCGTGGGTGCATGTCGAGATAGAAACGGCCGATCATCTTGCCGTCCTCAAGCACGTCCCAGGTCTCAACCGAAGAGTCCCATGCAGGCGCGTTCTGTTCCTGCCGGAAGTGAACTTGAAATAGCGCCGCCGCCGTGTCCAGAACCCCCTGCTTGACACGCGGATAGGCAAAGTAGGGCCGGACTTGCTCTGAATCGAAGTTGTATTGCGCGCGGCGGACCTGTCTCCGACAGATACGCAACCTGATGGGGCAGAATCTGCGTTGCGCCAGACTCCGTCTTTTGCTTTTCCTTGAGCAGCATGTCAACTTCGCGCCGCTCGGACGGGCGCGTCGCCGCATTGAACTGCTCGAGGAATTCGCCGATGGCATGGCCGCTTCCAATCATCTTGTCGGCGGCGTTGTAGTCCGCCCACGACGCATAACCAACAGTCGTCGCGATCTCATACCGCTTCCGCATCATGTCCAGCAACACGTCGCGGTTTTTCGGGTACGCTCGCGAGAGAAAAGCTACCCACAAGCTTGCGGCGGAGCCCATCGTTCCTGGCAAAGCTCATCACCGGATAAAAGTCGGGATAGTTGGTCGTAATGCGGATTTTGCCGTCCGCATCCGGTTTGTGACGGTCGACGTAGTCCTGCGGCAGCCCGTCCAACTCAGACGCACTGGCGACTTCAACGGTCTTTACATCGTCGGAGATGTTGCGATCGAACATCGACACGTCTTCGGCGAGTTTGTCGTTCAGTTCCTTCAGGTGCTTGCGCGTCGCATCGTCTTTATCCACCCCCGCCAGGTGAAATTCGAGCAATAGCCGCTGAACGTAGTAGCGGGTGGCCGCGTCAGCCCGGACACATCCAGGGCGGAGAGAGCTTTGTAGACATCCCGATTGAGCGACAGCTCTGTCAGAGCTCCGTTCGCCTTGGTGTTCATCGCCGTGGCACGATCGCGAAAGGATGCGTCGTGGTGGACCTGCTGCATCAGGACGGAGAAGCCGGCCGCCGCATTGATTTGCCGTACCGCGTCGTCGTAGGGCACAAGTGTGTTCTCGATGGTGCGCGCACCCTTGACCGCAACCATTCGGTCGACGTAGCGCTCTGCGTCATGCAGGCGATCGTTCTCTAACTTTTCCCAAGCAGCGATATCGGGCTTCGCGCTCCAGATTGGGGGTTGAATCTTCGCCCAGTCCTGTGCACTGGATGACCACGACAATGTCAACAGAAGAGGAAACAAGAGACTCGATTGAGACAATGTCACGGGAAGACCTCCTCAATGGCAATCGAAACTATTTCGGCTGAAACCCGGGAACACCCGCTCGCCAGAATTCGAAGCTCATCAATCGGCGAGCAGGATCGTTCGCGCCGATCTCCAGGATAACGGCGGGATAACCTGCTACAAACCTACATCTGTCCGCCAGAGCATTGCTCTTTCGCGTGCGGTGATCGTTCCGTCACGCAAACTCTTGTAACGCAAACTCTCCCTACAGTGTGCTGGTTTAGCGTGGCACTCGGCCTGGTCGAACTTAGGTATAACTGTTATACTTTCTGGGTGCGGTTTCACTTCGATCGGCGCAAAAGCGAGCGGTTGCGGGGCAATCTGAAGCGTGGCATTGGGTTCGAGGAAGTCCTGGAACTGTTCTCCCATCCCTATTACCAGGACAATCGTTCCGACTTGCCGGAACAACATCGCGCGATCGGCTGGGTGGGTGAACGGCTTTACAGCGTCATCTTTGAAGTGCGCGAGGACGAAGAGGGGGAGTTTTATCACCTGGTTACTCTGTGGAAAGCAACTCGTGAGGAGCGAGCACTCTATGAAGAAAACTCGTAACGCGAAGAGAAAATCGCCGGCAGCGGAGAGCATTGCGCGCATGGCTGACGAAGGCAGGGATGTATCGCGTTTTTTCACAAACAGCGGACGGATGGTGCCGCCAGTACAACGCGTGAATGTGGACTTCACGGCGCCGATGCTGGAGGAGTTGGACCGTCAGGCTCAAGAGCTGAATATCAGCCGGCAGGCGGTGATCAAAACACTCCTGCGTCAGGGGCTTGACCAACATTACGCATCGACGGCAAGCCGCCAACCAGGAGATGCGGGACGAGGAGATGTGGGACGGACGAAATAACCCCCAAAGGGGTGTCGGGCGTCCGGCATGAAGCCCGACTAGAAGGTCTACGGACTCACTGAATCGATTCAGGCCTAGTTAACCGCGATATCATTCGATGCGGAGGGCCTGCTGGGGGTCGAGGCGGGAGGCGCGCGTGGCGGGCATCCAGACGGCGAGAAGGGCAACCAGGCTTAATATAACCGGGACAGTTACAAATACAGCGGGGTCCCAGGTTTTGACGCCGAAGAGGAAGCTGGCGATGAAGCGGGTGAGTCCGAAGGCCGCGGCGATACCGATGACGACGCCGACGATGGCGAGGCGCATGCCATGCCAGACGACCAGGGAGCGGATGCGGGAGCGGTCGGCGCCGAGGGCCATGCGGATGCCCATTTCCTGGGTGCGCTGCTGGACGGAGTAGGCCATGAGGCCGTAGATGCCGATGGCGGCGAGGATAAGCGCGGAGGCTCCGAAGATGGTGAGCAGGAGCATGTTGAAGTCCTCACGCGCGGTGGAGTTCGCCGACGACCTGGGTCATGGGGCGGACGCGGGCGACGGGAAAGCCGCCGCTGGCTCTGGCGGAGCTGGTCGGTGACAGCGGAAATATATGGATGCGGATCGCCGTGGGTGCGGACCAGCCAGACCATGGGGCCGATGTTGGAGTTGAGGGCGGTCATGCCGTCGGTGACCTGAGAGCCGGGAACGATCATGAGCGGGCGGGGATCGTTGTTGAGGCCGCCATCGCGGATGTCGCCGACGACGCCGATGATCTGCCGGGCGGGCTCAGTGAACTGGGGGCCGACGCCTTTGCCGATGAGGAGTTGCTGGCCGACGGGGTTCTCTTTGGGCCAGTATTTTTTGCCGAATGGTCTCGTTGA
The DNA here is from genome assembly GCA_963757515.1 of uncultured Acidobacteriaceae bacterium. Taxonomy (GTDB): domain Bacteria; phylum Acidobacteriota; class Terriglobia; order Terriglobales; family Acidobacteriaceae; genus PALSA-350. Next base: position 268,264 of record CAVWRV010000012.1, on the reverse strand, counting down.
TGAGGACCACGCCGGGGGCGGAGCCGGTGTCCTGCTCGGTGAAGTCGCGGCCGCGCAGGATGGGAATGTGGAAGACGGCGAAGTAGCCGGGGGAAGCGCTCATCCAGCCGGCGCCGCCGGTCCATGGAGATTTTCGGGCCGGCGGCGCGGCCGATGATGTTGAAGGGCAGGCCGTAGCCGCCTTCGAGAGGCAGACAGCAGGTGAAGGCGGAGACTTCGACGCCGGGGATGGCATTGAGGCGCTCGCGTCCATCGTGGGAGACCTGGGCAACGCCGGCGGTCTTTTTGAACTGGTCGCCGGTGAGGGACATTTCGAGGGTGAGGACGTTGCGGGGATCGAAGCCAGGGTTGACCTGCGCGCAGAGCGATGAAGGTGCGGATGAGGAGCGCGGCTCCGATGAGCAGGACGAGGGCGAGGGAGACTTCGCTGATGACCAGCAGCGAGCGCGCCTTGCTTTGGCGGAAGCCGGTACCGGAGCGGTTGCTGCTTTCCTTGAGGGTGGTGTTGAGGTCGGGGCGTGAAGCGCCGATGGCGGGGAAGAGCCCGAAGAGAATGCCGGTGAAGCAGCGAGATGCCGAGGGTGAAGAGGAGGACGCGCCAGTCGACGCCGACGGCGGCTCCGTTTTCGCCGATGCGGGGCAGGCCGGCGGGGCTGACGGCGAGCAGGGCGCGAACGCCGGCGTAGCCGAGGATGAGGCCGAGGACGCCGCCGGCGAGGGAGAGGACGATGCTTTCGGTGAGGAGCTGACGGATGATGCGGGCGCGGCCCGCGCCCATGGCGGCGCGGATGGCGAATTCACGCTTGCGGCCGGTGGCGCGGACGAGCAGAAGATTGGCGACGTTGGCGCAGGCGATGAGCAGGACGAAGCCGACGGCTCCGAGCAGGATGAGGAGCGACTTACGCGCGCCGGCGACGATGGAGTCGCGCAGCGGCTGGACGCCGAAGCCGTCTTTGGTGTCCATGTCGTCGGGATGGAGGCGGCGGTACTGATCGGCGGCCAGTTTGAGCTGGGCGTTGGCCTGGGCCAGCGTCACGCCGGGCTTGAGGCGGCCGGCGACAAGAAAGTAGTGGCCCAGGTTGGTGCTGTTGGGCTCGATCTGGAAGGGAACCCAGATATCGGCTTGGGGATCGGTGACGAAGGATTTTCCGAGGACACCGACGATGGTGTAGGGCTCGTTGCTGAGCGAGACGGTGGTGCCGACGATGTTGGGGTTGCCGCCGAACTTGCGCTGCCAGAAGCCGTAGCTGATGACCACGACGTGGCCGCCGTTGGGGGAATCTTCCTGCGGTGGTGAAGGTGCGGCCGAGCATGACGGGCGCGCCGAAGAGCCGGAAGTAGGCTTCGGAGACGTGGATGCCGTGGACCTGCTCGGGAACGGCGCCGGTGAGGTTGAAGCCGGGACCGCCGAAGTCGTACGCGGTGACATCCTGAAAGACGCTGGTCTGGGCTCGCCAGGTATTGAAGTTGACCGGGGAGGCCGACGGGGCTGTTGCCTTCGGCAAAGGTGTTCATGAACTGGACCATGCGGTCGGGCTCGGGATAGGTGAGCGGCTTGAGCAGGACGGCGTTGACGACGGTGAAGATGGCGGTGTTGGCTCCGATGCCGAGGGCGAGGCGGCGATGGCGGTGAGGGTGAAGGCAGGGCTGCGCGACGAGCATGCGGAGGGAGTAGCGGAGGTCTTGCCGGAAATCACCCATGGTGGCGCCACCTTTTAGTTCTCTGGTTCGGGGAAATACGGGTCGGACCGGGTCAGTATACGTCGCAACCCTGGAATTGGTTCCCTCATGTTTACGCACTGTCCGGACAGGGATTGGGGGCGGCAAATCCTTCGCTGCCGATCAGGCGCGGAGGCCTGGGCACTCTCTTCACGTAACCATGCAGCAATTCCATCTGCCCAAGCCCTCGGCGCAAGCCTCCTGGCGATGGCGCTATCGGTCGTCCTCTACGAACTAACCCGCACCCTCGAGCAAAGGGTTCTCACTTACTATGGGTAGTCGCGTCCCGTTGATAAGTTAAGAGCAGCTTTCATATTGTTGGGCTGGGAGCGTGCATTAGGGTCATTTCCGTCCGGTCCCGGATTGTCCCATTGGAGTGGTGCTATCATGGCGTCTTCGAAGGTCGATGCGGGCACTCATCGCGAATCTTAAATACGACGCGGGGGCTGAAAGACTTGCCGGAACAATCGGTAAACAGAAGTTTTTGATAACCGCATACTCAGGTGGTAGTCGCGGACATACCACGGTAGATAAGAAAACTGGTTTATCTTTCAGGCACTTCGAGCAAAAGAGCATTTTCAGTCGCTTTGCAAACACGCCCACTATTGGTGAGGGTACCAAAAAAGATCCGTATAAACAGCGAGGTGGTTCACTTCCGCCGGGACACTACTCCTGCAGATACCTCGAACATCACAAGCCTTTTGGTGAGTGCATCTATATCAAACGAGACGCGGATACGCACATTCACTATCCGACTTCGTCGATGGTGAGTCTGGATAATCGGGCCGATGACTTCTACATCCACGGTCCGGGTCCCAAAGGAAGTGACGGGTGCATCGTCATCCCTGATAAGAAAGAGCGGCTGTGTCTCAACAAGGCTATTAAAGAGTTCAGTCAGCACGGCCATGTAATCCTGCTCGTCACCAACGTTGCTTACCTGCTCCCGGCGGAACGAGATGACATTGCTATCGCTTAATCCCGGCCCTGTATAGCAGAGCGGGCGTGTGTCGACTCCCGTAGTGCCGGAGCAAAGCCGTTTACGTCGGTCTTGATCCGCGAAGTAGGTTGTGGGTGTTTACATCCGACTCCGAGCCTGATGAATCAAACCAAAAAAATACCCGCAGATCGCAGACCTGAAATCTGCTTCGTGTCAATCCTTCATGACCGCCCGGATTGACGCGCGCGCTTCCGCGGTTGTCAGTCGTTCACCTGCACCGGGAAATGGGCAAACGGATATGTAAGAAGCCAGCTTCCGAAAGAACACCGCAAGAGAAGGCACAATTCTGCTGTGGGCCAATGCCGGAGTCTCGTGGCAGACGACTAACCCATAGTTCGGAGCTGTGAGATCGGAATCAATTTGCACCGGGGCGACCGTCACTCATTGACTGGCGAAGCGAACCGCTTTGGCCTTGACCGCCTGATGGCCGGATGTTACATTCACCCCGAATACACGGTTTCATGCGAAGATCGGGGTCGCTTCCAGCCAAATCCCATGGATACATGGACGATCTGGAGCAAGCCGCCGCTTGATCATGACCCTCAACTCTCGGACTTAGTAATTACAACTTTGCGGACGAGGGGGCGTTTTAGCTTTGAATGTTGAACCGTCGGTAAAGCGGATCGGCCGGTATGTCGTGATCGGGCTCATCGGGTCTGGAGGGATGGGAGACGTCTTCCTGGCCCACGACGATGCGCTGGATCGCGATGTGGCCATCAAGATCCTTCGACGCTCCAACCTCGGCCCCGACGCTGCGCAAATCGAGAAGTACTTCCGGCGCGAGCGGACCGCAACGGCGAGCTTCCAACACCCCAATATCGTCTCCGTTTTGGACAGTGGCGAGCAGGATGGAAACCCATACCTGGTGATGGAATATCTGCAAGGGAAGTCGCTCGCTCAGGCCATCGAAGAGCGCTCTCCGATGCCACTCACCGACAAGCTCGATGTCCTGGTGCAAGTCTGCGAAGGCTTACAATACGCCCACATCCTGTCGGAGATAGATCGGCGATCAGCGAAAAACCTTTATGGGCGCGCGCAGGAATTTCGTATGATTGCACTTATGAGCAAGCGGTTTCGAGTTTGTAGCCTTGAGCAAGAGTTTTTGTTGCCTCCTTCGCTACAAGACTGGCTGCCGGAAGACCACTTGGCACGGTTTATAGCGGATGTAGTCAATGAACTCGATTTGTCTGCCATCTATGCTGAGTACGAACGGAAGGACGGCCGAGGGCTGTCGGCGTATCACCCGCTGATGATGACGCGGTTATTGCTCTACGGATACTGCATCGGAATAACTAGCTCCCGGAAGATCGAGAAGGCGACCTACGATAACTTAGCATTTCGCTATCTGTCTGCCGACCAGCATCCTGACCACGATACCCTGGCTGCGTTTCGTCAGGAGCATCTGGAGGCACTGGCCGGCTTGTTCGTACAGGCCTTGAGGTTATGTCAGAAAGCTGGTTTGGTGAAGTTGGGCAACGTAGCCATCGATGGCACCAAGATAAAGGCCAACGCCAGCACCCACCGATCAGTGGATTACCAAAAGATCAGCGAACGCGAGCAACATTGGCGATCCGAAGTGGAACGATTACTGAACCAAGCGCAGCAAACAGATCAACAAGAAGACCAACGTTTTGGCGTCGGCCAACCAGCCGATCCGTTGCCCGACGACTTAGCGAGTGCGCAAAAGCGCTTGCAGCGGCTCCAACAGGCCAAGACAGAACTAGAGCAAGAAGCAAGAGAGCAGTTGCAAGCTATTGGCGCCCTTCCCCTGCGCAAACGCGGTCGCCCCAGCAAAGGGGAGCAAACCAGCCAACCGCCAAAGGATCGCAAGCAGCGCGAGAAGGAGAAAAAGCAGCGCCTACGAGCTAGAAAGAACGCCGCTGCACCTGCCCGTCAGTATAACTTCGTCGATCCCGACTCGCGGGTGATGAGAGACAACGGGCAGAAGTGCTTTGTGCAGGCTTACAATGTCCAGATCGCAGTGGACGCACACGCTCAAGTCATCGTGGCCGCCGAGTTAACCCAACAAACGATCGATCGGCAGCAGCTGTTGCCGATCGTAAAAAGTGTATGCAGCACCGCCCAGGCCACTCCAGAGACCATCACCGCAGATGCGGGCTATTGGGACACGACCAGCCTGCGGGATCCGTCGTTGAAGGGAATTGAAGTTCTGGTTTCACCTGACTCCAATCCACAACCGCCTGGAGCGCCGCTGCCTCCCAGTGCACCTCGCAACGAAGAAGCAATCCGCATGAGAGAGGCCTTGGCCAGCCAAGAAGGAAAGGCTCGCTACGCTCTTCGAAAATCCACGGTCGAACCAGTCTTTGGACAGACCAAAGAAGCTCGCGGCATCCGTAGATTTCGCCTACGAGGCCTGTCCAAGGTGACCTCGGAATGGAAACTCATCTGTGCCACGCACAATCTCTTAAAACTATTCCGCCTCCGTACTGCCATTGCCTGTGCATAAGCGATTCACGGCAATGTCCTGCCTCTGGATGCCTTTTGCCTCTTTTCCGTCTCCGAATGGCAACAACAAGGCCCCTGGCTGCGGTTCCAAGGTAATAAAGCGGCACCGCGGTATTTATCTCTCTCCTGTTTTTTGACCGATTGGCAGGTCTTCTCTCCGACACACTCCCAAGCTGTAGTGCACCCCAAAAGTGAGACACGGTTAGAGCGAAAAAATGGGTGACATTTATCGGCCATAATGGAGCAGGCCGATGAAGAAGAAGGCAAGAAGCTACAGCATAGATTTCAAGCAGGAAGCGGTGCGTCGAATGGCACAGGCTGAGACCATTATCGGTCTGGCCAAGGATTTGGGCGTTCGGCGGAAGCTCCTCTACCAGTGGCGCGACCAGTTTCGGGCAGGAGGTAGGGCAGGGCTGGAGCGACCCAGGGGCCGACCGCCGGGGAGCAAGTCACAGACCGTTTCGCCGCCAGCACCCAGTGCAGCCGAGTTACGGATTGCTGAACTGGAACGGCTGTTAGGCCGTAAGCAGCTGGAGGTGGATTTTTTAAAACGAGCCTTCGAGCAAGTCAGGGGAGCAGCGTCGATTCGTACCAGCGATGGCGGCAAGGAGTCTATCGCGGCATCGAAGTCTCGCTCTCGTTCGAAGGAGTAGGACTGACCGTGGAACAGCAGTGCCAGGTAGCCGAGGTAAGCCGAGCGGGCTTCTATCACTATTTGCAGCAGACTGCGCCAGAACAGGCCGATTTGTTGCTGCGCGCTCGCTTGCAGGAGTTAGCAGTCGCGCATCATCGTCTTCGGGGCTACCGGATGTTGACTGCGTTGCTTCGACGTGAAGGGCAAGTAGTCAACCACAAACGTGTCCTGCGCTTGATGCGAGAAGACAACCTGCTTAGCTTACGCCGGAAAAAGTGTGTGTTTACGACGGATTCGGCGCATACTTTGCCGATCTATCCGAACCTGGCGCGGCATGCGAAATTGACGGGGCTGAACCAACTGTGGGTGGCCGACATTACCTTCATCCGCCTGCGCAATGAGTTCATCTACCTGGCGGTGGTTCTGGATGCTTACTCGCGCCGCGTTATCGGCTGGGACCTGGGGCGTACGTTGCAGGCGGAACTAGCAACTCGCGCCCTGCAGATGGCACTCAGCCAGCGTAGCTGGAAAGCCGAGGGCCTGATCCATCACTCCGATCGCGGCGTACAGTATGCATCGACTGATTACACCGACCTGCTGGAGCAGAACGAGATTCAAATCAGCATGAGCCGGCGCGGCAACCCATACGACAACGCACGCGCAGAGCGGTTCATGCGAACGCTCAAAGAGGAGGAAGTACACGGAGCCGACTATCGGGATCTAGAAGACGCGCGCAGTCGAATCGGTGAGTTCCTGGACCAAGTTTACAACCGGCAAAGGCTGCATTCCGCGTTACGATATCTAACACCGGAAGAGTTCGAGCGGGCCAGCGAGGCTCGCGGAAGTGACGGCGCTGATGGAAGCGATGGAAAACCAAAGGCAGGTTTACCACCGCTCCCACAGGCCTTGGAAATCCCTCCGGGATTCCCACACTCCCGCGGCCCGGCTACTGCTTATTGATAATCGACACCAAAGCGGGCCGATGTGTCACCCAATTAATCGCCTTGCAGCGTGTCTCAGCTTAGGGGTGCAGTCCATGAGTGTGTCGGAGATAGATAGGTGATCAGCGAAAAAACCTGTATGGACGCGCGCAGGAATTTCGTATGATTCACCTATGAGTAAGCGGTTTCGAGTTTGTAGCCTTGATCAAGAGTTTTTGTTGCCTCCTTCGCTACAAGACTGGCTGCCGGAAGACCACTTGGCGCGATTCATAGCGGATGTAGCCAATGAACTCGATTTGTCTGCCATCTATGCTGAGTACGAGCGCAAGGATGGGCGAGGGCTGTCGGCTTATCACCCTCTGCTAATGACCCGGTTATTGCTCTATGGATACTGCATCGGAATAACTAGCTCCAGGAAGATCGAGAAGGCGACCTACGATAACTTAGCATTTCGCTATCTGTCTGCCGACCAGCATCCTGACCACGATACCCTGGCTGCGTTTCGTCAGGAGCATCTGGAGGCACTGGCGGGCCTGTTCGTACAGGCCTTGAGGTTATGTCAGAAAGCTGGTTTGGTGAAGTTGGGCAACGTAGCCATCGATGGCACCAAGATGAAGGCCAACGCCAGCACCCACCGATCAGTGGATTACCAAAAGATTAGCGAACGCGAGCAACATTGGCGATCCGAAGTGGAACGATTACTGAGCCAAGCGCAACAAACAGATCAACAAGAAGACCAACGTTTTGGCGTCAGCCAACCAGCCGATCCGTTGCCCGACGACTTAGCGAGTGCGCAAAAGCGCTTGCAGCGGCTCCAGCAGGCCAAGACAGAACTAGAGCAAGAAGCAAGAGAGCAGTTGCAAGCTATTGGCGCCCTTCCCCTGCGCAAACGCGGTCGCCCCAGCAAAGGGGAGCAAACCAGCCAACCGCCAAAGGATCGGAAGCAGCGCGAGAAGGAGAAAAAGCAGCGCCTACGAGCTAGAAAGAACGCCGCTGCACCTGCCCGTCAGTATAACTTCGTCGATCCCGACTCGCGGGTGATGAGAGACAACGGGCAGAAATGCTTTGTGCAGGCTTACAATGTCCAGATCGCAGTGGACGCACACGCTCAAGTCATCGTGGCCGCCGAGTTAACCCAACAAACCATCGATCGGCAGCAGCTGCTGCCGCTTGTAAAAAGTGTATGCAGCACCACCCAGGCCACTCCAGACACCATCACCGCAGATGCGGGCTATTGGGACACGACCAGCCTGCTGGATCCGTCGTTGAAGGGAATTGAAGTCCTGGTTTCACCTGACTCCAATCCACAACCACCTGGCGCGCCGCTGCCTCCCAGTGCACCTCGCAACGAAGAAGCAATCCGCATGAGAGAGGCCCTGGCCAGCCAAGAAGGAAAGGCTCGCTACGCTCTTCGAAAATCCACGGTCGAACCAGTCTTTGGACAGATCAAAGAAGCTCGCGGCATCCGTAGGTTTCGCCTACGAGGCCTGTCCAAGGTGACCTCGGAATGGAAACTCATCTGCGCCACGCACAATCTCTTAAAACTATTCCGCCTCGGTGCTGCCATTGCCTGTGCATAAGCGATTCACGGCAATGTTCTGCCTCTGCATGCCTTTGCCGCTTCTCCGCCTCCGAATGGCAACAACAAGACCCCGGCTCAGATTCCAAGGTAATAAGGCGGTACCGCAGTATTTATCTCTCTTTCCTGTTTTTTAGACCGATTGTCACGACTTCTCTCCGACACACTCCCAGTCTGGAAGCTGTGAAGAAATCGACGAATGTACACATACAGTTATTGTGACGTATGTGTTTACCCTATACAGTGCAAACATGAGCACCATGCCAGATCCACCGCGACCCCGTCCGCGCCTTTCATCGATAGACCGTTCTCAGCTTGTCTTTCGTACCGTGGATGTAGAGAGAATGATCGACGATGACCACAGCGCACGGTCGATCTGGGAGACGATCGGCGGGCTGAATCTTAGTTTGTATGATGCCAAGATAGCAGCGGTGGAGGGGCGGGCTGGCCGAGACCACACAGCTCCGCAGTTACTCATAAGCTTATGGTTGTACGCGTACAGCCGAGGGATCAGCTCAGCGCGTGAGATTGCCCGGCGATGTGAGTTTGAGCCCGCGTTTCAGTGGCTGTGCGGTTTGCAGCCCGTTAGTCATCGGACTCTGTCCGGATTTCGTTCTGATAATAAGGACGCGCTCGGCAGTGTGTTCGTGCAGGTGGTGGGAGTGCTGAGCGCCGAAGGGCTGATCACCATGGAACGGGTGACGCTGGATGGCACCAAGATCAAAGCCAACGCCAGCGGAAACACGTTTCGACGCAAGGAGAAGATCGAAGCCCATCTGGCTGCGGCGCAAACACAACTAGAGAAGATGAACGAACAAGCCGCAGAGGAAGAGAAGGCGGCCACGCGCCAAGCGGCTGCGAAAGAGCGGGCGGCGCGTGAACGCGTAACCCGCCTGGAAAGCGCGCTTCGTGAAGTGGAGCGTCTGCAGGAAAAAAAGAAAGAGGATAAGAAGACATTTGTAGCGCGGGCATCCACCACCGATGCCGAGGCTCATGTGATGCGTAACGGCGAAGGCGGCACGGTGCCCAGCTACAACGTGCAATTAGTGACCGATACCACTCATGGCTTCGTGGTGAACGTAGAGGCAACCACCGACGCCATCGACTATCGTCAACTGGAGCCAGCTCTTGACCGCTGTAAAGCGACGCTGGGATGTTTGCCGAAGCAGTTGATTGCAGATGGAGACTACACCAACCATGCAGCCGTGCAGGCTGCTGCGAAGTCTGGTGTCGACTTTTACGGCTCGTGGCAAGATAGCTGGAAACCGACAGAAGCGGATGCTCAGGGACGCTCCGGGGCCTTTATCAGCAGTGCTTTTCCATATGATGCGAAGAATGACGTTTACCTCTGCCCTGCCGGACAACAACTCGTACACAAGACGGTCCTCGATCGTGGACACGGGGTGCACACGCATGTGTACAAGGCGCCAAAGGCAGCTTGCGCTTCCTGCGTTTATCGCACTCAGTGCGCCCTCGAAGAAGCCGACCCCAAATTGGAGACGCTCCATCACACGTATCGAGGAGTCTGCGCAAACAAGCGCATTCAAAGCCAAGATGCAGAGTGAGGCGGGACAGAAAATCTACCACCAGCGCTCGGAGATCGCCGAGTTCCCACACGCCTGGATTAAAGAGCGATGTGGGCTCCGGCAATTTCGCTGCCGGGGGCAACTAAAAGCAGGCATGGAAGCTACATGGACCTGCCTTAGTTACAACCTCATTCGGTTATTTAGCGTACGCCGCAAGATCGCTACCCCAGTTGCCGCTGTCGCCTAAGCAAAGACACTGAAGATCTGCTTCCTGCTTCCTTGCTTCTCGACACATCAAAAGCCACTACTCCTGACCTGCGCTGTGAAACCCCAGGTATCAGGTTCACGATGAGGCGGGGGACCTGAAATCCATGGAAATACTCAGCCGGGGGGATTATGCGCCGGCTGAAATCTTTCACACCTTCCTGTCACCGCATTTGCCGTCGAGAACCGCTATCGGTCCGAAACTCTGGGGATTCCGGAACGCTGGGGGTTCGTGGCCATGGGTAACTACCCTGCTCTATCCTTGAGGCCGCGCGGCACGCTCCACCTGTAGTTCCAGGGAACGAACCACTCTCCCGACCCCAACAGACTATGTGCCGCAAAATCCGGCATCGGCGGCTCAAAACGCTCATAGACTCCGGTCAAACCCTCCCGGAGAACGGCTGAAGTGGACTGATCACTTTCAATAAGATCGGACCACCGACATACAAGACCGCCAGATTCACTTTGCCACGAGGTCTTCATCGACCACCTTCCCGCCTTACCGTTGGCTAGCGCTCATTGTGCCCTCAACGAGCATGGACTTCAAGATAGGTCCGGGTCACCACCTCGCACATCAGCGGTTCGAGATCGGCCCTCTACTCCGGTCGCGGCTCGTCGTCGCCTTTGGTTTCGCACAGGCTAGCCTTTTTCAACGTATTTCTACTTCAGACCACAAGGTTCAAACCGGACCCTTAATTCTCCGAAGGCTTTTCGACTTTATCAATCACCAAAACGTCGACTTGCGCCCTGGTTGACTCCAACTTCAACCCCAACTGCTGCTGAATGGCGGTGAAGAGATCCGGTAACGAATCGGCTCGCTCGGGAGGCTTCGGCGGTTCACCCGGCCCGCCAGATGAGGTGTACGGAGTCTCATCTGGCGTCCATTGCAATTGGAAATCGAACCGTCCCTTCAGCCCGGTTTGATCCACCACCGGACGATCCAGGTGGGCTTGCACGCAAGACGAAGCTGCAAGGCAAGAAATACTTCGCCGATCTGATCAAGAACTTGGAGGAAGTGCCGGAGTCGGTGAAGGATCTGCTGCGCATGAGCCGCGCGGCAAAGGAGCTGTTCGAAGGCGTGCAAAACCAGTTAGTACGAAGACTTCTAGCCGATGCCACCTTGAAGCATCGGGTCGAACGATTGAGCAGCATCGACGGTGTAGGCGCGATCACCGCTCTAAGCTGGGCGCTGGAGGTCGGCGATCCACATCGTTTTGCCTCGATTGCCGATGCGGTGAGCTATTGCGGTTTGACAGCAGCCTTGCGCTCCTCAGCGGGCAAGCAACAGCGTGGGCCGTTATCCAAGCAGCGCAACGCCTACCTGCAGACCACGCTGATCGAAGCGGCCAAGCTGGCTCCACGCTGGAACCCGCAGTTGGCTCAGCTCTACGCTCAGCAATTACAGCGCGGACACGCCAATCGCGCCACCTTGCAGGTGGCGCGCAAGCTGGTCGCTTATCTACTGGCCGTCGACAAGAGCGGCCAGCCTTTCCAGGTGCGTACACCGCCGGGAAAAACCCTCCCAACGAAGAAAAAAGCAAGAAGGAGTCTTGCCTCCGCGGCCTAGTCGTTGGTAGTTGCTTATCGTGGGTTCGTTCTGTCAGCGGTCCACCAGCCGTTCCTCACGTAATGCGGGACTGCGCACAGGAGCTTACTCTCCCAATACGCCCTACCGTCTGTTTTGGGGCCGGCTGGTTTACTCTTACTCAATCTTCGTGGACGAGGCTCCGGCATCGATCCCGCAAATGGATGTCTAGCCACGCTGCTACTGCGTTGGCAATCCGTACGATCGAGGACAGTTCGGAACCACATCTACAAAATCGCTTGGGGAAACTCATTCCGCCAGGTCGAGGGAAATCTCCGTTTTCCCTTGACTGTTACCTATCATGGATGTCCCTCCTAAGTCCCCTCCTAAGTCCAATGAGCTGTGGGGGTGACATCTGCGAAGTCGACGAGCTATTTGTGGTTCCGCTATATCGGAACCACGGTCACGAAAGCGCTTTGTTTCCGGGCATCGTACAAAGGAGATTTGTGGCCTGCGCAATCACAGCCGTTGCGCTGGGGACCACGCGGTACAACGCTCGAGCACGGCGCTTATACGCGCGGCTCGGCTTCGCGGAAGTTGGCGCAACGATGATATGCCGTATACAGCAGAGGGTCGATCGGACGGCGGCTTCGGGAGGCCTCTCGGCGTAACCTCGAATCACCTCCTCAATCGACGCGAACGAATGCAACAGTAGCATTACGAGAGGCAACGCGCAAACTTATGAAGGGAAAGGCTTGCAGTCTACCGTATCTTGTAGTAGATTGATCCTGCCATGCCCCTACCGAAGCTGACCAGGTTAGAGCTCCAAATCATGGGGACACTCTGGAGTAAGGGGCCGTGCTCCATTCGCGAGTTGCTGGAGGCATTCCCCAAGGACGAACGGCTGGCCTACACAACCGTTCAGACGGTGGTCTACAGGCTCGAAGCAAAGAGGGCAATCCGGCGCACGAGCAAGTTCGGCAACGCGCATGTCTTTGAGGCGGTCGTTTCACAGGACTCCGCGCAGCATCGAATGATTGACGATCTGGTCGCGCTGTTCGGCGGCAGGCGAATGCCGATCGTTACGCACCTGATCGAATCGGGGAAACTAACTCCGGAGGAAGTGCGGGAGGCCCGCGCCGCGCTACGAAAGGCGACGAAACGGGAGAAGCCGGAATGATTCCGAACAGCCTCCTACCCATCGCAAACCATTTGTGGCAATCTACGCTGTTTGCCGGAATCGCAGGTCTCCTGACTCTGCCCTTGAGAAAAAACCGGGCGCATGCGAGGTATTGTCTGTGGCTGGCGGCTTCGGCGAAGTTCCTGGTCGCTTTTTCGTTACTGATGCTTGTGGGTGGGCTGGTTGGACGGCATTCGTCGGTGCTGCCTGCGCCGACGCGTGTACCAGTTCTCGCCGAGCTGGTGAATGAGCCTTTTGTGGCCGAGGTGCCGTCAGCAGCGGTAGCGATGCCGCACGCGTCGAAATCGAAGACTCGTGTTGTTCCGATGCTGGTTGGCTTGTGGGCGATTGGCTGCGGCGCTTTGGTGTTCTCGTTGTGGATGCGATGGCGCCGAATGCAGGTTGCCCTCCGCGCGGCAGCGCCGCTGCCTTTGGGGATCGGAATTCCTGCCCTATCTTCGCCATCGATCCTTGAGCCGGGAGTAGTCGGCGTATTCCGTCCTGTGTTGCTGTTACCTGACGGGATTGGGGATCGCCTCGCGCCCGCGGAACTTCAGGCAATTCTCGCTCACGAGTTGTGTCACATTCGCCGCCGCGACAATCTGGCGACGTTGATGCACATGGTTGTCGAGGTTGTCTTTTGGTTTCATCCATTGGTTTGGTGGCTGGGGGCCCGCTTGATGGACGAGCGCGAGCGGGCCTGCGACGAAGAGGTGCTGCGGATGGGGAGTGAAGCGGAAGCCTACGCGGAGGGCATCCTTAAGGTTTGCGAGCTGTATTTGCAATCGCCGCTCAAATGCGTAGCGGGCGTGTCCGGGGCGAGCCTCAAGAAAAGAATCGAGGCGATCATGGCAAACCAACCCGTGCGAAACCTGAGTCTGCCAAAGAAGGTGGGATTGATGCTCGCGGCAGTCTTGGCGATAGCGATTCCGGTGATTCTTGGCATCACCAACGCGCCTCAACTGCGCGCACTGGCCCAATCAATCCCGAAACAGGATATAACTGGCACCTGGCAAGGCAAATTGATGGTGCCCCACGCGCCTAATGGAGAAATACGAATTGTCTTCAAGATATTGAAGGCTGACGAGGGCGCTCTTAAGGCGACGTTTTACATGGTTGACCGGCCAGTCCCGGGCTTGCCTGCCGACGCGGTCGCGATTCAAGGCGCGAACGTTACTATAACCATTCCGGCAATCGAGGGCACCTACGAAGGCAAACTGGATGCAGACGCGATTACCCTGACGGGGAATTGGACCGCGGGAGGAACGCCGATGCCTCTGACCCTGGCGCATGTGAAAGACGACGCTGCGTGGGAAATCCTGAAGCCACCGCCTGCACCGAGAATGATGGCTGCAAACGCCAATCCTGTATTCGAAGTAGCCACCATCAAACTCAGTGACCCGAACCGGCCGGGGCGGAGGCTATTCTCTATACGGGGTACTGAGGTGACCACTGCTTATACGACAGTAAGCGACCTGATCGTCTTCGCCTATGGCGTTAATGCCGCGCAGATCAGCGGCGCGCCTGCCTGGGTTGAGTCGGAGAAGTTCGATATCACCGGGAAGCCCGAGGGCGAGGGACAGCCCAACCCAAATCAATTTAAGACGATGCTTCAAAAACTCCTGGCGGACCGGTTTCAGGTCACGCTCCATCGCGATGAGAAGCAGCTCCCGGTGTACGCGCTGACCGTGGGAAAGAACGGACCCAAGCTAACCTGGAGCGATGCCGCAAGTCCCATCCCTAACCTGATTTTCAGGGACGCTTTTAGCTCTGGCCGTATCAAGTTGGCGTGAATTGCGTAACGAAGGGCAAAGAGGCTGAGGAGGCTTGCGACCAAAAGAGTGACTGACTGCAAGAGTAGCGTGGGGACACCACCGGCATACGTCGGGTCAGCGATCAGCGCATACATGAACAAACACAGGAAGGTTAGAGCCGCCATCGAAAGCGTTGCGACGACGCCGTTCGACCTTGCCAGTACACTAAGGAAGGTGTTCTTTCTATTCCAGTAGTAGGCTGCAACAATGAGGCCGAACACCACTCGCATAAAATTCGTCGGTTGGCTTGCCAGCAGACTCAAGAGACCGTGCGGAAGGTGCACCCAGCGCTCGTCCTGGAACGACGGTAGGAACTCGGTGATTCTGAAGAACATGAGTGCGAAGACCACGTCGAGGAATACGCCTAAACTTCTTAGCTTTTCGTCAAGCACGGTATCGCCTTGCTACGGACAGTTGCCGTTTGCAGCGGACTGAGAGTACATGCTAGTGCACCACGCCGCTGGGTTGAGTGGCAGCTGTCACGTGTGACAGGTATCAGGACCGAGTTGGAAGCGGCGACGGCTGGAAGGTGAAAGCGCGTTAGCTCCGGCAACAGAGGTCTGTGAGAAGGGAGAACCCCGATGGGCGTCGCTGGTCCGTCTTGCCGCATCTACGCGACAGATCCTGGATCATCGGCAAGTCGGAAGTCATTGCAGCCTTCGGTGTCGTGGTGTTTCGGCGAAGCCTGCAAAACGGGATCGATATCCGCCAAATCGCCTTGCATCGAACTCACGTGGATTTCGCAGTGGCTTTTTGATAGCCCGTGAACTCTTCGCCTGGTTTGATGTTCGGATACTGGGCAATGCTCTTCCGGTACTCGGCGACGGCGCGGAGAGCAACCCCAAGCATCCAGCCCATATCGAGTTTCGTGTTGAACAGGTTGTACCGCTCGCTGGGGTCACTGCCGAGGTCGAAAAACATGGGGAACTGCGGCTCCACGATTGGTGCGGAGACCCCCTCAGAGTAGCGAAAGATGACCTTGAGCTGTCGCCACTTCGAGGACATCAGCAAACCGTCCGGTCCGAAGAACAGGAGGGTCTCTCGACCGCTCTCTTTGCTCTCGCCGAGCAGGAACTTGGAGGCGTCGACGCCGTCCATCGGGCGGTCGGTTGGCACTTTGTCCGAAGCGCCGGCAAGAGCCGCGAACGTCTTGTACCAGTCATGAGCAGAGAGCATCTCCTCGGTGATTACTCCGGTAGGCACTTTGCCGGGCCAGCGGACCATCGCCGGAACGCGCATCGAGCCCTCAAACGGCGGGGTCATGAATCCGCCCCGGAACGGACCGCTCGAACCCCCGGGGGGCACGAGGTCCATCATCCCCGCACCATTGTCGCTGGAGAATACGATCATCGTTTTGTCCGCAATTCCGGCCTGCTCCACGCAGTCGACGATCTGACCGACACGGTAGTCCATCTCGGCGATCACGTCCGCATACCCTCCTAACCGGAAGGGACTCGTCTGGTTGAAATCGGGGTGCACGGCCTCCGGCGGGTGCATATGCGAGAGCGCAACGTAAGTGAAAAACGGCTTGTCTCCGGCAGCAACACGCTTGATGTAGTCGGTCGCCTTCCCGACAATCAGTTCGTCAAGCAGGGGACGCACCTCCAAGTTCAGCTCACGGACCGGTGTGGACTTCTGCCCCTTCTTGCCCTCCCAGATCTTGGGCGACTCGATGCCCAGGGTCTTAGCGAGCGCGTTGAAGGTCGCGTACGACGTCCATCCAGCCTCATCCACGCTGTTCTTGTAACCCCACCACTCGTCGAAGCCTTGGTCATTGGGCAAGCGTCCATCGTGCTCTCCGAGATGCCATTTGCCCCAGAGCGACGTCGCATAACCGGCATCGGAAAGCAGCTCGGCGATGGTGTATTCCCACGGCACCAGACCGGGCTCCCCCTCACCGGGCAGCGTCACCTTATAGGTTCCGCAACGCACCGACTGCCGGCCCGTCATAATCGCGCTGCGCGAGGGTGTGCACTGGCACTCAACGGTGTAGCTGTTGAAGCGGATGCCTTCGCCGGCAAGTTTGTCGATCCGCGGTGTTGGATTGCTTCCCCCGTAGCATGAAAAATCGCCCCACCCAACGTTGTCGCACAGGATGAATATGATATTGGGTCTAGTCGTCGTTCCTTGCTTTGGCGCCATTGTCTTCTCTTTCTCTCCGTGGTATCGATAGCTACATTGCCCCAGTCCGCCCAAGCTTGCGTGGACAGTTCAACATAAGGCAAGTTGAGGCGTAACTGTCACTTGTGACAGGCAGCGCGAGGTAGGGCGACAGCATGCGGTCAACATGGCGGTTCCGTTGTGGCACTTGAGGGCACCCCTATGATGTGACGCCTCCCGGAGTGAAACACGATAACTGGCGAATATTCTTCGCTCGTCACTTTTGCGTCGCGCAGTTCCTGCTCAACCTGTCTAAGAAAGGTGACGTCTTTGGCGAGCGCCGTCAGGCTTAGAGGCTCACTTGTAACATCGTCACGTACCAACTCTCGCAACTTTTGAATCGCTCAAGTGGAAGGCGTAGCCTCCTGAGCAATTTATTTGAGGGCTTCTCGAATCGGAGCGCTGGACACCTTCAGCACGCCACTAAAAGGTCTGTTCATTTCTGCGATCATGAAAAAGCCACTTGATACCGCAGACGCAAAAAACGCCAAACTAATGATGGCTTTTAGGCCGTGGGGGGCTAACAGTAAAACCGGCACATACGGAACAACCACCGTTCTGTCAGGATGCGTCAGGACATGAATTTGTGGCTGGTAGTTGCTCCTTCCAGACCGAGCAATCGCGACTGAGGAGATTGAAGGGGCAGACGAAGTAATAACCAGCCGAACGCCCTAGTGCGGCGCAACAAATGGTGGTTATTTCGGCTGTTCCTTCAACCTCAGGAAGCCAACGCACGGCAGCCCGCCGCCGTCCCTTATCTACCAGGGCAAAGCGTAGCGGCTCGGCGTAGGGCGCGCCATGTGACCCAAAGTGGCAAGCTGCTCAGTGATTCGTGAACTTCCTGTCCCGTCCCCGAGTTCCGCCCTCGCCTATATCATTGCTCGTGGAATTAAATGATCAGTCGCCGGTAAGTTCATAATATGCGATTGTGTCGTATATTATGCATATGTGGATTAAGCGCGACGTTGAGGCTCGTCTGAAACGCTCTGCGAAGACGCGGCCGGTGATTGCCCTGACCGGAGCCCGACAGACCGGCAAGACCTCTACCTTCCGACACCTGTTTCCAGATTACGCATTTGTGTCTCTCGATCTTCCCACCGAAGCCGAGCAGGCCGAGAAGGAGCCGCAACGTTTCCTGCAGCGGAATCCGCCGCCCGTCATCATTGACGAGGTCCAATACGCCCCGGGCCTGTTTCGGCATCTCAAGGTGGCCGTGGACGCGCAGCGTGCGCGGAACGGGCAGTTCCTGCTCACCGGCTCGCAGAAGTTCACCCTGATGAGGAACGTTTCCGAGTCGTTGGCGGGCAGGGCGGACATCGTGGAACTGGAGACGCTTTCCTTTGCCGAGATGCGCCAGGCACTGCCTAAAACCGAACTGGAAACGGCTGTCGTCCGCGGTGGTTTCCCGGAACTGTATGCCAACCTGGATATCGACTCGGTAGCCTTCTACAACTCCTATCTTGCGACATACCTCGAACGCGATGTGCGCGCCTTGGCCAATGTCGGCAGTTTGCGGGATTTTGAGAGATTTCTGCGTGCTTGTGCTCTCCGATCCGCGAACCTTTTGAACAAGGCGGACCTGGCGCGCGACGTCGGCATCGCACCTTCGACAGCCAATCAGTGGCTGTCCATGCTGGAAGCTTCGGGGCAGGCGGTGTTGCTTGAACCCTGGTTCTCGAATCGAACCAAGTCCATCGTCAAGAGTCCCAAACTCTACATTGCGGATACAGGCCTGCTTTGCGCTCTGCTGAATATCCGGTCCGTGGAAGCTCTGCGGCAATCACCCGCCGCAGGCGCAGTCTGGGAGACGTTTGTTTTCGCCCAGCTTCGTGACCGTGAACGTCGCGCCGGCCACACTGGCAGCCTCTTCTTTTGGCGCGACCGGACCCGCGAAGTGGACTTCGTCGTGGATGCCGGCGGGCGGCTGGAATTGTTTGAAGCGAAATGGACGGAACTCCCAGATCTGGGTGACACGGTCAATCTTGAATTTGTACGGAACGTGATCGGCAAATCACGTGTGATCGCTGGTGGAGTTGTCTCTCGCACGCCGAACAGCTTTCTTTTTCCGAACGGATTTCGCGCGTTACCCGTGACAGAACTCGGATAGGTCGATGAGGGGACTCGGGCGGGGGCGACTCGGGACTGCGGAGGGACAGGACGGGACGTTAATGACCATATTAAGTTAGTAAACCTCCCGTTGTCTCTCCTCAGGTCACGAGCGGCCCGGTGGTAGCAGCGGGAGCTCATGGACACACTGGATGAAGTGGTATCGGGAAGCGAGCGGATAGGTATAACTGTTATACTTCGGCAAGCGGTTGTTTAAAAAGCATTAGCCACTTCGAAAATACGCAACTCGGCGGGCTGGTCTCCGCGCTCGGGCACGCCTAGGTAGAAGGCGTTCAATTTGCCGGAAAAAGTGGATGTCCGGGCGCCTGCGACCGTGGGAATACGCGCAATCAATTCGTAGTGGTCGGCATCCCGCTGGTCGATGACGTCAATGAATCCTTCGCCGCAGGAAACGTAAATTCGCTTGCCTGCCGGATCATAGAAGAGGTCGTCGGCATCGCTGTTGATATCAATCTTTGCTATGGGCTTGCCGGTCGTGGTATCCAGCACCAGCAACTGCGCGGGATGGCGGGTGCCGACGAATAATCGATGGTGGGCTTCATCCAGACCGAGAGGAGAGTTTCCCTCAACATCTTCGAGCAGCCAGGTATTCAGGAGCTGGCGTTTTTCACCGTCCATCACCGCGATTTGCTTCACGCCGGGTATGTTGGCAAAGATCCGACTGCCTTTCTGCTCCACCGCAATTCCCTGGAGCTTCGCCGGCAACGGGATTTTTCCCAAGAGCTTTCCTTCAGGGATGGCGATAACGGCGATGCCGGTTTTTTCGGGCATCATACAACCGACGTAGAGTCGTTTGGCGCCGGCGTCATATTGCAGTTCATCGAGATTGCTCTCGAGGTCAATGCTGGTAATCAGGTCTAACGTCCTGCCGTCGTAGATGTACAGACTCTGTCCACGAGGGACATAGAGTTGATCGAATTCAGGAGCGTAGCGTGCGGCCGCGGGCTTTCCCCCCTCAAGGCTGCGCCACGGTTTCCCGGTTTTCAGATCGACAATTTCCAGCGTGTTGTTGGTAGGTGCTGCGACGAAAAGCCGCATGTGTTCGACATCTACGGACATGTGGTTTAATCCCCCTTGAACCTTGGGCAGGAAAATCGTCTGCGAAAGCACGAGCGGGCGGCTTTGCGGGCTGTGGGCGGGCGCCTGGGGATAGAGAACAAGCGTAAGAAAGAAAACAGAGCTGCATTTCACAGAAACGCTCCTGGGATTTCGAGGCTAGATCAGTTTCAGGGCTTAGTCGAAGGCTCAATCGGCTTCGCATGACGTTCGACGACTACGACCATGAAAGTGCCCGCTCTCGATACAGGCCGCCCCGTGCCTCCGGGCTTGGGCAAATCAAATTCCGCAGTAGGTAGAAAGATCCTGTGATTTGTGGCGTCTAACTCCATCGTTCTCGCCCCCTGACGCGTCTTCACGACTTGCTCAATTGCGAAGTTCCCCGGCGATTTTTCGCTGGCTACTGAAAGCGTGCCGTCGCCGCCGCAGCTGGCAAACGCCTGATCCTTGTCGATCTTCGTAGCATCGACGTTTCCACCGATGGGCAAAGCCGCTATCACTTTGCCGTCGGTCTTCATCACGATCAGTTTCTGCGGCTTTCGGCAACCGATAAAGAGAAGCCCTTTCTCCTTGTCTATCGACATCCCAACCGGCGCA
Source organism: uncultured Acidobacteriaceae bacterium (assembly GCA_963757515.1). Taxonomy (GTDB): domain Bacteria; phylum Acidobacteriota; class Terriglobia; order Terriglobales; family Acidobacteriaceae; genus PALSA-350. The sequence goes on along the minus strand of CAVWRV010000012.1, from coordinate 247,679 downwards.
CCTCCGGGCGCCACGGGCCAGCGTGCGATCACTTTTCTTCCCTTGAGGTCCACGACCGCTACCTCGTTCTTGTCCATAAGATTGATATAGACGCTACCTCTCCCATCGGAGGCGAGGAACTCCGGCGCTCCGCCCAGATCAATCGGCGCATCGATCGTTCCACGGACGGGATCAATGTCTGGCTTGAACGACATCAATACTCCTTTGTCTCCCGACACGACCAGGACGCGCCCGATGGCGGGGTCGTAGATGATGCCGTCGGCATCCGGTTGGGCCACGATCGTGCCCAGAACGGCGTACGTTTTCAGATCGAAGATTACGATCGCCCCGTGCCCGCCGCCATCACTGATAAAACCGCGCCCCACCTCAGGAACGAGCGCTACCCCATGAGCGATCTTCTGCCCCGGAATGTCACCGAGGACTTTGCCCGAGTCGGCATCGATCACCATGGTATGCGTGCTCCTCGGAACAAAGAGCCGATGTGTCCGCTGGTCGAGAATAAGATAGTCCCACTCGCCCTGACCGCCGATGTGGAATGTTTTCGTGACCTCCCACTTCGTCTGCGCCTGAATAGGCAGGAAACTCGGGAGTATAAGTAGGGTCAAGGTTGTCTTTACGACCAGTTTTGTCATGCGCATTTCGATTCTCCTGGCTGGATCTGGCACCGCCGTTTCGGTCCGGGAGGCCGAAGCCAGCGGGAGCCGCGGTGCGGTTCTTGCTTACTTACATTTGTTTCCAAAAGCTGTATGCAACCGGTTAGTCGGATCTGGCGTGGGACCGAGGCGATGGTTCGTTTTATCCAAAGCGCGATGGGCGTGTCAGATCGCGGAATCGTTCTGGCGCCTCCAAGCAAGGTAGGCTTCTTTGGTCGAATCATCAGGAGGGTAGGTCCCGCGCAACGGAGCACCCGCTTCGATGCGCTGAAAGATGAACGCCTCCATCTCTTCCTGTTCCGCTGCATCTATGGCAACTTCTTCAGCCAGATGATGAGGAATGACCACGATCCCGTCAATGTCTCCAACGATGACGTCACCAGGAAATACGGCAACTCCACCGCAACCGATGGGAAGGTCCATGTCGACCGAATGATGCTTGATGAGATTTGTTGGGGCGCTTGCCCCTGCGCAGAAGACCGGCATACCGCACTCTGCAATCACTCCGCTATCGCGAACGGGTCCATCAGACACCATGCCGGCGACGCCGCGCACCTTCAACCGCGCTGTCAGGATAGAACCACAGGATGCCGCCGTTTTGTCTCCGCGGCAGTCCTGCACCAGGACATAACCAGGCGGGACGCTTTCGATGCCTTTGCGTTGTGGATTGTCCGGGTTGAGAAAAATCTCAAGAACGTCAATATCCTCGCGAGCCGGAATATTCCGGAGAGTGAACGCGGGCCCTACCATATTGCCGTTCTCAAGTTTGCCAAGGAGCGCAACACCCTGCATGAACACATTGCGAAAACCGCGCCGGAAGAGTTGGGTAGTCAGCGTCGCCGTGCTCACGTTCTTAAGTAAATTGCGGGTTTGGTCGCTGAGTTGGGTCACAGTGCACTCCTTGGATGACTGGCCGTCAGGCGCTGATGAATTTCCGGGGCCTTCATCCCCAGGTTCTGCTCTCAGCCGGAATCGCAGGCCTTGTCAGGCCCGCACCGCTTGGAGATCCGTTCCATAGACAGGCATCGAACATCAGCCTGGTAAGGTGCCGGCTGAGGTTACGTTTTACTCAATCGTCAGGACGGCTCCGTGCTATCGTCGAGCGCCCGGCTGCGGGCGTTCGATATATGGACGCGCATCGATGTGCGCGCCAGTTCCCGATCTCCGGCTCTAATGGCCTCCAGAACGCGGGCATGCTCTTCCTGCACTAATGACAAACGATCCTTATTGTGGGAAAGCGATAGCTTTCGGGTTACCTTCATGCCGTTGGCGACATGAATGGAAAGAGCCTCGAGCGTCTGGATGAAGAGTTGATTGCGGCTAGCCGCAGCAATGGCGGCATGGAAGCCGATATCCCCTGTGACTCCAAGTTCGCCGGCAGCATTGGCCCGATTCAGTTCGTCAAACGCCCCCTCAATGGCCTTGAGGTCTTCGTCAGTTCTGCGTTGTGCGGCCAACGATGCAGCCTCACCTTCCAATGCCACGCGAAATTCAAAACAGCGCATCAAGTCGGCAATGCCTCCAATGGGAGACAGGCGCAGGAACTCGCGGCCTGGCTGACGCTGCACATAGGTACCCGCTCCCCGGCGAGTGACCGTTACCTCATCGGCCTGGAGCCGCGCCAATGCCTCGCGAACCACTGCCCTGGAAACACCGTACTCGGTCCCTAGCTGGTTCTCGGACGGCAACCGGTCGCCGATGCGGAATTCCCCGGCGACAATCTGTTGCATGATCCGTTCATAGATCCGATCGGGTAAGCGCCCTGGGGCTTCCTCGAACAAGGTGGATTCTTTCCGAGCGGTCGCGTTCAGTATCATTTCGGACCTCTTCGGATCTCCATGCGTCCTGCTCGTCCGATAGGCCGTGCTGGAAGTCCGGCGTTCATTAGGATCGACGTGAAAAAGTTGGTTTGTCGCCTTCATCTTCCTTGTTGCCATAAAATTTGTCAATACATGTCAGACAGGTTTCCCTGACGATTCCGGACCCTAACCCCACCACGTCTCACCATCCGCGAGATGAGATTTAACCACGTCAGGATTCAGGTCAACTCCCAAACCAGGCTTGTCAGTCACGTGGATGAATCCTTGTTCGATGTAGGGCCCATCGAGCTCGAGTATCTGATCCATCCACCCACCCTGCCCGGTGATGGTTTCGCATGTCAGGTAATCGCGTATGGCTCCAGCCCACTGGCACACTGCCCAGGTATTCAGTTGGCTCCCGGTGTTGTGCGTTGCCATCGGTAGACCGTAGACATCCGCCATGTCGGCGATGCGTTTGGTTTCCAGGAATCCGCCGCTGTTGCGAAGGTCCGGATTCAGAATGTCTAATGCCTGATTGATGACGAAGTCGTTGAAGCCCTGCCGGCGTTCCAGATTCTCGCCAGTGCAGATGGGAACACGCGAAGCTGCCACAAGCCGTTTCCACGAATCGGAATAGTCGACACCAAGTGGATCTTCGAGCCAGAGCGGCTTTATTGGTTCAACGGCCTCTGCTAATTGGATGGACGTGCGTAAGTCAAACTCCCAATGGCAGTGGACCATAATGTCGTGGTCCCAGCCGATGGCCTCGCGGCAATTTTCGAATCCTTTCCCGATCTCAATGAGCTCTTTTGTTGTAAGCACGCGATTGCGGTCGTTCTGTCCCCGGGCGTAGTCGCCGGGGTCCTGCTTCCGCAGGGACGCCAGGTCTGTTGGGCGGACCCCGATCTTGTGTGCCGTAAAGCCGCTGGGGTCTGATCTTACTTTGTCCGCCCATTCCCGGCACGAGGCCTTATTCAGCATGTCTCGGGGAGTTGCATGGTCGTACACGCGAACTTTGTCGCGGAACCTTCCTCCCAGGAGTGTGGTTGTAGGGACACCCAGGATTTTGCCTGCCAGATCCCAGAGCGCCATCTCGATCCCGCTAGCCGCGCGCATGAGCATGTGGGCTGAACCGTCGGTTCGAGTTCCCGCGAGGCTGTTGCCGCCTATGCCTAAGTTGGTGTAGATTGCATCGATACCTAAGGGATCTTTCCCAACCAGGAGCGGTTTCAACTCCAGTATCTGTTCCTTGGTTCCGATAGACGGGCTACCGTATGCTTCGGCGATACCATAGGTTCCATCCTCGGCAATGACTTTCACCAGCGTATAAGTACGCTCTCCGGAGAGCACCATGCACTTGATATCCTGTATCTTGTGCTGGCGCCTCACTGGCTCGGAGAGCAGATTGAGGTAAGCGAGACAAGGGGCGGCCGCAGCAGCGGCCAGAAACTTGCGTCGTGAAAAGGTGGCTTTCATTAACCCGCTACCTGGACTCACCACGAGATTTTCAGCGCGAGTTGAATCTCGCGAGAGTCGGTCGTCGTTTGCAGGATTGCCCCAGCCCCGCTTTGGGGGGCACCTGTCGGGTCAAACAATGTATTGGTACTGAGTGGCGACTGAAAATTAGGATGGTTCAGCACGTTAAAAAACTCCACGCGAGCTTGGGTAGTGAACCTCTCTGAGATCCATCTGAAAGAAGTATTCTTGTATACAGAGAAGTCGAGATTTGTCAGGCCCGGACCTGCCAGTATGTTGCGCCGAGCGTTTCCAAGGAGATTCAAGCATGTAGGGAATGCTGCATTGGGATTGCAGTTCTGGTCGTAGAAGGCTTGAGATGGAGCCGTCGGCATGGTGAAGCACTGCAGCTTAATGTAGTTGGTAAGATTTCCAGGATTAACTAGAGTCTTGCAGCCTTGGCCAGACAGTCGATCGGGGAATGCAAATGGATCGCTACTGTTCTGCCCCAACGGGTCGCCTCCAACCAGTGCGGTAAAGGGTTGTCCGTCTTGAGCAATGAAGATGCTCCCGAGTTCCCAGCCTCCCAGCACTTTTTCGCCGAGTTTTGGGAACACATTCGGGGTAGGAAGATCCCAAATTGCACTGAGGGATAGAACCCGTGGAGTGTTGTAGTCGGAAAGGGACTTGTTAAGTCTCTGGTCGTACCAATGGAGGCTGCTTAGGGAATTGGCGTAGGAATCGGATCCGGCGCCGGAAGAACTGGTATCGATGCTCTTTGACCAGGTATAGGAACCCTGGACTTGAACTCCCTTACTCATCTGCTTGGTTACGCCAACCTGCAGCCCGTTGTAGGAGGAGCCACCGTTCCACCATAGCGAGTGGATGCCTCCGAAGTTGGGATTCAGGGTAGGCAGGGGCCCGGCGGCGGAGTAAGGAAAGAGGTAGCCGTAGGGCGTCAACGTGGGTAGGGTCATATCTGAATCGTCAACCTTGAACTGCTGATGCACGGCGCGGGAACCAACATATCCAACAATGACGGCAAGGTTTGGGGTCAGTTCGTGCTGCACGTTAAGATTCCAGGTCATTGCGTAATTGCGGCCGGGGTGCTGCTGGACGAACGACGTATTGAGAGTTTGGGCAGTTAGTAACGGAAAGCCGCCGGCGTAGAAGGTGCCTTGCAGTCCGGACACCACCGATCCGGACAGGGTGAAAGGCGCCGCGTTTGCTTCGAGTAAATCCATCACGTAAGGAAGAGGCAGGATGTCGAAGACCCCGAAGGCTCCATGCACAACGGTCTTCGATGCCCCACTCGGATCCCAGGCGAAGCCAAGGCGGGGCTCGAAGTTGCGTAAGGTTGGATTGTGGAAGAGTTGACCACCAATCTTTGGCTTGGCATCCGTAAGGTTCAATAAGGTTACGTACTTGCCGTGAATCTCGGACGGAACGGTTGCCATCTCATAACGCAGTCCTAAGTCAATGGTGAGATTCTTACGCAGCCTCCAATTGTCCTGGAGATAGGTGCCAAAGATGGTTTGGCGAACATTGCGTGGTGTCGCATTATTCAGGCTGGCAACGAAACTGAGGGGCTGGTTGGTGAGAAAGTTAGAGATGGAACCAAAGGTCCAGTCTCCTGTACCCGGCTCGCCGGTTGTATTGCTCGCGATATTCTCGACCGCGACGCCAAACTTCAGATCGTGCGTTCCAAGAGTCCAAAAGGCGTCGTCATACCCTTGTATCGACGTGTAGCCATGGATCACAGCGGCAGTCCCGCCGACCCCTCCGGGCATCAAGGTGTAGCCATTCATGAATATTCGAGCGGGATTCCGTCCGGGCACCGCGGCCAGTGACGTATCAGTTGCCGCAGAGTTCACAGCTCCCATAGGCTGATTGATGGCCGCATGTACTCGACTCGCTCCTATATGAACGGCGTTTAGCAGGGCAGGGCTGAATACGTGTGACTCTTCCAACACTACCATCTGCCGGCGGATATGATGACCGTACAGGGTGACATCCATCTGATCGGGCGCTGAGTATGGCGTGTTGTCGAACAAATAGGTTCCAGACAAGCTGTCCTTCTCGGAAAGCGTATCGTCGACCCGCGTGGTAAAAAAGTCCTCATTCAAAGCTTGCTGGCCGGTGAAGGAGTAGATTCCCGTGTCACTTCCGACGGCCGTAGGAACGTTCGGAATGGGATAAAGTACAAGGTACTTGGTGGCCGAAGGGTCCACAGTAACTTGTCCAGTCGAGAGGTTACCCATTCGAGCCGCGGCCGAAGGCACGATCGCCTGAGTGGCAATGCCTTTGCTCTGCCTGATCCCTTCGTAGTCCCCAAAAATGAAGGCACGATTCTTTACAATTGGGCCACCCGCCGAGCCGCCGAATTGATTGCGCCGGAATGGCGCCCTGTATGGTTTGCCGTTGGGGTCGTAATCGAAGTAGTTTCGTCCGTCCAAAGCACTGTCGCGAAAGAACTCGTAAGCGCTGCCGTGAAAGGTATTGGTCCCCGATCGAGTGATCGCGTTGATGACTCCACCGGAAGTCCTTCCATACTGCGCCGTGTAATTGCTTGTGATGACGGAAAATTCCTGGATGGCATCTACGCCCAGCGATCCTCCGAGCACGTTACTCGGCCCCCCGTTGGCGTAATCGTTGACGCTGATACCGTCCAGACGGTAGTTGTTTTGCACCGGTCTGCTCCCACTTACGGAAAGCTGAGAGCTAAAGCCCTTTAAACCGCGATCCACCCCTACGGCCACGTTGAACGAGCTAAAGAGGCGTACTACGCCAGGTTGCAGGGCGGCGAGCTCAGTCCAGCTGCGTCCGTTCAGAGGCAGATCTCGAACGGTCCGGGAGTCCACAACACTTGAAACCTCAGAGGACCCGAGTTGAAGGATAGGGGCTCTTTCGGTCACCTCCACCTTTTGGCTCACTTGCCCTACCTTCATTTGGACATCGATGACTTGATCGCCGCCGACGTTTAGCCTGACCCCGGTGCGCGATGTGGTAGCGAACCCTGATGCTGTGACCGTTATATCGTAGTTGCCAGGAAGCAGGTTTGGCGCGCTGTAGAAACCATCCTTATCGGTCACGGACTCGCGCGTTACCTCGGTTGACTGGTTCACGATAGTTACCCGCGCGGCCGCCAAAACAGCACCGGAGGCATCTGTGATGGTTCCGGAAAGCGCGGCTCCTGTGACTTGGGCGAAAAGCGGGACAGCGTGTGAAACCGCGAATACTAGCGCGAGCCACGACAATGCAAAGCGAATTTTGTTGATTATGGGGGTCATCAGTGAGCTCCGGTCGAAGGATTCTTCCCTGACATGTAGTACATCTTTTCAATTACAGCGAAGATTAATAGTCCGCATCGGCCACACTTGTCAAGCTACTTTTTTAACATGACAGACAGGATGCCAGGAGAGTGCACCTTTTCCGGTGCAGATGCCGAGCGGAAGTGTGCCGCCAAGGGCCATCTTGTGGAAGCGAGACCTCGCGATACTTAATTCTTCCCTCAAGGGTGATGAGCTGCCCTTTTTGAAGCGTCTTGGCGAAGTTGGAGAGATTGCTCCAGCCATAGCCCTCCCTCTTCGCCGAGCAGGAATATTAAGACGCAAGCGGCTTCAGCATCATGGCGGAGCACACGCCGCCGCGCGTCGCCGAGCCAGTCGAATCCACAGCGGGAAACCCGGCGGCGACTGATGGGAGTTATTGTTTATCATATCTGCGCATGAAACGATTAGGCTGTTTTGCGCTGCTGCTCTGCTCTGTACTGTGGTTCGCGAACAGAATCCATGCGCAGGAAAAGGCTGAAAAAGCTCCAGCGGCGGTAACCTCTGACCCGCCTCCTGATCCCGCGTATGCAGCGACGATGGCTTGGCCCGACATTCCGAGCCATGGGGCCAAGATGTATTCGGTACTCTACATTGCGTCCGGCGCCGGCCCAGATCCGACAGTGCTGATGCTGCATGGTTTTCCTGGCAATGAAAAGAACCTTGATCTCGCGTACTCCATCCGGCGGGCTGGCTGGAACGTGCTGGTCCCGTTCTATCGTGGCGCGTGGGGCAGTAGAGGCACTTTCTCGTTTACCCACACGCTTGAGGACGCACAGGCCTCAATTGATTTCTTACTCCAGCCTGAGAATGTCAAGAAGTTCCGGATCGATCCGACCCATATTGTCCTGATCGGGCACAGCATGGAAGGTTTCGTCGCGGGTTATGCAACTGCTCACGAGCCGAAGGTGTTTGGAACTGCGTTGATTTCGGCAGGGAATTTAGGGCCAGCGTCAGCGCGTCAAAGGGCGAACGACCCGGAGTTTTGGGATAGATGGAACGACAACGCCTCACGCCTGGTGGGCGCCACTGCGCAACAGTTAGTACAAGAAGTTGATAGCGACCCAGCGAAGTGGAATTACTTGAACTGCGTCCCTCTTTTAAAGGATCGGCCAATTTTCGTTCTTGAAGCCGATGACCGCAATACGTCTGACAACCAGGCACTAGCAGAAGCATTGCGGAAGGCTGGCAATATAAAAGTTACCGAGCAGCACATGCACACCGACCATCTGTTTTCGGATCATCGGATCGCAATGCAGGCAGCGATCGTGAATTGGCTGGAGGCCATCACCAAAGTACGGCCATAGAGTCATTCCGCAATCTGCTCAGGCTGCCTTTTGGGTGGTCCGAGGCGAGGGGTTCAGGACGAATTGTCGGCCAACGTTACTTACCGGATTAGGTAAGGTTTGACCGTCACTCGCAAACTAGCGGCACGCGCCGTCTGATTTTCGACTTCCATGAGCTAAGATCACGATCAATCAACCGGCTAGTAGAGTGGAGGACCAGCATGATCACACGAAGAGAGTTTGCTGCCGGAGTTTTGGGCATGGGGACCCTCGCTACCACCGGAAATGGCGTCACAGTGGCTCAGCACAAACCCCGGAACAACACTCTGATGCACGTCGGTGGTGACTATCACAGCGTTTTCGGAGGCGACATCACCTCGAAGCAGAACCTCGAATACAACCTCCGCCACGGAGTGAAACACCTCACGGCCGAGATGAAAAATCCGCCTACGGGGAGAGGTTGGGACGTTGACGAACTAAAACGGATGAAAGACAACTGCGACAAATACGGCGTTGTCCTTGAAGCAGTCCGCATGGATTCTGACTACATCAAGTTGCCGAGGGGGCCGGAACGGGACCGGGAGATTGACACCATCGCCGGTAATATTCGCAAGTCGGCACAGATCGGCGTGAAAATTATTACCTATCACTGGGAGTTGATCCCGTTTCGGCGGAATGGGAAGACCCCTGGCCGCGGTGGCGCCACCTACGATTGCTTCAAGTTGGAAGACGATTGGAAAAATCTGCCCTTGGGGGAGGTCGGACGGGTGACCGAGAGGGACTATTGGGAGCGCATCACGTACTTCCTTGAGAAGATTATTCCGGTCGCTAAAGAGAGCGATGTCCTAATGGCGTGCCATCCCTCCGACCCACCTGGCCTTCCGGCTGGTTACCAGGGCGTCGACCAATGGGACGCGCCGGAGATATTCGAGGCTCTCAAGCGTTATGAGTCGATTGCCGACACTTCTTACAACGGTTTTCAGTTGGATCTCGGAACCACGGCCGCCGGCTTGCGGAATCCTGCGACCGAAACGCTTCCCATCGTGGAGTATTTTGGGCGACGGAAGAAGATTCACCAAATTCATATGAAGGGAATCCGAGGTGGGCTCCACCAATACTGTGAGGTTTTTCCGGATGAAGGCGAAGTCGATTTTCTAAGAATTATGCGAATCCTCCGAGACACCCAGTTTTCAGGCTCGATTTGCCCGGATCATATGCCCAAGCATCCGGATGATCCGGGTGGTTTCCAAGCGTACGCATTCGGTTACGGATATATCAGGGGCTTGATTCAAGGTGTGAACTCCGAAGATACGTTGTAAGGAGTCGGCGGTCAGCCCTGAAAGCTCACGCCCACGCGACTCCTCGGAACGGCCGCCACGATAGCCTTCTTCGCACCGCAACCCAACAGCGTCTGGGACGGTCACTGTCTCGCGGCACAGTGGAGTACAAAGGCTCCGCTCCAGTGGTACGATTCCCAACCATCGAGGATGCCATGAAGCTCACCCGGATTGTGTGCCTCTCTGCTCTGATGTGGGTGGCGATGACAGCCACACCCCAACAACCAACGAGCCAGCCGCCAAAGGTCGGCGCGAGCCGGACGAAGGTGGTACTGCTCGGCACCGGAACGCCGATACCCGATCCCGACCGTTCCGGTCCTGCGACCGCCATCGTCGTGGACGGGAGCGCCTATCTTGTCGATTTCGGACCGGGCGTTGTGCGTCGCGCCGAGGCCGCTGTTCTCGAAAGGGGCATCACTGCACTCGAACCCGGCAACCTGAAGGTGGCTTTTGTGACACACCTTCATTCTGATCATACTGCTGGTTATTCTGATCTGATTTTGACTGGATGGACGTCGGGTCGCAGCACACCACTTGAAGTCTACGGCCCGTCTGGAATCCAATCGATGACCGAGCACATTCTGCAGGCGTATCGGATTGACATCGAGACGCGCACCAACCCTGAGGGAAACCAGCGTGCCATAGCTGAGGGCTGGAAAGTGAACGCCCACGAAATCAAGCCCGGAGTGATCTACAAGGACGCCAACGTCACGGTCACCGCTTTCGCGACGAAACATGCGATGGAAAGTTACGGATACCGGTTCGATACGCCAGACCGCCGCATCGTCATCTCAGGCGATACCAATCCTACGGAGGAGACAATCAACGCTTGTAATGGCTGTGATGTTCTGGTCCATGAAGCGCAAACTCTCGAACTCTACGCAAAGATGCCGGAACGTCTCCACTCCTTCGTAACGAAGTACCACACAACGACGGAACAGCTCGCGGCACTGGCAACCAAAGCCAAGCCGAAGTTGCTGGTTGTCTATCACACGATAAGTTTTCCCCCTGGAATCGCGCCCCCAAAATTTCTGTCATCTTCGATGGGTGCTGGCGTGTTCCGCTCTGCACCGGAAGTGCTTCAGGAAGAGATCGGCTCGCGATATTCCGGGGAGTTCGTCATCGGGCGAGACCTCGATGTGTATTAGGTGACGTAATAAGGTAACAGCTTGTGTGCTGCAGAAGCACGGAAGGAGTAGAAGGTGAAGTGAATCCGTGTTGTACAGCTGCATAGGAGATGAGGGTCGGCCCCTCGGGATCGGCTTTCAGGAGCAGGTCTCAAACCAGCCCGAGCTGCTGCGGTAAAGAGCCGTGGTGGTGAGCGTCGGGTGAAAAGTCCCGGGCATGACCCGGGGCAGGTAAGTGTCGGAAAGACGAGCGCAAGCAAACCCTTCGAAGACGCGTCGTTAAGTATCAGGCGCTGTCGAAACCAGAGGTGATGCTGTCCTCTGGGACCAGCCCGTTAGGAGCCTGATGACTGGGCGGGTGGCAGCCGGCGTATAGGGGGCGTGAGTCCGATACGGGCTTTTATGCGGAACTGCAGGAACCAGGCCATCGATGCTAAGGGAGAAGCGCAAGGGCAGAAACCACGAGGCGAGAGTACCGATGCGTTGGCTTGGGACGGACCGGCTTGTAGTAGCGATGAAGGCTCTGTAATGGGACTGGAGCGAAGGGGCCGGGTTAGGCAATCATCAGTTCGACACAACTGGCAACAGGATGACGTTGAGCTATATGAGCAATCAGCCGCTGAAGGGCGGCTGGTTTGTCTGATGGGAGCCGTGTGAGGTGCGAACTTCACGCACGGTTCTGAGAGGGGCCGGTGGTGAGATTCCCCGGCCTACTCACCACCTATTACAGCGATTCCGGGGGATAGGTATCGTCCCCAAGTTTCGGGTCGTGGCCGCCGACGCTCCCCCCTGGCTGCTCCCTATCCTACTTGCTCATTTCCTCCAGCATCTGTTTCCGGAGGAGGCCGTTCACTCTGGTTTGATAACCGTCACCCTTCGCTCTGAGCCATGCCAACACATCTGCGTCCAAACGAATGGATACAGATTGCTTCACAGGCCGGTACCACTTGCCTCGAACCGCTTCCTTCCATGCTCCCGGTGGAAGCTCGGGGATGTCAGAAGTGTCGATCTTTTCTTCGGGCATTGCGGCCAAGGCCTGAATCTCCCGCTTCTGACGGGCAGTCATTGGCTGGTCGGGCTTCAACTCGTGGACCACCGTTTTAGATTTGGCTCGCTTCTTCATATTCGATTCGCTCCTGCCGAGTGACTCTGCGTGCTGAGATGATACGAAGAACTTCTTCCTTCTCGTCAACCACGGTGTAGGCCACCAAAATGAGTAGGACGCGGTTCACCATCCCGATGGTCTGCCAACGTTCCTCACCTTCAACGATCCGATCCTGACGGCTCAGGTGCAAAGGATGAAGAAAAACCTGCGAGGCCGTATCGAAGCTGATGCCATGCTTTCGCTGATTGCTGCGGCTCTTCGGCTCGTCCCAGCTCACTCGCATCTGTATATACAATACTGCATATACGAGCGCTGGGCATTACGAAAAACGAGCGCATCTGCCCGATGATCTGGAATTTCACTCAAGGTGCTTGCTGGGCGTCCCTAAGCACTCAGACGAGGTTGTAGAAACTCCGGAAACTCCAACCTAAACCAGCACCCGGTCTAACAATTGGCTGACCGCCCGGTTGCTTTCGATGAACGCGTTGCGATGATCCATGGCACCGGAAAGATCCGAGTGCGCGAACGCGACTCTTCCAAACGGCCCATCGCGGAGCGCCTGACGAGGAGCAGGATTTCCGTTCAGGCCGAAGAAGAACCCCGGCTGGGGATTAATAAACGCATGTCCCCACCGGTTGAGAACGATTCCCGCAATATCCCGCTTGGCGTCGAAGCCCGAAGCCCCGAACATCTCCATCATCTGCTCGCGTATTTGCTGTTCGTATTCCGTGAAGGGGGTCGACAGCAGTTCCGCACGGCCCAAGCTACCCTGGTCGGCCAACGGAAGCCCCGGTTTTGCAAAGCCCACCTCGAGGTTAAGCACCGTGGGAAGATCGGGGCCAACGACGGGCGTATCCACACCAAACTTCGCACCCTTAGCTACATTGACATAGTTGCCGAACCCCTCGAACCAGCGCCCGCTGGCGAGGCCAAGATCGTAGAGGAACCGCCAGTTGCGAACCGCCACGTTGGCAAGGAGATAGGGCGAATAATGAAACTGTGCATACGCGTTACGCCGTGTTTCGTCCAGATCGCGCACCACGTGTTTCGTCATCCATCCCCCGCCGGCCATCACGACCGTCCTGGCCTTGATTCGTTGCTGGCGGCCATCCTTCACGTAAACGATGGAAACAAACTCCGACTTATTTGGCTCTCCCATATGCTCGACCCGCACCACCGTGGAGTTGAGCCGCAACCGGACAGGCTGCCCTGCTACATCCAGGCCGCCGAAGTTGATTGGGTTCTTCCAAACCGCCTCCATGCTCCGTGGACCGTCGAAGGCTGCCGGGATGAGCGTTTTCACCATCAGTCGCATCATGCCCGAGTTTCCTCCCGGAAACATCTGGATGCCCGTCGCCATACTGTTATCGACGGTGGGAACGGTTTTCTCCCATTCGTAAATCAGAAAGGCCGACAACACGTCAGGGCCGAGACCGAATCCATCGGCGACTTCAGCCCTGTCCAGGCGTATGGTCTCCCGGCTCACGCCATAGGTGCGCACCAAGTAGTCTTCGATCGTCATGCTGTCTAACTGACGGGAGACCGCGTCACCGGGATAATCGTAGACCAGGGGCGGCGCGATAAACCGATTGTTGTGCAAGGTGAGCAATTCCTGGCGGGTCTTTTCCGGGAATGGGGTGCCCTCCAGATTTTTTTCCCAGGGATCCTTTACCCAAATACCCGGGCGATGACCGAACTTTGCGCCAAAGAAGAAGCCATAAGCAGGTTTGCCGTCGATCGCCCCTTCGCCGTATATGCTCCTGGATAAAGACATCTTCGGAGAAGGCCCTTGCCAGTCCTGGTAGGAGCGGAAGGCGTTCCAATCCAACCCCATCGATTCGTAGACTGTGCTTAAGAAACTGTCAGGGTAAGGGGGCTGGAAGTGCACGGATCCCTGGGCAGCATAGAGACGATGCCCGTCGACTTCGAACTCGTTGCGTTTGGCCACGCCACCAAAGATGGCCGCGTTGTCGAGCACGATACAGTTGCGATTGGCCCCTGTTCTCTGATGGAACAATAGGGCCGCAGACACCCCGGAAAGACCTCCTCCGACAACGGCACAATCGTAGATCTCACCGGTATCCGTGATCGGAGAAGGAAGCTGATCATACGCGCCGTCACGAACCGCGTGAGCATTGTGCACGACCTGCTCGCTATTGCCCGCGGAGAGTTTGTAGTCACCCTCGCCCGTGTACCCGGTCCAGGCTCCGGTAGCGGGCGCATTTGCTTGCGCAAGAAGTTCGAGGGGAGACGAGGCCACGGCCAAACCGGTGGAGGCGACGAGTGCCCCTTCGAGAAAGTCACGGCGGGAAATCGACTGATTGAGACCGAGAATTTTGTCCAGGTGGGGGCAGCGTTTTGACACTCTCGTTTCCTTTTTAGGAGGCTCGACACAACTTTACAGGAGGGCCGCGCCTCCGGCGCTCCCAATCTCTCGTGCTTTCACCAATCCCTACGTCGATTGGCCGGCATCTCTCACGCCCGTGAAGAGCAAGAGCGCGACCGAGGCGCACAGAAGCGGTCCCGCGATGCTGAACAGAGCCCTGCCAATTGTGCCGGCAGCACCTCCATAGTAGGCATCGAGGGCAAAGGCCGTAACGCTGGTCACTGCAGTGGCAACGCGCCAATTTCGCGGAAGCCGCCCCAACCTCAAGAGCGATAGAGGCAGGAGCCAAAAGAATATATACCAGAGATTGCGGTCGCGGAACGACGAGAGGAAGTGGGCCACATACGCAGAATTCTGGTGAAGGTCCAGTCCGAAGCGCAGGGGTGAGCGAAAGACATGTGTAATCCTCCATTGCAGCACAGCCAGGGAACCCAGCGCGGCAAACCACGAGGTGACCATCCAGACCGCCGCGGTTGACGGGCTGCGTAGCGCCTTTCTAGAGCAGAGCCACCACGAAAATGTAAAGACCATAAGAAATGGGACGAAAGTCTCCTTCGCGGTCGCACCGATGACGGCCCATATAGGCAGCGTCCAGTACTCCTCTTGCAAAAGACTCCAGACAAGCACCATAAGGAAAAAGGCTTCTCCTGCATCGATCATTCCAGCGAGCCGGAGGTTGGGAACGGCGAAATTCAGCAGGTAAAGCAACGCAGAGCCGAGCGCCACAGCGTAGCTCCCGAGTTGACGGTGAACCACGATGAGGAGAACGGTTACGGTGAGAGCTACGAAAAATGAATTGACCGCCAGCAGGCCGAACATGATCGGATCCCACGTCCCGATGTGATTCTTTGCGATCCGGTAGATGGGCCTAGCAAGGTAGGGAACGAGAATCCGGAACTGCAAATGTTCGTTCAAAGTTGGCGCCGGGGGCGAAGTAACCAGATCCGCGTAGGTGAGAACGTCCACCAATCCCCCGGGGGCTTGCCGCCAATCGATACGATTCAAGATGGGGTAGCCGAGGCCGCAACAAATAAAGAAGAAGATCAGGGACAAGAGCAACAGTCGTGAGCGCGGGACGGCCGCTGGTGGATGGATCGTATCCGGGAAGGTTGTTTGTACGACACCGTGTTGCATTCTCACCTCTCCGCCAAGCCATAACGGAGCCGCCGAAAGCGGCAATCTGACCAGCAGGCTGGCTGAGACTTGGGAAGGCCTGGCCCTAGTTGCTCCATGATGCAGCTGACTCGGGCTAACAAGCCCCATCGCTACCTTCTCGGCTCATACCGCATCGCCACCGCCCCCGAGCCGAACTCCAGCCGGCTCACGAGCCTCAAGTCGACACGCTTCGATAGCCCCGCGAACAACGTCGGCCCGTGGCCCGCTAGCCTGGGATGCACCACGAACTCGTACTCATCGATTAATCCCAGCTCCGCCAACCCCAGTGGGAGCGTCACGCCTCCTACCAACAGCCCCTTACCCGAGTCCCGCTTGAGCTGCAGAACGGCCTTCTCCAGATCCCCGTGCACGAACTCGGCGTTCCAATCGACCCGGTCCAGGGTGCTCGACACGACGTACTTCTTTGCCGCGTCGATCGTCCGGGCGAAGGGTTCCATCCAATCAGGCCCCGCTCCCGTCCGCGCCGGCGGTCGCCACGCTGCCTCCATCATTTCGTAAGTCACCCGGCCCAAGAGGAGGGCATCGGCCTGGTCGAGGTTCTCGACCGCGTGACGATGCAAGTCCTCGTCAGGGAACATTTCACGATGATCGCAGCACCCGTCCAATGTGACGTTGATGGAATACCGAAGGGGTCGCACCACCCAAGTGTACCGCCGATGGCGCTCGTTGCTCAGGCGCCAACGCGAGTCGATGGCATGCGCCATCATGTGCTTTACAAGCCGTGCCTACCAGCCACGCAAACTCTCCCCGCTCAGTGCTGTGCGTCCTTTTGCTGCATGCCCGGATACCAGGAGCGCACGGCGAGAATGCGGGATCTGACGTTGGCAGCACTGTAGTAACCAACGGTGCAGTTGAGGCGGAAGAAATACGCATCCCCGGCTTTGGCGGGATGTTTTCCGGCGATTCCGTCCACTCCTCCGCCTGCGACCATGACTCCGTGGCCGCTCAAAACCAGGTAAATTTCCTCTTCGCGCTCGTGATGGTGGGGAAAGTTCGTGCCGCCCGGGGCGATCTCCATGAGAAATAGGCTGGTCAGAACATGGCCGGCTGCCAGGCGGTCACGCTTACTGTCGGTATCTCCCATCAGCAGCCGGTAGAGAACCGAAGATGGATGTCCGTTCACAAGACCTGTGGGCACATCCTCGATGTTGGATTTCAAGGGGTGCGGGGGCAGTTGGGTTTTTTCAAATCCCCGGGTGCGAAAACCCATAACTACCACAGTCAGCGGCGAAGCGGACTTATTGCTCAATGTATGCGGAACCGTTGATGGAAGGTAGAGATAGTCTTCCTGGTTGAGAGATACAGCCTCAGTTCCATATTGCACAGATGCATTGCCTTCAAGGACAACGTACACCTGGTCTTCCTCTGGATATTGAACCGCGGCGCAGGCGCCGTTGGGGTCGATCACCGCCTCACCATAACGGGCTACGCCCACAACGATGGACGTATCCGCGTCTCCCTGGCCGAACAACGGCTTGTAATGGCACGTTGCCGTGGTGAGATCGGAATTTTTCTCTTTCGCCGCGGACGCATCGCGATAGAGAAACGTCGGATCGATCTTGCGCTCGTCCGCAGGCAGCCGAGGCGCGCAGAAGATAGCGGTGAGTAGTGCGATAAATACGGCGGCATGCCGTTGGCTTAAGTTCATGGAGTTGTTACCTCTTCCCACCCGGTCGTGCGCGCGGCATGCCCGGCGATGGCAGTGTACAGGAACCTGCCAGGCTGGGGCGTAGTCTGGCTGCAAACGGTTTGAGGGCCGCACAATTAGGTTTTGAGGCACGGGGCGCCGGTTCCCTCTTGACAGGAGAGGCGCGTTGGAGTTATTTTCCTATTTGGCTAATTAGCCATTTGGTGAATTAAGTGCCGGACGCACTCAGCTCAACATTTTCCGCTCTCTCCGACCCTACCCGGCGCGCCATCCTGGCACGGCTCTCGCGAGGGGAACTATCGGTCAAGGAACTCTCCGAGCCATTTTCAATCGCCCCGCCCTCGGTGACGAAACACCTCAAGGTTCTGGAACGCGCGGGCCTGATCCGTCGCAGCCGCGATGCGCAGAAGAGGCCGTGCCGTCTTGAGAGTGCTCCCTTGCGGGAAGTTGATAAGTGGCTTGATCAATATCGCCGCTCATGGGAACACAGCATGAACCGGCTCGACGAGTATCTGGGACAGTTAGAAGCAGGAGGAGGCAAGAAGCATGCTGGTAAGAAAAAGCGTTGAGGTCGCCGTCAGTCTTCCATCAGAGCGGGAGATCGAGTTCAAATGCCGCTTCCAACGCCGCGCGCAGCTGTTGTTCGACGCGTGGACCAAGCCGGAGCATCTGAGGCGATGGTGGGGATGCGAAGGATCAAGCATTCCACATTGTGCAATCGATCTCCGTGCCGGTGGTTCCTGGAGCCTCGTCATACGGATGCCGGATGGATCCGAACATCCCTTTCATGGTACAT
This sequence comes from uncultured Acidobacteriaceae bacterium, assembly GCA_963757515.1. Lineage (GTDB taxonomy): Bacteria > Acidobacteriota > Terriglobia > Terriglobales > Acidobacteriaceae > PALSA-350. The sequence goes on along the minus strand of CAVWRV010000012.1, from coordinate 229,582 downwards.
ATCGCGAGATCCTGCGGCCGCACCGGCTGGTGTACACCGAGTGTTATGAGATGCCCCAATTTGGCAGTCCCGAGTGGCTGACGACCGTTAATTTCGATGAGGCTCAGGGAGAGACGCTGGTGACGCATACCATCCAGCACAAGTCACGCGAAGTTCGCGACGCTCACCTCCAAGCAGGAATGGAACAGGGCATGGAACAGACACTGATGCGATTGAATGAACACACCGCGGCGATGGAACAACTGCAATAGCCGGACCACCCAGGATGAAAGACGAACTTACCTCGAACGGAGCTGACATGACACTCTATACACACCTGAATTTTCCCGGTAACTGTGCGCAAGCATTCCACTATTACGAAGAGAATCTTGGGGGAACAATCACTACCCTGATGCGGCAGAGCCAGGCGCCAGGCGCCAATTCGAAGCCTGGACAAGATGATCCGGTTCTGCACGCGCGCATGGAAATTGGGGAAACTATTCTTATCGGGAACGATGTGCCTGTGGATCGTTGCCAACCCATGCGCAGCGCATATCTCTACCTTAGTGTGGATTCCGCAGATGAAGCGGAGCGGGTTTATAGTTTGCTCATGATAGGAGGCGAAGCTTATATGCCCTTACAGGAGACATTTTTCGCATCGCGCTTCAGTCAACTGCGCGATCAGTTCGGCATACTTTGGACTTTGATCCACGAAAAGTCTGCTGCTCCCAGGGCGAATTGACGTTGAGGTTCGCGCATCCCACCATGACTGCGTGTGGGCCTTCTGCTTGACGAATCCTGTGATGACACAGACTCCTGCGGGGGTGGGGTGTAGTCTGGCTCAAAACCGTTTGAGGGCCGCACGATGAGAGGGTTTTTCTGTTTTGCCTTGTTGCTGCTGCCGATCGCAGCGCTACCGGTTGCCGCGCGCGCAGCCGCTTCGCCGGCTGAGACGTTACTCTGCCCCGGTCTCAGCCAGCCGGTTGAGATCGTCAAGGACCGCTGGGGTATTTCGCATATCTACGCCAAGAGTGAAGCGGACCTGTTTTTCGCTCAGGGCTATAACGTCGCCCGGGATCGATTGTTCCAGCTGGAGATGTGGAGACGGCAGGCTACCGGCACGGTGGCCGAGATCCTGGGCAAAAAGGAACTCGAGCGCGACATCGGCAATCGCCTGTTCCTGTTCCGCGGCGACCTGAGCCAGGAACTCAACTGGTACCACCCGCACGGCGCGGCTATTATCCGAGGCGTTTGTCGACGGCATCAACGCTTATATCGCGGAGACCGAGAGGAATCCAGCGCTGCTTACGCCGGAATTCAAGATGCTCGGCATCCAGCCCGGCAAGTGGACGCCCGCCGTCGTCATCTCGCGTTTTAACGGCCTGCTGGGAAACGTCGATCAGGAACTGATCGATTGCGTTGGCGATCAAGGGCGATCGGCGTCGAGCAGGTCAAGGACATCATGTATTTCCAACCCGCCGATCCGAATCTCGAAATTGATCCGGCCATCGACACATCGCTGCTTTCGAACGAGATCCTCGCTCTCTATCACGCTTTTCGCACCCCGCTTCAAATTCACGGCCGATGAGCTGTTGCCGGAATACCGCAATCCGGCAACGGTGGCCCGGCTGGACTGCAGGCTCGAAGCTTCGACCGCTTCTGGCGACATACGGCGAAGGCATCGGCAGCAACAACTGGGTGGTGAGCGGAAAGCTCACCGCCAGCGGATATCCGCATGATGATGAACGACCCGCACCGCGATCTGGGAGCGCCGTCGCTGCGCTACTGGGTCCACCTGGTGGCGCCCGGCTGGAACGTGATCGGCGGCGGCGAGCCGGCGCTGCCCGGCGTTTCGATCGGCCACAACGAATTCGGGAGCGTGGGGACTCACCATTTTCGGCACCGACAGCGAAGATCTCTACGTCTACGACACCAACCCGGCGAATCCATCGCAGTACAAATACGCGGGCGCATGGGAATCGATGAAGGTCATCCGGGAATCGATTCCGGTCAAAGGCGAAGCGCCGCAAGCGGTCGAGCTGAAATACACCCGGCACGGCCCGGTGGTGTTCGAAGACAAGATTCATCACAAAGCGTACGCGGTGCGCGCGGCGTGGCGCGAGACCGGCGGCGCGCCCTACCTGGCGAGCCTGCGCATGGATCAATCGCATACCTGGCAGGAATTCTTGGATGCCTGCAGCTACAGCCGGATTCCGGCCGAAAATATGGTCTGGGCGGACCGCGACGGCAATATCGGTTACCAGGCGGTCGGCATCGCGCCCAAGCGCCCCAACTGGAGCGGCCTGGTGCCGGTGCCCGGCGACGGCCGCTATGAATGGGACGGCTTCCTGCCCATCAAGGAGCTGCCGCACGTGCTCAACCCCGAAAAGGGGTTCTACAACACCTCCAACGACTACCAGATTCCGCCCGGCTGGCCCTATAAAGATGCTCTGCATTACGTGTGGGCCGACCCCTACCGCGGCGCAGAGCGTGGCTGAGTTCCTGAGCTCGGGCCGGAGGTTCGCCGTCGCCGATATGGTCCAACTGCAGAATAGCGATCTCTCCATCCCGGCGCGCAGCCTGGTTCCTCTGTTGCGCGATATCGAGATGCCGGATTCGGCAGCGCAGCAGGCCGCCTCGCGTTTGCTCCATTGGAACTACGTGCTCGACAAGGATTCGGTTGAGGCCGGAATCTACGAAATGTGGCAGCGCCGGCTGGCGGCCAACGTGCAGCGACGGTGGTCATACCGAAGGCCGCCCAGGCTCTTTTCCCGACGCACTTGCCTCCCATGTCCAGGATCGTGAGCTGGATGTACGCTCCCGACGGCCGATTCGGCGCGGACCCGATCGCCGGCCGGAACGCGCTTCTGGTCAAGAGCCTGGAGGAAGCGGTCGCGGAACTATCGAAGCGCTTCGGTCCGGACATGGAGAAATGGAAGCTAGGCGCCTATCATTACGCGCGCATTCTCAGCCCGATGACGGACGCGATCCGACCCGATCTGCAAGAGAAGTTCGACGTCGGACATTTTCCGCGCGGCGGGGACGGGTTTACGATCACGGCGACCGGCGGGCCCGGCGACAACCAGATTACGGGCGGGTCCTTCAAGATCATCGTCGACACGGAGATTTGGGATAATTCAGTCGGGTTGAATAGCCCGGGTCAGTCCGGCGACGTCAACGATCCTCATTATCGGGACCTGTACGAGTTGTGGGCTCGGGGAGAATATTTTCCGATTTTTTACTCGCCGCTCAAAGGTGGAGTCGGTGGCGGAGAAGACGTTGGTGCTGACCCCACACCCAGCCGATTGATCCATGAGCCGAGGTTCGCGGAATCCCACATCTCGCGAAAAACGACCGAGATACCCCGAATTTCCTGCAAGGGGCACTGGACACGACCGCGTGTGCGCCTTTCTGACAAGAAACAAAATATCGAAGCGGCTCAAGAGCGATGCCGTTTTTCGCATCTCCAACTCGCCACAAAGACGTCATCCTGAGCGGAGCGCCTCACAGTATCGCGTGACACAGCGCTTGATCTTGGCGTCCGCTCAGGATGACGTCTTTGTGGGAGTGGAAGAAAAACATCCAAACGAAGGTCGCGGAACGCAGTAAGCTGCACAGGAAATCGGGGATATGGGGCACCCCTGCTCGCGGTCAGGACAGAGCGTGACTCGCATATGACCTGTGGGGATGCAGCAGACGCCAGGATTGATAGATTCCGTGAATCATGAAGAACTGTGCCCTTGCCCACGACGCTCGTCGCGGATAACCCGGGCCACGAAGAATGTATGACTGCCAAGGTTGCGCGTGGCCTCGATCTGCAACTCGATGACGCGGGAGGCGAAATAGGGCACCGGAATGCCGAGCGCCTGCGACGGCCTGGTGGGGAAAGGGAGCTGGTTCCAGGCAACGGATTCCTTCTTATGATTCTTACCTAGCCGCTGCGCGACTTCGGATTGCTCCAGAGGGATGCTACTCAGAGCGACTTTCCCGGCGGCCGCCACCAACGGTGCGGCCAGGCGGGTGCTGTCGAGGGCAAAGGCAAAATACCCGTCGCTGATGCTGCCCAGTAGATTCATGGGAAATATATTGCTTCGGTTCCCCGATACCGCACTCACCAGCACCACAGGGCGGGGGCAGATGAACGCCGCAATCATGGCGTGATCCTCGCGCGCGGACAGTCGAATATGCGAGGTGCTGCGCCAGCGGAGATACGCATGATGCAGATAGTGAGCCCAAAGCCGGCCCCGAGGCAGACAATAATTCCTGCAGCTGTCGACGCGGAACAGATGCAACGCCAGACCATCCGTAAGGATGGTGGCAGTGTGGCGAAGACCGAGTTCAGCTAGTAATCGTCTTTCGCCATCGTGCTCGCGGAACTGCAGAAGCCCAGTTTTGATCGCGAGGCCATTCGCCGCCTCCGATGCAAATCGTGAACGGCGCGGCGCAGGCGATCGAGTGGGCAAAGGTCACATCGCGAGGAGCACCTGTTCCGTGCAGCCAGACACTTACCTCTGCCTGGGGATCAGCAGATCCCAACCGTGCATTGCTGCGGTTGGTTCGTCTTGCCCAGAAACATTCGCCTTAGAGCCACTGCAATGCTGTGCTTTACAGTCATTGCAGGCCTTTCCGCGGCTTTACGCATTCGAATTCCAGAAGCACGCAATCGGCCATGCGGCGAAACAACGGCAGGCCGCCGATCATGCGGTCGATGCCGGCCAACCCTTTGATCACACGGGGAAAGTGCCGCGCCCGATTCTCGGTATACGTGGGTGGTACGGCGATGCCAACTCCACTCCATCTCCGCAGCCTGAACGCCGGGGACATGATCCTCGCCATTTCCTTCACCGATGGGCGATGGATGCAGACGCTGCCGGGCTCAGAGGGAACGAAAGTCGTTCCTGCGAAGCCGGCGTAGTGCTTTCCGCGGCTCTCCGCGGGCCATGAACCACGCAATTTCCCAGGGAACGAAGCGCCCGATCATGCAGAGGAGAATCGGAGCTCCGGGCCTGACCAGGCGCGTCAGCTCTCGCGCCACCGCCGGCAGATCCTGCACGCAATTCAAGCCGCAAAAGTTTGAGAAGGCCCCATCAAAGACGTTCTCTCCTTCAAGAGAGCCAATCTGCTCGTTAGGCAGTACCCTGAAGTCGATTCGCTCGCTGGTGTTTGTGGAAGCGGCAAGTTGCCGGGCAAGCTCAATCATGCGGGAGGAAATGTCACAGGCGACAAGTTGCATGCCCCTTTCCGCGAGGTGAACCGCGTCGATGCCTGTGCCACAGTTCAGTTCGAGTAGTTTCTGGCCCGGGGAGAAGATCTTTTCCAATCGTCTCCAAACCGCATGACGCCGGGTTTCACCAATGCCCGTACCGGTAAAGTCCTGGACATAGGTCTCGAGCCGCGGTATCCCAATATGTTTGTGCGAAGTGAGTCGGATCGGCACTCATATTGCTCCCGTACTGCCACGCAATTGCTGTCTCTCAGTGTCCAATGGAAGGCGTCTCCGATTTGTAAGCGGGATGTCTTTACATTGTCACTTTTGCGCTGCGTGGAACTTGCAAACAACCGTCTATCAATCGCTGAGGATACATCCTCACCGGCCGCCCGCAGAGCAACTTCGCTGAGAGCCTGCCTTGCATTCCTGCCCTTGCGTTCTGCGGCGATCAGCACGCTAGAGTCGAGTATCAGTCCCATGCTGGGGGATTCAGAGGCTCATGATGCGCAGCTACCGCCTCTTCTACGTCGCGAGCAAAGTCCTCGTCGATGACTGCCGGGGATGCTTCCGGCAACAAGAGTCCCACACACAAGACGGGTTAGGGCGATCCTCCCATTTAGCCAGGAAGCAAATCCGTCCCGACACCATAGCGGGCCAAAGAATATTTGGGTACAGTGATCCCAACGGATTTGCATGAGCGTCCCTGACACAATTGCGCGCTTGCCCCTTTTCATCGCGCTGGTTTTGATTCCAGCTATCTGCTGGAGCCAGACTGAAGAGAGTTCGCAGCCACAGCGCACTATCCGTGGAGAGGTGGTCAACAGCATTACCGGCCAGCCCATTGCTAATGCTCTGGTGCAGATAAGCGGTCCGCATGAGGCCTTGACAGATCGTGACGGACAGTTCGAATTTCGTGATGCCTCCAGCGGACGTATGGCGGCTACGGCGGTCAAGCCGGGATACTTTCCGGAACAGCCTGGAGGGATCGATTCGAACTTGCCGGCCCCGGAAAACCACGACATCACCCTGAAGCTCATCCCGGAGGCAATTCTTTCCGGCAAAGTCATCGATGAGAACGGCCAGCCGCTTCAGGGTCTACGCGTCCTGCTCAAGACGCTCCAGGTGCACGACGGGCTCAGACATTGGCAACAGGTGCAGTCGAGAACCACGAGCGTGGACGGTGAGTTTCGCTTTGCCGAACTTCAAGCAGGCAAATACTCCCTTGCCACTGGCTTTGAGATCGATGGCTTACCCGAGGCCATATCCTCGGTTGCTTTCGCCCCAGTTATCTATCCACCCCGGAGCGGAGATGAAGAAGCCGCCCTCACCCTCGCAGCGGGCGATCATATGGAAGTCAGCCTGAGTCCACCGATGCAAAGAATCTATGCCGTGACCGGCCATGTGGAGGGCGCACCTGCCCAGGGAGTTAATTTCGAGGTAGAGAGCAGCAACGGCGAAACCATCAACCCGGTCGTCCGCTTCAATCAACCGACAGGTGAGTTCCGTCTCTTGCTGTCCAGCGGTTCCTATCGGCTCAAATTGCATGCCTTCGTCGCCACCGAACAACTGGAGGGCACACGCGAGATTTCGATCAAAGAAGCTCCAGTCAGAGATATCTCGATTCCACTCGCGCGGCTCGCCACCATTCCGGTCGAACTCGAATACCAAACCGTCAATACGTCCTCTCCAGGTGCGCAGGAGCCTCTGCCTTTCTTTCCCAATATCTCACTTGAAGACGTGGACCCGGATGGTTCGGCCAGGAAGTTCAACGCACAGCCATCGCCACCGGCAAGTTCGCCGGACGAATCAATGGTTATTCGAGATGTCGAGCCGGGCCATTACCGGCTGCAGGCAAGGCCGCAGCCACCCTGGTACCTGGCGTCGGCCTCCTGTGGCGGTCTCGATCTGACCCGTGAGCCGCTTGGAATTGCAGGCAGCGCCGCCGGATGCACCATTCACGCTGTGATGCGCAATGATTCGGCCGCGCTGAAGTGGTCGATCCACTCTAATAGCCAGGCAAGCCAAGCGGGTCCGGTATTCGTCTATGCCCTGCCACTCGAAAATCTGGTCCAGTCCATGTCTGGAGCCAACGCGCAACCGCAAAGGCGGATCTCGGGGCGGAAGGATCCTTCGAGGGCCTGGCGCCGGGGCGCTACCTGGTCATTGCGCTCGACCACGCCGAGCCATTGCCGTACCGGGAAGCGGACGTGGCTCAGCGGTACTTGTCTCTCGGCCAGGAAGTCGCACTCACACCGAATGGTAAGTCGGAAGTCCAACTAGATGTGGTTGCCGGAGAACCATAGTTGCCGCGTTCCCGAAACCAGCCCGGGACATCTGTCTCGTCGCGTGCTTTTGCAGACGATGTTACTTTTGCTTGCGCTTGCCCCTCGCAAAAGCAGCGCAGCCAGCGGAGCAGATTGCTCGCGGCTGGCGCATCAGCGGCAAAGTAGTGGACGCGCACAGCGGCGCCCCCCTGGCTCGATGTTCGGTGCAGATCGAGCCGGTCGCGGAGGGTGGTGCGCCTCACGTCCTGGTAACGGGAGAGGATGGTCAGTTCCACTTTGACGGCTTGGCCCAGGGAAAATACCAGCTTACCGCCAGCAAACGCGGCTATCTCACGCAGGCTTACGAGGAGCATGATGAGCTCTCAACCGCGATTGCCGTGGGGCCGGAACTCAAATCTGAAGGGCTTATTTTCAATGTGATTCCCCAGGCCGTTATTTCTGGAGTGGTTATGGACGAACGCGGCGAGCCGGTGCGCGGGGCCCAGGTGCGACTCTTCAAGGATCAGGACAACTTGGGTTTGCGATCCACAGAGGAGCGCCAGAGGGTCATGACGGATGACCGCGGCATTTACGAATTGTCCCACATCGATCCGGGCAATTATTACGTCTCCGTTTCAGCTCAGCCCTGGTATGCGCAACGAGCACAGCCTATGCAGCCCGATCATCCGCAGGAAGATGATTCCAATTCGGCGCTCGACGTGGCGTACCCCACCACTTTCTATCCCCAGGTGACGGATTCGGACGCAGCCACGCCGATCCCTGTTAAAGGCGGCGAGCGGATTCAGGCTGACATGACGTTGACCGCCCAACAGGCCGTGCGCCTTCGCATCAAACTGCCGGTTCAGGACCCCGAGCATGCAGGCGCAACCAGCGTCGTGATATCGCAATCCATCTTTGGCCAGATGGAAAGGGTGGGCGGGCCAACGCAAACGGTGCACGACGGGGTGCTGGAAATCGCCGGCCTGCTGCCTGGGCACTATGAGTTCACGCTCACCCACAGTGAACCAGGCGGTTCCGCGCTGGAGTCGACCCGCTTTTCAGGGGACGTGACCAGCGGCACGACCGAATTGGCCCCGGTTGATGCTGAGAGCGAAGTAACCGTGATGGGCAAGGTGACCTCGCTCGATGGGAAAATACCCTCAGGGATCATTACCTTGCGAGCCACGCAGCAGCGCCACCTCTATGCGGCGGCACTCGACCGCGCCGGGGAGTTCAACGTAAAAGTCCCACCCGGCGACTATGAGATCGTCGGCCAGATCCCGCAAATGTACCTGGCACGCCTTCGGTCGCAGGACGGCGAACTGAAAGGCCACGTCCTGGCTGTCAGGGCCGGCACCGCTCCAAGGCTGGAGATCCTCGCGAGCCGAGGTTTTGGTCAAATCGACGGAGTCGTAAAACGCGGGGACCAACCCGCCGGCGGCGTCATGGTCTTGCTCGTACCCGACGAGAATCTTATCCTCTTGCTCCGGGACCAGAGCGACTCGGACGGCACGTTCACACTCGGGAACATTGTTCCCGGGCATTATCGTTTGCTGGCAGTGGAACGCGGTTGGGAACTCGAATGGGCCAACCGCCAAGTACTCGACGCCTTCCTCAAGAAGAGCATCCGCATTGAAGTCCATGCCAACGATAAATTGACCGGAACGGTCGAAGTCCAATCTCGTCCCTGATTTGTAAGCGATATGGGGCACCCACACTATTTGAATAACGACACTGCATTGCGTAGTACCGGCTGCAAGTCTTCGGCAACGACATCAGGTTGGTAAATTTCCAGATAATTGACACGCTGACCGGTCGCGTTCGGCTGCGTCCCTATGTCGATCGATTTTTTCAAAGCGAGCGCGGGATCGCCCTCGGCACCCATATCTCCGCTGTGTCGTTCACAGGAGGTGCGGAGTTGAAAACCGGTGATGACACGCCCGTTGTAGGCAATCACAAAATCGACCGCGCGAGGACCCGGGCCCCCGACTGGAAATCCATCAAGATTGCTGTTCTGAAGAACGAATCGGCGTCCCAAAATGCCCATGGCCTGGTCGATCATCTCTTCCCTGGTGCGCTGGCGCTCACGAGGAGCGATTTGACTGCGGTCATCAATGTTGAGACATGGCCCCAACGACAAGGAAATGTACTGATTGGGAAAGTCCACGGCATACACCTGGAGGGTCCGCCGCCATGCCTCCAGGTATTTGCGTGGAGTGTAACCCACATTGAGCCATATCCTGACATCCTCCGGCGTACCCGGCAACGAGAACTCCGCAGAAACCGAGGTCGGTCCGACCGCCGCGATTACGCGAAAGGCGGGAGACTTTCCGTACCTGTCGCTCAGTTGCTTCACGAATGCGAACCAACGGCTAAGGTAAGTTTCATCCCAGGGCATGGGAAGCGGCTCGACGTCGCCTTTGCCGGGTCCATATTGCAGCGGAAACATCTCAGTCTTCGCGCCCTGGAGGGCCCACGGAGGGGAGAAAAAACCAGGGAAGATGAGGAGTTGTACCCATTTCTTCGAGGCCTCCGCGGCAGCGAAGAGTTGATCCAGCTTCGACCAATCGGGGCTTCCCTGGACGGGCTCGATGTCGCGCCAACGGATCTGCAACGCGACGCCACTGATATAGGGATTCTCCAATGCCCGGAGATTTAATCGATTCTCTTGCGGGTTGTTCTCGATAACCACAACCAGTCCGTTCGGCGCAGAGTTAGCGGTTGAGGCCCACGATGGCACGACGCTGGCCAAAACAAGCGCAACGGGAACAGCAAGCCTGACAGATTTTCGCGTGGAGTGCATGGGAATCTACCCTCCTGGCCGCCGCTGGATGGTTGACGTTTGAGATGTTAGCATGCTGACCGTAGCGGCATAGCGAAGGGTCAGCAACTTATCTCTGCGACTGGTATCCGTCCAGGTTGTAAAAGGGCGACCAATGGTCGCCCCCCTATCTCGCGAAAAACGCGAGATAGGGGGCACCCGGGTTCGTGGCAGGTCATTGCGCGATGCTATGAGTGACGCACCACATTCGAGCGCATCATGAAAATGATGGCCGCGCCTACCATGCTTGGGATGACGAGCATGAGCAAGCCGGGTTGATAGCTTCCGGTCAGGTCTTTCGCCAGGCCCATGCAGTAGGGACCGAGGAAGCCACCCAGAATTCCGATCGTATTCATGGCCGCAATGGCAGCGGCGGCGGATCTTCCATGAAGGAAACTGGTGGCCAGCGCCAATAGCGGACCTTGCAAGGAAAAATAACCGAGAGACGCAATGGCCAGCGCGGGAACGGTCAAAAAAGGCGCCATGGATAGCCCACTTACCAGATAGGCAACGGTAATCAGCAAAAAAGGGATGGCGACATGTAAGTAGCGCTCTTTGGTGCGGTCGGAGTGCATGGCATTGAAAATCATCACCGGAGCTCCCAGCAAGTTCATCGTTGCCACCAGGAAACCGACGTTGCGATTGCTGAAACCGGTGATTGCCTGCAGGATCGCAGGGCGCGGAAAAGGTGTAGGCATAACTGCAGCTGAGCATGCAAAGGAAAACCAGGCTTATCTGCCACACTCGGGCATCCAGCAGCGCACGCCCAATTCTTCCACTATGCACATCGACGGCGCCAGGGTGACTTGCGTGATGGAGAATCCACTGGCGCTCCTCCCCGGTGAGCCAGGCGGCTTCCCCGGGACCGGCAGGCAGGTAGAGCAAAAAGATAACGCTCAACACGAGGGCAGGCAGCCCTTCGATCAGGAACAACCATTGCCAGCCGGCAAGACCGGCCTTCCCCTGCAGGTCGAGGAGGGATCCTGCGATCGCCCCCATAACACCGAGCTGATGGGAAAAGAGATGTAAAAGCGGCTGATGGCACGGGCCCGCATATGCGCGGGAAACCATTGCGCCAGGTAGAAGATCACTCCCGGGAAAAAACCCGCCTCCGCCATACCCAGCAGGAAACGCATGACGTAGAACTGCAGTGGCGTCCTGACGAACATCATGGCCATCGCCAGCAGGCCCCAGGTGAACATGATGCGGGCAAACCAGCGGCGCGCGCCTACACGATAGAGCAACAGGTTGGACGGGACCTCGCAGGCGGCGTAGCTGACGAAAAACAGGCCGGCGCCAAAACCGTAGACCGAGGCGCTGAAATGCAGATCGCGGTTCATCTGCAGCGAAGCAAAGCTGATGTTTACCCGATCCATGTAGGCAATGCCGTAGCCGAAGGGCGATCAGAGGAATCAGCCGCCAGCTGGCCTTGCGCAGCGCAGCACGCCCAATCGCCTCGTCCATTGGCGGACGTATGGACAGACGGCAGCGGCTCGGTGACGGACATGGAGCACCTGTGGGGCGAGTGTGGAGAGAATACCATCCGTACGAAGGGTGACCGAGTCAGGGAAAAAAGAAACAGCCGCATAGTCAGTGGCTCCGAATGAACAATCACTGCTGCCGCCGAACCGGGGGGTGTACGGGTGCTGGTCGCCTCTGCGGCTGATCCACTTGGATAGTTTTGCCGGAAATAGGGCTCGTAGAATGAACAGCACAGAGATTGGATGATCCCAGACTTCTTGGAGAATGGTTTGCTGTTGCCTGGTCGCGAGAAGTAGCAGCCGGACGGCTTCTTGCCCGCAGGCTGCTGGGCCGCGACGTTGTGCTGTGGCGCTCAGCGCAAGGTATTCACTGTTGGCGCGATCTGTGCGTCCACCGCGGCGCCCAGCTTTCGCTGGGCAGGTTGTGCGGCGAACGGCTGGTGTGCCCCTATCACGCCTGGGAATACAACTCCAGCGGCCAGTGCGTGCATATTCCTTCTCACCCAAACCAACCGCCTCCGCTCAAGGCGCGGGCTCAGACCTATCAGGCCCGGGAACGCTATGGCATGGTCTGGGTCTGCATAGGAGAACCGCTGGGCGATCTGCCGCAGTTCGCCTATGGGGACGACCCCGCGTTCCGCTTGATTCCGGCCGGTCCGTATTTCTTCCGCGCCAAGGGGCCGCGGGTGATCGAAAATTTTCTCGACGTGGCCCACCTCGGCTTCGTACATGCAGGCATGCTCGGCGACGCCCAGCACGCGGAGATTGAGGAGTACGAGGTGGGCATGGGGCCGCATGGACCGGAGGCGCGCGAGATTCGCATCTGGCAGCCCGATCCGGACGGCACGGGCAAGGGCGCCGTGGTCACCTATCGCTATTGGGCCTGCGCACCGCTCACGGTTGGCCTGGAGAAAGTGCATGGCGGCCAGCGCTTCGCCATCCTGATGCAGGTTGCGCCGTTAGACGCCGATACCTGCGAATCGCGCATGGTGATGGCGATCGATTACGCGCACGACGTTCCCGAAGAGACGTTCGTCCACTTTCAAGACCAGGTCACCGCGCAGGATAAAGTTGTGGTCGAATCGCAGCGGCCTGAGCTGCTGCCCCTGGACCTGCAATCGGAGCTGCACCTGCGCTCAGACCGCATGGCGATTGCCTATCGCAAGTGGCTGCGCGAGATTGGCTTCTCCTATGGGACAGCCTGAGTGGTTCACCGCAGGAGACGTCGACGGCTTCTTCGGACTGTTCTTCAGCGGCTTTCCTGATCTGCTGCTGATCGTGGGCCTGGCGCCGGTGTGCGGCTTCCCGCTCAGCTTTGTCGCCAGCCACATCCTTCCCGGGGCGGCGATTTCCATCCTGGCAGGAAACCTGTTCTACGCATGGCAGGCACGGCGGCTGGCGCAAAAGGAGGGCCGCAGCGATGTCACCGCCATCCCCTTCGGCGTCAATACGCCCACCATCTTCGCCTATGTCTTCCTCATCATGGGCCCCGTCTATGTCAGGACGCACGATGCAAACATGGCCTGGCACGCGGGCATCTTCGCCAGCCTGTTTAGCGGCATGGTACAGACCGCGGGGGCATTCTGCACCCATTGGCTGCGCAGCAACACGCCGCGCGCCGCACTGCTCTCTCCCCTGGCGGGACTCGCCCTGGCCTATCTTTGCCTGGGTTTTGTCTTCGGCGTGTTTCAGCAGGCGGCCATTGCGCTGTTGCCCATGCTCGTCCTGTTTACCCTTTATGGCTCGCACCTCAAGCTTCCCTATCGTTTGCCGCCCGGGCCTGCTGGCCATCGGCATAGGCGCGATACTGGTGGCGGTGCTGCGGTGGCTGCACATCTACACCGTTCCTATGCCTGCAGTGCCGGAGGTGAAGCTTTATCTGCCCCATGCGGTGAATATTTTTGCCCTGTTCCAGCAACGAGCATATTGGCCCTACCTGGCGATCATTGTGCCTCTCGCTGCGCTCGACACGCTGGCATCGCTGATGATTCTGGAAAGCGTCAAAGTTGCCGGCGATGACTACGCTACCAAGCCGTCTCTGTTGATGAACGGCGTGGGCACGATTGCCGCGGCGTGCCTGGGTAGTCCCTTCCCTACGACGCTTTACCTGGGCCATGCCGCGCACAAGGCCAACGGCGCCCGCTCCGGCTATTCCGTGCTGAATGGCCTGGTCACGCTGGGGCTGTGCACTACGGGAATCCTGCCGGTGGTGCTACGCTTTGTGCCTCTGGAGGTGGCGGCGCCGGTCATCATCTGGTTCGGCCTGATCACCGTGGGGCAAGCCGTTACCGAGGTGGATTCCAATCAGGCGATCGCCGTCGTCATGGGGATGATTCCCGCCCTGGCCCAGTGGGCCACGGGCATTGCGGATACGGTCGCGCGCAAAGCAGGCAGCAGCCTGATGGAGGTTGCGCCGCGCATGGGCGGCGATCTGGCGATGGGGGGACTGATTGCGCTGGGGCAAGGATCGCTCTTGACCTCGATGCTGTGGTCCGCGGCGCTGGCGTTCATCATCCAGCGCCGTTTCGCGCCGGCGGCGGCGTGGATGGCGGCGGCGGCGGCGCTTTCGGCGGTTGGCATCATTCATGCTTATCAAGCTCTCGCCCAACGGGGTGGAAAGCCTGATCGGGTGGTGGGTCGCGCCGCAGTTTACCCTTGCCTACGCGGGCGGGGCAACGTTCCTGCTGGCGTGCGCATGGTATTCGCGTCGCATTCTCGCTGCAAGTGAATAAGGAGGAATCATGGAACGTCGTAGTTTGCTGAAGACTCTTTCTACCGCCGCTGCCGTGGGCGCGGTCACCAGCCTGGGGGGCGGACGCACACTCTCTGCCGAAGCGGCTTCCGGGGTGGTCAAGACCATGGGAAACGGCGGCCCGCTGGCGCAGGCAAAAGATGCGGCGCGCAGGGGTATGCCTCCGCTGACGATCACGGACGTCAAGATCATCGCCACCGCGCCTTCCGGCTCCAACTGGACCATCGTCAAGGTGGAAACCAGCGAGCCAGGACTCTATGGCCTTGGCGCCGCGACCCACCAGGAAATTCCGCAGGCGGCGCAGGCCTACATCGAAAAGCGCTTAAAGCCTTTCGTGATTGGCAAGAACTGCGACGAGATCGAGGACATCTGGCAGTCTGCTTATCTGCAGGAGTACTTTCGCTCCGGGCCGGAAGGCAACGACGCGTTGAGCGGGATCGATGGCGCGCTGTGGGACATTCTGGGCAAGCGTCTTGGTGTTCCGGTGTATCAACTGCTGGGCGGGAAGGTTCGCGCCGCGGTGCCGCTCTATGGTCACGCCGCCGCGCTGACGCAGAGTGAACTGAATGACCAGGTGCAGGCCTACATCGAGAAGGGCTACCAGGTGGTGCGGGTACAGTTGGCGGTTCCCGGATGGTCCGGTTACGGGGTGAGCGGCGCGAAGACCTCGGCCGCGGTGCAGGCGTTGCGGCCGGACGGAGTTGCGCCTTCGCCGGTTTTCGACCCGGGGCGCTATCTCACCACCACGATTGGCATGTTCGAGGCAGTGCGGGCGAAGTTCGGATTCGATATCGGGCTGGTTCACGACATTCACGAGCGGCCGGCGCCGAACCAGTCCATCGAGTTGTGCCGGGCGGTGGAGCAGTACCGGCCGTTCTACATGGAAGATCCGCTTTCGCCTGAGGATGTAGGTTGGTTCCAGATCTTCCGCCAGGAGACCTCGGCGCCGCTGGCCATGGGAGAACTGTTTACCAACCGCAATGAGTGGCTGACCCTGGTGGCCAACCGGTGGATCGACTTCATCCGCATCCACCAGTCATCCGTGGGCGGATTAAACATGTGCCGCAAGGTGGCGCACTGCTGCGAGTTTTTCGATGTGCGCACGGCGTGGCACGGGCCGAACAACGTCGATCCGGTCGGTCACTGTTACAATCTGCACCTGAACCTGGTTACGCCAAATTTCGGGATCCAGGAGGAAACATTTTTCGACGAGAAGACCCGCGAGGTG
This sequence comes from uncultured Acidobacteriaceae bacterium, assembly GCA_963757515.1. Lineage (GTDB taxonomy): Bacteria > Acidobacteriota > Terriglobia > Terriglobales > Acidobacteriaceae > PALSA-350. The sequence continues at coordinate 213,848 of CAVWRV010000012.1, read as the reverse complement.
TTTCCCGGCACTCCCGAGATTCGCAAGGGCTACATCTACTCCAACGATAAGCCGGGATTCGGCATTGATATCGATGAGAAGGCGGCTGCGCGCTATCCCTACACCAGGGATTTCGAAGACCGGGGAAATGATCGCATGCTCGATGGGACCATTGTGCGGCCGTAACTTGCTGCTTGAAGGGTACGGGCTGCAGCCCGTACATCCTCACCCAACGTCGATGGGCTTTTAGAGTCTGCCTGAGAACCCGAGAAAAGAGACAGCAGGTCCCTCCACTACGCTACGCTCCGGTCGGGATGACAATTTTGTTATGTAACTAACCAAGATCCCCGACGAGAACCACCGCTTCCTTGCAAATGAATTGTCATCCCGACCGGAGCGTACCCGGATTTCCTGCCACGCAGCGCCGGACAAGGCCGCGTATGCGCCTTTCCGTAAAGAAAGGCGCATGAAGTTCACCAACGCCATCAAGTTCCACAGGAAATCCGGGGGAGCGTAGTGGAGGGACCTCCTGTTTCTTTTTTCGGGTTCGAAACCTAAGTTGGACAGGTCTGAAAAAAAGGGCTACCTCTTTCCAGAGGCAGCCCCTCACGGCAAACTTGCTTACTGAATGGTTAGAGTGAATGTTGTAGAGCCGGTGATGTTTGCATTGCTGCTGTCAACCGCGGAGACGGTAATGGTATAGGTCCCGGCCGGAACACCGCCACCGGTACCACCCCCACAACCGAGGCCCGCGCCGACGCTCAGGAAGACCAGCATCACCAGGGCCACAGGCCATCTCTTTCGACGGATACCCGGGATGAGAAGTAAGAGGATGCAGCCTGCTGCTGTTCCTCCTGCTGCAGCGATCCGGCGGAAGTTACCCCCGACACCCTTCTGGAAATTCCCAGAAGCGGCGACGGTTGTGATGGTGAGGGTCGCGGTTCCGGTGCCACCCGAGGTCAACGACCACACTTGCCGGCGAAATTGTGCCGTTTATGTTAAGCGAAGTGGCCGAGGTGGCAGATAAGTTAGCCGTGCCCGCGTACCCGCCGGTGGAGGTGAGTGTGATCGTCGAAGTGCCGCTATTTCCCGGCGACGGTGACGAGATCGTCACGTTCGTGGCTGAAACCGTGATGCCCGGGTTGCTGACGGTCACCGTTGTCGTCCCAGAGGATGTTGCATTGTAGGTGTCCCCACCATAGGTAGCGGTGATGGTATCCGTACCGGCGGCGAAGCCGAGCGATGCTGTGGCGTTGACCGTGAGCGATCGCAGTCGCGGTATTGCCCGCGCCAATACTTACCTGCTTGACGGTGCCGATCGTCATTCCCCCGGTGGTGAACGTAAGCGGTCCGGTAAGCGTGCCCGCCGTGGTTGCAGTGATGGTAGCGTTCAACGTGACGCTGCTGCCCAACGCGAACGACGTTGGATTGGCGGTTACGGTGGTCGTGGTCGCCGCTGTTCCCTGGGCTAGCGACCGTCACCGTTACGCTGGAGCTGGTCGACCCTGTGTAGGTGGAATTTCCCGAGCTGATAAGTAGCCGAAACGGAGTGGGTACCGGACAGAGGCGAAACCGGTGGTGTACGTAGCCGTGTACGGCGACGTGGTGGAGAGGTTCACCGGCGTTTGCGCCACCCCGTCCACGAAAAATGTGACCGTGCCGGTCGGGCGCCGTCGACAGGGTGTTGGGAGCTACGGTGGCAGTAAAAGTGACCTGCTCGTTGATCACCAGAGAAGTGCCGGGCGCGGCGGTGAGTGTCGTCTTGGTGCCTGTCGCCGGCTACCAGGGCAGCAAACGCAGTGGCCAGATTGTTGGCGTCGACCGATCCCAGTCCGGTAGCCAGGTCATAACCAGTACCGGCCGTATAACCAATCACGGGGTTTGAGCCGGTGGGCACAATTGGGCGAACCGGTGGTGCAGGGCACCTGGTTGTTGCCGGTGGTGATGTCGTGAAAGGCCGAAGCATAGGTAGTCGCGTTCGCGGCTAATGTGTAAAGCGCGGGATTGATGTTTCCCAGGCCGCCGCCGGAGGCCAGTTTCTGCTCCATGACCGCGAGCAGACCGGCAAAGGAAGGCGCCGCGAAGGAAGTTCCACCGGCCGCGGTGAGGTTGTTGTTGTCGGACTGGCCTGGATCCGATATGCGAAAGCTGTTGGCCTGGCAACTGGAAACGTAGTTACTTCCGCTGCCCACGGTCTGTACCTGGGTGCAGTAGAGATAGCCGTCGTGGTCCGGGGAAGAATTCAGTGAGATGTCCGGCACATCGCGATTCCCATCGGCCGGAATACCAGGCACTCCAGTCTGCCACGAGGGCTTGGGCCATCAGCGCGCTCACCCCGCCGCCGCCGGCGGAAAGGCCCGCCCCTGGGTAATGCGAGAACGTGGTGTCGTTCCACGCCATCTCGGGAATATAGGACTTAGCTGAAGTGACCAGATCGTTCGAGACACCGCCGGAGCCATTCGAACTCCAGTACTGGCCGGCGCCCGTCTGCGGGCTCTGAGCCGTGCCGTCACCCATGAATTCGCTGCCGCCCAGCGGCGGTCACGTAAACACTGCTCCCCGGATAATCCACGGCGAGACCCTGGGTTGCCGACTGGATGGGTGTCGCACCGCCACTGTCGCAGTCCGCGGCGCCGGAATCTCCGGCAGCTAACACCACTGTCTGCCCCTGGCTGTTTGCCTGCGCCAGCCAGCCGTCGATCTGGTCAGGTCTGCACGGTGTAGACCTCGCCTCACAAGCACCGTAGCTTTGGCTGATGATGGGAATGGTGATGCCGTTGATCGGATTCTGGATGGCATACTGCAGCGAAGTGAAGATGTCGCCCGAATTCACCAGTACGATCGACGCCCCGGTAGCCACGCCACCTGAATACTCCAGGTCAAGATCGGTTTCTGCCAGATCGTTGGAGGCCGCGCCGGCGGCGACGGATAATGGAGTCGTGCCGGGTACGGTGAACACGGTTGGATTGTTGACCGATAGGCCGGCCGCAGCGCGAAAGTCAGTGATGTCGGCCGGGACGATATCGGTCTGACCGATCGACCGCCAAGGTTACGCCTTTGCCGGTATTTCCCGCTGTGTATAGGGGGTTGATGTCGTAAATAACCGCAAGATCTCCCGGGGTCACGTAGTGAGTTCCGTGAGATTCCCGAAGTAAAGTGTGGGTTACCGGCGGCGCGCTCTGCGAACTTTACTCTGGGCTTCAAGCGGAAGTCAGTCGAGACCGCGAACGGCGCCCACGGCTGCCGGCAAAGGCGCTGGGAATCGAGATCTGGGTCGCGTTGGCAAAATGGGTTTCGCCATTCACGCTGTAGTTATGAATTTGCGTCTGGAAGGCTCTTTCCACGGTGGCGATGTAGCCGCTGAACAAAATGGAATTGTTGCTTTGCGAGACCGAAGTGACGGTGAAACCCTCTTGCTGCAACCACGCCGAGACCTTGTCCAGATCCGCCGAGCTCATCGCCGAACTGCTCTCCAAACTGTGCCGGCGTTAGCCATTTGTGATAGCTGGGTGAAGCAGGATCCTGCTGCGCCTGCAGCAGAGCCTGTAAGCTGGCTTCCTGCGCGGCGGTGCGCTTGAAGTTGATGGTCATGCCCTGAATGACTTTGGAATTGTCAGCCAATCCCTGATCAAATTCGGCTTTCGCCATGGGGTGCACGCTTCCAGTCAAGGCCGCCATACTGGAGCTATCGATTGGCTGGGTAATCCGATCCTGAAGAACGATCTGGGCCTGGGATACTGGCGAGAGAGCACTCAGACCAAGCATCAGCAGTAAAGGCACAGAGAGAATACTGCAGAATTTGCGCAAAGGGCTTTCTCCTAGGGGTCGGAGCTCCGACCGCCGGAGCTCCAGGTTCACAGTTCTTCAACGGCCAACCACTAGTTATCCGTTAGACGCTCAAACGCGAAACGTTATTCATGGCGACGTCAATTTTCATAGAGGGACAGTGTCTCCCGCGGGCATGTCACCGTGCAAGTTACTCGCCGCAATGACTTCCGATAGACAGACGCAAAGAGAACGCCGGGATTACGGCGGGATGTGAAAAAATTTTCTTTCTGAAGCTGCAGCGCGCTTTCTGTTGATGCTCTTGAAGAATTCTTTCATTGTAGCCTGCATCACGAAGATGACCCAGCGATCGCCGGCTTGAGCGGCACCCAAAAGGTAAAGGTCGCTCCCTGGCCGCGATGGCTGACGACTTCGATTCCCCCGCTGTGGGCGCGGAGAATCGCCTTGGCAATGGCCAGGCCCATGCCGGTGCCATGCAAAAGGCGGTGCCGGCTGCCGCGATAGAACTTGTCGAAGATGTAGGCCTGCTCGGCGTCATCGATTCCCTGCCCCTGATCGGTGATGCTTACCAGCAGGCGGTCTGGTTCGAGCGCGGCCGCGATATGCACCGGCGACCGCGGGGGAGAGTAGCGGGCGGCGTTCTCCAGCAGATGGCGGAGCACGCGGCGGATCAATTCCCTATCGAGCGAGTACGGAGGGCATATCGGGCGGCAGCTCTACCGTCACCGGACGCCCGCGCAACAGGGCGTGGCAATCCTCCAGCGCCATGTCAATCACCTCCTGCAGGCGGCTGCGGTTTGCAGCCGCACCTCGATGCCGTCGGTGTCGAGCTGGGCCATTTCCACTGCCTGCCCGATCAGGCGGTCGAGGCGCGCGCTTTCCTCATCGAGAATGGCGAACATTTCGCGCCGCTGGCTCTCTGCCAGCGACGGCTGCGACAACAGGCTGGTCGCCGCGGCGCGTATGGCGGTCAGCGGGGTGCGCAGTTCATGGGTCACCGAATCGAGCAATGCGCTGCGCAGGCGTTCTCCCTCGCGCGCTGCTTCCACCCGGCTGAAACGATCGAGAGCCGCGGCCCGCTCCAGCGCAATCGCCAGCAGGCCGCCGATGGCGTCGTACAATCCATCGGAGTAGCCTGGCCTTCTTGTCATGGCAATCGATCCACTCGCGCGCATGCCCAGCACCAGGGGAACGATGCACACCCCATCGCTGCGAGGACCGCGGAGCGTCGGGCAGCCGCGCGGCCGCGCGCAGCTCGCTCAGCGAAACAAAAGACCGGCGCGGATCGGAGGAGTAAGCGGTGTCGTTTTCGGTGAGATAGAGGGTGACGGCTTCGAAAGCAAAGATCGAAGCCACCACGCGCGGCGCGTGGCTGGCCACGTCGTGCAGGTTTTCTTCCATTAAAAGCTGGTTGCTGAATTCGTAGAGCCGCTCCATCTCGCTGCGGCGATCTTCACTCAATCGCGGTCTGCCGGCGTTCGTTTTCCGAGATCTTGCTGATGAAAATGGCGGATGCCAGAAAGGCAAACAACGCGATCCAGTTTTGCGGGTCGGCGATGGTGAAGCTGCCAATCGGAGGAAGAAAAAAATAGTTATACAAGAGCGTGCAGCCGAGGGCGAGGCAGACGGAGTAGACCAGTCCCCAGCGAAACGCCGCCATCTGCACCATCACCAGGAAGGTGAGGGCGACGGTGGTCTGGTTTACATGGAGTATTCTGCGATAGACCAGCACCACCAGCAGGGCGGCCGCGGTCATCGCCACGATAACGAAAGACGAGCACCCGAGCCCGGGAGAGAGGCATCAGTGGCGATCATATCGTAAAGGGTGGAGATGGCAGAACGAGTCCTGGTAGTCGACGATGAGGCCCAGATCACGCGTGTACTGCGCACCGCGCTTTCCGCCCAGGGGTATGACGTGCGAGCGGCCAACGATCCGGAAGAAGCCCTTCGTCTGTTTGAGGAATGGAGTCCGGACCTGATTGTGACCGATCTGATGATGCCGGGCATGAGCGGAGTCGAGCTTTGCCGCCGGGTACGCAGCAAGACGGCGACCCCCATTATCGTGCTGTCGGTGCGCGATCAGGAACGATCCAAGGTCGAGGCGCTCGATGCGGGCGCCGACGACTACGTGACCAAGCCATTCAGCATTCAGGAGTTGCTGGCTCGGGTGCGGGCGCACTTGCGCCGCGCCCCGGAACGGACTGGTGGACGCGCCTATCGAGATTGGCGACTTTGTCATCGATGCCGGGGCCCATACGGTGACCGTCGGCGGCAAGAGCCTGCACCTGACGCCAACCGAGTTCGATCTGCTGCTTTACATGGCGCGCAATGCGGGCAAAGCCCTCACCCATCGCGCCCTGCTGACGGCGGTTTGGGGCGGCCAGTCGGCACATCAGCCGGAGTATCTGCGGGTTTTTATCGGCCAACTGCGGCGCAAACTTGAAGCCGAAGGTCCGCGGCAATATATCCAAACCGAGCCTTGGGTCGGGTATCGGTTTCTGCCTGAGGGTGTTCCCGAATAGAGATCAGCGGTTCGGATGACACTTGTTGTGGAAGATGCGGCCCCATTGATTTGCCCGATGACGGCTGGAGTACCCGTGCAGTCCGGAACCAGCTTGGACGGCGTCTCGCGGACGTGAAAGCAAACGAGGTGTCAGGACTGCATCGAATTTCACGTCTCTGCGGGACGGTCGTCGCTCGATCTCACCCAGCTGCTCCGGACTCCAGTCGGACAGACGGTGATGGCGGTTCCACTCGACGCTAAGCGCTCACGCGTTGACTCCAGTAAACCTCGGCTCGGTGATGACAATGGGCTAGAGGGGTGCTTCGGTCAGCAGTCATGCTCGTAGAGAGAACGGCTGCAGCCTGCGTTTGACCGCAAGACGACTGCTTCCGCTGCACCGTCTTTATGAATTCCTTATGTCTCGCTTACACCCTCCTTAGTGGGCCGGGTCCACTAGAGCTCTATGCAGGATCTACTGATGGTTGTGTTTACAGTCGTTTTCTTCGCGGTCGCGCTGCTCTACGTTCGCGGCTGCGAGAAGTTGAGGTAGAGGCCGCCATGTCTCATACCACGATGATCGTGCTGATCCTTACGGTCGCGACCCTGATCTACCTGGTGATCACGCTGTTGTACCCGGAGAAATTCTAGAATGACCGCCAACGGTTGGCTGCAGTTTGTCGTGTTCTTTGCTGTGCTGCTGCTCCTGATGCGGCCCCTGGGCCTCTATATCGCCCGCGTGCTCGAAGGGGAAAAGACCTTTCTCGATCCGGTGCTCCGGCCCATCGAGCGGCTTCTTTACCGCGCCTGCGGCATCCACGCGGATCAGGAAATGAGTTGGCAGCAATACACCGTCGCCATGCTGATCTTCAGCTTCGTGTCCCTGCTGCTGACCTACATCATCGAACGCGCGCAGGGCCTGCTGCCCTGGAATCCGCAGCATCTGGCCGGCGTAGCCCCAGCCACCGCCTTCAACACCGCGGCATCGTTCACCACCAACACCAACTGGCAGGTCTACACGCCAGAGACCACCATGAGCTATTTCACCCAGATGGCGGGTCTGGCGTATCACAACTTTCTCAGCGCGGCCATCGGCATCGCCGTCGCCATTGCCCTGGTTCGCGGCATCGCGCGCAAGCAATCGCGCCACCATCGGCAACTTCTGGGTGGATACCACGCGCACCATCCTTTGGATCCTGCTCCCGATCTGCCTGGTGGTGGCGCCGGTGCTGATCGGCCAGGGAGTGATCCAGAACCTAAAGCCCTACACCACCGTCAGCACCCTGCAGCATGGCGACCCAGACCATCGCCCAGGGACCGGTGGCCTCACAAGAGGTGATCAAGGAGTTGGGCACCAACGGCGGCGGCTTTTTCAACGCCAACAGCGGACACCCCTTTGAAAATCCCACGCCCTTCAGCAACTTTATCGAGATCGAATTGATCTTTCTCATCCCCGCGGCGCTGACCGTCACCCTGGGCAAGATGACCGGCTCGTCCGGCCACGGCTGGGCGGTGTTTGCCGCCATGGCCATCCTGTTTGTCGCCGGCTTCGTAGTCTGTTATTGGGCAGAATCGCAACCGCACCCGCTGCTGCATGGCGTGGATCAGAAGACCACGCTGATCAACTCCGGCGGCAATATGGAAGGCAAGGAAGTACGTTTCGGCATCTCGCAGTCCGCGCTCTTCGCCACCGTCACCACCGACACCAGTTGCGGCGCAGTCAACTCCTCGCATGACTCCTTCATGCCGCTGGGCGGGATGGTGCCGCTGGTCGACATCATGCTCGGCGAGGTGGTCTTCGGCGGAGTGGGCTCCGGACTTTATGGGATGTTGATCTTTGTCGTCCTCTCGGTCTTCATCGCCGGCTTGATGGTGGGGCGAACGCCGGAGTACCTGGGCAAGAAAATCGAAAGCTACGACGTCAAGCTGGCGATGCTTTATGTGCTCATCTTTCCCTCTGTTGATCCTGGTGCTGGCCGCCGTCTCAGTGCTCTATCCGACCGCTCTCGCCAGCTTGAACAACAATGGACCGCACGGCTTTTCCGAGATCCTTTACGCGTACGTATCCACTGCCGGCAATAACGGTTCCGCCTTCGGCGGCCTTACGACCAACACCAACTGGTACAACCTGACCCTCGCGTTCAACATGCTGGCGGGCCGCTTTCTCATGATGGTTCCCATGCTGGCCCTGGCCGGCAACCTGGCGCAAAAGAAGAGCGTTCCACCCTCATCCGGGACATTCCCCGTCAACACGGCGCTGTTCACCGTGCTGCTGGTGGGCGTGATCCTGATCGTCGGCGCACTGACGTTCTTTCCCGCGCTCAGCCTGGGGCCCATCCTCGAACACCTGCTGCTGCACGCAGGAAAAACTTTTTAACCGGCGCAGGGGAGAAACGATATGGCAGAAAAACAAAGTCTTTGGAACCCCGCGATCCTGCGCCAGGCGGCGTTCGATTCTTTTCGCAAACTCGACCCGCGCCTGATGGTGAAGAACCCGGTCATGCTGGTGGTCGAAATCGGCAGCGTGCTTACGACCGTGCTGCTGATACAAGGGGTCGTTCAGTCACCAGGGCAGCTTTGCCTTCAACCTGCAGATCACCTTGTGGCTGTGGTTCACGGTGCTGTTTGCCAATTTCGCCGAAGCTATGGCGGAGGGCCGCGGCAAGGCCCAGGCCGACACGCTGCGCAAGGCCAAAGGCGAGACCATGGCCGATTCGCCTGAAGAGCGAGAGCAAAGACGCGGCGCGGGAAGAGGTTTCCAGTGCCGCCCTGCGGTCCGGCGACATTATCTATGTCGAGGCCGGCCTCTATATCCCTGGGGACGGAGAAGTCATCGAAGGCGTGGCCTCGGTGGACGAGTCGGCCATCACCGGAGAATCCGCGCCGGTGATCCGCGAGGCGGGCGGCGACCGCTCCGCGGTCACCGGAGGAACGAAGGTGCTCTCCGACTGGATCATGGTCAAGATCACTTCCAATCCCGGAGAGACGTTTCTGGATCGCATGATTGCCCTGGTCGAAGGCGCCCAGCGGCAGAAGACGCCCAATGAAATTGCCCTCAGCATCCTGCTCTCCGGGCTCACGATCATCTTTCTGCTGGCCGTGGCCACGCTGCAACCCATCGCCGTCTATTCGCAGGCGCCGCAGACCATCTTTGTCCTGGTGTCGCTGCTGGTTTGCCTCATTCCCACCACCATCGGGGGCTTGCTCTCCGCGATCGGGATCGCGGGCATGGACCGCCTGGTGCAGTACAACGTGCTCGCCATGTCTGGCCGCGCGGTCGAAGCGGCGGGCGACGTGGATACTCTGTTGCTGGATAAGACCGGCACGATCACGCTGGGCAACCGGCAGGCGACCCAGTTCATTCCCGCGCCCGAACATCAGCCCCGAGCGGCTGGCGGACGCGGCCCAGCTTTCTTCCTTTTCCGATGAGACGCCGGAAGGCCGCTCGATCGTGGTGCTGGCCAAGGAAAACTTCGGCTTGCGCGGCCGCGATCTCACCGCTCTGCATGCGGAGTTCGTTCCCTTCAGCGCGCAGACCCGCATGTCCGGAGTCAATTTCGCCGGCCACGTCATCCGCAAAGGCTCGGTGGACGCCATTACCCGCTTTCTGGTCGAACAGGGATCGAACCTGCCGCAGAAGGTTCGGGAGAGCGTGGAAGAGATCGCAGGCATGGGTGGCACTCCGCTGGTAGTGGCGGAAAACTCCACTGCGCTGGGTGTGATCTACCTCAAAGACATTGTCAAAGGCGGATTGAAGGAAAGGCTGGCCAGGCTGCGCGCAATGGGGATCCGCAGCATCATGATCACGGGAGACAATCCGCTGACCGCGGCGGTGATCGCCCGCGAAGCAGGCGTCGATGACTTTCTGGCCGAAGCAAAACCCAAAGACAAGATGGACCTGATCCGCCGTGAACAGGCCAAGGGAAAACTGGTCGCTATGACCGGCGACGGCACCAACGATGCCCCGGCGCTGGCCCAGGCGGACGTGGGCGTGGCCATGAACTCCGGCACCCAGGCGGCCAAGGAAGCCGGCAACATGGTCGACCTGGACTCGAACCCGACCAAGCTGATTGAAATTGTCCAGATCGGCAAACAGTTGCTGATGACCCGCGGCGCGCTTACGACGTTCTCCATCGCCAACGACGTGGCCAAGTATTTCGCCATCATCCCGGCCATGTTCGCCGGCGTCTTTCCAGTGCTGAATCAGCTGAACATCATGCGCCTGAGTACGCCGCACTCGGCGATTCTTTCCGCGGTGATTTTCAATGCGTTGATCATTGTCGCCCTGATTCCGTTGGCTCTGCGCGGGGTCAAGTATCAACCCAGATCGGCGCAGGCGCTCTTGCGGCGCAACCTGCTGGTCTATGGAGTGGGCGGGGTGATCGTCCCCTTCATCGGAATCAAACTGATCGACATTTGTTTAACCGGGCTGGGCTTGTCCTGATCGGAGTTGATATGCTGCGCAATGAATTGAAGATCGCCATCCGCTTTACCCTGCTGACTACGGTGGTGCTCGGCATCCTCTATCCGCTGGCGGTCACCGGCTATCGGGCAGCTGGCGCTTTCGCCGCCAGGCAGACGGAGAGTTGATCGTCGCCAACGGCCAGGTCACAGGCTCGCCGCTGATCGGACAGAACTTTACCGGAGAGCAGTATTTTCATGGACGCCCCTCGGCCGCCGGCAACGGCTATGACGCCACCTCTTCCGGAGCCTCGAACTACGCCGCTCCAGCCAGAAGCTGATCACGCGCATCGACGGTGATGTAACCCACTATGCAGCGGAGAACAAGAGCCAGCCGGTGCCGATTGATTTGGTAACCGCGTCCGGTTCGGGCCTTGATCCTGATATCTCTCCCGCCGCGGCGATGTTCCAGGCGGCCCGGGTGGCGAACGCCCGCCACCTGCCGTTGGCGACGGTGCAGGATCTGGTCCAGCGTCACGTGCAGGGACGGCAGTTCGGTTTTCTGGGAGAGGAGCGGGTGAATGTACTGCTGCTCAACATGGATCTCGACCGGATGACACACTAGCTTTTCGGGAGATGTGAGATTCCGCTGCACTCCGACTGGTACCCGTCCAGGTTGTAAAAGGGCGACCAACGGTCGCCCCCCACATCTCGCGAAAAACGTGCGAGATATGGGGCACCCGGCTTGGTGGCAGGTCAATCGCAGGACGCTTTGTTACCCCGGGTTCGTGTGTAGGAGAGAGCCCTAGTCGCTCTTCAAGCCTAGATCGCGGCGCTCGAAGATTGCGGTTCCCGCGGCAAAGAGAAGCGCCGCCCCCAGGACGATCAGGATGAAACCGCTGGGATGCCGCAGCAGGCGCGCTGCCGCGTCCAGGTCTCCCTGGGTCAAGGTAAAGAGCAGCCGCGCTGGAGCAAAGCCAGGCCACTGGTAGCCCGCGAAGCCCAAGCAAAGCGAGCAACCCCAACGAAGCGGTGGATGCCAGCATCATGGGGAGCCAGGTGGCAGAAAAAGAGAGCCGCCGCCGCCGTCCACATTCCCAGCACGAGCTGTGCCAGCGCCAGGGCGAACAAAAGAGGCAGCGGTCGATCGATGGCAGCCAAGGAGCGCGGTTCCGCTGACCACAAAACTGACTACGTAGAGCGCCAGCGGCAGCCAGGCTGCGCTGACCAGCGCGAAGAAATACTGCCGCCGGCTTACCGCGCGCGAAAGCACCGTGGCGATGCGGCGGGAACGCTGTTCATTGCCCAGCAAAGCACTCCCGGTGAAGGCCACCAGCCCCAGTCCGTAGAGGCACTCCTGGTGCAGGATGGAGAGCACATCGTCGGTCTCCGGCTTGGCCGCGGGCACCAGCAGAATCGCCGCCATGCCAAAGGGCCACAGCATCAGAAACAGATAGATCCAGCGATTCTGATACAGCAGGCGGCGCGTGATCTGCCAGATCTTGGACCAGCCGTTCATGGCACCGCTCCACTCGAGAAACAGGTCCTCCAGCCGGCGCCGCAGCGGCGCCAGGCTCACAATCTCGCCTCCCGCATTCCATACCGCCTCGATCACCCGGCGCTGTTCCTGCTGCGGAACAGTGATGCGTATCGAAGCAGGACCGGCACCGGCAGTCGCGGCCCCGGGGTAGATGCGGTCAGCCTCGGCCAGAGTAATACCGCGCACCTCAATCTCTACCCGATCCGACGCGCTCTGAAATTCCCTCAGCGACCCACTGCGCACCAGGCGGCCCTGATTGAGAAAGGCAATCCGGTCGCAGATCTGCTCCACCTCGGTCAGCTGGTGGGAGCTAAAGAAAATGCTCTTGCCCGCGTGGCGCGCATTGCGCAGCAACTCCCGCACCTGCTGCACTCCTGCCGGATCGAGAGCGGCCGCCGGCTCGTCGAGGATCAATAATTCCGGATCGTTGATCAATGCCTGGGCCAGAGCCAGCCGCTGCTGCATGCCCCGCGAATACTGGCGCGCATCTTTCCGGTCGTTGGGCAGGCCGACAGCCCCGAGAAGATCACGAATGTCCTTCGCCAGCTGCGGGATCATCGAACCCGTTCAGGCGCGCCGCCAACTCGACGCTGCGGAAGCCGCTCTCGGAAAAAAATACCGGCACATCGGGCACAAAGCCAAGCCGTGCCCGCGCCTCCGCATCGCCGAAGGGCTTGCCCAGCAGCGATCCGCTTCCCGAGGAGGGCCGAAGAAAGCCCAGGGCGAGATGGATGGCAGTGGTCTTCCCCGCCCCATTGGGGCCCAGAAAGCCGAGAATCTCTCCCGGCTCGAGGCTCAGCGTCAGCGGGTGGAGCGCTGTGTACCTGCCGAACTGCTTCGAGATTGCAGAGAACGTCAGGCGAGGAGGCATGTCAGGGACCGACTTTGCGGAAGGGTACAGGTTTTAAGGATCCCGCAAGTGAAACCGCAGATCCCTCCACTACGCTGCGCTCCGGTCGGGATGACAAAGGAGAGGGCGGCGCTTCGATTGAGAGCAGTTGCTGAGCAGAACGGAAGGCAGAAAGAGATCAGGAACCAGGCCTGATCTCTTCCGCTTCTCGAATCGCACTGCTGCTGATCAGTACTGGACCTTGAGGAAAATAATGACCAGCGTGAAGAGGGAGAGCGACTCCATAAACGCCAAGCCGAGGGTGAGCAGCAGCAAAATGCCGGCGCGCGCTCCAGGATTGCGGGCCAGCGCTTCGGTTGCCGAAGCGGTTGCCCGGCCCTGACCGAGGCCGCAAAGCCCGGCCGCGATCCCCATCCCAAGACCGGCTGCGATGGCGACGAGTCCATGCTCCAGTGCCGCCGTCACCCGAGGCTTGGGCGAAGGCCGGAGTCGCCAGGAATAAGACCGACAGCGTCATGAATAGATATTGCAGTTTGCGCATTCTTTCTCCTTGCTTCCGTTAAGAATTGCCGCCAGTGGGTGGTTGAGGCTCACCGTGCTGGCCCCCTCACGCTTGCGGCGCTCGAACCGGGTGGAAGCATAGCCCCCGGCACGAAAACTGAAATCTAGTGGTCGTGCGCTACTGCCTGGGATACGTAAATCATCGTCAGCAGCATAAAAATGTAGGCCTGGATCAGCGCCACCCCAAGATGCAATGCCATAAAGATGATCGGGATGCCGATGGGTATCAGGGAGAAGAAAACCAGCGTCACTTCTTCCCCGGCGAACATGTTGGCATAAAGACGAACCGTGAGCGAGAGGATGCGCGCCAAATGCGAGATCAACTCAATCGGCAGCATCATCGGGGAGATCCGCCAGATGGGCCCAATGAATTGCTTGAAGTAGCGGAAGCCCTGCTCGCGGATGCCATGGTAGTGGTAATAAAACCAGCACCACAGCGCGACCCCGAGCGGGACAGTCGCGATCGAGGTAGGCGCAAGCAGCCCCGGCACCATGCCCAGAAGGTTCGAGAGGAGCACAAAAAGCAGCACGCAGGTGGCGAACATCACATAGCGCTGGAACCCGTAGCCGATGATCGATTCGGCCTGACCGGAGACGAAACCGTGAATCATCTCCGCAATCTGCTGGATGGTGCCCGGATTTTCAACATTCAGGGAAACGCGCACCAGCACGAAAAATACCAACAGCAGTCCGAGCACCAGCAGCTCCATAGCAAACGTCTCGGTGATGGGAGCCTGGGCATTGTAGGGCTGCACGTGCACAGCGTGCAGAAGCTGGGTCGCCAGATTCCCGAAGTATTTGTTTAACGTAGCAGTGATAGGGTCTAGTTCATGCATACCGGTGGATCGAGCCTCATGCGGACCAGCCGCGGAACAGCCGAAGTGCCTCGATGAACAGGGCGACGAGCGCCAGGGCGATGCCGATAACAGGGCCGCCACCTTGCCGTCCAAACTCCTCAGGCTAACATAAAGCACGCCGGCGGCGGCTACGAGGCGGACAAAAAACCAGAACAAAACCGGGCCCATCGGGCGGGGTGTGCCCCGCGTCTCAGTGCTGGTCTGTATCCAGGCGAACGAGAACCGCGGCCATGAGCTGCCGCCACTCCAGAATTCCCGTGGCGGCGATGACGCCTCCGACCAGAAACAACAACATGGAGCGCCAACCCCATGCGACCCAAATAATGGGAATCCCTACCACGATGGCGATGAGTACGCTGCGCAGCGCCCGGTTCATGACGTCCCGCAGATCCTGATCGCTGAATTCCATTTATTCCTTGCTATGGGATAGAACGATGCGAATGGTCTGCACAAATCCTGCAATGGCGCCAAAGATCAGGCCGGCAATGTTCATCCAGTGCTGATTTAACCAATGATCAAGGGCCAGACCGATGGCCCACCCGATCACCAGTGAGGCAGGCAACAACAGGCCTAGTTGAATCAGGCTTTCCACGCGCACCAGGGACTGAAGCGCTCTGTCTTTTGCGCTGGTTCTCTTGATGGATCGGGCTTTACCCATGGACTCTGGACCTTATCCCCGGCAGTTATAATACGCGGGAGAGGCACCCATTGTTTGAGTCGGAATTCGAGTGCAATCTCTTTGCGCTCCGCCAGGACAAGCTGCGCCAGATTTCCGAGCTCGGCCAGCAAACCTATCCTAACCAGTTTGTCACTTCGCACACGCTTGCGGAAGTGCGCCGGCAATTCGACGACATCCCGCCGGAAGTGTTGGACGCGCAGCGGACGATGGTCACGGTCGCCGGGCGCATCATGGCCATTCGCGCGCAAGGCAAGGCTGGTTTTGCCCAACTGCAACAGGGCGGCGAGCGGCTGCAAATCTACGTTCGCCTGGATGCGGTAGGAGAGCAGGGCTTTCAGCTCTATAAGCTGCTCGACCTGGGGGACCACATCGGGGTTTCCGGCTACGTATTCCGCACCCGCACCGGCGAGCTGACCATCCACGTCGAAAAGATCACCTTCCTGGCCAAGGCCATGCTGGCCTTGCCGGAGAAGTATCACGGCCTGGCCGACGTAGAACTTCGCTACCGGCAGCGTTACGTTGACCTGTTCATGAACACCGATGTGCGCGCGGTCTTCGTCAAGCGTGCCCAGGTGCTCAAGGCGATTCGCTCTTTTTTCGATCAGCGCGGGTACATCGAAGTGGAGACCCCCATGATGCAGCCCATCGCCGGAGGAGCCGCCGCCAGGCCCTTTCGCACCCACCATAATGCGCTGGATCTTCCGCTCTACCTGCGCATCGCGCCTGAGCTTTATCTCAAGCGGCTGGTGGTGGGCGGCCTGGACCGCGTTTACGAGATCAACCGCAACTTTCGTAACGAAGGTGTTTCGACCCAGCACAATCCCGAGTTCACCATGCTCGAGTTCTACCAGGCCTACGCCAACTATCATGACCTGATGCAACTGACCCAGGAGCTCATCATGCAGGTGGCGACTGGAGGTGAACGGCACCACGGTGACCAATTTCGCCGGCCACGAAATCGATCTGTCACAGTGGCGGCGCTTCTCCATGCGCGAGGCCATCCTCGAGTTCTGGCCGGAGGCCGCGGGAGCCAAGCCGTCGCTCGAAGACTTTTCAAGCGATCACTGCCGTGGAGCAGATGGCGCACAGAGTACGAGAGGCCAGAATCTCTCTCGAGTACAAGCCCGGTCAACCGGCGGGAAAGACGATCGCCGGCATCTTCGAAGCGGTGGCCGAGGACCACCTCATTCAGCCCACCATCATCTACGACTTCCCCGTTGCGGTTTCCCCGCTTTCCAAAAACAAGCCGGACGAACCGGATTGGGTGGAGCGGTTTGAGTTTTATATGGGGGGTTCGAGCTGGGGAATGCCTTTAGTGAGTTGAACGATCCGGAAGAGCAGCGCAAACGTTTCGAGCAGCAACTGGCGGAGCGGGAGCGGGGGGACACAGAAGCCCACGCGATGGATGAAGACTACGTGCGCGCCCTGGCCTACGGGCTGCCGCCGACGGCCGGCGAAGGCATCGGCATCGACCGGCTGACCATGGTGCTGACCGGGGCCAAGTCGATTCGCGACGTGATCCTGTTCCCTCTCCTGCGCTCCCAATCAGGAGCCGGGGCGGCGGGGAGTGAAAGCACGGCGCCCTCTCCCCGCGACGAGGAGAGTGGCCAACCGAACAGCCAAGCCGGCTCTATTTTCTGCCTGTCTGTTTACCGACCCGCTTCAGCACCTGGCTCAGGCTCGTTTTCTCAAACTCATCCAGCAGCGCTATCATGGAGCCGGAGAAGATTTTTTCGAGCGAGGCGTTGACTCGCAAAGCCGCGGCAGCGCGGACATTGGGAGTATGGAACAGCGACCCGGTCTCTACTGCCTTGTAAACATCCGCCAGAGAGATAGCCTTAGGAGATTTCAGGAGTCTTGAACCACCCGTGGGCCCCTTCTGACTTTCAATCAGCTTCGCCTGCTGAAGAGAGGCAAGGACACGGCGAACAACGACTGGGTTGGTGTCCAGCTTGAGCGCAATATCGGTTGAAGTTTGCAGCGTGTCCGGCTCCGAAGCGAGCAGAACCAGCACATGAACACCGGTAGCAAATCTACAGTTGACGGCCATCCCCGAACGCTACCATAACTGAGCCAAAAACGGCATGACCCTGTGACGGCACGTTAGTCACTTCCAAGGTTGCAGACCCACTAATAGGTAACCATGATCATTTCCAGCCCAATTTCGTACTCGTCGCAGGATCATTTGCCAATTACGCCAAAGGGAGGATGGTTTTTGCGTATTCTCTTTGTCGGTGACGTATTTGGCCAGGCCGGACGGCGTATCGTAGGCGAACACCTTGGCCCCCTGATCGAGCAGCGGGGGGTGGACCTGGTGGTGGTAAACGCGGAAAACGCGGCCGGGGGATTTGGCGTAACTCGCGGGGATCGCCGACGAGCTCTTCGACCAGGGGGCGCACGTCCTCACCACCGGCAACCATGTCTGGGACAAACGGGAAATTATCGAATATATGCAGTCCGTGCCCGCGGATAGCCATGATCGTCCCCGGCGGGTGCTGCGCCCGGCCAACTACGTCGCCGGAACCCCGGGATATGGGTTTTACGAGGGGGAGTTGCCCTCGGGACAGACCTACGCGGTGATCGATCTGCAGGGCCGGATCTTCATGGCCAGCCTGGAAGATCCCTTCCGGGTGGCGGATTCCCTGCTGCAGAAAATACAAGGCGAAAGTGATCCTGGTGGATTTTCATGCGGAAGCCACTTCAGAGAAGGTTGCGCTTGGCTGGTACCTTGACGGAAGGGTTACCGCGGTAATCGGAACCCACACGCACGTACCCACCGCCGACGAGCGCGTATTGCCCGGGAGGCACGGCCTACCAGACCGATGTGGGAATGAGCGGACCCTTCGACAGCGTCATCGGGGTGGAAAAAGAGCAGATCATCAACCGCTTCCTGACCGGGATGCCGGGTAAATTCGAAGCGGCCAAAGGCGATCCCCGTATGTGCGCGGCGTTAGTGGAGTGTGACGGCGCCACCGGCCGGGCGCGGTCGATCCAGCGCCTGATGTTAGGCGAGTAAACGCCGGGGTGCGGCGGAAAAATTCTCTGAACGAAGGGCACGGCTTAAGCCGTGCCGCACCCGGGCTTGTGGAGATAGGGCTTTAGCCCCTGAGGTACGGTTTTTTCCCAAGGTTCGTGTCGAGCTATTTCAATAGCCGTATTTCAGTTTCGTTGCAGGCCGAACAAAGGGAGATTTCGGGCGGCAAGTCACAAAAACGTACCCCAGCGGCTAAAGCCGCGTAGCCCCTATGACGTTGTACGGCACGGCTGAAGCCGTGCCCTTCGTCAGAGGCACCCGGGTTCGTGGCAGGTCAAGATTCCCCTAGGGCTTGAGTGCGATTTTGGCAGGCTGGCGCGCCAGGCTCCGGCTGGCGGATGTGATCTGGCCGTGGCGATCGAAATGGAGCGTCCAATTGGTGGTGATGGTCGGCCGGGAGACGTCACTGAAGGTGACATCCGCACTCTGATCGGCGGCTATCACCATCTGCGGCCGGTTCGCGTCCAGGCGAAGCATGTCCAGCGTCTGGTCGGGCAGCGGAATAGTGTTGAGCACCTGAACCGGATATCCGCTGAGCTCCGCATAGCAGACAGCGATCGTGCAGCCAGTTCGGCGCATGGCTTAGAGGAACCTCCCCACGCTCCTCGCGCAGCATGCCGTTGAAGACTTCAAAGGTGCCTGGCCTGTTCCAGGAGGCTTCAAAGGGCAAAAGACCATGGGCATACGTGGAGACGACGCGCACCTGGGCGTTGTTGCGCGGCAGCACGGCCCCGAAACGGGAAGAGCCGCTCTCATCCGGGCCGTGAGTGAAGGACAGGAAGACGTAATCCGGGAATGCCGGGCACACGATTTGCTGGAAATGCCACGCAGGATTGCTGATGTCGAAATTCGCCAGCGCGGCTTGCTTGGAGAGCTCAGGACTCAGGTTGGAGACTACCTCGTAATCCGCCTCGCTCATTTGCGCCTGGTCGAGATGCTCGAGCGAGACCACGGTGGGCGGAGCGGCGAGCGGCGTAGTTCCAATGGGAACTGGAGTGATCCCGGGAAAGAGATCCCGGTTGGGCGCCTGCGCGAATGCCGGAAGAGTCAAGAGGGCAAGACTGGCGAGCAGCAGAGGCCGGAGAATGGGCCAGGATTTGGGGATGACGGGCGGCATCAACTCCCTCACTCTACCATGCGGTTGAGCGGGGTTCCGTCCCGGTTATCGATGCTGAACTTCTTTTGATACGTGAGCCGGATTTAGAAGGGGCAGCCCCGGTTTGGGGCTGCCCCTTCCTGCTTTGCGGCTTAGTGGGCGGCGCGGCGATGAGCTGCGGGCGCCTTTGCCGGTGGTTCGCCGTCGATGAGAGTGATCATCGGCGGGTTAGCGGTGTAGGAATCGAACGTGCCTTCGTAGGTGACGGTCGCGCCGATGGCGGGAACGCTCTTGAGCGGAGTCTTCATATTGATGGTGAAGTCCGCCTTCTTGCTCTGCTTGTTGTCTTCCGTGACCGCAAGCTGAACGGACTCAGGCGTTGCCGAGATAACCGACGCCCGGCACCTGGACCCGGCGTCCCTTCAGCACATCCCAAACCTTCTGCGCGTCCTCCGGCTTGCCGTTGAAGAGGATGAATTCCTGATCGGAAAGGCTAAGCGTCTTGAGATCCGGAGTCGAGGCGACGGTCTGCGCAGCAAGGTCGGCGGGCGATGGCGGCGGCGGAGCCGGAGTGGGGTTATATTCCGCCGGCGGAAAGAGGTTGGTCTGCGCCAGGGTCTGGACCGCAGGATAGCCGTCCATACTGCCGTGGTACTTGTTGTAGAAGTACTCAGCGGCCTTTTCGATCTGCGGCTTGGCCTGCGGAGGAGCGAACTGAGCCGCTCGGGTCAGGAACCATGCCGCGTTCTTGAGGTCGGGCGGGGTCTGCTGCGCATAGGCCTGTCCCAGAAGGTAGGTGTCATTGAGTCCAGGACCGGACTGCGTCTGCGCCGGGTCGGGGTAGGCTTTCAGCTCGTTGGTGAAGGCCGCGATGGCGCCGGCGAAGTCCTTCTTGTTTGCGTCATCGGGGGCGATCGCGCCATCGAAGATAGGTGCGGTGGCAGCCTTCAATTTCTGGAAGTCGGCGTCCGACATATTCGCCGACTTGGTGGCGCTGAGGCCGGTCTGGGCTTGAGCGGCTGCCTTGTCGAAATAGGCTGAGCTTCGGCCGGATTGGTCTTGGTAGCAGCCTGAGATCTTTTAAGTAACACCGAAATGGCCAAGGCGCGCAGGTTGCCCGGGTCGACCGCGAGCAGCCGGTCCGCGGTGGCCAACGTCTTGGGCACGTCGCCCGTTTGCTGGTAGGTGGCCATGAGCACTTCCAGCAGGTCGTTCTTGACCACAGAGTTGGGATACTTGGTCAAAAACGCCTCGATCGCCGCTGCCTTTGCAGCCGGCGTGGATTGCCCCACGGCGTTGGTGTAATCGTTGTATTCCTGGGGATCTTTGATGGTGAGCTGACCGGGTTGAGCGGCTTGGCCATGGACCATAGAAACGCTGCCCGGAAGGATGGTGGCCAAGGCCAACAAGGAAGCAAGGACGAACTTCTTCATGCAACGCTCCTAGGAGATGCGGGAATCAGGGAAATGCAGGGATCAGCAATCATTACGATACAGCCGAAAGTCTCTCACCTTTGATGGGATGCCAGCCGGAAAACTCGTATCTGAGCTAAACGCTTTGATCTTGATCCTTCGCCCGATGGTTTAGACCCTCATGGAGGAAATCAGAGTCTTTCGATGAGCTGTGGAAGGATTATAGAAACCGTTGTCGCTTCTGACAAGTAAACGAATCGCTAAGTGCGAAAGCATCGAATCACGCGAAGGAGGAGATCATGCTGGAAAAACAAAGTGCAGTTGATCCGATAGCTCCATTAAGCAACCAGGTAGCGGTGGTCACCGGCGCGGCGCGCGGCATCGGCGAGGCCATCGCCCTGAAGCTCGCGCGCATGGGCGCCGCCGTGGTGCTCACCGCCCGCGACCAGGCCCGCTTGGCGCAGGTCAAAGCAGACATCGAGCAAGCGCGGCGGAAAAGCCTTCGTGCTGCCCTGCGACTTGACAGACGAGAAAGCCGTCGCGGCTTTCGGGGAGCGGGTCGGCGTAGGAACATGGCCGATGTGACATTCTGGTGAACAATGCCGGCGTCGGTGTGCTGCGCAAACCACTCATCGAGCTGCCGGTCGAAGAGTGGGACCAGATGATGCATACCAACCTGCGAGCACCCTACCTGATGATCCGGTCGTTTGGCCCGATGATGATCGCGGCCAAGTCTGGCCATATCATCAATATCTCGTCGCTCGCAGGAAAAAATATTCTGCCGGAGGGAGCCGCCTATTCCGCCTCGAAATGGGGACTGAATGGGCTGACCTATTCCGTCGCGGAAGAATTACGGCAATACAACGTGCGCGTCTCGGTCATCGCGCCAGGTTCGGTCAACACGCATTTTGGCGGTCGGCAGTACCAAGGATCGTACCCGGATGGTCCAGCCCGACGACGTCGCCCAGGTGGTGGCCATGCTGGTGACCCAGGCGCCGACCTCTTTTGTCAGCGAAGTTCTGCTGCGGCCTACAATGAAGCCCTAGGTCAATGTCGAAAAATATTCCGGGAGAGGTCCGGTGAACCGCAGATCCCTCCACTACGCTCCCCCGGATTTCCTGTGGAACTTGATGGCGTTGGTGAACTTCATGCGCCTTTCTTTACGGAAAGGCGCATACGCGTCCTTGTCCGGCGCTGCGTGGCAGGAAATCCGGGTACGCTCCGGTCGGGATGACAAAGGGTAGGGCCGCTTCCATTGAGAGTAGTGGCTTGAGTGGGCCGATGATGACTTGTTCGAATGCTTTCCCTAAAGGAGTATAAGCTGTGGATGGGCTTCGCCGTCTTTTTCGGCCCACGTACGCTGGTGCGAACATGGGGCACCCGTACAGTTCCCGGTCGCCTCTGCGGCTGTTCCCGCTCATGGCTCCCCTAACTTCCCTCGATTTGTGGCAGGGAAGGGTCCAGAAGGCTGCAATGCTATTATTATCAGCTACTTGCAAAGTAAAACATGCAATGCTGGTGTAACCATGTGCCCCGAACGTTACTTGTAACGTTCCCGGTGCCGGTCTAGCCTCTAATGTGTGTCATTTCAGGAAACGCTACAGTCCGCAACGCGACCGGGCGTTTCAGGATCAAGACAGCGTACCATGCATTGGGTTGTGTACGGTTTATCCACAACATGTTGGGGTCTCCATGTTGCTTCAGGAGAATGCGATCGCTAGAGTCATTTCTAAGGCCAAAGGAACACGTCCATGCTGAAGCTTAAGAAGATCCAGATGCTGGGGTTCAAGTCTTTCTGTGATCGCACGGAGGTGACTCTCCCGGGTCAGGGGATCGCGGTCGTGGTGGGTCCTAATGGCTGCGGCAAATCGAACATTCTCGACGCGGTGAGCTGGGTGCTGGGCGAACAATCGGCCAAGAGCCTCCGCGGGGCCAAGATGGAAGACGTTATTTTTGCCGGAACCCGGGAGCGCAAATCCCTGGGCATGGCCGAAGTTTCTCTTTCCCTTATCGATCCCGAGGCGTATACAGAAGGCCCCTTGCTTGATTCGCCGGAAGCGGCCGAGGATGCCGTGCCCGAGAGTTGACTGGGACGAAGAGAAGATCCGGGCCGAGCGGGCCGCGGAGACAGAAGAGATCATCGCCGAGGTACAGCCTGGTTCCATAGAAGGTTAGACGGTCATCGAAGCAGGCCAGCCCGCACGGCAGCGAAGCTCCCGACCAGCAGAATCAGCCAGGACGCGAGAATCCGGTGGTGCTGAAGATTCGCCGCCGGCGCTTCCAGCGCGCGGCGCCGGCAGGGCGAGATCGTTGTCACCCGCCGCCTGTTTCGCACCGGCGAGAGCGAATACCTGCTCAACGGCAAGCTTTGCCGCCTGCGCGATATCCAGGACATCTTCATGGGCACCGGCCTCGGCCCGGAATCCTACGCCATCATCGAGCAGGAGCGCATTGGGCAGCTGCTTAGTTCCAAGCCTCATGACCGGCGCGCGATTATCGAAGAGGCGGCGGGGATCACTCGTTTCAAAACCAGAAAGCGGCTTTCCGAGCTTCGCCTGGAACAGGCCAAACAGAACCTGGCGCGGGTCGACGACATCTTCGAAGAAGTCACGCGGCAGATGGGCTCGCTCAAGCGGCAGGCGGCAAAGGCTGAGCGCTACGCCGCGCTGCGGGACGAAATGCGCGCCCGGCTGCGCGTGGTGCTGGCCAGCCGGATCACGCAGATGGATAGCGAGCAGGCAGCGCTGACGGTAGAGATCGCCGAGCTGGGAACGCAGATCGAGCAAGGCGCCGAGCAGGTGAGCGCGCTCGAGGGTGAGTACTCCTCCGGCATGGCGCGCGGCTATCAGTTGGATTCGAGCGCGAAAGACGCCAACGCGCGAGCCAACCAGGCTTCGGTGGACCTGGAGCGCGCGACCACGCGGGAAATATCCAACCAGGAGCGGATCGCCGAACTGCAGCACCCGCGCCGCGGCCGGTTCGGCGGAACTGGAGCAGGCACGGCTTCACTTGCAGGGATTGATCGTCGAACGCGAGTCGCACCGTTCGTTTCTGGAGACAGCCGCGGCCGAGGCTGCCGGCGTTCGGGAAGAGTCAAGGTTGCGCCAGGCACAAGCGCGGGAGGCGGCCGAAGCCGTCAACGGAGCGGAACAGCGGCTGGAAGCCGCACGCCGCTACGCCATGCAACTGCTCACCCAGGCCGGGCATGCGCGCAACCAGACCATGCATGCGGAAGAGTCTTTGACCGCGCTGGAGCAGGATGCGGAGCGGCTGGCCGGGGAGATCCACGCCGCCAGCAGCGGAGCTGGCATCGCTGGGCTCAGAGCGCGGACAGGCTTCGCTCAAGTTCGAGTCCGTCACCGAGCAGCTGCAGCGTCTCGAATCCGAGCTGGCCGCCCTGCGGGCGGAGACCGAGACGCGGCGCAGCGAAGAGAGCGCCACCAAACTCGACGGTGACCGCTTGCGCGCCGAAATGGCTACGCTGACCGGGCGGCGCAACTCGCTGCAGTCGCTCATCCGCGAGCACAGCTATTCCACCGACACGGTGCGCAAGCTGCTGAAGTCGAATTCCCTGGGCGGCGGCCTGGCTCCGGTGGGCACGCTGGCGGACTTTCTTGAAGTCAGCGGCGAATACGAAACCGTGGTTGATTCTTTTTTGCGCGATGAGCTGAACTACATCGTGGTCAAGAGCTGGGATGCCGCGCATGAAGGCATGCGCCTGCTGAAGAGCGATGTCGATGGGCGGGCTACGTTTCTGGTTCATCCCGACGATTCCCAGGCCAAGTTCTCTTTTGCCGGAGACGCCCTCGACGCGGCAGCACAGCAGCGTCGGCGTGAAACGGCTGAAAGACTGCATCCGGGTGCTCGATGGCTTTGGCCGATCGCTCGAAGTGATTCTGCCCAAGCTGCGCGATGGTTTCGTGACTCCCGATGCGGAGCTGGCCAAGATCGCTGGCGCTGGAAAACCCCAACGCGTTCTTCCTTGCCCCATCCGGCGAGTGCTTTCACAACGTCACCGTCACCGGCGGTAAGCCCAGAGCCGAGGGTCCGCTGGCGTTGAAGGGCGAGTTGCGCGAGACGCAGAAGAGACTGGACCTGGTCGAAGCCGAGCTGGGCCGTGCAGAAATCACCGCGGCTTCGCTGGCCCGGCTGTTGAGCGAGTTGGCAGCCCAATCGGAAAGAATCAGCGAAGAGCGGCGCACTGCGGAGCGGGAAAGCGCCAACCAGAGCGCGGCGCTGCGGCAGATGGAAGCGGAAGTGGCCAGGCTGGAGCGGCGCCTGGATGACTGGATGGTGCAGAGCGAGCGCAACAAAGACCTGCGCGGCGTGCGCCAGGCGGCGATCGAAGACAAGCGTGAAGAGGCTGCGCGCCTCGAAGCCGAACATGCGGCGGCGGAGATCAAGGTCAACGAGCTGCAGCAGAGCATGGAGGAGTTGCGCCGCCAGCGCGAGCAGGCGCAGCAGCAGGCAGCAACGTGTCGCCGCAGTGCTGGCGGGGTTGGAAGAGCGCAGCCGGGGCGCGGAAGCGGCCTTCACCCGCATCGATCGCATGTACGGCGACCTGGAACGGCGGGTCAACCAACTGGAGCAGCAGTTGGCCTCCGCCACCGCGGAAGAACAGCAGCGCACCCGCGAGAACGAACAACTGGCGGTGGAGCGCGAGCGCCTGACCGAAGTGCGCAGAAGCGCTCTGGAAGAAGCGGCGCAATCGACGGAAGAGGCCAGGCTGCTGCGCGAGCAATTGAAAGACCTGGAGCAGAACCTGAAGGCTCTGCGCGCGGAGATGGATGCCTTCCGCGAGGCACGCAGCACCCGCAGCGCACACTCGGCGAAGCTGGCAGTGGAGCTCGAGTACATGGAAGCGGCCTGTGTCAGCGACCTGGGAATCGAAGCCTCTGAACTTCGTCAGCAGCAGGATGTACCCCGCCTGGAAGGCGAGGCGCTGGCGGAAGAGGACGAGGCTTGCCGCGGGCTGAAGCAGAAGCTCGAAGCCATGGGGCCGGTCAACATGATGGCGCTCGAAGAGTACCAGGAGACGGCGGACCGCCACGGCTTCCTCGAAACCCAGCGTAAAGACCTGATCGATGCGATTGAGAATACGCAATCGACCATCCGCGAAATCGATCAGATTACACGGCAGAAGTTCGACGAGGCCTTCGCCCGCATCAACCAGAACTTCTCCAGGACCTTCACCAGTCTCTTCGGAGGCGGTCAGGGCTTCATGCGCTTGACGGATGAAGAGAACACGGCGGAAAGCGGCATCGACATCGTGGCCTCGCCTCCGGGTAAGAAGCTGCAAAACGTGTTGCTGCTTTCGGGTGGTGAAAAAGCGCTCACCGCGCTCGCGCTGCTGGTGGGCATTTTCGAATATGCACCCAGCCCGTTTTGCGTTTTGGACGAAGTCGATGCTCCGCTCGATGAGACCAACGTGGGCAGACTGGCGGAGATGCTCAAGAGCATGAGCACCGAAACGCAATTCCTGCTGGTTACCCACTCCAAACGCATGATGACCGCGGCGGACCTGATTTATGGCGTAACCATGCAGGAGCCGGGAGTCTCCAAGCTGGTCTCAGTGCGCCTGGGTGGAGAAGAAGCAATCCACAACCGCACCCGGGAACGGGCGCAGGAGCGTCGATTGGCGACGGCGTGACGGCATTCTGCGCTTGACAGTCGATTGTCCTTCATGAGTTCTGCGCGCGCCCCGGGCGAGCTCGCAGTTTTCCTGCGTTGACAAAGCGGTCGGCACCTCGGACAATCGGAAAGTCATTCCTCTCCCGAGGCGGAACCTTTGCCGACGCTCATCGCAACCGAATTCGAAGACCTGCAACTGTATGCGCGGGGTAAGGTTCGCGATCTGTATGCGGTGGGCGATCTTCTGCTGCTGGTAGCCACGGATCGAATCTCCGCTTTCGATTATGTGCTGGCCACGGGAATACCCGGCAAGGGCCGCGTACTGACGCAAATTTCCCTCTTCTGGTTCGACTACCTCAGCGACCTCGTTCCCAATCATCTGGTTACGGCGGATGTAGAGAAATATCCCGCGCAGTTGAGGCCTTACGAAAGTGAGTTGCGGGACCGGTCCATGCTGGTGAACCGCGCCCGCATGTTTCCCGCTGAGTGTGTGGTCCGGGGATACCTTTCCGGCTCCGGCTGGAAGGACTACACGCGGACCGGAAAAATCTGCGGCATCGCTCTGCCGCCGGGTTTGCGCGAATCGGAGCGTTTGCCGGAACCGATTTTCACTCCTGCGACCAAGAGCATGAGCGGCGAGCACGACGAAAATATTTCTTTCGACCAGATGGCGGCGCGCGTCGGCGGTAACCATGCCGAGGACCTGCGCCGGCTAAGCCTCGCGATCTATGCCAAGGCGGCCGCTCATGCACCTCGAGCGGGGTCTGATTCTTGCCGACACCAAGTTTGAGTTTGGACTGACGGCGAAAGGCATCGTGCTGGCCGACGAGGTGTTGACGCCCGACTCGTCTCGCTACTGGCCCAGCGAAGGTTACCGCCCCGGAGCGGCGCAGCCGTCGTTCGACAAACAATTTGTGCGCGACTATCTGGAAGCAGTGGGTTGGAATAAGCAGCCGCCCGCGCCGGAGCTTCCGGACAACGTAGTACGCCAGACGCAGGAAAAATATGAGCAGGCGTTACATTTGCTGACCGGCCCCGCGCATTTAGGAGACTTGGAACGAGATGAACTTGGCCGACCTGCTGATCGTGATTGTGCTGGTAGTTTCTGTGGTGTCTGCTTTTGTGAAGGGTTTTTTTGTCGAAGTCTTTCTCCCTGGCCGGTGTCATTGTTGGGCTCTTCATCGCTGCGGCAAACTACGGAGGATTCGCACCCTGGGTTCTGCGCGTGGTGCACAACCGCGAGGCCGCGAACTTGATTGCGTTCCTGCTGATTGCGCTGTTGGTGATGTTGTTGGCGGGCATGGTGGGTCGTTTGCTTCGCGGCTTGTTTCGCGGAGTGGGCTTGGGTATTGTAGATCGACTGCTGGGGGCAGTCGTTGGGCTGGTTGAGGGTTGTATCGTGGTCACGCTGGTCCTGATGGGCATTGTGGCATTTTTGCCCCGGCAGGATTGGTTGGGTAGCTCCCGGCTGGCTCCGGTCTTTTTGACCGCGGCCCATGGCGGCTCACAGGTTGTACCGTTTGCTCTAGGGGAAGAAATCCGTCAGGGCTTAGCAAGCGCTTCGCATGGCGCAACCCAATTGGTTGAAACCGAGTTCGGAAATTCATTTCGAGACAAACACAAACCCGGCAGTCGAGCGGGTAGGAAAAAGAAAGAGGTTTTCGTGAAACGTGAGCTGGATAGTCTTGTGACGCAAATGCACGCCGGCGGCATTCATTATGACGAGGCAGTGCGCGAGTTCAAACGGCGCTTCATTCTGGAAGTGTTGTCGCATCACAGGGGAAACCAGTGCAAAGCGGCGCGGGAGCTGAGCATGCACCGCAACACGCTTCGCCGCACCATCGCGGAACTGAAACTCGATCCGGAACAAATTCGCAGTGGACTCAAGCGTCCGCCACGCGCCGAACGCCCTGTCTTTGAGAACAAGCAGACGGTGCGCAACTATAGTGGCCGTGAAGGGCCTCGTCGACCGTCCGCGATGGATTTCGCTGGGACGACTGCGATGCCTATCTCTTCGACATTGACGGCACCCTGCTGCACGCCCAAGGCGGCGTGCACACCGACGCCTTCTCCTCGAGCGTAGAAGCGGTGATGGGACATCCGCTCTCGATTGACGGCGTTGCCGGTGCACGGCAGCACCGATACCGGTATCCTGCGCGACGCATTTCGCCACGCGGCCATCGCCGATGAGGTATGGCAGCCGCGTCTGGAAGAAATTCTGGTGCGCATGCGGGCAGACGTCCTGGAACGGCGGGAGCACATGAGCGTAACCGTGATGCCCGGCGTCTTGTCCATGTTGGCGTATCTCAAGAGCCGGGGCAAGCTTCTGGGCGTGGCCACCGGCAACCTGGAACAAATCGGATGGTTGAAGATCGAGATCGCCGGACTACGCGACTGGTTCAGTTTCGGCGGGTTCAGCGATCGCCATGCTCTGCGCTCCGACATGATTGCCAATGCGCTCGCTGAAGCGCGGAAGCTTGCCGGCGCCCATGTCAAAGTATGCGTGGTCGGCGACACGCCATCGGATATTGCCGCGGCCAAGGCCAATGGGCTGCCCACTATTGCCGTGGCTACAGGAGTCTTTTCCTATCATGACCTTGCTTCGAGCACCATCCCGAGGTCTGCACCAGCCTACCCTGCAGGCCCTGCTGTGGCCTCCCGTATCCGAACGTAAGACGGGTGCCCCAGGTCTGCCCGAATTGCAGATCTGGGATTCCACAAACCTCACTCCCTGCGTGTACAGGGTCTAGGATGACCATGTCACCTAGACCTGCTAGCCGGAGAGTGACATGTGAGACAGGTGGCATCCCACATCCGAAACCGTAGCGACATGGAGGCACCCGTCTTTGTTACGGATCAGGCCGGGAATTCGACCCACATTGGGCCCTGGTAACTTGCCCACTGATTGGCCGCCCCTAGGATAAATTCATGCGTTTAGTCCGCTTGCTTGCCGCCTGGTGCCTAGCTCGCTCTCCTTGCGGGCTATGCGCAGCAGTCCTGCGGCGGCACCCGCCCGCACCATCCCTCGGCAGACGCGGACGGCGGAGAAGTTCTACGTGCAGGGCGTGCGCGCCATGGAAAAGGGGGATGTGGACGCGGCGGAGAAGGCTTTCGCAAAGGCGGCGAAGGCGGATCCCTCTAACCCCGATTACGCGCTCGACTTGCAAATCGCACGCCAGCACAGCGTCACCAAACTGATACAGGATGCGGATAAGGCCCGCCTCCTGGGCCAACCTGAGGTGGCTCGGGCCAAGCTCGCCGAA
Source organism: uncultured Acidobacteriaceae bacterium (assembly GCA_963757515.1). GTDB lineage: Bacteria > Acidobacteriota > Terriglobia > Terriglobales > Acidobacteriaceae > PALSA-350. Next base: position 184,259 of record CAVWRV010000012.1, on the reverse strand, counting down.
GCCCTGGCGCTGGACCCCAAGAACCAGGAGGTCGCCCAGCATGTCGATGACCTGGCAAACCTCGCCGGACTGCCCCCCGATACCGTTACCGCGACCTTCGCTCCCGCCATCGAACTGACGCCTAAACCGGGAAAACAAAGCTTTCACTTCCGGAGCACGGAGCAGGAGGTGCTGCGACGGGTGATCGAAGCCTACGGACTCAGCATGGTGGACGATGGTTCCCTGGCCACCAAGACCATCCGCTTTGACGCCGACGACGTGGACTTTGCCCAGGCCGCACACCTGCTGAGCCTGACGACCAATTCCTTCATGGTGCCGCTCGATCCGGTCCGCGTCCTGGTGGCCAAAGAAACCAAGGAAAACCACGACAAATACGACCGCTTGTCGCTCGAAACCATTCGCCTGCCCGGCCTCACGCGCGACTGAGTTCAGTGACATGGGCAACCTGGCCAAAAACGTGCTCGGTATCCAGCAAGCGGCGGTGCAGCCGGAGTTGGGTACCCTGACGGTGCGCGCACCGGCCGCCAGTCTCTGGCGCTTAACAAAACCCTGGCCGATCTGCTGGACGGCAAGAGCGAGGTGCTGCTGGATGTAAAGATCTACGAGGTGGAGAATACCCGGACGCGCCTGGTCGGCGTCCAGCTGCCGCAAACAACCACTGTTTTCAATGTATCCACCGAATTGAACAGTGTGATCTCGCAAAACTCGAGCCTGGTGCAGCAGATCATCTCCAGTGGCCTGGCAAGCGCCGGGGACTACGCGGCCATCGCCGCTATTCTGATCGCCTCGGGCGAGGTGAGCAGCTCGATTTTGACCCAGCCCTTTGCCACTTTCGGCAACGGCCTTACCTTAACCGGCCTCACCAGCAACGGCATCACGGGAAACCTAAGCCTGAATGCAGCGGATACGCGCTCGCTCGAGCAGGTCCAGCTCCGCCTCGACGACAACGCCGAAGGAACCATCCGCAGCGGCACACGATATCCGATCACCACCTCCAGTTATTCGAGCATTGCCGCCTCATCGGTAAATATTCCGGGAATCACCAGCGCCGGGCTCTCCAGCGTGTTGAGCGGGTTGGGGATCAACGCCAGCAGCCTCTCCAGCGCCCAGCCCATTCCCCAGGTGCAGTATCAGGACCTCGGATTGACCCTGAAAGTTACTCCTCGGATTGAGCGCAATGACGATGTGGTGCTGAAGCTGGACCTCAAGATTCAGGCGCTCCAGGGCGCCAGTCTCAACGGCCTGCCGGTGCTTACCAATCGCAGCTACACCGCCGACATCCATCTGCGTGGCGGAGCCAGTGCGCTGGTAGTGGGCGACCTTACCCGGCAGGAATCGAACGCCGTGAGCGGCACCCCAGGCCTCACGGAACTGCCCGGCTTTTCAGCGCTCAGCAGCACCACCAAGGAATTCGACGTGAGCAACCTGGCTATTCTAGTTACCCCGCACATCCTGCGGCGGCGGCATAGTGACCTGACCGGACCCCTGATTCCTCTGCCCCACCACAGCTGACAGGCATTGAACTATCCGTTATTTCCCACGAATTTATCTTACAGAGGCAAGATTTAGCAAATCTTCGCGCAGCTTGAACTCCGCCCCGATAAAGGTGCATCCTATAGGCCACAGACTGCTGAGGAATTTTCTCAGAGGCAAAATGGCAGGCAGATTTCTGGCTCTCACCCCGTTGCTGTTCCTGTTGACTGCGTGCCGGCAGGAACAGCTTTCCCTGCCCGTCGCCCACGCGGCTGGGTCAGGAGGAGTTCCATGCCGCCTTGCGGCGTACCTCCGAGGAGATCTACCAGCCGCGCCCAGCGAGAATTGTTATTCCTACATCCTTCTGCGGCCGCAGAGACCAGCGCGCAACCGCAGTGCAGGCACGGCTTAAGAAAGCCGATGAAATGGCAGCCGCCTTCGGATCGCGAACGGTCACGGTGGACCTGGTGGGCGACCACGCCAATATCCTGTCCTTGCAGTTTCCTGTGGTCTGGCCTGCCGAGCCGCTTACTCCAACCGCGTCAGCTCGGTGATCGAGGATTACTTCTCCTCGCCTGATGTTCAGGACTACATGTGCAACTCGGGGTTTGCCGAGGTCCGGTTATCGGCGCGGGGCCTGAACGATCGGCGCATCCATCCCATCTGGACGGCGCGCATCACCAGCGAGGGCCTGGTGAAAGAGCTGCGAACCCGCTGCCGTCACTGAGCGCGGTTCAAACTTCAAGCCCGATGGATCGCATAAGCGCGCAGCGCATTGCTGGTCTGGACGATGCCCGGATATAGCTTGTAATCGAAGTGCAACTGCCCTTCTTCGAGGTGATCTTCGAAATGGCAATTGATGGCCCGCGATCCGATCTCCTGGGGGATCGCGGTCAGCGCCAGGTCGTGCGTGCTCACCAGGCCCACTGCGCCCCGTTCCACCAGTTTGGTGACGAACGATCGGGTTCCGATCAACCGATCGTGCGAGTTTGTTCCCGAGAGCAACTCGTCCAGCAGAAACAGAACCGGACACCGAGCCGCTGGTCAGATCCATGATCTGCTTCAGCCGATGGATCTCGGCATAGAAGCGCGAGATGCCGCCCTCGAGCGAATCCAGAACGCAGATAGAGGCGGTGACTGCCAAAGGCGAAAGCTTCAGACTGACTGCGCGCACCGGCGCACCGCTCTGCGCCAGCACTGCGTTCACCCCGATGCCGCGCAGGAATGTACTCTTCCCCGCCATGTTTGGACCGCTCACGATCATCAGCTGAAGCTCATGGTCCAGCCGGAGATCATTGGTTACCGCCCGGTGCCCGCGGAATCAGCGGATGGGCCAGCCCCTCGGCTTCGAAGCAGGGCGCGCAGTCGACAAATTCAGGAAACACATCCTCGGGATGCTCGTAGGTGTAGCCGCCCAGGGCGGCCAGTGCTTCCAGTTCGCCCACCGTTTCCAGCCAGACGCGAAGCGATCGTCCGAAACGCCGACGCCAGCTCTCAGCCGCGAGAACAAATTGCAGTCGATAAAAAATCACATAGATCGAAGATGCGAACGAAAAGGTTGTGCGCCGATTCGAGAAACTCCACCCGCCGATTGAGTTTGGCGATGGCCCGCGAAGGCGGAATCCCCTGCTGGCTTGAGCCGAGCCTGCAGCTGCAGCAGTCTGGGGCTGGTGAAAGGCTCGCGCTCAAATGCAGTTAATACCTGGGAGAGGAGATTCAGGTCGTGGCCGGCCTCCTCGGCCGCATGCGCCGCCTCACTGAGGCGCGCGCGAAAGCGATAGGAAAGCCCCAGATTGACCAACGTGGTGGCCAGCACCAGCAACTCCGGTGCGCCCCAAAACTGCCACGCCACCAGGCTGAGTACCCAGGCAGCCGCGAGCACCGGGGCTACGATACGGATGATTCCAGAGGGGAAAACCGGCTTGCGCTTCTCCCCAGGCAACCAGTTGCTGCGGGGCGAACTCCCAGCCCCAGATCTTCTCCCATGGTAGCAGAGGCTTTCGCGAAACCCCAACCGGCCGCTCAGCTCGATCGCCGCTGCCTGCCGGGCGCGGACCTCGTCTGGCGGCGCGGGAGCCAGCAGCCACCGGGCCAGGGTTTCCTCCCCCGCGCGGGTACGCGCCGTGCACAGCAGTTCAAAGACAGAGGCTCGCCCGAACAGATCGAGGTCCCGCGCGCAGGGGTGCGATGGTTCGAGGAAACGCTCGCCGGTGACTCCGCTTCCCGCCCAGCTACCGTCGAGCCGCGCCAGCCCTTGCTCATAAAACCTGATGGCGCGGGAGCAAGCGGTCACTGCGCGAATAAGCCGCCAGTGCAGAACGGCGAGAACGACAAAAGCCGTCACCGGAATCAGAAGCAGCAGATCGGCCTTATTGAAGTGGCGCAGCCGGAACAGAATCCAGGTCAAACAGAGTGCGGCCAGGGCAAGTTGTGAATAGCCGGCGAGCCGTTCCCGGTATTGGAGCCGGGAGCGGCGCGCCGACAGTTCGTCCAGGCGCCGCGAATATTCTGCTCGCGGCACCGCGGAGGTTACGGTCTCAGTCGCCACTGCACGCTATCGCAGCGATGGAGCCGGTTTCGCAGGGCGGAGCCGGTGGGCGCGGGCGGGCAGAGGCACGCCGTCCAGTTTGGCCTGGAACTCGATGATCTTCTGCAGCATCTCGTAGGGAATTCCGGTGAGGGGCAGGGCGCGGCCATTGACAAAAATTGTAGGCGTTTGGTTCACGCCCTACCCGCTCGCCCAGAGCGCGCGAAGCGTCGATGGCCTCCTTGGCCGCCGGGGTGGTGGAGCAGGCAGCGATCTTAGCCGGATCCTGTCCCGCTTTGGTCTCGGCATCCTTGAGCGTCTCGTCCGAAGTGGCCGGCGTGAGTCCTGCCTGGGCGTCAAAGAGCGCATCGGAAAACTTGAAGAAGGCATCGTTGCCGCCGGCTTTGGCGACACAATATCCGTGGGTCGACGCCTTCAGCGCTTCGGTGTGAATCTGGGTCAGGGGGAAATCCTGATAGACGAAGTGAGCACTGGGGTAGTCCGCCAGCAGCTTGGCGACGATGGGCTGTGCGTCCTTGCAGTGCGGACACTCAAAATCGGAGAACTCCACAAACTCCATAGCTTTCGAGGCGCCGCCCTTGGACGGCCCGGTGGCGCCTGCCTGCAGAATCTCGCGATAGTTCTGGAACGGCTTGGAACCGAACGGCAGCAGCGAATCAGCGACCAGCAATTTGCCGTCCGGCAGGGTGAAGAAAGAGAGCTGCGCGGTCTGATCCTTGGGTCCGGGATTCGCCGCCTTGACCAGAACCAGTACCCGGCTTACGCCCGGCGCCGGGTGTCGGCAGAATAGCCTGGATCTGCCACAAGCGGCTGGGGTCGTATCCCCAAAACGCGTTGAGAAAGTCTTCCACCGTCTGCTTGGTGGGCGAGGTCGCGGTAAAGTTTGCCGGGTCGACCGGGGGGAAGGGATGGCCGGAGCGGCGGGGGCGGCTGGGCGGCAGACGGCGCCGGAGCTCGGCGGGAGCCTGCGGGAGCGGGAGCCTGGGGGGTTGGGTTCTGGGCGAGTGCGCACGCCGCGCTTGCGATTGCCAGAACATAAAGACATAGGGTTGTGCGAAGCTGCATTCAGTTCCTCTCTAACTTTGCTTATACCTGAACTTTGACGGCGATGGGAAAACGGCGCCCCATGCCAAAAGACTTGCTGGTGACCTTGAGCACCGGCGCTGCCTGCTGCCGTTTGTACTCGCTGCGCTCGACCAGCTTGACCACATGACTGACGGTTGCCAGATCAAAATGGTATTTGGCAGCGATCTGTTCCGGAGTCTCGTAGCGCTCGACATAGGCCTGCAGAATCGGATCGAGCACCTCGTAGGGTGGGAGAGAGTCTGTATCCTTCTGCCCCGGACGAAGCTCCGCGGAGGGCGGTTTCTCCAGGATGGGCAGCGGAATCACCGCGCGCTGCCGGTTCAGGTAGCGGCAGAGCTGGTAGACCTCCGTCTTCACCACGTCGCCGATCACCGCCAGCGCTCCCACCATATCGCCGTAGAGGGTGCAATAGCCAACCGACATCTCCGACTTGTTGCCGGTCGTGAGCACCAGCGCGTTGAACTTGTTGGAAAGCGCCATCAGCAGATTTCCGCGTATGCGCGACTGGATGTTTTCCTCGGTGATGTCCGGCTGCCGGCCGGCGAAGAGCGGCTCGAGCGCCTTGGTGTACTGGCCAAAAAGGTCGTGGATGGGGATGGTGGTATAGCAAATGCCGAGGTTTTCCGCCAGCGCGCGGGCATCTTCAATCGAGCCGGCGGAAGAATACTGGCTGGGCATGCCGATGGTGGTCACATTCTCTTTGCCCAGGGCGTCGACCGCGATGGCCGCCACCAGCGCCGAATCGACGCCTCCGCTCAGGGCTACGAGCACCTTGGAGAAGCCGCATTTGCGGACGTAGTCGCGGGTGCCTAAGACCAGCGCCTGATAGACCGCCGCATCCTCGCTGGGATCGACCGGGCGGCGATCGCCGGTGAGCGTCGTCGCTGTCGAAATAGACCAGGTCCTCGGCAAAGGAGCGCGCCTGGGCGACGACCGAGCCATCGGGCCCCAGGGCAAAGCTGGCTCCGTCGAAGACCAGGCTGTCGTTGCCTCCGACCTGGTTGACCATGACGACAGGAGCCCGGTGCCGGGTGGCGATCGCGGCCAACATGCGGTGGCGCAATTCCCGCTTACCCCGGTAGTAAGGGCGAAGCTGAGATGTTGAGGATGAGCGATCCACCGGCGCGCATCAGCTCTTCGATCGGGTCGACGGAATAGAGGCGGCTGGGCCAGAACAGCTTATCGTTCCAGGCATCTTCACAGATGGTGAGGGCCAGGCGTTGGTCAGCCAGGCAGTACAGGTTTTGGGTCTCTGCGGGAGCAAAATAGCGCTGCTCGTCGAAGACGTCGTAGAAGGGCAGAAGCCGTTTGGACTGGACGAACTCCACCACCCCATTGCGCAGCAGCGCAGCCGAATTCGCTACCTGCTTGCCCGATCCAGGGGGCGCTGGGGTGACGTAGCCGCAGATGACGGTCAGGGGGTGGCCAGCGGTGGCTGTGGCGGCAATCTCCGCGACGGCCTCCGCGGCCCGGGCCACGAAGGATGGCTTATCCAGGAAATCGGCAGGAGGATAACCGCAAACCGCCAACTCCGGGAACATGACGATGTCCGCCTGGGCTGCCGACGCCTCCCGGGCGAACTCGATGATTTTTTGCGTATTCCCCTGAAAATCCCCAACCGTGGGGTTGATCTGGGCGAGAGCGATCTTCACTTCTACAGTCTATCAACCGTGGCTCCTGACGGCCGTGATGTGAGTCCCGAGGAACGGGTTGAAGGCCAGGCTGTCTGGCTAAGTCTCGTTGAAAAGATCAGACGAGGAAGATGGAACGCGAATCCGGTTACAGTCGCGGTGTCACTACGATAAACTGTGCGGCGCTCCGTCTCAGATGACGGCTTCGGGAAGTTTGGACGACACATTCCAGTGCGCGCTGAACTAGGAGCCAGTGCCGCCGGCGACCACCGAGAGGGTGCGGACCAGAATCTTGAGGTCCAGCCAGATACTCCAGTTCTGGATGTACGCCGTATCCAGAGAAATGTAGCTGTCGAAGGAAGGATCCTGGCGCGCCTGTACCTGCCACAGTCCGGTCATGCCAGGCAGCACGTCGAGACGCCGCAGATGGCTCAGATCGTAGCGCTTGACTTCGCTGGCGATCGGCGGCCGCGGGCCTACCATGCTCATGTCCCCGCGCAGCACATTCACAAACTGGGGCAATTCGTCCAGAGAGTACTTACGCAGGAAGCGGCCAACGCCGGTGATGCGGGGGTCGTTGCTGACCTTGAACAGCACTCCGTCGCGCTCGTTCATGTGCAGAACCTCAGCCCGGCGACGCTCTGCATCGGCAACCATGGTGCGAAATTTGATGCAGCGGAACACCCGGCCCTTTTTCCCGATGCGATCGGAGCAATAGAAAATAGGCCCGGGCGAATCGAGCTTTACGGCAAGGGCGATGACCGCGATCAGCGGCGACAGGATGATGAGCGCAAGCGACGAGAGCAGCACATCGAGAATGCGCTTGAGGAACAAGTCCGATGACCGGGGTTTCCCCGCGGTGCAAAGGAATGGTCGGAAACTGGCCGATATACTCGATCGGGCTATTCCAGGCCAGGCCGTCATAAAGCTCGGGCACGACCCGGATATCGACCCCCGCTTCCCGTGCCTGGGTCTACGATGTGCGTGACCACACGGGCATCGCAGGGCGCGGAGAGAAAAATCTCGTCGGCGAAAAATTGCCGCGCCAGCGGCAACAACTGATCGATGGAACCGAGAATGTCGCCCGCCAGAGCCGGATTGTCGGAATCCACTCCAGGAATCTGCACGTAACCCTTGAAGCTGTACCCCAGGTGTCGAATGCTATCCAGATGGTGGCGCATCGCCTGGCCGACCCTGCCCGTACCCACAATGATGATGTTGCGCACTTCAAGGCCACTTTCAAAGCGGCGGTACATCATCATCCGCCATATCAGCCGCCGGCCGCAGAGCAATACCGTGGTCGCCACCACGGTGATGATCACCACGCCGCGAGAGATCACCTCGCCGCGCACCAGGTAGAGCGCGCCCGACAGCAGCAGCCCCGCAGTGAGGCAGGCCTGGATGGTCAGGCGCTGTTCGTGCAGGGTATTGCGCATCTGCATCGGGCCGTACAAGTGATAACGCTTGCTGACCAGAATCAGAGAAAGAATGAACCATCGCCAGGCAGCCAAGCAGGACCGTGGGATGGTTATGGAACATGATATTGGTGCGGTAGGGCGAATCTGCTCCAAATAGCCCTTCACCAAGCCAGCCGCGAACCGCAATCATCAGGGCGGCCAGGACGATGACTACATCGCCCAAAATCCACAACACACCAATGCGCGTGCCTTTGCCCTGGGTGTTCGGCCGCGGTTGGACCGCAACGTTGCTCGGGCCGCAGTTCCTCGCGGCCGTTGGTCGCCAAGCGCTTTAGAAGTCCGGACGTTGCCATCGATGTCCCCGCCAGTAGCTCGAGGAGGCTGCAGAAGTCTACTTACACTTTGCCCCTCGCAAGAGCCGAAATCACATAAATTGTCGAAGTTACTCTGTTACTAGTCAGGTACTCGGACCATCACCACGTTACTGTACGGGTGGCTGGATTGGATGAGCCTGGGTGACTGGCAAAGACTGCGGGCCAGGCGCGGCAATCGAAGCAAAACGTGAGATGCAACAATCGCCCAGAAGGATTTCGTGTACTGAAGTTAAAAAGTCCGGGTTGCATAGCAACTAAACCTTTGTTCTTCGAGAGTTAAGCCAGATCCACAAAACCCCTTAAATCGTTTCCGCGGAAGCAATTCAAGGGCCCGTTTTTAACAATCGCAAGAGCCGTCAAAAGTGACCTCTTTTGAGACAGGCTCCTTACCCACAGAGCATACCATCGGGTACCCTCGTTCAGGGCATAAGTAACGATGAAAGTGTGGTTACTATTAGGGGACGCGATAACCAGGAAGTCATCCCGTTCACAACGCGGCGTCGAAGATCAGGCTTGCGGGCAGGACCAGCTTATCCAGATCGAGGAACTCCCGCAGGAAGGGATCCGTCCGTTCGCTTGAGTTCGTCCATGGTGCCGAAGAAGTAAGCTTTGGCTTCATGCAGGAAAAGCACGTGGTCCGCCAGCCGCTCAGCAAAGCGCATGTCGTGGGTGACCACGATGCTGGTAAGGCGGAGTTGATGTTTTAGCTTCTGAATCAGATTGCCCAGCAGCCGGCCCATGAGCGGATCGACCATGGTCGTGGGCTCGTCATAAAGAATGGCCTCGGGTTGCGCGGAAAGAGCGCGCGCAATGGCCACGGAGCGCTTCATGCCGGTGGAAAGATCGGAGGGAAGCAGATCCGCCATTCCGGCCACGCCGACCATGTCGAGCAATCCGTTCACCACCTGCTGAATCTGATCTTCAAGCAGCTGGCCGCGCTCCCTTAAGGGAAAGGCTACATTCTCGCCAACCGACAGCGAATCGAACAGAGCGCCGCTCTGGAAGACCATGGTGACTTTCTTGCGCACCGTCTCCATTTGGTCTTCGTGTAAAGCCGGTGATGTCCTGTCCGGCCACCATGATGCGCCCCGAATCGGGCTTCAGGAAGCCCATGATCTGCTGCAGCGAAACCGACTTTCCCACCCCGGAGCGGCCCAGAATGCAAAGCGTCTCGCCCGCCTGGACAGAAAAGCTGACATCGTCGAGCACGTGAACGTCGCCAAAGGATTTCGATACGTGTTCGAAGGCGATATAGGGGCGATCCTGCGGCTTCTTCCTTCTTCTTCGCGAGGCTGGCCGACGATCTCGATGGGCGTTCCGGCGGGGATGCCCATCATCGGTTCGGGAGAGTCGGGAAGCATACTCATTGGGTCAAGACTAAAGCATTTCCGATCCCTGCCATATCCTCGGGCGTGTTGCAGTTATGGAACCAGCGGTAGAGAGGCAGAGGGGAAAAGGCAAGCATTTCCGGATCAGCCGAGGCCACCAGTTCCACATCGAAGACGTCGATGCGAGCTGGGACCGTGAGGCGGCCGCAGTGACCACGGGCATGACCTTGTAGTCGCCTGCGCAGCAGCGCCGCGGTGATGGGGCCCAGCAATTGCCGGTGATACACGGCACACAGGGGCTGGGGCCAGCCGTTGATGCGAGGAACGGTCACCAGGGCGCCGGTAATCTCGGCACGCCGCAGCATCCAAATCAGGAACTGCGCCGGCAACAGGGGCATGTCCACGCGGCAGAAAAACATTGAGCGGCTGCGCTGCTCGCGGCCAGCGCGGCTTCGATGCCGCTCAAGGGACCGCATCCCGGGATGCAGATCGGCAATCACGGGCGCATGGGACGACAGCTCAGAACGCGCGCCCGCAATGCGCGGTGCGGCCGCCAGGGGCAGCGGCGCGAAGCTTGTCCAGAGCAAGCTCGAGCAGCGACCGGCCAGCCAACCGGAGCAGAGCTTTGTCTTGCCCCATGCGCGTGCTGCGGCCTCCGGCAAGCACGAAGCCCTCGGCGCCGGACTGATCATCGATACGCACTCTCAAGCAGTCATAGCATCTATGACTCCCAGGGAGAATATGAGCATACTCTGCCAGTCTTATATACTGGGCTCCGGTTGCGATTGAATGGCAGAAGCAAGACGAAAAAGAATCAGCAGCGGTGCGCTCTGGATTGCTGCCGCGATCGCGCTCGTTCTCATTTTCTTCGGTGTCCGCCGGATGACGCGGGAGAAGTTGCCGCTGCGGGTCGCCGAGGCCCAGGTGCAGGATCTGATCAAGGTCAGCAGCACCAACGGCCGGGTCGAGCCGCAGCACATCTTTGAGGCCCATGCTCCAGAAGCAACGGTGGTCAAGGACGTATACGTCCACGTGGGCGAGCAGGTGCGCGCAGGCCAGTTGCTGGTGGCCCTGGATGACACCAACGCGCGCGCCAGGTTAGCCGCCGCGACGGCGGCGTTGCGCACAGCCGAAGCCGGCTACCAAAGCGTGGAGAGCGGCGGCACACATCAGGAACAGCTCGCCCTTTCCAGCAACATCGCCAAAGCGCAAATCGATTGCGACCAGGCGACCCGGGATCTTGACGTAGTCCAGAAGCTGGCGGCCAAAGGAGCGGCAGCGCCCAGCGAGGTGGCCCAGGCACAACAGCGCTTGAGCCTGGCCAAGGCATCTTTGCATCGCTGGAAGAACAGAAGACCAAACCCTTCGCCCCGGTTGATCTTACCCGGGCCCGTTCGAGCGTGGCCGAAGCGCAGGCCGCCGTTGCCGCGGCCACCCAGGTCATCGCGCAGTCGCAATGTGCGCGCTCCCTTCGCCGGCCACGGTTTATTCGCTTCCCGTCACCCGTTACGCCTATATCGAGCCTGGAGCGGAGATTTTGCAGGCGGCTGACCTCTCCAAGCTCCAGGTGCGCGCCTACTTCGACGAACCGGAGATCGGCGACCTGCAACTCAACAATCCGGTCAGCATTGTGTGGGATGCCAAACCGGATATGAAATTTCATGGGCGCATCACTCGCCTGCCCTCCAACATCATCACCTACGGAACCCGCAACGTCGGCGAAGTGCTGGTGAGCGTCGAAGACTCGAATGGGGTGCTTTTGCCGAACACCAATGTGGTGGTTACGGTCGTCACCCAAGAGGTGCGCAATGCGCTCACCGTTCCCCGCGAGGCTCTGCACATCGAGGGTGGGCGCGATTATGTTTACGTGGTCTCGCGCGGCACCCTGCATCGTGCCGCGGTGCAGGTGGGCGCCATCAATCTCACCATGGTGCAGATCGTGAGCGGCCTGAAGGAGCATACGGTTGTCGCCCTGGGCACAACCAATGGCGCGCCGATCTCTGAGGGTGTTCCCATTCGCATCGTCAATTGAGGATATCGGTGAGACGCGGCTGCCAGTTCGTGTTGCTGGGTATCGTCACCGTGCTTGGGGCAAACCGGCGCGCAGTGCCCAGGTCTCGTTTTACACCGCAGTTGACCTTGCCCTGCGCAACAGCACCCAGGTGCGCATAAGCGCAGCCGATGTGCAGCACGCCGAGGCCGCGGTGATGGAAAGCGTGGACGCCTATAGGCCCAGCTTTTCGGTGGGCTCCAGCCTGGGATATTCGTACGGTTTCCCGGTAGGCCAGCCTTCGGTCTACAGCGTCTCCGCGAATTCGCTGGCCTTTTCCTTTTCCCAGCCGGACTATATCCGCGCTGCTCGGGCGGCGCTGCTGGCGGCGCAACTTCAACTGAAAGATACCCGGCAACAGGTCATCCTGCGACGCGGCACTCGATTACATCGAGCTGGCCACGGTGAACCAGCAGATGACCGCACTCGATCAGGAGACTGGCTTCGTTCAAAATTGGTGGAGATCGAAACTGATCGTGTCGATGCCGGCCTGGACAGCAAAGTTGAATTGACGCAGGCGCGTTTGACCGGAGCCCAGATCGCGCTCAGGCGGCTCCATCTGGTGGACCAAGCCGACCTGGTGCGGCGTCCGGCTGGCTCATTTGACGGGTCTCAAGCCCGGGAGACATCGTCTCCGAACCGCAAACCATTCCCACCGCGCCCGAGATTTCCGAGCCGGGTGAAATCGAGGGCAACAACGGCATCAAGGCCGCGTATGCCTCAGCCCATTCGAAGCTTTACATCGCCTTTGGCGACGCCCGGCAGAACAACCGGCCCACCTTCGGCTTTGGATTGGAGTACAACCGCTACGCCAAGTTCAACAATTACAACGAGTACTACCTGCGCTTTCAGCACAACAACTTCAATGTGGGCATTCAGATCACCCTGCCGCTCTTCGACGCGACCCGCAAGGCCAAGGCGAAGGGTTCGAGTGCCGAGGCCGCGCAGGCAAGCGCCCAAGCCGATCAACTGCGCGATCAAACCGGGGAGCAGATTCTGCAGTTGCAGAAGAACATAGCCGAGCTTGCGGCCCAGGAGCAGGTGGCGGAACTGCAAAACGAATTGGCCCAGGATCAACTCGACGCCATCACCACCCAGCTCCAACTGGGAAGCGGCACCCCGGGCGCGGCGGCCCCTCTACCCAAAGACGAGCAGGGTGCCCGCATCCGCGAGCGCAGCCATTTCGTCGACATGCTCGAAACCCGCTTCCAGCTGACGCAGGCCCGGCTCTCCCTGCTGCGTTCGATGGGCAGAATCGAAGACTGGGCCAAGGCCGTACCCCGCCCGAGCCTCGATGCCCGCAGGCGCCTTAACCTTCTGCCAGTGTTGAATTTGCGAACCCTTCCGGGCAGCTCCAGCGCCATCTAATTGCTGTTAGACTGGAAGTTAAGCCTATGCCGCTAAAAACGTTACTCTTAAATCCCCCATCGTTTGAGAATTTTGACGGCGGAGCCAGCTCTCGCTGGCCTGCTACGCGTGAGATTGAGTCCTACTGGTATCCGGTGTGGCTCGCCTACCCGGCCGGCATGCTGGAGGGCTCCCGGATGCTGGATGCGCCGCCGCATCACGTCTCCGCGACCGAGACCATCGAGATCTGCAAGAGCTATGAGTTTCTGGTGCTGTTCACCAGCACGCCGGGTTGGACCGGCGACCAAAAGCTGGCCGAAGCGATCAAGCGCGCCAATCCCCAAATCAAGATTGCCTTCGTTGGGCCGCCGGTCACCACTTCGCCGGATCGCGCGCTCAATGAATGTGCGGCGATCGATTTTGTTTGCCGGCGCGAGTTTGACTTCTCCGTGGTTGAGTTTGCCAACGGCAAGCCGCTCGATCAGATCCTCGGCATCAGCTATCTCAAGAACGGGAGCGTGGTGCACAATCCCGACCGCCCCCAGGTAGAAAACCTCGATGAAATGCCATGGGTCACCGACGTCTATAAGCGCGACATCGATGTGACGCGCTACAACGTCCCCTTCCTGCTCTACCCTTACGTTGCTCTTTACTCCACTCGCGGCTGTCCCGCGCAGTGCACTTTCTGCCTGTGGCCGCAGACCTTGAGCGGCCACGCATGGCGCAAGCGGTCCACCGACGATGTCGCCGCCGAGATGGCGCACGCCAAGGAGCTCTTCCCCGAGGTAAAGGAGTTTTTCTTCGACGACGATACCTTCAACATCCAGAAAGCGCGAACGGTTGAACTCTGCGCCAAGCTTAAGCCGCTGAAGCTGACCTGGTCATGCACCTCGCGCGTGACCACCGACCGCGAAACGCTGAAGGCCATGCGCGAAGCAGGGTGCCGGCTGTTGATTGTGGGTTTTGAATCGGGCGATCCGCAGATTCTCAAGAACATCAAGAAGGGCGCCACAGTGGAGCGGGCCCGCGATTTCGCCCGCGATTGCCATGATCTCGGCCTCACCATTCATGGCGACTTCATCCTCGGCCTCCCGGGCGAAACCAAAGAGTCGATTCGCAACACCATCAACTTCGCCAAAGCTCTTGATGTCGAGACCATCCAGGTATCGATTGCGCATGCCTATCCGGGCACGGAGTTCTATGACTTCGCCGCCGAGAATGGATTCATCATCAACAATGGAGCCATGGTGGATGAAGGCGGACACCAGCTGGCGCACATTGAGTATCCGGGTTTGCCCAAGGACTACGTGCTCGAAATGGTGCACCGCTTCTACGACGAGTATTATTTCCGTCCCAAGGCGGCGTGGCGCATCGTGAGCAAGGCGGTTGTCAATCGGGACGTCAAGCGGCTGTATGTCGAGGCGAAGTCGTTCCTCAAGCTGCGCGCCGCCCGCAACAAGGTGGTAGCAGACGGCAAGCTCAAGGCTGCGAATACCGAGCCCGGTGAACGCCGGGGCATGACGTCCACGGCAGTTACCTGGTTCTGGCGGTGGTAGCGCTTGCCGCCGCCTTTGGCGATACTTCGCTCGCGGTCGGGATGAAGCGGATTGGGCCCGTATCCCTGGCCCATCCCGATGCGCTGATCACTGCATTGCGAACGCCCTGGGTGCTGAGCGGGATTCTGGTGCTGTTGGTCTGGACGGCTTGCTATCTGACAGCGCTGTCCTGGGCAGATCTGACCTTTGTGCTACCCGCCACTTCCCTCGCCTACGTTGCCGTAGCGCTGCTCTCCCGGTTCTGGCTGCATGAGCAGATCTCGCCTGCGCGCTGGGTAGGCATTGCCCTGATCACTGCCGGAGTGGGCTTCGTAACCCGGGGCCCGGCCTACACCCCGCGCAATTCCATCGATCCTGCATGAACCTGAGTTCGGGTGCGGCGATTGCGACCATGATCGGCGCCATCGTGCTGACCGCTACTGCCGGGGATGTGTTGCTCGCCTCCGCCATGCGGGCGGTCGGCGACCTGGACGAGATCAAGGCGGCGCGCGGCTTGCCAGGCGCGATCTGGGCTGTGATCAGCGAAGGCCGCTTCCTGGCCGGGGGCCGCCTTCATGGCTCTCAGCTTTTTCTCTTTGCTCTTTTCCCTCAGCCACGCGGATGTAAGCCTCATCGCGCCCGCCGCCGGTTCCCTCACCTTTGTCAGCAACGCCGTGGCGGCAAAGTGGGTGCTGCAGGAAAACGTCGATCGCCGGCGCTGGCTGGCGGCGGTGTTTGTCTGCTGCGGCGTCGCCCTGCTCAAGCACTGACGCCGGCTGCAGGTATGATAGGTTTTCCTGTAGACGACCCAAGGAACGCCCGAACTCACAAGGAGTTTGCTTT
The DNA here is from genome assembly GCA_963757515.1 of uncultured Acidobacteriaceae bacterium. Taxonomy (GTDB): domain Bacteria; phylum Acidobacteriota; class Terriglobia; order Terriglobales; family Acidobacteriaceae; genus PALSA-350. The sequence continues at coordinate 168,626 of CAVWRV010000012.1, read as the reverse complement.
GCGAATACCGAAGGCGCTGCGGGCGCGATGGTTTTGGTGTTGTATCTTCTGCCTCGCCTGCTACGTCCCGTGGATCTTTGTCTCCAAGCTCGGCGGCAACGAGATCCCCGCGCGTACCATGCAGTACTTATTCAATTGGGGCAGTCTGCCCATCGGCCTGCTGTTCCTGGTTCTGCGCCGCTGCAAAATAGAGAAAAGCTTCAGCGGCATAACGTATGGCCTGATCGTCGGAGTGCTTTCCGGCCTGGGACAACTCGCCCTCTTCGCCGCCTATCAAGGCCCGGCAAACACCTCGGTCGTTACCGTGCTCACTTCCCTCTATCCGATTGTAACCGTCATCCTTGCAGTCATCTTTCTCCACGAGCGGCTGACCAAAACGCAGCTCGCTGGACTCGGTTTCGCGGTGATTGCGTTAGTCATATTTTCGCTTTAGCGGAGTTGCCATTTGCATATCTCGTGGCTCTGGTTTGCGCTCTGCGTCCTGCTTGCCTGGGGAGTGACCGGGGTGTTTCAGAAGATGTCGACCAATCGCATCTCTTCCGAAACGTTGATGATCCTGCTCATCGTGGGCATGTTTGCCATTCAACCGTTTGTTCTGCCCCAACAGCCGCTCTCCACTTACTCCCACCGCGCGATCATTTACGGCTTATTGAGCGGCGTTCTCAACGTCGTGGGGTCCTGGGGACTCTTTGAGGCCATGAGCCTGGGTGGCTCGGCCTCGATCGTTACTATCTTTACCGCGCTTTATCCGCTTCCCGTAGTGCTGCTTGCCCCGCTGATCTTGCACGAGCGCATTACCCCGTTGCAGTCAGTAGGCTGCCTCTGCGGCTTCATCGCTATCGTACTTATTTCTATTCCGGCGCCGGATTCTTCATCACACGCTCGTTGAGGTCGTAGCGAGAAACAGCAGGTCCCTCCACTGCGCTACGCTCCGGTCGGGATGACAATTCTGCTTGAGAAGCGAGATAGGTCCTCATAGTGTATCTCGATTCAGAATCAATTTGTCATCCCGACAGCAGAGAGCGCTACTTTGGCATGGGCCGGTAGGCTATACAATCGATCTCCACTTTCATGCCGAGGGCGACCATTCCCGCCCCGACCGTCGTACGCGCCGGCTTGTAAGGACCAAATACTTCCGCATACACCTCATTCACCACCTCAAAGTCTTTCACATCATGCAGGAAGACGGAGCACTTCACGACATCTTTCAGATCAGCCCCGGCGCCCTGGAGGATGGTCCGCACATTTTGCAGTACCAACCTGGTTTGATCCTGCACGCTGGCCTCCGACTCGATCTCACCCGATATGGGATCCACCGGTCCCTGACCGGAAATAAACAGGAAATCTCCCGCGCGCACCGCGCTCGAATATGGCCCCTGGGGCGCCGGCGCACCCGCAACCGTTAAGTGTTCCAACATGAAAGCTCTCCCTCGTCCTCTAGTGAATTTGCAATGTGCTAGGGTACAACGTAGACACATAGTCATCCCCTGGCATTTGTTTCAAGATAGCAGGCCCCTGCTTCGCCCAATCAGGTGCTTATGAAGCCGTCCCCTCCACCAAGCGATACACTGCGAGCGAATGCCCTCTCCTTCGCTTCCGTGCTCACCCAGGGCATTACCCATATCGCGCCTGCCATGGGCCTGGTGGTCACCGTCCAAGTCGTTACCACCATGGCGGGGATCGCCTCTCCCCTGGCTTACGGAATCGCATTCCTGATCGTGCTGATGCTGGGCGTCTGTCTGGCCCAATTGGCGCTTCATCTGCCGTCGGCGGGCGGCTACTACACGTACGTATGCCGGTCGCTCAACCCCAAGGCCGGCTTCCTGACCGCGTGGATGTTCTTTTTGTATGATCCGCTCACCGCAGCGGTAAACCTGGCGTACCTTGGCTTCCTGCTGCAGACTACGCTGCGGATCGAAGGCCATGTCAACTGCCCGTGGTACGTGGTCTACGTGGTCTTCGCGCTGCTCATTACCTTGCTCATTTACCGCGGCATCGAAATCTCCGCCGCGTTCGTGATGTGGCTGACCATTGTCGAGGTGGTGATTATCATCGCCCTGGCCATCGCAAGCCTGATGCACCCGGGCGATGGACGACTCCATTTGCAGGATTTCGTCTCCGTCCACCAATTCAAGAGCAAGGGACTCTACCTGGCGATCGTCTTCTCCATCTTCACCTTTACCGGCTTTGAGGCCATCACCCCGTTGGCAGAGGAAACGACCGATCCCCGGCGCACCATTCCCCGCGCGATCCTTGGCGCGATTACCCTCATGGGCGCCTTCTTCGTGTTCACGACCGTGGCCATCCTCACCGGTTGGGGTAACAGCCACATCGACTCCTTTGCCCATTCGGCAGAAAATCCGGTGATCTTATTGGCGAAACGCCTGTGGGGCGCGGCCTGGATATTCGTTCTCATCGCGGTCGTCAACTCCATCCTCGGGGCTGCGATTTCCGGCACCAACGCCGCCATCCGCGTGTTCTTTGCCATGGGCAGAGCGCGCTCCCTGCCCGCCGCGCTCGAAATCATCCATCCCCGCTTTCGCACCCCGGTCAATGCCATCGTGCTGCAGACGGTCATCACCCTCACCATCGGCATTGCCATTGGCTTCTGGATCGGCCCGGATCAGGAATACTACTTCCTCGGGATCACCATGACCCTGGTCCTCATCTTCATCTATTCCGCAGGAAACATCGGTGTCTTCTTCCTCTACCGGCGCGAGCGGCCGGCGGAGTTCAGCCCCGTGCTCCACTTTGTCTTTCCCCTGCTGTCTACGCTTTCCCTGGTGTGGGTTGCGTATAAGTCCATCGTCCCCTTGCCGGAAGCGCCGCTGCGCTACGCTCCCCTCCTGGTAGGCACGTGGCTGCTGGTGGGGGTGCTGGTGCTGTTGACGGTGCGCCGCGCTTCCAATATGCCTTTGCTGCCCCTGGAAGGCGTGGCGTACGACCCCGCCGAGGTTTCAACCCGATAGCAAACAGCCGTTAGTTCGGTGGTTGATGAAAATATCTTCTCCACAAGACGATCGCGCTCAAGTTCTGCGGGCCAATGCCCTCTCCTTCCCTTCCGTGCTCATGCAGAGCATCACCCACATCGCGCCCGCGGTTGGCCTGGTTTTCGTGCTGCAGTTCATCACCACCATGGCTGGCCTCGCCGCCCCATTGGCTTATGCCGTGGCATTCCTCATGGTGCTCGCGACCGCCATCTGCATGGTGCAGCTGGCGCTACATCTTCCTTCCGCCGGCGGCTACTACACCTATATCAGCCGATCTCTCAACCCCAGGGCCGGCTTCCTCGCGGCGTGGATGTTCTTTCTCTACGAACCGCCGTGCGCGGGGACCAACCTGGCATTCCTGAGTTACATGCTGCATAACATTGTGCAGATGGAAGCCGGCATCAACTGCCCCTGGTACGTGTTCTTTCTGGCGACGGTATTACTGATCACGGTGCTGATCTATCGCGGCATCGAAATCTCCGCTACCGTCGTCATGTGGCTGACCGCGGTCGAGATTCTGATCGTCACCGGACTTTCGATCGCCGGCTTGATGCACCCGGGCGACGGACGAATCCAGCTGGAAGACTTCGGCTCCTTGCACAGCTTCGGGCAGAAGGGTTTCTTCGTCGCTGTGGTCTTCTCCATCTCGGTTTTTACCGGCTTCGAGTCTGTTGCCCCGCTGGCGGAGGAAACGCGTGATCCGCGGCGCACCCTTCCCCGCGCGGTTCTTTTCTCCACCAGCCTGCTGGGTGTTTTCATGGTGGTCTGCGCCATGGCCCTGATCACTGGATGGGGCAATAGCCACATCGCCAGCTTCGCGTCGTCAACCGAGGCGCCGGTCATTCTGCTGGCCAAGCACCTTTGGGGGCCAGCCTGGTTGCTGGTTCTGCTTGCTGTCACCAACTCCATCCTGGCGGTGGCCATCGCCAGCTCCAACTCCGCCACCCGCGTCTTCTTTGCCATGGGCAGGGCAAGGGCGCTTCCCGCCGTTCTCGACTATGTGCACCCGCGGTTCCAGACCCCACGGAATGCCATCCTTTTGCAAACCTTCCTTACCCTCGCGATCGGCCTCGGCATCGGCTTCTGGATCGGTCCCGATCAGGAGTACTACGTCATGGGCGTAGCCATGACCTTAGGCCTTATGTTCATTTATTGCGCCGGGAATGCCGGCGTCTACTTTTATTACCGTCGCCAGCGTCCAGCTGAGTTCCGCTTCCTGCTCCACTTTCTTCTTCCCCTGCTCTCCACAATTTCTTTGCTCTTTGTGGCCTATAAGTCGGCCGTGCCGTTACCTGAGCCGCCGGTTCGGTACGCGCCGATCCTGGCCGCGGTGTGGCTGCTTGGGGGGATCGTGTTGATGTTGACGTTGCGGCGGGCCGCGGGCACGCCGCTGCTGCCACTCGATGCCGTAAGCCGGCTGCAGGCGAACGTCCCAGCGGCGCTCGAAGGCAAGGCGGTGGAGGGAGGATGACCAAGCATTATGATGCGGCCATCATCGGGATGGGAACCATGGGTAGTTTCGCTGCCGTCGAACTGGCGAGGCGTGGCTTGAGCGTCGCCGGTTTCGATCAGTTCACTCCTCCTCATGGGCGCGGGAGCCATTCCGGTGCGACCCGCATTTATCGTGTCGCCTATGCCGAAGGCACCGGCTACGTGCCGCTGGCACAGCGCGCGGGCGAATTGTGGGACCAGGCCTCCGAGCAAATGGGTGCGCAACTATTGCACCGCGTGGGGATGCTCTATATGGGCCCTCCTGGCGGGCCATTCATCGGCAAGGTCGCAGAGAGTGCGTCCAGCAACCGGTTGCAGGTAGAAATGCTTTCGGCCGCCGAGGTTTTCCGTCGCTATCCTGCATTCGAAATCCCGGAAGATTTTGCCGGTCTTTTCGATCCCCAGGCCGGCTGGATCGATGTAGAGGCGTCGATCTCCTGCAGTCACGTGTACGCCCGGGCGCTTGGGGTCGAATGCGTTTTCGACCAGCCGGTCAAAGGATGGGACGCAACCGCGGCTGGAGTGGATGTGCGTCTGGAAAAGGAAACCGTCACGGCGGCGAATCTGATTATCACCGCGGGCGCCTGGACGGGCAGATTGCTCGAGGACCTTCGGCTTCCGCTGACCGTGAAACGCAAAGTGATCGCGTGGTTCGATCCCCTGACCCCGGAGCTTTTCGCGGCCGATCGCATACCCATCTTCAGCTTTCCCGATAACTGGACCTATGGATTCCCGAACATGCCGGGATGGGTGTCAAGATGGCAGAGCACACTGGCGGCAGCTACCTGCCCAATGCCGACAGCCCCATCCCGCCGCCTGGACCGGCCGACCTGGACCCGATCGCGGCCACCGCCGCGAAATACCTGCCCCGGCTTGCCGGAGGCTATCCTCAGGCCCGTTCCCGCTTGCAGCGTTCGGCGACCTGCCTGTACACGATGACACCCGATGAGGACTTCATCGTGGATCATCACCCGGAATTCAAAAATGTCGTCTTTGCTGCAGGCTTCTCCGGCCACGGTTTCAAGTTTGCCCCGTTGGTCGCCATAGCCCTGGCCGATCTGGTGCTCGAGGGCAAGACATCGTTGCCCATCGGCTTTCTCTCGCTCAAACGTTTGTTCCGGGAGCAAGAAGCTCGCTAGTGGTCTGTAACTGCTGCCGGGTGCCCCATATCTCGCTCGTTTTTCGCGAGAGGCGGGATTCTACTGCGCTGCGACTAGGATCCGTCCAGGGGGTAAAGGGGCGACCAACGGTCGCCCCCCACATCTCGCGAAAAACGAGCGAGATATGGGGCACCCGACGTCCGTGGCTCTCGAAAGGGAAACCGCTGATCCCTCCACTCCGGCCGGGATCAAAGGGGAGGCGCGCCCTTCCATAGAGAGGAATGGACCTGAAGACACGAGCGCCCCATCCTTGCAGGGGCAAAGATGGGGCGGTCAAGACTGGGACGATATCGAGCCGAATGCCGTTGCCTGGAGCTGGCTAGACTGCTTCGCTGTACTGCTCGACGTACTCTGTGGATTCCTCTGGCTCGGCTACCTTCTGGGCAACCGGCTCCTTCTTGGCGGGTTGGGCGGCTTCGGTGAGGTCAACGTAGCCTTGCAGGGTGGCGTTGTCTTCAATCGACAAACGGGTGGCAGAAATGTCTCCGACGAATACTGCGGAGTGCTTCAGTTCGGCGCGGCCGCTCGCCTTGACACTGCCCTCGACCCGGCCAAAGACCACCAGATCACCTGCCACGATGTCGGCGTGGATCACACCGTTGGCCCCAACGGTCAGCCGTTTGCCCGTCAAGGTGATGTTGCCTTCCAATACGCCGTCGAGAAAAAAGTCATCCTCTCCCGACACTTCCCCGCGAATGCAAATACCCTTGCCGATCACCGTCCCCGAACTGTTCATCATGTGGTGCCCTCCGATTGCAACAACTATATGGTCCAAAAGGAGGGCTCGCAATCACCGAAACGTCGCAGATGATGCCTTTGGTGCCAAGCTTAAAACCCATTCAAGTGGGAAAGGGAAAGCTTTTGCCGGCCGGCCGGGTCGAAGTTCGACGGCGCCAGCCACTGCTCGAAGTTCGCCTGGCGCAGAGGCCATTCCGAATCCATTATGGAAAACCAGGCGGTGTCGCGGTTGCGGCCCTTGATGATCATGTGTTGGCGGAAAACTCCCTCAAAGGCAAAGCCGAGGCGCAGCGCCGCCCGGCGAGAGGGCTGGTTCAAGGCATTGCACTTCCATTCGTAGCGGCGGTATCCAAGATCATGGAACGCGTGGCGCGCCATCAGGTACATGGCTTCGGTTGCGCCGCAGCTGCGCTGCAAAGCGGGAGTGAAGATGATATTGCCCACCTCGATCACGCGGTGGGCGGGCTCAATCCGCAGGTAGGAAGCCTGGCCGACCGGGACACCGGTGGCGTTGTCGACAATGGCAAAAAATAGCGGGTCGGTGGATTTTTCCTTTTTGTCGAAGGCGGCGTCGAAAGCGGCGCGGCTGGGAAACGGACCCTCGCTCATGTAGCGCCACAGGTCTTCTTTTTCCGGTCCGTGGGTGGCCTGGTAGAGTGCCTCCGCCTGGGATGGCCGGTCAAAAGGCTGCAGCGTGACCACCCGTCCGGTCAGTACCGTGGGCTGCGGTCTGGGCGCTGGTGAGGGGTCGACCGCGTTGCCGAGCTCCATCATGCACCGATAGTAGCAACCTCACTGGCCGGAGTAGTACCCTGCCCGGGTCTGCACCGTCAGGTCCTTCTTCTTGGGGGTCAGATGAATGGAGTGGTAGCCGCTGCTCTGGTCTTTGGGCGGGGTATAGCCCAACATAAATTGGGTGCGTAATTCCTCGGCGATCTGGGCGTAGATATCGTCCACTGAGTCCTTCTTTTTGGCCTCAAAGTATCGTCCACCCGATCTGCTCGGCGATTTGCTGGAGGATCTTCTTACCGTTGGGGCGGTTTTCCTGCTGTCTGGGGTAACGGCTTCCTCCTCCCGGATATCCGCCTCCCGGATAGCCGCCCCCCGGGTAGCCGCCTCCGGGATAGCCCCCACCGGGGTAGCGGCCACCTGGATAGCGCCTGTTCATGGGGTCGTCATCGTCGTCCGGGGCCCGTTGAACGTATGATCGTGTTCCTCGTGGCCTCCGATATAGATGGTGTAGACGACGGTCTCGGCCTTCTGGGCTGACTCAATGGCGCTGTTCAACGTCTCCTGGCTGCCCCGATCCTCTCCATCGGTCAAGACCACGATTGCCTTGCGGCCGGTCTGTTTTTTGGCTATTTCGTCGCAGGCGAGGAAAATCGCATCGTAAAGCAGGGTGCCCGCGCCCCGCCCGTCGGTGCGATCCGGAGCCCTGGTCGCTGGTCTGGGTGTTCTCGACCTGCTGCTGGGTGTCGATGAGCCCCACCGCTTTCTCCAGCTTGGCGTGGTCCGAGGTCAGGTCCTGCAGCAGCTCGACCTCGCGATCGAAGTGGATCACGAAGGCCCGGTCGGCTGGCCGGGTGATCATCTGGTCGAGAAAGCTTCTGCTGGCGCTGCGCACCCTGTCCATGTTGTCGCGCTCGCTCATGCTGGTATCGACCAACAGACCCACGGTCAAGGGAAGGTTCGTCTCCTGGCTGAAGTAGCGGATCGACTGCGGCTTGCCATCCTCCTCCAGCTCAAAATCGTCTTTGGTCAGGTCGCGTACGATCTTGGCCCTTCTTGTCGCGGACGGTCACCGGCAAAGTGACCACCTTCACATCGACGGAGAGGGTGGTGGTGGGTGCGCCCGGCGCCGGGCTCTGGGGCGCAGGCGGGGTGGCGGCGGGCGCAGGCACCGGAGTTCTGGGACTCGAGCGCCGGAGCCACCAGAAGGAGGCACAGCAGGGCAGGAATGCGAAGGGAGACCATGCCAAGGTTAGACCACGTTGCCCGCACTCTTGTCACCTTTGGGGTCTTGTCCCGTGCTGGGTGCAGGAAAAGCGGGGTATCTCGACCGCTTTTCGCGAGATGGGGGCACCCGGGTTCGTGGCAGGTGCCGCGCCTACGGCGCTCCTGATGACACGGCGGAGAATCGGGGGTTCCATATTGGGATCGGTCGCTCGCATCCCAGGTCTCGAGGCACATGGTGCTAATGAGAGGAATGAACTTTGCAACAACCGCTGATCACTACTTCACTCTAAAGACGTTACGGTTGACATCCGGCCAGAATTCCCTGAATACCTGACTCATAACGTCCAGGCCGACACTGAAGGCCCAACGTTGCCCCGTCTTTGTCCACGTTCGTTCACGGCTTGGATAGTAAAGGTTGGAAATGCCAGCCGCGGCCCCGGCGCCGATCACTTCAGAATAATTGGGAGTTGGGGCTCCGGCGTCGGTGCGCGTGATCGCGGCGCGACTCACAGAATAGAAAGCCCGCTTCAGGAAGCTTCCTTGTTCAAGCGTGTAGTAGCGGGTATCCTGCCGAAAGACAATGGGCAAGAAGCCTTCGACGAAATAGTTCTCGTCGGTTTGATCGACGAAAGTGTGCCAGTAATAGCGCCCATATCCAGCGGCGCCTTGATGAAATTCAGGGGTAGAGTTCTGCGCTTGGGCTATTCCAGCGAGCGCGCCGACAAAGATAAAGCTGGAGTAGTCAAAGCTATCCTTGGTGGCGTTCATCAACTTCCCTTGCGGAGATTGAGGGGGAAGTTGAGTACCTGCTGAAACAGCGTGGAAATTGGGTACGATGAACAAAATCCGTTTGGTCTGGCGCCCAAGATCCGCGGGGTTGTCGTTTGTTGTAGATGCCGAAGCAACACTCCCGTGACTGGACGCTGCCACTTCGGTTGTGGAACTATCGGAAGATTCGCGATCGGGACGGGGGTTATCCGGAAGTACCCTATTGGACGATGCCGGGATGGCTTGCCCCAACATAGGGGGGGCAATGACCAGAAAACATAGTAAGCATTTGAGAATCATCTGCGCTCCGTGCAGGTGCTCCTTTTTGTTTCTGCCAGAGCGAGTTGACGGGAATTGCCGGGAAGTACCGCGTGCGTTCCAGTCTCTTTCTTCGCTTGCTTTGAAACAGCGGTTTGAATTCATCATGCGACGCCTCCTAAACTTGGGTTAGTCCTTCGAAATGTACTTCTACATTTAACAGCCGGTCACATTTACCTGTTCGCATTAGCCGTGTACCTGCGCAGGATGAACTCCTGCAAGAGGGCGTCGGCAATCCGGCCGCCAGCATTGATCAGAGTGCTGGTGAACACCAATCCCGGTCCGCGATTGCTCGACGGATAGTAGAGGTTTGTGAGCGAGCCCGCGATCAGATTGCCGCCGATGCCTGAATAGTTGAACTGCGAACGGCCATTGTCTCCCTTGCGGATAAATGAGTAGGAAATTGCGTGCATCGCACGAGAGCCCCCCGTGCCGGTACCCTGGTAGAAATAGCGTGGATCCTGATGCAGAAGCGAAGCCAGGACGGCGTCGCCGATCATAATATTGGAGAAACTATCAGCATAAGTGGCCCCAAAGCGCTGGCCAAAACCCTTGGCCCCCTGCTGATAGTTGGGCCTATCGGCCGCCTGATCAATCCCTGCGAGGGCAACGTCGCCGGCGATACTGACTATATCGGTGGCGGCTCTAAAAGAGAGCTGATACTTCAGCTTGGTCGTAAGCGGGACGGCGTCCTTGTCATAGACAACAAAAAAGTTTGGGATAATGCCCAGAACGCGCTGCTTCTCTTCTGCCTTGACCTGCTGGGTAGCGAGTTGCTCGACAGTGAGAGCGACCACCGTCGTCTCCACCACCGATATCTTGAGCTTGATATCAGCCAGCTCCAACGCCTGGCCGGGCTTGAGAACGAGGGCGGGCGAGTTCCAATCCGCGAACCCCTTTGCGCTGACCGTGACCCTGTAAGAAACCGCCGGATCGAGATCTTTGAGCTCGAAGGACCCGGTTTCATCTGTCTTGAGGCGGCGATGTTCTCCCGAAGCAGGTCCATCCACGATAACTGTCGCCCCAGGAATAGCGGCGTCCTCAGAATCAGTCACGGTGCCGCTGATGCCTCCGCGCTGGGTGGCTGATGCGACGATCTGGCAGCAATCTGCAGTGCTATTGGCATTGATTGTGTTTTCCGCGGAAAGCTCGAGATGGGGCTGCCGGTCCGCTGCAGGCGCCGTACTTGCGCGATCAACGGTCGGTGGTGACGGGTTGGCTGGTAATAGGGCAAAATTTTGGCCGAATAGGGGAGGCCCAACAATCAAGAAGCACAGTAGACGTTGGAGAATTATCCGCGCCCGGCTGCGTTGCTTTTCCTGGAGGGTGATGCCGGTGTGAGCTTCCCAGGATTGGGGGGCACGGCCCAGCGCATTCCTGCGTCTGTCTTCAGTTGCTTTGAAGCAATTCAATTTCATTGTGCTATCCCTGAAACCCGATTGCCATGCTGCGATCCGACCTGGCCTCTGGAGAAAAGTCCAAAAACATGCGGCAACATGAAGAAGGATGCATCGCAGGAATAAAGGTTCCGTTTTTCCGCAAACATTTGGAGTTGATGGATATTGGCATCGCTCATGCCGAGAAGCAGCGCGGTATCCCGGCTTTGTGGTGACCCTTCTAAAGCCATAAGTGCCTCATCGAGGATCTGCCCAGGAGATACGCAGTGGAGCAAAAGTATTTCCACGGCCGCTGTGAGCATTGCACCTTGCTGCTCGAAGAGTGCGCGCCACGTGTGGCTCGACTTTCCTTGTTGTCGACTGCGGGTCACGCCTGTGCTCTCCTAAAAAAAAGAATTTCCTCTTTGCTGGTGGATTTGCAATTAGACGGCCAAAGAACGCGTGGTCGCGTAGGTAGATGAGAAACAAGGAGTAATGACGGTGCCCACGCAATGGCGTGGTCGAAATTTCGGCTGTTCCTCTGGCAGATGGCAATTAGCTGGCAACAAGTGTCGCCGCCGGCGTCACTGCTAATCGGTCCCCATCCGGTGACCCGTCGGCACGGCAATGGCGTGACAGTAGATGCGGCTTGCCTTCCTCTCTCCTGGATGTAGGTTTCGTTCAAGGACTTAGTGGGAATCCTCGGGATCAGCCGGAGTGGCATAAGCGTTGCAAGCAACGGACCTCTGGGAGCAGCGGCCGGATTGGCGTCCGGCATTCAACCGTGACGAACACGCGGGAGAGGAACGACTTTCCTTAAAGAAAGGGCGCACGCACCCGGGTTCGTGGCAGGTTAAGACGAAGGACGCTTTAAAGCGAAGCATGCAAAATATCATGCACCGGATTATTTCTCTTTCTCTCGGAGCAAAGCTGGTATTCGCCGTTCTCGGCATGCTCGTTATACACGCGGTATTTCGCCTGCTCGAACAAAAACTGCCTGCTCATTTTCGTGAGCTCGACGCACGTTACCGAGTTCGAAAGTTTGTGGTCTTCGCCGGATACATAGTCGGCATTGTTTTTATCACCGTGCTGTTTGCCGATCGTCTTGGCCGGGTCAGTTTCGCATTAGGGGTGGCGGGCGCTGGTTTAGTTGTGTCCCTGCAGGACGTGATAACAAGTTTCGCGGGATGGGTGGCGATCGGTTGGTTGAACCTGTACCAGGTAGGAGACAGAATCCAGATCGGCGAAACGAGAGGCGACGTGATCGATATCTCGTTTCTGAGAACGGAGCTGGTCGAGACCGGAAACTGGGTGAGTAACGACTTATACAATGGCCGCGTGGCTCGCATTCCGAATAGCGCCGCACTCAAAGGGCGATCTTCAACTATTCTCAAGGATTCCGGTTTGTCTGGGATGAGATCAAGGTTCCGCTCACTGGAGACAGTAATCATCCCCTGGCAAGGCAGATGCTGCTGCGCATCGCAGATGAGGCGGTTGCAGGCTACCTGGAGGAAGCGGAGAACTCCTGGAGGGAAGTCACTTACAACTTTCGCATCGCAAACATCAGCCTGGCGCCTACCGCGACCTTGATCGTGAATGGCGGATCTTTGGAATTCACGTTAAGTTATATCGTCGACTACACGAACCGAACAGCAATGCAGGACCGGCTGTTCTCGAAAATCGTTGAGGAGATCAAGAACAGTAAGGGCGAGCTGGCCTGGGCATCGTCGTCGGGCGGCGGCCGGGGGAGCCAGGTAGTTCATTCAGCCGTCCCTACGGGACTCCCTCTGAGGTGGATAGCATGACGGTGGCGATCAGGGCAGTTTCGCCGCCGTCGCCGCCTCTGTTGTCCTGGTAAAGTCCGCTGCTGCTCTCGCGGGTACTGGCCCGTGGTGGTTCACGATCAACCGGGACCCCCTCTGTCCGGTTAAATAAGTCCATACCCACTGCAGGAAGACGCTGACACGGAGGCTTGATTGGGCCAGAAACTCCAGGTGCACGGCCGCCCAGGCAAGCCACGCCAGCAAGCCGCTCACATGGACTTTGCCGCTTTGCAGCACAGCAAAGCCCTTGCCCACTACGGCCATACTGCCTTTGTCAAAGTAGTTGAATGGAGCCGGCTCTGGTTCGCCGACGATGCGGCTGTGAATCACCTTTCCAGCGTAGCGCCCCTGCTGCATGGCCACTTGCGCAACACCCGGTAGAGGCTTGCCATCCTGATCGAGCGACGCCGTATCGCCAACAACAAATATCTCGGGGTACCCGCCTACATGAAGGTTGCTCTCGATTCGGACCCGGCCGGCGTGGTCGGTTTTCGCGTTTAGCCACTTACCCGCCGGCGAGGGCGCAACACCCGGCGGTCCAGATCACGGTCTTGCTCACAATGCGTTCCCCCGCCAGTACGACGCCGTCTGCATCGATGTGATCGACGCTCTGTCCAAGCCGGACCTCGACGCCCAGTCTCTCGAGCCGTTGCTTTGCTGCCTGGGACAGATCCTCTGAAAATGCGGACAGAACCCTCGGCGCCCGATCAACGAGGACAATGCGCGCGGAGGCTGGATCGATCCGCCTGAAACTCCGATTTCAATGTGCTACGCACCAGCACAGCGATCGCGCCGGCCATCTCCACGCCCGTGGGACCACCTCCCACCAGAACGAACGTCAGCAAGTCTCCGTGGCGGCTCGGGTCCTCCTCCGCCTCTGCCTGTTCGAACGCTTCTAGTATCTTGTTGCGGACCGCCACGGCATCCGCGAGGCTCTTCAATCCCGGCGCAAACTCTTCAAACTCGTTATGACCGAAATAACTGTGAGTCACGCCGGTGGCGAGAATAAGGTAATCGTAAGCGATCGGCACTTGCTCGCGGTCAGCGTCGGTGACAAAGACGCATTTGCGATCCTTGTCCACTCCTGTCACTTCGCCCAGTATTACCGTAGTGTTCTTCTGGTTCCTAAGAATCGAGCGGATCGGAGAACCAATCTGGCCGGGTGATAAAACGGAGGTCGCCACCTGGTAGAGCAAAGGTTGAAACAGATGATGATTTGAGCGATCAATCAAGATAATCTGCGCGGGGGCATTGCTGAGAGCCTTGGCAGCGGCCAATCCCCCGAACCCCCCGCCGACGATGACGATTCTTGCTTGAGCCATTCTCCTCCTCCGTGTCCCTTGTTCTGGTGCAATCCGGGAGCGCGCTTGTTTCCGCGTCATTTCCGCATCAAAGAGAAGGCAAATCAAAGGCCAATACGCTGCGAGGGTCGAGCTGAGGTTTTTCAGCGCTAAACCTCCGGTGTTTCACCCATGTGCCGCTCCAAGGGTGCCAATTAACCGACAAGTGATGGCTCATTAGCGCCGTCAGACGACGCATGGTGTACGCTGGTTTCTCTGATTGTTCGCTCCTTCCCTCACGGCTGAGCCGAATTCATACTGAATGGGCACGATCTTTCCACCCAAACATCACCACAACGTCTCCGGGCTTCTCTAAGCTTTACTGGCCTGCCACGGAAGTGGTTATCTGGGATATAGGGAGAAGACAATCACTTCGCGTGCCAAGCCGCTAGTGGTTCGACCCGCGTTGCCGGGTCTGCTTTGCCCCAGCTGTGGTGTGTCTGCTGTTGGCCCTATTCCGTTGCTCACCCAGCGCAGCGCAAACCGTGTACGGCTCGCTCGTGGGCCAGGTCACGGACGTCAGCGGAGCCGTGGTGAAAGATGCCTCGATCACAGCAATTGACCTGGGGACGAGCGAGAGCCGAAGCGGCACAACCAACAACGCCGGCGACTATCAATTTGTGAACCTGGTGCCGGGCAGATATCGGATTGACATCACCGCCGCCGGATTCAAGCTTTTCTCTCGAAACCCCATCGACGTCAGGGTGGATAGCGTAGTTCGTGTCGATGCCACGCTAGCGGTCGGAAGCGCAAATGAAAGCATCGAGGTCAAAGGACAAACCTCTCTGCTTAACACTCAGAATTCCTCGGCCGGTCAAGTGATCGAGGGCCGGCAAGTGCAGGACACTCCCCTGAACGGCCGAAATGTCATGAACCTGCTTGGCGCTTGTTCCGGGGGTGATTCCCCAGGGAGGAACGCAGGGGAGCACGGCCGGTAACTACACTGCCTCGGGTGACGCTACGAATGCCTCAGGATTTGGAAATTATCAGATAGGCGGTGGCCTCGCAGGCCAGAACGCTTTCCTTTTGGATGGGGCGCCTGTGAACGAAGTCATGAGCAATACCACCGTACTGGTGCCAGCGCAGGATACGGTGCAGGAGTTTCGGGTAGAGACCAGCGTCCCAAATCCGGAAATTGGTGCATTAGCCGGGGGCGCGGTATCGTTCACGTCGAAGTCAGGCTCCAACGCCTTTCATGGCAGCCTGTACGAATATCTCCGGAATACAGTTCTCGATGCTAACAACTTCTTCAACAATGCGAGCGGCGTCCCACGCTCG
Organism: uncultured Acidobacteriaceae bacterium; assembly: GCA_963757515.1. Classification (GTDB taxonomy): domain Bacteria; phylum Acidobacteriota; class Terriglobia; order Terriglobales; family Acidobacteriaceae; genus PALSA-350. The sequence goes on along the minus strand of CAVWRV010000012.1, from coordinate 153,388 downwards.
AAACTGGTGCAAAACCAATTCGGCGCTACGCTTGGCGGACCTATCGTCAGAAACCGTACTTTCTTCTTCTTCAACTACGAGAGATTCACCCGGCGGAACGGAATTCCCTTTTCGGGTAAAGTCCCCACTCCGGCCGAGTTGAGCGGCGACTTTCGCGCGGACCCCCCGATCTACGATCCGCTGACGCGGCAGCAATTTACCTGCAACGGCGTGCTCAACGTGATTTGCCCGAACCGAATCGATGCCACCGCCAATGTCATGGCAAACGTCTTGCATTATTGGCCGGTTCCGAACGTGAACCTCGCGGGGGGAGCCGTCAACTACAGTGCGAATGCCGCCGCGGGCGTCGACACTAACCAGTACGATGCCCGCATCGACCAAATCGTAAGCGAGAAGCAGCGGCTATTTGGGCGTTATACCTACTGGAAGATCAATACCCACCCGACTCAGTACATTTTCGGCAACACTTCGGGAGGCCCGGAAAGCGCCGTGAGTGGGCTGGTGGCCGACCACCAAGTGGTATTGGGAGATATTTATAGCTTCAGTCCCACCCTGATCGGCGACTTCAGAATTTCTTATTTGCATGCGGATACACCGATTACCCCGGCGAACAACAATGTGGACCTGGCCCAGTTTGGGCCTTTCTGGGCGGGTATTTCCAGTAGCCTTACGCATCAGCAATTCCCTGCCCCTTACATCGTGAGCACGATTCCGAGCCCTTTCGCAGGCCTGGATGTCACGAATAATGACAGCGGAAACACCTACGCGCTCGCGGCCTCCATCACCAAACTGACGGGCCGGCACACGCTCAAGTTTGGCGCAGACGTTCGCCGCTACCAGTTCCGCGAGGGGCAGACGATCTTCGCGCCTGGTTTTTTCATATTTGCCGGGATCTTCACTGGCGGTGCGCTGTCGCCCCCCGGCTCCGGAGCAACGCCTATCGCCGATTTCGTGCTGGGCGACATTACTCCCGCTCCAGGCGAATCCGGATTTCAGACCGCTCTCACCAGCCACGCTACGCAGTGGTACCAGGGTTACTACGTCGATGATGTTTTCCGCATGTCCTCAAAGGTCACCTTCAACGCCGGGGTCCGTTGGGAAATTCCAGGCTCTTACACGGAGGAGAAGGACCTCAACACGGTGCTGCTGCCCCAGCTGCAGAATCCGCTTGTCCTGGTCAATAGCCCGCAATATCGCAGCCGCCACGACCTGGAGTCGCACAATCATCTGATCGCCCCCCGGGTTGGATTCGCCTACCTGCTTCACCACCAGACGGTGTTGCACGGCGCATACGGGATCAATTTCCTACCCCAAGGGGTCGGGGTCGTAGGCCCATGGGAGTCCCCGATCAATACGGCCTTTACCGATGTACCCTTTGGGGCCACCTTGAGCAATCCGCTGCTGGGGCAGCCGCTGCTGCAGCCGATCGGCCGCAACCAGGGCGCATTCGGCACCTTCCTCGGGCAGAGCATTCAAAGCCGGATTCCCAATCAACCGTTCCCTTATGTTCAGCAATGGAACTTGAACATTCAGCAGGAGCTTGGGTCGGGGTCCATGTTCCAGATCGCCTACCTTGGTTCCCGAGGAGAACATATCCCCCTCGGGATACCTGCGCTCGAAATTGGCGAGGCCGGCGCCGACCTGAATCAGCTCTCTCCCCGCTACTATTCGCTTGGACCCGCACTACTCGAGCCAACCGCGAGTGGCCAGATTTACGGTCAGACGCTTCGTCCCTATCCCTCGTATCAGCAGGTCAGCGCGGACTCGGATTTCGCGGGAGATACGTATTACAACTCTCTGCAGGCGACCTTCGAGCGCCGATTTGCCTCGGGTTCGACGGTGCTGGCGAACTACAGCTGGTCGAAGCTGATCTCCAATACGGAGGGCATCAATACTTATTTTGAGGCCGGCACGGTGGGCGCGATCCAGGACTACACGAACTTAAGAGCAGAACGATCGCTGGCCAATTTCGACGTTCGGCATCGATTTGTATTGAGTTATATCCTCGACCTGCCGGTTGGAGAAGGCGAACGCTATCTATCGGATGTTTCGGGTATTACGAGCAAACTTGTATCCGGGTGGAAGGTTGCGGGGATCACCACGTTTGCCAGTGGGTTTCCGCTGACGATCACCAGCGCGGCTCCCAATGAACTCTCGACGCTTTTTGGCGCCGGCACGATCCGCCCCAATGTCGTGGCTGGCTGCAACAAATCAGTTGCCGGCTCAATCGCCGGCGCTGCGATCGCCGGGACTTCGGTCCTCAATCCGGCGTGTTTTGCCGCCCCCGGCCCGTTCGCCCTTGGAAACGAGCCCCGGGTCGACCCGGCTCTGCGGGCGCAAGGCATCGACAACTGGGATTTTTCGGCTTCGAAAGTTACGCCAATCACCGAGCGAATCAATATCAATTTCGGCGCGGAGTTCTTTAACTCCTTCAACCGGGTGCAGTTCGGGCCGCCCGAATACTTCCTTTGGAGGACCTTTGTTCGGCGAGATTACGAGCCAGGTGAACAATCCGCGCCAGATTCAGTTCTCTTTGCGGGCATCGTTCTAATTCGGGCCGCCGCGCTTTCAGTCCAAAAGTTTAAGAGCTCCTCAACCGAGCTGAATTTTACAGTTCGCAACGGTCGAGTTCTCCCGGGAAAAATAGGAACTGAGTTCACCGTACGCGAAGCGATCTCTACTACGTCTTTATCACGTCGGAGAAACTTTGCCGGCTTCTGTCCTGCCGTGTCCGATACAATGCATGTGCAACATTGCCAGAGAGCGTTGTTGATTACCGCATTTTAATGCGCAGGGCGAAACGGGCGTTTACGTCCATGGTGGCCGATTGCAGCTACCAAGAACTGCAGTCTGCGACGCCTGGTTTCACCCACTTCTGATCGGGGCGCGCGCCGAATGAGCACGCAGGATGTGCCAACCGTATTCATTGTCGATGATGATAGAGATGTGCGTGAGTCTCTGCAGGAGCTGCTGGAGTCCGTCGGCTTGCATTCTAAGTCTTTCGGAACAGCACAAGAGTTCTTGTCGAGTCCGCGCAGTGATGGTCTCAGTTGCCTGATTCTTGATGTGAGACTCCCCGGCATTAGCGGCTTGGACCTTCAGCACGAACTGAAAAGAGGGAAAGTAAGTATTCCAATCATTTTTCTCACAGCACATGCAGACGTTCCGATGTCGGTCAAGGCCATGAAGTCTGGCGCTGTTGAGTTTCTCACCAAACCATTCAGGCAACAGGATTTGCTCGATGCGGTTCAGCGATCGCTCACTCGAGATCGCATCGTCCGCGAGAAACAGCGTGACATCGCTGAACTGCGACAGCGATAGGATAGATTAAGCGTTCGGGAGCGTGAGGTGATGAACCTGGTCGTTTCCGGGATGCTTAACAAGCAAATTGCGGCGGAACTCGGTGCCAGTGAAGCCACCGTCAAAATGCATCGGAGCCAGGTGATGAAAAAGATGCAGGCTGAATCCTTGCCTGAGCTCGTCAGAATGGCGGACAAGCTCAAGTCCATCACATAGCCGACTTTGCGTGAATCGATGTTTCCCTCGCCGATTATCGATAGTAAGGATCTAATCTCCTAAAGTCTGGTTCAGTCAGCCTAAAGTTTGATTGCTCCAAGTGAGGCAATGACGTTAAGCTGCCCCCATGCCGGTGGACCGAACGTCCAGATTGATAGCGATCGTTGATGACGACGAGGCCATGCAAGATTCACTGCGCGACCTAATGGAAGCGGCTGGACTGGTCGCACGGTGCTTCGGATCCGCGGAAGAATTCCTCGAATCCGATTTGCATACTCGGGCTGCGTGCCTAATTGTTGATATCCGTATGCCGAAGATGTCGGGCCTGCAGTTGCAGGCCAGGCTGAAAGAAGAGGAATGCAATATTCCGATCATCTTCATTACGGCTCATGGAGATGCCAGGATGAGAATTCGAGCGATGAGAGAGGGTGCAGTCGAGTTCCTTGCAAAACCGTTCGATCATCACCTGTTGCTCAAAAGGGTCCGTGCTGCACTTGATATGTGAGCAACCTCGGCTATTGCAGTCGCGTGGGGAGCCTTAAGTGTAGAGGTTTCTGTGGGAGATTATGCAACAGTCATGAACCCTAAGCCAGATCAGGCCGAGCGTGTGTTCGAGCGGATCATCGGCAATAGCGCTGCCCTCGAATCTGTTCTCGACAGGTGGAGCAGGTTGCGCCCACAGACTCGACTGTCCTCATCGAGGGGGAAACCGGTACGGGAAAGGAACTCATCGCGCACGCCATTCACAACGCCAGTCAGCGTTGCGGGCGCGCTTTTATAAAGCTCAATTGCGCGGCCATTCCGCTGGATCTTCTGGAAAGCGAATTGTTCGGTCATGAGAAGGGCGCCTTTACCGGAGCCATCGCGCAGAAGATCGGGCGCTTCGAAATGGCCGATAAAGGCACGCTGTTTTTGGACGAAGTAGGCGACATCCCCCCGGCGCTGCAGCCGAAGTTGCTGCGTGTTTTGCAAGAGCAGGAATTCGAGCGTTTAGGGAGCGGTCGCACGCACAAAGTGGATGTCCGGCTGGTAGCCGCGACCAATCGGGATCTGGTGAAGATGGTAGCTCGCGGGCAATTTCGCAGTGACCTGTACTATCGTCTGAACGTCTTCCCCATCTTGCTGCCGGCGCTCCGAGAGCGCCGGGAAGACATTCCTGCTCTTGTCACGCATTTCGTGAAGATGTTTAGCCGCCGCATGGGGAAGCAAGTCGACAGCATTCCTCCGGAAACCATGGCTGCCTTCCAGTGGTATTCCTGGCCTGGCAACATTCGCGAGTTGCAGAACTTGGTGGAACGCGCGGTTATCCTTTCGCGGGACGGCGTGCTCCCAAACCCACTTCACAAAAAGCAAACAGAGCTCATGATCCCCAGTCTGCATCGCACCCGAACTTTCCACTCATCGATGACCTTGGAAGACTCGGATCGCGCTTTGATTTTGGAAACACTTGAGCAGGCCGGCTGGATCGTCGGTGGACCGCACGGCGCAGCGGCGAAACTGGGACTGAAACGAACCACGCTGCTTGCCAAGATGAGAAGGTTGAGTATCTCGCGGCCGATCTCTCAGGAAGGAACCAGCGTTCCCGGAGTCGCGCAAGAAGATGGCCAGATTTGAGGTAGAATTGGCAGTCTCACATGGAATAACGTTAGAAGGCAACAAGCGAACTGCTCGAGCGGCAAGCCCCTAATGGACAGGTGACTTCAGAACCGTGATTTTGAGGCTCGCCACAGCTCTGATACCTACAGTCGAGGCTGAACCATGCGCCATACTGATGACGAATCGGCTGCGAATAGTTCCTGTTCCGAATTTCCAGACTTTCTTCAGAACGTCGGGCGAAGGTCATTCCTCAGCAGCATTGCTAGCTTCCTGCTTGTTGTGGGACAAGCTTGCCGGCGGCCAGTTCACTCGGTTCCTGAGATTACCCTGGTACTAATTGATCAAACCTGGCTCGATCGTACCTTCCAGGACCGGCGCAACCTAGAACTGGAGCAGTTCACTAAAGAGACCGGCATTCGGGTGAAGCTTCTCCCTGCACCCGAAGGCGCAGTAGAGACATTGGACGTGTGGCGTAGCCTTCTAGAGAGTGGCGCGAAGATTCCAGACGTCTACGCCATAGATGTCATCTGGCCAGGAATTCTTGCCGAAAATCTACTCGATCTGAAGGCCTTCGTGCCTGCACAAGAGATCGCGACGCATTTCCCCGAGCTGATCGCAAATAATACCGTGAATGGTAAGTTAGTCGCGCTGCCATGCCTGGTCGACGTCGGCTTGCTGTTTTATCGCACTGACCTGCTGAGACATTACGGATACCGCACGCCGCCGCGAACTTGGGAAGAGCTCGAAACTATGGCCGCACGGATTCAGGCCGGCGAGCGGGCGAGGGGCCAAAAGGACTTCTGCGGTTTCGTGTGGGAGGGAGCATCGTCTGAGTCCCTGACCTGCAACGCTCTGGAGTGGCAGGTTTCAGAAGGGGGTGGGCCAATCATTGAGAACAACGTGGTGACGGTCAATAACCCGGAAACTGCCCGAGCATTGGAGAGAGCCGCACGTTGGGTCGGCACCATATCACCGCCAGGCGTGGTCGCGTACAAAGAGTGGGATGCGTCACAACATCTGGCAAGCAGGACAGGCAGCCTTCATGCGAAACTGGGCGACTTCGCATTTTGGAGAGCTTATCGAAGGATCAATCACCAAGGACCAGTTTGATATAACCTCTCTCCCTCGGGGGAAGGCCAGAATTGCTACTACCGTGGGGGGTAGAGCTTACGCTGTTTCCCGGCACTCGCTCTATCCTCCAGAGGCAGCTATGCTGGTTCGCTTTTTGTGCAGACCCGATACTCAACTCAGTCGAATCCGAAAGATTGGCGGATCGCCAACAATACCTGAGTTGTACAACGACCCCGGAATGCTGGCGGCAAATCCATATTTTTCAACCATTCTAAAGACCTATCGCAACGACCAAGTCTGGCGGCCCTCTAAAGACACGGGCAAGCGATATCCGGATCTCTCTCGCGCATACTATAAGACCGTCCACGAACTACTGGAAGGCAAAACAACTGCTGCCAGCGCACTGTCCGATCTACAGCCCGAACTAATGCAAATCACCGGCCTGAACGCACCGGCTCCGGGCGCAAGCAGCGCGCCCCATGGGAAGTCCACTGTTTTGCGCGTGCCGCCATCCTACACAGATCCTATGGAGTCTTAATCGAAGTGAATACGATGCTAGGCGGAATTTGAGGCGGAAGGATGGCACAAGGCACTGCTGCGCAGTTCGCGAATCGAGGACCACTCACAGGGACTGGTTCTCGGAATCACTTTCGTCTCGGGGAGTGGAAGATCGGGACCCTTTTGACAGCGTCTTTCGCGGTCACCGTGCTCTTGATGATAGTTGGTGACGTCATCGCTATGTTGCAGCTCGACCGGGTCGAGATATGGGCTTCGCGCTTTTACCAAGCGGATCAGAAGTCCCTGGCGATCATGCACGTTTACGTTGATGTTGTAACCTTCCGCGAAACATTGACCGCTTTGGCGCACGACGAAAATCCTCGCGAATTCGTGTCTCAAGCGACTTCCCTGCGCGACAATTTCTTGAGAGACGTTGCGCATGCTCAACAGACGCTTAGCTCTGCGCGGGATCTCAGCCGAGAACCGACGATTCTGAGTGGACTCGAGGCCGTGCGCACGGCACTGCCCTCACAAATCGACACCATGTTGGAACTGGTGAATACGGGGGACTGGCAAGCCGTACGCTTTCGATTGGCAGGTCAAGTGCCGCCCTTGATCGGATTAAGTTCATCGTTGGTAGCGGACGTTGAACAGGAGGTTTCGCAAGAGCGTGCCCGGGCTCTGGAGAGCGTTCAGCGGACGCGGCGCCAGCTTTACCTCGTGCTTCCCATAACAGCCCTGCTGATCCTGGTTATGGCCACAATGCTGGGCTGGTATGCCACACGCAGAATCAGCAGACCTCTTGCACAGCTGGATGCAGGGGCTCAGGCATTAGCGCGCGGTGAATTTGGATACAAGGTCGAGTTGAGGGGAAATGATGAACTCGCAGATCTGTCCAGAGCTTTCAATTACGCCGCCCAGCAACTCAGCAAGCTCTACGACGTCATCAAGCGCAGCGAGGCTTACCTGGCAGAAGGCAATGCCAAGCTTGAAGAGGCCCAGCGCATCACCCATGTTGGGTACTGGGAATGGGATCTTGCAACTAATCGCATAAAGTGGTCCGACGAAACCTATCGCATCTTATGGAATGCGGCTTCAGGAAAACGTCTTATCGACTTAGCTACGCTGCAGGAAAAAATCCATCCCGAAGATTGGCAGCGAGGCATCGAAGAGGCTCTCGGGGGTGCCCGCTTTAACGCTGAATGTCGCTTGTTCCGGCCAACGGGCGAAGTGCGCATCGCACACTTTCAGGGCGATGTGAACAGGGACGCCTCAGGCCGGCCCTACCAAATGTTCGGTACGATTCAGGACATTACTGAGCGCAAGCGCGCGGAGGAAGCGCTTCAGCAAAGCCAATTTTATCTCGGCGAGGGGCAGCGCCTTGCCCACATGGGCAGTTGGGCATTCAACGCAGCCGGATTCAGTTACTGGTCCGCCGAGTTGTTTCGGATCTATGGTCTTTATCCGGGTGGCAAGCCGCCAACCATAGAAGAATATTTAGCTCTTGTACACCCGGAAGATCGCGCGTTCATGAAACAAGGCATTGCGAAGATGTTGGATGACCATCTTGCATTCGACTTCACAAAAAGAATTGTGCGGCGAGACGGAGAGATTCGTATCGTGCGCTGCGTGGGTGTTCCGGTCACGCAAGGGGGGACTTTCCAGGGTTTCCTCGGGACAGGGATGGATGTTACTGAGCAAGAGCAACTAACGGAGGAACTGCGCCTGAGTGAGCATTATCTCACCGAAGGACAGCGGCTCGCCCATATGGGAAGTTGGGCATTTAACCCGTCTGGCTTCTTCAGTCATTGGTCGCGTGAACTTCTGCGCATATACGGTCTTGATCCAGCCCAAGAAGCCCCCAACCTTGAGCAATACCTCGCCCTGATCCATCCGCAGGATCGCGAGTTCATGAGATCGCTTATCAAGAAAATGGTGGTGGAAGCTTTCGGATGTGATGTCACCAAGCGGATTGTGCGACCCGACGGCGAAATGAGGTATATCCGTTGCGTTGGTGTTCCTGTTGTCGAGGATGGCACGCTGCAAAGGATCATCGGCACTGCGATGGACGTTACGGAGCACGAGCTTGCTCACTCAGGAGCTCCAGCGACGGGAAGCATACCTGGCGGAAGCTCAACGGCTCAGTCACACGGGCAGTTTCGGGTGGAAACCTGACAGCGGAGAGATTGTCTGGTCAGACGAAACCTATCGCATCTTCGAGTACGACCACGCAGTGAAGCTAACCATAGATTTAGTGGTGCAGCGCGTCCATCCCGAGGACCGGCGCCGATTTCCAGAAGGTCATCGATAGTGCCTCTGCGGGGGCGACACATTTCGAGCATGCCTATCGTTTGCTGCTGCCTGACGGGAGAGTCAAGCACGTCCACGCCCTGGCTCACGCATTACAAGATGCATCCGGCAACCGCGAGTTTGTCGGGGCGGCGACCGACGTTACGTCGATCAAACGAGCAGAAGAGGAACTCCGCAAGAGCGAAGCGTACTTGGCGGAAGCGCAGAGACTGAGCCAAACCGGCAGTTGGGCCTGGAGTCCAGACCAGGATATCAGGTACTGGTCGGAGGAATGCTACCGTGTTCTGAGTTTCGATCCACAGGATGGTTTGCCTCGATTCGAAGAATTCTTTCAGCGGATTCATCCCGACGACCAACCCGGCTTCAGGGAACTAATCCAGACGGCTATCCGCGAGAAGGCAGAGTGGGAGGCGGACTACCGCATCGTGCATCCGGATGGCCCCGTCAGGGACATTCACGTCGTAGGTCATCCTGTTCTGAGCACGTCCGGCGATCTCGTTGAATTTGTGGGCACTGTGATCGACGTCACCGAACGTAAACGAGCAGAGCAAGAACGTGCAAGGCTCCGTCAGCTAGAGGCCGATCTGGCACATATCAATCGTGTGAGCACGTTGGGGTAAATGGCCGCGTCGCTGGCACACGAGATCAAGCAGCCCATCACTGCCGCCATCACCAGCGCCAATAGCTGCATCGAATGGCTGGCACACGAGCCGCCCAATCTTGATCGGGCCCGTGCGGCAGCCGCCGGAATTCGATAAGTACGGGAACCGTGCGGCTGAGATCATCGATCGTATACGTTCGTTCTATAAGAAATCTCCTCCAGAACGTGAGTTTGTCGACGTGAACGGAATTCTTCACGAAATGTTCACGCTGCTGAAAGGTGAGGCCATTCGATGCTCAATCGCCATGCGCACCGAGCTTTTCGCCGAATCGCCTAAAATCATGGTAGACCGTGTGCAGCTGCAGCAGGTGTTCATGAACCTCATGCTCAACGCCATCGAAGCCATGCAGGAGTCAGGCGGAGAGCTCACGGTGAAGTCACAGCTGACAGGACGGACAACTGTTGTTCTCGGTCAGTGATAAGGGCGTGGGGTTACCCATGAAGAAGATCGATCAGATCTTTTTTGTCTTCTTTACCACCAAGTCGCAGGGCAGCGGCATGGGGTTAGCCATCAGCCGTTCCATTGTGGAGTCGCATGGCGGCCGCTTGTGGGCCGCTGCCAATGACTAACAAGGCGCAACGTTTTATTGCACCTTGCCGATCCATGCGACGGAGTCAGCATTGGTCGTGTAAGCCGTTGTTCTTTGTCCACGCCGTTTGCAAACACCGAAGGCTGGCTGACGGGCCCCAGCACATTTGTCCATATGCGTTGGCCCGGATACACCGGGCTTTCTGTCAAGGAGAGTTGAAGTGCAGGTTCGGAGCGAACGACAGCGACGGTAGGTCCCAGTTTCCTTGCAGCGATCGCTGCTGGTGTTAGTGCTGTTGACGTCTTTCGTGCTGACCGGATGCCACTCTTCATCAAAAAATTCAGCTCCGACACTTGCTTTCAGCAAGGTCCCCCGCCGCATATCAGGAGGGTCCCTACAAGACAGACATATTCGAAGCGTGACTACAAGACAGACATAATCGAAGGTAACGTGCCACCGGGGCTCGACCCGGGCAGCGACTCGTCTTGTACGCAAAAACAGATGGACGATGGGGCGTGTGCCGGCAATCAGGTCAGCCGTTTACACATATCGAAGCTGACGGCCGCTGGAAAGGTTCAGTCCACCTGGGATTACAATATGCCGCTCTGCTGGTTGACCCAACCTATTATCCGCCAGAACAAACTGAATTGTTGCCCATCGCCGGCAACGGCGTGGTGGCGCTGGCAGTTGTTAACGGGGAAGGCGCCAGCGCCGGTGCTCCCGTCGCCCAAGATACTGAACTTTAGCGGTTACGAGTGGACGACGAGTACCGGGCCAATTTTTCACGCTGGGTCAAGAAACTTTTTTGATCCTGCGAACGTTTGGACGGACGAAAAAGGCGCACTGCATCTTCGCATTTCGGGAAGCCCGGGAAAGTGGACTGCGGCGGAGCTGAAGCTCACGCGCAGCCTGGGATACGGAACATACAGGTTCCAGGTGCGCGATGTCTCTCATCTCGAACCTTCTGCTCTTCTAACTCTAATCACCTGGGACGGCGTTGGCACAGAGAGCAACCGGCGCGAGTTGGACGTTGAGTTTGGTCGTTGGGGATACCTTGATAATGACAACGTACATTATGTTGTCCAGCCTTACTACGTTCCAGCTAACTTTGTTGCCTTTCGGATGCCGGCGGTGTCTACACACATTCCTTCCGCTGGGAACCGGGGCAAGTGATGTTTTCGACGGTAGAAGGATCAGGCAATACAGATGCCGGCCGTGTCATTAACCAGCACGTGTTTACCTCCGGTGTGCCTTCCCCAGAGGGTGAATCGGTGCGCATCGCTTTGTATGTATTTCATCTGGGCCGAATACCCCTGAAAAACAAAAATGAGGTCATAATCGACATAATTCGAGTACCTCCCGTGATTTTCTGGTTGAAGCAAACTCGATGGACTCTTATTGGAATCGTGCTAGCGGGCCTTGTCACCGATGCACGTGCGCTCGATCCCAATCGTCTGCCTTCGCAGTACGTCCGCGAACAATGGACGACCGAAACCAGATTTCCCGGCGGCGCTGTCAACGGCATCGCGCAAACCGCAGATGGATACCTCTGGATTGGAACCGACAGAGGCCTGCTACGTTTCGACGGCTTTAATTTCAGGCCTGTCTCTTTTGCTTCCATCGCCACCGCTTCGAACGTTCCCATATTGCAACTGCTTACGGATGCTGGCGGAAAACTGTGGGTCCGTCCACAGGGCGCCGATCTCGTACGCCAAAAAGATGGCAAGTTTGAGAGCGTCAGATACGGTCCAGACGCAATCACCGCTCTGTCAAAAGATAACCACGACGGAGTACTGGTTTCGGACATCGAGCAGGGCACATTGCGTTTCACGGAAGACCACGTTCAGAAATTGGGACCCGCTTCACCGCCAGTAATCTCTCTGGCAGAAACAGCCGACGGCAAGATTTGGCTGGGGACACTTGGCGATGGCCTCTTTTTTCTTAGGGCGGGCGAGCTACCCAGGTGAACGCAGGATTGCCCGACCGAAAGATCAATTGTCTGCTGGCGATCGGTAGTGACGAGTTGTGGGTCGGCACCGACAGGGGCTTGTATCGCGGAAACGGCAACAGGCTTTCGTCGGCTCGAATTGCCGTCGTTCCTCGGTAATGTCCAGGTTTTGAGTCTCCTGCGCGATCGTGACTCGAATATCTGGGTGGGTACGACGCGCGGGCTACTGCGCATCAACGCGAAAGGCATTTCGTTCTCCGAAGAGAATGAGCTTCGCGGAGACGGCGGGATTAACGTTCTGTTCGAGGACCGCGAAGGGAATCTCTGGATCGGAGGTGCGCGAGGGCTAGGCCGCATTCGGGACAGTGCGTTCGTAACCTATTCATCTGTTAGCGATCGTCGTTTCGAACACAATGGCCCTGTATATGTCGACCCGGAGGGCCGCACCTGGTTCGCTCCCGCTCAAGGTGGGCTGTATGTTCTCCAGAACGGACGCGTTCAACCCGTTACATCGATACCACCAAATGAGGTCGTCTATTCCATCAGTGGACGGGCAGATGTGGTGTGGGCCGGACGTCAACGCGGGGGACTGACCCGTCTACGATTTCGCAACGGTGCGATAGCGAGCCAGAGTTATACAGAGGCAAACGGACTGGCCCAAAACAGTGTCTATGCTGTTTATGAGAGCCGCGATGGCTCTGTGTGGGCCGGCACGCTAAACGGCGGCGTCAGCAAATTCAAAGATGGGCACTTCACCACTTACACGACGACCAACGGCCTCGCTTCGAATACCGTCTCGTCGATCCTTGAAACCCGCGATGGTGCAATGTGGTTTGCCACACCTAGCGGGCTGAGTTCTTTTTCAAACGGCCAATGGAGAACCTATACAACGGTAGAGGGTTTGCCTTCGCCAGAGGTGAACTGCCTTTTCGAGGATTCATCCGGAACTCTCTGGAGTGGAACGTCTGCTGGTCTTGCCTTTTTTGCCTCTAACCGTTTTCAAGTTCCTCATAAATCGCCCGACGTTTTGCGCGAACAAATACTCGGAATGGCGGAGGACAAGAGCGGAAGGTTTTGGATCGCGACCTCAGATCATGTTTTGCGCGTTCCGCGCGACAAACTGCTAAGCGGTGTTGTGAAAGCAGTCGATGTTCACGAGTATGACCAGGCCGATGGTCTCGAGAGCACTGAAGGAGTGAAGCGGAGCCGATCGGTGGTCTCGGATTCAGCGGGCAGGATCTGGTTTTCACTCAGCAGCGGCTTGTCGGTTGTTAATCCATCCCAGATCACTGACAATTCAGTTCCCGCGCTGCCGCACATCGAGGCGATCACCGCCGATAACAACACCGCAAACCTCGCCGCCTCCGGTCGAATTCCTCCATCTCCCAGGCGAATCACGTTTGAGTACACGGGGCTGAGCCTCGCGGTGCCCGAGCGGATTCGCTTTCGATATTTTCTCGAAGGTTTCGACCGTAGCTGGAGCCAGCCGGTTGCAGCGCGAGAAGCCGTTTACACGAACCTTGGGCCCGGCTCCTACCGATTCCGGCTAGTCGCCAGCAACAGCGAGGGGCTGTGGAACGGGCCAGAAACTGCGATCGCTTTGAAGGTCGCCCCGGCCTACTATCAAACTTACTGGTTCCGCTTGTCTTGCGTCGCCGTCTTTATTTTGCGCTGCTTTGGGCACTTTATCGATGGCGCATCCATCAGCTCAAGAGCCAAGAGAAGCGGCTGCGCGACGTTGTGGAAACAATTCCCGCGATGACTTTTACCGCCTTGTCTGACGGCTCCAGCACATTTGTAAATAAACGATGGACCGAATACACCGGGCTTTCTGTCGAGCAGAGTTCGGGCGCGGGTTGGCAGCGGGTGATCCATCCCGAAGATCTTGTGCGCCACTCCGAGAATTGGCGCATCTCCGTTGCGACCGGTCAGCTTTTCGAAGACGAGGCGCGCTTCCGTCGTGCCGCTGACGGGGGATATCGATGGTTTCTGGTGCGTGGTGTCCCACTTCGAGATCAGCATGGAAACATTGTTAAATGGTACGGAACCCTCACGGACATTGAAGATCGTAAGCGTGCAGAACAAGAGCGCGACAAATTGCATCAGCTCGAGGCCGACCTGGCACACATCAATCGTGTAAACACGTTGGGGGAAATGGCGGTGTCGCTGGCACATGAGATCAAGCAGCCAATTGCTGCCGCCATCACCAGCGCTAACAGCTGCATTGAATGGCTGGCACACGAGCCGCCCAATCTCGATCGGGCCCGTGCGGCAGCAGCCAGAATCGACAAGTATGGGAATCGTGCGGCGGAGATCATCGACCGTATACGTTCGTTCTACAAGAAGTCCCTCCACAACGTGAGTTGGTCGACGTGAACGGAATTATCCAGGAAATGCTCATGCTGCTGAAAGGTGAGGCCGATCGATACTCGGTTGCCATGCGCACGGAACTTGCCGCCGAATTGCCGAAAATCATGGCAGACCGTGTGCAGCTGCAGCAGGTGTTCATGAATCTCATGCTCAACGCCATCGAAGCCATGGAGGACCCAGGCGGAGAGCTTACGGTGAAGTCGGAACTGCAGGACGGTCAACTCCAGTTCTCGATCAGGGACACGGGCGTGGGGTTGCCAACAGAGAACCTGGATCAGATCTTTTCCGCGTTCTTTACCACCAAGCCGCAGGGCAGTGGCATGGGGTTGGCCATCAGCCGTTCCATTGTGGAGTCGCATGGCGGGCGCTTGTGGGCAAGCGCCAACGACGGACCAGGTGCAACTTTTCACTTCACCTTACCGATCCAGGTCACGGAGTCGTCGCCCTTGGTTACCTGACAGATTGATCCCCGGCCCTTCCCCGGATTTCCTGTGGTCAAGCTAAAGGAAGGCTTGAATGGGCCACCCCAAGTCTTCTTGCGGGTCTGGGCAGCCGGGTCATTTCTCACCCAATTTGCCGCAGGCAATTGGGTGCTCGGGATGACAAAGGGGAGGGCGGCGCTTCCAGGAGAGCGCTTGCTGGACGGATGGATGCCGGATGGAAGCGCCACCCCACACCCTTTGGATTAAATGGTTTCCGGCGAAGTCTGTCCTGCCCCGCTCACTGTCATCGCCACTTGACACCGATCTGTTCATGACACTGATACTCAATCAACGGCCTCGCCCTGAGCCGCTAACTCCCCTCTTTTCAGTAAGCTAATTGCGGAGTGCGTTTGGCCGACCAGTTGCTCTTGTCTGATTGCAGAGTCCGTGTTAGACCGAAGGATCGAACCACCATGAACGCAGCAGTCCGACTGGGCACAGTATGCGCCAACGCAAAAGAGTTCTCACCGTTCCGACTGGACACGGTCAACGAATGTCTCTGGCGGCATCGGGACACAGGGCCCGACGAGCGCATTCTATTACCCCCCAAGGCGTTTGCCGTGCTCCGCTATCTAGTCGAGCATGCCGGACGGCTGGTAACCAAGGATGAGTTGCTGGAGGCTTTGTGGCCCGATACTTTCGTCCAGCCGGAAGTGCTCAAGAGCCACGTGCGGGATATCCGAATCGTGCTGGGAGACGATTGCAAGAATCCTCGCTTCATCGAGACTCTGCCGCGGCGTGGCTACCAATTTGTTGCTCCCGTAAGTGGCGAGTCTACGACGACGGAGCTTGGGGTCGAGCTGCCCTCGCCAAAGATCGTTGGCCGGAACACCCAATTGGACGAGCTACGCAATTGCCTGCAGAAAGCGATGGGGAACCAACGGCAAGTTGTCTTCACTACCGGTGAGACCGGCATTGGAAAGACCACCCTGGTCGACGAATTTCTGAGGCGGACGGCGGCAGCCTTTCCCGGCGTACGGATCGCACGCGGTCAATGCGTCGAAGGGTACGGCGGAAAAGAAGCCTACTACCCGATGCTGGAAGCGGTGTCACAGTTGTGCGGCGGCTCCGGAGGAGACGCGATCGTGCAGGTACTGTCCACGCAGGCACCAACCTGGCTGGTGCAGTTCCCTGCCCTGGTAAGCAACAAACAACGCGAGATTCTGCAACAGGAGATTGTGGGCGCCACGCGCGAGCGCATGCTGCGCGAGATTGGTGAGGCGCTGGAGACTATTACAGCCGACAAGCCGTTGCTGCTGGTGTTGGAGGATCTGCATTGGGCGGACAAATCTACAGTCGATCTCATTTCGACTCTGGCGCGCCGCCGCTCACGGGGCAAATTGATGCTGATCGGCACCTACCGTCCGGTGGACGTCACGCTTGCGCAGCATCCGTTGAAAACGGTCAAGCAGGATCTACTGGTGCATCAGTTATGCCGAGAGATCGCTCTCAAGCCGCTGACCGAAGCCGAAGTGACCGAGTATCTGGCGATGGAGGCGGTGGGCGGAGCCGTGCCAGACGGTCTAGCTGCGCTGATCTATCGCTATAGCGAAGGCAATCCGCTGTTCATGGTGGCTGCTTTGGACCACGTGCGAGAACGGGGTCTGATCGCCGTCGAGAATGGAACCTGGCAGATTAAGGTGCCGCTGGAAACGATCGAGCTACAAGCGCCGGAGAGTCTGCGGCAGTTGATCGAACTCCAGATCGAGGGGCTGAGCGAGGAGGAACAGCGGGCGCTGGAAGTGGCTAGCATCACCGGTGTCTCGTTTACGGCGCATGCAGACACACTAGACGCGCCTGAAGACCAGGAGAAGTTTGAAAACCTTTACGAAGAGCTGTCGCGGCGGCAACACCTGGTGCGCCGGACGGGATCGCAGCAGGGCTCCGACGGGACCATATCCCAGTGCTACGAGTTTGCACACGCGTTGTACCGGGAGGTCTTCTATCGCCGGCAGCCGCCGGGGCGAAGGACGAAGCTCCAGTGGATCTGCCAGCCTTGCATCGCCAGGAGCGCCACCGCGGCGTGACTGCGGCACGCGCGCAGAAGGAACGATTCGATCCAAATTTCATTCACGTGATTGGGTGGGTTCCGCGAAATTCATGCGCCTTTTCTTAAAGTTGACCACCGGCTTTGCCGACCCGCGGGGAATGAAACCGCCGCATCGGCAGTCCCGCCAGGGACGGCATGAACCTAGCCCAGGACGTCAGTCCTGGGTGGACTCATTGAGATGGATCAGTCCCGCAGGGACGACTGAAGGCCGCGGGTGAGCATTCAGCCGTCCCGGCGATGCCGGGACTGAACCACCGAACCCACAGTTCTTGAGCAGCTTCGATATTTTGTTTCTTGTCAGAAAGGCGCATGAAGTGGTCTTGTCCGGTGCTGGGTGCAGGAAATTCGGGGTATCTCGCTCGTTTTTCGCGAGATGTGGGATTCCACTGCACTGCGACTGGCATCCGTCCAGGATGTAAAAGGGCGACCAACGGTCGCCCCCCACATCTCGCGAAAAACGAGCGAGATATGGGGCACCCGGCCTTTCCTTAGAGGGTTCGTTGCAGATCAATCGCAGGCCTCCGCTGACGTATCCCGCCCTGCAGCCGAGGGTACGTAATTGCGACGGGTTTCTCCAGGAATACTACTCATCCGGGGTTTGTTGGTGGTCGAGACACTGCTGCAGGAAGTTCAAGAACTCGTCAATCGAGCCGAATTTTACATTCCGGCCGGAGTCGACTTCCTCAACACGTCCCTGAAACGTACCGTTAACCGGACGGGCTTCTGGAGTTAGACGAAGAACAAATGCGCGCTTCATAACAGTTATCAACAATAAGAGAGTGGGCGAACTGCGCGGTGAAGGCGCGGTGTTCTTTCGGTGGAAAGGTGACCGGAGCAAGGTCGGGCTGTCCAAACCGAGACTAGAGTTCTAAGCTAGTCCCGTCCGGGCAAGACCACAGCGGCCATGCCGCCACACTGAGCGGTGCGGCTATGATGTTGATCACTCAGCTGATCCTGGTTCTGACCGGCATGGCGCTCACCCTGCTGACGGCAACCATGGATCAGGCGCTGGGATCACCGCGATTCCGCGAGCAGTGGCCAGCCTCAGTGGTTTGCCATCGAGAAGACTACGAACCGCCGGCGCCAAAAGAAATTTCTTGCGCAGAGGCTCTTCGAGCGGCATGGAGTCGGCCAACTTCATGATGGTAGCGCGGCTCAGTTCCCGATGTTTTTCCGCCGGACCTGGCTCTCTCATCCGCTCATGAAGCGCGGCAGCGGTGCCGTGGACCCGCCAGGCAGCCAGCGGAAGCTCGAAGCCTTCCATTGCCTGCAATGCCTGAATTATAAGATCGTGCGCTCTTTCCAAATCGCCTTCCCCAATGGCGATGCGGGCGTTGGCTTCAAATGCCAATGCCCGCCAGGTACGCTCTTCGGCTGCCAGGGTAATCTTGAGAAACAACTCCCCCTCCAAACGTGCCTGGGCCAGATCACCTTTAGCGAGCCAAGCCTCGGTAAGCCCCGACTGCAGAGGCATATTCAACTGCCAGTCTTCCATCAGTGGTTGCCGTTCCATGTCATGGCGGACAGCCAAGAGTTGTTCAAGAGCACTCTGCAAGGCACTTCGGCCAAGCGTCCGCGCAACCGGCCACGATCGCACCAAACCTGCGGAGACCTTCCCAGGCGGGCAGCCCCTGGATCGATTCGGATATTTGCCAGGCGCCGTCAAAGTCCATGCCGTGGAGATGAATATAAGCCGAGTTGATATGCAACAGACGCGCAAGCTCAGGATTGCCGTTCTTGGCAGCCGTCGCGACCTGCGCTTCGGCTTCGCGTAAAGCGTTCCCCCACTCGCCCAAAAATAGATGAACACGCCAAATGATGTTCTGATACATGGCGTACGTGGCGCTCAGATAAAGGCTCTCCTCCGCTTCCCTTGTCAGCATTGCAAGGCTCTCCGTTGCACACCGATGAGCCTCACGGTATTGGGAACTATTAAAGTGAAAATAACTCCATTCCGCCAGGGACCTCAGTGCAAGGGAGTCGCCCGTCTGGCGAATGGCCGCATACGCTGTAAGACACTCTTCAGCATCCTGAGAATTCCATTCGGCCCCCAAGCGCCAAAGTAAGCAAGTGGTGCGCGTTCTTGTTCTCGCGACTGGATCCTGGTTAGCGCTGAGTTGGAGCGCACGCTCCAGGGCTTCCCGGTACCTGCTTGCGCTGACCCATGCTAATGGCAATGCCATGGCAAGAAGAGCGCGCACCTGAACATCGACGAGACCACAGCGGGAAGCCCGGTCAACCACTGTTTCATACACTTGAATGGCTCGAGTGTCGAAACATACAACATAAATAACACCCAGCTTCTCGAGGATCTCGATTTCGCTTGACAGCACGGTCCGGACTCGGGAATTCTGCCGACCAATTCGAGAGCATGCTCGAGGATGCGCGCGCCTTGATTCGGTTCAAAACGCCGGCACGCAGTGTTGGCTGCCAGCATCCAGTAACGGATAGCGCGCAGCCAATCGCCACCTTGTTCGAAGTGGTGCGCCAATTCCGCAGCAGCTTCGCTCAGCCGCTGCGCGTAGTGTGCCTCCAAACGTTCCCCGACAAGCAAGTGCACTCTCGTCCTGCGCCGGGGCGATTGGCGTTGGTAGAGCACCTCGCGGTAGAGAGCATGGATAAACTGATAGTTCTCGGAAAAGCTTCCGTCGACAAATTGCGGCGAGTCGGCTAAGCGCACGATCTGATGGCGACGCAAGAGTCGTTCACATACGTTCTCAAACTCCTCCGCATCCATATTTGCTGCCGCAGCAGTGATGGCCGTTGAGAAGGTAACCCCCACGATGCTCGCCGCCTCCAGTGCCCGCAGTTCCTCTTCATTCAGACGATCGATCTGAGTTTCGATCATCTGCCGAAGGCTGTCTGGCGCCTGCAGATCGATTTCCTCCAGGGGGATGCTCATTTGCCAGCGACCGCCTTGCTCCGTAGATGAGCTTCCGCGCTCTCATATGTTCCAGAGCGGCAACCATAAACAGGGGATTCCCTTCAGAGTGACGGAAGAGCAAGCCGGCCAGACCGCTCGGAAAGCCCTGTTCCGGCGACTCTGCCGCAAGAAATTCGGCAATGTCGGCCTGCCCCAGCGGCTCCAAAGCAATCTCGTGACACAGGCCCCGAATCAGCAAGTCTTGCTTGAGCCTCTTCAGCGGATGTTCGGCAAGCAGCACGTCTACCGGCCGGTAAGTGGCGAGCAAGCATCAGTTTGGCTGGGTGGCGGCGGCGGGCCACGACCGACAGAAGATCGATGGTTGAGCTATCAGCCCACTGCATGTCCTCGAAAACCACCAGCAAAGGCGTTTCTGCCGTGATGGTCTCCAGAGCGTCCGCCATCTCCCGCAACATGCGCTCCCGCCCCGCGCCCAGAAGCTCACGCTGCAGTTTCTCCCGTTGCTCGCGTTTCATTAATGCGGGAAACTGCACCAGCCAGGTCGGCGCCTGGGAGGCCAAAACCTGCTCCACCGAGTCTGGCCCCCCATCGCGACACAACGGCCCCAGGGCTTCCAACATTGGGTAATAGGGTTCCTGGCCCCCGTAGCCCTCAACGCATTGTCCCCGGGCGATGCGGAGGCTATGATCGCCGGCAACCTGGCGCTCAAACGCGTCGATCAATGTCGTCTTCCCGATGCCCGGCTCCCCGGTGACAAACACCAGCTGCCGTTCACCATGTAACGCTCTTTGAAATGATTCCCGAAGTTGGTCCAGTTCCGTCTTCCGGCCGACCAGCCTGTTGGCCGGCAAGTCTACTTGCTGGTTGGCCTTGCGCGCATCGTCCGTCACAGGAGCAATGAACCGGTATCCACGCCGCGGCAGGGTTTCGATAAAGCGAGGGATCTTGGGATCATCTTCGAGTGCGGCCCGGATGTCGCGAATGTGGCTCTTGAGCACCTCCGGCTGGACGTAGGTCTCCGGCCACAGAGCGTCGAGGAACTCCTCCTGGGTCACCAGCCGGCCAGCATGCTCGACCAGATGACGGAGCATCGCAAAGGCTTTCGGTGTCAGCAGAATGCGTTGCTCCTCGGCTCCATCGCTGCTGCGCCACAGACACTGGTTGACCAGGTCCAGCCGGAATGGAGGAAACTCTTTCACTTGCGCCTTTTAGGCATATTTTAGGATGTCTTGAGGACGGTGAGGATCAAGAACGGAAAGTCATGGGGACTGTCAGGTGAGATTGTACTCTGGCCAGGAGGACCCGACGTCCGGATCAGAATGGCCCCTCCCTGATTCTCTGACTCTGGCACCCGCCGGAAACCGATTCTCCACGATAACAACACTTCAAGAGCACGATTGCCTGTCGCGCAATAGCCTACTCTACAGATGGATTTGGGTCGCTCCTGGCGAGACATGAACCGACTGATAACCAACCGTGTCGGGTGAGACCTACGGGCCCTTTCAATTTCTCCTTCGCATGGGAGTAACGGAAGAATCAACGGAGGTGCCTCATGGGCACGAATGTCTACCACCAAGCCCGCCAAGCGGACCCTTTCGGTCCTGAACTGAGTCCAGCCGTATGGCTGCTCCCTAAGGGGCCGAGTCCCAAGGAAGCATTCCAATTGACCGAAACCCTGGATGTAAGTGTGAACGACCGCCCGGCTCCCGCGAGCAGACAAACATCCCGATTGCCCGCCAAAAAGACGGAACGGTCCCTGGCGTCGCGTTTCGAAGGCCTCTTGTCCGTCTCCGTGGCCATCGGCACCCATCACGACATCGAGGGACTGGTTTCTGCTCTGGTGACCGAACTGCTCCGGGTGGTCGACTTTGACGTGATAGAGATGTCCCGATTTGAGGAAGCGACGAACCGAGTGGACTGGCATCTGTATCGGTCCGGAGGCGGCATCGAGCGCGGAACCATTGATGGGACGAAGGAAGAAACGCTCTCTGCCTGGATGCATCAGCACCAGAAACCGCTGATTATTCCTTTTCTGGATCAAGAGACGCTTCTGCACCGCAAGATCAAGGGGCTAACCGAGGACGGGATACGCTCCCTGTGCGCGTTTCCGCTGACTTGCGCGCATCAACGGATCGGTTGCCTTCTCATCGGAAGCAAGCAGCCCGAAGCCTATTCTGACGACGAGGTTCTCTTTCTCTCCCTGATTGCGGACATGATCGCGTCAGCAGTTGCCGGCGCTATGAATCTCGAGGCCCTGCAGAAGACACAGGCGGATTTGCAAGGCGAAAAGGACCGGCTGCAGCTGCTGCTGGAGTTAAACAATCAGGTCGTCTCGAACCTTGAGCTCAGGACTTTGCTTCGCGCTGTTTCGGCGAGCGTTCGGCGCGTGATGCAGTGTGACGCTGTCGGAGTGCATTTGCCGGATTCGGAGAGTAAGCAATTGCAGCTTTACGCCCTCGATTTCCCGGAGGGCGATGGATTGCTCAAGGAAGATACCCTGGTTTTGATCGAAGGCTGTGGCTGCGGGAACCCAGCCGAGGTATTCCGAACCCGGAAACCTATGCTGATGAGTCAACTCCGCTCTGCACCATCCTGCGCGTCTGGTGATTGCATCAACGGCCCAGCACGCCCCAGCGAAGGGCTGGAGTCAGCCTGCGCTCTCCCACTCATCTGCCACGACCGTGTTTTGGGCGTGCTGGAGCTAGGGCGGGGCCAGGGCCCGGCTTTCACGCAAGCAGATGTTGATTTTCTGATGCAGGTGGCAAACCAGATTGCGATCGCTATCGAAAATGCGCTTGCCTACGGAGAAATCACGGAGCTAAAGAACAAGCTTTCAAGGGAAAAGCTTTACCTCGAAGAGGAGGTACGAAGCGAGAAAGGCTTTGAAGAAATCATCGGCCGTAGCGCAGCGATTCGCGCTGTGCTGCGGAACATTGAAACTGTCGCCCCCACCGGCTCCACAGTATTAATTTACGGTGAAACTGGCACTGGCAAGGAACTGGTCGCACGCGCGATTCACGAACGGAGCCCTCGCCATGCGCAATGCGTTTGTCAAGCTGAATTGCGCGGCAATACCGACCGGACTGCTGGAAAGCGAGTTATTCGGCCATGAGAAAGGCGCTTTCACGGGCGCCATTATGCAGCGGACGGGACGGTTCGAAGTGGCGAACCACGGCACCGCCTTTCTGGATGAGATCGCTGAAATTTCGCTGGAGCTTCAGCCCAAGCTGCTGCGCGTGTTGCAGGAGAGAGAATTTGAACGGCTGGGGAGCACGCGCACGCTGAAGACAGATGCGCGGCTGATCGCAGCCACCAATCGCGATCTTGCCGATTGCGTCGAGAAGCAGACGTTTCGCGCAGATCTGTTCTACCGGCTGAACGTCTTCCCCATTCATGTGCCGCCGCTTCGGGATCGTCCTGAAGACATTCCGCTACTGGTGAGGCACTTCGTGCAGCATTTTGCCCGGCGAATGAACCGGGCGATTGACACCATTCCGTCGGAGACAATGGAAGCGTTGATTCGCCACTCGTGGCCGGGGAACATTCGTGAACTGCAGAATCTAGTCGAACATTCTGTGATTCTGTCTTCCGGCCCGACGTTACGGGTGCCGCTCACGGGACTCCAGTCCAGCGCCCCAGCCAGCCAGGTTGGCACCAAGCGAGCGGACTATGGAGGAAGCAGAACGCGAGCACATTCTCGCGACCCTGAAAGAGACCAAGTGGGTCGTCTCCGGAGCGCGTGGCGCGGCGGCGCGACTGGGGATGAACCGCTCCACTCTTCAGTTCCGCATGAAGAGGCTCGGGATCGTTCGTCCCGGGATGTAACGACACTGACAAGCGTAGCTGGGATCGCTGGTAGACCTGCCTGAAGGCCGGATCCGCTCGGAACTGGTGAGAAATCCGGTCATTGGTGCCCACTGGCCAGCAACCGGTATCCCGCTAACACTGCAATGTTGACAGTGCGAATCCGCGCGTGCTGCGACTTCCTCATATATCTGCTTAACACCCAACTACTTTACGAAAGGCCGTCAGGGCTTGCAGCGTGGTGCTTCGATTGCAGTTGGTAAGAGTAACTCAGGAAAAGCCCAATGCTCAGAATTACAGTGCACGACACGCCGCAGCAGGTCACATTGAAGCTCGAAGGCAGTCTTACGGGCAGTTGGGTCATGGAATTAGAAGATTGCTGGAGGGCCGCGAGTTCGAATCATGCCCGCCGCTTGCTTTGTCTGGATTTAACGGAAGTGGACCATGTCGACAGCGCGGGGACATATCTTTTGGCGCTGTTACACAATCGTGGAGTGCGGCTGATCGCTTCAGGTCTGGTGATGACAGAACTGGTCGCAGACATCGAGGAGCAGTGGCAGCTAAAAAAAGCGTGAATGTGAGAGCGCAGTCCTTGCAAATGAGGCAAAGCGGCACAGATTAAGAACAAGATTTAGTCCCGGAGGAACGGCTGAGAGTGTCCCAGGACTGCGTCCCATACGCGCTAGCTTGTTAGCGCGTATGAGGACTGAGTCCTGGCTCGCCCGTACCCTTCAATCCATTTTGATATCCTTGGGGCACACCCCTACGGCGCTGTACGGCCCAGGGTTCGAGTCAGTTCGTCTCGTGCCAAAAGGTAATCCAGGCTGGCCTCGAGGAATCCGGCCTGGGCCTTCATCGTCTGAGCATGCGATGCATCACGCTGCGACCTCAATAGAGCACCTTGCTTAAATTGGACTTCCGAATTACGGGCTGTTTCCTGCCGGGCGGCAAGATATTCTCTGGCTACCTCAACCATGGCGCGCGTCGTTTCGAGCTTGTTGTACACCGTCGCAATCCGGACTCCTACCTCATCCCTGGTTCGCTTCAGGCTCTCCTCTGCTTCCGACACCTCATCCCGGCGTTCGCGGATAAGCGCGTTCCTCTTGCCGGCATCGAATATATCGTAGGTAAGGTGAATCCCGAATGTTCCGAAATTGTGGTCAACGAAAGGAACACCATTCTGGTAGCTATGTCGAGCGAAGCCAGTAATGTCGGGTATGTATTCCGCTTTCGCCGCCGCTTCTGCCGCTCGCGCCCCGGCTAACGCGTGGATTGCCTTCTGTACTTCGGGGTTATCCTTCAAGGCTATATTCAGGGACTCCTCGCGTCGCGGCAGATCGAACGCAGTATCGACTTCAGGGTCCAGCACGAGTTTTGTGTCGAGCGGCAATCCGAGCACATCATTGAGCTGTACCATCAGGTCCGATATTTGCATATCGGCCGTTAGCAGGACCTGCTTGGCTTCAAGTGCGTCGGCGCGGCTTTCCACCAAGGCGGCTGGAAGCAGGCTTCCATCCTTAAACTGCTCACGGCTTTCGGCCAGAGTCTCGTCGCTCGAAGTAATCTGCAATTCGGCCGCTTTTCGTTGCAGCTGGGTGCTGAGGAGACGATAGTAGAGCTCATGCACACTATATATAACGTCGGTTGAGGCTTTCTTAAGGGACGCCTCAGAGGCTGCTACCTCGGCTGCGGCGATTTTATTGGCTTGGTGGATCTTAATCAGCTGCGTCAGCGGTTGCGCAAGCATTGTGCCGCTGGATTGAAACGCATTTTCCCCTTGGGTGAGATAGACGGTTGAGGAGGGAATGAGCGGGCCCGTCCCGAAGGTGCCTGGCGGCACCTGAACGCGTTGCAGGTTGGTGACATAGAGGGCATTGGACTCATTCGTAAGGGTTGGAAAATAGTTAGACCGCGCGCTGCGCTGCTTCTCAACCTGTGCTGCGACATCATAATGAGCGATTTGTACCACGTGATTTTGACGTAAGGCGAGATCCATCGCTTGCTGCAGCGTCAGTTTTCGCTCTTGACCGCTCGCAAGGGAGATTAACGCCAGGAAACAGGCTCCTACGATTGCACCTCTGCGCAAGGCTTGATTTCCCTTGTTCATACTGCCTCTCCTCCGATACACGCGATTCATTTCATGTTCCTCAAGTCCTTGTAGCTGATCTTGCCGGGCCGCAGGAACAGCATCAGGAGTAGATACGCGACCACCATCCACCCGATCAGGATGAATCCATCGGCTGTTGCCAGCGTGTAGGCCTGCGCCCGCACTTGTTGGCTCAGAATAACGACCGCGCGGTATTGAGCTTCCTCTGACCCGGTGGACCCTGGCAGCAGTCCTCCGCTCAGCATCCGCAGCCGTTCGTCGGTAAGCCAACTGCCGGCTTGCACATCGAGCCCCAGCATGTTGGAATGAAACTGCTCTCGCACCGAAATGAAAGCGGGTCATGACCGCCACACCGACCTGGCCGCCGAAAATACGGATGAAGTGCATGAATCCGGAGAATGTGGCCGCATTGGCGGCGCTTGTCAAAGCGCCCGCTTCGAGCCCTTCCAAAACGATGCTGCTTACCAAGCCGACGTACGAGCACGCGAAGCCCGGTCGCAAGGAGAAGCTCCACTATCTCGAAGCTGTTTCCCGCCCACGAAGTATCGAGGTGCGCGCAGATCCAGCAGCCCACCGCGCCGAGCGTGAGCCCCACTGCCAGAATCAGCCGTCGAGTTCGTGTGGATGATGATCACGGCCACCAGCCAAACCACCGCGAACATCGGCACGGCCACCCAGGCAAGCGCGTGGCCGGTCTCCAGAGGCCGGTACTGTTGGATGTTGCCCAGGAACCCGGGGACGAGCACAATCGTGGCCAAGTGCACGAACTTAAACACGAAAATCGATAAGGCCAGGATGATGGTGTTCCGCCGTGTTCAGGAAGGCAAGATTTAAGATCGGATTCGGCTGCACGATCCGTCTCACCAATGCCGCCGCCAGCAGGAAGACTCCTGCGACGAGCATCGCGACGATTACGCCGGAGTTCAACCAGTACAGCCGCTCACCTTGATCCAGAGCGCCGTAAAGCAGTGCCAAGCCCGACGCTGAAATAAGTGAACCCACGCCAGCTCGGCCTCGGGTCCACGACAGGCCGCTGCGGAATTCCGAAATAGACGCAGATCATCATCAATGGAGTGAAGAGCGCGGCATTCCAGAAGATCCAGTGCCAGGATAGATGCTCGACGTACCATCCCTCCAGCAAGGATGCAATGTTACTGACGAAGACGATGTCCGCCGCATAGGCCGCGATCCCGAAGATGATCAGCCGCTTCGGAAGGGTGGTCAACACGAACGTCATCGTGAGCGAGTAGAAAGTGCCTGACGACGAGGCCTGCGATCACCACCAACGCCAACATTACCCAGTAACTCGGCGCAAAGGGCAGCAGTATCGAGGCGACCGTAAAGATCGCGGCAGCCGGTAGCAGAATCCTGCGCGGGCCCAAAAAACGTTGAAGAAGACAACGAAGACGCCACTGAACATCGTCGCCATGTTGAGCGCAGTCGGAATCCAGGAGGCCTCATCGAAGCTGAAGCCGAGGGCGCCGCGCAGATCCGGGAGACCGACGCTGACCAAGCGGCTGTTCAGCGTGGCGATTCCCGCGCCCAGGAAGACCGCCAGAATCCCCACGTATGGATTGGTGGTGACCTGGGAATGAACGGGTTGCGCGGGCGGAGCCTGCACTGTCGAGCTCATAGTTTGATCCCGAAAATCACTTTGCAGAAGTAGTGTCGATGGTGACGACCACCGACATGCCGGGACGTAGCCGTCCAGCGATCCGGTTGTCTGGATCGAGCGTGATCTTCACCGGAATTCGCTGAGTAATTTTGGTGAAGTTGCCGGTAGCATTGTCAGGTGGAAGAAGTGAGAACTGCGAACCGCTGGCAGGAGAGAGGCTGTTGACCTTTCCGCGGAAGACCATTCCAGGGAAAGCATCAATCTTGATTTCCGCGGCGTCTCCCACCGCAACGTGGCGTAGTTGCGTTTCCCGGTAGTTGGCAAGGATCCATACGTCATCTTCGACCAGGGAGATCACTTGCGTGCCCGGATTGACCATCTGTCCGGGACGCACCTTTCTTTCACCCACTACTCCGTTTTCAGGAGCGCTGATTCGGGTATAGGCAAGATTGCTCATAGCCGCGGCAAGCCCCGCCTTCTTGGCATCCAGATCAGCGCGAAGCAGCCCTTCCTCGGATTTCAGTACCGAAAGACCCCTACGCTCGGCCTCGATGGCGGCTTCGCTGCTGGAGAGCATCGCCTGGCTCTGTTGCTGCCCGGCCTGACCGCTGGCCAATTGTGCGCGCGAGTGTTCTTCTTCGGCCACCGCTTGCTCAAGCTTCTGTTGCGTGGTTGCACTGCCGGCGAACAGAGCTTCCTGCCGGCGCCGCTCGGGGAGCGCGCGGTCAAGGCCGGCCTGAGCCGCCGCAGTTTCTGCCTGGGCAGCCGAGATTCCGGCTTTTGCCGCCTCCAACCCGGCGAGCGCCCGTTCAATCTTCACTTGCTGCAACTGCTCCTGCCGCAGGTTGTCCTCGATTGCCGCCTTGGCTGCGGCCACGCCGGCTTCGGCTTGCGACACCTGCGCCTGGAAGTCATCATCCTTCAGCTGAACGAGAAGGTCACCGGCCTTTACGTGCTGGTAGTCTGACACGTTCACCTTTGCCACCACACCCGAGACCTTGGTGCTAAGCGGGGTCAGATCGGCATGGACGTAAGCATCATCCGTTGTCTGCCTGGCCGCTCCGCCCGTCCACGCATTCCAATTGGTTGTGATCATTAAGAGAACGCCAACCGCAAGAACAAGGATGACCGCAGGTACTACCCAACCTAGCAAACGCTTGGGTGGTGTTGCCGGCACTTGCGTCATAGCGGGTTGAGGCGTTGGCGTACTCGCTGCTCCTAAAGGCACTCTCCACCTCCATCTGGGAAGAAATCAAAAACGATGATGCCACAAACGCTGTCAGGCCCCTAGTGGACTGTGACAGCTGAGCCATCCCACCGATGCCAGTGCAAGACAGGGGCCAGACCGCCGCCAATGCCGAAGCTCTGGCAAATGGTTGAGCGGGAAGACGAATCTTGTGCTTTTGAAGCCGGCTTGCAGGCACGGTGCTAATGCGGGTGTGCACGTCCTCAACCAGGTGCTAACCGGTTGGCACCCCTCCGAAGCCGGAGATCGAAGGGAGCACCGGGTGAGGCTCTAACGGACGGAAATCTCCGTTCTGGAAACTTGCTGTTCCATGCCCGTCAACAAATGATCCATGCTCCCCTGAAGGGCTCGACTCATTTCCGCAACGACCGAGTTCACGTCACGTCTTTCGACTCTCGAGCTGTCAGCTGCATCCCCGGTCCACACGATGGATCCCGTTCGCAGGTTGATTAGCTCGGCAGACAACTTTGCTTCCACCTTGATTTCCCCTCCATAGTCGATTTCGTCAAGCTTCTCGAGCCGTCCGGTCAAGAGATAGTCAGACCGGTCGTGGCCGTCATAGGGCGCTACCGTGGAGAAAAGACCCCCGGAGCGCAGGGCCTCGACCATTGCGGTGGTGACCGCCGCGCCGGGATCGACCGCCCAGCGATGATATTCATAGAACCCGATCTCACCGGGAGCTTGGCTATAGACAATCCTTCCCTGCCGCAGGTACGCAGGTGTTTCGAACTGGCGCACCGCAACCGTAACCGGCCGAGGCGTTGCGCTGACGCCTGACTTGAGCTCCGGAGCGATCGATAACGTGTAATAGCTTGGATACTTCACCTTGCCGCAGCCAGCTATCAGCAGCGTTAAGGTGCAAACCGTTGCTATCGAGAGCATCTTTTTTTGCATAGGTCTCCCCTCATTTGGGAACGTTTCGTTCTTTCGGCTGTCTGATTCGCACCAGGCTCCATGGCTGCTCTTTTACCGTCTCAGTCAATTGGTTGAGATTGTCGGTTGCCATACGGAGATTCTCCAGCGTGTAGGTAGTGTTTTGGGTGTTTGCCCGCACCAAAACCTGCAGACTGTTAATCAACTCACGCGTCTGCAGCAGCGTTGTTTGCAGCTCTGCGAGATCAGCTTGACTCGGCCCGCGCAAGGCAGTGATGGTTTCATTGGTGTTGGAGACGGTGGCGTTCACATTGTCAACCGTCGGTCCCAACTTGGCTACGACGTCATTTGCATTTTTCGTCAGCTTCAGCACCTGTTCGCTGATCTGGTTAACCTGCGGCGACAGTTGCGTGACCGTGGTGTCAGTGCTGGCCAGAATGCCCGCCAGATGCTTACGGTTGGTTGTGCCCGTGGCATCGTTCAGGTTGGCCAAGAGTTTCCGGGTGTCGGCGGTAAGATCGTTCAAATCCGACCCTACGGCCACGAGCGTCGTCTGCGCGGTGCTGGCAAGGGTCGCCACCCTGCGCTGCAATTCATCCAAGCTCACTGTTTCCTGGGAGGGGATGACCGCCCCTGGCCGCAACCGGGGAGCATCATTCGAACCCGTACTGATGGACAGAACCGGGTCGCCCATCAGGCTGACGGATCCAACGGCTGCCACGGACTTTTCATTCAGGGGTGTGCCCTGGGTCACATCCAGCGAAATCGCAATCCGGGTCGGGTCTACCTTGTCAGGCTCGACCGAGGTCACCTTGCCCACAGTGATCCCCCCAAACAGGACCTGCGTGCCTGGCTCGATCCCCTCCGCATCCTTTAGATAGGCCCTGAACGGAACGCGCGCGCCTTTGAAACGCGCGTAACTCACGTAGTAAACGGTGGCACTCAGGACCACCGCGCAGAGCACCACGAAGGCGCCCACTTTTGCTTCCAAAGTTTTCATTCTCTTGCTCCTGTCACGCCCGTGAGTTCTCGCAACCGGCGCTTTACGGATTCGCTCTCCGCGATGTGATCGGGGATCCGATCGAGAAACTGCCGAATCCTCGGATCGGTACTTGCCTGGAAAGAGGCTTTGTCTTCCACGGCGATGAGAGAGCCCTTGTAGAGCATGGCCAGGCGATCGGCGATGCGAAAGGCGCTGGTCATTTCGTGGGTTACGATCACGATGGTCATTTGAAACGCGCGCTTCAGAATCAGAATGAGCTCATCGAGTTCCGCAGCGACAATGGGATCGAGTCCCGCAGAGGGCTCATCAAAGACGAGTATCTCCGGGTCGAGCGCGGTGGCGCGGGCGACCGCGGCACGTTTCTTCATGCCTCCGGACAACTCCTGGGGCATCAATTTGCCCGCCTCGGCCAGACCCACGGATGCAATCTTGATAAAGGTCATGATCTCGATGATCGGATCGGCCAGCGTAGTTAACTCGCGCAGCGGCAGCTCGACATTTTCTTCGACGGACATGGAACTGAAGAGCGCCCCCTCCTGAAAAGCCACACCCATGCCTCGCCTGACGGCCTTCAGCTCCCGGGCCGAGCAGCGGTTGATGTCTACCCCTTGCACAAGCACTGTGCCTGAATCTGGCCGCTCGAGCCCAATGATGTGCCGGAGCATGGTGCTCTTGCCGGAGCCGCTTGCTCCCAACAGCGCCATGACTTCCCCACGCTGGATATCGAGATTGACTCCATTCAGCACACAGCGGCCCCCATAGGAAACCGTCAGGTCACGAACGCTGATGATTGTGCTCTCCATGACTTACTTCGCACCCGCCATATAAAACATGGCGGTGATAAAGAGATCCGCAAAGATCACCAGGAAGGTGGACTTGACCACAGCCGAAGTTGCCGACCTGCCCACTGCTTCCGGTCCCCCTTTCACTCTGAAACCCTCCATGCACCCCACCTGCACAATGATGGTGGCGAACACCAGGCTCTTAACCAGCCCGGTGAATACATCACGGAGAAGAATTGCGTTGGCAACATCGCGCAGATAGATGGGGAGAGTCATATTCATCTGCAGATACATGAAGACTCCGCCCGACAGGATCCCGAACAGGTTGCTCATGATGGTCAGGCAGGGTACTACGATCATCGCCGCAAGATACTTCGGCGCCAGCACCAGCTCGACGGGATCGACGGCCATGGTCCGCAAGGCGTCGATCTCCTCGGTCACCACCATGGTTCCGATCTCTGCCGAAAAAGCCGATCCCGACCGTCCGCTCACGACGATAGCGGTCAAGAGTGGACCCATCTCACGGGTAAACGCGATCACCACAATATCGACAACCAGCTGCATGGCCCCGAACTGGCTTAGTTCCGAGGCGCTTTGTATGGCCAGGATGGCCCCCCCACACGCCGCTACAATTGCCACCATGGGCAGCGCGCCCACACCAATTGCGGACATCTGCCGCAATGCGCTTCGCCAACGCCCTCGCCTGCCAACGAACGGCACCAGGCGAGGGAAGGCGCCCAACGCCGACCAGAATTGAGTCGTTAAGCTGCCAAGATACGCAAGTCCATCGATTACGCCGCTGCCAATGGCTTCCAGAGCGCTCACGTGTTTGCCGCCTTTTCGAGCCCGAAGAGGTGATCAAGATCAGTGACCTTGAGAAGGAATCGCGGTTGATCCTGGATACTATCCAAGACCAGGCGGGTGCCTTGTTGGCGTGCGATCCGCATCGCTTCGATCAGCGTTGCCAGCCCCGAAGTATCCATGTAGTTGACGCTGGAAAGGTCCACCGTCAACTCTTGTGGTTGGGAGCGCAACGCTTCGGCCAGGGTGCGCCGCATTTCATTCGCGTTGCTGACGGTTATCCTTCCTTGCAGTGAGACGATGGCCATATCAGTTCCTCGATCGTGTGGTGCAACACCAGGGGTGGGCAAGGAAGGTTGCCCGGCTGCATGCTGGGTTGAGCTATGCATGCCGGGCCTGCGGGAGGGGCTTCTCGCACATGAGGTTACTCTCCTTAATTCCCTTGTCCGAGGTGCGTGGGTTTACGTTTCTCGCGAATCCCTATGGGCAGTTCAATGGCATTCGAGCTGCCAAAGTTGAGGATCAGCAAAGATCGCCGCAAGCGGTTGAATATACAGAGCGATCTGCCTGCTTTTGCCGCTGGTGCGTGGCGCCGATTGCTCATGGGTTGGCGGCATGCCGACGCCTTAGCACCGATGTCTTGCGCACATGCCCTAGTGATCGGTGCGACGGCAGAGGCCAAACACCCCGGTACTCGTGAGTGGGCAGTCATCTAGGGTGCGGCATTTCGAATGGCCCTTGCCTTGCTACAAGGGACAGCGAAGGTTGGGAGATGACGGAAGGATGACACTTGACGGACAGGTGTTGGTGATCGCTTTTTTGGCCTTATCGCTACAGCTCGTTTGCGGCGCGGGCCAGAACGTGGCCGAGACGGAAGAGGAACTCCCCCGGAAGGACACGTTGAACCTCGATTTCAGCCGGCCACGACCTTCCAAAGTGGATAAGGGATAGCGATGTTTAAGAGAATCACCGTAGCCTACTGCGAATCTCCGGAATCCCGCCGGGCACTCGCCTCTGCAATCCATCTCGCCAGGATATTGGGGGCTGAATTGCAGACGGTCACGATCATTGAAGCCCCGCCCGCGTACACAGCCTATGCCGACGCTGTCGATCCTTCTCTCACGCTGACAATCAACCGCGATCGGATGCAAGCCTATGAACGGCTACAGTCCGATGCCCGCGAAGCCGCGGGACGCGAGGGAGTCGAACTCCAGACTCATCTTCTGGAAGGCGAGGAGGTGGATGCCATCGTTGGTTTTCTTGCGCGTCACAAAACAGACCTGCTGGTGATCGGGCTTCATCATCCCCAGTTGCATATATCGCGCCTTTGGAGCACGGTTTATGAGCTGGCGCAGGACGCTCCATGCAGCGTCCTTGGGGTCCACTGAATTCAGGCCGGGAAGACTCAATCGGAGTTCATTGATGAAGCAGATGGTTGAGTTTCTTGCCCAACACGGATACTGGGTGTTGTTCGTGTCGGTGCTTGGCCGGCAAGCCTGTTTGCCGGTACCGGCGAACCTGCTTCTGGTGGCCGCCGGCGCACTGGCCGGTTTGGGGAAGTTGAACCTCGCGGGCATCATGGTGTTTCCGGTGGCTGCATTTCTGCTGGCCGATACGGCGTGGTACGGAGCGGGCAGGAGATGGGGCGGCAGAACGCTGGAGTTTGTTTGCGGAGCCGCGGGAGATCCGTGTGCGTGCGTGGACAAGATAGCCGGCAAATTCAGCCGTCACGGGGTGAGATTGCTGCTGGTCTCAAAGTTCATCATCGGAGTGGATGCGGTCGCCGCCCCCATGGCGGGAATCTCACGAACTGCCCTACCCAAGTTTCTTGTCTTTGACGCGCTGGGAGCCATTTTTTGGTCGTCTGGCTACACGGCCTTGGGTTACATCTTCAGTGACCAGTTGGATCATGTTGCCGAATACACCGCCGCGATAGGGAAACTGGTGGTGCTGGCGGGGTTGGCAGGGCTTGGCGCCTGGATTATTTTCAAACTGCTTCGCTGGTATCAGTTCCTGCGCAGATTCAAGCTGGCGCGAATCACGCCGGAGGAGCTCAGAGACAAACTGAGCGCCGGGGACAGGATCCTGGTTTTGGACCTGCTAGGCGGTTTGAGCCAAGCTCAGAGACTGCCGGCGATACCCGGCGCAGTTCGGATCGATCCTCGCTTGCTTAGCCAATATATGAGGCAATACCGAGGCGTCGATTTAGCGACCGACCGCGAGGTTATCCTTTACTGCGCTTCCCTCGGGGAAGCCACAAGCGCACGGGTTGCCCTGGCATTGCGACAGAGAGGATTTGAACATGTGCGACCGCTTGCCGGCGGGCTCCAGTCCTGGAGTGAGCACGGCTTCCCGGTTACGACCGATGTCCGCATGTTGCCGGCGCCGGAACATGCAGTCTTCGTTTTGCGTGAAGTGCTGCAGTATTCGCGGATAAACGCCGCGCGGCTTCTCAAAACCAGTGTCGCAAATGTCGATCAGCTTTTAGAGGGCGCGCGAAATCGCATCGGAAGGACTGCTCCAGCCCGGCCTTAAGGGGCCGCACAACGGATTGTCAAATCTCAGCAGGTCGAAGCGGATCCGAATGACGCTTCAGAAGGGGGCTGTTATGAGTTTACTTATGTCGGCGGAAAGCAATGATGTGATCGAAGACGATTCAATGGAGATGAGCGACGAAGTGCTGGTCTCAACGGCAAAATCCGGAGATGCCAATGCTTTCGTCGAGCTGAGCAAACGCCACTCCAATAGGCTCTTGCAAACGACCTATCGGATCACCAAGAATCGGCAAGATGCGGAGGATGCGCTCCAGGATTCCTTGCTGAAGGCGTTCTCTCATCTGAGAGATTTCCAGGAAAAATCAAGCTTCTCCACGTGGCTCACAAGGATCGCGATCAACTCGGCGCTCATGATCTTGCGTAAGAAGCGCGGTGGCTTCGAAATTTCGATCGATGGGACCGACTCTCCCAGCGATCAGTACGAGCGGTGGGAGGTAAAGTCTCTTACCGAAGACCCTGAGAGCGGCTACGTTCGGAGAGAGAGAGAGAAATTGCTAAGGGACGCTATTCTCCGGCTGCCCCCGGTCTTCCGGGAAGTAGTCGAGCTACGGCAAGCAAGAGAATATTCAGCGCGAGAGATCGCACAAGCTCTGGGAATTTCTGTAGCCGCGGTCAAGTCAAGGCTGTCGCGCGCAAGAATGACGCTGCGCGCTACGCTGCTTCCAACAGATTCCCAAACTGAATCCTATTAGGCGCGGCGGGGGTTCCGCGAACTTTATGCCTTTCTGACAAGAAACAAAATATCCAAGCAGCTCACGAGCGGTGGGTTCGGTAGTTCAGTCCCGGCATTGCCGGGACGGCTGAGAGTAGCCCAGGACGATGAGTCCACCCAGAACTGACGTCCCATAAGCGTTAACCTACTTGGGATGCTTTTCGTCACTACTCCCACAAAATCGTCATCCTGAAGCGGAGCGCCTCACAGATTTATCGGGCGACGCAGCGCTTGACGGCGCGGAGTCGAAGGACCCCGACGGCGCTTATCTTACCCATGCCGCTCGGAGCTTTTCGACCACCGAAGCCCGAGAACAGGATCTTGCTGCGGTACCCGCTTGATGGTCGCGGGTACATCCCTTCATGCACTGTTTTTCCCGAGCGATGGCTGTGCGCATTCTTGTTCTCGGCCCCAGGGAAAGACGGGCCTCGGTGGTTGAAAGCTCCGAGCGGCGTGGGCAAGATAAGCGCCGTCGGGGTCCTTCGACTCCGCGCCGTCAAGCCCTGTGTCACCCGATAAATCTGTGAGGCGCTCCGCTCAGGATGACGATTTTGTGGGAGTAGTGACGAAAAACATCCCAAGTAGGTTAACGCTTATGGGGCTGACGTCTTGGGCTCAGGTCATGCCGTCCCTGGCGGGATTGCCCAATGCGGCCGTTTCATTCCCCGTGGGTCGGCAAAGCCGGCGATCGCCTTTAAGGAAAGGCGCATGAAGTTCGCGGGACTACTAAGTTCTACAGGAAATTCGGGGATGTGGGGCACCCCGGTTCGTGGTTGTTGCCCAAAGCGTGGCAATTAGTTGCCACATGCGATGCTTTTGACACTCCTCAGGCGGCGGGTAAGGTTCCGTTTTCAGATATTTGCGAATGGCCACACCGTTGCACTTTCCTTCAGGACTCGGCATGAGTCACGCGCACCTGATTCCAGCTTCTAGAAAGAGGTCTTTATGGCCGCCGCCCCGGTTGCACCTCACACTGAGCCGAAGATACGAAAGGTTGCCGTGCTTACCGATTTCTCAGAAAACGCAGAGAATGGGTTACGGTTCGCGGCCAGGATCGCGAGAAGGGCCGGGGCTAACATCGTGTTGGCACACGCTGATACACCCCCACCCTGCATATTTGCTGCTCCCGAGGTAAAGCTAATCTACGGTGCTTTGGCCCATTGGCGGGAACGCTTGGGGCTTTCCCTGCTCAATCTGACAAACTCTAGTTATCTTCAGGACATACGTTGCACCGTATTGCTCCACGAGGGAAGCACCAACGAACTGCTGAGAGAGCTGCGTGATGCGGATCTGATCGTTGTGGGAACGTCGGGCAAAACGGGGTTGCAAAAGGTGAACCTGGGATCGACAGCAGAAGAGATCTTCCGTTCCTCGGAGATTCCAGTCTTAACAGTCGGACCCCATTGCAAGTGCAGCGGAACGGACGAGTTGAGGATCGAGGCCGTTCTTTACGTTACCGATTTCTCTACTGGCGCGGACGCTGCGCTGACCTATGCGCAGTCGATCGCCAGCGAACACGATGCCAGCCTGGTCTTGCTTCACGTCCTGGACGATAGCGACGTACCGTTTTCATTCGACCGCGCCATGGCGAGCGCTGAGCCCCTGGAAAAGCTGCGTCGTCTTATTCCTGACAGCTCCACTCTCAAGTGCACACCGAAGTTTGTTATCGGTTTTGGCACGCCGGCGGCGGTGATTGTGGAAGAAGCCACTCAGCGAAACGCCAGTGTGATTGTCATGGGAGCTCGAGGAGCTGGTGCTTTTGCATCGACTGTGTCTCATTTTCTAGGTGGCACGGCATACGGGGTTGCGGCGAATGCAGATTGCCCAGTACTGACCGTACGCAAGGTTTAACGCAAGTGCCAATTTGTTGGCACGGTTCTTTTCGCACGGATGGCGCGACATTGGAAGCGGAGAAGGCTAAGGAGCAGCTGAATGAGCCAGATAAATATCTCTATGAACGGAGGGTCAGATTGGCACTGAAAGTGCCAATCCAACGGTCAGAACCCACGCTCAAGCCGGAACGTTCACCCTTGGGCACCCAATTAATGAGGTCGAGCTATCCAGTTGCAGGAGTCACCCATGCCGGCACACAATGAACCCTTGTCGCTCCAGACCAATATAGAGATCACGGATTCGCTTTGTTCGCACTGTGAAGGGGTCAATCGCCACGAAGGCTGGTGCATTACACAGAGTGAGAATGTTTGTTACGCACATCGGATCGTCTTCCAGCCCAAGCAGTTGAGTCCTGGAGATCAGATCATCTTGCATGCTCTAGGGGTCTCATGGAAAGCCGCAGAGGCTCACCCCAAACGCCGAACTGTCAGGTGAAGCGAGAGCGCTGAAACGGCCCATGTGCTTCACTGCGGACGGCAGGGGATCTTTAGCCTGCGGATTCGATATGCCAAGGTCGTTCGTTTCATTCCCAGGCGCGCCGCTGCGCCATTAGGTCCCCCGATGACCCAATTGGATTCTTTGATTGCCCGAAGAACGTGTTCCCGTTCTGCCTCTTCAAGAGTACTCAGCTTCGAGCAGAGGCCTTGCATCGTCTCTTCTTGCAGCTCAGCGACGGGCGCCCGGAGGGTACCCCCAGGCGACAGGATCACTGCACGCTCGATAAAGTTTTGTAGCTCGCGCACGTTACCTGGCCACGAATATCTTGCCAGCACCTCCATGGTGTGGGAGGGAATAGTCTCGATACGCCGGTTCATCCGCCTGGCGTACTTATCCACATAGTGGCGCACCAGCATCGGTATGTCTTCGCGGCGATCACGCAAAGGGGGGACAGGTAAGGGGAATACGTGCAATCGGTAGAACAGATCGCTTCTAAACTCCCCCTCTTCGACCATCCCCTTCAGGTCCCGGTGGGTCGCGGCGATCACTCTCACATCCACCTGCTGGGTGCGGGTGCTACCCAACCGTTCAAATTCGCGTTCCTGCAAGACCCGAAGCAGTTTTGGCTGCAGGTCGAGTGGAATATCGCCCACCTCGTCCAGAAAGAGGGTTCCCCTGTCCGCAACCTCGAAGCGGCCTGGCTTGCGCATGATGGCTCCGGTGAAGGCGCCTTTCTCGTGCCCAAAAAGTTCGCTCTCAAGCAAACCCGAGGGGATCGCAGCACAGTTAAGCTTGACGAAGGGCCGATCACGCCGGGTGCTCAGATTATGGATGGCACGGGCGATAAGCTCCTTTCCAGTGCCTGTTTCTCCCTGGATCAA
Organism: uncultured Acidobacteriaceae bacterium; assembly: GCA_963757515.1. GTDB lineage: Bacteria > Acidobacteriota > Terriglobia > Terriglobales > Acidobacteriaceae > PALSA-350. The sequence goes on along the minus strand of CAVWRV010000012.1, from coordinate 114,762 downwards.
CACGCCGGAGTCGGTGGGCGCCACGACCTCAACCTGGCGAAGCACGCGCTGCAGGGCTCCACTTCTGCCCACGATCTCCTCGAAGTGCAGCCCGGTGCGAATTTCGTCTTCCAGGCAAACCTTCTCCTCGCCAAAATTGTCCTTCAACTTTCGTAGCTCTTCGCAAACAGTCGCCTTGTCAACTGCCATTGCTACCTGGCTCGATACCAGGGTGAGGAATCCGATTTCGTCCTGCGTGTAGGCTCCGCCCGCTCGCTTTCCGGCCGCCAGAATGCCCAGGATCCTGTCTCGGCTCATCAACGGCACGACGCAGGTATGCTCGAAACCTGCCGCACCCATCTCGGCCAATTCTTCGGTCCCCCCACCCCAAGGCTTGCCTATTGCGTAGGCACGCGCTCCAAGCTTCTCCGCCAACGAATCCACCGCCTGGCTACTAAGGATGGTGTCGTCATGGGAATCAAAGGCGTTGAGGCGGAACCGTTCGCCCTCAGGATCGAACAACCCTACCATTGCAAAATCTGACCAGACGACCAGCCTGACGCCTACAGTCACTTGTCTCAGAAAATCATCGAGATTGAAATTGCCAGCAAGGCTGTTCGCCAGATCCAGAAGCAGTTTCAGGTGGGCACTCTTTACCTCGAGTTCTGATTGTGTATGCCGTGACCTCTCCAGGTGCAAGGCGTTGGAAACAGCCAGCGACACTTGATCCGCCGTCCGCGATAAGAATCGTATTTCCTCTTCGGAATAGTCGTGGGGGCGAAAGCTGGCAAAACTGAGGACTCCGCTTGGACCATTCGGCGTACGCAACGGCAGGCGGCAGAGAGAGCGATACTCGAAACCCAGTTTCTTCAGCGCCTCTCTTCTGGTTGCGAATCGCTCATCCCGCTTCCAGTCTGAGATGTACAGGGGCTGTTTCTGCTGGTAGACCCACCAATACGTCGTTTCTTCCATGGGAACATCTGGCGTCGGGAGCTGCCCCGCCCCGATGGAGTGCCAAAGCACTTCGCTTGTACCCTCTTTGAAGACGATCAGATCCATGAAATCAAAGTCCAGCAACGGCCGGATAAGCGCACCCAGACTCGCCGGTAGCTCCTCCGGCGTCTGGGAGACCAGCGAAAGGGAGAGACACGATAACGCTTCATAGCGTTTTGCCAACGTCTCAGGCTCCCGCAACTGCGGCTCCGGGAGCAGGCCGGGTAGAGACCCAATAAAAGGAGCCCGCGGTGTCACTCCAAATCCAGCAACGCTCATGGTGTGTTCCTCACTATGTTGGGACGGAGTACTCAGTAGACTGTCCTTCGATCCGCAAAATGTCCACGTCCTCGCATTCTGTGATTTGAATTTAGGCGAATCCACGGTTCCATGTCGTGCTCTCTCGGTCATGTCTCGGTGGAATACGCGTATCCGTCCGGTTTGATTCGCCGCTCGCGGGCTTCGGACCCAACCCCTCCAAACCGCTAACTGCAAGTTCCGGCGTCCGAACCAATCACTCTGTGTCCACATTTTGAGCACTTCTTGCCAATCCTTTGTCCTTTGCCATGATCTTGGCACTCATCCACTGGTGTTCAGTTTCCATTTTCAAAGGCTTACGAATGGTCTTTGCCTTGCACTTCAATGATCGCCTGCGCCAACTGCAAGGAGCACGAGCCTTCCGCGCGACGAAACAAAACTGTTCCACAGCCACTGCCGGGAAACAAGGAGCGTAAGACATGACACCTGTTGTAGCAGCCGAAGTACCCTCGACCCTCTCGCTGAGCGCATACGGAGAAGCGAGATCCACGATTCAAGGATCGCCACTGACCTCAGAAGAACTGCGTCAGATAGACACTTATTGGCGTGCCAGCCTCTACCTGTGCCTGGGGATGCTGTACCTCCAGGACAACCCCTTACTCCGCGAGCCGCTTAAGATCGAGCACGTCAAGCCACGCATGCTGGGTCACTGGGGCTCGGATGCCGGCCAAGCCTTCACCTACATCCATTTCAACCGGCTGATTAAGAAGTACGACCTGAATGCGTTCTACGTTTCCGGGCCCGGGCACGGCGCACCCTCGGTCCTATCCCAGTGCTACCTCGAGGGAACATATTCCGAGGTCTATCCCCAGAAGAGCGAAGACGAGCAGGGTTTGCAAAAGTTCTTCAAACAGTTCTCGTTTCCTGGCGGCATCGGCAGTCACTGCACGCCGGAGACTCCGGGCTCAATCCACGAGGGCGGCGAGCTGGGCTACAGCATCTCGCACGCCTACGGAGCGGTCTACGACCACCCGGACCTGATCGCCCTGACCGTGGTGGGTGATGGCGAGGCCGAAACCGGCCCCCTGGCCACCAGCTGGCACAGTAACAAGTTCCTCAACCCGATCCGCGACGGGGCGGTGTTGCCGGTGCTGCACCTCAACGGTTACAAGATCAACAACCCCACACTGCTGGCCCGCATCAGCCACGACGAGCTGGAGGCATTGTTCGTCGGCTACGGGTACACCCCGTATTTTGTGGAGGGCAGTGACCCTCAAAGCATGCACCAGGCGATGGCCGCGACCCTGGAACACTGCGTGCTCGAAATCCGCAAGTTCCAGGATGAGGCGCGGCGGACTGGCAAGCCGTCGCGGCCGCGCTGGCCCATGATCATTCTGCGAACCCCTAAGGGCTGGACAGCCCCGCGGAAGGTGGACGGACATTACCTGGAAGGCTTCTGGCGCGCGCACCAGATCCCGCTGCCGGACGTCCACACTGACCCTGTCCACCTGCAACTGCTGGAAGAATGGCTGCGCAGCTACGAGCCGGAGAAACTCTTCGATCAGGCCGGCCGGCTCATCCCGGAACTGCGGGCTCTGCCGCCTACGGGGACTCGACGGATGAGCGCCAACCCAGTCACCAACGGCGGGCTGCTGCGCAAGCCCCTGGACATGCCAGACTTCCGCACCCTCGGCATCGAGGTCAAGAAACCAGGAACAATCCAGGTCGGCAACTGCGGCTTCCTCGGCGCCTTGATGCGGGAGATCATGCGCCGGAACAAGAACAACTTCCGGCTCTTCGGCCCAGACGAGTCGCAGTCGAACAGGCTCGACGCGGTGTACGAGGTCACCGGGAAGGCGTGGCTGGCCGAGTACTTCCCCGAGGACGAGGACGGCGGCAACCTGGCCCCGGACGGGCGCGTCATGGAGATGCTTAGCGAGCACACCCTGGAAGGGTGGCTGGAGGGCTACATTCTGAGCGGCCGGCACGGCCTGATCAACAGCTACGAGTCGTTTGTCCACCTCATCGACTCGATGTTCAACCAGCATGCCAAGTGGCTGGAAAAGTGCAACGAGATTCCATGGCGGATGAAGGTCTCCTCGCTCAACATCCTGGTCAGCGGCCTGGTCTGGCGGCAAGACCACAACGGGTTCACGCACCAGGACCCCGGCTTCCTCGATGTGGTGGCGAACAAGAGCCCCAGCATCGTGCGCATCTATCTGCCGCCCGACGCTAACTGCTTGCTCTCGGTCGGCGACCACTGCTTCCGCAGCGAGAACTACATCAACGTCATCGTCGCGGACAAACAGCCGCAAGACATGCAGTACCTTGACATGGATGCGGCGATCGCCCACTGTACCAAGGGCCTGGGCATCTGGAACTGGGCCAGCAATGACCAGGGGACGGAGCCCGACGTGGTAATGGCGAGTTGCGGCGACGTGCCGACGGTGGAGTGTTTGGCGGCCACCACCCTGCTGCGGGAGCGCATCCCCGACGTGAAGATCCGGGTCGTGAACGTGGTGGACTTGTTCAAGTTGCTGCCCAGCTCTGAACACCCTCACGGGCTGACGGACCTTGAATTCGAGGCCGTCTTCACGCCGAACAGGCCAGTGATCTTTACCTTCCACGGATACCCGGGGCTGATCCACCGGCTCACCTATAGGCGGCCGAGCCAGCACAACCTCCACGTGCGCGGTTACAAGGAGCAGGGCAACATCAACACGCCGCTGGAACTTGCCATCCGCAACCAGACCGACCGCTTCACGCTGGCCATTGACGCCATCGATCGGATCCCCCGGTTGCGCGTGACCGCCGCCGGTGTCCGTGAAGAACTTGTCAACCAGCGGATTGCATGCGAGCAGTACGCGTGCAAGTACGGCATCGACAGCCCGGAGATTACCGAATGGAGGTTCCCGCACCCCTCGGCCTAGGCCGAATGAGTGCGGAGGGAGTGGCCGCCTCATGACCAGGCGGCCACCCGTGACCTGCTCCGTAGCAAACCGACCGCCTGCGAATGCCTGCACGAAAGGATTTAAATGAGCTCAGTAAGTGATGTACTAACTGCCCCTTTGCTGAAATCGCCGGCACCCCCATCCATAGAGACGATCAGCGTCAACACAATCCGTACCCTTTGCATGGATGCAATCCAGGCCGCCAATTCGGGGCATCCGGGAACTCCCATGGGAATGGCGTCGGTGGCCTACACTCTCTGGCAGCAATTCCTCCGGTTCGATCCACAGGACCCCGTCTGGCCAAACCGTGACCGCTTCGTGCTGTCGGCCGGGCACGCGTCCATGCTCCTGTATTCCCTGCTTCACTTGACCGAAGTCAGGGCGGTCAGCAAAGACTACGAAACTCTCGGTGAAGTGTCGGTGCCCTTGGATGCCATCAAGACGTTTCGGCAGTTGGACAGCCGCTGCCCCGGACATCCGGAGTACCGCTGGACGTCGGGGGTGGAAACCACCACGGGACCGCTCGGCCAAGGAGTTGCCACCAGCGTCGGCATGGCGATTGGCCGGCAGTGGCTGGCCGCGCGTTACAACCGCCCCGGCTTTGAGGATCTCTTCGACTTCAACGTGTACGCACTTTGCGGAGATGGCTGCATGATGGAGGGCATCTCCAGCGAGGCTGCCTCGCTTGCCGGGCACCTGCGGCTCTCGAATCTTTGCTGGATCTACGACAACAACCGCATCACCATCGAAGGCCATACTACCCTGGCCTTCACGGAAGACGTGGCCACGCGTTTTATCGGATATGGCTGGAACGTGACCCGGGTGGGCGACGCGAACGACCTCGATATGCTGGCTCGCGCCTTCCGAACTTTTCTGAACACCAAGGATCGGCCGACATTAATCATCGTGGACAGCCACATCGGATACGGCGCGCCGCACAAGCAAGATACCAGCGCGGCGCACGGCGAACCCCTGGGCGAGGAGGAGGTTCGGCTGGCGAAACGCAACTATGGCTGGCCAGAAGACAAAACTTTCTATGTGCCCGACGGCGTTTACGATCACTTCCGTCAAGGCATCGGCAAGCGCGGCAAAGAGCTGCGCGACGCCTGGTTCGCGCGGATAGGGGAATATCGCAAGCAGTACCCGGAACTCGCCCAAGAACTTTTTCGTATGCAGCACCGCCAACTTCCGGAAGCTTGGGATCGCGACCTGCCGGCATTCCCCGCGGACCCGAAAGGCCTTGCCACTCGCGAGTCTTCAGCGAAAGTGCTCAACGCCGCGGCCAGGAACATTCCGTGGCTCATTGGAGGAGCCGCGGATCTCGCACCCTCCACCAAGACCCGTATTACGCAGGAGGGTGCCGGCGACTTCCAGGCGGAGAGCTATGGAGGACGAAATTTTCACTTTGGCATCCGTGAACACGCCATGGGAGCCATCCTCAACGGAATGAGCCTGGTGAAGGTCCGGCCCTTCGGTGCGGGATTTTTCATTTTCGTGGATTACATGCGGGGCTCGATGCGGCTGAGCGCCTTGATGGAAATCCCGGTAATTTATGTGTTCACTCACGATTCCATTGGAGTAGGCGAGGACGGCCCAACCCACCAACCTATAGAACAGCTGGCGCACATGCGTTCCATGCCTGGCCTGATCGTGATCCGGCCGGCCGATGCCAATGAGGTGGTTGAGGCATGGAAAGTAATCCTGCAACTGCATCATGAGCCGGCAGTGCTGGTGCTCACTCGCCAGGCTGTACCGACCATCGACCGCACCAAGTACGGCTCGGCCTCGGGCCTGGCCCGGGGGGCCTATGTGGTCGCAGATGCAGTTGGCGGCTCCCCTGAGGTCATCCTCATCGGGACTGGAAGTGAGGTTGCGCCTTGCCTGGAGGCTTACGAGCAACTGACCAAGGAGGGCATACGCGCGCGAGTGGTCAGCATGCCGTCATGGGAACTATTTGACGATCAGGATAAGACTTACCGCGATCTTGTTCTGCCTCCCGAGGTGCAGGCAAGGGTGTCAGTGGAAGAGGCGTCCGATTTTGGCTGGAGCAAATATACCGGCCTCGAGGGGCACAATATTTGTATCGAAAGCTTTGGAGCTTCGGCGCCGCTCAAGCAGCTGTTGAAGAAGTTCGGCTTCAACGTTGAGAACATCGTCGCGGCGGCGAAGAAGCAGATCGCGCAGCAGCAGGCTCGCGGTGTGAAGGCAGGGAGCACACGATGAAGGTGGGCCTGGGAGCGGATCACGGCGGATTCGAAATGAAGCAGCAGCTGGCGAAGCTCTTGGTAACAGAGGGCCACCAGGTGGTTGACTTCGGTAACAAGATATATGACGGCAACGATGACTACCCGGACTTCGCCATCCCGCTTGCTCGCGCCGTGGCAAGTGGAGAGGTAGAGCGTGGCATTCTCGTGTGCGGTAGCGGCGTGGGGGCCTCAGTCGCTGCAAATAAGGTCGCCGGAGCTCGCGCGGCACTCTGTCACGATGACTTCTCGGCACGGCAGGGGGTTGAGGACGACAGCCTTAACATACTCTGCTTCGGGGGACGTACGATGGGAATCGCCGTCGCATGGGACTGCGCGAAGAGCTTTCTAGACGCGAGGTTCAGTGGTGCTGACCGGCATCGCCGGCGTCTGGCGAAGGTGACTCAACTCGAAAGTGGGATAAAGGAGATAACACATGACGTTGCTTGAATCTCTCAAGAAATATACGACGGTTGTAGCAGATACGGGTGACATTGAGGCCATCGCCCGGCACCGGCCGCAGGACGCCACTACCAATCCGTCACTTCTGTCTCACGCCGCCCAGATGCCGGCCTACCGGCACTTAGTGGAAGAGGCTGCCGAACTTGCCCAGGAACGGGGCGGTAAGCACGAGGAGATGGCGGAAGAGTTCATCGATCGGCTGTTCGTCCTGTTCGGATGCGAGATTCTGAAAGTTGTGCCCGGCCGCGTATCTACAGAGGTTGCCGCCAGCTTGAGCTTTGATACCGCGGGCACGATCGCGAAGGCCCGCAAGCTCATCTCGCTTTACAAAGAGAAAGGCATTGCACGCGAACGCATACTGATCAAGATCGCCAGTACCTGGGAAGGTATTCGGGCTGCTGAGCTTCTGGAGAAGGAAGGTATCCATTGCAATTTAACCCTGCTCTTCAGCTTTGCCCAGGCCGTCGCATGTGCCGAGGCTGGAGTGACCTTGATTTCGCCCTTCGTCGGCCGTATCTACGATTGGTATAAGAAGGAGCGCGGGGGCGCGGAGATTCCCGCGGACCAGGATCCCGGCGTTGCCTCGGTAACCCGCATCTACAATTACTACAAGAAATTTGGTTACAAGACGCAGATCATGGGCGCCAGTTTCCGCAACGTCAACCAAATCGTCAACCTGGCCGGATCAGATCTGCTGACGATCAGTCCAGAGCTTCTTGTGCAGCTGGAACAGACCGAGGGTGTTCTGGATCGTAAACTCGACCCGGCGAAAGCACAGGCAAGCAAGGAAGACCGTCTGCACCTGGACGAGAAAACCTTCCGCTGGATGCACAACGAAGACGCCATGGCGACGGAGAAGCTGGCCGAGGGTATACGCAAGTTCAATAGCGATGCTCGCCACCTGGAAGACTTTGCGCTTTCCCAGGTTGCCCAAAAGGTCGGGTAAGTTTCGCGAGCAGTATTTTCAATGGAGGCGAGCTGATGAGCAAACCACGGGCGGTCCTTTGGGACATGGATGGAACGTTGATCGATTCAGAGGAATACCACTGGACCTCCTGGCGGGAAGCGATGGCGAATGAGGGCATTGCCATCACCCACGAGCAATTTCTTTCTTCCTTTGGACAACGCGACGATTCCATCATTCCCAGATGGCTTGGGGAGGCATCGACGCGTGAGCGCGTGGAGAGGATCTCAAGGGATAAAGAAGAACTGTATCGCGAACTGGTTCGCAAGCATGGCATTTCTCCCCTGCCCGGGGTTGCCAGTTGGATCCACCGGCTTCACGAGCAGGGATGGCTGCAGGCAATCGCCTCCGCCGCGCCTCGTCCTAACATCGACGTAGTTCTTGAAGCGCTGGCGGCGGCGCATTATTTTCAGGGAATCGTCTCCGCTGATGATGTGCACCGAGGCAAGCCCGATCCCGAAGTGTTCCAGCTTGCAGCATCGCGGGTTGGCGCCCCGCCCGAGAGGTGCATCGTGGTAGAAGACGCCGTCGCTGGGATCGAAGGAGCGCGTCGGGCCGGGATGCGGAGCATCGGGGTGGCTCGCAATGGTAAGCATCTCGCCGCTGACGTAGTGGTGGAATCTCTTGACCGCCTCGATTCCGACGCCTTCGAAATGTTGTTGCAGGGCAGTAGCTTGCTCAACAAGAACTAGTGTCGTGCATCGAGATGTGGTATCCCACTGCACTCCGACGGTATTCGTCCAGGGGGTAAAGGGGCGACCAACGGTCGCCCCCACATCTCGCGAAAAACGAGCGAGATATGGGGCACCCGAGTTCGTAGTAGGGCAATCGTAGGACGCTTTGTTACATCGCAGGATAAGGATGGAGTGGGGGCATGGGCGCGGCTGTCTTGGCTTCTATTGGCGACCGGGGCGTTCTGAACGCACAGCTGCCTTTCGCTCTGCGCGACGTCTGGATCGATCGGGACCTGGGCTGGCTGGAGTTCAACGAGAGAGTGCTCGCCGAAGCCCTCGATGATCGTACCCCCTTGCTGGAGAGGGTAAAGTTCCTCGCCATCTTCTCCTCGAACCTGGATGAGTTTTTCATGATGCGCCAGGCCTTGCTTCGCCACGGAGCCACTCCGGCGCAGTCCAGTTTGCTGCATCAAATCCGAGACAAGCTGGCCCCATCGCTTCGCCGCCAGGCTGAATGTTACCGTCGAACCATCATTCCCGGGTTGGCCGAGCACGGGGTCTTTCTGCGCTGTTGGAAGGAGCTGACGCCTGGGCAGCAAGAGGAGGCTAGAAAGTACTTCGATTCTGAGTTGTCTCCCGCTCTTACTCCTCTGGTCATCGATCCCGTGCATCCGTTCCCCTTTCTTTCAAACCTCTCCACCTCCGTCATGTTTCGTCTGCGCGATGCTACCCGAGGCGAGCAATTCTATGCCCGAGTGAAAGTTCCTGCAGTTCTCAAGCAGTGGGTTTCACTGCAGGCGGATCTGGCGCCGGGCCAAAGACTGCTGGTTCCGCTTTACGACATCATTTGTGGCAATCTGCAACAGCTGTATAGCGAAATGGAGATCACGGCCACCACGATTATGCGGCTCACTCGTGATGCAGAAGTGGAGGCGCTGGACGATGAGGAAGCCGCGGACTTCCGCGCGGCGGTGAAGGAGGAAATTCGCCAGCGCCGCTACGAACCGGTTGTGCGGCTTCAGTTCGGCCCCGGCGCTGATCCTACAATCAAGGAGAGACTTCGCGAGCGATTTCAACTCTCTCCCCTGGAGATCTATGACATGGACGAGGAGGTCGACTACACGACGCTCTTCGAGCTCGTGGACCTTCCACTCCCGGAATTGCGGTACCCGGTCTGGACTCCCTTGCGGCCCGCGGAGCTTCGCAATGGCGTCCACGCTATCTTTACCGCCATCCAAGGCGGTGACCTGCTGGTTCATCATCCTTACGAAAGCTTCGATGCGACCGTAGAACATTTCATCAGCTCGGCCGCGGACGATCCGCAAACCGTCTCCATCAAGATGACCGCCTATCGCATCGGCGACGATACTCCGTTTGTCAAATCCCTGATCCGCGCTGCGGAGCAGGGAAAGCAAGTGGCCTGCGTTATGGAGATCAAGGCGCGCTTTGACGAGGAGCGCAATCTGCGCTGGGCGGCGGAACTTGAACGAGCCGGGGCGCATGTCGCCTTCGGAGTCAGCGGCCTTAAGACACATGCCAAGATCGCTCTCGTGGTCCGCAAGGAGCATGGCGGCCTCCGTTGCTATGCGCACATCGGAACCGGCAACTACCATGTGAAAACCGCCCGCCTTTACGCGGACGTCGGCCTATTCACTTGTGATCCGTCCCTGACACACGAGGTTGTCAACCTGTTTCACTACCTCACCGGGCATGCGGATACTCGCAACTGTTCAGCGCTTCTGGTAGCGCCGCTCACCATGCGGCCCAGGTTGCTGGAACTGATCCACCGCGAGGCGGAGCACAAGCGATCTGGCCTTCCTGCGCGTATTGTTGCCAAGATGAACCAGTTGGAGGACCCCGAGATCATCGAGGCCCTGTGCCAGGCATCGGAGGCGGGTGTGCCGATCGACCTGATCGTCCGCGGATTCTGCTGTCTTCGCCCGGGAGTCTCCGGGCGCTCCGAGAATATCCACATTCGCTCAATCATCGGGCGCTTCCTGGAACATTCGCGAATCTTTTACTTCGCCAACGGAAGCGAGACTCCCGCCGACGGCGACTACTTCATCGGTTCCGCGGACTGGATGTTCCGCAGCCTCTCCAAGCGGGTTGAAATGGTCGCGCCGGTGCTGGCTGCGGGTCCCAAGCAACGCCTTTGGGAGATTCTCGACATTTGCTTGCACGACAAACGGCAGGCATGGGTTATGAACGCGGATGGCAGTTACTTACAGAAACACACCAAACCAGGCTCGCATGGTCGCGAGGGTATGGGCACTCAGCAGATCCTTATGGACTTGGCGCGCGCACGAGCCAACGTATGAGAGAGGCCTTCCCAGGGCACAGCTGTCTAAAATTGCGGCCAAGCTTAAGAAAAGCAGGTTGTTGCCCAATCTCCGGTGGGAAGAGAGTGGAACTTACTGCTTGAAGGGTACGGGCTTCAGCCCGTACATCCTCACCGAACTTCGATGGGCTTTAGCCCCTGAGGGCTGCGAACCATATGTAACAGCTACCTATCCCCCCAGCGGCTAAAGCCGCTCACCGAGCCAACAGTTCATGGCGGGGCTGAAGCCCCGCCCCTTCACGGGTCTGATCCGACACGTGGTGCGGGAGTGGCTGCCTTCCCAGGACACAGCAAACCACACTTTGGGTGCTTATGTTCATCCCGGACGCTTGAGAACGACGACCGATCTCGGAGCCACTACGTACTTCATCCGTTCAAGCGGAACGCCGTCCTCGGAGAAATCGTCCGGACTCGGCAAACCGGTGTCCACGACTCTCTCCCACTCCTGCGCAGTACCTTCCTGGATTTGGAATGCCAACTCTTCCCAATACGCATTGATCATTACGTAGAGGTCATCATCTCCCTGAGAGGCACCATGCAGGCAGAATGCCAGGCTGCGCGAGTCGTAGGACACGTCAACCGTGGGAGACGTTCCATACCAGGACACATCTTCCCGCCAGAATCTGCTGCGACCCAAGGTAGGATGACTCTTGCGGAACGCAATCATGTTCTTGAAGAAACGAAATATGTCTTTATTCTCCCTCAGCTGATTCCAATCCAGCCACCCTGTCTCATTATCCTGGTTATAGGGATTGTTGTTGCCGAATTGCGTGTTCAGGAATTCATCACCAGCTCGGAACATCGGGATCCCGTTGGACAACATCAGCAAACAGCAGAAGTTCTTAACCTGCTGCCGGCGGAGCGCGAGCACCTTCGGTGGCGCCGCCTCGTTCCCTTCGTGCCCACAGTTCCAGCTGTAGTTGTCATTCATGCCATCCTGGTTGTTGTCACCATTCGCCCAGTTATGCTTGTAGTTATAGGAAACGAGATCGAAGAGGGTAAAGCCGTCATGCGATGTTATATAGTTGATCGTCTGGTAGGCATGATAGGCATCGGAGCGACTGTCTGGGAACAGGTCATCGCTGCCATAAATCCGTCGCATCAGGTCAGGCACCGTCCCCGGGTCACCCTTGACGAAACGTCGAATGTCGTCGCGGAAGCGCCCGTTCCACTGTAGCCACGCCAGGCCTGGAAATCCGCGACCGAGTTGGTATGCTCCTGTGTCCCAGGGTTCTGCGATAAAGCGTATCCGGCCCAAGTACGGATCAGCGGCAAGTTCACTGAAGATAGGGGGGTCTTCCCAATTCAATGAGCCATCCGCGTTGCGGCTAAAAACCGAAGCCAGATCAAAGCGGAATCCGTCGATGTGCATTTCCTTTTTCCAATATCGCAAACTGTCCATCACCATTTTGCGCACGTGGCTTTGACCGAAATTCAAGGTATTGCCGGTACCGGAGTAATTCGCGTAAGGACTCTCCGGGTCTGGCGAACACATGTAGTAGCCTGCGCGGTCAAATCCTTTATAGCTATAGATCGGTCCTCTCTGGTCACCCTCGCAGGTGTGGTTATAAACCACGTCGAGCACTACCCCGATCCCCGCCTGATGAAACGCCTTGACCATGTTTCTGAATTCAAGATGCTGCTCATCATCGTCACGGCTGCTCGCGTACCCCGCATGGGGCGCGAAGAAGTTCAAAGGCATGTAGCCCCAGTAATCACCCTCTTGTGGATCACGCTGAAAAACCGGCATCAACTCAACAATCGTGATCCCAAGCTCCTTAAGATAGGGGATTTTCTCCACCAGGCCCGCATACGTGCCGGCGCGGCATGGGTCAACACCAGAGCTGGAGCTCCTGGTGAATCCTTTCACGTGGAGTTCGTAGATGACGGCATCCGATTCGTGATGCACTGGCCGGTCTCCGGACCAATCATATGTACAGCGGTGACCCGCCAACGCCCCCAAGGGCGCTCGCCCTGCGTTTGACCCCTCGCGCGTTGCCATTTCTCGATCGAATTGGGGTGGAAAGAAGATGCATTTCGCATATGGGTCGAGAAGAACCTTCTGCGGATCAAAGCTATGAAGTTGACCGTTTCCCGACACTGAATATGCGTAATAACGCGCTTCACCGATTTCGGTTACGGGTATACGGCAATGCCAAACCCGCCCTGACTTATTGCGCAGAAAATCGAAGTGGAACGTGAGGTGGGGGTTCACGAAATCGGTGGCAGAATAGAGCAGGAGCGTGACGCTCTCTGCATGTTCGGAATGGACGGCAAAGTTGAACGCCTGCTCCTCCTCGATCCAGGTAACACCAAGCGGCAACGGGCTGCCCTCTGCCTGCGCCCATGTGGGGTGCCTCGCAATGGGAGCCGCCGTGGGGTCAACATCGCTGAGCATGGCGTGGGTCGAGCTTTTCAAACTACCTTTTTTGACAAGAGTCACTTCGTTGACTATACCTTTCCTCGATCGGGCAATGGGGTTAAGAATCTTGCCCTGCCACGAACCCGGGTTGCCCCATATCTCGCTCGTTTTTCGCGAGATGGGATTCCACTGCACTGCGACTGGCATCCGTCCAAGTGGTAAAGGGGCGACCAACGGTCGCCCCCCACATCTCGCGAAAAACGAGCGAGATACCCCGAATTTCCTGCACGCTGCACCGGACAAGACCACTTGTGCGCCTTTCTTTAAGGAAAGGCGCATGAAGTTCGCGGAACCCACTGAGCTCCACAGGAAATCGGGGATATGGGGCACCCGGGTTCGCGGCGGGGCAATCGCAGGTCGCTTTGTTACGTGAGGACGGTGCGGTTGGCACCCGCAATGGCAGTACGCAGCCGCTTCATGGAATCGGCCACCCCTGCGATCTCTCCGAAAACCGACGAGCCCGCGACAAAGACATCGGCCCCGGCTGCGTAAGCTAAAGGCGCAGTTTCCTCATCCACGCCTCCGTCCACTTCCACCTCACAGCGAAGATGAAGGCTCTCGACCATTTCTCGAACACGTTTGATCTTGGGCAGCGTGCTGCGCAGAAAATGCTGATGTCCGAAACCGGGATTGACGGTCATGACCACAACCAGATCCACCTCCGGCAGAATCTCTTCAAGCATGGCGGCGGGAGTCGCGGGATTAATAACCACTCCCACCTTCTTGCCTAAGTCTTTGACCCGCCAAACCGTGCGATGCAGATTATGATTACCCTCCCAGTGGACAAGGAATGAATCGGATCCGGCCTGGACAAATTCATCCAGAAAGAAGTCCGGATCCGAGATCATGAGGTGGGTCTCGAGAGGAAGATGGGTCACGCGCCTGAGCGATTGCACGATGGGCGCTCCCATGGATAAGTTGGGCACAAAGTGCCCATCCATCACATCGACGTGAATCCTGCTTGCTCCGGCCTTCTCCGCCTCGGCCACCTGCTCACCCAGGCGAGCGAAGTCAGCCGCCAGGATCGATGGCGCCAATTTCACAGTGCCGCTTTCCATCTCCTCACCGCTTCCTTTCCTTACGCGGGGACGACTTTGTCCCGAGTTTCAAAGATCTCAACGAATTCCTGATAGCGGCGAGCAATCTCGGCAACCGCGGCATGCCGGGTTGTCTTCTTCGCACGCCAGTCGATGAGCGGATCCCAGAAACTGGTCCGCCCCACGGCGAAGCCGATGAACCCCGGAACCGCTGCGGCGACGGTGAGCCATTCGCGGACTTTTCGATCGTCCTCACCGCGGCCGAGGATGATGCAGCCCACGTTATCGCGGCCGCCGCGGCGGGCAGCGGTCACAATCCTCTCGCAGTCTTCATGCCGCTCGAGACCTTCGATCTTCCATACATCCGGCTCTACCTGCGCATCCTGAAGTTCCTCGATGGCCTGCGCCATCAGCTGCGGGCGAAGCTGCAAATCGTAGGCCCTCTTGTCTCCTTTGAGCTGATCGAGTTGTGCCTTCTCCGCCGGGACCAGCAGTTCGAACATGAACCGGCTGCGACTCCGGCTGCTGTGGAGATATTCCGACAGGCGCTCTAAACGAGCCGCTTGCCGCTGGTTAAGACCCTGATCCCCTTCCGGGTTGTAGCGCACCAGCACCTTGGAGAACGTGGGCTGAAAGGCTTCAATATGTTGGTCGAAATCGCAGCCGTATTCGAAGTCGAATTCGTCTTGTCCACTCTTCTCTGCCGGGCAAGCGGTGACGTAGCCTTGCTCTGCTGCGTCGCGCAGGATCGCGGCCCCGAACTGCTCGTCCACCAGAATTCCGGCCTTCTCTTTAGGAACACCGGCAGAGACTGACTCCCGGAAAGCATCGTAGATTACCTGCTTTGCCGCGGCGATCTCGGCGGTTTGTTGGGGGCTCAATTCGCCAGACCATCCAAACATCTTTGTCTGGAACGATCCGCGATGGTCGAACGGCAAAATGTATAGAGGTTGATTAAAGCCAAGCGTAGTCATACGGTCTCCTTCGATTTCCGGTACAAATTGATTAAATTGTTGGTTGAACTGTCATGCGCAAGCCGTGCTTCTGCTTTGCTCTCAAGTTCAGGAATAATATGCTGGGCCAACGCCTTCCCTAACTCGACACCCCACTGGTCGAATGAGTCGATGTTCCAGATTGCGCCCTGGGTGAACACAGAATGTTCATAAAGCGCCACCAATTTTCCCAGCGTTTCCGGCGTTAGCCGTTCAGCAAGGATCGTATTCGATGGACGGTTACCCTCAAAAACGCGGTGCGGAACAAGCCATTCGGGCGTGCCTTCGGCCTTGACCTGTTGGGCGGTCTTGCCGAACGCCAGCGCCTCGGCCTGGGCGCAGACATTGGCAAACAGCATGTCATGGTGCCGGCCGATTGGATTGAGAGGTTGGTAAAAGGCAATGAAGTCGCACGGGATGAGCCTGGTTCCCTGGTGAATGAGCTGGTAAAAAGAGTGCTGGCCGTTCGTTCCCGGTTCGCCCCAATAGATTGGACCTGTCGGCCGCGCGACTCTTTTTCCATCGACGGTAACGTGCTTCCCGTTGCTCTCCATCGTCAATTGCTGGAGGTAGGCGGGGAACCGCTTGAGGTATTGTTCATAGGGCAAGACCGCTACTGTTTGCGCGCCGAAGAAATCGTTGTACCAGAGCGCGAGAAGCCCCATCAGCACGGGCAAATTGTGCTCGAACGGCGCAGTGCGGAAGTGCTCATCCATCTGATGGAGCCCGCTTAACATTGCGCGAAAATTATCCGGGCCGATGGCGACCATGGTGGAAAGGCCGATGGCAGACGACATGGAGTAGCGGCCTCCGACCCAATCCCAGAACTCGAACATGTTGGCGGTATCGATGCCGAATTTTGAAACCTCAGACGCATTCGTCGAAACCGCAACAAAGTGTTTTGTTACTGCCGTTTCGTCACCGCCCAGGCCGGCAAGTAACCAAGCCCTTGCCGACTGCGCATTGGTCATCGTTTCCAGGGTGGTGAATGTCTTCGATGAGATGATGAACAGCGTCTCAGCCGGATCGAGATCATGGACGGCCTCCGCTAAATCGGTGCTGTCGATGTTGGAGACGAAGCGAAACGTCATTCCCCTGTCGGAGTAGTGCTTCAGTGCCTCGTAGGCCATTACCGGTCCCAGGTCGGAGCCACCGATGCCAACATTAATCACGTTGCGAATCCGTTTGCCGGTGTGACCTTTCCATTCGCCGCTCCGCACCCGTGTGGCAAAGTCCCCCATCCGGTCCAGGACAGCATGGACTTTGGGTACCACGTCTTCGCCGTCCACCAGGATGGAGAAATCTCGCGGTGCGCGCAAGGCTGTGTGCAACACGGCTCGCTTCTCCGTGAGGTTGATTGTTTCCCCACGAAACATAGCGTCGATTCGTCCCTGCAAGCCAGAAGCATAGGCCACTCTAATCAGCAGCCTGAGAGTTTCATCCGTAACGCGGTTCTTTGAGTAGTCGAGATACAGGCCAAGTGCCTCAGTAGACAGGCGCTCGCCGCGTTCAGGATCATCTGCAAAGAGCTGTCGTAGATGCAGGTCCCGAATCTTTCTATAGTGAGCTCCGAGATCCCTCCACGCCTGGCGTTTGACCGATGGTTTCCTGGTCGTTGCTCCTATGCGCACTGCTATCTCCATTGTCATTTTCTTTCCTTTGGCCATTTGAGGTTAGGACGGTTTGCATCGGAGAGTGCGTCTCAGCTGATGGCAACCACAAGCGAAAGCCTCCTTCGAATGCATTGTGATTGTCGCCAGCTCGGCACTTTGGAGGCAGCTCTTCCAACTCCTTCACATTCCCCCCTCCGAGCACTACCTCGTCGGGCTCGATGGCAGCGGTCAGGCGGGCCACCACATCGGCAACATTCCGGCGCCATTTTTTCTTACCCTGCTCTATCAATGCCTGGTTTCCCAGGTAGCTCTCATACGTTCCCCTCTTGTAGGGAAGGTGACCCAATTCCATCGGCTCAACGATGCCATCCACGACCAGCGCCGTCCCCAAGCCGGTGCCTAATCCTAGAAACAGCATTTTCCCGCGCCGGTAACTGCCTAGAGCCTGCATGGCCGCATCATTGACAAGCTTTACGGGGCAACCGAATGCACTCTTGAAGTTGAAGCCGACCCACCCTCGGCCCAAATTGCATGGTTCCGCAATCGGCCGATTTCGCAGTACCGGACCAGGGAAGCCGATCGAGACGGCGTCGTACTTCAGGTCGGCCGTAATCTTCTTCACCCCGGCGACCATTTGTTTCGCGGTCATAGCTGGGCCTGAAGCGAACTTGCGTGGCTCGTGCTCGCCGCTGGCGAGCACCTTGATGTGGGTGCCGCCTACATCGATGGCCAAAATCTTCATGAAAAAGCCTTTCGTTTGATCCACTAACCAGCTTGGCCAGCAGAGCATTGTTTCCTTTAGAACCGCCGCCGTTTCTAGGCGTTTGCGTATCGTTCGCTATTGGGCTTCGATCCGCTCAGAGCGTAGAAAATGATGTACAAGTAGCAAAGCAGCGGCAG
The DNA here is from genome assembly GCA_963757515.1 of uncultured Acidobacteriaceae bacterium. Lineage (GTDB taxonomy): Bacteria > Acidobacteriota > Terriglobia > Terriglobales > Acidobacteriaceae > PALSA-350. The sequence continues at coordinate 96,936 of CAVWRV010000012.1, read as the reverse complement.
AACGAATGCGTGGTGAAGGCCCACCTGGTCGGCAATGGCGCCCTGAATTACGGGCAGAATCGCGCCCCCCACAATGGCCATGTTCAGAATGCCGGATCCACTTCCACTCAGGGGGCCAAGTTCCGCTTCTCCCAAACTGAAGATGGTGGGGAACATGATGGAATTGAAGAACCCGACAGAGAGAATGGTCCACATGGCTATGTGCCCGCTTAAGACCATGGAGGCCGTGACCAGTGCTCCCGCAACCATTGCGCAAATGGCAAGCAGATATCCGGGCTTGCAGCGCTGGAGAAGTCCCGCTCCAAGAAAGCGTCCGATCATGGCGCCGCCCCAGTAGAACGAAACAAAGCCCGCGGCAGACTTCGCGGAGAGACCGGCAATCTCGGGCAAACCGAAATAGTTCACCAGAAAGCTTCCGATGGAAACCTCTGCGCCCACGTAAGCGAAAATGCCAAGCGCCCCGAAGTAGAGATTGGGATGCTTCCAGATCGAGTCGTTCCCTTTCTCTCCGGGGCGGATGGTAGACCCTTCCACCCGTGGTAGCTTGGAGAAGCCGATCAGCACGGCCAGCAATAGCAATGCGACGCCGATTACGGAGTACGGCATCTTGACCGAGGCTGCTTCCTGCAAGCGATAGAGATGCAAAGCCTGGGGTGTAAGCTGGTGCAACTGTTCGATCGCCAACGGTGCAGCGCTCAGTATCAGTAGTCCCCCGAGTTTCGGGGCAATGGTAGTCCCCAGGGAGTTGAAAGCCTGGGTCAGATCCAGCCGGCTCGATGCAGTTTCCGGTTTGCCCAACAAATCGACGTAGGGATTGGCTGAGACTTGAAGACCGGTGATCCCTGCAGCCAGGATGAGCAGCGCGGTCAAGAACAGCGGGTAGGAAACAGCAGCTGCCGCGGGTACGAACAGGAATGCTCCCACAGCCATGGTCAACAACCCGACGACCATGGTCGCCTTGTAGCCGATGGTATTCACGATCTTCGACCACGGCACCGAGAATAAGAAATAAGCGGAAAAGAAGGCGAACTGGATCAACATCGCTTTCGCATAACTGAGTTCGAAGATCGATTTCAAGTGTGGGATCAGGATGTCATTCAAGCAAGTAAGAAAGCCCCACATGAAGAACAAACTGGTGACGATCGTCAAAGGCCGTGTGTAATTAGGCGAAACCGCGGCGCTGGGTATGCTCTGGATGGGGGTAGCGGTGGTGCTTACCTGTGGAGTGATCATTTTACTTACCTCACAATTCTCAACAGAACTGCCGTAGAGTGAGTTATTTTTCATGCTCCAAGTGAAATTGAGCACGGGTTGCTTTACGTGAGGCCCTCAACTACCACCACGTTTCAGTCTGTACCCCGTAGGTCAGCGCTTTCGTCCTGTTCGCGTAGGGCACTCCGCCCACGAGACCGCGGAAATCGTTGGACCAGCTGGCATAAGTCACGTATGCCCGCAATACCGGCCGGCTAAAGAACTTTCTGCCCACTCCAATTTGCGGTGCTATCGTGACTTTGCGTAACCAGCCGTCATACTGACCCGGATAACTTGTGTGGTCGAATCCGGCCTCAACTGCCATAGAGACATGGTTGGTGAAAAAGACTTGAGGCCTCGCTCCAATGGATTCCCACTCAAGCCAGGGGTGCTGCGGATTGCCATCTTTTTGCTTGTCGTAGAGGAAGATCGGCATGATGGCGAACTTGTCACTGGGTTGGAAGACAACCTGCTCGGTAATGAGAAACTGGGCCGATTGATCGACGAATGGCGTAGGATTTGGGATCACCGTGCCACTTCCATCGCTACTGAAGTTGCTGGCCGCTCCGGTTCCGTATTGGATGGTGAACGAGTGATAACCTCCATGCCACTCCAGCTGTTCATGTTTCAGCCCAAAGGCGTATCCGTCTGAGGTGGGCACTACTATGCCCGTTGAGGTCGTGCCGCCCTTGAAAGTTGCGTAATCGAACCACCCAGACCAGAGACCCGTCGGTAAGCCCCGGAAGTTGGGCCCCTTGACACCATACAGACGCACATCGATGTTGCTCTTCGCGAGGTTACCGTTTTGGGTAACAATATCGGGCCGCGCACCATTCAGGAAGGCCACAGCGAGGCTGCCTATTCCAACATTGATGTCCTCAACCCCCCCGCCGTAGCCGCTCAAATCCAGCAGATAGAAGTCGTTGATATCAATGTGTTGGCGGCGGTAGTATCTTTCCCCGGCCCAGAACTTGGCGCGGGGCTGTGACTCCAGAACGCTACCAAGCTGAACAAAAGCTTCACGCAGACGGTACTGATCGTTACCAACGCCATTGGGGAAACTTGTATAACTCGTCGAGTTCGAGGTGTTCGCCTCCAGCATGACCTCTGTCTTCGCCCAGACGTTAGCGGAACTTTGATTCGGGTTGATCCAATTGTTGACAAAGATGAATTCCCCGTAGGTTTCCGCCTCATTGCCCAGGCGGTATTTCGCCTCAGCGCCGGGTGCCTGAAATGCAACCTGTTGCCCGCCCTCACTGTTTAGGCCGTAACCCGAGCGAAAATAACCGTGGAATTCAAAGGCGTTCACTTGCTCCTTCAACTTCGCGATCGTCACGTTTGCTTCTCGAAGGAAGTCATACGTCGGTTCCTGGGTTAGCTGACCCTGAAACCTCCCCCCAACCTGGTTGGAGCTACCGAGAATGGCCTTGGCCGCATGCTCGGCAGCCAGATCTGCTGCTGAGACTGTTGCCTCATTTTGGTTTGCGCTGGCCACCTTCTGAGTTTCGACTTGTTGTTCCAAGGCTGCTATGCGTAGTTGAAGTGCTTGATTCGTCGCCTCGTATTCCTGCTTTAGCTCTTTTATTTGCTCCTGTAGCGGAGTGGCTTGTTGACCTGTGGCGGGCACAGCCCCGAGTGAGGTTATCAGAATGCTCCAGGTGAACCCTGAAAGGATTCCCCCCCAATGACTGCGTGATCCGATGTGCCCCTGGCTGTTCACTGCCTTGCTCCCCATCTATCTTGCAATCGGGCCCCTTGAAAGTTGGTACGCTTCTGTCTAAGCATTCAAAATGCCATTCCAAAGCCGCGTAGGGCAGGAATGTAGGTGGATATCCTGCAATGACAGCCCTTGCGATAAAACCTTGAGCAACTTACCAGCGGTGAATTTCCTCAGCCGGGGGCTTGATCTCTGCCAACAATTTGGCAAGTGACGGCCTATTTGCAGCTGCTTACCCACTTAACCAAAGATCCTTTCCGTTACATCGGTGGATAAGTAGGTGCAGGCGAGCGCAACCCGGGATTGGAATGGTGATTGCTTGAGCAGTAGCGTGGGTCGATGGCCGATCGTCTGGCGCACACCCCTGCTTGAACCACAGGAGAGTTTCCGACCGCCATGGAGCAACTTTTAACCAAACTCATGAACCAGTATTTTGGGGGTACGGCACTGGCGCTGCTGCGCGCCTTGCATATCTCGCCCGGAAATCCGCAGGCGCCGATTCCCGACTTCGTCGTGATTCAGATGATATTGGTGTTCATGATCATTGGGCTATTTCTGCTGGTACGAATGCACCTCTCTGTGGAGCAGCCAGGGGGCCTGCAGATTGGGATGGAGGCCATCCGCGAGTTCATCAGCAACACGGCGAGTCAAACCGTGGGCGCCGGATCAGAACAATTCGTCCCGTACCTGATGGCATTGGGGATGTTTATCCTTGCCTGCAATCTCATCGGACTGGTTCCAGGGTTCGAATCGCCGACCGCAGTGCCGGCCGTGCCTCTCGGATGCGCGCTGCTGACCTGGTTCTACTATCACTTTTACGGCGTCCGCGAGAACGGTCCTGTCCAGTATCTGAAGCACTTCATTGGACCACAGGAAGACCTACCGCTGGTTCTGCGGTTGTTCCTGCCCTTCCTGTTATTTCCGATTGAAATGTTCAGTCAGTTGGCCCGCGTCATGTCGCTCACCGTTCGCCTCTACGCAAACATGTTCGCCGGTGAGATGGTTACCCTGGTCTTTTTCTCGCTAGTGCCCCTTGCCCTCCCCGTGGTCTTCATGGGACTACACCTTGGGGTCGCGTTGATTCAGACCTACATCTTTATCCTGCTCACTACGATCTACCTGGCAGAGGCGGTCACACACGAACACTAGGGCCAGACTTTCTCGGCAGAGAGGTGCTTCCACTCTGATTCGAGCGCCGCGAGCGTGAGGGGGCCAGCACGGTGAGCCTCAACCACCCACTGGCGGCAAACATACGGAAGCAAGGAGAACAAATATGCGCAAGTTTCAATATCTATTCGTGACGCTCTCCGCCATGTTCCTGGCGGTCCCGGCGTTTGCTCAAAGCAGTGCCGCAACAACCACCACCGGCTATGGACTCACCGCAGTCGCAGCCGCCCTCGGCATGGGGCTCGCGGCGGGACTATGCGGCCTTGGCCAGGGGCGCGCGACTGCCTCCGCAACCGAGGCTTTGGCCCGTAACCCTGGAGCACGCGCGGGAATCCTCCTGTTGCTTACCCTTGGTCTGGCATTTATGGAATCTCTTTCCCTCTTCACTCTGGTCATCGTCTTCATCAAGGTCAAGACCTAGACCAACTTCGCAGTGCCTGTGGTGTGGCGGAATTCCCTCCACACCACAGGCCAGCGAGATGTAGAGCTCATTGGGTTCCACGGACTTCATGTGCCTACAGAGCGTGTTTGGGATGTTTTTCTTCAAGACTCCCACAAAATCGTCATCTTGAGCGGAGCGCCTGAGAGATTTGAGAGACGGACCAGGTCCCGCAAGGACGGCCGTCCCTTGAGGGACTCAATCGGTGAATCGTGGGTTCTCACACTCGCTCTGTAAGCCGCATGGAGTTCGCGGAACCCACTAAGCTCGACAGGAAATCGGAGATATGGGGCACCAGCCCCGGGTTCGTACCACGGCAAGATGCTTAACGCCCATTGCGGATCCTGCCGGATCCACCCATCACGTACACCATGCTATGAGTGACGCACTACACTAGCGCCTTGCCGCCGCAACTTCTATGCGCGCGTTGGCCCGGTCGAGTGCGTGGGCGGCGCGCTCAAGATCGGTGCCCGGGTCGCTCTTTTTGAGCCGTTGTTCCGCTCGGCTGCGCGCTGCTTCTGCACGCTTTACATCGATTTCCTCAGCGCGTTCCGCGGTCTCGGCCAGGATTGTCACCTTATCCGGCAGCACTTCGGCAAACCCCCAGGCCACGGCAAGATAGTTGTGCACCCCGTTTTGACGATACGAGATCTCACCAATCGCCAGCTCGGTGATGAGCGGAGCGTGCCCAGGCAGGATTCCCAAGCAGCCGGTCTTACCAGGTATCTGTGCCTCCTCGGCGACCGCGTTGACGATCATCTTTTCCGGAGTAACGATTTCGAGTTGGAAGCTATCCGTCATCAGGGTGTTCCTTGTTCTCAAGCCTTGCTGGCCGATGCGGCCTTCTGCTTCTCCATTTTTTCCAGCGCTTCCTCTATCGTGCCCACCATGTAGAAAGCCTGCTCCGAGACGTCGTCATGTTTGCCCTCAATGATTTCTTTAAAGCTTCTCACTGTATCTGCAATCTTGACGTACTTGCCTTTCATGCCAGTGAACTGCTCCGCTACGTGAAAGGGTTGAGACAGGAACTTCTGGATCTTGCGGGCCCGCGCCACAGTCATCTTGTCTTCCTCGCTGAGTTCGTCGATCCCCAGAATGGCAATGATGTCTTCGAGGTCCTTGTAACGCTGTAACAACTTCTTCACCCCCTGCGCTACGTCATAGTGCTCTTGCCCGACTACTCGTGGATCGAGAATCCGTGATGTAGAAGCGAGTGGATCGACGGCAGGATAGATTCCAATCTCGGTCAGCTTACGAGAAAGCACCGTCGTAGCATCCAGGTGAGCGAACGTCGTGGCCGGGGCCGGATCGGTAAGATCGTCCGCAGGCACGTAGATCGCCTGCACAGAGGTTACTGAACCTTTCTTGGTGGAGGTGATTCTTTCCTGCAGTTCCCCCATTTCCGTGGCCAGGTTCGGCTGGTACCCCACGGCCGACGGCATGCGGCCAAGCAGGGTTGAGACCTCGGATCCGGCCTGCGTGAAGCGGAAAATGTTGTCGATGAATAACAGCGTGTCTGAACCTTCAGCATCCCGGAAATGCTCCGCTACAGTCAACGCCGAGAGCGCCACCCGCAGCCGCGCTCCAGGCGGCTCCGTCATTTGTCCATAGATCAGCGCTGCTTTCGATTCATCCGAATTGCCCGGTACAATGACCTTCGACTCCGTCATTTCCGTCCATAAGTCGTTGCCTTCGCGGGTGCGTTCGCCGACGCCCGCGAATACAGAGAAGCCGCCGTGCTCCTTGGCAACGTTATTGATCAACTCCATGATCACCACCGTCTTGCCTACCCCGGCGCCGCCAAACAACCCGATTTTGCCGCCTTTGAGGAATGGTTGGATAAGGTCAATGGCCTTGATCCCGGTTTCGAACATTTCCGTGGTAGTGGATTGCTCCGCTAAGCTGGGAGCCAGGCGGTGTATCGACCTTCGCTCCGTCGCCCGGATGGCTCCAAGGTTGTCCACTGGATCGCCGATCACGTTCATCATGCGCCCCAGCGTGCCCTTCCCCACGGGCACCGAAATCGGGCCATGTTGATCGATGGCCTTCATGCCGCGGACCATGCCGTCGGTCGGTTCCATGGCGACGCAGCGCACGCGTCCTTCGCCAAGATGCTGCTGCACCTCGAGGATCACGCTGATTTCTGTGGGCGCGTTGAAGCCCTCGCTGGTTACACGCAACGCCTGGTAAACCGGGGGCATGGTTGCCTCAGCAAACTGCACGTCAACCGCGGGGCCGGCAATCTGGATCACGTTTCCGATGTTTTGTTCAGTCATGATGAATTCCGTGTCTCTCATTTTTGGTTGTGTTCGTCCATTGCAACTTGCTCTATTGAGCTGCCGCGCCGCTGACGATCTCAATGATCTCGGTGGTGATCTTTGCCTGGCGCGCACGGTTCATTGAGAGCGTCAGCCTGTCGTTCATTTGATTTGCGTTATTGGTCGCTGAATCCATGGCAGTCATGCGGGCCGCCTGCTCCGCGGCTACTGATTCCAGCAGTGCTCGAAAGACTTCTACGCTCACATACTTCGGCAACAAGGCACGAAATATCTCTTCCGGCGGCTGCTCATAAATGTAATCGACGTCTCCTGCTCCAAATTGTGCCGACCGCTCATCGCTAGCCTGCGTATCTGGAGGACGCAGTCTTGCCCCGGTTCCCTTAGACGCCTCGATCGCGCGCCGTTGCTGCTTTTCCGTCATTTTCTGGCTGCGCTGGATATTCGTTTGTCCAATCTCCTGGATGGGCAGAAGCTTATCGACGATCACACGTTGGGCCATGACCGACTTGAACTCGTTGAAGGCCAGGTACACGGAGTCGACCTCACCCCTGGTGTAACGATCGATAACCCGTTCGCTCAGGCTATTGGCTTGGGTGTGATCGATTTTGTTCATGCTGAACGTCACGTCGTCGATCACACACACACCGTGGGGGAGAGAGTTGGGTTGGTAGAGCGGGAGCCGGCGCCGAAAAAACTCCCGACCCTTGCGCCCAACGGTTTGGACCTCAATTCTCTCGAGCGAGCTGCTCATCCGCGAGGGCCCACCATCTTGGGGCACACGTTCGCCCACGCCCAACTGGAACCCGGCTTTCTCGCTCACAAAGCGGAGCGCTGCCCTGGCTATGTTGGAGTCGAATGCTCCTGCCAGGCCGCGATCGCTGCTGATTACAATGAGCAGGCTGTTCTTTTCCTCGCGTTCTGCCAATAGGGGATGTCTGGGCTCCCCGCTTTGAGGATCGTAAACGTCTGCCCGGCTCACCAGGGAGTTCAGGACGCTGATAAGCATCTGCTCGTAAGGGCGGGCCGACAATGCGCGCTCCTGGGCGCGGCGAAGACGGGCTGCCGCCACCAGCTTCATGGCGCGCGTGATCTGCCTCGTGCTGTTCACGCTGCGAATGCGGCGCTGGATGTCAAGAAGGTTCGCCATTTATGCCTTCGCCGCCGAACCCTGACGCTCGGCGACGAACCTCCCCTTGAAATCCTGGAGTGTTTTCTGAATATCGGCCTTGAGTGCGTCATCCAGGACTTTCTTCTCCGCGATGGCCTTCAACAAATTTGGATTTGCGGTCTCCACGTGCTGGTACAGGCCCTTTTCAAAGGCCGATACCTCCTCTAAGGCGAGGTCATCCAGGAACCCGTTGGTTCCGGCGTAGATGATCAGAATTTGTTTGGAAAACGAAAGCGGCACGTATTGGCCTTGCTTCAGTACCTCCACCAGCCGCTTGCCACGCTCGAGTTGCTCCTGCGTCGTCTTATCGAGATCGCTGCCAAACTGCGCGAACGCTGCCAGTTCGCGGTATTGGGCCAACTCCAGCTTCAGGCTGCCGGCAACCTGGCGCATCGCCTTGATCTGCGCGCTCCCGCCGACCCGGCTCACGGAAAGCCCCACGTTCACAGCGGGGCGATCGCCGGAATTAAACAAATCGGTTTCCAGGTAAATCTGCCCGTCGGTAATCGAAATGACATTGGTGGGTATGTAGGCGGAGACGTCTCCCGCCTGGGTTTCGATGATGGGCAGTGCGGTGAGCGAACCACCGCCATTCTGATCGCTCAGTTTGGCCGAACGTTCCAGTAGGCGGGAGTGAAGATAAAAGACGTCTCCCGGATAGGCTTCACGTCCCGGTGGCCTTCTTAAGAGCAGCGAGATCTCCCGATACGACGCTGCATGTTTCGAAAGATCGTCGAAGATAACCAGGGCATGCCGTTTGTTGTCGCGAAAGTATTCCGCGATCGCACACGCCGCATACGGAGCAATGTATTGCTTAGGAGCGGACTCTGAGGCCGACGCGGCCACCACTACGGTGTAATCCATCGCACCGTAATCACTCAACGTTTTCACGACTTGCGCAATCGATGAGCGCTTCTGCCCGATCGCGCAGTAGACGCAGATCAGGTCGCCGCCTTTGTTGTTAATGATGGTATCGATCGCGACCGCGGTCTTCCCCGTCTGGCGGTCTCCAATGATGAGCTCGCGCTGGCCTCGCCCAATCGGGATCATCGAGTCAATCGCCTTTATGCCCGTGCCCATTGGCTCATGAACCGGCTGCCGGTCAATAACGCCGGGCGCCAGTCGTTCGACGGGAATCGACTTGTCGGTAAGGATTGGCCCGCGATCGTCGATGGGCTGGCCGAGCGCGTCCACCACCCGGCCGATCATAGCGTCGCCTACGGGCACGCTCATGATGCGCCCCGTCCGGCGGACCTCGTCACCCTCGCGGATCTGGGTCCAGTCGCCAAGGAGAACGCAACCCACCTGGTCTTCTTCCAGGTTCATCGCAATTCCGGTCACACCATTGGGAAAATCGAGTGATTCGCCCGCCATCACCTTGTCCAGACCATGGAGCCGTGCGATTCCGTCACCCAGCGTGATGACCGTTCCCACCTCGTCCACTGAGGCTTTGGATTCGTAGTTTTCGATCTCTTCGTGGATTACCTGGCTAATTTCGTCAAGCTCGATTTGTGCCATGAGAACCTCGTATAGATTGTCTGTACAACGGTGTCACTCAAGAATTGCTGATTTGTTGCCTAAGTTTCTCTAACTCCCGAAGGATCGAGCCGTCATATACCGTGCTGCCCACCTTCACCACAGCACCTCCGAGCAGCGAGGGGTCAGTGTTATAACGGGCCAGGACTTGTCCCCCGGTTAGTTCGCTGATTCGGCCCTCGAGTGCGCGCTTTTCGAGCTCGACCAGGGGCCGTGCGCTGGTAACCTCAGCTTCATTCACTTTCATGCGCCGGTTAAGCTCCATCTCAACTGCCTGTGTGATCTCCGAAAGGGCGGAAATGCGACGTTTGTCGATCAACACCGCGACAAAGTTGCGTAGCATCTTCGACCCGTCGATCCTGGCTACGATCCTGTCGAGGACTTTGCGTTTCTTCGCGCCCTCAACCGAGGGGTTTCGCCAAACACGGCGGAGTTCCTTCGATTTCTCCATCAGCTGCGCGATCAGTGACAAATCCTCGAGTGTCTTGGAGCGGTCGAGTTGTTTCTCGAGCACAACATCGACGAAAACACGCGCGTATCGATTGGTTATGGCAGACACTCAGTTACTCCCCTTACCGCCCAGTTGATAGATAAAGGAGTGCAGAATCTCTTCATCAGTGGAGTTATCCGCTTTTATGCGGATGGCGGCGAGGGTTACCATCAATTCGGCCGCGTAGAGTTTGAAATCGCGCTTGGCTCGCGTCACGGCTGCCAGAATTTCCTGCTCTGCGAAGGCAGCGATTTTGCGCTTTTCTTCTTCGGCAGAAGCGCGGAGGCGCTCCCCTTCGGCCTCTGATTCCTGGTCGGCGACGGACTGCATGGCCGATATTTCTGACTGGAGCTTAAGCATGCGCGCTTCGATCGCAGACAGGCGTTGTTGCGCCTCGATGCTCGCCTTACCTGCGTCGTCGAGAGATTGCCGAATGGCTTGAGCACGATTGCGAAGCCATGCCGGCAGCCTGGACCTCAAAAACCACGCGATCACAGCGACCATGGTGGCAAAGTTAAGCGCTATAAATATTTGATACCCCGTGGCAGTGCTGACCCCCAACAGGTGCGCCAACCATTTCACTGAAGGGGAATTCCTAAGTTCCGCAGTACCGTCGGCGGCAGAAGCTTCACCACCATCTTTCGCAACCGCTGGCGGACGTTATGGGTGCGGCTCGACTCGGCCCTTGTGCCCACGCTGCAGTCCCGACCAGTAGAATCGAGGAAAATGCGAGCGCGACCGATAGTCTGGCGCCAGTGTGCCTGTATCCCATCACTTCATCTCCTCCCGACTGTTGTGGTCGACTCAATCGGCTCGGTCACCGGCGCCCGCTTCAGCATCTTGGCAACGATTTGGTCGACGAACGTGTCAACGTTCGCCTGCAGCTGAGCTTTCGCACGTGTCAGTTCGTCATTGATCTCGTCACTCGCGCCCTGGGCGCGCGTTTGTGCTGCCTTGCGCGCCTCTGTTACCGCTGCGACCTTCGCTTCAAGTTGCTTGCGGCGTCGTGCCTCCTGCGCCGTGTACATCGCAGCCGTGGCCTCACGGATGCGTCGCTCGTACTCGGCACTGCGCCCCTCGGCGGCTGATATATCCGCGCGCGCTTTTTCCATCGCCCCTTCAGTCCGTTTGCGGCGCTCCGAAAGAACATCGGTCAGCTTCCCTTCCAAAATCGTTCGATACGCAAACCACACGGTCGCGAACAGCACGGCTGTAGGTATGGCGCGAAGAAGAAGGTCGCCGAGTTGGCTCAGGATTTCGCTCATTCGTTTGGTAATCCAATCCAGAAGAGTCGGCGAGGTTTTCCCGTGAGGCCAGAAGAGCCCGCCTGTCTCTCTTCTAAGCATTTAAGTTGCCTTTTGACGCAGCATCAGCAGCAATCCATCATGTCCTGTGGAGAGACGCACTTAAGATCGTCCACCCGAGGTGCCCTCAAGCTTGTGGATGACAACTACTTGGCAAGTGACGGAGTGTGTTATCACGTGTTGAGGCGTTTGCCTGGGCTTGCGGAGAAGATGGGACTATCCGTTTTCCGCTGATAGGAGAGCATCTTGTTGGCCGATCCTGTATGGATCGAGAAATGGGTTTAAAACTCTTGACCTGCCACCAGCCCGGGGTGCCCCATATCTCGCTCGTTTTTCGCGAGATGTGGGCACCGCTGCACTGCGACTGGAATCCCTTAAGGATGTAAAGGGGCGACCAACGGTCGCCCCCACATCTCGCGAAAAACGAGCGAGATATGGGGCACCCCGGGCTGGTGGCAGGTCAATCGTAGGACGATTGGTTACACTAGTGGACTGTGACAGCTGAAAAGGCGGTGCGCTTTGCGCCCTCGGTCAATTCCTGCAGCCAGTGAAAGGCCTGGGAGGAGAGCATATCTGGGGTACAACGCCAGCGCCAGTTGCCGTCCGGGCGGCCAGGCACGTTCATACGCGTTTCTCCGCCCAGGTTAAGCAGATCCTGCAATGGGGCAATGGCGAGCGCTGCCCTCGAGGACCACGCCAAGCGCATCAGCGTCGAAGCAGCTTCAGCAGCCTCGCCCGGCGGCCGTCTCAAATAACTCCAGAAGTTCTGTCGCTGATAGTCGGTTGATTCTTCGTACCATTCACGCGTTGTGGCATTGTCATGAGTACCGGTATAAACCACCGCGTTGGCAACGAAGTTGTTTGGCAAATACGGGTTACCTGCATTGCCGTCGAAGGCGAATTGAAGCACCCGTGTGCCAGGCAACTGGAATTGGTCGCGCAGCGCCTCCACATCCGGCGTAATTACGCCCAGGTCCTCTGCGATGAATGGCAAGCTGCCCAGTTCTCTTTTTACGGTTTGAAAAAAGCTGGCTCCCGGGCCTGCCACCCAGTGGCCTGACTCCGCAGTGGGTGCACCGGCCGGAACATGCCACGCGGCTGCGAACCCACGGAAATGATCCAGGCGAATTAAATCCACGTGACCCAGTAACGCACCTAGCCTCTCGATGCACCAACGATAGCCAGTCGAACGAAGCGCATCCCAGTTGTAGACCGGATTGCCCCATAACTGCCCTTGCGAGCTGAAATAATCGGGAGGAACGCCGCCGACAAAGCGCGGCCGACGCTGCTCGTCCAGCAGGAATAACTCCGGGTGAGCCCAAACATCACTGGAGTCGGGGGAAACGAAGAAAGGCAGGTCCCCAATCAATCGCACGCCTTTAGCGTGAGCGTATTCCTTTAGTTGATCAGCCTGCCGCGCGAGCAGGAATTGGGCAAAGCAAACCTGGTCAATTTGCGATGCCAACTCATTGCGGGCGTCGGCCAGGGCCTTCGGCCGCCGCTCAACCAAGTCTACGGGCCACTCCAGGTAGTACGCATCGTTATGTTTGATCTTGAGCGCTTGAAAGAGCGCGTAGTCTTCCAGCCAGCTGGCCTGCTGGGAGCGGAAATCGTCGTAGGCGGGGCGCAAGTCTTTACGCTCCCCAGCTTCAAATCGTGTCCACGCTCTTTCCATTAATTGCTGCTTCGAAGCGATGATGGAATCGTAGTCGACAAAGGCGGAAACAAGGTGAGGCTCACAATCATGCGCCTGCAGCAGTCCGTCCAGGATGAGGGCTTCAGGGCTAATCAGCAGAGCGTTTCCGGCAAACGACGATAAAGATTGATAGGGCGAGTTTCCATAACCAGTTGGCCCGACCGGGAGCGACTGCCAATACCCTTGGCCAGCATCGTGGAGACGGTCGACGAATGAAAGCGCCTGGGGACCAACATCACCGATGCCATAAGGCGAGGGCAGAGACGTGACGTGCAGCAGCAGGCCGGAAGCGCGGTATTCGGGTGGAAATGGCGGCACCTGGGCCGGTCCACCGTTACCGCTCATTGCCGAGCTCCTAATGCATTGAACGACCATTTCCTGGGCTTCGCTGAGGATTGCGTTCAGGTGTGTCTGGCTCTTGAAGCTCTCCGCGTAAATTTTGTAGATATTCTCTGTGCCCGAGGGCCGAGCGGCAAACCAGCCGCTCTTCGCCACGACTTTCAAGCCGCCGATGGGTGCACCGTTGCCCGGAGCTGTGGTCAGCTTGGCAGTGATTGTCTCGCCTGCCAAATCCGACTCTTTTACCGCTTGCGGCGAAAGTTTTTGCAATTTTGCTTTCTGCTCCGGGGTAGCTGCCGCGTCGATGCGGGTGTAGTACGGGTGTGCCGAATTCTTCCGTCAGTTCACGGTAGTGCTCCCCGGGATCCTTGCCCGTGTGGGCGGTAATCTCAGCCGCCAGCAGATCCATGATTGGGCCGTCCTTATCGGTGGTCCACACCGTGCCGTCAAGGCGAAGAAAACTCGCTCCGGCGCTCTCCTCCCCACCGAAACAGTCACGAGCCGCCAATTAGTCCTGGCACAAACCACTTGAAGCCCACAGGAACTTCGTTTAGCTTCCGGCCCAGCTTTTGCACCACTCTGTCGATCATGCTGCTGCTTACCAGCGTCTTTCCGACAGCCGCTTCACGCCGCCACTGCGGGCGATGGGTAAGCAAGTATCGAATGGCTACCGCCAGATAATGGTTAGGGTTCATCAACCCCGCAACCGGAGTGACGATACCGTGCCGATCTGAGTCAGGATCGTTGGCGAAGGCCACCTGATATTGATCTTTCAGCTCAACCAGCCTGGCCATTGCATAAGGACTCGAGCAATCCATGCGAATTTTGCCGTCGTGATCCACGGTCATGAATGAAAACGTCGGATCGATCGTCGGGTTGACTACGGCGATGTCCAGTCCGTAAATGGAGTTAATCGGCTCCCAATATGGCCGCGCGGCTCCGCCCAGCGGATCTACGCCAAGTTTGAGGCCGGCGCCGCGAATCGCATCGATGTCGACCACGTTCTTAAGGTCGTGAACGTACGGTAACATCAAGTCTTCCTGATGCGCATATGAGGACTGATGGCTTTGTTGTAGGCAACTCGCTTGACCCCAGCATTTCCCGCACGCAACAATTCATTGGCCCGATCTTCAACCCATCTGGTCACCTCAGTATCGGCGGGGCCGCCGTTGGTCGGGTTGTACTTGAAGCCTCCGTCCTCCGGCGGGTTATGCGACGGCGTTATGACGATGCCGTCGGCGAGATGCTCCTTGCGACCGCGGTTATAAACAAGAATGGCTCGCGAGATCACAGGAGTTGGAGTTACGCCCTCGTCTGGCTGAATGATCGTTTCCACATTGTTCGCCACGAGTACGCTCAGTGCGGTGTGCTGCGCGGGCCCGGAGAATGCATGGGTGTCCTTCCCCATATATAGTGGCCCGTCCGTTCCTTGCCTCGCCGGTAATCGCAGATAGCCTGGGTAATCGCCAGGATATGTGCTTCGGTGAATGTGCCGCGCAGCGGCGAACCACGGTGGCCGCTGGTACCGAAAATAACCAGCTGGTTCGGATCCTCCAGGTTCGGGCAGCACTCAAAGTAGGCCGTCTCCAGGCGAGCCAGATCCACCAGCATCTCCTTTGGAGCCGGCTTGCCCGCGAGCGGCGAAATCACTTCGCCAGGCTCGCTTACCATCGCTCGTGCTTCTAGCTTACTGGGCATGGTTTCACCTTCCAGATATCGGCTGCGTATTCGGCAATCGTGCGGTCACTGGAAAACTTGCCGGAATTCGCAACATTCAGGATTGCTTTGTGCGCCCACGCCTCGGGATCTGCATACAACGCACCCAGCTTTTCGTGCGCTTGACAATAGGAGGTCAGGTCCGCCAAGTGCATGTAGTGATCGCCATGGGTCAGAAGCGTATCGCGCAACGGAGCGAACACGCCGGGTTCGTTGCGGCTGAAGTGGTCAGAGAAAATGAGATCCAGGGCCGCTCGGGTCTCCGGCTCATTTTCATAATGCCAGTAGGGGCTATACCAGGCGCGGCTTCCTCAACTTGTTCCACTGTGAGCCCAAACAGGAAGAGGTTCTGCTCCCCTGCTTCCTCCGCCATTTCGATGGTCGCACCGTCGCGCGTTCCGACGGTCAAGGCCCCGTTCATCATGAACTTCATGTTGCTCGTTCCACTGGCTTCATAGCCGGCGGTCGAAATCTGGTTGGAAACATCGCTGGCCGGAATCAGCCGTTCTGCCAATGAAACGTTGTATTCCGGGACAAAGACGACTTTGAGCCGGCCGCGTACGGCAGGATCGCCGTCAATCGTGGCCGCCAGATTGTTGATGAACTTTATGATCAGCTTGGCCAGCGGTAAGCTGGCGCCGCTTTGCCGGCGAAGAAGAAAGTGCGCGGCACTATCTCCAGGTTGGGATTTGACCGCAGGCGGTTATACACCACGATGATCCGCAGCGCGTTCAGCAGTTGCCTTTTATATTCGTGGATGCGCTTTACCTGGCAGTCGAAGATGGTGTCAGGATCGACGATCTGCCCCGAGGTCGATTTGAGCCACTCGCGCAAACTGCACTTTGGCCTCATGCTTTGAGGCAAGGAACACTTCACGAAAACTTCGGTCCTCGGCAAATTGACGAAGTTCCTTGAGTTGGCTTAAATCGGTAATCCACTCGTTTGCCAATCGCTTGCGTAATCTCACGCGCCAACGCAGGATTGGCTTGCAGCAGCCAGCGTCGCGGTGTTACCCCATTCGTCTTGTTGCTGAAACGCTCGGGAAACATCTCCGCGAGATCCTTGACCGTTGAGGTCCGCAACAGCTTCGAGTGGACCGCGGCCACGCCATTGGTGCTGTGTGAGCCGACGATCGCCAGGTTCGCCATGCGGATCTTGCGCTGATTACCCTCTTCGACAAGGCTCACACGCTCAACGCGCCCTTCGTCGCCAGGGAAGCGGACACGAACATCGTCGAGCAGGCGCCGGTTGATCTCGTAGATAATCTCCAGGTGACGGGGCAGCAGTATCTGAAACCATGCTGCGGGCCATTTCTCAAGAGCTTCGGGCAGCAGCGTGTGATTTGTATAAGCAAGTGTCTTCTTTGTCAGCTCCCAAGCCTGGTCCCATCCCAGGTGCGCATCGTCGAGCAAAATTCGCAACAATTCAGCCACCGCCATGGAGGGGTGGGTGTCATTGAGTTGAATTGCGACTTTCTCGGGAAGTTGGTTCCAATCCGTGTTGTGGCGCTGAAAGCGACGCACCAGGTCGGCCAATGAACACGCAACCAGGAAATACTCCTGCAAGAAACGCAGCCCTTGCCCAACCGTCGTGGAGTCGTCAGGATACAGCACGCGCGTCAGCGATTCCGCTTCGAGAGTTTCGCCCAGCGCACCGACAAAGTCGCCGGTCCCGAACTCTTTGAAATCGAAAGAATCTGGCGCAGAGGCCGCCCAAAGGCGGAGAGTGTTGATCGTCTTACCCCCGTAGCCCACCACCGGGCGATCGTACGGTATGCCGATCAAGGTTGAGGGCCGATCGGGGACAACCTGAAAGTTTCCCCCTCGCAACTGAAAGGAGCAGTTCAGTCTTACTTCCACCTTCTCAAGCGGACGGGCAATCTCCCAGGGATCGCTGTCCCAGAGCCAATCGTCGGGGTTTTCCTGCTGCCAGCCATTCACGATCGATTGCTTGAACATGCCGTATTCGTAGCGCAGACCATAGCCCGTTGCGGGCAGTTGCATGGTGGCCATCGAGTCCAGGAAGCAGGCGGCCAGGCGGCCCAGGCCTCCGTTTCCCAGGCCGGCGTCCGGTTCCTGGTCAATCAATTCAAGCCAATCGATACCCTTTGCACTCGCAGCATCCTGCACCAGGGATCGAGCAAGAGATTGCTGACATTGTTCGCCAACGAACGCCCGATGAGAAACTCCAACGAGAGATAGTAAATACGCTTGGCATTCTGCGCGTTCATAGGTTTCCTTGGTTAAAACCCACCGCTGCGCAAGGATGTCGCGGACGGAGCGGGAAAGGCTTCGAAACGCTCACGCGCAGTCGCGACCTGCGGCTCAATCGCCCTGTCAAATACCAGATGCCGTTCGTAAAACGCGTTTTCTGTTCCGACAAACGGAATCGGACCGCAGCCGTACTGCTTGAGAAGTTTGAAACACCAGTCGATCTTGTTTTTCGGCATCGTCCCCGGTTGCGGATTTTAGTTCTACTGTCGTCTCTCTGCTCATTCGAGATCCTTTACTTTTAGATTTTTTACCAGAGTATGATTACTTGCGGTGTCCCTCAACTCATGCGACCACGTGATGATCGTCATTCCAGAGCCGGATCACTGGTTGGGATAGTTTGTGCTCATAGCCGACCGCGCTCAGGCTCGCCGTGCTCAGCAGAAAATACTTTCCCGCAGAGCCCGGACCGAGCGCCAGCCAGCGAGCGGCCAGAACACGAATAAAATGGCCGCTGGAAAACAGCAAACGTTCCCCTCGATTGCGCGGACCCGCTCGATGACACGGTCCGCCCGCGCGCCAACTTGGGTTGGCGATTCGCCCCCCGGACAGCCGTCGCGGAATAATTGCCAGTCCGGGCGTTCTTTGAGAATCTCCGCGGACCGTAAACCCTCATATTGGCCATAGTCCCACTCCACCAGGTCGGGATCTACTTCCGCCATGGCGCCAAATCCTGCCAGTTCGCAGGTTCGGGCGGCGCGTTGCAATGGGCTGGTGAAGACCTTGGCGAACGTCAACCCTTTCAGGCGTTCGCCAAGCCGCCGTGCGTTTTGCTCGCCTATTGAGGTTAGAGGTAAATCGGTAAGGCCGGTGTGCTGGCCCGATAGCGTCCACGCTGTGTCACCGTGCCGCGCTAGATACACCACAGGAAGTACTTCGCTCATGAGGTCTGTCTCCTTAGAATGCCCGTTCGCTAGCCGCGCTCATCAGTCTGCCGCGGCTGTTTGTACGGTGGTGTGGGCAAGCTTCCAGCATTCCGCTGCAATGGCCCAATCTTCCTCCGCTCGAATCACCAGGACACGAACTCGGGAATCAACGGTAGCTATGTCCCGGTCGAGAAAGGTCTGTTGGTTCAGATTCTCATCGAGCTGTAGGCCAAGAAATTCCAATCTGCTGCAAGTCGCGGTTCGCACTTCCCGGGAGTTCTCTCCTACTCCCGCCGTGAACACCAGCACATCAACTCCTCCTAAGACAGCGGCCATCGCGCCGATAGCCTTTTGCAGCCGGTGCACGAAGATTTCAAATGCCAGCTTCGCCCGCTCGTGGCCCTTGTTGATAGCTTCGAGTATCTCCCGCATATCGCTTGAGAGCCCCGATACTCCCAGCAGACCTGATTCCTGATTCAACAATTTGTCAAGCTGTTGATAGTTGACGCCGTCCTCTCGCATCAGATAAATCAAAACGCCCGGATCCACCGAGCCCGAACGGGTCCCCATCATCAAGCCGTCCAGCGGCGTGAACCCCATCGTGGTATCAAGACTGCGGCCTTCGTGAATCGCGGCAACGGAGCATCCATTGCCCAGGTGGCAGGTTACGATTTTGAGGGACTCCAGATCTTTCCCCAGCAACTGGGCGGCACGTTCGGCACAGTATTGGTGATTGATACCGTGAAATCCGTATCGGTGAATGCCGCGCTTGAACCAGTCATAAGGACCGGGATAAATTACCGCGGATAGGGGCATCTGGCGATGAAAGCCGGTGTCGAAAACGGCCACCTGGGTAACCTGGCCGAGAAGACTTTCGACAATTTTCATGCCTTCCAGCTCGGCGCCAATGTGCAACGGCGCGAGCATGGAAACGCTGGCAATGGATGAGCGGACCTCAGGAGTCAGGACTACGGGTTCCTCAAAATTCGGCCCGCCGTGGACAATACGGTGACCCACCATATCGATTTCGGCAACAGAAGCGATGGCACCCGTTTCCCCGGTGGATAGAGTGCCTAGCAAATGCCGGACAAACTGCTCCCGCGAGGAGATCTTTAGTTCTTCTCGCAGGACGGCTCCGTGTGAATTCTTCACCGAAATCGTAGCCGCGTCACTGTTCCATTCGATCCTGCCCTCCCAGAGTGGGCGCGGCGGGTGAATGGGGAGGGATTCGCCGATTTCGTAAAGGCAGGCTTTTAGGCTGCTGGAGCCGGAGTTCAGCACTAGAACTTTCATATCGTAAGCGGGATCCGCCGAGGTCCTTCCCCATGTTCTGCAATCAGGGTTCCACACTTGAGCCATGGAAAGGAGGCGTTATATGCACTCATGCTGCTAAAACGAGTGCCAAAAACCTGGCAAGTGACAAACGGCTACCGGCAAGGTTTTACCGGGTCCGCACCTCGTGTAGTGCGTCACTCATAGCATCATCTCCAACTCACCAAAAACCGTCATCCTGAGCGGAGAGCGTCACAGATTATCGCGTGACGCGCTCCGCTCAGGATGACGGTTTTTGGTGAGTTGGAGATGCAAAAAGCCAGCGCCTTCTCGGGTTTCCATTGGCTGCCAAAATATCCCCGGGTTCGTGGCAGGTCAATCGTAGGACTCTTTGGTTACATCGACGGACGCTCGGCCGCAGGATCTATGACGTAATCCCATTGGTCGACCGCCAGAAGCTTGCTACCGTAGAGTCGCACTTTCACCAGGATCTCCTCCTTTTGCGGAAGCCAGAATCCGTCGATCTTCTGATACTGACGCACAGAATCCTCTCTTGCGATCCAGAAAGAAGGTCTCTTCGCGGGATGGCCTTCGGTCCGAACAATCGCGTAGTCCTGAACGTCAATCCATATTTTGCCCTCAAATAGATTCTTTTCTTTGCGGTTTGGAATGGCCCGCAAGACAAAACAGCGGAACAGCCCTACCTGCTGCTCACCAAGCGGATCCAACTTGTAGTTCGCGGGGGTCAGGGAGCTATCCAAGTCATCCTCTCCGGCAGTTGCTTCGATGTCGCCGGCGACTAGCTGATCCACTGTAAAATGACCACTGGGCCCCCACCCCTTCTCTGATGTCACTACAAGAGTCTTCTTGCCGGGCGCCTGGTACTCGATATGCGCCATTTCATCGGCATACATTTCTCCTCTCGAATCGATCACTTGATGCCTTCTCACGGCTGTGTATTCGAGCAGTGCGCCACTCCGGCGCTCGTTATAAGCTAATAACTCGGCGAAAATTGAATCTCCAGTGACGCCGGATCGCAACGGTTCGAGCGGCCCGACTACCGGCGATTCACTTCCCCCCTGATTGGGTGGCGATTTCGCAGCCGATCCTGAAGCCGTCGCCAGCAGGAACATCGCTGCCAGGAGAAACGCGTTGACTTTGTGTGCTACGCGCATGTTGAGTGCCTTCACCTCTGCCACCGGGCGGCTACGTCCGCCCGATGCCGGAGAAATTTTCGCGGGCTACGTTTGCGGCCTTTTTGGCGAAGTCATCGGTTGCCTTGAGATTTCCCCCTAAGAACCTGACTTTGCCTTCTATATCGCGCGCCAGCAAGACCTTGCCCTGAGCGTCAATGAACTGACACTGGACGACAATCCTTGTTGACCCAGCAACAGTCGTCACCTGCCGTGTCTCCTCGCTTCCCTGTTTGAAGCCGCGAACTGTGCTACGAAGGACGACCAGGCCGGAAATCCTGGCGCTGTTGCGGTCACCGTCGCGATAGACATGCCAAGGGTCAGGCCCCTTGCCCAGTTGCTGAACCAAGTTCTCATAGAGCGCCACCTGAAACTCAGCGGGTAGCTTGATATCGCCGGATTGGATCATCTCTACCCTGATCGCTGACGCCGTCATCTTGGATACATGCTTTTCCCGAGCTTGCACTTGCGACCCGGCGAACGACAACAGGGTGAACAGAAACAAATATGTAATAGGTTTAAAGCGGCTTCTCATGGCTTTTCCTCGGCGGTGGAATTCAATGGATCGACGCGCGCGAGCGCAGGTGTAGGAACGCTGGTATGCGCGCCCTGGGCGACGAGTTCTTTCTTGACTGAGTCTGCCGTGCCTGGTGGCAATGCAAACACAACACCGTGCAGCGCTCCGTCCGCATCACGATATTCGATCGTAAGACTATCGACCTTGGACCGAAATAGGCTCAGAACCCGCCCGGATCCATATGGTCCAAACATGCTGAGCGTGCCTATTGTTCCTCGGATCATCCTTTGGCTGTCATCGCCAGTGACGACGTCTTCCATCTCAGCCGCCGCGATATCAGTCGTGCCCCCAGGATGAGCAAAACACAGTTTGCCTCCTTCGACGGTGAGCGTTCCTGCGGTGTTCTCTTTCACCCCCGCAAGGCCGACCAGTGCTGTGCCTTTTGACGGCGGTTGCCGTAGCGGTGGGCTGCTAGCTTGTTTACTCTGGGCTTCCACAGGGGTGCGACTCAAAATGGGCACCTCGAAACCGTTTCCGAGTACATCGTTATAAGTGATCGTTTGCTTTCCGACCTGGAGCGAAACATCATGCCCTATCGCATAGAGGACTGTATCCATGCCCCACGCCGGGGTGTACAAGACCACATAAATGGTGCCTCCAACCTTCAAGGAGACGTCATAGCTGGGGGTATCGGGGTTGGCCGCGCCCTGGTGAGGTACGACCGCTGTGATTGTACCAACCGTGTACTCAGAGGTTGATTGCGAAAGACCCGGAAAGGCCATCAGGCACAACAACATCACAACCGTTGCTTTCAACATCCACAGCCCCTTTCAGACTCGTCTTCTCCAACAACGGGAGTCTCCTGTCATTGGGTAAGCATTCACAGTTCCAAACATGAAGACTTATAAGGTATCGAACGCAATTACCTTCCGGCCGAGACACTTATGGCTCGATAACTCAAACAGGACCGGTGCTGCGCGGACGAATTTAGAACAAACTGTTGGCAAGCATTTGGCAGGTGACGGGAGACGACGGACCTTTATCCAGCGCGCCGCCAATATTTGGGCACTTGCTAACCGTTGGTCACCACCACAAGTCAATACCGCTGATCTAAATAACCAGCGACTTTGAAACCAATCAACTTACCAATGCGGCCGCGACGGCGGTTTGGTGTATGGGTTGCTCTTCTCATAGTCGCTTGTCCTGCTTTGCAGTTGAAGGACGGCCCGCTTCCAAACATGTCAACGATACGCCAGCCAAACCCGCTAGACCGTCGTGTACCGGCACGACCCTGGGCCTAAAGGGTCAGGGCGGGGACGAGGGGCCACTCTTCTAGGACTTACAGTCCTCTGGTTCGCTCGCTGCGCTCTGGCAAGTGAGGATAAGCCTTGCGACCGGAAGGTAGAAGGAACGGCACTTGTTCCCAGTCGCCCATGGCCAGAGCGTATGTGGCGGGAGCAAAGGTAGTAGCGAGCGGACCCGTCAGGATGGAAACCGAGACGAACGCGGAAGGCAAGTATGCCTTCTTCGGAATGGCTCCCGGGACGTATACCATCGAGGCCACTTTCTCAGGTCTCGAAGCTGTACAAACTATTACGGTCACGGCCCATCAGGTTGCTCAAGTGGCGCTCAATTGAAGTCCGTTGAAGGTTAATACCTCCGTGACGGTAACGGCAAGCGAGACGGACACAAAGAGCCCTGCTCCAACGGAAACCATTACCGAGAAAACGCTGCGCGATGCACCAAATGTAAACGAGCGATTCGTAACTCTGCTTCCTCTCGTTCCCGGCGTTGTGCGCGGCCCCGATGGACACATCAACATGAAGGGCGCCCGCGACACGCAGAGCGGCGCGCTCGTGAATAGCGCGAATGTCACGGACCCGGCCACTGGCAGTCCCGCCATCAACTTGCCGATCGATGTTGTCTCGTCGGTGCAAGTTACATCGAATCCTTACGACCCGCAGTACGGCAGGTTCACCGGGGCGGTCTCATCCGTGGAGACAAAGACAGGAAATTATGAGCGCTACCATTTCTCGATTCAGAATGTGCTTCCGCGCTGCGAGACCGCGGCGGTAGCATCGTCGGTATCGGAGCGGCAACACCACGAATGACGTTCACCGGTCCGATCATCAAGGACCGTGTCGCATTCACTCAATCATTTGAGTACCGCTTCGTGCGCACGCCAGTGAATAGCCTTCCCCCGCTGCAACGGGACACAAAGTTAGAGAGCTTCGATTCCTTTACTCAGGCCGACCTGACCTGAGTCCCAGGCAGACCGCGACCGTGTCAGTCGCGGTCTATCCGCAAAAGCTGGATTACCTGGGGTTGAATACCTTTACCCCACAGCCCTCCACCGCAGATTTCCACCAGCGAGGGTATGAGCTCTACGGACAGCATCGCTATCTGGTTGGAGAAGAGAGCGCCCTGATCTCGCAGATCAGCTACAAACGCTACAATGCCGACATTACCGCACCAAATAATGATCCCTATCAACTTCTGGTCGAGACGACGGAGGGAGGTTTCTTCAACCGCCAAGCTCGCAGGACCTATCGCTCCGAGTGGCAGGAGATCTATCAGTTCGCTCCGCGACAGTTTCCTGGGCACACATCAATTGAAGGCCGGCTCGAACTATGCCTACTCGTCCTACGATGGCCGAGGAAACATTTTTACCGGTCGAGATCATCGGCGCTTCGGGTGCGCCCATTGAAAGCATCACTTTTACACCGCCAACCTCCTTTGGCATTGATCAGAATGAGACCGCCTGGTTCGTGGCCGATCAATGGGCGCCATCCCACCGCTTGTCGCTCAGCTTAGGCATGCGATTCGACAACGATACCGTGACCCATTCCACGCATGCCGCTCCCCGCGCGGGGTTTATTCTTGCGCTGACGAATGACGATAAGACGCTGCTTAAGGGTGGCATAGGGGTGTTCTACGACCGCGTCCCTCTTATGCTTCCGGTCTTCGAGCATCTGCCCGATCGGACTGTATCCATGCTTTCCGCGAACGGCCAGGCTTCCAGCTCGACCTTCTATTTGAATCAGATCATCGGCGGGCTTCAGAATCCGCGCAGCACTTCGTGGAATATTGCTGTGGAGAGACAAGTGCTGGAAACCTTGACCCTGCACGTCGGCTACGAGCAGCGCAACACCGCCAGGGATTTCGTGGTCTCGCCAACCTCTGCATCGCAATCAGGCGTTATGGCCCTCTCGAATGCGAGGAAGCGACTCTTACCGGGAGTTCCAGTTTTCCGGCCGCTATCGGCTTCCACGCCTCACCCTGAACGGTTCCTATGTTCACTCGCGAGCTTACGGAAACCTGAATGATCCTTCGCTGTTCTTCGGAAACTACCCCCAGGCAGTGATTCAACCGGACGCTCGCGGGCGATTGCCCTTTGACGCGCCAAACCGCATCGTTGTTTTGGGGCGACATTGCGGCGCCGTTCAAGCTGACGCTTCTTCCCGTTTATGACCTGCACACCGGTTTTCCCTATTCAGCCGAAAACGAATTCCGTGAATACGTCGGACCACGAAATAGCAAACAGTTTCCACGTTTTTCGTCGCTTGATCTTCAGGTGTCCCGGCCGGTATCGCTGCACCTGGGTGAGAGACACCTCAAAGCGCGAGCTGGTTTCGGCGTATTCAACGTCTTCAATCATTTCAATCCCCGCGACGTGCAGAACGACGTGGACAGCCAGCGGTTCGGCGAATTCTTCAATGACGCATGGCGAGAATACCGCGGCAAGCTTGGTATTTCAGTTTTGATTATGAGAACTCAATACATCTTCGGCACTTTCCTTCTGCTGTTTACGGCCACCGCTCTTAGTGCGTCGGATGGCGATCCTCTTCCGGCTGCGGACACGGTAGTTGCCAGGATGCTGGCGCAGGAAGCGCAACGGCAAATGCTAGCCGCTGGTTACCACGGAATGCGGAGATATGTTCTCGACAACGAACGCATGCACAAGCATGCGGAGATGCTTGTACGGGTGCAATGTGATGCGGACGGAACCAAGCATTTTGAGGTTGTCGACCTCGAAGGGTGGAAGGGGGCGCAAAAGCATGTTCTGCACAAGATGCTCGAATCAGAAGCTGAAGCGTCCTACCCGCAGTTGCGTTGAAGTCGCGGCTGAGTGAGGAGAACTACGAATTCCGGATGGCCAGCACTCGCATTGCTGGACGGTCGCATGACATACGCAATCGATATTGTCCCCAAGCGAAACGAGGAGCGTCTGTTCAAAGGCCGGATCTGGATCGATGCCGAGGACTACGCCCTGGTACGGGCCGAGGGTGAGCCCGCCAAGAACCCCTCGTTCTGGACCCGTAGCGTGCATTTTGTTCACACCTATCGGAAGAGCGGGCCATTCTGGTACCCCGCCTCCACCGAGAGCGACACCGACGTACGCATCTTCGGCTCCACGAGCCTCACCATCAGCTATATCGATTACACACCGAATCCACCGCAAGCACCGGAGACGGCGAACGCGGTATCGAAGGGAGTTTTCACGCCATGAGAGAGATTGAAACGTTTTTCCGGCCACCGAAGCGATATACACCCCCAGTCAAACAATGTCTGATTCTGGCCGCTGGTAACGGCCGGCGACTCATCGAATCCTCCGGCGGCGCTCCCAAGCCTCTGGTGCAACTTCATGGCAAGTCCTTGCTTGAGCATGTAATTTTGGGCGCTCATGAGGCCGGTATTGAGAGGTTCGTGATCGTCGTTGGTTACGGTGCTGACGCCATGCGCCGGTGGCTTGCCGACCGCTGGCTTGGCAGTGTTTCAGTCACTGTTGTGGAGAACCGTGAGTACCACAAGGACAATGGCATCTCCGTGCTGAAAGCTCGGGACTGGCTCTCGCGAACCGTTCCTGCTGCTCATGGCCGACCACATCTTTGAGCCGCAGGACGGCCAGGGCCCTGCTCGAAGAGCCGCTGAAGAAGGGCGAAGTGATTCTCGCCGTTGATCCCAAACTTGACCTCGTTTTTGACCTCGATGACGCAACCAAGGTCCGCCGCGACGGCGATCGTATCGTTGACATCGGCAAGACAATTGCCGAGTACGATGCCTTCGACACCGGTATGTTCTTGTGCAGCCCAGCCTTATTCGACACACTCGAATCGGCAAAGAAGGAGGGAAACTGCTCGTTGTCGGACGGCATGCGGATACTGGGTCGAGACGGCAAGCTACGCGCCTTCGACATCGGCGAGGCTACCTGGCAAGATGTCGATACACCCCAGGCATTGGCCTACGCGGAGAGTATCTTTGACCAGCGGTTCTGCCAAATGCCTTCGCAGGAGGGTTTCGCCAGTGTCTAACCCCGCAAGAAGGCGGTTGGCCTTGCGCACTCTCACGGCTGTTTTCGGCGTTGGGCTACTCATTTATTTGGTCCGGCGGGTTGGATCTGACAATCTCCTGGAAAACGTTGCGACACTAGGATGGGGCCTCGCTCTGATCATAGCTTTGGGTGGAGTTTCGCACCTTGTGAGAACCTGGGCATGGCGGATGACTCTCACCGGCTGGAGAGGCAAGATTTCTCTTCTACGCATGCTCCAGGTTCGCATGGCTTCCGAAGCGGCCGGTCAAGTGGGAATCCTTGGCCAGTTGTTCGGAGACGGTCTGAGAATCTCAGCCTTTGACGAGTCGATACCTATCGACAATCGTATATCGTCGGTGATCCTCGATCGCGCACTGTTTATTGCTGCCGGAACGATCGTGAGCGGAGTTGGAATTCTAGCCGCACTGCTCGTCCTATCGCTGACCCACGCATTGCGATTGTATGCGGCCCTGTTCGCCGTCACGCTCATCAGCTTGCTTTTTCTGCTGGCGCTGGCATGCTGAAAACGCTGGCCCGTCTTGTCGCGGCCCGCGCTGTACTTATGGCCGCTTGCAACGGTTTAGAGGCCGGGTGGAAAACACACTTCCGCTGATCCATTCCGTTGAGAGGCAGCTCTTCGATTTCCATACTTCCACGCCTGGAGCATTCTGGTCCAGCCTGGCTCTCAACCTGGCGTGCCATGGCATGGCAGTGTTGGAGGTTTACCTTGTTCTATGGCTGCTGGGCGTCAAGATCGGGCTTTTAGGGGCGCTGATATTTGAAGCTCTGACCAAGCTGGTCAATGCCGTTGGCACATTCAATCCGGGTAACATCGGCACTTATGAGGGTGGAAACGTTCTCATTGCAAGGCTATTCGGCATCACTGGCGCCGTCGGATTGGCGGTAGCAGTCGCAAGGCGGTTACGAGCGATCTTCTGGGCCGCGGTCGGAGGCCTTTTCCTGGTCATGTTATCAAGGTCCAACGAGCCGCGCGACTCCGGCGACGCCGGGACGCGAGGTAGCGTCTCGGAAACTCCGGGATACAGAAAGGAAGTCGAAGCCATCAACCAGTCGGTCAAAGCCGTCATTCTCGCCAACACTCGCCGAAGAGGTCGACCAAAGCCCGCTCCGCAGAATCACGAGTCGGGACTCTTCCCATCTTGCTGCGTGACATCCTCTCCGTGCAAAAGGCCGGTGCAAAGCGAATCATCGTTTGCATAGATCCCGTCACGGGGCCGTGCCTACAGCGCGAACTCGAGGATACCGGGCGCCTTCCTCACTGCGTTCGGTGGCTTTGGGCGGCCGCAGACACGCCGCTGTCTCAGCTTATTGAAAGAGATCGCGGCCAACTCTGCAACGGACGACCTGATCCTGATCGCGGGAAACAGAACCTTTCATCCGGCGCTATTTCGACAGGTGAGCCGAATGGAACGGAAATGATGGCGCGCTGGCGCTGGTTACGGGTGAGGAGCTTGCCGGTATCTATGCGCTCACTGCCGAAGCCGTGCGCGATGTCGCGAAACACTGCCCATCTGGAATCCACAACCTCGAGGAGCTCCATGCCTGGCTCATCTTGACTCGTTCTGTCCAATGCCTACCGGTATCCGGCGAAATGTGGCAGAGGATATTCTCCCCTGAGGATCGCATTTCTGCTGAACGAAAGCTGGACCGCTGGCTGGTAAAGCCGACGGATGGCGTCTTTGCGCGAATGAATCGTAGAATATCGATACCGATCAGCCGGCAACTCATTAAGCTACCGATTACGCCGAATATGGTCAGTCTCTTTACCCTCGTAGTTGGCTTTGCCTCTGGACTCCTTTTTGCAAGCGGCGGCTATTGGAATATGCTGGCTGGAGCGGTGCTGTCAGTCTGGGCGAGCATTCTCGATGGCTGTGATGGCGAGGTGGCCCGGCTGAAGCTTCTCGAATCCGACTTCGGTTGCTGGCTAGAGACAATTTGCGACTACCTTTATTACCTGTTCATCTTCGCCGGGATGGCCATAGGGTTGATTAGAAACTCGCAGTCGAGAACGTATCTTATGTTGGCGGTACTGCTTCTGGTGGGAGCGGTTGTAAGCTTCCTGGTCACTGGACTCGGGCGGCAGAGGCTCTCTGCCGGGCGTCCTGAGGACTACTTGAGAGTCTGGCAGGCACAAGCAGAGAGCCGCCGATCGAACCCACTCCTATATTTCGGTCGATATACTGAATTCATCATCCGGCGCTGCTTCCTGCCGTACGCTCTCCTATTCTTTGCTCTCTTAAACATCACGAACGTAGCCTTTATCTTGTCCGCGGTAGGCGCAAACGTGGTTTGGTTGATCTCCCTTTACTCCTATCTCACCTTTGCTGTCGCCCGCAGATCCTCGCTGAAAGACTCCGCGGCTTCTGCCTGACTTCCTTCGACTCGAAACATTACGACATGACTGTGAGCTACGACCAAGACATCGAAGTTGGCAATTTTGCGCCACGCGGTCCAGTGCCTGGGCCGCATGCCTCGATTCGGGTGGTTGATTGGAACATTAATCGTGGTTTGCAATTGAGCGGCATCATCGAGTTCCTTTCCAGCACCAAAGCCGACCTGATACTTCTGCAGGAGGTTGATCTCAACGCCCGGCGAACACACCACCTTAACATTGCGCGAGAGATATCGCAGAAGCTCGAAATGAACTACGTCTTTGGCCGTGAGTTCCAGGAGCTGACTCAGGGCCCGCGGACATCACCCGCTTACCACGGGCAGGCCACGCTCTCTCCCTGGCCATTGTCACAGTCCCGCATACTTCGATTTCGCAGGCAATCGAGCTTCTGGCGCCCGCGCTGGTTCCTTCCTGAAATTCAGCCGTTTCAAGAGAGGCTTGGCGGACGCATGGCTTTGGTGAGCAACGTAACCGTTGCCGGCCGAGCGCTGGTGGCTTACAACCTGCACCTTGAGAGCCGCGGCGATGACAATTTGCGCTGTTCCCAACTTGAGGAGATGCCTCGACGATGCTGATCACTACAAATCGGGCACACCCATTATCGTGGCCGGCGACCTCAACCTGGACGCTTCCCGGAGTGTTGCCGCCGACCTCATCAGACAGGCGAATTTTCAGCTGTGCATTTTCAGACCAGCATGTGCGAACGACGACCCCCACGATCACTGTTCGATCGGGGCCACGTCATTGATTGGATCCTCACGCGGGGATCTGTCAGGCCGGTGGGCCTCCAGATCCACACTTCGGTTTCAGCTTCGGACCATTACCCACTCTCTCTCAAGATCGCTCTAACGTAAGCCTGAGCGCCACAACGGGCGGTCGGCGATACGGAAACCATACGTCCTTGAGCTACGAAGCAACTACGCGTTGCACCCAGGCCGGGAGACCTGGTGCAACGCGTTATAAGAGAGCATTGACACTCCAGACGGCTGAAAACTACATGCTGCCTTGGAGTCCCTTGTTTACGATCAGTTTGACATCGACGCGCCGGTTGAGTTCGCGCCCCTGTGGATCAGTATTGGGGGCGTCAGGATGGGTGGTGCCGTATCCGGCAGGTGCCAGGATCCGCCGCAGGGGAATGTTGTCCTGGTTGCGAAGGTATTGTGCCACCGCGGCGGCCCGATCTTCGCTGAGTTGCTGATTGAAGGATTTCGTCCCCGGCTTGGAAGCATAGCCGGCGATCTCGATCATATAGCCATCGGTTGCCAGTGCAGCAGCGGCAAGCCGGTCGAGCTCTGCTTTGGCCTTGGTGTCCAAAGCGTATTTGCCGGACGGGTAGTAGATTACGGCTTCGGCAACGGTCTTGTAGTCGTCGAGGTCCGATACGCGCTGGTTGACCATCTGAACAGCGGCAGTGTTCAAGGCCCCTACTACGGTGGCTGCTTGGGCCGTTGAGCCTGCCTGGTTCGCAGAGGCCAGCGCTTGATCGGCCGAGGCTTGGGCAGTTGATGCAGCACTTACACCCTGGTCAGCGGTGGATTGTGCTTGCCGTGCCGCGCTTTTGTTAGCGATAATCTGCTGTTCCTGGGCTATTTCAACCGCAAACTCGTCTGGCGAAAACGTGATTTTGCTCGCCTCAAGCTGATCGTTCGCATTGCCCACACCCTCAGCAGTGATCGACAGGCCGGGCACGAGAGCAGTGACATCCATGTCTTCGTGACGAAGGAAGATCACCTTTCCCTTTTTACGTTCGATCTTGGTATTATCTGTAATCTCCACCGTTTCGACCGAACCAGCCTTACCATCCTGTATCTTCACCAGCTCGCCGTCTCTGGAGACAATTTGCCCCTTCACTTTCACTTTTTGGCCGGCCGTGAACTGCTGTGCATTTGCTATGGATCCCAATGTCATCCCGGCAAGCAGGATGACGCCAACTCTGTGCGCCCCGATGCTAAATGGTTTCATTCGAAATTTCCCCTCGTCTACTCTCCGTGGTCAAGCCGCCCGTAAAACGGAAGCAGCAGACCGGTCACGATCACGATGCAGAATCGTGATCTTCCTTAAAATCGCGCTACCGGGCCCGCGTTGCCTCCAAACCACGATCCCATCTGCGCCGGAATGGCTTTGTGAATCCGGTCACTGCTTCCTAAGCAGCTTCCGTTTCGCAAGGCCGGTTCAAGATTGCATAGCAATTGAGCACGGCCCTTGTATGGCGCATGAATAAATTGCGCATGCCGCACAGGCAGTTTGAATTCGTAACTCCACTGCCTTTACACTGACTGCATGCAATCATTGGGCCTTTGTTAGGCAGCGATGATCGGCACAAGCAAGAGCGAAAGATAGGGGCGAGAATAACGACTCCATCACATCCGCCGTCCCGCTGGGAGTGACAGCAGTTTGTCGCTTGTCAGGCAATTGACAGCCACATTACCCACATGCCTTGTGTAGTGCGTCACTCAGATTGGACGTTTATCCCGCGATGTAACAAAGCGTACTGAGATTGCCCTGCCACGAACCAGGGTGGCGGTCTGGGATGGAGATGTGGGATTCCACTGCACTGCGACTGGTATCCGTCCAGGTGGTAAAGGGGCGACCAACGGTCATCCCCCACATCTCGCGAAAAACCAGCGAGATACCCCGAATTTCCTGCACGCGGCGTTGGCAAGGGCTGCGTATGCGCCTTTCTTTAAGGAAAGGCGCATGAAGTCCGCGGAACCCACTAAGCTTCACAGGAAATCGGGGA
Source organism: uncultured Acidobacteriaceae bacterium (assembly GCA_963757515.1). GTDB lineage: Bacteria > Acidobacteriota > Terriglobia > Terriglobales > Acidobacteriaceae > PALSA-350. The sequence continues at coordinate 65,252 of CAVWRV010000012.1, read as the reverse complement.
TATGGGGCACCTCGGGTTCGTGGCAAGTCAATCGCAGGACGCTCAATGTGAGGCGCGGACGACCATCTCATCCAGATCGTTGAGCAACTCGAGGGGATCCTGGTAGGTGCGGTAGGCTCCCAGGATCGTCGCCGAGGATCTTGCGAACCTCAGGGGCCGAGAGAAAGGTTCCTCGCAGAGGCTCTTCGCCAGGGAGAGAATTCGCCAGCTTCATGATTGTGGCGCGGCTGACCTCACGGTGCCGCTGCGCCGCATCTGGCTCTCCCACGCGTTGGTAAACTTCGGAAGCAGTCGCGTGGACGCGCCAGGCACTCAGCGGAGTTTCGAAGCCCTCCATCTCTTTCACCGCCTGTGCGATGCAATCTTCCGCTCTGGGCAACTCCCCTTCCGCCAGGGCAACTCGGGCGTTCGCCTCAAAGGCGATTGCCCGGAACGTGCGCTCGTTCGTTGCCCGCGCGACCTGCAAAAACAGCTCTGCTGCGGCGCGCGCCGACAATAATTCTCCTTTGGATAACCAAGCCGTGGTCAGTGCCCATTGCAGCAGGACACGATTGACCCAGTCGGTCATCAGCGGTTGCTGATCCATTTCTTCTCTACATTTGATCAAGTACTCCAGGGCGCGGTCGTGCTTGCCTAGCCCTGCTTCCACCGAGCCGGCCCAAATCAACCATTGACGGCGTATGGATGAGATGTTGGTTACCACGGGATAAACCGCTTGAAGGAGCTGCTGGGCTCCGGCGAAATCCATCGCATGGATCTGTAGCTCTGCCCGCTCCATGCGGGCGAGGATGGTCCGGTAGCGGTCGCCATTCTTCTCGACGTTTTCGATATACCGGTCGATCGTTCGTAGCGCCTCGCCCCATTCTCCGAGGAACAGCGGACAGTAGAATTCGAGATGCTGATGAAGTTCGGAATGCCAGGTAAGGTACGAGTAGTTCTCGTTTCCCTCTACAAACCTGCCAAAGCCCTGAACCGCATGCCGGTACGATTCGCGGTACTCGGAGGATTGAAAGAGACTGTGGCTGAAGCCCAGCCCAACCTCTCCTAAAAGCCGGCGATCATCGAATTCACCAAGCTTAGCTACCAGCTTCCGGCACTCTTCCAGGTCTTCAGGGTCCCTTCTGCCCGCGGCCATTCGGCGGCAAAGATAGAGAACTCGCATGGCGGCCCACTTGAGCGTGTCTGCTGGTTCGGAACGTGATGCTGCTGCAAACCAGCGATCCAACGCGCGCAAATAGTGATCACCACTCACCAATGCCAAAGGGAATGCCATCTCCAGCAGCGCATGAACTTCCACATCTGGCAAACCATAGTGATCTGCCCGTCCCGCCAGAATTTCGTAGGAATGCAAGGCGCGTGGGTCGAAAGATGTCGAGTAGATCGTACACAACCTCTGCAAGACGTCGATCTCGGCCTGGGCACGCTCCGCTTTCGGCATCTTGTTCACCAAACTCAAGGCGTGCTCAAGCGTTTCTGCAGCTTGCTTGGGTTCAAAGCGCCGCCGAGCCGTATCCGCAGCAACCTGCAGGTACTGTACGGCACGCAGCCAATTTCCACTTTGCTCGAAGTGATGCGCCAGTTCGTTCGCTATTTCTGACTCAGGCGGGCCGGTCGCTACGTCGTCCGCGGACGACACATGCAGCGTTTCGCCGTTTTCGGCCATGCTCTTGTGTAGCGCTCTCCTGCGGGCCAGTCCGATCCGGCTATACAGAACGTCGCGATAAAGCACGTGGACAAATTCGTAACAGGGAGACGGACCGCTCCGATAATTTTTAAAGCCGGCCGGGCGGACTACCTGATGCCGCCTGGCAAGGCCTTCAAGTAACTCTTCAAGGCTTTCCGGCGCCATGTTCGTTACTGCCGATCCCATGGTCACCGACAAAGAAAACTTCTTGAGAACGCTCGCGACCTCAAGCACATGCTGCTCCTCGGCACTCAGACGCTCGATCTGCAATTCGATCATCTGCCGCAAGCTCTCGGGCGCTTTAACTTCCATTTCCTCCAGCGGTACTTTGATTTGCCACCCGTCATTCTCCAGGGCAACCATGCCTCGATCTCGCAGGTGGACTACCGCTGCTACCATAAACAGCGGATTTCCTTCCGAATGGCGGTGGATTAATCCAGAGAAGCCGGCCGGCAGACTGGCGCCTCCTGACTCGAGAACCAGATATTCGCCAACCTCGGCTTCGCTCAGTGGCTCCAAAGCGATCTCGTGGCATAAGTAGCGAACCAACAGGTCTTGCTTAACCCGTTTCAGAGGGTGTTCGGCAAGGGTCACATCGACGGGCCGGTAGGTGCCAATAAGCATCAGTTTGGATGGCTGTCGACGGCGGCCCAACGCTGAGATTAGATCCACCGTGGAGTGATCTGCCCAGTGGATGTCCTCGAAGACCAACAGCAGCGGATTCTGAGCCGTGATCGTCTCCAATGCATCAGCGACCTCCCGCAACATGCGTTCGCGCGTAGCGCCCACGATGGCATGGTGAAGCTGCTCCCGCTGTTCGTACTTCATCAAACCAGGAAACTGCACCAACCATGTTGGTGCCTGTTCAGCCAAGACCTTCACCACTAAGTCCGCCGCGGGACCACGGCATAATTGTCCGAGTGCCTCCAACATCGGGTAATATGGCTCCCTGCCCGCGTAGCCCTCGATGCATTGTCCTCTACCTATGCGAACGCCCTTGGTATCCGTGGCAGCCTGCAGCTGAAAGGCGTCCACCAAAGCCGTCTTTCCGATGCCCGGCTCGCCGGTTACGAATACTAATTGCCGTTCACCATGTAACGCCCGCTGAAGAGATGCTCGCAGCCGGTCCAGTTCCCTGTTGCGACCCACCAGGCTGCGAGCTGGGGAGGCAACTGTCAAGTTCCTCCTTCGCAACTCGTCGGCTACGGTAGCAATGAATCGGTAACCCCGACGCGGCAAGGTTTCGATAAATTGAGGATTCTTGGGATCGTCGTCGAGCATTTTTCGGAGATCCCGAATATGGCTCTTTACCACTTCCGGTTGCACATAGGTATCGGACCACACGGCCTCGAGCAGCTCATCCTGAGTTACCAGTTGGCCGGCCCGCTCCAGAAGGTACCGAAGCACAGAAAACGCCTTGGGCGTCAGCAGAAGGCGCTGGTCCTCAGCCCCGTTGACACGGCGCCATAGACACTGGTTGACCCCGTCCAGGCGAAATGGCGGAAACTCTTTCATCTGTACCCTTACAGCCTGTCTTCGACCCATTGGAGTCCTACAGGCTTTTAAAAGTTTCGAGATTGTTGGCTCCACCTCCCCAAGTCACAGGGGGCACCGAGCACGGTTAAGCCTACAAATGCAGAGGGACAAGCTATTTGAGACGGCGCATACAAGTGATAACGAATCATGGCGACTTTGGCCCTAAAGTTGCAGTTCGGCTGGGAGGGCCTTGCAGCCGTATGCGCACTGCGAATGACGCTTGCCTGGTAGAACTCCTCATCTCTCGTTCGCAGCGTGAGTGGGGAGAGGAGATTTCCCATGTACTGGTTAGCAAAAGTCTATGACTTCATCTTCGGGTGCCACCACGGCAACCTTAGCCGGGTCTTCACCATTGGAGGTAACACCTATATCGTCTGTTGTCTCTGCGGGATCAAGTTCCCGTATTCACTCGACAGCATGTCGATGTACTCCTCTGAACCGGGAGCTGCCGCACAAGGCTTCCTCGGGCTCGGACTGAATAACGCCGTGGCGCTCACTCCACCAAGGGTACGAGCAACGGTTAAGTAAAGATCGGGAGCGGGATAGTCCCTGGCGCTGAAACCCGCGGACCAAAGCTGTCTTCCCTTCGGCAATGATGACAACAATGTCAGCAGGTTAGCATCGAGGGTTGTCACGGTCACGGCAGTGTTTATTCGAGCAAAATCCAAGTCATTGAAAATACATCCTTTCGTCCTTCATTTCGATCTCGAAGTGTTTGGAGCATCAGGTGCACTGTTGATGACAGGCGTCCAAAGCGTGCGCTACTGAACAGATTTCGAAAGGAACAAATGGTAGATGTGATGATCTTTGCGATGTTGATCGCTTCAGCGGCCTCGTTACTCGTCGTAAGTCCGCGGCCTGCACAGAGAGAGGCTTTGCGCGCGCTGAGGGACGATAGCGAGACTGAGTCCTGCCGGCGGTCGGAGTGAATACCCGGCAATTGCCGGGGCAACATCTTATCCACACCAACGTTGATCATGCTTTAGGTCGTAAATTGCAGCTGACCTGAGTCTATGGATTTCATCCCCGAAACCTTCGTCCTGTTGGTTCTCTTAGCGCTCACGCTCATATTGCAGAGCACGGGGATGGCTGCGCTCATCCAGTGGGCCAAGGCTCACCTACCCAGGAGCATTCACCGATTCGGAACATTGCGTTCCACCGTGCTCGTAATCCGGCTCACGAGTTTGATCGTATGTTTGCATATGTTGCAGATTCTGCTGTGGGCCTGGTTTTATCGCTGGAATTGTTTCCCCAACTGGGAAGCGGCCATCTACTTCTCGGCGGCCAGTTATTCCACAGTCGGCGCCTCGGATCTTGTTCTCCCTCGATCTTGGCGAACCGTGGGTCCGGCAGAAAGTGTCGCCGGCGTGCTGATGTGTGGGCTCTCTGCAAGTTTTCTATTTGCGGTCGTGACCCGCCTGGTTGAGCGCGACAGCCAGGCCGAACAGGAGCAAGCAGTAGGTCATTCGACATCCACGCTCCCCCTACCCCCGGCCGCTGGAGCAGAACAGCCTTAGACGCAAGAAAGATGAAGAAGGGCGAGCACAGAGGTCGGTACGCAGCACCGCGGGCATGGCCGCACCGCGCCCTCGCCCGAATATTTTGGAGACTTCGGGAGTGACGGCCGGGTGCCCCATATCTCGCTCGTTTTTCGCGAGATGTGGGGGGCGACCGTTGGTCGCCCCTTTACTATCTGGACGAATTCCAGTCGCAGTGCAGTGGAATCCCACATCTCGCGAAAAACGAGCGAGATGTGGGGCACCCCGGGGTCGTGGAAGGGAAAGATTCTTAACCTCATGGCGCGATCCTGGCTGGATCCGCCACACCACATACACGATATTATAAGTGCCGCACTGCACTAGCTGCCAATCCGCTCGCAAGCACATTAGGCCTGCATCAACTCGTCGGCCTAAGGGTAAAAAGCATCGGAGTTTGCCAGACGCTTGAGCGCCAGCACGCGGGCAATCATGATGTCGCGCCGCGAGCATCTGAGAAGAATCGCGCAATCCTGCTCGGACCGCCCTTCGAGAATCGATATGACGAAGACAAAGCGCTCGAACGGATCGAGTGCGAGAATCGGGCAAGGGGGTTGTTTCCGGCTGACGTTGCCGGTGGTTTGAGACCGATGAACGACAAGCTATCAGCGTGCTCAGGCACAGGCATGATCATCTGGATTGCATACTTGAGAATTGCCCGCCGCGCCCGTGAACGCGTCCACTCCATGAAACGCCGATCTCCTCCAGGCACTCTCCCATCGCAGAGACAAGACATTGCTCAGCTTTGTCATTGTCTGCCGTTAGCAGGAGCGAGAGCAGATATAGGCTGTGCATCTCTTCAGTGAAGGTCTTAAACAGGTCGGCTGCGGTTGCGTATGGAGTTGCTCTCTCGTCAACGACATGCATCGGCTCCAGCATATTCATCCTTTCGTTCCTCCATTGTTCTGTTGAATCAGAACAATGACCCAGCCTCAAGCCACGGATTGCCTTAAATCCTCGCAGAGCGATTGAGTCTCAGCTTGCACAATGTAAGGAGAAGGGCTGCAGGTTGTCGACATATGACGCACCTGCTAACGGGTTGGCATGACTGAAGCGTTCAAATACATCGTTTGTCGTGTCCTCTATACGCGTATTTGGCTTGTGAAATTTGCGGATTGCCTTCGAGGTAAGCCGGTAAGCAGGAAACGGTTCGAAACGTATGTCATTGCGCCAAAGACCAGCTCAGAACGCATCATGTCCTCCAGAGGCATTTAGAATTTTCTGTTACCCGATAGCCTTAACAGCATGAGTGCATTTGCAATGCCAAACGCGGCTTACCACACTAACTTGCCAGAAGAAGTGCCGGCGCTGACGTTACGCGCGGCTGCTGGAAAGTAAGCGTTCAGCACATATTGCTCAAGCATGCGCTGCATATTGAAATATGATCCGTTGAACGCAATGGTTGACCGCATGATCCGCCGCCACTGCATTGGGCCGGCGATAGAAGAGGGGCAGAATCACCTGCTCCAGATGCTCGTAGAGTGAGTTGGCCTCGTCAATCTCCTCATCGTGATCGCCGATCGCCCATCCGGTAACGCCTTCGTTCCATCCCTCAATCCACCAGCCGTCCAGGACGCTGAGGCTCGGCACACCGTTGAGCGCCGCCTTCATACCACTGGTGCCCGAAGCTTCATAGGGACGCTTCGGCGTGTTCAGCCAGAGATCCACCCCGCCCGTAAGCAGTGCTCCCAAGGACCAGTCATAGTTCTCGAGATACACGATCTTGAGCTCATCGGAGCTGAACTGCCGGGCGAGCTCAAACACCTGCCGGATCTTCGCCTTTGCCGGATCGTCGGCCGGGTGTGCCTTGCCACTGTAAATAATCTGCAGGCCTCCCAGTTCCCTTGCCAAGCGCTGCAGCCGGTTCGGATCGGTGAAGACCAGGTCGCAACGCTTGTAGGTCGCAGCGCGACGCGCAAATCCGATGGTGAATATCTCGGGACGCAGTTCCAGCCCAGTCCGGTCCTTGACCGCGGCGATCAAAGCCCTCTTGCTTTTGAGATGTGCCTGTGCAATCTCGCTCTCGGGAATCTCCATGGCATAGCGCAGCTTCAAATTGTCTTCTCTCCAACGGGGAAGATGACGATCGAATACTGCCTGGAATGCCGGGGCCGTCCACGTCGCCGCGTGCACTCCGTTGGTGATGGCATCAATCGTGTAATCGGGGAACATCTCGCGCGACACTTTGCCATGCTGCATCGCCACCCCGTTCACGTACCGCGCGAAGCGCAGCGCGATGTAGGTCATGTTCAGCATTCCGTCAGGAGAACCTGCGACCCGGTCGATAAGCTTTGTCCGCTCGCTGCCTAGAATGCGATGGCCCTGCTCCAGCGAGAAGCGATCATGCCCGGCGGGAACCGGCGTGTGGGTGGTAAAGACACAGTGCTGGCGCACCGCTTCCAAATCCTTGTCCGTTGCCTGCTCCAGGCTTCTGCCCCGCAACTGCCGCTCCAACAATGCGATCGTCAGCAGCGCCGCATGGCCCTCGTTCATGTGATAAACCTGCGGCCGGTAACAGAGCGCTTCCAGAACGCGGGCGCCGCCAATGCCCAGCACGATCTCCTGCCGCAACCGGTAGTCTCCGTCCCCACCGTATAGATGGTCGGTAAGTTCCCGATCCCGCGGATCATTCTGTTCGAGATCGGTATCGAGCAGGTAGATGGGAATCGTGTGACCGGTCACGCCTGCCATGTCGTAACGCCAGGCTCGAATAGCGACCGGACGGCCCTCAATGAAGACCGTGACGACCGGATCTTCAGGGGAGAGTTCGCTCTCCAGATCCCACGGCTGGTCCTCCTCGGTCTGCACGCCGTTTGCATCCAGGTGCTGCCGGAAATAGCCTTTCCGGTGAGCCAACGTGACCGCCGCCAGCCGAAGACCCGCGTCCGCTGCAGCTCTGAGAGTGTCACCGGCCAGCACGCCCAGCCCCCCGCTATAAGTAGGGATCGCAGGGGTGATTGCGATTTCCATCGAAAAGTATGCAACCACCCCGCTCTTCCCTGGGATACCCCCAGGAAGAAGACGGAAGCCCGTGAGTAAGCACCCTATTCAGTTTCATGACTTAGTCCTCCGTGCGCGAGGCTGCTGAGATACCCGCGGCTTTACTGAATTCTTTCTGTCGTCCATACGACACCCAACGCGTGCAAAGTGAGCTCATCGCCGACACTCAACTGCGTGGGATCTAAGACAGCTTCAAATGCGTAATAAGCGTTAGCATTCTGTGTGGCACACCAGGATTCGTGATGAACGACCCCTTCACAATACGCGCAGGCTGAATCCGCGCTGTATCGATTGCTGTGGCGCAACGGCAGTTGATTTTCTACCGACATGGGTCACTCCTGCGACTTAGGGGCTGATTGGAGACCTCGCATTGTGCTGGTTGATCAGCCTTACGGTCTCGATTCGGTATCGGTTCTGACTGTCTTATTAGCACTTTCAGGGCCAATCTGAATCTAAATTTCCACAGGCGAATTAACCGTGCGCCGTAGAATTCGGCCGCATCAACCATGCTGGAAGTCGAGGACCGCACGCGACGGTACGTCACCGTGCTCACGGCGTTGTTGACGCGAAAGGGGTATGCCGGCGTGGGCGCGGCGAACGGTGGATGAGTGTGGCAACCGGCTGGCACCTGCTAAACAGTTGCCCAGTTTAAGCCAGGAATAAGATGCGGCCCGGTCAATTCCGCTGATTTATCAAGGGATAGCTGTGCGTGGTGGCGATTTCACGATTGGCATGCAAACTGCAAAACAATGCTCGGGACGCAGAGCCTCGAAGCTCGCAGCGTTCGACCTCAAGAAAGGACAATTCATCATGAGGGTCAAGCTGAATTGTGGATTGGTCATCGCACTATCTCTTGCGTCGTCGCTTGCACGGGCCGATTCCCTGGAGCTGGTGAATGGCAGCCTGATTCAAGGCAAGTTCGTAGGTGGAACCGAGAGCGAGATCAGCTTCCAGGTCGGCTCTTCCGTGCAGAAGTACAGCGTCCCTGACATCGCGGCAATCAAGTTTGATTCCCACGAAGTAGCCAGTGCCACGCCCATGGGGCTGCATGCGCCGGCGTATCTCACCATTCCCTCAGGAACGCATATTCTTGTGCGCACGATCGATGGCATCGACTCAACCAGGAATCATGTCGGGGATCGCTTCCAGAGTTCGCTCGAAGAACCGTTGATGGTCGACGGAAACGTTGTAGTCCCCAAGGGAGCCGACGTCTACGGCCGGCTAGCGGAGTCAAAGGAGTCGGGAACCTTCGCCGGCAGGTCGGAACTAAGGTTGGAGCTAACGGGAATTGCTGTGAACGGACATACGGTGCCGCTGGTGACCGGAGAGTATGAATTGAGCGGCAAGTCGCGCGGGGCGAGCACGGCGAAGAGAACAGTGGGTGGAGCGGCCTTGGGGTCGATCATCGGCGCCATCGCCGGCGGCGGCAAAGGAGCGGCCATCGGTGCCGGCGCCGGCGCCGGGGTTGGCGCCGGATCGGAAATCATTACGAAGGGAGACCAGGTCAGCGTGCCGAGTGAAACCCTTCTCGATTTCACGCTGCAGCAGGATGTATCGATTCCGGCACGTCCGATCTAAACCTGGCCAATACAAAGCAATGACAAGTCCTCAACCCAAGCTCAGTTTGAATGTATCTCAGCGCCAGGTCCTGACACCTGGCTTGATGCAAATGGTTTCCGTTCTTGCGCTGAATAAGCTCGAACTGAAAGAAATGATTCAGACGGAGATGGTTGAAAATCCACTCCTCGAAGAGGAGGAAGAAAGCGGCTCGCTTCCCGATGACGTAGCCAGCCGCGATGAGCAACTCGATCGTCCGGACGAAACGCAGCAGGCCGACGCGGCCGGGGAAAAAGCAGACCCCTTCGACGAAATCGATTTTGGCTCCTATTTCCAGGACTACCTTGATCCTGGTTTCCGCACCCCCAACTGTTCTGAGGTTACCGAGAAGCCTTCCATCGAGAACTTTCTTTCGCAACCAAGCACACTCACCGACCACCTGCTGTGGCAGATTGGCTCGCTGAATTTCTCGCCGGGGGCGCGCGACGCTGCCGAATACATTGTTGGCAACCTCAATGAAGATGGGTATCTGGACGCCACTGAGCAAGAGCTGCTGGAAGGATATCTATGGAAGCAGCTTAGTCGGGAAACTCCCGCAGATCTTCTGCCTCCCGAAGCATTGAAGACGCGCGCGGACCAGTTGCCGCAAGCCTTGGTGGAACAGGCGAAGGCGGACCTGGCCTCCGCCCTGGCTGCGGTACGTCAGCTCGACCCGGCCGGCGTCGCGGCGCCGGATTTGCGTGGGTGCCTGTTGATACAAATCGAGGCGCACCAACGGGAGATGACCTGTGATCGGCAGAACCGTGCATCCCACAGGACTGTGTTTGAACTCGCTCACCGGATCGTCGACAAGCACTTGATACTGTTACAGAAGCGTGATTTGCGCGAGCTGGCGAAAGCGGTAGGTAAGCCGGTTGAAGAGGTGCAACAGGCCACGGAGTTTGTTCGTACACTCGATCCACGACCCGCCCAGCGGTACAACCGGCCGGAGGCAAGACTCATTGAGCCAGACGTGGCCTTCGTGAAACGTGATGGCGAATATGTGGTAGCCATGGACGAGGAGGGCTTGCCTGCCCTGCGGCTAAATCAGGGTTATCGGAAACTCATCACCCAGAATGGCACCGAAAAGGACGTTAAGGAGTACGTAAAGGAGCGTTATCGTTCCGCTATTCAGTTATTGCGTAACATCGACCAGCGCAAGAATACGATCCTGCGGACATGTGAATCGATCGTCCGGTTGCAGCGAGACTTTCTGGAGAATGGTGTGGATGCCATCAAACCGATGATGATCAAGGATATCGCCGAAGAGATTGGTGTGCACCCGTCGACCGTAAGCCGCGCGGTATCGAACAAATATGTCCACACCCCGCAGGGCGTCTTCGAATTGCGCTTCTTCTTCTCCGAAGGTGCGAGCGGGCCTGAAGGGGCGAACACGCCGCTGATGCTGCTGAAGCGCAAAGTGAAGAAATTGATCGAGGAAGAAGATTCCCACCACCCACTCACCGACGACCAGATCGCGAATATTCTGCAGCCACAAGGGATCCACGTGACCCGCCGCTCAATAGCTAAGTACCGCGAGGATATGCGCATTCCCAGCACGCATCAGCGCAGGATGCACGGGTAGCTGGCTAACACTATCTTTGTCGCAGTTGGCGAGTCGGGAGCCTCTGGCGGTTCCACGATGAACCAAGCGTCATGCGATTGCCGGGGTGCCCCCATATCTCGCTCGTTTTTCGCGAGATGTGGGGGCGACCGTTGGTCGCCCCTTTACCACCTGGACGGATGCCAGTCGCAGGGCAGTGGAATCCCACATCTCGCGAAAAACGAGCGAGATATGGGGCACCCTGGGTTTCGTAGCAGGGTAAGATTCTTAAAGCCATTGCGCGGTCGTGGCTGAATCTGCCACACCACATACACGATGCACTACACTAAACCAGCCGGCTCTTTCGCCCAGTCCATCAGAGCCTGCAGTTCGGATTGTTTGGCTGCGACCACAGTCATGAGTTCGGCGCACTCCTGATCCGGGCTGTGATCGAAGATGCACTTCAATCGCATGATCAGCGAAACAGTTTCGAGGGTTTTGCTGCACATATCTCTCGCAAATCGCTCGGGAAGACTCGAGGCGCCATCAAGGGCTGCGGGAACAAGCCGCAGGTGCCAATAAACCTTCTCTGCCGAAACGTAGAAGGCCAACAGCTCCTTGAGCAGGCAGTCCAAAGCGTAGCATGGGCTGTTCTCGGCCGGGCCAGTCGTTACAGCTTTGCTCCCCGTAGCTATGTTCTCGTTTATTGGTAAGCTCGCTGCCGTCATAAGTTGGCCCTCCAACCACAGCCGTCTCGTTTTTGCCCTTCGCCGGTTTCTCTAAGGAATGAGCGTGGCGCTAGGGCGTTGGGCAGATAAGGCCAACCAACAACGAGCGAACAGCAAATCCGGCCAAGGCAAGGGATCTCATCCGGACCCTCTCCAATACGACTAGTAAGCATTTGCCATACCAATTGCGACGCGGCCTTGTCCGGCAACGACAGGAACCTGGCCGGTGGCCGCAACCCATCTGTTCTCTTTCAAATGGCTCTCTTGCGCGTAGGAGGCAGAGTCTCATTTCTTTGAGGGTAATTTCATGATTGTCAATCCAGCCGTGGCAACAGCTTCGCAATAGCTAACTTGTTGGCTCAGGCCATCTGGGCACGGGTAGCCTTGGGCAAGAGCCGTGCCGCCCCCAGGATCCGTGGTTTGACCGGGGCGGGACAGCACACGAACCCCTCACATTGCAGTACACGGCGGGGCACGGTAACATCACATGGACGGTTGTTTGCGCCTACCCTCATGGTGAACGCCGTCCACAGGTAAGTTGCAGGCAATTTTGGCTTAAGCGCGGAAGTGGTGAAATTGGCAGACACACCATCTTGAGGGGGTGGCGCCGAGAGGCATGGGGGTTCAAGTCCCCCCTTCCGCACCATCGATTGAGGTTCAGGTTCGCATGATCTGGTTTGTCGGTACCATTCACGTTATTGTTTGCCTCATCCTGATTGGGGTTGTTCTTCTCCAGCAGGGTAAGAGCGCCGACCTCGCAGGCGCCTTTGGCGGCCAGGGGTCACAGACCGCATTCGGACCCCGCGGAGCAGCCAATCTGCTGACCAAGGTGACTACCTGGGCTGCCATCCTGTTCATGTTTACCTCCATTGGACTTACGGTTCTGATCCAACGGAGCAGCGGCCCCCGCTCGGTACTGTCGGGCATCAAGGCTACGCAGACTGCTCCAGCCAAGCCGTCCACTCCGGCCAAGTAGCGGGATGGCGCTAGGCGGTGGAGCGCCGCCGGGTCCAGCGGCCCACCGCCACTACCAGCAAGCCCATGCCCAGGAATACCAGCAAGAATATCCCGGCCCGGGCGAGTACGCCGGCGTAACCCAGCACATTCACGTCGACAAACGGGTAGGGATACAGCCCGCTCACCGCGCCCCGGGCCAGTATGTACACCAGGTACACGCCGGGATACACCAGCCAGGCGACGGCATCCTTCCAGCGCAGCTCCGACCGGGGCGCAAACAGCAGCCAATACAGGACGTAACCCACAGGAATCATGCTGTGCAGAAGTACGTCGGCAACCCATTGTGCTCCCTGCGGATTCCATAGCTGTCGCAGCAATAGCTGGTAGACGATGCCGACGATGGCGATATAAACAGCCGTGCCGGCTTGCACCGACGGGCGCCGGAAAACTTCCATCCATCCCGGTCCGGGGCGGAACAGCGGCGGCGGTAAAAACCAGCGCTACCAGAAGATTGGTCAGGATGGTAAAGAAGCTGAAGAAAGTGATCACCGCTCCCAGCATGGCGACGCCGCGGGCAGGCGATTGGACCAGCATCAAGTAAAGCTGCAGCGCCAGCGCAAACCAGCCCAGCAATGCCCCTACCGCCGCGTAAATGCGCATGGCTGCATTGTAACCAGCGTCCGCCATGCGCCGGTTCAATCTCCAGGATCAATCCTCTAAGATCGGTACATGATCCTGGAAACCTTTCCCGTCGGTCCGCTGCGCTGCAATTGCACCATCCTGGGCGATGAGGTTACGCGTGAGGCCATCGTCGTCGATCCCGGAGACAACATTCCGGAGATCCTCTCCCGGCTGCAAAAGCATGGCCTTACCGTGCGCCAGATTATCGTCACCCACGCGCACATCGACCACGTGGGCGGAGCGGCGTTGCTTAAGAAGGTGACCGGAGCGCCGGTGTTTCTCAATCAGCAGGATCTCGGGTTGTTGGGGGCGATGGAGATGCAGGCCGGCTGGCTCGGCGTTCCCACGCCCGATGTCGCGCCTCCGGACGCCAGCGCCGACGATGGCTTGGCCGTCGGGCTCGCCGCTCTGCCGGCTGAAGTGATACACACCCCAGGACACACGCCGGGCAGCATCTGTCTCCTCTTCCCCGAGCATCATTTGCTGCTTGCCGGGGATACGCTGTTTGCGGGATCGATCGGCAGAACCGATCTTCCCGGGGGCGATGGACGGCAAATCCTGCGCTCCCTGCGCGATCGGCTGCTGGTATTACCCGATGCGACACGAGTGCTGCCCGGACATGGCCCAGAAACGACGATTGGCGAGGAAAGACAATCAAATCCATTTCTTCAGCCAGATTTCCGAATGTGACACATTAACCTTTCGGGAGCGGGTACAACGAAACGGTCATTATTGGAGCGAACCGCGCGCAATACAGAAACTTTAAATACATAAAACACTATTAGAATCTTGTATTTACCTAACTTTTGTAAAGCATTAATTGAATGACACGAAAGTATTAGTAACAAACTTGAGTCCTCCTTTGCACAGGGCGATTTCGCTAATGGCCCTTAAAATGCCGGACAAGCGCCTCAGTCCCCGCTCGGAACTCCTCCGCGGGCGTAAGCAGGCTCACCACCAGCCATCCTTGCCCTGAAAAGCCAAAGAAACCGCCTGGGTGCACCACCACCCCTTGCTGCAGCAAGAGATCGAGCGCCGTCTCTTCTTCCGGCTGCAGCCCCGGAACCCGGAGGACGGCATACCAACCCGCCTCGACTTCAAGCCTGGTCACCAGCGTCTGGCGCAGCAGGATTGCGTCCAGCGTTGCCAGGTTCTGCTTCCAGGCGCTGCTTGATTTGCCCCTGGATTGTGGCCCGGTGGCCCAGCCAGGCGGGAAGTGCGCCCTGGATGGGAGCGCTCATGGAGAGAAAGGTGTCGGAGATTACTTCCAGGCGCTCGAGTGCCTCGGCCTCAGCAAAGCATGCGATCCAGGCGGCTTTCATCTGCGGCAATGCGGCCACTTTGCTGAGGCCGCTGAGCACAAAGGTTGGCACGGCGTGTTCACCCGTAGCGAAGCTCTCCCTCGGTATCGGGTGAGCCCGTAGTCGAGAAAGACCTCGTCCACGATCAGCGCCAGGCCGTGTTCGCGGCACAACTCTTCGATGCGCCAGCCCGCTCCCCGGGGCGGGTGAAGTGTCCGGTGGGATTGTTGGGGTGGACCACCGCGATGGCCCGGGTGCGAGGGGTCACGCGGCTGCGCAGTGCCTCCAGGTCCAGGTGCCAGCCATGATCGTAGAAGAGCTCATAGGGAACCAGCCGCACGTCGTCCAGCCGGGCCAGAAAATCGAACAGTGGATAGCCCGGCTGGCCGATCAGCACCTCGTCGCCCGGGATCGCAGAGCAGCCGGAAGAGGAAGCTGTAGGCCTCGCTGGTACTGGTGGTGAGAAAGATCTGATCCGGATCGACGGTGGCTCCATGCTCGCGGTAATAGCGGCTGACCGCCTCGCGCGCGGGGCGAAGACCCCTCGGGTCCGGATCGTAGTGCAGGGCTGCCGGCTCGGTTGAGCGGGGCCAGAATGGACGCCGCATCGTAAGTAAAGCCGCAACGGGTTGGGTTGGAGGCGGTCAGATCCCATAGCTGCGCGCCCGCAGCGCGCAGTCGGGCCAGCTGCTGGGCCCAGGGCGTCTCCGCCAGATCCCACTGGGTTCGTGCCGACCATCTCACCGGCTTCCCTCCCCTGCATGGTGTAATAGAGCTGCTGATAGCCGTAGCATCATCTCATTTTTGCCTTCTGCAGGAGCCCGCACGCATGGATCTGCAAGCCGTGATCTTCGACTATGGGGAAGTTCTGAGCGGACCGCCCGACCCAGAGGCGCATCGCAATCTGCTGGCCATCGCCGGCGTGAAGGAGGAGGCTTTCGAAAAGGCCTATTGGGCTCACCGCCTGGATTACGATGCCGACATTTTGAATGGCCAGACCTACTGGCAGACCGTTGCCCGCGACACCGGTGTCCACTTCACGGCAAAGCAGATCGGCCAGCTGCTGGAACAGGACGCCATCATGTGGATGAACCTCAATCCGGCGATGCTGGCCTGGATTCCCAGGATCAAGCAGGCCGGCTTTCGCCTCGGCATCCTGTCGAACATGGGGGATGGGGTGCTGGATTATCTGCGGCCGCGTTTCCCCTGGCTGGGCCAGTTCGACCATCTCACCTGGTCCTGCGAACTGGGCGTCGTCAAACCCGATCCTGCTATTTACCTGCACACGGTGAAGAAGTTGAATGTCTCCCCTGACCAGGCCCTGTTCATCGATAACCTGGAAAAAAACATTGTTGGCGCGGAGGCCGTTGGGCTTCATGCCGCTCTGTTTGAGAATGTAGAACAGCTGCAGAGCGATCTGGCGCGGCGAGGATTTCCCTTACCGCCTCTCGAGCCGCTTCCCGATTGAAAGAAACAGCAGGTCCCTCCACTACGCTACGCTCCGGTCGGGATGACAATTCTGTTATGCAATTAACCGAAATCCCCGACGAGAACCACCGTTTCCTTGCAAATGAATTGTCATCCCGACCGGAGCGCAGCGTAGTGGAGGGACCTGCTGTTGCCTTCCCTTAGCGCGTGCCGGGCTTGGCTAGGGCCAGCCCTACCTGGTCCACGATCTCCAGGTTGAAGCCCTGCAGCGCCGGCACGTGGGTGGGGGTGTTGGAGAGCAGGCGAATCTTACGGATGTTCAGGTCGGAAAGGATCTGCCCGCCCAATCCGACCTGGCGCAAAATCCGCTGGTGCCGGTCGCCCCCGTGCTCGCCGCTGCGGTGCAAAAAGAGCCGGTGCGGGGTTACGCTGCGGTCAATCTCGAAACCTTTGCTGGTATTGTGCAGGTAAACCAAGGCGCCCCGCCCAGCCTCCGCAATCATCTCCAGCGAACGCTGCACTACCTGGTGGCAATCGCACAGCGTAGTGCCGAAGACATCTCCCGCCAGGCAGTGGGAGTGCACCCGCACCAGAACCGGCTCCTGGTTGTGCTCCGAGCTCACATCGCCTCGAACCAGCGCCAGGTGGCTCTCTCCCCCATCCACCTCGCTCTCATAGGCGATCATGCGGAAGTCGCCGAAGCGAGTGGGCATGATCGATTCCGCCACGCGGAAGATATAGCGTTCGTTCTGCAGCCGGAATCGGATCAACTCCGCCACCGTCAGCATCTTCAACTGATGCTGATTACAAAACTCCACCAGGTCGGGAACCCGCGCCATGGTGCCGTCGTCGTTCATGATCTCGCAGATCACTCCCGCCGGAATCAGCCCCGCCATACGCGCCAGATCGACCGAAGCTTCCGTTTGTCCGGCGCGCACCAACACCCCGCCGCGGCGGGCGCGCAGAGGAAAAACGTGCCCCGGCCGGGCCAGGTCCGCCGCCGTCATGCTGCGGATCGATCGCCACCTGGATGGTATGCGAGCGATCGTAGGCGGAGATGCCCGTGGTGACGCCTTCCCGGGCCTCGATGCTTTCGGTGAAGGCGGTGCCGAAGCGAGAGGAATTCTGTTGCGTCATCGGGCCCAGGCGAAGGTAGTCGGCGCGCTCCTCGGTCAGGCTGAGGCAGATCAGCCCGCGCCCGTACTTGGACATGAAGTTGATCGCTTCCGGAGTGACAAACTCCGCCGCCAGCGTCAGGTCGCCCTCATTCTCGCGGTCCTCGTCGTCGACCACGACGATCATCCGCCCAGCCTTGAACTCCTCAAGGGCCCCGGGTACATCGGTAAACGGCAGCTTTGCCTGCATAACTGTATTGTCCGCCAGATAGTGGATGCTGTCACATCACCGTAGACGCAAAAAACGCCGCCCAAGGCGGCGTTTTCTTTCTCTACGGTTCTGCTTCTCGTTTACAAAGTGGATTCGATCTCAAAACCCCAAGCCTCGAGAAGCGCTTCCGGGATATACTTCGAATTCTTGTTGCGCCGGGCCCACTCGCGCAACCGTGTGGAACGCACATATTGATCGGGGGTCAGTTTAAATTCTTTCACGACCTGTTCGAAAGAAGTGACAGTCGGGACCACCGGGCCTATCGGCTCCGGCTTACCCCAGTTGGGATTACCACGTCGTTTTGCCATTTGATCCGTTATCCTCTAGGGAGATGAGCAACAAAGCACTGCCCAGCGGCATTGTAATTCCATACAGTCGGAACCCGCCGGGACATGTCAAAGCTCTTATTTTAAGGATTTTTTCTCCAAAAATCAATAGCAAATTCGAGCTAGGTAGTTGATTCTTCGCAACTATCCACTGCAACCTATCCGGTCGCAGTGCACTCCAAATGGATGACTTACTTGCTCTTCGTGAAAGGTGGATGGTCATGAACGTAGTTCGTTACTGGGCAGTTTTCTGCTCTCGGGGTGGCCGCCGGCGCGGCTGCGGCTCTTATTTATGCTCCGCAGACCGGGGAAAAAACCCGTAAGCAACTTAAACGTCACCTGGAAGATGCCAGTGATTACATCAAAGACACCAGTGACGATCTGAGCAAACATGCCACCCGGGTGTACAAGACGACCAAAGATGTGGCCGGCGACGTAGCCTCGCGGGTCAGTTCGGTGGCCGAGCAACGTCAGCTCCGCAGCCAGCAACATCGCAGACAAAGTAGGGGACCTGGTCTAGCCAAAGAATCTAGCCCTGCCACGAACCCGGGTGCCCCATATCTCGCTTTCGCGAAATGTGGGGGCGACCGTTGGTCGCCCTTTTACCACCTGGACGGATTCCAGTCGTCATTCCAACCGTCATTTCTCGGCAGTGCGCAGTACCTGCTCCGCCACCCGATAGCCGGAGCGCAGGGCTCCGTGGACGGTACCCCAATGGCCGCTGGTGTCGGTATGCTCGCCGGCGAAGAAGAGCGTTGCCTGCACCGGAACCGAGAGCTCATCGGAAGCGTGGATCGCCCCTCGGGAACATAGGTGTAGGCGCCCAGGCTGTGGGTATCGGTCTGCCAATCGTGCTGGTGCCAGCGCAGCAGGTGCTTGCGCACATCAGGTACTGCCGAGAACGGCGCCAAGCGTTGCCAGACCGGTCTCCGGCAGCTCGGCCGGGTTCAGTTTGCTGGCTTTGCGGCCGGCTACCCAGCCGGTCAACATCGAGCCCGGCCTTGGGGCCGTCGTCCACCACGTGGGGGGAGTAGCATCCGGCGCGAAGAGAAAGCTCACGCCTTTCAGGCTGCTGCCCGAATTCGACCAGAAGCCGCGGTCCAACTCGTACACCACGCGCGCAGCCGGTCCCATGACGAGTCGGTCGGCCGCAGCGAGAATCTCTTACCGGCTGGGGCGCAAACGCGACCCTTCTCGCCTGCAACACGCCCAGAGGCAAGGTGATGATGGCTGCGGCTGCATGGAAGGTGCGACCGGTCCACGGTAGCCGACCTCCACCCACCCCGGCTTCCAGGTGATGGTTCGCACCGGGGCCGACACGGACCCACTCGCCGCCCGCCTCCAGAAACCTGCGCAGCAGAAACGCGGGCACCCGGCTATAGCCTTCCACCACCCGGAACAACCGGTCTCCGGAGATCGCATCTTCGGCAGCCTGTTGCTTGGCCAGCGAGCGGACGCTGATGCGATGCGCGTCGGCCGCATTGAAGCCTTCGACGTAATTCGTCGCCCAGGCTGCGGCCTCCGGCTTGAATCCGCGTTGGGCCACGAATTCAGCTGAAGCTGAGGTCGTCCTGGGGCAGTTCCAGGTGGCTGAGCTGGTCAAACAGCTGCTCCACCTCGGGCTGGTGACCGCAGGGCCCCAGCCGGCCTGCTGCTCCTTGCCGAAAGCAGCGGCTATCGCCTTCCAGCTCGAAACGGGTCAGACCCGCCTCTTCCACCAGGTGGATCAGCTCCGGGGGCAGACCGTGAATAAACTCCGCGCCCAGCTCCACCGGCAAGCTCACCGTCCACGGCTGGGACGGTGTAGATCCGTCCTCCCACGCGGTCCCGGGCTTCGATCAGCGCCACGCGCAGGCCGGCTTCCGCCAACGTTCGGGCTGCGGCCAGCCCGGCGATTCCCGCGCCAACGACGATCACGTCCTTCATTGCACCTCCCAGGTGAGGGTCTCGGCACGCGGGCCTTGCGCCGGCAGCGGATGCTTCAGCGCCTGGATCGATAAAGCGCAGCCGGGGCGTACTACCTCCGGAGTGAAGCGAAGACTTTTTCCATCGACCTGCATTTTCACCCGCGGCGCCGCTCTGCGCCTGGGGCGAGGCGGGATGGGCGAGGGGAAACTCCACTTCCCTGCTGAGCCCGCTTAACAGGTAGAGCGACACCAGGTCGCAGAAGCCCAGCGCCGCGGTCCAGCGGTCTAAATCTCGTCGGCGTTGCGCCTTCGAGCCTTCGCTGACGCGACTTCTCCGCCTGGAGAAACCGCTGGTGGCGAGCCTGGATCATGCTGGGCGAGCAGGCTGAAGTGGCGGCTGATGACCATCGCTCCGAGCTTGGAGAAGGCTTCGACCGCATCGATCGAAGCGGTCCATGCCTCTTCCGCCTCTCCGGGTGGGATGGCGATGAAGGAAACCGGGACTCGATTGCCCGCGTGCGCGCCCCCGGAGCGCAGCCGTTGAATCTGCTGCGCGTCGCTCGCGGCCCAACCCGTATCGTGCATTTGAATGGCCCGCCTGATCTCCGGCGGGCAATTCGCCGAAGCAGGTCAAGCCCGCGGCTAGTTCTCCCGCCAGCACGGCGTGTGCCGGCTGCGGCACCAGAAGGCAGGGCAAGCGCACTTGCCGCTGTGCTGCTTCCACCTGCGCCCAGGCTGAGCCCGCGGACTGCTGCCGGCTTCCTGTTCATGTTGTAGCCACCCAATCACCATCGAATCCTCTTGCCGCCACCGGGGAATTATCAGTTAACCTGACCGGGAGAGTGATTATGATCCTTCAAGAACAAACAGCTGTCGATCTCGCCACGCCCACGGGGCCCATGCGGACCTATATGTTTCGCCCAGCGGCCAAGGGAAAGTATCCCGCGGTGGTGCTGTTTTCTGAGATCTTCCAGGCCACCGGCCCCATTCGCCGCTTTGCCGCCTTTATTGCCGGCCATGGCTACATCGTCGCTGTTCCTGAGGTGTATCACGAGCTGGAGCCGGCAGGAACGGTGCTGGCTTACGATCAGGCCGGTTCCGACAAAGGCAATGCGGACAAGTACGCCAAAGCGGTTTCGTCCTATGACAGCGATGCGCGCGCGCTGCTGGACTATCTTCGAGGCCTGCGAAGATTGCACCGGCCGGCTGGGCACGATTGGCATCTGCATGGGCGGGCATCTGGCCTTTCGCGCGGCCATGAACCCCGATGTACTGGCAACCGTTTGCTTTTATGCCACGGACATTCACAGCCACAGCCTGGGTCTGGGCAAACAGGATGACTCCCTCGCAGCGGGCGGGTGAAATCAAGGGCGAGCTGCTGCACATCTGGGGGCGTCAGGATCCCCATGTTCCCCTCGCCGGCCGCAACCTGATCAAAGCCCGGCTGGAGGAGGTCGGCGCGAATTTCCAGTGGCTGGAAGTGAACGGCGCGCACGCGTTCATGCGCGACGAGGGTTATCGCTACGACCCGGAGCTGGCGGCGCTGTGTCTGCAATATGACGCTGGCGCTGCTGCATCGGAAATTGACCGCGTGAACTGATGACCGATCCAAGAACTCAAGGAAGTACACTCAAAGCCTGCCGAAGATCCTTCCAGCGATCTGGGATTCGGCAGAGTCGTCTCCGAGCAGCGTCAGCTGCGCTTGCTCAATCGGGACGGCAGCTTTCAATGTGCAGCGGCGAGGCCGGGGGCTGCATGCGTTTCTGGCCTACTCCAACCTGGTCAGCACCACCTGGGGCCGCTTCTTTCTTTTTGTCGCCGTCGTTTACCTTACGCTCAATGGCTGTTTCGCTATTGCTCTACGACGCTGCCGGACCGGACGGCCTGGTCAACACCCTCAATACCGGCATTAATACTCCTTTTCTGAAGGCCTTCTTTTTCAGCATTCACACTTCGGCGACGATCGGCTACGGAAGCACGGTGCCCGGTGGGATTGGCGACCAACATTCTGGTCGCGCTTGAGTCAGTCGTGAGTCTGCTGGGCCTGGCGGTGGTTACGGGGCTGGTGTTTGCGCGTTTCTCCCGGCCGGTCGCCGACATTCTGTTTAGTCAAAACGCGGTGATGTCGTGGATTGGCAACATTCGCGCCTTCGAGTTCCGCATCATTAACACGCGCAACAACCAGATCATCGATCTGCATGTCCGGCTCCTGGTGTCACGCTTTGAACCCAATGCGAGCGGAATCACGGTGCGCCGCTACTATCCGCTCAGCCTGGAGCGGGAAAGCGTGGTCTTCTTTCCTCTGTCCTGGACCATCGTTCACATCATTGATAAGGATAGCCCGCTGTATGGAGTTACAGAAGATCAGCTGTGCGCGAGTGGCGCGGAGTTCTTGATTCTGCTTACCGGGATGGACGAGACCTTTTCGCAGGTCGTCAATGCCCGGTCGTCTTATCGCGCCAACGAGGTTATCTGGGACGCGAAGTTCACCGATATTTTTGTGTACGACCCGGAAGGCAGGATGGCGGGCATCGACATGAAACGCTTTCACGATACGGCACGTATTTCGAACCAGCCCTAGCTGTAGTGCGTCACTCATAGCATCGTGTGCAATGGCGTTCAGAATCTTCGACCTGTCAGAACCCGGGTGCCCATATCTCGCTCGTTTTTCGCGAGATGTGGGGGGCGACGGTTGGTCGCCCCTTTACTTCGCGTAGGACGGGTCCCAGTCGCAGTGCAGTGGAATCGCCACATCTCGCGAAAACGAGCGAGATATGGGGCACCCGGGTTCGTGATAGGGAAAGACCCGAAGGGCGCGCAGTCGCGCAGCGGAGTAGAGGGCCTGCTGATTCTTTCGCTACGGGTTCGATGATCCGCGCGCCCGTCGGGCCCGGCGATAATCGCCACCGAAGCCAAGCCGAGAAACAGACCGTGCTCGACCACGCCCGTCATGCTCTTGATGGTGTGGGCTACGGCAGCCGGATCCAGATCTCTCCATAGTGGCAGTCGAAGATGAAGTTGCCCTCGTCGGTGATGTAAGGCGAGCCGTCGTGGCCGGAACGCAACACCGGATGCGCCCCAATCTTCTCCAGCTGCTTCTTGACCGGCGAGGCCGCGAACGGGATCACCTCAACCGGAAGCGGGAAACGGCCCAGCCGCTCGACGATCTTGTGTTCATCGGCCACGATCACCAGACGTGCGCGAAGAGGCAGCCACAATTTTCTCGTGCAGCAACGCGCCCCCGCCTCCCTTGATCAACGCCAGGCCAGGAGCAACCTCGTCGGCGCCGTCGATGGTCACGTCGGTATAGTCCACTTCATCGAAACTGGTGAGCGGAATCACGAGCGAGCGCGCCAGCTCGCCACTGGCTCGCGAGGTGGGAATTCCGCGAATCTTCAATCCATCGCGAACCTGCTCCCCAAGAAACTGAATGGCAAAGGTGGCGGTCGAACCGGAACCCAGTCCAACCACCATTCCGTCCTTGACGTATTCCAGGCTCTTGCGCGCAGCAGCGGCTTTTTCAGTATCTGTTAGCGTCATGACCGGTCCCTTAGAGGTTGGCACGTCACTGCCCGGGAGTACATCAGGCGGGTGAAACCGCTCATCAAAAGATTGATGCCGACGATCGTACCCAGCGCCCACACCGCGCTGGCCGGCCAGCTCCGCCAGATCATCACCGCCAGTATCAGGGTCACGATCCCGTCAAACAAAAGCCATCCGGAACCGGGAGCGCTGCGGATTTGAAAATACGTCACGATGTGAAAAATGCCTTCCACGAAAAAGAGAACGGCCAGGGCCAGGGTGAGCGAGACCAGGCTCAACTTGGGGTTGATCAGCAGGTAGACGCCGGCAATCAGGTAGGCACAGCCCACCAGCAGCCGCCAGAAGAACCCTCCGGTGGTGCGCGCCGCAAAGCTGCCCGCCAGATGGGCAATGCCGGCCACAATGACCAGCACGGCGACGACGATGGCGATCGCGATGCCAGCCTCGAAGGGCAAAGCCAACGCAAAGAATCCGACAATAATCAGCAGAATGGCCCATCCGGTGGGGAACGAAGCGCCTTTTCCTAACACGCTGCCTGGCGACGAGGTGACCATGATCTTGGCTCCTTCATAATTCGATAACGCCGCCACCAGCATATTCGTTTCTAGCTGGCCGCGGATATTAATTCAGGCGCCAGCAACAAAGTGGTTGATTCCATACCGGTCGCCAGGCGGGTCACCGTGATCACCGTGATGTCGTCATCCTGCCCGAAGGCTACCGCTGCCTCACTGGCCTGCTGGGCATCTGGTTTGGTGGCGATCAACTGCTGCAGGCGATCAAAGCTGTACAGCTCGCCGGCGGCGTTGCGCGCTTCGAGTAAGCCGTCGGTGTACAAGGTGAGCCGGTCCGCAACTCCCAGATGGATAGTCGTCTTCTCAAAGTCGGCAGAAGCCAGCAGCCCCAGCGGTAAGGCGCCGGGCAAGTTCAATTCCAGCTGGTTCAGAAACGGCGAAGGATGTCCAGCATTGGCCAGCACGCAGCCGCCATCGGGATCCAGACGCAGAATAAGGCAGGTTACAAATCCGTTCTGCAGGCGGCCATGTAAGCGCCGGTTCAGCCCAGAGAGCATCTCCGCCGGATCCTCCGAGGTCTCCGCCAGGGTACGTGCGGCGCCGACAATCAGGGAAACCGTCATCGCAGCCTTCAGTCCCTTACCGCTGACGTCGCCCATCACCAGTATCGTCGATCCGCCTGCCAGTGGGATGAGCTGGAAGAAGTCTCCACCGACCTCCTCCGCGGGGCGATAGGCACTGGTCACGGAGTAGCCTTGGATCGAGGGCAACGTGTCAGGAATCAGGACCCGCTGCAACTCCTGCGCGCTCTTGAACTCCTGTTCGAGCGCGGCCTGACGCCTTCCCTGGTCCACGGTATAGCGGTAAACGGCATAAACAATGGCGATGAACAGCAGCGTCGATGCCAGGGTGAGCGGAGTAAACCGGTTGCCGTTCACGCTGAACAACGGCGCCGTCATTTTTTCGCCAATGGTCCAGTGGGTAAAACGTTCACCCTGTTCCAGGGTGGTTCTCACCACCACAATCAAATCTCGCAAGGAAGCAAAGATGGCCACGAACCAGCGGGCGGCATCCAGACGCTTCCTCAAGGCAACCGCGATGAGCACCAGAGGAAAGACCTCGGCCATGGCGACGATTGCGGTCAAGACGGCATCGACGATCTGAACTGAAACGAGGCTACTGCTGTCAAATAGGAACAGGCTCAGCGCCCCGTCGAGGGTCCCGGCAGTGAGGGAGAGGACGGCCAGGATGCGCGTCCATCGCCGCAGCCGTGGATGATCTTCCAGTTGCAGCACGTACAGCAGCAGGAACCAAAGAGAGATGTCCTCCAGGCTGATAAGGGGTTGCAGAACTCCGAGGACAAATGGGTAAGGAAAGGGGAGACGAAACTGGTTCAGAAGTTGGGCCAGGAGCGGGGCAAGCGAATAGAGTGCCACCCAGAACAGGATCTTTTGATTGCGGTTGCGCAGCCATGCCAACAGGCTGAGCAGGGTAACCAGGGCATAGAGAAGATTGAGCGCAAAATCATACTGCCGGCTTTTGAGCCATTGATGATCCAGTCCGTCCTTGTAGGCTGCGACGGCCTCGGAGCTGCCCACCCGGGGAGCCTGGAACAATCCGCCCAGGACCCCCGAATCGAAGGACGCGTAAGGGGCCTTCCAAACCCGGATGGCAAGCACCCCGGACCGCGGTTGACCGATGCCGAAGGTCAGATACGGCGCGGTCCAGTACCAGACGGGATGAGGGGGCAGTTTGCCGCCTTGCCCGATTAGCTTACCGTTCCAATAAAGTTCATAGGCATCGTCAATCGGGGGCAGAAAGAGTGCGAGATCCGTGTTTGCGCCGGCCACCGGGACCAACGTAAGGTGCCGCCGGTACCACGCAAAGCCGGTGTAGCCGAAATGGCTCTGGGCTCCCCAGCTCTTATCGACGGCGATGCTCTCCCATGCGGAATCATCGAGGTCTGGCGCGGCCCAGCCTGGATGATCGCCGGTGCGAAACTGCCACGGGCCATCAAGCGGCGCAGTGGCAATGCCGACTCCCTGGATAACCAGAGGCGGGATGGCAGCAGCGTGTACGGCAGGGGCCCAGGCGGCGAGGAGCAGCAGGAAGACAGGCGATAACCTTACGTGCAAGAAACGCCTAGGCATGATTTCGCCATGATACCGGGTAATGGCGCCGCGAGCCTGATGAGCCTGATCTTTCGTTCTCCGCTACACTGGGCAGATTGCAGGATCGGGGTATATGACCATCAAGCTGCTAGGCATCGATGTCGGCACCGGAGGGACGCGCGCCCTCCTTATCGACCAATCAGGCGCGGTCGTCGCTTCCGCTATTCACGAACACGTACCGTTTGCTTCTCCACGAAGCGGCTGGGCAGAGCAGGATCCGCACGACTGGTGGAAGGCGTGCCAGGGCGCTGTCCGCAATCTGCTCCGGGATGCTGCGGTGCCGGCCTCGGAAATCGCATGTATAGGCCTCAGCGGTCAAATGCACGGGGCGGTGCTGTTGGACAGCAGCGACGAGGTACTGCGGCCTGCGCTCATCTGGTGCGATCAGCGTACGGCGGCGGAGTGCCGCTATCTGAACGAGACCATCGGCCCACAGCGCCTGGTGGAGCTGACGGCCAATCCCGCGCTGACCAACTTCACGCTCACCAAGTTGCTGTGGGTGCGGACCCACGAGCCCGAGATCTGGAAGCGGTTTAACAGCTTTCTGCTGCCCAAGGACTACGTTCGCCTCTGTCTCACCGGGGTGCGCGCCATCGACGTGGCGGATGCCTCGGGCACGCTGCTGCTCGATGTGGTGCATCGTCGCTGGTCCGACGCCATGCTGCGAGGCGGTCGGGCTCAGCCCCGACTGCCTGCCTGCTCTTTATGAATCGCAGGAGATCGTAGGCCAGGTGACGGAGTCCGCTGCCGCCAGTACCGGCCTCAAGGCGGGCACGCCGGTGGTTGCGGGAGCCGGGGATCAAGCCGCGGGCGCAACCGGCATGGGCATCGTCCGTCCCGGAGACGTGAGCGCGACCATTGGCACTTCGGGGGTGGTCTTCGCTGCCTCCGATGCCCCGGTTACCGACCCCCTGGGACGGCTGCACACCTTCTGCCATGCCATTCCCGGCCGCTGGCATGTGATGGGTGTGACCCAGGCGGCCGGTCTCTCGCTGCGCTGGTTTCGCGACAACTTCGCCGCGCCCTCAGAGTCCTACGACCAGCTGAGTTCCCAGGCAGCAAAGGTTCCCCCCGGGGCCGGAGGCGTGCTTTGGGCGCCCTATCTTATGGGGGAACGGACACCGTATCCGGACCCGGACGTGCGCGCCGCATTGCTTGGCCTGGCTGCCGACCACACCCGCGCGCACGTAGTCCGGGCTATCCTTGAGGGCGTTGCCTTCAGCCTCAAAGACACGCTTGACCATCTTCAAGGAGCTTGGCATCCCGGTGAAGGCCATTCGCGTGGGCGGAGGCGGTGCGCGTTCGCCTTTATGGCGGCAGATCCAGGCCGATGTCTATGGCCAGGCGGTGGAGACAGTGCAGGCGGAAGAAGGCGCGGCGTATGGAGCCGCCCTGCTGGCCGGCGTGGGCGCCGGTGTCTGGGCCTCGGTGGATGAGGCCTGCGATGCGGTGGTGCAGGTAGCCGGGCGCACCGCTTCCGAGCCGGAAGCGGTTAGGGTGTTGCAGGAGAGCTACGCCAAATACCGCCGGATTTACCCCGCCTTACGCAGCGTCTTCCCGTCCCGTAGCAGATTAGGGCAGCCTATTCTCTCTTGAGGTACCCGCACCTTGGTGGAACGGGGGGCACGCCTTAAACTCGAAAGGTGGCCCTGATCCCCGGAGCATGCCTTAATGGAACCCACCCTGGTTGCCGCACCTCCTCGAACGGCGTCGTTCAGCGACACCTTGCTCACGCGCAGAAATTTTTTCCGGCTGGCGGCGGGTTCTGCCGCGGGCTTGGCGTTCTACGCCGGTGAGATCGCACGCCACGAACTCGAAATCGTCTACCTCACCGTCACCCTGCCCCGGTTGCCCGATGCGTTCGCCGGCATGAAGATCGTGCAGATCAGCGATTTTCATTTCCAGGAATATACCGAAGCGGCCTTCCTGAAGGCCGTGGTCCGCAGGGTGAACGCACTGGCTCCCGAGCTGGTCGTGCTCACCGGAGATTTTGTCAGCTCCAAGCCGCTGCCGCAACGTTTTGCCATCAGGCTGGGCTACCACTGCGCCGAACTTCTTAGCCGCATCGAATGCCCGCTGCGTTACGCAATTCTGGGGAACCACGACGTGCTGGTCGGTGCGGACGCGCTCACCGATGCTCTGCACATCCACCGCATTCCAGTACTGGCCAACAGCTGTGTGCCTCTGGAGCGGAACGGCCGGCGCATTTGGCTGGCAGGCATCTGCGACGCTCTGGAGCAACGGCCCGACCTGGCTGCCGCTCTGCCCGCCGGCAGGAGACCTGACCACGAACCTCTCATCCTGCTGGCGCATGAGCCTGATTTCGCCGACTACGCTGCCGGTAGGCAGGTGGACCTCATCCTCTCCGGGCATACTCACGGAGGGCAGATTCTTCTTCCCTTCCTGCCGCCTCTTATGCTTCCGGACATGGGAACCAAATACGTGCACGGTCTTTTCCGGCTGCACGGCGGGATGCAGCTCTACGTCAATCGAGGCATCGGTGCGGTCAATTTGCCCTTTCGCTTCCGCTGCCCGCCTGAAATCACCGTCATCACCCTCGCCCAGGGTTGATGCTGGCAAAGGCGACAGGCTGCGGAAAAACCCAATTTTTTTGAAGGGTACGACCTTTAGGTCGTACATAAACTATTGCCACAAGCTGCGGCTTTAGCCGCTGCGGGCGGGCTTTCTGAAGCTGCGCGAAAAACTCCACGTGAGTCCCGTAGGGACGGGTGAAAGTAGCGCTCACTTGTTTGGCAGACAATAGGATTCGAGAACACGCTGGTTTTTTGGCATCTCCAACTCACCACAAAACCGTCATCCTGAAGCGGAGCGCCTCACAGATTTATCGCTTGACACAGCGCGCTTGATGGCGCGGAGTCGAAGGACCCCGAGGGTGCTTATCTTGCCCATGCTGCTCGGAGCTTTTCAGCCACCGAGCCAGCACCTGGCGGAACCGCCGCGGTCTTTCCCTGGGGCCGAGAGCAAGAACTGCCAGCATCTTGCTATGTCCGGCGGCTACATTAAGATCCTGTTCTCGGCTTCGTGGTCGAAAAGCTCCGAACAGCATGGGCAAGATAGCACCCTCGGGGTCCTTCGACTCCGCGCCATCAAGCGTTGTGTCGCGCGATAAATCTGTTCGGCGCTCCGCTTCAGGATGACGATTTTGTGGGAGTTTTAAAGAAAAACATTCCAAACAAGTTAGCGCCTGTGGGTCTGACTTTCACCCGTCCCTTCGGGACTCTGTATTACAGCAAAAATTCGCGGTGCCCACGTTCCCTTGAATTTCAAGTGAGGTTCGGTGGAATCGCGAACTTCATGCGCACGGTAGCGGAGAGGCGCTACTCCTTGGTGTACTCCACCGCTCTGTTCTGCCGCTTACCCGGGTAACGAAGTAGCCAAAAAACGCGTCATTTTTGCCCAAATCTGCCCCAAAAGAACGCCCAAATTGGCACTATCGTAGTACCGTTCAGGGAATCTCCCCCATGTTACCCAACCTAAGTTGTACCTAACTGTTGAGACACCTCATGCTCTTCCCGCTACACTCAGTATCTGAAAGGGGAGACACCATGAGCGTACAAACATTTCCAAACTTAGCAGGACAATCGATGAGGCCGGAGTTGCGCATTGTGCGCAGAGCGGAGTCCATCGTATCCGTGAATGTCGCCGATGTGTGCACCGATAATCCGGAGCAGCTTTATTACGAAGATAAATTGGGATGCGCGCGCGGCATCGTTTTTGCCTTCGCCTTCCAGGGAGCGTTGATCGCCGTCGCCTCTGTGTGCTGGAAGCTCTTCATCCACTAGAGATTTTGTAAGCAAAGAATTGCTCTAACGGTTGCAGGGATCAAAGCACCTTCTCCATCACCTCGGCGTCGACCCTCCCCCCATAGTATTTCGCGATTCTCCCCCTGGTCACAAAACCCAGCCCCCGATAGAACTGGCGCGCGGCAGCAGTTGTTCTCCGCCACCTCCAGGCTCATCACTTCCGCGCCTTCCTGCTTCATCTGTTCTTCCGCGGTCTGCATCAGCAGTGTGCCCAAGCCGCGGCGCCGCTCGGCAGGATCCACATCCAGGGTTACGATGTGGCCGGCGGGGCGCCCGTTACAGCTTTCGCGCTCGAGGATGACAAAGCCGGCCAGCTTGCTTTCGGGCTGCTCAGCAATCCAGCAGGAACATCTGGGATGGGTCAGGAAATAATGCAGCTCTGCTTTGGAGTAGGCAATCTCCCGCGGAAAGCAGACCCGGTCGAGCTGGTGCAGCCCGGCCAGGTCCTGCATTTGAAAGCTACGCAGCTGAACCATACCCCGGGGAGCTCTAGGGGGTCCGGGCAACGGCAACCTTTGAGGCCGCGCTTTTGCGGCTCCATCACCACTCCGTTGTAGGGCGTCGCGGCCAGCAGCCGTCCGCTCATGGAACGCACATGCCGTACCTTCCAGCCTGGGTCCCAAAACTTAAAGGTCCGGTCCGCGGGATCAACGGCCAGCACCCAACTGGAGGCCCAGGAGGTGACGACGACGCGCTTCAAATCCGGGTCGTAGCTCAGTCCGCTGATGTCGGAGATGGGAAGGTTCGACATTTCGTTCCAGTTCTGACCATGATCTTCGCTGTAGAAGACGCCCTCGCGGCCGCCCAGCCACAGACTGCCATTGCCGGCCATCGCGATGGACTGCAACCAGGTCAGCTTTTGCGGCATGGCCAACGGCTGCCAGTTCTTGCCGCCATCCTCGGACCACGCCAGCGCGGTCCGCTCCGCCGCCACCACCATCGGTCCTGAGGCAGCCACCGCACGGTACTCCGTCTTGCCCAGCACCGGGCCGCCTACCCAGGTGGCACCCTGATCCGTGCTGGCGTAGACTCCGTTCGCGGTCGCGGCGTACCAGATGCTGCCGGAAGCGTCGACGTCGCTGACCCGTGCGTCGATCTGGCCGCCCGGCACCATCACCGTTGTCTCCTGCTTGGCGCGCTTGCCCTTGTGGACTACGTAGGAGGTCTTTTTCTCCGGCTTGACGATCTTTCCATCCGGCTGCCAGTTCATACCGTCCCAGCGAAAGATACCGGCATTGGTCCCGGCCAGGATGACGCCGTCGGCAGACTGCGGAGAGGTCAAATACATCCCGTCCCTGCAGCCCGTTGCTCTGCTGGCTCCAGGTGGCGCCGTTGTCATGGGAAGCAAACACGCCGCCATAGGTCTTGTCGTTCACTACCCCGGCCAGGATGGTTTGCGGGGTCTTCGCATCGACCAGCAGAGTGGCCACCTGGCGCTGCGAAAAGCCGGCGTTGGAGGCCTTGAAGCTGGCCGCCGAATCGTCGCTCTCCAGCACTCCGCTGCGGTCGGTCGCCAGCAGTACGTGCTGCGGGTTCTTGGGGTCCACAAAGACGTCGTTGACGATCACGTCCGGACCGGTCATCCGTTTCCAGTTGGTCCCCCCGTCGAGCGTCTTGTACAAGACCCTCGGTGGTGCCGGCGTAGACCGTGTTCCGGTTGGTTGGATCGAGCATCAGGACGCGGGTTCTGCGCGCAGTCATGGGAATGCCCTGGATCTTGTGGTAAAGCTCGCCGCCGTTATCGCTGCGGTAGATCCCGGAACAGGCGCTGGTGTAGACCACGCTGGGGACGGTGGGATCGATGATGATCGAGAACACATCCGAGTCGTCGATCAGGCCCTGTTTGATGTTGTGCCAGTTGGCGCCGCCGTCGGTGGTCTTCCAGGGCAGGTGCCAGGTGCCCGCATAAATGGTTCGCGGATCCTTGGGATCGATGGCGATGGACTCCACTTCATGCAGATCCATGCTGCCTTCCGGAGTGATCCGGGTCCACTGCACGCCGCCGTCTTCGCTGCGAAAGACACCCTTCAGGGTGCCTGCGATGAAGATCTTGGGATCGGACGGCGCCTGGGTCAGGGCGCGGATCGATTGCCCCTTCATGCCTTCGACCGCGGTCCAGGTCTTGCCGGCGTCGTGGCTGATAAAGAGGCCGCCGTCGGGATGATCCACCACCCAGGTGCCGACCAGCAGCGTCTTGGGGTCGGACTCATCCACCACGATGTTGTCCACCAGCAGATCGTCGGTCTTGGCCAGCTTGGCCAGCCTCTGCCAGCTCGCGCCACCGTCGTCGGTCTGATAGATCCAGCTGTTGGTGGTCCCGAGGTAAAGGTGCTTGTCGATTGGTAGGGTCAGCGGCGAAGCTGCGCCCATCCCCGCCATCGGGTCCTACGGGAACCCAGGAAGCAGACTGCGCCAGGGCCGGTTGATTGGGAAACAAGAGCGGCCAGGAGAAAAGCGGAGGAGAGAGTACGCCCGATGAATGGAGTCATTGTTTTCTACTTTGGTGCCTGAGAATGCGGAAAAGCTCGACGAGATTATCCGCATTCCACCGTGCACCTGCGAGAGGGGCAGGGTCAAGCACAATGAAAAGGGTGGCCATTACTAATTGGCCACCCTTTCCCGTTATAGCTGCCGCGGACCCGTTACTGGGCCGGGGGGCTGCTGCTTCTTCTTGTGATGGCGACGGGGCGGGCGCTGTTCTGGCCTGAACCTTCACAGAGCTTTCGTCGACCGCCGTGGTGCCTTGCACGTCGCTGTCGAAGGTCGCGCCGGCAGGGACAAGGTAGTTCTCCGACTTCCTTGTTGCCCTGGGTTCCGGTGCGTACCGAGATCCGGGAAGGATCAATGCCCTTCTCCTTCACCAGGTAGTCCTTCGTGTTGACGGCGCGTTGTGCAGCCAGCGTGTCGGCCTTCTTCTCATCGGAAGCCGCCTCGCCAACCACCACCGCGGTGGCATCGGTTTGTTGTTGCAGGTTCAGAGCGACGTCATCGAGGCAAGCCTTCGCCTCGTTGTCGACCCGGGCCGGACGCTTCTTATCCCGATCGAAGTTGATCGAGCAAAGCGTCTTGGTCTTGGGGCTGGGCGGTGGCGGCGGTGCTTCAACATTGACCGTAGTCGTTGAAGTGGCCGTTTGACCCTTGTCGTCCTGCACCGTTGCAAGTGACGGTGATGGTGCCAGCAGGCGCACCCGTCGTGCTCAGCGTGGCGGTGTTGCCGCTGCCGCTGATCTGGCCGGCCGACGCGCTGTACGTATAGGTCAGCGGCCGGTTCTGCGGGCTTACACCCTGGGCGGTGATGGTGGCCGTACCACCAGGCTGCAACGGTGGTCGGATTGGCCGAGCAGCTGATGGTCGGAGGATCGTACTGCTTGACGGTGAAGTTAGCCGTGCAATCCGCGAACTGGCCAACCTTCTGCCCTTCGGAAACGTGGCCGGTCACGGTGTAGTTGCCAGGGGCCAGGCCGCTGGTATCGACCGCGCCGGTGGTGTTATCGCCCGTAACCTTGACGCCCTCGCTGCCCGTCCAGCTATAGGTTGCTGTCTTTTTCGGGTTCAGATTCGTCGCCGTGCCGGTGACCGTGATCGGGTCGCCAGGAAATGCCGGCGACGGGGACGCGGTGCAGCTGTAGGTCACAGGAGGCGGAGGAAGAATGCTGCCCATGTGATAAATCAAGCCGGTGCTCAGGCGCGCAATCTTCAGGTTGGCCCGGCCGCCGGTTGGGTATGGCGGTTGGGGACCGAAGTTGGTATGGAAGTATTCGATAGTCTGCCTGGAACAGGCGCAGGCCGAGTTGGCCGCCGAGGAACGGCAGAGCGTAGTCCATACCGCCGCCGACGGTCAGCGCAGGGCCGTAGGTGTACGGCTCGTGGTACCGGGCCACCCAGCCGGTTAAACCCGGCGTCGGCATGAACGAACGGGGTGATCTCCGCGGTCGGGTAGCGGAAGATCATACCAAGCTGTGCCGGTAGAGGCTCCGTCATTGTTGCCGTCGGGATGATTTGCAGTATTCAACCTGCCCACCGACGTAGCGGTTGAAGAAGTAGCTGACGCTTCCGATAGCGCCGTAATTGATTGACGAATAGGTAACCGGGCCACTGACACCGATGTTGGCGCCCGGACGGAACCGTAAGCGAGCCGTGCGGCGCGAAATACGAGTAGCCTGCAAAAATGTCGATTCGTGAAGCCGGCGGCTCTGAGGGAGCCGTCGGCTTGGGGGCTGTACTGGTCGAATCCTGGGCTAAGAGACTCGCAGAACCGAGTCCCACAGCACCGGCTACAAGCAGAATTCGGCCCAGTGAAGTCAAGGGGCGAGAGTGCATGCGTCTATCCTCCGCAACCACTGGAAAGTCATACAAAACCTGGAAGTCATTCAACAAGGCCATCGAGCCAAATAGGACGTGGCTCGAGTCACAATCAATTTCGTGTCACGCAAATTCAGACTGTTGGATGCAAAACAGTCACATCCGGTAATCTACAGCATATTTCTTATCTCGACTAGCCTTAATTCTCAACATCTTAACGATAGCAGCGCGAAGGGAGTTAGCTCCTAGTTACCTTTTCCGCCAACCAGTATCTCCGCCCACACGCAAAAAAGAACCGCCCAGCAAAGTTATTACAATTGCACAATTATTGGAAGTTTAATGCGCGTTTTAGGCTTCCCCGCTCGCGCAGTATTTTTTCCTGCAGAAGGGTGATGGCGTACATCAACTGTTCCGGACGCGGCGGACACCCCGGCACATACACGTCCACGGGGATAATCTGGTTCACTCCCTGAACCAGCGCATAGTTGTTGAAAACCCCGCCGGAAGTGGCGCAGGCGCCCATGGAGATCACCCATTTCGGCTCCGGCATCTGCTCGTAAAGCCGGCGGATCACCGGGGCCATCTTCTGCGAGACCCGGCCCGCGATGACCATCAGGTCCGATTGCCGCGGAGAGGGACGAAAAACCTCCGCGCCAAACGCGCCACGTCAAAGCGAGCGCCCGCCCATCGACATCATTTCGATCGCGCAGCAGGCTAAGCCAAACGTCATGGGCCACACCGAACTCTTGCGAATCCAGTTCACGGCAAAATCCAGAGAGGTCATGACCACCCCCTCGGGTTGCTCGTAGCCGAAATTGACTTCGCGGACCTTCTCCTGGTTCTTGCCGCTGGATTCCAAAGTTCCCAAAGAGATACCGGTCATTGCCTGTTGCGCTCATAGCTAACACTATAAGGCATTGACTATGCGGATTCAGGGAACGACGGGCCTCGGAAAAAGCGAGCAGCAGGCCATCCACCGATCAGATACCGCAGGTCTGTATGCCCATACCGCCTCCAGTTCTGATAGCTCTGACTTCGCCGTCCCTGCGGCAGTCTATACATTGCTAGCTACTCTGGGAATCAGATTATGCAAAAAATAGAAGCTGTCATTCAGCCGTCGAAGCTCGACGCAGTCAAAGATGCTCTGCTCGCCATTGGCGTCGAGGGCATGACAATCCTTGAAGCACGCGGCCACGGGCGGCAAAAAGGCCACACAGAGTTCTATCGCGGACGCGAATATACGGTCGATCTTTTGCCCAAAATCAAGATCGAAACCGTGGTCCCGGACGAACTGCTGGACAAAGCCGTACAGGCCATCATCACCGCAACCAGAACGGGGAAGATCGGGGACGGCAAGATTTTCGTCTCCGCAATCGATGAAGCCATCCGCATCCGCAACGGCGACCGCGGCGTGGCAGCGCTCTAAGATTGCGGTTGTTGACACGGTAGAGCACCGCGAAGCGCCAGGTGCTCCATCCTTAGGACACTGTCAGATCTCTTTCGCGGTCGACATGAAAGCTGCATTCACGTCTCACCAGCAGTTGCGAGAGTACTACCAGGCCGAGATGGCGGGCATGCGGCAGTCCTTCGAGCGCACCGGCAACGGCGTGCTCTGCATCCGCCGCCGCGCCCTGGTGGTCGACTGCCTGCTGGAGCCGCTGTGGCGATTCGAAAGCGGTGGGCCGCTCCCCGCCGGGCTGGCACTGGTGGCCGTAGGTGGCTTCGGGCGCAAGGAACTCTTTCCTTGCTCCGACGTCGATCTGCTCTACCTTTGTGCCGACGAGCAGGTGGAAGACAAGCTTCGCGAGGCGCATCCGTGGCTGCAATC
Organism: uncultured Acidobacteriaceae bacterium; assembly: GCA_963757515.1. Taxonomy (GTDB): domain Bacteria; phylum Acidobacteriota; class Terriglobia; order Terriglobales; family Acidobacteriaceae; genus PALSA-350. The sequence continues at coordinate 29,464 of CAVWRV010000012.1, read as the reverse complement.
AGGCCATGTGGGATCTCGGCCTGCGGGCCAGCCCCATGATCCGCACCCTTAAGGAATGCGATCGCTACGACCCGGATAACATCGAATTCACCCTCTCCCTGCTCGACCGCCGCTTTATCGCCGGCGACCACGGGCTGTACCAGACTCTGCAAACGCAAACGCTGCCTGAAGTCGCGCTGCGGGAGTGGAGCGGCATCGTGCATAAACTTGCCGATCTGGCCCGCGCGCGCCACCAGAAATACGGCAACACCATCTTCCATCTCGAACCCAATATCAAGGAATGTCCGGGCGGTCTGCGCGACCATCAGCTGGCCCACTGGCTGAACCTGCTGCACCACGTTCGCGAACATAAGGCGTGGCCCACCAGCTTTGGAAACTCGCTTTATTCGGTGCACAACGACGCTGCGTCGGCGTTTGAATTTCTCAGCGCCACCCGATGTTTTCTCCATTTGCGCAGCGGCCGCGACGACAACAGCCTCGATTGGCATGCGCAGGATGAAGCGGCGGCGCAGAGTATCGGCCTCGAAACCAAGGGCACTTCCGACCCCGCCTACTGGATGCGGACCTACTACCGTCATGCGCGCACGGTCTATCGCCGCGCGGTCCTGGCCATGGAGGCGCTGCCGCCGGCACGGCAGTCTTTCTACCGGCCGCAGCGGCGCAAGCGGGTTCCCATTCCAGGCACCGACTTCGTGGTCCAGGACGGCCGCGTCGATGTTTCCGAAGCTGCGCTGCTCACCGGTCCGGAAGGGATTCTTCGGGTCTTTGCCCTGGTCGCGGCCCATGGCTACCGGCTGACGCAAAATGCGGAAGATCGCCTGGCAGACGCGCTTCCCGGTGCTCGATGTGCACATCCCGGAAGGGCCCTTCCTGTGGAATGGCCTGCGCGAGATCCTGCTCGGACCCCACGCCGCACACGCCCTGCGCACCATGCATGCGCTGGGCATTCTGGAGTTGCTCATCCCCGAGTTCCACGGCATCGACGCGCTGGTCATTCGCGACTCGTATCATCGCTACACCGTCGACGAGCATACCTTTCTGGTCATCGACAATGTACATGCCCTGCGCCAGCCGCACCTGGCCTGGGAGCGGCGCTTTTCCACCCTGCTGGCGGAGATCGACCGCCTCGACCTCTTCTTTCTCGCGGTGCTGATGCACGACACCGGCAAGGCTCGCCGCAGCGGCGACCACACGGTGCAGAGCGTAGAACTGGCCGACAGCCTGCTGGCGCGGCTGGAGCTCGATGCCGAAGAACGCGACCTGGTGCGGCGTCTGATCCGCAATCACCTGGAAATGTCGATGACCCTGCGCCGCGACATTTTTGACGCCGAAACCATACGCACGTTTGCCGAAAAGGCGGCGTCGCAGACCCACCTCAAGATGCTGTGCCTGATGACCTATGCCGACATCAAGGCGGTGAACCCCGACGCGCTGACCCCGTGGAAGGCGGATAGCCTGTGGCAACTCTATATCGCCACCTCCAACTTCATGGACCGCAGTGTCGACCAGGAGCGCTATCGCGCCGATGTAGACCCTACGCTGCTCAAGCGCATTCTTACCCTGGCTCCGGAGCGCGCCCCGGAACTGCGCAGCTTTCTCGAAGGGTTTCCCCAGCGCTACCTGCAGACGCGCATGCCGGAGCAGATCCGCGACCATTTTCAGATGGCTTTGCAGCTCTCCGAATCGGCAGCCCAGATCAACCTGCGCAGCGTGCGCCAGCTGTGGGAGCTTACCGTCATCACGCGGGATCGGCCCCTGCTCTTTGCCGACATGGCCGGCGCGCTCTCCTCCTGGGGCATGAACATTGTCAAGGCTGAGGCATTTTCCGACGACGCCGGCATTATCGTCGACACGTTTCAGTTTTCCGATCCCTTCCGTACCCTGGAGCTCAATCCTTCGGAAGTGGATCGTTTCCGCCAGAGCCTTCTGGACGTGATCTCGCTCAAGACTCCGATCGAAGTCCTGCTGCGCCGCCGCCAGGCCGTCCGTGCTCCCATCATGGTCAAGGTAGCCACCCGGCTCGATTTCGATAACACCGCTTCCACCCACAGCACCCTGCTGCAGGTGGTCGCCCAGGACGGGCCCGGGCTGCTGCGCCAGATCGCCACCACGCTGGCGGCGCACGATTGCAATATCGAGGTGGCCCTGATCGATACCGAAGGGGAGATCGCGATCGACGTCTTTTATCTCACCATTGGGGGCGCCAAACTCGACCAGGCCACCCAGGAGCAGCTCTCATTCGGCCCTCATGCTGGCGGTTGAGGAGCTCCGCCCGGCGCACGCCGGTAGTTAGCGCCGCAAATCTGCAACGGGTCTAACATTAGTGAGCGCGACGTGAAACTGGGCCGATCCATCCGCAAATATTTTCGTCTGCGCCGGCATTCGCGGCAGCGGCCCGCCTTTGCCCGCGCCAAGGATGAGCTTCGCGCCCGCACCAAAGCATTTTCCGCCGCGACCACCCTGGATACGCAAACCACCAGCTTCACCCGGCTTTTCCACACCATCTGGACGGGCTCGAACGAACGCGCCTTTAACGTGCGCCTGCTGTGCTGGATCCGCATGCTGGAGCACGACGATCTGCTGCGGATCGATTTTCAGGAAGCCTTTCAATCCATGCTCTCCCAGCTCGACTCGGTGGCTCTGCTGGCCGAGGCTGGCTTGCCCCGGCACCACGCAGTCTTCTCCGAGGGACTCCGCCGTCTGTTCAATCGCTTCTTGCCTTCGGCGATGGCGGTAACGGACTAGCTCGCGGCTCATGATCGCGCTGTTCGCCCACACCCGCGACGTGGAGCGCTTCCTGGAGCTGCCGCAACCCCTCTTCGAGCGTCTCAGCATGCTGCTCGCTCCGCCCCCCACGGGCGGTGGGCCGCGATCCTCCCCTCGTTTGCAGAGCGATTTGCGCCAGTCACTCTGCCTGATCGCCACCCGCACCGCGGGCCGCGGAGTCACCGCTGCCATGCGCGAGCGTGGCGGCCGAGTCGAGGTGCAGAACTCGCCTTTTTACCAGTTGATCTTCGCCACCCAGGAGTTGGTAGGGGCCCCCGATGCGACCGCCGCCGCGTCCTCGCTTCGAGGTGTGGAAAGCGGCGATCAGCAGTTGCCGCAAAGAGCTCGGCCAGGTGCGGCTGGGCATGGAGACCACCGGGGTCAGCGCCGACCTGGTGCTCGACCTGCGGAGTATTGAGCTGGCCCTGATGCGCATGCACGGGCTGGCCAGAGTTCTCACCTTCGGCGCCGTACCTGTCCCTGGTGTTGATAGTTCCGCGGCCGCCCGCAACCTGCTTAACCAGCTCATCGAAGGCCGTCTTGAAGATAAGCGGGTCTCCGCCTGCTCAAGCAAAACCTGAATCTGCTGGCGCGCAAGACGGTGGAGCGCACCGGCCGCAGCGGGGAACACTACATCGCCCACACCCGCAAGGAGTACTGGCAAATGTGGCTGGCCGCCGTAGGCGGGGGACTGCTGACGGTGCTGACCGCTGCCTTCAAAATGCGCATCGTGGAGCAGCAGTTCCCGCTCTTTGTGGAGGGATTTCTTACCGGCACCAACTACGCCATCAGCTTCATCCTGCTGCAGGTCTTCGGCCTGGTGCTGGCCACCAAGCAGCCTTCGGCCACGGCCGCTACCTTTGCCGGGATTGTGCGCAACAATCCGGGCAACGCCAGCTGGAGCAAGATTTCCGACTTCACCGCGCGCATCAGCCGCACCCAGTTGGCTGCGGCCATCGGCAACGTGATCGCGGTCTGCATCGGTTCGGTTGCCCTGGAGCGGCTGTGGCGAGTGATGTTTGCCGAACACTACCTACCCGCGGAGAGCGCCCGGCACGTCTATGAGGCGCTTCATCCTTTTGCCTCCGGGACCATCATCTATGCGGCAGGCACGGGGGTCATCTTATGGCTTGCCGCGCTCATCGGCGGCTGGTGTGAAAACTTTGCCGTGTTTCACCGCCTGACGGAAGCCGTCTCCCAGCATCCGTTTGGCCATCGCGTGGGGCAGAACAGGATGGCACGACTGGCGGCGTGGATCGAGCTTAACCTTGCCGGTTGGAGCACCAGCATCGCGCTTGGCTATCTGCTGGGTTTTGTGCCGGTGATCGCCCGCTTCTTCGGCATACCCTTCGATGTGCGCCACGTGACCCTTTCCACCGGTACCCTGGCGCTGGCGGCGGCCCGATTCGGCACCAGTTCCTTTGGCAACGACTGGTTCTACTACGCCATGGCCGGCATCGGCGTCACGTTTGTGCTTAACCTGGGCGTCAGCTTCTCCATCGCATCGTTTGTGGCCCTACGCGCTTACGATGTCCGCGGCCGCGAACAGTTATTGCTGCTCCGCTACCTGCTGCGGCAGATCGTACGCTCCCCGCTGAAATTCCTTTTTCCGGTAGAGCGTGACACACCCCCGGTCTCCATCCTCACCGTTGTGCCGGAGGAAAAATAGTCGCAACATTTTCGTTCTCAACGAATCAGGTTGGTAGACGCAGAACTGTACGGGTGCCCCACGCTCGCGACCGTGAGGTACTCGTACAGTTCTGCGTGGCGCCGGACTCTTCCTGGCTTACTTGGCGGGTTGGGTTGGCTGGGGCTTGTCGTTCAGGGCGTAGATGACCTCGCCTGGCTTGGCGTAGCGCAGAATCACCCTTGCCTCGTGCTCGATGGCGTCCGGGTCTGACTGCAGATGCTGCACGTGGTCCTGCAGGCGGCTATTCTCCTGCTGCAAGCGCAGAATCTCCTGCTGCAGCATTTGGTGCTGATGGCGCTTCTGCTGATAGGCCGATAGGCCGTTGGCCCCAAAGGTTGCGTGGTAGCCCAGCAAAACGGCGATGACAATGGCCACAACGGTGGCCACCCGGCGACCCGAACGAGAAAAATACAATGAGATGCTTTGCCTCAAACTTGCTGCTTGTTCTTCTGCGTCACGGTCGCCCTCGCAATCTGCTGCTTTATCTTCTCAATGAACCTCATCGCTGCAGACGAAGTTTTCACGCTTAAGGAACCATACTTGGTAAACATATGACCGATTTTCAAATCGTTCTTTGCACCTGCGCCGATCGCGAAGAGGCCGAACGCATCGCCCATCGCCTGGTCGAGCAGCATCTGGCTGCCTGCGTCAATATCCTGCCCGGCGTGCAATCGATTTACCGCTGGCAGGGCGCGGTCGAATCAGCGGCCGAAGTTCTGATCCTGATCAAGACCAACGCTGCCCACAGCGACCAGGTGCAATCGACCATCGCCAGCCTGCACTCCTACGAAGTTCCCGAGTTCCTGGTCCTCCCGGTCTCCGGCGGTTCGGAGGCTTATCTGGCGTGGCTGGAAGCGAGCCTGGAGTAGACCCGCCGGTTTTTTGTTATGCTTCAAGTTGTTCCTGAGCCCGGTCGTCCTCTATGCGGCTTTTGTTCGTGGCTTTCGCTATCAGCTTTTGCGCATTGTTGTGGGTGGCTTTCTCGGTTGCCCGGCATATTCTGCGGCATGACCACGCGCAGGGCGCCGGCGCCAGAGAGCCGGATGGCGTCGCCAGTTCGCCGGAATCACGCCGGCCTGGTTCGTAACGGAGGAAGCATGGAAGAAATTGGCTTTAAACAGGACAATCTTCATCCCCTGTCCGCGCCCCACATTGCCTGGAACACCGTACTGGCCGTGGTCCTGGCGACCGCCCTGGTCGCGATCTGCGCCCACATCGCCATGCCGCTCGGCTTCACTCCCATTCCCGTCACCATGCAGACCTTCGCCGTGCTGCTGCTGGGGTTGCTCTTTAGCCCCGGGGCGGCGTTTGCCTGCCTGGCGCTCTACCTGATGGAAGGCGCCGTTGGCCTGCCGGTGTTCAGCCCTCATGGTCCAGGCGGCATGGCGCAGCTGCTTGGCCCCACCGGCGGCTACCTGCTCTCTTATCCGTTTGCCGCCGCGCTGGCCAGTGTGCTCTATCGCCGCGGGCGTCGCTCATTTCTGGCTGCGCTTGCGGCCTCGGGGCTCGGCAGCATCGTCATCCTTGCCGCCGGCGCCACCTGGCTCGGGCTGCTCACCCACTGCAAGATTTTCTGTTGTCTTCGCCCAGTCGGTCGCACCGTTCCTCCCCGGCGATGCCGTCAAAATCCTCGCCGCAACAGCCTGCGTAAGCATGCTTGGATCGTTCGCCAAGGATTCCCGCAATCGAACGCTTTGAGTTTTCCTTTCTCAGAAAGGATTTTGTGACCACCACTCCTATTTCGCTTCCGCCAGATGCCCCCGCCCAAGGTCTCAGAACGGCTCGGCGCAGTCAGAGAGATCACCATCGCGCACAGTCCGGACTCCGATGACGCCTTCATGTTCTATGGCCTGGCGACGGGCAAGATTCGCGTTCCCGGATACAAGTTCACCCATACTCTCTGCGATATCGAGACCCTGAATCACAAGGCCATGAACGAGGCCTTTTACGACGTGACCGCGATCTCGTTTCACGCCTATCCCTACGTCCAGAAGGACTATGCGTTGATGGCTTGCGGCGGCAGCGTGGGGGAAAACTACGGTCCCATGATTGTGGCCAGCCAGCGTATCGCGGCCAATGAAATCGGGCGGGTGCGGGTCGCGGTTCCCGGCACTCTGACCACCGCCTACCTGACGCTGAAGCTGTTCGCGCCGGAAATTGAAACCGTTACCGTTCCCTTTGACAGGATCATTCCGGAGGTGGTCGCGGGCAATTTTGACGCCGGTCTCATCATCCACGAGGGCCAGCTGACCTATGCCGCCAGCGGCTTGCATAAGGTCATCGATCTCGGCCAGTGGTGGCGGGAACAGACCGGGCTTCCCTTGCCTCTGGGCGGCAATGCCATTCGCCGCAGCCTGGGGCAGGATGTCATGCTCACCGTTACCCAGGCGCTGCGCGACAGCATCCAGCACGCGCTCGACCATCGCGAAGCTGCTCTTGAATATTCCATGCAGTTTGCCCGCGACCTTGATCCGCAGTTGGCCAACCGCTTCGTCAGTATGTACGTGAACGAGCGCACGCTCAATTACGGCGAAGATGGAAAAGAGGCCATTCGCAAGCTGCTCACCATGGGTTATGAGCGGGGGATTATTCCGACTCCGGTGCAGGTGGATTTCGTCGGTTAGTGGAGTGCGTCACTTATAGCATCGTGTAGGTGTGGCTCATCCAGCCTGAATCGCGCAAGGGCGTTAAGAATTTTGCCCTGCCACGAACCCGGGTGCCCCATATCGCGCTCGTTTTTCGCGAGATGTGGGGGGCGACCGTTGGTCGCCCCTTTATCACCTGGACTGAATACCAGTCGGAGTGCAGTGGAACCCACATCTCGCGCTCCAACTCCGACTCTCGTTGTGCCTATCCGTGGCGGCGACATATCTTAGCGGCCTACCGTAGCTTTATCATCATCATCCGCCTGGGCGTGCTTGAGCATTGCCGGCACTGGCTTTTTGCCCATTGCGTCGCGCCATAGGATCACATTCAATACCCGGGGATCGGCACGATCCTCATGCTGGAAATCCATTCGGCTCGAGGCCTTCGCACCCGGCGCCTTGGGCCCGTTCGCCTGATACAACAGCCCGTTGTCGCGATTGCGATAGTCCGCTTCGTAAGGCGGCTGATCTCCGGCGCCGGTGAACAGCGATGCGATGGGCGGGGCAAAGGCATCGTTGTTGTTCATCGGCGGCAAACCTAACAGCTCTTCCATCGTCCGGACCACACTTACCGTGGTGTAAAACGTGCTGTCCACCGTCGGCTGCGCGGCGCGGGGCGAGTACTTGCTGACCACCAGGGCAATGCTGCGATGGGCGTCGACGTGGTCCGCCCCGTTCTGGGCATCGTCTTCCAGGATGAAGAAAGCGGTGTCGTCCCAGTAAGGGCTGTGGGCGATGGCCTCGACCGCTCGTCCTACCGCCAGGTCGTTATCCGCCACCGAAGCCTTGGGCGTCGGCATCCCTGGAGTGGTTCCCGCGGTGTGGTCGTTGGGCAGGCGAAGCTGCACCAACTGCGGCATCGTATCCCGCCCTTGCTGCGCGATCCTCGACCCACTGCCGAAAGTGGGTCAGAAACTCTTCCACCCGCAGCTGATCGGGAAAACTCAGATTGAAGTCCGGGTATTGCGGGTCAAAATGATCCGACCAGCTCGGGCTTGGTGGCCATGTTCTTGTTAATCAGCGGAATTGGCCAGGGATAGGGGCTTGTTCCCCCGCCGTAGTTCTGCGGAATCGCTTCGCCGTGACGAATCGAGCCGTGCGCTCCGCACTGCTCCGGCGCCGGTTCCGGGGTTCCCTCGGTCGGGGACGTCTTGGGCGCCGGGGCTTCCGGATCGAAGCAGAACTTGGTCGAGATGAACTCCCCGAAGTGGTACAGGGTCTTGCCGTTGCGCGCTAAATTGGTCCAGAGATATCTGCTGCCGGGCTCATTGACATCCGAAATGCCTTCGAGCAGGGGATAGCCGTTCTCCACCACGCCCTCATAATCGTAGACCCGCTCTTTCCCGCGGTAGCTCTGCTGCCAGGTCTTCTCGGTGTAGTCGCTGGAAATGGCGGCATTCGACCACACATGCCCGTCGCCCGAAACCTCGCCTGAATCGTAGAAGTTGTCGAGCACGCCAAACTGCTTCGCCAGCTTGTGCTCATTGGGCGTAATCTCCTCGCCGTACATGGTGAGCGCGGGCGATCCATTCCCTACCCCCAGGTCCCCGAGGATCTGATCGTAGGTGCGGTTTTCCTTGATGATGTAGATCACATGCCGGATGGGGTTCGCCCCACCGCGGAAAGCAATCCTGGCTTGCGCGGCCTTCATCATATTCGTCTCTATCACGGTTCGCGTCAGCTGCTCACGCTGGCTCTCGATCTGGGAGAGGTCGATGGCGGCGAGCGACCCATGCAGCAGGGTGGCAATGTAGGTTGAGCTGCCGCTCAGCCGGGCCACGCCGGGGACGCGCGGCTGCGGCATATTGTTGGGTCCCGTGCCCTGGCCCTTGGCAGTAGCGACGTAAAGCTTATTGCCCTTAACCGCCAGCGCGGTTGGATACCACTCGGTCGGTACCCAGCCCACTGCGGGTATCGCCTTCCCCGCTGCTTGCGGGCTTCGAAGGTCAAAGACCGCGATGGCGTCTGAGCCGGTGTTGGCGGCAAAGAGCCGCTTGCCGTCCTCCGAAACGGCGACCGCGTCCGGCATGGCGCCAAAATAGGTCTGCCCCGGCAGCCGGGTGTCGTAGATGGCCTCGAGCTTAAGCTCCTCCCCACCCACACGCATGGCGGCCACCGCATCCCGGTTGGCCAGCGCCACGTAAAGAGTCTTTTCGTCCGGGCTCCAGGCAAAAGCGGCGGGATGGGAACCGGGCGAAGTCGCCTCCTTGGGAGCAAGCAACGCCAGTTTCTTAATTACCTTGCCGTTGTTCAGGTCCAGCTCCGCCACCGCAGAGCCGTTCCACAACGCCACATAGGCGCGGCTTCCCGAACGGTTGACCGCGATCGAGACGGGATAGGTGGAGGGCACCACGGCTGCCCTGCGACAGGTCGAAGCGCCGCAAGCACCTTGCCGGTGACTCCATTCATCAGCAGAACGTCGTCGGAGAGATTGTCCGCCACCAGCAATTCATCGGTCGCCGGCCGGTCCCTTGCGTACCGCGATTCCAGCCGGCGAAGGGATCGCCGTGCCCGCGGGCAGAGCCACGCCAATCCGATTCTGCAGCTTGCCCACGGCCAGTTGCTGCAAGGGGACGGGGAGCAGTTGCTCGGCCTTCAACTTGCCATCGTTGAAGTGTAGACGGCGATGGCATTGCCGGTCTGCTTCTTATTTTTGTCTCCCTGCGGCGCGGTCAGAGAATCGAAGACCGCATACAGGTGCGTGCCGTCCTTGCCGAAGGCCAGCCCGGAATAGAGAGTCTGCGGCAGGCCTATCGCGGTTCTCGGCTCGGGGAAATCCGTCACCTTGCCGGTCTGGATATCGAGCACCGCGATCGATTGCTGATAACGCGACTCGAAGGTTCCGAAACCGGCGTTCACGATTGCCAGGTAGCGGCCATCGGGCGAGATGGCGGCGGTCATGGGCAGGCTGTTCAGTCTTTGCGGCCCACCGGGCACCGGCTCGGCCAGTTGTTTGCTGGTAGGCAGGGCGATTTGTCCCGGTACAGCCGGCGCCGTAGCCACCAGAACCAGCGAAAGTATATGACCCAAAAGTCGACAAGAACGAGCAAAAGTTTTTGCCACCATCAACACACCCCACGAAAGTACAAATTCCGCTGCAAACCGGCTCATCCAGACCTACTTGCGAGCGATTCGAGCGCTGGCAAGTTTGGTCGCTACCAGTATCACCAATTGTCATTACAAAACTCTTACGAACGGAGCAATCAGGGCCCTGTTAGGTTCGAGTTAACCGCTCCCGTTGTTTGCAGTTCGAAAGGGACTCTCCACCAGATCATGCTGACAGAAATCGTTGCACCCTCCTCAACCCTACCCATTGCTCCTCCGAGCCGATCAGGCCGCAGCGCGCGCAAACCAAAAGCGCCGTGCCGGTGCTTGGCCGCGGCACCCAGTCGAACGCAGACCAACTGGGTGACCACCGGCTTCATGGTGGCCTTTCACCTGCTCGCCGTGGCCGCGCTCTTTATGTTTACCTGGAAAGCCTTCTTCTGCTTCCTTGGGCTTTGGTTCGTGGCCATCAACATGGGCATCGGCATGGGGTACCACCGTCTGCTCACGCATCGCGGATACCGGACGCCCAAGTGGCTGGAGTACTTTCTTTCCATTTGCGGCACGCTGGCGCTCGAAGGCGGACCCATCTTCTGGGTGGCCACCCACCGCGTTCATCACCAGCTTACGGATCGCGAAGGCGACCCACATACGCCCCATGATGGCGGCTGGTGGTCCCACGCCGGCTGGATTCTCTCCGGCGACGCCCTGCACCACGAGACCGCGCTGATGGCCCGCTATGCACCCGATCTGGCCAAGGATCGCTTCCAGATCTGGCTGAGCAAATATCACTACGTGCCCATGATCGTGGTTGGGCTGGCGCTGCTGGCGTTCGGCGGATGGTCTTGCGTCATGTGGGGCATCTTCCTGCGCGTGACTCTTGGTCTGCACGCCACCTGGCTGGTCAACTCCGCCACTCACATGTGGGGCTCCAGACGCTTTTCGACCCGCGACGAATCACGCAACAACTGGTGGGTGGCGCTGCTCACCGGCGGCGAGGGCTGGCACAACAACCATCATGCTCATCCGGTTTCGGTCAGGCACGGCCTTACCTGGTGGGAGTTCGATCTTAACTACTACGGCATTTGGCTGCTCAAGAAGATCGGCCTCGCCAGCAACGTGAAAGTGGCGCAGTTCGACCCGCATGATCCCCGCCCCGCGGGCGTTTCCTAACCACCCGGTTACGGTTGCCAAACCCTGGGCGCGACTTCGGTCGCGCCCTTCCCTTTTGGCGCCGCTATACTTTGGCTAGGGCTTGCCGGGTATGCGTATCACCAGACGCAGAAACGCGATCGTTCTTTCCATTACGCTCGGCGCCTGCCTGGTCGCTGTTGAGATCGCTCTCAACGTCGCCTGGATCATCATCAACTGGCGCAGCCTGATCCTGCTGGTCATTGGCATCCTCTTCTTCCTGCTGCTGATCGCCGGGCTGATTCTGAACACCATCTTTCTGGTGCGTGAGGTAAAGCGCAGCGAGCGCCACGACAGCTTTCTCAATGCCGTGACCCACGAACTCAAGACCCCCATCACTTCCATCCGCCTTTATCTGGAAACCCTGCAGCGTCACGAGATGCCGGAGTCCCAACGGAAGGAGTTCTACGACATCATGCTCTCGGATAGTGACCGGCTTCTGGCTACCGTGGAGCAGGTGCTCAAAGCGGGAGAGGTAGGCCAGCGAGCGCGCAACCAGGTCCGCCTGCAGCTGCTGTTCGACGACGTGGTCCGCGACTGCATCCGCACCACGCTGCAGCGCTACCACCTGCAGGAGTCCACCATCCACTTCACCGTGGACCCGAACGCCGAGCAGGCTGGCGGTTGTCGGCAACCCGGAGGACCTGCGCACCGCCGTGCTCAACATTCTCGATAACGCGGTCAAGTACTCGCCGGAAGGGCCGCAACTGGAGGTGCACCTGGCGCTCGACGGCGACGCATGGATGATGCTCACCGTTTCCGATCATGGCCTGGGCATTGCGCCTCTGCACCTGAAGCGGATCTTCACGCGCTTCTACCGCGTGCCGGCGCGCAATGTCTTCCGCATCAAAGGCACCGGGCTGGGCCTGTTCCTGGTCCGCTCCATCGCACGCCAGCACGGTGGAGACGTGGTCGCCGAATCCGAGGGAGAAGGCCGAGGCGCCACCATCCGCTTGCAGCTTCCGCGTGCGCTCAGCGTCGGCAAAGGAGCCCGGTAAGTGACCGGCAACATCCTGGTCGTGGAAGATGAGGCTCACCTGGCGCAGGGTCTGCTCTTCAACCTGCGCGCCGAGGGTTACACCGCGCAGCTGGCGGTGGATGGCGAAACCGCCCTGGAGATGATCGCGGCTGATTCCATCGATGCCATCATCCTGGACGTCATGCTCCCGGGACGGGATGGGTTCTCGGTCGCCGCGGAACTACGGGCGCAACAGAATTTCGTGCCCATCCTCATGCTCACCGCCCGTGGCCGTCCGGAGGATGTACTCAACGGATTCAGCGCGGGAGCCGACGATTATCTTCCCAAGCCCTTTGATCTTGCTATCCTGCTGGCGCGTCTCAACGGCCTGCTGCGTCGCATGGCATGGCTTCGGCCGGAGCTTGCCGCCTCCGCCGGCCCCGCCGCCGCGGAGCGCCAGCTCGCCCTCTACCTTCACTTTTGCCGGGCGCACCATCCACTTTCCTTCGCTCGAGCTCACGACCCCGGAGAAGACCATCCGCCTTACCCTGATGGAGTGCGACCTGCTCCGCTATCTGGTGCTCAACCAGGGCCGCATCATCTCCCGCAAGGAGTTGCTGGAACAGGTCTGGCGAGTGCGTGAGGACACGGACACGCGCGCCATCGACAACTTCATGGTCCGTCTGCGCCGTTACATTGAAGACAATCCTGCCGAGCCTGTTTTTCTCGAGACCGTGCGCGGCGTCGGCTATCGTTTCCTTCCCGGAGTGGCTGCTCCTTCCGCGGGTAACGAGTCCTAACACCTTTTCGCCATTGCCGGCTGTGGGCGCCGGCGGCAGACTCCCAGATAGCAGCATGCTCTCCCTCCTTTGGGTGCGCCGGCCAAGTCGATACATCTTTCCACGTCGAAAGATATCGCTCGGATGTCACGTGCGGCGGCTTTTCCAAGCGCACCCCTTCTCTCCCGCCCAATGTTTTGCATCTTCGAAAACATCCCACACAAGTTAGCGCTTATGGGACTACGCCCTGGGCTATTTTCAGGCCGTCCCCGTTCGGCTACGCTCATGCTCTAGACTGTACCCAGAAGATCGGTATCTTTCACGTGCGCCTTTTCACCCGCTACATCTGGCATGAAGTGCTCTCGCACGCCCTCCTTGGGGGTGCGCTGTTCACCTTCATCCTGTTCATGAAGTACCTCGGGCAACTGCTGGAAATGGCGGCACGGAATAGCGCGTCGCTGGGCAGCGTGGCCAAGATTTTTCTGTTCCTGCTGCCGAATACCCTAAGCTTCACCATCCCCATGGCGGTGCTGGTTGGGGTCCTGCTCGGCCTCAGCCGGCTGGCTGCGGACAGTGAGATTACCGCCATGAGGGCGGTCGGCGTCGGCGTTTGGTTCTTTGTCCGGGTGGTTTCGGTGATCGCAATTGTTGGCTGGGGAATATCGCTGGCCGATTCGCTCTACGTGGCTCCCAGGCGACCGCCGCGCTCTTAAGGCTGGAGAGCTCCCTTAAAGATCAACAGGCCTCGTTTGAAGTTGAGCCGCGCGTCTTCTATGAAGACTTTAAGAACTACGTCCTGTACGTGCAGGATATCCGCGCCGGCACAGGAGCCTCGCGCTGGCAGCGCATCTTCCTCGCCGACCTGAGTGATCCGGTCTCGCCCAAAATCACCACCGCAGAGGACGCCGTGGTTGCCGACAGTGGAGCGCACACCATCCTGATGCGCCTGCGTAACGGCACCGAGCACGACATGGTGAGCAACAACGGGACCCCCCAATACCAGGTTTCCACCTTCCTGGAATCGGAACTTCCACTCACCATTGGCACCCAGGAAGATACCCACATCGGCCGCAATGACACCCCCATTCTGGCCATGAGCAACCACGTGCTCTACGAGCACACCAAGGGTCCCGGCGGCAAACCCTACCTGATCGAAATGCACAAGCGGTTCGCCTACCCGGCGGCCTGCCTGGTTTTGATGCTGATCGGAATTCCGCTCGGCCTCTCCTCCCGGCGGGGCGGCAAGAGCGCCGGCTTTGTGGTGACCATCGCACTGGTCTTCATCTACTACTTCCTCTCCTTCACCGGCATTCACGCTCGCCCGGGAAGGAAAGCTGCCGGTTTTTGTCGGCGTATGGGCGGCGAACATACTTTTCGCCTTCTTCGGCCTGCTGCTGCTGCGGCAAATGGCGGTCGGAGGAGGGGTGGGCACCTACTTCGCCGCCATGATCAGCAAATTCAAGAACGCCGAGCTGGCAGAGCCCGAAAACTGAAACTGCAACCAGGAAGAGCGCAATGCGCACGAGCGGGGGCGCTTTCCGCTCATTCTCGACGACTACGTGTTGCGCGAATTTCTGACCACGTTTGCCCTGGTGCTGTCCAGTTTTGTTCTGCTGATGCTGGTATTTACCTTCTTCGAGTTGCTGGGCGACATCATCCGCAACCGCACGCCGCTGGTCACGGTAGGCGAATATCTCATCGACCTCACCCCCAGCATGGTCTACAACATCACGCCGTTGGGGGTGCTGGTTGCGGTGCTGGTCACCTTTGGCGTGCTCACCCGGACCAATGAGTTTACCGCCATGAAGGCCACCGGCATCAGCCTGTACCGGGTGATGGTGCCGATCCTGGTAGTGTCGGCGCTGATTGCCGTCGCCCTTTTCCTGTTCGATGAGTCCTACCTGCCCAGCGCGAACCGGCAGCAGGAGGCGCTGCGCAGCGTCATCAAAGCCAGACCGGCGCAAACCTTTCTCCGGCCCGATCAGAAGTGGATCTTTGGCCGCCAGGAGCCGGGCAAGCCCGGCCGCATCTTTTATTACCAGTTCTTCGACCCGGACCAGAACCGCTTTGCCAACCTATCCGTTTTCGAATTCAACCCGGAGAATTTCGCTCTTTCCCGCCGCATCTTCGCCTCCAACGTCCACTGGGAACCGCGATTACAGCAATGGGTCTTTGAGCACGGGTGGGAACGCCGGTTCGACGGCGAAGCAGTCAGCAGTTACAGCCAGTTCAGCGTCGAAAGCTATCCGGAAATCAGCGAGCGGCCCCAGTATTTCAAGAAGGAAGCGCTGCAATCGCAAGAGATGACCTTCGGCGAGCTGGAACGCTACATCCGCGACCTGGGGCAAAGCGGCTTCGAAACCAAGCAGCTCAGTGTCCAGCTCAATATCAAGCTGGCGTATCCGCTGGTCACCCTGGTGATGGCGGTGCTGGCGATTCCTTTTGCCTTGTCCATGGGCAAACGCGGGTCACTGACCGGCATAGCCACGGCCATCGGGTTGGCGATCGCCTACTGGGTGGTGAATCTTACGTTTCAACAACTGGGCAACGTGAATTTCCTGCCCACGCTGCTGGCGGCCTGGTCGCCCGACCTGCTCTTCGGCCTCGCCGGAGCTTACCTGCTGCTGCGGACGCCTACCTGAGGCGAGGTTAGAATAAAGCCAGCATGCTTGCCACGCTCCGGCCTCTGTTCCCCTATCTGCGCCGCTATCGCCGTGATTTTGTCTGGGGCGGATTGTCGGTGGTGATCTCGAATGTCATCTGGATCTTTTTCCCCCAGGTCATTCGGATCGCCATCGACGACCTGAACCAGGGCGTCACCCGGCAAAAGATTCTGCTCTATGGCGGGCTGCTGGTAGCCATCTCCGCCGCCAAAGGCGTCTTCCTCTTTCTTACCCGCTGGATCATCATCGGCATTTCCCGCGAAATCGAGTTTGACCTGCGCAACGATCTCTTCCGCCACCTGGAGCGGCAGCCGGCAGCTTACTTCCAGCAACATCGAACCGGCGACATCATGGCGCGCATGACCAACGACCTGAACGCAGTGCGCATGCTGCTGGGGCCGGCCATCATGTACAGCGCCAACACCGTCCTGTTTTCCGATCGGCGCCTTGTATTTCCTGCTCCGCATCAGCCCCTGGCTGACCCTGGTCGCGTTGGTCCCGCTGCCCCTGGCCAGCATCCTGGTGCAAGCCCTGGGGCGCAAGATTCATGAGCGCTTCGAGCGCATTCAGGCCATGTACTCCGAAATTTCCGCGCAGGCCCAGGAGAACTTTTCCGGCGCCCGGCTGGTCCGCGCCTTTGCCCAGGAAGAAGCCCAGATCGCCGCCTTCGAAAAATCCAACCGGGAGAATATCCGCCGCGGGCTGCGCCTGGTTCAGCTCATGGGCATGCTGTGGCCCACGCTCGAGTTTGTCCTCGGGCTCGCCTTGGCCATCACCCTGCTGGTGGGCGGGCATGAGGTGCTTTCGCACCGCATCAGCATCGGCGATTTTGTCGCCTTCAACACCTACATGATGATGCTCACCTGGCCGGTGATCGCCCTGGGCTGGGTGGTAAACCTGTGGCAGCGGGGCACTGCTTCGGTGGTGCGCATCGATGAGTTGCTGTCGGACAAGCCCACCATCGACGACGCCGCGGCCGACCCCACCATGCCCACGCGATTTGAAACTGCGCGGCGAGATCGAGTTTCGCAACCTGGACTTTTCTTATTCCGGGTCCGACGCCGGCCGCGCCGAAGTGCTGCACTCGCTGTCGCTCAAGATTCCGGCCGGGAGCAGCCTGGCCATCGTGGGGCCAACCGGCTCAGGAAAATCAACCCTGGTCAATCTGATCCCCCGGCTTTATGACGCCGCGCCGGGAACCGTTCTCATCGACGGCCGCCCCATCCGCGATTATCCGCTGGAGCTGCTGCGCTCGAACATTGGCTTCGTGCCCCAGGAAACGTTTTTGTTCAGCCAGACCATTCGGGGAAACATCGCCTTTGGTGCTCCCTGGGCCACGGATAGCCAGGTTCTCGAGGCGGCTGAGGCGGCGCACATCCGCCGCGAATTTGAAGAATTCCCCGCCGGCCTGGCGACCACGGTCGGCGAGCGCGGCGTCACCCTCTCCGGGGGGCAAAAGCAGCGCACGGCCATTGCCCGCGCCGTCATCCGCAATCCCCGCATCCTGATCCTGGACGACGCCTTGTCCAGCGTTGACACCTACACCGAAGAGCAGATCCTGGGCGAACTGCAACGCGTGATGCAGGGCCGCACCACCTTGTTCATCTCCCACCGCATCTCGACTGTCCGCCACGCCGACCAGATTGCAGTGCTGGTGGCGGGCCGCATCGTCGAGTTGGGCACGCATGACGAGTTGATCGCCAGGAACGGCTATTACGCGGATCTGTTCCAAAAGCAGCTCCTCGAAGAGGAGTTAGCCGTCGCCCACTGAAATGCATTTCTCTTGCGCGGCAACCTGACCTGCTACAAACTGGGACGGCATGAGTCTCACTCGACGCATTTTCCTGGAGCGAATCGCCCAGCTCGGCGGCTACTCCGCAGCTTTTCGCACCATGCAGGTTCTCGGCCTCACGCCTGCGGCCGGTGCCTCTCCACTCCCCCAACTCACGGCTGACTTCGGACGAGGAAAAAGCGTGGTCATCCTCGGTGCGGGCATTGCCGGCCTGGTCTCTGCCCACGAGCTGTGCAAGGCTGGCTTCAGTGTCACCGTGCTCGAAGCCCGCAGCCGCCCGGGAGGCCGCAACTGGACGGTACGCGACGGCACCAAGGTCGAGTTCACCGACGGAACCACCCAGAACTGCACCTGGTCGGACGGTGGCTACCTCAATGCGGGCCCGGCTCGCATCCCCTCCATCCATACCAACCTGCTCAACTACTGTCAGGAGTTGGGCGTTCCGCTTGAGGTCGAGGTCAACGTCTCCCGCTCCGCACTGATGCAGTCTCCGCAGCTGAACTCCGGCAAACCGGTCGAACAGCGGCAGGTTATCCACGACACCCGCGGTTATCTGGCGGAGCTGCTCTCCAAGTGCCTGCACGCCGACACCCTCGACCATGCGCTCTCCAAAGAGGACACCTCGCTGCTGCTGGATTTTCTGCATGACTTCGGTGACCTCGATGCCGACGGAAAATATGCCGGCTCGATGCGCGCCGGTTTTGTCACCCCGCGCGGCGCCGGCCCTGCCCAACACGTGCTCCACCAGCCTTTGAAGCTGCACGATCTGCTGGCCGCCGACTTGTCCAAGGGAGAATTCTACGAAGATGAAATTGACTGGCAGGCGACCATGTTCCAGCCCATCGGCGGTATGGACCGTATCCCGTTTGCCTTTGCCCAGGCCTTGCCTGCCGGCATGATCCATTACGAGTGTCCGGTCGCCGAGATCACCACTGGCGAGAAGAATGTAACCGTGGCTTATCTGAAGGGTGGAATGCCGCAGACGGTCACTGCCGACTTCTGCATCTGCACCATGCCCCTCTCCGTTCTAGCCACAACCAGGAACAACTTTTCCCCGGAAGCCAGGCAGGCATTCACCGGCATGCCGATGACCGCCGTCTACAAGATCGCCTGGGAATCCCCCCGATTCTGGGAGAAGGAGAACCACATCTACGGCGGTATCTCTTTCCTGAAGAGCACCGTCGACCTGGTCTGGTATCCCAGCGCAAAACTGTTTTCGCCCACGGGCGTATTGCTTTCCGGCTTCGGATCTGAACGCAACGATGTGGGCGCAATGGCTAAAGGCTTCGGTGATAGTTCGGGGAAACCCAGTACCTTCGGGGCCTTGCCGTCCATCGAAGCCAAGCTCGACGCCTCCCGGGCGGCGGTCGAAACACTTCACCCCAACCGCTCGCGACTGCTGGAGAAGCCAATCTACGTCAGCTGGGCGAAGATTCCCTATTCCCTCGGCTGCTTTGCCAACAACCGGCTTCCAGGCAGCGCGGCGCCTTATAGCCAGCTCGAAAAGCCTGAGGGACGCACCTACTTTGCGGGTGACTACCTGTCCCACCTCGTCGGCTGGCAGGAAGGCGCCATACTCTCCGCCCACCATGCCATTGAACGGATTGCCACGCAGGTGAAAAGCTGAACGTCGAACAATCTGATGAGGAGGGCCGGCATGAATCCTTATAGCCCAATCAACTTCGAAAGCAAGTTCGCGCGGCTAAGGGAACAATGGTCGCCTCGCGTGATTGCGGAGATGAATGACTATCAATTCAAAGTCGCTCGTCTCGAGGGCGACTTCGTTTGGCACCATCACCCGAACACGGACGAGACGTTTATCGTTCTCGACGGTCATCTCCGGATCGACTTCAGAGATGGCGCAGTTGACTTGAAAGCGGGCGAGATGTTCATCGTGCCGAAAGGGGTAGAGCACAAGCCGTTCGCAGTCGTAGAAACCAAGCTGCTGCTGGTCGAGCCGCGGGGGACGCCAAACACGGGGAGTGAGGCAGGAGAACGGACGGCCCCGATCGACGTGTGGCTCTAGAGGTTCTTCGGCACGCAAGTCGCCTTGATACATCTAAGGAGGTTTTATGCTGAAGACCGGAAAAGCCCTCAAGGTCTCGATTTATCTGAGTGAAGGCGATACCCGTCATGGCATCTCTGTCTCTTCCGCCATCCTCGATTACCTCTTTTTTCGTGGTATCTCCGGGGCGATGGTTTTGAAAGGCGTGGCGGGTTTTGGCGCCGATCATCGCCTGCACAGCGCCAGCTACGTCGAGATCTCGGACAAACTGCCTCTCAAGATCGAGTTCATCGAGTCCGAGCAGAAGGTGGAGGAGCTGCTCGGCAAATTAGAAGAGATGGCGGGAAGCGGCATGATCGAAGTACAGGAGACCAGGATCGCAAAACCACCACGACCCTCCAAACACAAGGCTGGTGAGGCTCAAGCTACGCTCAAAATTGAAGGCAAGGCCAAGCTGATGCGGATTTACATTGGAGAGGACGATCGCTGGAATGAGAAGCCGCTGTACAAGATGTTAGTCGAGGCCATGCGAGCCAATGATCTTGCGGGAGCGACTGTTTATCGAGGCATCCTTGGATACGGGGCACATCGCAGGGTTCACCGAGACAAACCGTTTCACCTGTCTCATGACGCATCGATCATGATCTCAGTGGTGGACACGGAAGAGAAGATCCGGAGCTTTCTGCCGGTACTGGAAGGCATGGTTCAGGAAGGATTGATCGTGCTATCGGACGTGGACGTGGTGAAGTACTCCCACCGCCCGATCCATGCCGGAGAAAGCGTTGAGGGGTCCGCCTGATGCGAGAGGAATTCACAGCAAAGATGCTCCGGATTCACTTTAACGGGGACGATACGTGCCGGGGAGTGCCACTTCAAGAGGCGATCCTGGAAGCATCGCGCTCCCAGGAAATGATGTTCGCAATTGCCTACCGCGGGTTGGAAGGTTTTGGTTCAAGCGCCACGATTCATCGCCAGACCGCCCTCTCTGGTGTGAAAGCCGCGCCCCTTATGATGACCATCATCGATCGTCCAGAGAAGATCGAGCAGTTCATGCCTATTCTTGATCGGACCGTGGAAGAGGGATTGATCGCAATCTCGTCGGTCGAAGTGATCCGCCTGACCAAAGATACGGCATGAAGAACTACCAGGAGTTTCGCGACGATTCAGCGCATGAAGTACCCGTTCGAGGATTCCTGCACCGTCCAGCGAGCCCGGGTGACGATTGCCTCATCCTGACCCACGGTGCGGGAGCCAACTGCGATTCTCCGCTGCTGGGTTCGCTGGCCGACGCTTTCTGCAGCCGAGGGTTTACGGTACTCCGCTGCGATCTCCCCTTTCGCCAACTGCGACCCCACGGGCCACCACCGCGCGGCAGTGCAGAACGCGACCAGCAGGGGCTACGAGCCGCCCTTGCCTCCATGCGCCGCCAGACTTCGGGCCGTTTGTTCCTGGGCGGTCATTCTTACGGAGGACGGCAAGCATCCATGCTTGCCGCCGATGAACCCGGTCTCGTCGCTTGTCTTCTGTTGCTCTCTTACCCACTCCATCCGCCGCAGCGGCCCGCTGAGCTACGCACGGCGCACTTCCCGCGCCTCGAAACCCCGGCGCTCTTCGCGCACGGTGCGCGCGATGGCTTCGCTTCGAGCGACGAGTTGGCAGCGGCGCTCAAGCTTATCCCCGCACCAACCGAGGTGCTCACCGTCATTGGTGCCGGGCACGAACTTCTCAGCAAGAAGAATCGGGATGAGTTGCCGGGCACCGTGGTGGAGGCGTTCCGGTCATTTGCCGGCGTCTGACCCGGGTCTCTGGTTACGCCACGTCCTGCTTTGCTCCGGGCAGCCGCTTTCGCAGCAGCGCAATCTGTCCGGAGTGATGCGCTTCATGCTCAGTAACGTGAAACCACTTGCAGTAGTTGTTGGTCGGACCCCACGGCCAGTCCTTGTCGACAGCCATCAGCCACGCGTCATCCCGCTTGCGGAACTCCGCCAGCGACTTCTCCCGAACCTCCTGCAGAATGTTGACGTAGTACTCCCGGTCATGGCCCTTGATGGTTTTTCGTCCCGCATCGCCCAGATTCATCGCCGGATCCCACTTCTGCTTGACCGCGTCGGACCAGCTGTCCCATTTCTTCCCCTCGAATGTGTTCATCTGGTAATAGGTTTCGGTGGCCGCCAGGTGCAGCATGAGAGCGCCGATGGTGTTGGCATTCTGATCGAAGAGCCAATCGAGGTCGGTCTGGGTAAGCCCCTTGGTTGCAGCCAGAACTCCGTTGCCCTCACGCATCCAGGTGAACATGGAAACGAAAATACCAACCTGCTGAGAATACCCGGGCCTGGGCCCGAGAACATTGAGCGACGGCGCGTCGGCCTGGGCAGCCGGGGGAAGCAAGAGTGAACCGCAAAAACCAGCTGTAAGCGTGGCTGCGGTTCCGCCCAGAAAGTGTCTCCTGCTGGAAAGATCAAGTTGGTTCATTGCCTCTTCTTACCTCCTTCGGATAAGTCACCGAAGTATAGCCGTAACTTGGCGGGTTATTGTTTTTCAAAAATCAGGAAGTAATCCTGACCGTCGGCCTTGGTGAAATCGTAGCGAGCGACCTGGCGAAAGCCCGAGCGTTCGACCTCAGCGCGGACGATGGGCTCGTTCAGGCCGTGGTCAGCGCCGTTGCCGTTGCGGTCAATGATGCCGAAGCGGGCGCCTGGCTTGAGCGCCGCGCGCAGGTTGGCGAGGACCAGCGGGGGATGAGCGATTTCGTGGTAGACCTTCAGCATGAGCGCAGCGTCGAGGGAGTTGGGCTCGAGCTTGGGGTCGTCGGGTGTGCCCAGGACAGTTTCTATGTTGCTGAGGTGCTCGCGTTTGGTGCGCTGCTGAATGTAGGCAATGTCCTTCGGGTTGATTTCCTCAGCGATGACGCGGCCATTGGGGGCGACGCGGCGGGCCGCGCGAACACTGAACCATCCCCCGCCCGCGCCGATATCGGCAACGACGCTGCCCGGTTTGATGTTCAGCAGATCCATGACGCGATCGATCTGCAGGCGCTTGTCGCGGCCAGGCTCCTCGAAGATGCTGAGGTCGCCGGCGTAGGGCGTGCTGGTGGGGTGCGAGGGCGCTGTTGCTGGGTTCTGCGACTGAAGGTTGGGGGTGAAGACAAACGCGAAGGCGAGCAGAGTGACGAGCAGTTTGCGGCGTTGGGTCATAGGGTCAATTCATTTACTCAGGGCGGACACCCTGATGCTGCCGGCGGTATCTCCCTCCAGATTCAAGACCCTGGAAGAACGCCCGACCGACACCGCATAGCTCGCGGGTGAGGGCCTTTCTCTCATGCGAAGCCTGACGCCAGGGGCAATGCCGTGGTCCTTAAGCCGTTTCAACGTATGGGCATTGCCGTCAGAGACGCTGTCCACAACATAGACTCCTTCATCCTTCGCGTCCGTCAGCAGGATGGAGTTTTCCTTTGGCATGGCGCCGTCCATCGCCGGAATGCAATGCCCGTGGGGATCAATTTTCGGGTGCCCGAGCTTGGCGGCAATGCGCTCTTCGAATCGCTCGGAGATGAAATGTTCCAGTCGCTCCGCCTCTTCATGCACCTCATCGATCGGGTAATCGAGCACCTCATACAGAAATGTCTCGATAAGCCTGTGGTGACGCACCACCTCCAACGCCCGCTTCTTCCCCATGGAGGATAGCAGCACACCGCGGTGGCGCTCGTATTCGACCAGCGGAGGCGAGCTTGCCGCCAGCTTTTGCAGCATATTGGTCACCGACGCGGGGGCCACGCTCAGCCTGCGCGCCAGGGCATTGCTGGCCACCCTGTTCTCCTCCGGTCCGCCAAGAAGCAGAATCGCCTTGAGGTAGTTGTCCACGGATTCGCTGTTCGGATTTGGTTCACGGCGCGCCATCAGGGCTGAATCTCCCGTTTCCATCTTGACATGGATCTATTTTAGGCGTACCTAATATTTAGGTCAGCCTAAATTCATTCCCTCTCCCCGCCCCGGACACTGGAGTTCCTCATGCCGCTCAACCGAATCGCAA
Source organism: uncultured Acidobacteriaceae bacterium (assembly GCA_963757515.1). Classification (GTDB taxonomy): domain Bacteria; phylum Acidobacteriota; class Terriglobia; order Terriglobales; family Acidobacteriaceae; genus PALSA-350. The sequence continues at coordinate 5,901 of CAVWRV010000012.1, read as the reverse complement.
GGACAGTGCTGGAGCTCTTGCTGATGTTAACCATGGTTAACCTGTTGCCCCTTTGGGGGCAGAGCGGAACCAGCAGCGGGCTCGCCGGCGTTGTCCTCGACAAGAGCGGCGCCGCTATTCCCGATGCCCAGGTCAAGGCAACGGAGGTAAACAACGGTTCCGTTCGCGTTGTCCAAAGCAACCTGGACGGGCGCTTCCTCTTCTCTCAGGTGAACCCGGGGACCTACCGCATTGAAGTTCGCGCCGAAGGATTCGGGCTGGGACAATCGCAGCCCACGAGTGTTTCCGTCGGACAGACGGCCGCGGTCAATTTCACCCTGTTTCCCGCGGCCATCTCCCAGTCCGTGGAAGTGACCGGGCAATCTGCCCTGATGAGCCTGGAGAATCCGAATACTTCGACCACGCTGGAAGCGAAGACCATTAAGAACCTGCCCAATCCGGGGCAGGACCTGACCTACATCGCGCAGTTCGCGCAAGGCGCGCTGATGAATACCGCGGGCTCCTCGAACGACGCCAAGGCCGCAGGCGGCTATGGCAATGTCGAGTTCAACGGGCTGCCGGCCACCTCCAACGGTTATATCCTGGACGGCTTCGACGCCAACGATCCTTTCCTCGGGCTGAACATTGGCCTGTCAACCAACCTGGTTATCGGACTGGACGCCTTGCAGGAAGCGACCGTGAATACCAACTCGTACGCGGTCGATCAGGGACGCTACGGAGCCTCGCAGGTCAACTACTTTACCAAGTCGGGATCGAACCACTTTCACGGAGACGCGTATGAGATCTGGAACGGCTCCCTGTTCAACGCCACCGATTACTTTCTCCACGCCAACGATACGCCGGGAAATATCGCCCGCAAGCCGCGCTCGACAGTGAATGAATTCGGGGTCAGCATCGGCGGTCCGATGCTGAAGGACAAGCTTTTTTTCTTCACCCACTACGAAGGCATCCGCATCGCGCTTCCGCTGATTGCCCGAACCACTGTGCCCTCGCCCGCCTATCAGCAGTATGTGTTGCAGCAATTGCCGCTGGGCGGGTCCGATCCGATCAACGGAACACTGCTGCCTGCGCAGCCCGAGGAAGTAGCCTTCTACCGCAAGATGTTCGGGCTCTACAGTAACACGGCAGGCACACCGACGCCGGTTCTCACTTGTCCGTTGGACGCGAGCGGAGTATTGCTCCCCGGAACACAATCGACCAACCTTTCAACGGATCTGGTTGCGCCAACAAACGCACGCAGTCGCTGAACAATATCGACAGCGAGAATCTGATCGTGGTTAAGATCGACCACACGCTCAATGCGAACAACAGCGTGTGGTACCGCTTTCAGCAGGACACGGGTCTGCAGGCTGCCTACACCGATGCCATCAATCCCATATTCAACTCCTACTCCCCGCAGCCGCAGAGGACCCTTGTCCTCGGCTACACGCACCTCTTCTCGCCCTCGCTGGTGAACCAGTTCAATCCTGGCGCAAGCTGGTATTCGAGCCTCTTTCTGCCCAATAACTACTCCCAGGTGCTGCAGACGTTCCCGATCGTGCTGGCCGGAGGCAGTTCGAATGCACCGTTCACTACGTTAGGTGGGAACGACCAGACGTATACCCAGGGCCGCAAAGTTACCCAGTGGCAGATCAACGACAACCTCATCTGGACCCACTTACGCCATAGCTTCAAGTTCGGAGAAAACTCCCGCAGGCTGGATATAAGTGATTACGATCTGGGCGAAGGGGTTGTGCCCAGCGTGATCTATAACGATCTGGCGCAGTTTACCTACGGCGCTGCGTCCACAGCAACCGCAGCTTTTCCGGTTACGCAAAAGGAGCGCATCGCTCTGGGCAACCTCGACCTATACGCCATGGATACTTTCAAGGCCAGCCAGAGATGGACCCTGACGGCTGGTTTGCGGGTTACCTGGAATACCAATCCGGTCAATCAGCACGGCCTGTTCGCGCGGCCAAGAGGATCGTTCCTTGATCTGGCTCACGATGTCAATCAGCCCTTGAACCAGGCCATTCAGACCAACGTGCGCACGCTGTTTCCCGGCACTCCGCTGCTGAGCTGGCAGCCGCGCGCTTCGGCGGCCTACAAGCTGTCCGATAAGATCGCGGTCCACGCGGGAGGCGGCGTCTTCAATGACATTATTCCGGCGCAGATTGCCGACCTCGGCGCCACCAATGCTCCCTATGCGCCAGTCTTCGTCGGCGGCATCAACGGACAAGTTGGCGGCATTGGCATTGCCCCAGGAGTCCCAAACAGTGCGGTCGACGCGACCGGCCATGCCAACCAGTCCTTCCAAACCGTCTTCCGTTCGGGGAGCGCTCCGTGCGCCGGGCTGCCTGCGGGCGCTCCTACATGTCCCCTGGCGGTTGGCCTGAACACGTTTCCCAGCGGCACGCTGAAGACGCCATACTTCCTGCAATGGAGCCTGGGCATCGAGCGCGAGTTAGGAGCGCGGGGCGGGCTGCGGGTCGATTACGTGGGCACCCGCGCCGTGCATGAGCCATACCAGGTGCAGCTGAACGGGTATCAGACAGTGTGCGCTGGATGCTTCGCGCCTTTTGCGTATAACCAGCCTCTCGATCAGCGCTTTGGCAGCGTGAATGAATTCCGCACCGATGCGGGCAGCAACTATACCGGCCTGCAAACCAGCGCAACCAAACAATTCGGCGGGTCTGACGCTGCGGGGAAACTACACCTACAGCCATTGTCTCGATGAAGTATCCAATGGCGGACTGCTTCCCTTTTCCAGTCTCGGCATTCTCTATCCGTTGCCAGGCGACCTGCGCAAGCAATACGGTAACTGCGACTACGACGTACGGCACAACATCTCGGCCTTTGGCATCTATGAGATTCCATTTCATTCCAGCCACACGCCGTTGCGGTACATGCTCGGCGGCTGGCAAGTATCGCAGACAGCATTCCTGCACAGTGGAGTGCCCTTTAGCGTGCTGAGTGCACCCTACACCGCGAACAACGACGGTATCTTTCAGGGGAGCGGGCCGCAATTTGCCAACCGGGTTCCCGGGGTTCCGCTCTATCGCAAAACTGCAGTCGCCGGGGTGACGCAAACCGGCAGCCGTCAGTGGCTCAACCCGGACGCTTTTGCCTCGGTGGTCGATCCCAGCACCGGCGCCTGCGCCGGAGGAGATTCGCCGGTGAACTGCCAGTTCGGCAACTCAGGCCGCAATAACTATCGCGGACCTCATTTCACCTATTCCGAGGTTTACGTGACGAAAAAGATTCCTATCACCGAGCACGTAACGTTACGTTTCGATACCCAGGTCTTTAACCTCTTCAACCATCCCAACTTTGCTTTGCCCAGCAATCAGGCGGGCACTCCGGGCAAACCGTCAACCCAAACCGGCTTTGGCGCGTTAACCAGCACCATTTCCCCGCCTACCGGACTGCTGGGTGTGGGCCTCGGCGGCGACAGCTCCCCACGCATGATCGCCTTCCAGGGGAGGATCGAATTCTGAAGCCAAGACCCCGGCCGGAAAACCAAAACGGTGTAATACTCGTAACCTCTTTGGTCCTTCTGTAGTCTCATCTGGGTCGATGGCAAGAAAATGTTCCTCTTACTCTTAGCGTATTTCGGCGGGGTGCTCACCATTCTCAGCCCCTGCATCCTGCCGGTGCTGCCGTTCGTGTTCGCGCGCTCCGATCAGCCCTTCCGCAAGAGCGGTTTGCCGTTGCTTGCCGGTATGTCGATCACGTTTGCTCTGGTTGCCAGCCTGGCGACGGTGGGCGGAGGTTGGGCGGTACGGGCCAACCAGTTCGGCCGTATCGCCGCCCTGATCCTCTTTGCGCGTGTTCGGCCTCACCTTGCTCTTCTCGTCGCTGGCCGAGCGTCTGTCGCGTCCGCTGGTGCAACTGGGCAATCGGCTCTCACAAAACTCCGACTCCGGTCCGAGTGTCCTGAATTCCTTTTTGCTTGGTATTGGCACCGGACTGCTCTGGGCACCCTGCGCCGGGCCGATTTTAGGTCTCATTCTTACCGGAGCAGCCCTGCAGGGCGCAAGCACCCATACCGTCATACTCCTGCTCAGTTACGCCGCCGGAGCAGCGACTTCGCTGGCGATCGCTTTGTTCGCCGGTGGCCGTATCTTCGCCGCCATGAAGCGTGGACTGGGAGTTGAGGAGTGGATTCGCCGCGCGCTTGGCGTAGCCGTACTGGCTGCGGTGGCCGCGGTTGCCTTTGGACTGGACCGTGGCGTGCTCACCCGGCTTTCCCTGGCCAGCACAGGCGGTCTGGAGCAGCGCCTGGTCGACCGGTTCCATCCCTCGAATCAAACAAAAAAGATCGTGCTCAATCAAACCATCGACGTCTCCGACTCGGCCGTTCCCGTCTTGCCGGAGCCACGGCCTGGATCAACTTACCGATCAACTCACCGCCGCTCACGCTGGAGTCGCTTCGCGGAAAAGTGGTTCTGGTCGATTTCTGGACATATTCCTGTATCAACTGCCTGCGCACGCTGCCCTATATCAAGGCCTGGAATGAGAAATACAAAGACAGCGGCCTGGTCATCATTGGCGTGCATACGCCTGAGTTTCCCTTCGAGAAGGATGAGGCGAACGTCCGCAAAGCGGTGAAGGATCTCGGCGTCCTTTATCCAGTCCCGATGGATAACGACTACAAGATCTGGCGCAGTTTCAACAACGAGTACTGGCCCGCTGACTACTTTATCGATGCCACAGGGCAAATCCGCTTTCACCACTTTGGCGAGGGCAGTTACGACGAGTCTGAAAAGTGGATCCGGACCCTGCTCGAGGAAGCGAACCATGCGCCTCTTCCCCAGACCGCGACCAAAATAGCTGCCAGCGGTACGGAAGCTGCAGCCGATGCGGACGATGTTCAATCTCCTGAGACCTATATCGGATATGCCAGAGCGGCAGAACTTTGCCTCTCCCGGCGGATTGAATCAGGATGATCCTCAGGCGTATCAAACTCCCTCCGGACTGAAGCTCAACCAATGGGCGCTCGCCGGCAATTGGAAGGACGAGGACCAGGTCGCGACCTCGCTTGCCGCGCCGGATAGTCATCTCGTTTCGCTTTCACGCTCGCGACCTTCACCTGGTCTTAGGGCCGGGCACGGACGGTAAGCCTGTGCGTTTCCGGGTGACCCTCGATGGGCAGGCGCCGGGCGCCGACCATGGCGTAGATACCGACGCAGAGGGTTACGGCGTCGTCACCGGCGATCGGCTGTATCAACTGATTCGTCAGCAAGGCAGTATTCATGACCGTACCTTCAGAATAGAATTCCTGGTGCCGGGGGTACGGGCGTATTCCTTCACCTTCGGTTAAACGAGAAAAGGACAGCTTTATGAGCGACTCACAAAAACAACGAAAACTTAGCCGGCGCGTGTTCCTGGCCACCTCGGCCAGTGCTTGCGGGGCCCTCGCACTCTGGTCTTTGCAGCGGCCGGGCGTTGCGGCAGCCGCGAGCGGCAAACACGACTCCGGGTATGGTGACCATCGTTCAATTTGGTGCGGACGGCAAGAAGACCGGCAAAGTTCAGGTTCCGAAGGTCGTCAAAACGGACGCGGAATGGCAGCAACAGCTCTCCGCGATCTCTTACGAAGTAGCTCGCCACGCGGGCACGGAGCGGCCTTATACCGGTGATACGTTGAACGTTCACGATCGCGGTCTGTTTCGCTGCATCTGCTGCGACACGGCTCTCTTCAGTTCGGACACCAAGTTTGATTCCGGCACCGGCTGGCCGAGTTTCTGGCAGCCGATTGCGCGAGAGAATGTTGTTGAAACTACGGACCGAAGCCTGGGAATGGAGCGAACCGAGGTCATCTGCAGACAATGTGACGCTCATCTGGGACACGTCTTCAACGACGGCCCTCCTCCAACGGGTCTGCGCTACTGCATGAACTCAGCGGCCATGCACTTCGTC
>CAVWRV010000011.1:0-42261 GCA_963757515.1 uncultured Acidobacteriaceae bacterium | reverse complement strand
ATTGCGGTTACGAGGAGTCTTTGTGGGGCGCTGGAAGGCAGTCAATCCAGGCGTCACAGGTTGTTTTGGGAGAAGGACGAAAGCTCAACGTCCGCCCACACGCAACTTTATACGTTCGATGCGAAAACGGGAACCGCCGATGGTATCGACGGGAAATATCCGTCTCATCAAGCTTGCCGATTAACAGAGCAGGCTAGTTAAAAACCTTTGTCAACCCTTTGGAGAGGCAGCGATATGCACCGCAAAACGTACCGTAAAGCCAGCAAAACCATCTACTTACTGTTTCTTGTATGGCTCTCGTCGCTGGCCCGGCCGCGCTGGCGCAGGCGGTGTACGGATCGATCTCGGAACCATCACCGATAACACCGGGGCTGTGGTGCCGAACGCTACGATTACAGTCACCGACGTTTCCAAGAACACGTCGGTCACCGTCCAAAGCGACGCCAGCGGTGGATACCTCGTCCAACACCTGATCGCGGACACCTATCAGGTGTCTGCGGAAGCCAAGGGATTCAGCAAGACTTCGGTCGACAACGTTGTGGTCTACGTCGACACCCAGCCCGAGGTCGACATCAAGCTCACCGTCGGCGAGGTGACGAATACCGTTACGGTGACCGGCGGAGCCCCACTACTGGAGACAGCCCGCGCCGACGTGAGCACTATTTTAAACGAGCGCGCGCTGCAGGACCTGCCCAATCTAAATCGCAACTTCACCTCCTTTGAATTGCTGACTCCCGGCACCTCGTACATCGGGTGGGGGCCGTCGGAGGGAAGCGGTAATCCGCAGCGCAGTGAATCCATCGAAGTGCAGGGCCAGCTGCCCTTTGCCACCGGCTATGAGCTCGACGGCACGGACAACCAGGATCCAATCAATGGCGTCGCCGTGATCAATCCGAACATTGACTCGGTATCGGAGATGAAGGTAACCGCGCAAAACTACGATGCGGAGTTCGGCAAGGCGGTCGCCGGCCTGGTCACTGCTCAAACCAAATCCGGAAGCAACGACTTTCATGGGACGGCCTTCGAATATCGCCGCTCCGATGCCCAGCAGGCGCGGGATCCGTTTGCCAACAATGCGCGTAACTCGCTAACCGGCAAGTACCTGAGCCCGACGCTGCACAATCAATTCGGCGGTTCGGTGGGGGGGCCGGTGGTGAAGGACAGAGTCTTCTTCTTCGGCGACTACCAGGGACTGCGGGAAAAATCGGGCAGTTCCGTTCTGACCACCGTGCCTACCGCCCTGGCGAGGTCGTCGTGCACCTCTGGCGGGAACTGCGATCTCAGCGACTACCTGGCGATAGGAGGGCAGGCCTTTAAGCCCAACAGCCCTGACGGACACCAGCAACAGTGGGCGCACTCCGTTTGCCGGCAACATCATTCCCGCGGCCAGCCTTTCCGCACCCGCGGTCAATTTTTTCAATTCCTCCCCGCCCCTAACGCTGGTGCGCCCGGCCAGACCTTCAATAACTATGCCACTTCAGGATCGGGAATCTTTAACACCAACCAGTTCGATGTACGCGGAGATACCCAGCTGACACAAAAGCTGCACATCCTGGGCCGCTATACCTATTTTGGGTCTAGCCTTTCGGGCGCTCCTTACTTCGGCACCGCAGGTGGAGGTGGTTACGGCTCAGGAGGTTTCGCCGGTACGTCTTCGGGACGAAACCAGAGCGTTGCGGCGGGCGGAGACTATGTGGTCTCGCCTAGCTGGCTGACCGACTTCCGCTTTGGCTACTACCGGATCTACAACACTGTTCTCGGCCCGGATGCCAACAAGCCACTGGGTAATATGCTAGGTATCCCCAACGCCAACGGCACCCCGCTCTCGCTCTATGGCGGTATGCCCCAGTTTGAAATTGAGTTCCAGCCAACGGACAAAACGAAGGCAACGCGGAGTTCCTGGGAACGACCGCAAACCCAAATCTCCAGCAGGAAAGCCAGTATCAGTTCGTGAACAACTGGTCGCACTCTCTAGGCAATCACAACATTAAGTTCGGCGGAGATTTTCGTTATGCCAAGGACCATTCGCTTACGGTCGCCAGTAATGCTCTCCGCTCAGGCACTTTTCAGTTCTTTAACTCGACCACCTCAGGCACGGTAGCCGGCGGCAGCGGAACTTCCTCCTCGCCCGGCCTGGGTTGGGCCACCTTCCTGCTGGGCGACACCTCTCTCTTCTGGCGCACCCAGACGGCAGACGTTAACGCGCAGACCCGGCAGACGCGATTCTTTCTTTATGCCCAGGACCAATGGCGCGTGACCCCGAAACTCACCTTCAACTATGGTCTCCGGTGGGAGTTTTACACCCCCGAGTCTGTGACCAGGCGGGCTCCGGCGGCCTGCTTGACCTGAATAATGGTGACATCCTCATTGGCGGCATCGGGGGTATCAACAAGGCCATGAACGTGGCCCAAAACTACAAGAATTTTGCACCTCGCTTGGGTGTTGCCTATCAAGCGAGACCCAACACCGTCATCCGCGCCGGCTTTGGCACTGTCTACGGTCAAGGCTGGGCGGGCAACACTTTCGGCGAGATACTCACCGGTTCGTTTCCGACCCAGATCCAGCAGACGCTCGGCACCGGCGGAAATATTGGATACGCGTTTAATCTCACCCAGGGACCTCCCGGCTATACCTTTCCCGCGATCCCAGCCAACGGCCTCTATCCACTCCCGGATGGGATTAGCCAGTCTGCGCGCCCCAGAAGAGTCATACTTCCGACCGTGATGGGCTGGAACATGACCGTCCAGCAGGAACTCAATTCTTCCATGTCCCTGCAGGTGGCCTATGTGGGCAACCAGGCCTATCACAACATGTACGACTCTTCACCGAGCTATAACACCAATCAGCCAACCCTGAGTGGTTTTAGCCAGGTCAACCCCAACCATCTAACCGCGGCTGGAGGAAGTTGTTCCACCTATCCGCAGGGGGTTCAACCTGTAGGTCAGCCCGGCGTTCCGCCCGAGTGCCTTTACACGCAATCGGAACGAAGCCCCTGGTTCGACGGTACGGCCCAGAAACAGCTCGGCGTCAAGTATGGGGCGCCTTATGGATGGGAACAAAGAATTGACTACTATCCGGCCCAGGCGACTGGCAACTACCATTCGTTGCAGGTGGTCGTCAATAAACGCTTCAGCCAGGGTCTGCAATTCATGTCCAACTACGTGTGGTCCCATGCACTCTCCCACGAGTCCTATCAATTCCTGATCGATCCCAGAATAGGCAAGGGAAACAGTTACTATAACCGCCGCAATTCGTTCATATTCGCCGGAAACTACAACCTCCCGTTCGGCCGGGACCAGATGTTCGCTTCCCACGTTCCCGGTTGGGCAAACCAGATCATCGGTGGATTTCAATTGAACGCGTCGTGGAGGCTGCAGAGCGGGCTGCCCTTTACCTCAAACTATTTCAACTGCAACAATGACAACGACCAGTGCACCGGCTTCCTCAACAAGGTAGCCAAGTTTGGTCCTCACCAGGGCTCCTACAACGTAGCCGGCAACTACGTGCAGTACTTCACTCCTTCACCCTATGTGCTGTCTTCTCCGAATGATCCAGCCCCAACCACTCCCAATTCATACGGCCCGTTCGCTCGCCCGGCGGTGGGAACCTGGGGCAATGTCGGCCGCGATGCGCTTTGGGGACCCAACTTCAGCAACGTGGATGCCTCGCTTGCGAAGAGCTTTACCTTGTGGGAAGGCGTGCACTTTCAGTTGATCGCTCAGGCTTTCAACGTCTTCAATCACGTAAATCTTGGCGGTGTGAATTCGTGCTTCGATTGCCAGAACTCGGGTGCCGGCCAAATCTCGAGCACCGTTTCCAACCAGGAGGGGACGTCGATGCGTAACTTGCAATTTGCCGGCCGGTTCAGCTTTTAGCTGGGCTGCAGGTCGCTCGACCCAGGATGGAACCTCGCTGCGCCGTCTGCAGTTTTCAGGGCGTTTCTCTTTCTAAGTTAATGGAAGGCGGCTTTAGCAAGCCGCCTTCCAGTTCCGCCAACTGGCACCACAGGAAAAAAGTAGAGTTGCCCTCGATGGTGGTGGAACGATGAAGTTCTGGGCCTTGTTGGTTCTCCTTAACTCCGCTGCTTTCCTGGCTGCGCAGACCCCTGACGGCACGGGCACGACGCTGCATGCGCTTTCGCGTTTTAAGCTCCACCAGTCAGGCCAACTCGCCATCCGCAGCGACATCATGGCGCAGAAGCCTTTCACCGTGACTGGTCCCCGCGGAGCCCTGCTCGGTCAGCAGGACGGATCCTTCGAAGCCTGGATTTTTCCCTGGAAGATCCTGAGTGACCTGCGCATTCAAGCCGACATGAAAGACTATCCGGTCCCGATTGACGTCAACCAGCAGGCGGCCACCATCGAGGTTCGACCGGGCCATACCATCATTACTTTCTCTCACGCTAATTTCACCATCAGGGAGATTCTGTTCACTCCGCAGCAGGCGCCGGATGGGGTTGGGGCATTAGCCTTTTACCAGATTGAGGCCGTGCGTCCGATGACCCTCACTTTCAGCTTCACGCCGGAGATGAAGCGCATGTGGCCTGCACTCTCCGACGATCGGCCTTCGCCCGAGTGGGTCAAGAGTGGAGAATCTGGCTTCTACGTGCTTCACTTGAACGCTCCCGATCATGCAGCCGCAGTCGCGATGCCAGATGCCCAATATGGGATTATGGCCCCTTACCAGGAGCGCCCTAAGAACTACCCGGTGCAATTTGTCCTGCACTTTGATCCAGCCACCGACGCAGGCAAGTTTTTTCCGTTGCTGATGGCGACGGCCGATACCGCGGCGGATGCGTCGAGCGCCGCGCTGGGAGCCCGGCTACAAAGCCTGAACAGCCAATTCCAGGCACTCTTCAACGACACCCAGACGTATTACTCCAATTTTTCCGCCCAGCACCTCAGCATTGATACTCCGGATGAAAAACTTAATCAGGCCTTCTCCTGGGCTGAAGTGGCAATCGACCAGCTGCGCGTCGAAACCACGCCTTCTCACGCGGAGACAGCTTTAGCCGCCGGCTTTTATACCTCCGGGGATTCGGCCAGACCGGGCTTCGGTTGGTATTTTGGCCGCGATGCCCTGTGGACTCTCTACGCGGTGAACAGTTACGGTGACTTTAAGCTCACCCGGGACGAACTGAATTTCCTGCTCGCCAGGCAGAGCCCTGAGGGCAAGATTCTTCACGAATGGTCGCAGACCGCGGATTTGGTGGATTGGAAAAATCTGCCTTATGCGTATGCATCTGCAGACGCCAATCCTCTTCTTTTGATGGCGATCCATGACTATATGAAGGTGAGCGGCGACATCGGCTTCGTGGAAAAGCATTGGCAGGCGTTGGAGCTTACCTGGAAATTCGAGTGTGCCCACGATTCGGACGGCGACGGCATCTACGAGAACACCGAGGGGACAGGCTGGGTTGAATCATGGCCGCCCGGCATGCCCCATCAGGAGATCTATCTGGCCGCACTCGATCAGCAGGCGAGCACCGCGATGGCCGGTCTGGCGCGGGCCACCGGGCATGAAGACCTTGCCCGGCAGGCTGCGGCAAGAGCCGGCAAAATTGGGGCGACGATCGAAAAGGAATATCTGCTTCCAGGCCAGGGCTTTTATGCCTTTAGCCGGAACGCCGATGGCGCCACCGACACGAGCCCAACCATCTACCCCGCAGTCGCGGCATGGGACGGCAGTTACCAACTCGCGCACGCCGAGCCCATGCTGGATCGCTGGGCCGGGGCGGAGTTTTCGACCGATTGGGGCACCCGCGATCTGAGTCCGAGCGTCTCCTTCTACGATCCCATTAGCTACCACCAGGGCACGGTCTGGCCGCTTTTCACAGGCTGGGTCTCCGTTGCGGAATATCGCCACGGCCGCGGCCTCTCCGGCTATGCGCACCTGATGCAGAACGCCGGCCTTACCTGGGCCCAGGATCCGGGCGCGGTTACCGAGCTGCTCTCGGGACAATTCTTCGCTCCGCTGGGGCGCAGCACTTCCCATCAGCTGTGGTCTTCCGCCATGGTTATTTCGCCTGTCCTGAGAGGACTCTTCGGACTGGAGTGGGACGCCGCAGCCAACAAGCTCACCATTACGCCGAGTCTGCCGGCGCAGTGGGATAAGGCTGCGCTACATCATGTTCCTTTAGCCGGCGGCGAGGTTGATCTGGAAATGAAGCGCGACGGGACCATGCTGACGGTGCGAGCGACCGGCCAACAGGTGGTTCTGGCCTCGCGAACGCCCGGTGCGCAGTCGGCTGGCAACGAACTTCGGATTCCATTGCCCGCCGTAGAAGTGGGCCTCGACCACGCTCTCCCCGAGCCTGGAGCAACCACACAACAGATGAAGGTGATTGGCCAAGAGTCGTCGGTCAATTCGTTGACGTTGACGTTGTCTGCCCCGGCCAACAGTCATCAGACTGTCATGCTGCGAGTCAACGACACCCACGTAAGACTGCATATTGACGGTGCACAGATGCCGCTGGAGAGCAGCTCATCGTTGCGCCCGCTGCAAGTTGATTTCGGCGCCGGCGGAGGCTACGTTGAGAAGACGGTAAAGCTCACATGGTGATGGCTGGTCAGATGCTGGCTCTGGTTTGGCTGATCTCGCTCTCGGCGTGGGCGCCGGCACAGCTATCCCCCGCACAGCTATCCTTGGACACAGACTCTGTTTCTCCCCAACGATTTGTTGCCGTCCACGGACGCAAGGCTATCGTTATGGGCTACGCAGCGAGCGGCCTGGAACTATGGGCGTACCCCCTGCAACTCATCAGCGGATATGAGCCCGGGTTTCGCTCTGCGGAGCAGACCACTGAAATCGAAGGCTCGACGCTGCTTCGTCGAGTTACCTATGAACCCGAAGCGGTAACCCGCACTTATATAGGTCCCGACTTCGTGGTTCGGGAAAGACTTTTTGTACCCCTCAACGAGCAAGCCATTCTATTGACTTACACGGTGGAATGCCGTCACACCGTGGACGTCGTTATCCACTTCCAGCCGGTTCTCGACCTTATGTGGCCGGCCGCTCTGGGCGGCCAGAACATTCATTGGGATTCGGCCGCATCTGCTTACATCCTCCACGAAGGGATGCGCAAATACGGTGCATTGATTGGTTCTCCGGGTGTGGTTTCGCACGATCAGGTCTTTAACAGCTCTCAACCCGGAGCGCAGAGAAAGCAGATCGCTTTTGCCGTCCGCGCGGGAGGTGACGCCGGTCGGTCAGCCACTGTGGTTGTTGCTCGTAATGACGAGGGTGCTGACCCCTCAGTACGCATGAGGGATCTGCTTGGTGCACAGACGAAGTTCGAGACCGAGGCGCGCGGACATTATGCGAACCTGCTCGCCGGCACTCTCCGGATAGAAACTCCCGACCATGCAGTGAATCAGCAACTCGTGTGGGCACAGATCGCTCTCGACCAGGCGTGGGTATGCAATGAGGTTTTGGGCTGCGGTCTGGTTGCAGGATATGGCCCTTCCCGCGATGCCCGGCGTCCGCAATATGCCTGGTTCTTCGCCGGCGACGGCCTGCTCGCCATCGAGGCCCTGGTCAATAGCGGCGACTACGAACGGGCAAAGGAGGCGCTTGCCTTCATCGTCAAATACCAGGATGCGCGCACGGGAATGATCTGGCATGAGCTCTCGCAGAGCGCGGACCCTGCCGACTGGGCCACCAGGTACCCTTACATGTTTGTCCATGTCGACCTCACCTTCGATTACCTGGTCACCTTGGATCGCTACGTCTCGGCTAGCGGTGATACAAAATTTCTGCAACAAAATTGGTCCGGCATCGAAGCCGCCTATCGCTATTGCGGATCTTTACTCAATCCGGACGACGGGCTTCCCCGCATCCCTTCCACCAAAGAAGGGGGCAATGAACAGGACCGGATGACGGATGACCTCGGCCTTTCCGCCAGCTGGGCTGCGGCTTCCGCGGCGTTTGGCCGGCTGGCCAAGTTGAGCCGGCATGCGCAACTGGCCCAGGAGGCGATGCGGCTGAGTGAGAAAGCAACGAGCTCCCTCCGCCATCGTTATTGGGACGATTCGCGGAATTCGTGGATCGATGGTTATGACGAAGCAGGCCGCGCCGTGTTCCGGCGCAGCGATGGTGGAGTTCGCCTCGTCGGCATTCTGGATCAGCGCAAATCGGAATCGATACTCGATCATTTGGCTTCCTCTGACTTCCAAACCGACTGGGGGACCAGGGGAGTAGCCGCAAGCTCTACCCGCTTCGACCCAGACTCTTACGCCAGCGGAAGCGTTTCGGCGGCCGGCACGGGAGGCGTGGCATCGGCATTCTGGGCGGGGCACCGCCCGTATTCTGCATTCCCTGTCTGGAGCTCGCTGGTTGCCTGGGGTACGCTCGATTCCATGGGGCATATGCATGAGCTGCTCACAGGCGACTTTTATCATCAGCAAGTAGAGTCGGTTCCCGAGCAGACCTGGTCTTCCGCTGCCTTCCTCTCCTCGGCCGTGCGCGGCCTATTAGGCCTGGTAAAGGAAGCGCAGGACAATCGCCTGCAATTTTCACCGCATCTACCCTCCGCCTGGAACAAGATTTCCATAAAGAACATCGAGGTGCCTGGCGGCACTGTGGCGATGACTCTTGCCCGGACAGCGGGTGGTTTGGAGCTGGAGACGGAAAATTCCGGTAGTCCATTCGAGCTCTTGTTTTCTCCGGAAATTCCATTGGGGGCCCATCTCGGCGGCGCGGAGTTAGATGGAAAACCGGTTGAGGTAAAAAGCGAAGCGCATCAGCAAGACACCCACGCTACGCTCCACCTCGCGCTACCCAAGGGCAGAAGCCATTGCCTTATTCGATATGAAGGCGGGGTACTCATAAGCGTAAGTGAGCCTGCTCCTCTGGTAGGCGAAGCAAGCAAAGCAATCAAGATAATCTCCGTCGCCTACACGGCGGCGAACCTGGTCCTGGAGGCTGACTTTTCGCGAGATGCGCCGCTGTCGTCGATTCAACTGCGGACGACCGCAAAACCGCTAAAGGTTCACGGAGCAAAGCTTGCGCCTGTTTCGCCTGGTTTGTATGAGCTGACGGTCGATTCGATGTCGATCGAAGGGGATCAGATCGGATCTGCTGCATATCGCCGTACTAAGATTGTCGTCGATTTCTAGTGGACTAACGCTGGCCCTACCACAAATGCCGGGTGCCCCATATCTCGCTCGTTTTTCGCGAGATGTGGGATTCAGCGGATCTCTCCCTCAAGCTCTGAAGCATCACTGGCGGCTGGCAATGAGCTTTTGTGGAATCCCACATCTCGCGAAAAACGAGCGAGATATGGGGCACCCGGCATTTGTGGTAGGGCCAGCGGTTTCCCTTTCGGGTGGCCACGGGTTTCAGACTAGCCGCAAAGCATTTCTCCGCTTGCTATATGCTTTCGAGGGCGGTAAATGACACCGCGCCGAAAGGGAGCATTCTTCGTTCATGCGCACAGCGGTCAAGGCAATCACCCCTTTTATCCTGCTGCTGGCGGCGGTAGGCCTCCACGCGCAGAGCCGGACCATCGATCAGCTGTGGCAGTTCGGTCCCGATCCCTAAGGCAACTTCACAGCCACGACCGTCGATCGCGCAGCGAAGTGGCGTCCGGCCCGCGCCAGCCTCTCCTGGAACGCGCAATTTGACGACCTTCGCGACTATGCGGGTGTTGGCTGGTATCGAGTCAACGTTGTTTTACCCCAGCCCCAGCCGTCCACCCGGGAGCTGATTCATTTCGGCGCTGTGGACTACCTTGCCGAGGTGTGGGTCAACGGCAAGCCGGTGGGCGAACATGAGGGCGGGTACACGCCCTTCACCTTCGATCTGACAGGAAAGGTGCATGCCGGGAACAACGAGATTCTGGTCCGGGTCTTTGACCCCCCGATGCCGCCTCCGTTCCATGCCCAACGAACTCCGGCCGCCCAAGAGGTCTGCGCCCAGTCCGCAAAGAAGCCCCCCACTGGAGCAGAGATTGAACTACAACGAAATTCCCCACGGCAAGCAAAACTGGTACGTGCAGACCAGCGGACTATGGCAAGCCGGTTACGCTGGAAACGGTGCCCCTGCGTTACGTTGCGTGGGTGCACGTCACCCCGCACAACAGCGGCGACGTAACCGTGGAAGCCAAGCTGGGCGGCAGCGCAAACGCGAAGCCTCTGCTGGCCACACTCTTCGACCCCTACGGCGGAACCGTCGCCCAGCTCGAGCTTGCCGTGGACGGAACCATGGCGCGGGGCCAGACGCACGTGGCCCGTCCCATGCTTTGGGACGGGGACCACCCCAACCTCTATTCGCTCCAGGTAACGCAGCCAGGGCAAGTCGTGCACACGCGCTTTGGATTTCGCGAGCTGACAACCGCCAATGGACGCCTCTTCCTGAACGGCAAACCTTTTTACATGCGCGCTGCTCTCGATCAGGACTTCTACCCCGAGGGTATCTACACTCCGCCTTCCGCTGAGTTCATCCGCCAGGAGATGCTCGTTGTCGAAGGCCATGGGACTGAACCTGCTGCGCTGCCACATCAAGGTGCCGGATCCGCGCTATCTGGAAGCGGCCGACGAAACCGGCATGCTGGTGTGGTACGAGATCCCGGTGTGGAATGATGTCTACCATTGGACCCCGGAAGCGGCCCAGCGCGGAGTGGATACTTTTCACGCCGAGGTGGAGCGAGACTGGAACCATCCGTCCATCGTGATTCAGAGCATCATGAACGAGCAGTGGGGGATGGACTCAACCCAGGCAAACCAGCGTGCGTGGCTGCTGAAGAGCTTCCGGGATTTCAAGCAGCTCACCGCGCCCTTGGGACGCTTGATCGACCGACGACAGTGCCTGCTGCAAAGGCTTCCATCTGCAGTCGGATTTCGCCGACTGGCACACCTACTATTCCATCCCCGACCACGCTGCAGAATTGGGCGGAGTGGGTGCAGGAATATGCCGGGCGGCCGAAATGGCTCTTCAGCCCGTATGGCGACGCCATCACCAGCGGCCAGGAGCCGCTCCTGGTTTCGGAGTTCGGCAACTGGGGTCTGCCGCAATTGCCGCCTCGCGACCAACTGCCCTGGTGGTTCCCGCGCGACTTCGCCGGACGCGAACTCACCCGCGCGGCCGGAGTCTTCGACCGCCTGCATGCCTATGGCTTCGACCGCATTTATCCCGATTACGGTGCGCTCGCCCTGGCTACAGAGAAACATGAGTACCTGGCGCTCAAGTATGAGATCGAGCAGATGCGGCAGCGGGATACCATCCAGGGTTACGTGATCACCGAGCTCACCGACGCGAATTGGGAAGCCAACGGGCTGATGAGCATGTGGCGTAAGCCCAAAGTATTTGCCGAGGAACTGGGAATGTTGCAGCAGGACGACCTGGTCATGGCCAACTTTGCCCGCCACAACTTCACCGCCGGGTCGCCGGTAGAACTCCCCCTCATGGTGTCGCATTATTCCACTGCCTCCTTGGACGGAGCGACGATCCAGTGGCAAACTTCCGATGGACAATCCGGAGTGCTGCCGCTCGGCAAGACACCGGGGCCGGGCGGTGTCGCTGCGGAAGGTAGTCTGCAGTTCAAAGCCGCGCAGGTGGGGGCGGCGACGCCCGAGTTTCTACGCCTGCAGCTGGTAAGCACCGCAGGTGTGACCCTGGCGCAGAATCGCTATCGCTACGCGGTGTATCCGCAACCGCCTCCGGTCTCCGCCGTCACCGTGATCATCCACGATCCGCTCAACCAGCTGCAGAGTTTACGCGCCGCGCTCGCAGCCCGCGGCATTGCAGTGACCGATGACGCCGCCAGTGCCAAGGCGGTGTGGCTCTCCTCGTCGCTGGATGACGCGACCAGCGCAAGACTCAGCCAGGGCGGGACGGTGTTGCTGCTCGCCGGAAGCCAGGAGGCCTTCCCCCGGGGGAATCCATTGAGTATTGTGCCCCGCGCAGGGTCTGACCTGGCGGGCGACTGGGTAAGCAACTTCAACTGGGTTCTGTCGTCCGGTCCGCTGTGGAAGCCCCTCTCCCCGGTCATTGATGATTCGATTCTGGGCTGGGAAGCGGCTTCGGTTACGCCGGAGTTTGTGATCGCCGGATTGGGAGAGTCCCCCAACGTGCTGGCGGGCGTCTTCTACGGCTGGCTCAACTCCAACCGTGCCTATCTCGCGGAACTGCGACAGGGTCCAGGCCGTATGCTAGTGACGACCTTCCGTTTTCAGAGTTACGGTCAGGATCCGTTCGCAACCATGCTGTTGGATCAAATGCTCCGGTTCTAGCCTGTAAAGCCGCACATTTTGTTCGATGAGGGATCTGCGGTTTGTCTCGACTCACGCGGATACTTTTACCCCCCGGCTCTGGTATTAATAGACGGCACAGAAAATCGACCATGGCCTCCTCAGACGATGTAGCAACGCACCATTTCGCGGCAGGTGAACCGGCGGTGCGATGCGCGGCGCCGGGCCGCGTGAATCTTATCGGCGAGCACACAGACTATAGCGGCGGCTTTGTCATGCCTGCGGCCATCGATTTCCGCACCATCGCAACCATTCGCTCGCGCAGCGATGGCCGGATTTTGATTGCCTCGGAAAACATGGCCGAAGAGGTTTGGTATCCCGCGAACCCGTTGCCCGCCGCAGCCCGCAAACATTGGAGCGACTACCCCATGGGGGTTGCCTGGAGCCTGGCGCAGGAAGGAGTGCGTCGTAGGTGGCTTTGAGCTCTCGCTCGAAGGCGATGTTCCGCTGGGCGCTGGGCTAAGTTCTTCGGCGTCGATCGAAGTCGCCACCGCATTCGCCTTGCTGGAGCTGGCCGGCGCTTCGCTGCCGCTGGCCACCGTCGCACTTGCCTGCCAGCGCGCGGAAAATGCCTTCGTAGGCGCGCGCAGCGGCATCATGGACCAGTTCATTGCCTGCGCCGGGCAGCAGGACCATGCCTTGATGCTGGATTGCCGATCGCTCGAATATCGCCTGTTGCCCATTCCCGCTCATGTGCGGCTCATCATCTGCAATTCCATGGTCAAGCATGAGCACGCGGGCGGACAATACAACGCGCGCCGCGAAGAAGTGGAAGAAGGCACACGCATCCTGCATCTTCACCATACCCTCGATCCTGGCGCTGCGCGATGCCACGAATCGAACAGCTGATGGAATGCAGACAGCAAATGCCGGCGAATGTTTTTCGCCGCTGCCGCCACATCATCACCGAGAACAAGCGTGTGCAACTTGCCGCATCGGCGCTCGAGCGTGGCTGATCTGGCGGCTTTCGGCGCCTTGATGGCGGAAGCACACCGCAGCTTCCGCGATGACTTCGAGGCCAGCTGCAGCGAGCTGGATACGCTGGTTGAGATCGCCTCCAGCCTTCCCGGTTGTTATGGCGCCCGCATGACAGGCGGCGGCTTCGGGGGCTGCACCGTTAACCTGGTGGAGGAAAGCAGGGCAGACCAGTTTCGCCAGGAGATCCATGCGCGCTATCGCGCCGCCACAGGAATCGATGCCGACATCTACCTCTGCCGGGCTTCCGCTGGAGCAAGACGGATCTCCTGAAGCAAAATTAAAGGTCCCACATTAAAAAAATGTCATATAAAAGGCGCGCCCCGCGCCCCGCTGCGCTGCCTTCTCCGGAACTTCTCTTCCACCGAAGCATCTAAGTTATGTAGTGCACCGTGTTTTGGCGACGGAATAAACCTGGACGCGTTGTCGATCTCGATTCCTCTGTGGAAAATAGAGGCCGGCGTCGTACAACTTTTGGGTCACATGGACACCACGGAAGTAATCTAACCAGAGTATGCTTACCGCAGTAACCCCAGAGGTCCTACATGATTTCCCAATGTATGAATCCGGAGTGCCGCAAGGAGCTTCACTATCTTCGTAATGGCAGGGTGATACGGACGACGCATCGAATCGGGGCCCAGGTTCAGGTTGAACATTTCTGGCTCTGCGGCGAGTGCCACCTGGACTATGACTTCCTGTTTGCCAAGGACGGCCGCGTTTCGCTGACTCCACGACCCAAATTCGTCAACAGCACCAAGCCTGCCCTTGACCTTTTGCTTGTGTCGTAATTGATGACTCGTAGTCTATCCGCACCCTTTCTTTCAAGGCGTCACTTCTCCCATTGCAGGAAGTTCGCCTGACGGCCATTCCAACCCTGCTTTTCCTCAACCTGCACCAGTTCTGCACACCAACTCGCGCCGTGGGATCAGCTTGGCAGACTAAACTAAAGCTATCCCCATGGCTGAGTTCACCCACCTGCATCTGCACACCGACTATTCGCTCCTGGATGGCGCCTGCGATGTCGAAAAACTGGTGGCGCACGTCGACAGCATCGGACAGAAGGCCGTGGCCATTACCGACCACGGCAACATTTACGGCGCAGTGCATTTTTTTGAAGCCGCAACCGCCCGGGGCATCAAGCCCATCCTGGGATGCGAGCTTTACATCTGTCCCCAGGAGGACCATCGCGCCGCCCCGGAAAAGGATAAGTACCACCATCTGCTGGTTTTGGCGGAAAACGAAGAAGGCTACCGCAACCTGGTGCGGATTACCTCCGAGGCCTCGCTGCATGGCTTCTACCGCAAACCGCGGGTCAGCAAGAATTATCTGGCCAAGCATGCCGCAGGGCCTGATCGGCTTTTCCGGCTGCCTGGCCGGTGAGGTGTGCGGCAAACTGATGGACGGGAAAATACGAGGAGGCCCGGGCCACCGCCGCCCAGTACCAGGACATTTTTGGCCGCGGCAATTTCTTTCTCGAGATCCAGGACCAGGGATTGGAACTGGAAAAGAAGATCCACGCCGACCTGTTCCGCTTGGAGAAAGACCTGGACATCCCGCTGGTCGCCACCAACGACAGCCACTATCTCTGCGAAGACGATCATCACGCGCACGAGGTGCTGCTGTGCGTGCAAACCGCGGACTCCATCCACAATCCCAAGCGCTTCAAGTTCGATACCGATCAGTTCTACGTCAAGAGCGCGGCCGAGATGGAACGGCTCTTCTCCCATGCTCCGCAAGTGGTCAGCCGCACCATGCAGTTCGCCGAGCGCTGTTCGTTCAAGCTGAGCAAAGTCACCAATCCTTTCCCCGAGTTTGCCGTTCCGCCCGGGACACACCATCGACAGCTATTTCGCCGAGGTTTGCCGTGTGGGTTTTCGCAAGCGGCTCGACACCACCATTCGTGTCCTGGGTGAGCGGGGATTGCGCCGCCGGCCCATCTCCGACTATGAAGAACGGTTGGAGCGGGAGATCGACTGCATCAAGCAGATGAAGTTTGCCGGCTACTTTCTGATCGTCTGGGACTTCATCAAATACGCGCGCGAGGTCAATATTCCGGTCGGGCCGGGCCGCGGTTCCGCAGCCGGATCGCTGGTGTCCTACGCCATGGAAATCACCGACATCGATCCACTGCAGAACGCGCTTCTCTTTGAGCGCTTCCTCAATCCCGAGCGCGTTTCCATGCCGGATATCGACATTGACTTCTGCATGAACCGCCGCGGAGAAGTGATCGACTATGTCACCCGCAAGTACGGCAGGGAACAGGTAGCGCAGATCATCACCTTCAACACCATGGCCGCGCGCGCGGCGATCAAGGATGTTGGCCGCGCGCTCGACCTGCCCTACGGAGAAGTGGACCGTGTGGCCAAGATGGTCCCCGCGACCATCGGCGTCACCATCGCCAAGGCGCTGCAGGATTCGCCGCAGATGCAGGAGGCCTACGACAAAGAGCCGCAGGTGAGGGAACTGGTCGACACCGCGCGCAAGCTGGAAGGCCTGGTCCGCGGAGCGGGTTTGCATGCCGCCGGTGTGGTGATCGCGCCCCAGCCGCTCACCGAACTGGTCCCGGTCTGCCGCAGCAAGAACGATGAAATCGTCACCGCCTATGACATGAAAGCGGTGGAGAAGCTGGGCCTGCTCAAGATGGACTTTCTTGGGCTCACCACGCTCACGGTGATTGATGACGCGCTCAAGCTGATCGAGCGCAAGCGCGGAAGCGCGCTCGATATGTCGCTGATCCCGTTGGACGATACCGAGACCTACGAGAAAGTCTTTCATCGCGCGCTCACCTCCGGGGTTTTCCAGTTCGAGTCCGGCGGCATGCGCGATGTGCTGCGCCGCTATAAACCCGTTTCCGTGGAAGATCTGACCGCCCTCAACGCGCTCTATCGCCCCGGCCCGATCCAGGGCGGCATGATTGATGACTTCATCGAGCGCAAGTGGGGCCGCAGAGTCGTCAGCTACGAGTTGCCCGAGTTGGAAGCCCTGCTCAAGGAGACCCTGGGCGTGATCGTCTACCAGGAGCAGGTGATGCAGATTGCCAACGTGCTCGCCGGCTACTCGCTGGGCGAAGCCGATCTGCTGCGCCGCGCCATGGGCAAGAAGAACCCCGAGGAGATGGCCAAGCAGCGCAACCGGTTTGTCGAGGGAGCCATCCAGCGCAAGCATCCGAAGGACAAGGTTGTCCGCATCTTCGACCTGATGGAACAGTTTGCCGGGTACGGCTTTAACAAGTCTCACTCCGCGGCCTATGCGCTGCTGGCCTACCACACCGCGTATCTCAAGACGCATTACCCGGTCGAATTTATGGCGGCGCTTCTGACCTCGGAAATCTCCAAGCCGGAGAACGTGGTCAAGTACATCAAGGAGTGCCGCGAGATGGGCATCGCCGTCGAGCCTCCCGATGTGCAGATTTCCGGTGCCGGACTTCACCCCCAGTGCGACCGGCATCCGCTTCGGACTCACGGCCATCAAGAACGTGGGCCGCAACGCCATCGATTCGATCATCGCCGCGCGGGAGCAGAATGGCGGCTTCCCTACGTTTTGGGAGTTTTGCGAAAAAGTCGATCTGCGCCTGATGAACAAGCGCGTTCTGGAATCGCTCATCAAGGCCGGAGCGCTCGACTTGCTTTGGGCGCCGCTCCCAGCTCATTGCCGTCGCCGACCGGGCGATGGAGCGGGCGCAGCAGGCGCAGCGCGATCTGGTTGCCGGCCAGCATGGCCTCTTCGCCGGCTTGGCGAGCCTTTTCGAAGGCGGGGAGCAACGGCCACAAGAGCAACGATGACCTGCCCAACACGCCTGACTGGGATGAGAACGAGCGGCTGCAGGCGGAAAAAGAGGTGCTGGGCTTTTTTGTCTCTGGCCACCCGCTGGATAAGTATGCCGAAAAGCTGCGCAACCTGAACGTAGTCGACACCGCGACTGCGCTGGAGATGAAGGCTCCCCCGCCTGCGCGCCGTCGAGGACGGCGGCGGCGAACCAGAAAACCTGCTCGCCATCGCCGGCGTCATTGTCGGCCTCAAAGTAGGCAAGTCGAAGCGCTCCGGGGAGATGTACGCCCAGGCTTCGCTCGAAGACACGGTGGGCAAGATCGACATCATTTGTTTCCCCAAAGACTATGCGCGGCTTTGTGAGAGCCTCAAGATCGAAGTGCCGGTACTGGTCAAGGGTGTGCTGCGCGCGGATGACGATGAGTCCGCGCCCAAGCTCTCCGTCTCCAGCGTGCAGCCGTTAGAGGACATCAGGATCAAGCTGCCCCAGAACGTCCGCATCCGCGTGCCACTGGAGAGCGCGAGCGAAGCCATGCTCGGTTCTTTGCGGGCCATGATCACTGCTGCGCCCGGGCCCGGCCGGCTCATGATCAACCTGGAAAGCCGGGGTGAATACTGCGTCATGCTGGAGCCCGAAGGGCTCACCGTAGCCGCCGACCGAGGCTTCATCGAGCGCGCCGAGCAACTGCTAGGCCAGGGCGCCGTACAAGCCTTCGAATAGTCGGCGTGGGGCAGATTTGACGACAGCGACAGATGTGGGATACCACAGCCCTAGATCCGACCTCTCTTCACTTGCCACAGAATTGTCATCTCGACCGGAGCGCAGCGGAGTGGAGAGATCTGCGGTTCTCCCAATCAGCAGATGTTTATGGAAGCGCCCGGCCTACTCTTTGTCATCCCGAGCGTAGCCGAGGGATCTGCAGTTACGTCCCCGGCCTACCTTATGGCCGCCGGACCAGGATCGTCTGCAGCAGCGCACTCGTTCCATTCCACACGATCTGTACTCCGATACAGACGAGAATGAACGACGACAGGCGAAAGATAACATTCATTGCAGTATCTCCCACGAAGCGCCCGATGGGTTCGGCAAAGCGATACATCACAAGGACGCTGCCCGCTATTACCGCGCATCCCAAGAACGCTGCTAAGGGCAGAACCCAGCGGGGCTCACCCCCGAGCGCCTGACTCGCACCCACCGCGATCGCTACGGAAATCGAGCCAGGTCCAACGGTCAGCGGCATCGTCAACGGATAGAACGCCCGTTTGGCCAAATAACCGGAAAGATATGAGGCTTTCAGAGGCTTCGAAGGAGATTCAGGCGCCTTGCCGTCATCATCTGGCTGATTCAACAGTTTCCATCCGACTGCCGTGACGATGAGGCCGCCGCCCACCTGAACGACCGGCAAGGAAATGCCGAAAAATGCCAAGATGTGAGTCCCGATAAGAACAGAGACAATAAGAATCGCAAAAGAGTTTAGTGCAATCTTGCGCGCCAGAACCGCTCGACTCTCGGTAGAGAGACCTATCGTCAGCGTCAGGAAGAAGGGTATGTTGTCTGGAGCGTCGACGAGGGGAAACAGCGCGCCGATGATTAGGAGCACGTTTCGAACCAACCCGGAAATCGCGGCATGCATGGGCGCCAGTACTCCTTCTGACTACGATCGTTCTTCCGGCTCACTTGGCCAACCGCCATCGGTGCAACTGGCTCTTGAGCTTCAATTCTGACCCAACGTGCCTGAGCGATAAACCGGGCCGGTTATCTCCGCCGAGTCACTCATCGAGCAGTGCGGGCGGATGACGGGCACCGGGATGAGATCCTCTGAAGTCCCTCAAAAGTCTCGTTTCGGTAAAATTCCCCAGTGCAACCGCCCAGCCAGTTGAATTTACCGGAAATCCCATTTTTTCGTGCACTTCTGCCCGTACTTGTCCTGCCGCGGCAGGCGGTCGCACAGTGGAGCTCCGTTGAGGGGGCCAATCCTCTGGCACGCAGTCTGCTTGGACCACAGGAGAGCTGTCAAACGATATGAAACAACTTTTGGTTTTTTACCTCCAGATATCGGATACGTATTCGATACGGCGACAGGTGACTACGGCGACAGGTGACTACGGCGACAGGTGACCGGCGACAGGTGGCGACAGGTGACAGACGGACATGACCCTCTATGCCGACGAGGATCGTGAGGGCATCAATGGAGCGGTCTGGGTCGCCTGCTGGTTCAGCTTGTCACTGGCGGTGCATCTAACGCGAGACTTGCTTGACGTGGATCCAGGGTGTTTTCTTTTCGTCGACCCTTACTCTGCGGCCTCAATCGCCGGCCAGTAGTCTGTTCAAGCTCCGAGATGAACGCAGCGTCCCCTAGCGGGCGACCGGTGTGAGTGCACCGGCGGATCGCGGCCAAGTCCGATTCTGCTTCTGATGCAGCTAGATAATCGCGCCAAGCCGCAACCGTCCAGCGATTTCGCCACAGGCTGTCAGCCAGCCAAGGGACGGCTTGTGTTTTCCCACAATGCACCCCTGCGCTGGACCAGGGCCAGCACTCCGGTTCGGAGACAAGCCCAGCTCTGACAGGATTCAGTTCCGTGTAGCGCAACGCTGCCCACAGATGTACTTCGTCCAGAGGACAGGAATAGAACCGTCCTTGCCAGGCGTGCCCGCTTGCACCGTGCATCGCGTTCCAATATGCAGCGTACCTGCCATGAGCATTCCTGCACGCCAGCGCAAGTCCATCTGGCAGCGTCGGAATGGCGATCAGGTGGACGTGATTTGACATCAGGCAATAACCCAGCAGGGACACGTTGCAGGCTTCGATGTTCGCTCGTAGCAGCTTAAGATAGACAGCACGATCTTCGTCACGGTTCAAAATGTATTGTCGCGCATTGCCGCGCTGGGTGAGGTGGTGGGGCACATTGACAGCAACGACTCGACGCAGCCTTGTCATGCACGCGACGATAACAGAATCCGGTCTGTTCGACCGCGATCAGGCCGCAGACTCTATTTAGCCGCGTTGGCAGCATTAAGCTCGCTTAAGGTTTCACCGCTCGCGAGCGCCCTAGAGAACTCGGGCGGGGTCATGCCCGTCTGTCACCGATCTGTCTCGTCACCGATCTGTCTCACCGATCTGTCTCGTGTCACCGATCTGTCTCGTCACCGATCTGTCTCTGTCACCGATCTGTCTCCCTGTCCAAAGGCAGTTTGTCACATTCCTCTAAGTCGACTTTCTGTGAGAAGGGTGGGCTAGAGCGCCCGCAGCCTGACCCGGCCCGGGTGGGCGGATCATGGCTTCCTGAGCATGAATGGCCGCTTCAACGAATTCGAGACGGCCTCAAAGCCATAGCGCAGCATCTCTGTTTCGTACTCGATCTTGGCTTGCCGCAGAGGCACTCCCTGCGTCGCAACATCAGCCAATTTCTGACATAGAAGTTCGGCATCTCGAAGAGCAGTATTGGCGCCCTCGCCGCGGCCGGGTGTCATCGTATGGATCGCGTCACCCAGAAGAGTGACGTTCGGCCTTTGCCACGGTTTAACGGGTTCCGAAGACCGCAACATGACCGGAAAAGTCGCGGAAATCTCCGCTTCCTCGATAAGCCGCTTCAGAGACGGATGCCAATCGTTTGTTAGCTCCAGCGCGATTGCATGCAGAGCTGCGGCATCCGCAGTGCGAAATTCTTCGTCGGTGAGCGCCAATCCCGGTGGCGGGCTCAAGGTCCACATTAGATAGTCCGGCGTATCCGAGAGATGAAGAGTCGGCGCAAATTTCGCGGTGGCATTCGCGAACGGTTCTCGCTTTATGAATGCCCCCACCATCAGGCCTTTTCCGTCTGGACCCGCGACTCTCGGCCAGCCTGTAAGAAACGCTTCAGGAGCCCACTCCGTCGTTTCGCCGGTAATGGGTGTTTTGCCGTAAATGCGTTGACCGATATTGGCAATCCTGGCGTCGGGCGCCACCAGCTTTCGGACGGCGGAATTTGTTCCGTCGGCCCCGATCAACAGGTTTCCGGTCGCAGAGCTGCCGTCCGCGAAGTGGGCGCGGACCCGTCCATCCTCTAACTGCTCAAGGGATTCGAAGGCCTTGCCAAACTGCACCCTGTCTTCCAGCCAGGCAAGCAGAATTTCGCGCAGAGTCAATCGATTCACCGATGTACTGGTGCGCGAGATATCGGCGCTGTGCTTGACGGGCAACGGCATCGAGGAAATTTCCTTCAACTGCTGGTTAAACGTGACGCGATTGCCCGATCGATCTCGCATGGAAGTCTCGAGGTACAGGTTGAACAAATCTCCAGGCAAGCACTCATGCAATGCGTGGTTGCCGTCTGAATTGATGCGAATGCGGTATCCCTGGTTGCGGAAATGTGCGGACGAATCGCGTTCATATACTGCAACACTGATTCCCGATTTCTTGAGTCCTTGCGCGAGGCACAATCCGCCGATCCCGCCGCCAATAATCAGAACATGAAAAGAGGGGTCGACCTCCAGGTTCGTGTTCATCCCGCTTCGCCTCCCTTGAGTTGTTCCTCGACGTTGCGCCGGAGCCGTTGAAGGAGGGCTTCCAACATAGTCGCTTCCTCTTTTGAGAATCCCGCCAGTAATTGAGCTTGAAGCGATCTAAATACGCCGCTGATCCCAGGTAACAGACTCCGGCCTTTCTCGGTGGGTTCGACGATGGTCGCGCGTCGATCTGATGGATTCGCTCGGCGTATCGCGAGGCCACGCTTTTCAAGGTGATCGATCAGACCGGTGATTCCGGCGGTATCGGTGCCCACGGCCGAGGCTAGATAACCGGGACTTGCTCCACGCAGTCGGCAGCACTGCAAAAGCACCCCGGCCTGTTGCGCTCTTAGATCGAATTCGGCGAGGCTGCGATCGAGCGCCGTGCGCATATCCTTCGAGATCAGGAAGCACAGCCGACCCATATTCGTTTCTGGCCCTTCCAATCTTTTCCTCTGCTCAGGTCTCAGGGAGGAGTGCTTCATATGTTTTGACTATAGCTGTCGTGACATCAACTGTCAAGACAGTAACATTCTCGCTCGGATGCTGAGCCGCGCTCTGATGATGTCACTTGTTGCCATATCGCCGAGGCGCTCATCCAGCCTAATCGTCTTCGAAGTCCAAAGATATGTCGTGAGGGTCTGGTTGGATTTATGAAGGGGGGAAACTCGGAGACGGACGGAATCCCAGGGACTGACCATTACCTATCATGGATGACCACAAATCTTCTCGACAAATCTTCTCGAAAAGGGTCCCCGTCCCAGTGTGATCTGCGAAGTCCCGCTTTTACCATCCCACCAATTTTCCGGCTGGAACACCTTCGCTTTTGATGTGGTTCTTTTTCAGCAGCGCCTCGACCCAGTTTGCTGGCGAAGCGAGCATGATTCCAGACGAGGCAAATGTATTAGCGTCAAGAATCTGTTTTCCAGCAAAAACCCGGTGACAGGACGTACCCATGAATCTTTCTGAAGACCTCTTGAGCTTAGGCGGCAATCAACTCTTTTTCTCGGCTCGTGTAGCCTCATCTTTGCGGTCGCCAAGGCCCCCCACCATGGCCGCTGTGAAGATGCACAATATTAACTTCAGCTAATCCAGATTTCAACGAGAGTTTAGCCGGACCAAGGCAAACTGGAACTAAAGAAATGGGCGTCTCCGCGAAACCTTGTGTGCAGCGTTCTGCTAAGGCTATGCGGTGTGCAGCTAGGTTTATCATTGTGGCGCGTTTGGCTCGAGTCATCGCTGTGGATGTTCCGCACCACGTAACCCAGCGTGGCAATGCGCGGAGATTTATCCTGGATTGCGATGCCGATCGCATGGCGTATCTCAATCTCTTACGCCAGAACATCGAACTCCATGGGGTGGGGTTGATCGGTTATTGCCTGATGTCGAATCACGTGCATCTGCTCGTCACCTCACAATGCTGACGGCTTGGGATTGGCCCTGAGGCATGCCCATGGGCGCTATGCGATTTATTGGAACGCGGTTCATCAGTCGAGCGGCCATGCCTGGCAGGGTCGTTATTACTCCTGCCCATTGGATCGGGTGCATCTGTGGGACGGCCTTTCGGGGACGGCCTTTCGGGGACAGACGAACTAACCCCCATCCTTCTGACCTGGACGATCGGATGGAATTTGCGTAGTCAAGGCCACCCTAAGAGTCCTCACCTTCCGATTCAAACATCTCTACACTTAGCCTCCTTAATCTTACCCACATGAAAAATTCAGCCACACGGATGCATCCTTGATCCGGGTCTACCCTGACTACGCTGCGAGGGCGAATTTTAGAACCAGTTCTCTTCGGTGGAGAAAAATAGTCGGACATGGCGTTACGGAAACTTTTTGCGAATCAATTCGGGTCCGCTCACCTGCTTTGCCTTGAGGTTGAGATCGACTTCGCCGTGCTCGTCGATCTTCCTACTGCTGGTCATCCCGTAGTCCTTAAGGTCGAAGGGTACGACTCCCTGGACGTATCCTGAGCCACCACCCTGGTCGGCGACTACCAGATTCAGTGTTGCAGGCTTGGAAACGCCGCGCATGGTGAAGGTGCCGACAAGGTCGTAGGTGGTTTTCCCCGTCTGGGCAACTTTGTTGGATTTGAACGAAATGACCGGGTCCTTCGCGACGTTCAGCAAGTCCTTGCTCTTCAGTTCGGCATCATTCTTGTTGTTCTTGGAATGCATGCTTGCTGTCTGGATTTCAACCTGTAATACGGCCGACGTAGGGTCGGGTGACGCGAAGGTCAGAGTCGCATTCCATTTGTCAAAATTGCCCGTCAGGGGCCTCGAAGATGTCATATTGAACCGGATTGAGCTTTGGATGGGAGTAACCTGGAAGACAGGCACCTGCGCCCGGGACGGCGGGCACAACATTGCACTCACTACTACGAGACAGGTGACGGGCAGTCGCATAACGAGAGTCTGGATGCGAGAGGCATTCTTGTCAACCGGGCAGAGGCGTTCGACAAATCCTCTTTAGCTACAACGGCTTAATAGATTGAGAAAAGGAGACAGTCAGCATACGCAGCAACCAGGCGTTGGGCGTTTCGTGGATGGAGTGGCACTTTGGGAAAATAGAACCGCGTTAAGTTTTTGCGCTGGTTTCGGTTTCGTGAAAGTGCCAACTCCATCCACAATACTTCGAAGAGGGTGCGATAGAACTCTCAATGTGTGCATTGGCCTGTTACCACGAATTGACCACCGTCAGCCGACCTTCTGTCGCACACTCTGAAGAATCTCATCCGAGAGCCGCAGATCCTGGACGGCGCGAGCCAGTACGACGCCGCCGAGCAACGCGGCTGCCTGGAAGATGGCTTCCTTACGGTCGCCGCCGGCGGCAGAGAGAATCTCCTCGAATCCGCGCTCGAAGGCTGCTTTGAGTTCGGGCGCTGAGCGGGCCACTTCCTGCGCCAGTGCGGCCATGGCGCAGCCGTCGCCTGGATTGTCGCGATGCCCAGGGCTCAGATAGCGATCCGCATACGCCTTCCGGCCCTTTTTCGTCGCGCCATAGCTCCGTGCGCGCCCGGCCGAAACATTCTGTCCGTATGCAATCGCAGCTGCCTCGAGTTCTTCCTTCGACCTGAAGTGTGCATAGAATGCACCATGTGTCAGGCCGGCGGCCTTCATCACCTCACCCACGCTGACATTCTCAAATCCGCGCTCGCGGAAAAGGCGGGAAGCCTCCTTCACAATCCGTTCATGCTTTACGGCAGTCTCTTCGGCGGGATAGCGCATAATGTTTGCATCCTCCATCTATGATGGTCATCATACTATATGTATGACGGACATCATATTTGATGCCCGTCTACCAGGAGGAATCATGAAACTCGCAGGCAAAAAGGCTCTCATCACCGGAGGCAATAGCGGCATCGGTCTTGCCACAGCCCGTCTTTTTATCGCCGAAGGCGCTCAGGTCGCCATCACCGGCCGCGACCAGAAGACGCTCGATGAAGCGGTCGCGGAGCTCGGACCGAACGCGCGTGGCTATCGAGCCGACCTCACACTTACGGAAGACCGCAACCAACTGTTCTCAGCCCTCGCCAGGGATTTCGGGAAGCTTGATATCGTGTTCGCTAACGCCGGCATCTCCGGCAAAACACCGACTGGCGCGACTGACGAGGCCATTTTCGAGAACATCATCTTTACCAATCTGAATGGCGCTTTCTTTACCGTCAATTCCGCTGCACCTCTGCTGAACGGCAATGGCAGCGTTATCTTCAACGGGTCGGTGCACAACTATCTAGGCCAATCTGGCATGGCTGCATATGCAGCCACGAAAGGCGGCCTCGTCTCCATGGCGCGCGCCATCGCTGCCGATCTTGCGCCGCACAATATTCGCGTCAACGTTGTCGCACCCGGAGCAACCAAGACTCCCATCTGGAAGCGTGGGCCCCGCGCCAACGATACAGCCGAGCAATCTGCGAAGCTCGCTGACTTCGTCTCCTCCTCGATTGCTCTGGGCCGTTGGGGCGAAGCGGAAGAACTGGCCAAAGCTGTGCTTTTCCTTGCCTCCGACGACTCGTCGTACATCAATGCGATCGAGCTGGTGGTTGATGGAGGAATGACGGGTGCGCCTTTCGGAGCCCCCATTCTGCGCGGCTAATCGCGTAAGGCGGCCCGTTTTGCCCGTCTGAATTTGGTCGTCAATTTAGTCGTCATTTGGGAAAACCGTGCCAGTTCCGACAAACGGGACTGGCACTTAACAGAAAGTCTGAGCCTAGGCTGGCCGTCGTTTCCGGCTTATCGGTCTCAGTCCGAGCCTCACAAACCGAGGACCGCTACCTCGCCATCTCTGCTTTCCCAAAGTTCCAGTCCTCGACGCAGCCTTGTCATGCACGCGACGATAACAGAATCCGGTCTGTTCGACCGCGATCAGGCCGCAGACTCTATTTAGCCGCGTTGGCAGCATTAAGCTCGCTTAAGGTTTCACCGCTCGCGAGCGCCCTAGAGAACTCGGGCGGGGTCATGCCCGTCTGTCACCGATCTGTCAATCGGTCGAGTAGTTCATCAAACTCGTAAAGGAATGCCCAATGTTGTGAGCGACACCCTTGAGGACCTTGTACTTGCGATGACGAAAGCCTGCCTCTGCGCCTTTCATGCAAGCGCAGCGAAGGACCTGCTTTTGCCGTTCGGACCTTCCAGATTCGTGTCAATTCCCCTCACTGCGCACCACGCGATCAGTCAGAATGCTCCAGCAGGCATGGGAAACGATGCGAGGAATGCAGAGCGCTGCCACATCAGCGAAAGTTATCCACCAACATCAAATCGCTGCCTAAATACTCCACCTCAGTGAACAGGAGCCATCGTTGATCGGGCGATACTGCGAGTCCCATCGATATAGGCTTTCCAGTCTTGACGACGAGCTTTGTCTTCCCGGAAGCGAAGTCGAGGAAACGGATAGAAGCGGGAGCGTTATCCACCCATTGCCCGTCCAGGAAAAAAACACCGCCGTCCGCGACTGCATAATTCAGAACGTCGGGCCATCCCATCACGTGGATTCCTTTCCCACCATTCATCGGGACTTTCCACAGCCCCGGTCGCCCTTCCCATCCCAGCATGTAGATTGATTTGGCATCTCCAGACTCCAATGGAAATCCCCACGTGCCATGGGGAAACACCTGAATGGGGTCGCCGCCTTCAGCCGGCATCTTATAGACGCCACGGCTCCCGTCTCGATTTCGATTTGACATGAAATAGATCCACTTCCCGTCCCGCGACCAAGCCGGCCAATAGTTGTCGTACTGTCCATTTGTGAGAGCCCTCGGCATGCCTCCATCGACATTGACGACATAGATTTCCGACCGCCCTTTCCACCGTGAGTTAAAAACAATTGCCTTCCCATCCGGAGACCAGCTTGAGTCCGATGTCAGGGCCCCGCCTACCGAAGTCATCTGCCGGGGGTTCAGTCCGTCCAGGTCAGTTAACCAGATTTCCTGGTTGCCCGATCGCGTCGACGTGAAGGTGAGCCGCTTGCCGTCCGGGGAGAAGTTCGGTTGGATGTTCACTCGCGAAGTAGCCGTGACCCTTTGGGGCGTGCCAATTGCGTTGCCGGTTGGCGAAAGCTCGAGCCTGTAAATATTGACGATCTGAGTTAGCCGTGTGTAGACAAGCCGGCCAGTGGTGGACGAAATGCTTAGAGTTGTCGCATCCTCGCCGAAAGATGTTGCCCGGGGGCGATAGCTGTTCCCACTGCCCCGCTCGCCCACTGCGATTCTCCGGATGCTGCGCTCACCCCACCAGCCGCCGGAAGAGAAGAGGATCTCTTTGCCGTCTCGTGTCCAAACAGGGGACTCAACCAGCCGGTTCTCATACGTCAGGCGTTCAGGTTCTCCTTGCGCCTCAAATCCTTCGGTAAGAGAGAGCAGGAAAATATCCTGATTACCGATCTCGAATCCGCGCACAAAAGCCAGAGTGCGCCCATCGGGTGAAAGACTCGGAAATTCATCAAAGCGTTTCGTGGAAGTCAGCCGTCTCTTTTCTCCGCTTTCCACAGAGATCAGGAAGATGCC
This sequence comes from uncultured Acidobacteriaceae bacterium, assembly GCA_963757515.1. Taxonomy (GTDB): domain Bacteria; phylum Acidobacteriota; class Terriglobia; order Terriglobales; family Acidobacteriaceae; genus PALSA-350. The sequence continues at coordinate 14,781 of CAVWRV010000011.1, read as the reverse complement.
GGAATTTTGGCCCTCGCCAGGCCAGTCAGGCACAATGAGCCACTTTCCGTCGCGAGTCCAGGCGAGGGTTGAGTGGGGGAAGTTCATGGTCCACGATGAAGGGATGACGCCGGCGAGCCGCCGTTCCGGTCCGCCCAGTGCCGGGATGACGCAGACCTCGGTGTTCCCTGAAGCTGATCGGCGAAAATACGCGATGAATTGCCCGTCTGGCGACCACGCCGGGCTGTAGCCTCCCAGGGGGCCCGTGTTCAGGCGCAACGGCTCCCCTTGCCCAATCAGCTTCCTGTAGATCTCATAGTGATCCTGTTTTTCCCCGTTCCAGCTGAAAGCCACTTCGTTCCCGTCAGGAGAAAAGGCAGGTTGGAGTGACAGACCGGGATAAGCGGTAAGGGGTACAGCCATCAGTGGGACTTCCGGCGTGGTCACCGTTGCACGCTCAAATGGCCGGTGTAGATATTGGACCACAATGAGCGATCCCGCCAAGGCGATCGCGCCGATGCCCGCGAATACCCAGAAACGGGAACGAAATATGCGGGTCTTCGAGGTGGCCGGCGCGTTTTTCTGTGGCTCGATGCCCGAGGCCGTCGCGACCGAAGTGCTTGGCAACTCATCTTCCGCCTGCACCGCGCAAATCAGCCGGTACCCGGCGGTCGAGACGGTCTCAATGAACCGTGGCTGGCGCGGGTCGTCTTCGAGCGCACGGCGAAGGAGCGCGATGGCGCGGGTCAGGGAGCTCTCCGTGACGGCCGTATCGCCCCACACGGCATCGAGCAGTTCATTCTTGGTCACCAGGCGGCCGGGATGGCGCAGAAAGTGAACCAGCACCCGATAGGTCTTCGGCTCGATCGCGAGCGGTTCTCCGGCCCGGGTCACGCGCCGTTCCGACTCCCGGAGCTCTACGTCACAGAATCTGAAAACACAGGGGTTCGGGCTCGTCATCCTGCCATCTCTCGCCTCTAGGAAAAACTTAAGGCGCCCTAGGAAAAGGATCTGCCGGCGATCAGGACAGTGGAGTTCCTAGCGCAGAGAGTTCACCCAGCCAATGCGGCCGAGGTGAACTTCGATGACTGCCCGCCAGCAGATTCTCTCCATAACGTTCGTGCTTCTGACCTTAACTCGATTGTTCGGGGAAGTTTCATGTCCAGGGAATGTCGTGCCAGTACGATATCACTCCCTCGACCACTCGCAAATAGGGGTACCGGTGTGGATTAACGGTTCCGGCCCGTACGAGTTTCTCGTAGATACCGGAGCGCAGTTGACCGTGGTTGAGCCGTCCCTGGCGGCTGAACTCCGTTTGCGAGCGCGGGATGCCATCGGAGTCATTTCGGTCACTCATTATGCAGAGGCAGCAATGGCTGTGGCTGAACGTGTTGAGCTCGAATCTGTGGCTGTCCGCGGGCCGTTGATGGCTGTCGAAGATCTGGGGCGGCTCCGGACTCTGTACCCAAACGTACGCGGAAAAATCGGTGAGAGTTTCCTGGCGCATTTCGATGTGCTCATCGATTACTCACACAAGATCCTCTGTCTGAACGAGAGCCGCGCGATGCGCGAACGGATGCTCGGCGAACGAGTGCCGCTGGTGGCTCGGGAATCCCAACCGGGGAATTTGCAGGTCCCGCAGCCGGTTCTGGTCTCCGTTCGATTGAATTCGGACAGTTCACGGGGAACGATCCTGCGGCTCGATTCCGGAACCAATGTTGCGTTGCTTTATGCCGGCCATCTGGAAGCGCCGCTCTGGAAGCAGATGGAAAACGCCAAAAAATGCGCTGCCATGAGCGGTTCGGCGGTGCCATTGACAGACATGCCGCCTCAGGATCTGCGGATCGGCACACGCTGGTTGCGCGGTGTGCCATTCATGACTCCAGTCAAGACGGGAAACTTTGCCACAATCCCAGGGGAAGATGGGCTGCTCCCAACATCCCTCTTCAAGAAGGTCTTCATCAGTCATGCGGACCACTTCGTGATCTTCGACCCCAAGTGAAAAAGATCAGGAGAAGTGGAAGCCAAAATCACTTTCCGCCGTGTCGGACAAATCGCCGATGTGTCGACGAGCGTTGATGTATCCGTACGAAAAGTGCAGACAAGGTGTACTTCGACAGGAGCGCGGGAGGATTGTCGCCTATCCGGAAAATAATCTTCCAAAATGATCCTTCCCCGAATTGTTTCCGAGTAGGCGGTCATACGCCCGGAACGCAGCTACTGGACCAAATCTGATTGTTTTCCAGCAGCTGATTCCGTGTGTCGTCGAAATTCTGGAGCACCCCGTTCCCAAGCAGCAACATACACGTAGACATTTCCCGTAACGATCTCTTTGTACCAAGTCTGCTCACGTTCGAAGGGGGAGATTTCCCGAAGGTTCGTGATGCGTTCAACGAAACCGTCATTGATGAGACGTTCCAAATCACGATGAAGGAGTTCATCGTTCCACTCATCAGGGACCGTTCCATTCCGATCTCGATTTGTGCGGGACTGGTACAAATCCTCTACGGGACTCATCTCTGCGCAATTATTCCATTGACGGTCATTCTACGTATGTCCTGCCATTGTGGTCGTATTGTCGCCAACCCGGACATTAAACCCGTTTTGGAGTGACTTCCGAGTTGGCGTGACACGCTCGAAACTCCGGATTCCGCCCTCGATGAGCGTATGGCTGATGCGCCGGTCGAGAACCTAAATCCTAGTAACGGGGCGACCATAGTTCTATAAATGAAGGCAAGGCCATGAAGAAGCAAGCACGCAATCACGTCAACCGCAAGCTAAGTGAGTCCGACGGAGCGCCCGCCAAGCCCACCGGCGCAGTCTCGGGAGAGTTTGTCACCGAGACGTTCGAGTACGACGGTGGACGGCAGGTCACGGTGTACGTTCCACCGGACCCGCCCGAAGCAATCGTCTTCGCCGGTGACGGTCAGAGAATCTCGAAGTGGGGCCGGTTGCTCGAGAAGGCCGACGTACCGTCCACAATGATCGTCGGTGTACATGGGCTGACCGATGAGACGCTGCGGCTCCATGAGTACTCACCGGGCTTTGAGCCGGAGCGGTTCGCGGCACACGAGAAGTTCTTCGTCGAGGACGTTCGCCGATGGACGGAGTCGCGGTTTGGCGTGGCGCTGCCCACTGAACGTACCGCAGTGTTCGGCGTCTCGGCGGGTGGAGAGCTGGCCCTCGCTCTTGGGCTTCGGCATCCACATGTCTACGGTGCGGTCTTCTGCGCCTCGCCTGGCGGCGGTTACAAGCCGCCTGGCGTTATGCCGAGTCCGCTTCCGCGCACATACCTTGTCGCTGGCACACAGGAGCCGTTCTTCCTCGAGAACGCAAGGAGGTGGGCGGACGCGCTGCGCGATGCAGGTGCGGATGTCGTCATGAATGAGCGAGCTGGGTCGCACGGTGGCGCATTCTGGCGAGAAGAGTTCCCGCTGATGGTGGCGTGGGCATTCGGACGATGATGCATCGTGGTCAAAGATCTGGTGACCAGACGGGAGGTTTACCGATGCGGCATCTTAAAACCTGAAACCGCTTCGTCTGTCACCTGGTTTCTGCCTATGCTTCTTCCTCTTGCTCTCTCCGCCAACCGCAATTTTCGCATTCCAGGATGTAGGGACGCGGCATCAGTTCGGGCTCAAATCCAATGTCCAGAGCGTAGGACCCGCATTGCGGACACTGGTCGGGCGCTCCGCACTCGTGCCGCATCACAGCAGCCCCGAACGTGCCGATTACACTGTGCGTAGCGTCGAGCACGATTTCGGCATCGTGCTGTGTCGCCCCACTCTGATGTGTGAACCAAGTCGACAAATCCCACGCCGCCTTGGAAATCGTCTTCAGGTGTCCTCGAACGTAACTGTTGCGCACTGGCGATCAAGTTCGACCATCCGACGACATCAGCCCGCTTCGGAGCATCCTCACTGGCGGGTACCATCGCGAGGAAGATACGGCGAACCGTATTGCAGTATCGACAGTTCTCAGATCAACGCGTTCTCCCCGCTGACGGACAGGCCTCAGGCTGGTTTCGGTCTCCACGCGAGCCACACCAGCGTTGCGGCCAGCAGGGTCATCACAAGCGGGAAAATCGGATTGTACAGCGCCTTGGTGAAGCACAAAATGGTCCCAAGGCCCACCGTGCACGTAATGATGAGAGCACCATAGGAGGTCCAGCGCGGCACCAGGATGAGCAATGCCCCTACCGTATCCAGAGCTCCGGAAGCGTAGCGGAACCATTGTCCCCAGCCGATCGCGTCGAAGAACGGAATCGTTCCCATAGTTCCGGTGAGCTTTTCGATTCCGATCCCCAGGAAGATTAGGCCTAATAGAACTCTGAGAACCCAGGTGATCATGAGGCGCATTTTTGCAGCCGTCGCCGATGTCATAATTTCCTCCTTGCAGGAGAATTGCCGAGCCCCTCGAGGTGAAGTGCTCAAGAATCGCGTTCAGGCTAACACGCTTGAATTCGATTTGGAGGGAAACCGGCTTCTCGGACGTGTGGCGTCCGCGTACCGGTGAATTGCCTGCAAAGTCGCATTTTCGGCGACTTGCCCGTGGCGATCCGGCGCGGCGATTTTCGCAAACCGAGGAACGCGGGACAAAATAAAGCGCTGTTTTGCGTTGCTACATGTAGGATTTGGCATCCTAGCTGAACGTAAGCCGGGCCCTCGATTGTTGAGGCGCGTATAGGTAACACTCAAAGAAAGCGAGTCATCTATGAAAGCTGCCACGATTGTTGGAATACTTCTGATTATCATTGGGGTTATAGGTTTTGTTGCCGGGGGTTTCAGTTTTACTCACGAGAAAAAGGATATCGACCTCGGTCCCGTCCAAGTTTCCCATCAACAAACGAAAACAGTGCCTATCTCACCTATCCTGAGCACTTTGGCACTGGTTGCCGGCACCGGCTTGGTCGTGGTGGGCGTTCGTACGAAGTGACCGCCCGCCACTGACGGAGTTGTCACCCGAGGCCAAGCAATGCTGACCGGCCGGTCAAGAGATCAAAGAGAAGGTGGTTGGCGATTCGTTCATTCTCACGCAGGACGAATATTGGATGGCAAAGTAGTGGGCAACCGCACGACCGAACAACGGAGTCTGAAGGTGCTTTGGGTTTAAAGTCGTGAAATGCGACCCGGCGGAATCCATCTTCTGACGTATGCCAGCCGTCTGGCCGATTTAAGGATTGGCCTCAATAGAACCCCCGAAATCGAAATACTCGCGCCAGGACTTAATCTTATTGTTTTCTAAATCGACGATAATGCAATCCGGGGAATGGGCCTGTGCTCCATCGCGGATACGAACCACGTTCCATTCCCATTCAATAGCGGCTTCCTTGCCGTCAGAGGAGAGAATGACGCGCTTCACCACTACGTTGAGATCCTTGAAGTGCTTGAAGTAATCGGTCATGGCGCCCTGGATCTCGGCTTTTTTTAAGTGCCCTCCGGGGGAAATCAGTTCCCCATCCGGCGCCCAGTCTGCGGCCGCAATGGAAAAGTCAGCCTTCAGCCATGATTGAAGTTGGCGATCTGCCAGGGCTTGGAAGGCCGCTTTCTGAGCAGCGCTCTGTGCGTACCCAGTGACGGGCACGATCCATGGCGCCAGAAGCACCAAGACGAACAAACCTTTTCTACCCGCACCCTTGTACCGCCCGGTGAGAGCAGAAACATACCTTGGTCGCAATGCTGCATACATAGACCTCAACCATCCTCCATGATTTGCTGCGGTCCGATCCCAGGTGCAAGACCCGTCGGATGCTGTGGGTACGGTCATCAAAAGGAGAGCTTGAGCGACATCTGTATCTGGCGCGCACTGCCAATCGTGTGCTGCACGAAGCCGACATTGCTGGGCGGGCTATAAAAGTCGGTGAGTGTCTGGTCGGCAGCGGGGGTTGGGTTATAACTGCTGTTTTGCGTGGTTTGGGCGTTGGGTACATCGAAGCTGGCGGTGTTGGTCAGGTTGAACACGTCAAAGGTGTAACGAAAGGCATAACGATCCATCGCCCTGATCTCCTTGATAATGGATATGTCCGCACGTTTCTGTGCTGACTGGCGGAAGATATTGCGCTGACCAGAGGGAAACGTGGTTTCGTAGACGTCGCCGAGAGGAGCGTCGAAGCTGGGACCAGGTACCCCGTTGGCGGTGGCGGCGGCGCCAGAGAGCAAGGGCACCGTAAAGCACGAAGACTTAAGCGCAGGCTCGCCAAACGCTCCGGATTTCCCTGTCCTGGCAGACTTTGGCGTGCATCCGGCGGCCAGAGGAACCACGGCATTGGTGATGCCGTTATAAGTGCTGAAATAGATGCTGCCGGAAGCCCCTGAAAAGTCGACGACGCTGTAAGGTTGCCCGCTTTGCGCTATGACAATCCCGCTGATGGACCATCCTCCCGTGAACTTGCCGGGAAGGGAAGATTCAGAAAATGGAGAAGGGAATTGGTAGTTGAAGTTGACGTTGAAGACGTGGGTACGGTCAAAATCCGCCGAAGCATACCCGCTGCGAAGATTAAGAGCGTTGCCGCCCGTATAGAAGAGGCCGAGGTTGCTCTGTTCATCAAGCGCGTGGGAGTAGGTGTAGGACGCGCCAACGATAAGGCCGTGCGTCAGACGCTGCTCTACATGGGCCTGCAGCGCGTTGTATTGTCCGATACCGGCTGCCCGATAAGTCAGGGATTCGGACGCATAACCAAGATACGGCACGCGAAGATCGACGTTGCCCCCCTCGTAGTTGGCGAGATAGACAGACGACGGTTGCCCTGCCAGATCAGGCAGATGCGCTGGGGAACAGTCGTAGTAGCAATAAAGATTTCCAGCCGTCTGTACGGAATAGCCGTAGGAGTAGTATTGCCCATTAATGGGGTGGCCGGGGGTGGCGATCTGGGCCTGGTTGAGCGGTACGGGAACTACCTGGTGGCGGGCAAGATTGCCGACATAGCCCAACTGCACCACCAGGTTGTTGCGCGGCTGCCACTGCAGGTCCAGCATGTAGTTGATGGTATAGGGCAGCTTGTTGCCCTGGGCATAGTTGGAAATGGTGGTCATCTGCCCGCCGTTCGTGATCTGGTCAGGCGTCTGTAGATAGTTGGTTATATCCCCCGCTTTTCCGGTCGGCTGCTTGACAGAGGTCGCGCTGCCGTAGGGTGTGGATAGGCTGAAGGTTCCGGCACAGGTGGCACCGGGAGTTGAAACAGGGGCGCTCCCGCCGCTCGGGTTGCATTGAACGGCGTTGACGAAAGGAGGCGACTGCGCGACACCGAAGGGGCCCCCGGTAACCTGCCCGATGGAATAGCCGGGCGAGAAGAAGGCGAAGTTTTCCCCGCGATCATAATAGATTCCGGCGCCGGTGCGAACGACAAGCTTGTCATTGAACATTTTTGGCTGCCAGGCGACGCCGATACGCGGACCGAAACCCCATTGGCGGCCGGTGAGCGTTGTTTTGCTTGCGCCCGGAGTTGCTTGCTTGTTATTTCCGGCGATCACGATCCCATTGCCGGGATAGCAGTCGGCCGGATTGTCATCCCCATTGGTCAGACAGTCGGGATTGAAGCTGTAGGTGCTGGGATTGAAGTTGAAGATATTGCCGTTTTTTTCGGTCAGACCAGCGTCCCAGTCGTAGCGAACCCCTGCCGTCAAGGAAAGGTTAGAGAACAACTGGAACTTGTCCTGCACATAGGCCCCCACCTGGTTGGCGCGATAGTAGCGGTTCGCATTCCCCACCAGGAAGGTGGTGGTGGTGAAGCTGGCGTTCTGCGCGGCAATGTTGCCTTGAGCAAAGTTGCCGAAGTCGTGGGTGGCAATCTGGCCGGTCCCTGTGCGCCGGTCGCGAATGTTGAGCTGGGTGTAACTATAGTTACCGCCCATGGAGAGGCTGTGCCTACCCAGTAGCCAGAGAGCGTTGCCCGAGGGCATCAGGCGATTCTGGAACATGCCCGTATTGGACCCCGGGCTGAAGGCGTTGGGGCCGATGTTGAGCGATTGCGTCCCCAGGCCGGACGGCGTGGCGTTTCCAAGAACATCGATGATGCTGACGCCGGGAAAGTAGGACGAGCCGAAGGCGCTGATACCAGCGTCTTGGGCCGTGAAAAGCTGATCGTTGTTGGCATAAGCCTTCATGCGGTCAAAGCCTAGAGTCTGGATTGTGGTCAGGTTGCTTTTGAGGATGTAGGTATTGGAAATGGAGAACACATGGGCGCCGGAGTCGACATGGACAGCAAAGCCTGGGACGTTGGAATAGCCGTAAGGAGCGACGGTGGGATCGTGCTGGTAGTAGTATTTGGCCGCCAGTGTGTCCTTGGTGGATGCGTTGTAATCAAGGTCAGCGACTGCCTGGTCAGAGGTGAAGTACGCTGTGCCGGGTATGGACGCGTTGTCAGGATGGGCATACGAAGGAGTCCCGATTGCACCAGGTATCAAATACTGGCCATTGGGCAGCTTGTAGTTAAAGAGGAAGGATGCTACCGGGCTGATTTGGGCGGCTGTTATGCCGCCGCTGCCGAAGTTGGCGTTCGCCAGCGCGGCGAGCCCATCATTACTGCGGGTAGCTGCTGTGTTGTCGAGTCCGACAGGGACGTCCAAGCGGGAGATACCAATCTCCTGATCGGAAACATGGATGTGCTGGTAGCCAGCGAAGAAGAACAGTTCATTTTTTACGATGGGGCCGCCCGCCGTGAACCCTGCAGTGTAGCGATGCAATTGGGGCACTTTCTCATTGGCGGGAATATTGGGGTCGTTCTTGAAAAAGAAAGGTGCAGCGTTCAGCCAGTCGGTGCCCCGGTGTATGTACCCGCTGCCGTGATACTCGTTGGTACCGGAGGCGGTGCTGATGTCGATGTGGGCACCGGAAGTGGCGCCCTGCTGGGCGTCATACATCGAGGCGTTGACCCGGACCTCCTGGATGGTCTCAGGGGCGGGGCTCGGAAGTGCGTTGCCTACGGACAGATAAATGGAAGCGCTGCTCTGCTCGATGCCGCCCGCGCCGGCATTACCTACGCCGGTGCCATTCACTACCCGGGCGCTACCCGACTGGCTGGTGGACTTTCCGTTGAACAGATTGCTGGCATCCACGCCGTTGAGCAGGAAGCTGTTGCTGGTGTCGCGCTGGCCGTTGGCCCAGATGGGAGCATTGCCGAGGCCGGAGTTTGCACCCGTTCCACCGGCCAACTCGGCATTGACACCGGGAGAGAGAATGGCCAGTCCGGTAAAGCTGCCGGTGGGCAAAGGTACGGCTTCGATCTGGGCTCTATCCAGAACGTAACCATTCGTCGGATCGACGGCATTGAGCAAGGGGTTCACATCGACGATGACGGAGTCGGCCACGGCGCCAACAGCAAGATGCCCCGGCAGGGTGACGGTACGATTTTCCTGGACGAGAATTCCTGGAACTTTCTCTACAGAAAAGCCCTCACGGGTAAAGGTGATCGTATAGGTACCGATAGGCAGATCGACCAGCGAGTAAGTGCCCTCTGCATTGCTCTTTGCCGTACGGACGAGCTTGGTATCGTCGGAGACGGCTTTTACGTCAACGCCAGGCACGGCGCTGCCCGAGGGGTCGACGATGGTGCCGGTGATTCCCCCAAGTGTCTGTTGTGCTTGTAGGTTGTTGGTCGCAAGAATAACGACGATCGCAAAGGCCATGACGGTGGTGACTTGGCGCAGGCAGCTCACGGTAATACCTCCAGAGAAGAGATATGCGGGAGCGCCACAATGCGATAAAGACACGCTTCGCATGCAGCCCAGAGGCCGTTAATTTCAATTTTGTGGAACAGCTTTCCGCTATCTACTGCACCTGGGTTCGTCTAAAAACCTTTAAACAGCCCACAATTCCCGGGGTAGACGCTCTGGGTTCGACGGCCGATACATCTCCAGGCCGAGCTACGAGAACACTTGTCTAGCGATGCGATTGCGGAAATACAGCAATTGCGTTCCACCGAATAGTTGTGTTCGAAGCCGCTATCGAACTGGGGCGTGTAAGGAAGCCCCTTGAATTGTCTTACGATGTGAAGAGATTAACCGAAAAATGATCCATGTCAAACAGATTTGTTATTTTGGCATTTCGTGTGGCTGACGGGTAGACGGGCAGACGGGGAAAGAGAGCGCCGGGCTAAGCCGGCACATTGTAGGGGATGAGAGAGCCCACAGAAAGGGAGAAGCGACTCCATTCTGGCCTCGAGTCTTGCGCTGTTGCTCGCGAGGGCGACAGTTGAAGCGTAGACAGAGGTACTGGCGGCGGGCCATTGGGCTGCGAAAACGGACAGTTGTGAGCATAGCGGTACGGTGGGCACGGGCGAGATAGCCGAAGTGGCGGATGCGGACGAAGCCCCAGGGGAGCACATGTTGGCCAAGGACCGGGGAGCGACTTGTCTCGTTTCTTGTGTTTTCCAAAAGTGCCACTTCCGCCTGTCAGCGAATTCTCCAATTCTAGGACGCTCGATAAAACCCGGCGCGCGCGCAACAAAACTAATCTTGGTCCTCGCCGCGCTCCTCTTCGTCTTCACGATTACCCTTGATAAAGCTCCGTGCCTTCGTCCAAGCCTGATCCGCGACTAACCGGCCGGTGGCTCTTCCCACGAGATCTGCAAGTTCGAAATGGATTCCGCCATACCGACGGGATATTCCAGCCTGGTTTGCCGCATCGGCGAAAGTGGCCCAGTAAAGCGTCACTTCTTGTTTGGGTGTCAAACCCGGCTCGGTTTTGGAGCTTCCCGGGAGAAACGTCACAGAATCTCCGAATATTTCGCTGTGGGTGAAAAGCTCAAGAATCCGGGCTCCCGCTGCGCTGTAGGCGCTATGACCAGAGATGTATTCGGGGAAGGGCGGCGTCGGAAACGTGGTCGTCTGGTAGGGAATCCACAGTGAGCCATCAAACGTTTGTGTCCCTTCGAAAGGGCGCCATGCTTGGATCTGCTGACCGTGAAACAGATAAGGGATCGCCTGAATGGGCCGCACCGAGTCAAAAGCCCGTTTTGCATCCCAGGCGGCGATACTGGCGTCGAAGATGGCGTTACTCAATGCAAAGAACATCTTGGCGTCGTCATCGACCGTGTGAAGGTCGCGGCGTGAGACAAACTCGCCAAACAGCGCCCAGTGTCCGGGCGGAAGTTCCGTGTGCGGACCATTGGCCCAGTACTCGGCAATCATTTTTTGTTCGTCTGTGAGGTTCGCGCTTATGGTGATCAGATCCTTCGATTGTCGCAAGTACGTCTCCGAACCGAACAGAGCGGGACCGAACTGGGCGACAAATGATCGAAACTGGTCAGGCGTGGTCATGGCGAAGGGGACTACACGATACCACTGCGCTCCCACAAACGATTGGGTGATGATGTGCGGCGTCGGCGCCGTCGCGCCATCGTCGTAAGTCAATGGCTGCCAGTGGTTAGGGTCCAGCACCAATTCTGGCTGGACCGGTACTGTGCTCGCGGGATTCACCGAAGCGTATCCAGTCCAATCGGAATACGCCCCCGGGTGCAGATCGCCGAGTTGGTTAGAACCGTCGCGATGACGAAAGGCGAGTACCGCAGCGCAAGCGACATTCCCAATCCCTGCCGGAGTGTCTGTATTGATCGTTCGATTGTGCGGGTCGTAGCCCAAACCAACCATGAGTGGATCAAAGACACTAACTTTGTCGAGCGCAAAGAGATCGACTAGCGCGCGATAGGCTGCAAAGCTCACAGCTTCATTCTTGTTGGCCAACGTACGTTCTCTCTCGGGTCGCCGCAGTTCACCCCCAAACTGTGTGCCGACAGCTCTCTCGTCGTACGCCGCCCACGCGTCGAAGATGCAAGTGTGCACAATCGCCAGGGCCCGGGCCACCATCGGCGGACCAAGGCGGGAATCGCGAACCCCTTGCAATGCCGCGGAGTCCCAAATCACCACGACCGTCGGTTCATAATGCTCTTCGCCACCGGCTGTTGCCGCTGCAAAAATCATTACCAGCATCAGTGCAGCCGCGCGAGTTGCACGAAAAGGAATGCTTTGCTGCGGAATCGAGTTATGAATTGTGAGATCTCGATTCATGCGCCACTCCCTGAGGTTTGTCGTTGGTTGGCAGGAAAGAAGAGGGGACCACCAACTTACAGAATCTTTGGCGATCCCGGGTGGATCAGTCCGATTCGTTTCTGTTCAGGTTGAACTTGAAATGAATGTCGAACAGGCCCTTTCCATTTAAGTTCAGTCCAATGGTTTCCTGGCGCTCCTGTCCAACCAAGCCCCGAAACGTGCCTGTGCCGCCAACCACGATCCGGTGAGTTGTTACCCCCACAGAGCCTTCTTCGCCTTCCGTGAACAGCTGATTCTGACCATCTGGAAACATAAAGATTTGGCTGGTGTGAAAAGCGATGTCTGCTTTTCCTCCGAATATGTCGGCGGAGTCTGCAACAAAAACGCCGCTGCACACCCAGGTCCCGATGCTGCCGGGTTGGTTCGGGTCAAACGACGTGATGCCCGCGGGAATGGTGCCTCCCGGGAAGATCTTGCCGATCACCGTAAACGTTGTTCCTCGTATGGGGTTAGCCGGGTTTGCCGGATTGTTGTTGTTCAAAGAGAGCGTGGCGCCATCTATGGCGACGTCCACATCAAGAGTCTTCGCATCATCGCGGTCTTGAGCGCTGGCTGGCGTAGGTGTAATCTGCAGCGGCACGGTCCCTACAAGAGCCAAGGCCAAAATTGAGAGTAGCCACTTCCTGGTCATCGATTCCTCCTTTTTTGGGCGGATGGCCAAGGCGCCTAAGCGCCACTGGTGCATCCCGCGCGGTGCACCCACTGTGGTCAAATGCATGCGCCGGAACAATGCACCGGAGGTGATGACAGGGTTAAGCGGTGGTGACACAGGAACTCTATGTGGTTCAAGGACTTCGGGGCGCAGGTAACACGAAATATGGGTCTGCTGAGCCCCGAATAACTCAACGGCGGTGCTACACTCCCCTGGAGCAGGTTTCCGTGGAAACCGAAAAAGAAGCCCGACAGGTTGTCCGGTTCGGAATCTTCGATCTGGACCTGCGGGCTCGCTCGCTGCACAAGGCTGGTATCAGAGTCAAGCTTCAGGCGCAGCCTTTTGCCATCCTGGTTTTGTTGATTTCCAGGCGCGGGGAGGTGGTCACCCGTGACGAGCTTCAGCGGAAACTGTGGCCGACCGATACCTTTGTCGATTTTGAGCACAGCGTTAACACCGCCGTAATGCGACTACGCGACGCGCTTGGAGACTCCGCTGAAAGTCCCCGCTTCATCGAAACCGTACCGCGTCACGGCTATCGGTTCATCGCACCGGCGGAATGGCCGGCAGAAATCGACTCACCGCCGTGCAGAGGCTCGGCAGGAGTCCCAAGCAGTAGGAGAGCCAAGGAGAAGAAATCGCCCTCTGCACTCCTGGACCGTCGGTTTGATCATCACGCTGCTCGTCTTGACCATCGTGCCGCTCGGCTTCCGTGGCTTGCGTAAGCGCCTGTTTGCCGATCCAGCACTCCTCCCATTCAGTCTCTGGTCGTGCTGCCGTTTGTTAACCTCCCCGGTGATGTGGAGCAGACTACTTCGCGGACGGGATGACGGAGGCTTTGACGACGGAGCTGGGGAGGACCAATGTCGTTCGAGTCATCTCCCGGACCTCAGCGATGCAGTACGAGCAAACCCGGAAATCCGTCCCGGAGATCGCGCGCGAGCTGAATGTGGACGGTGTGGTGGAAGGTAGCGTACAGCGCCCAAGTGATGAGCGTTTCCGTCACAGCCCAGCTGATTTATGCTCCTACAGACCGCCATGTCTGGGCACAGACTTATGCAGCAGGATCTTCGTGACGCTCCCGCAATGCAGAGGGAAGATCGCGGAGACGATCACCTACGCCGTGCAAGCGAAGTTCACACCGCGGGACGAATCTGGGCCCGCAAACCTCCGGCAAGTAGATCCCGAAGCTTATCGGGAATATCTGCGAGGGCGGTTCTTTTGGGAACAGAGGAGCGAAGAAGCTCTGGACCGTTCCATCTCTCATTTTGACCGCGCGCTTCAAATTGATCCCAACTTCGCTCTCGCATACGCGGCCGAGGCAGAGGCCTACATACCGCTGGCGGTGCAGGGGTTTCGCGCTCCTAAGGAGCCTTTCGCAAAAGCAAAAGAGATGGCGACTAAGGCGCTGGCTCTCGATGACACTCTTCCAGGGGCGCATAACGCCCTCGCCGCCGTTCGCTTTAACCAATACGATTGGGCGGGCGCGGAAAAAGAGTTCAAACGGGCCATCGAACTCAACCCCAGCTATGTGACTGCCCACCTGTGGCACGGCTATTTCCTCGAAGCGCTGGGTCAGCAATCCGCCAATCTCGCCGAAAGAAAACTTGGGCAGGAATTGGACCCGCTCAACCTTGCCGCCGGCACCGGCGTAGGGACTGCATACTTCTACCTTGGCCAGTACGACAAGGCGATCGAGGAGCAGCGCAAAACCCTGGAGCTCAACCCCGGCTTCTCCCAGGCGCTGGTGAACCTGGGACAGGTATACGAAGCCAAGGCGATGTATGCGGACGCGATCGCTGAATATGACAAGGCTGGGGCACTAGCCGGCGTCGGCCATGCCTATGCTGCGTCGGGGAGGAAAGCGGAAGCGCGCAAGATTCTCCGCGAACTGGACCAACAATCTAAACATCGCTATGTCTCGCCTTTTGACCGAGCGCTGGTTTATGCCGGACTCGGCGAGAATGATCAGGCCATTGCCTGGTTGGAGAGAGCAGAGGAACAAAATGTACCCCTCCACCACATAAACGTCGACCAGAGATTCAATTTCCTACGCTCAGACAAGCGTTATCAGCAATTGCTGCGACGCATCGGCTTCCCAACATA
>CAVWRV010000010.1:0-170753 GCA_963757515.1 uncultured Acidobacteriaceae bacterium | reverse complement strand
CGCATAGGCGGCAACAGACACTGCAGAAACGATCAACCAGCTTAAGAGGCGGGCATACTGCCGATTCAGAGTCAAAATAACCACCCCAACTGGGATCACTAGAAGCCCATTTCCCGAGGCGCCAACTGCCAGGATGAGCCAATGAGACCAACGCAAAACGCCCAGCGGCTACCACGCACCAGGAGATAAATTGTCCCTAACGAGAATACCAACACAGGCAAGTTCTGGAGGCCTGGCATTGCCCAATTTAGCGTGGCTGAATATCCAAGCTGGAATAGCAAGTATGAGATCGGGATGAAGAACGCCGTCCGCCGTGCAAGATTCTCGTGATCGGGTAGAAACATCACCCAGAGCAGGATCGCGAGTAACAGGACAAATCCATTCCCGATCGCACAGAGTACTCGTACGTCAGTATGGCCGAGAAAGGCGAACTTGTAACCAAGCCACGGCGTGGCCGAAGAAAAGCTTGTACTCGTTGAACTGGGCCGCCAAAAAATAGGAGACCCTTGCGGAAGCGCTCTTAAGCTCTGCTATGTGATTGAGGAAAATGAAGCAACGCCTCATAGTCATCGAACATCGGAACGTTCATGGCTTTCCGAAAGAGAATGCCATAGAAGAGAATCGCCGGAAGCGATACAAGGGCTGCTGCAACAAGGACCTTCGGCCGTAAACGTGGCGAGACGTGCATTGGCATTGCAAGCCATTCTACCGGACCTGCTCTACGCCTTGTCTTCACTTTTCCCGGGGGTACCTTAGCGTTTACCAGCACTGAAATGACAATGGCTCGTGACTCCCGATCGGAATTACGGGTTATCTACGAGCCTTCGCATTTGCTAACCCCTGAGATGCGACATAACACGATGTCGAGGTTAGGCAATCGAGCGCAACCGAGGGGAATATGTGTTGCACTACGGGCATAGACCCACCCGCCTTCAGTGTATCGAATGGAGCTCTGCAAGCCCCCGCCGAAGCGTGGCGTGCCACCCTCCAAAAAGCTTATAAAATCATCCTCACGAACGATCTCAGGTCGTTTCCGGGTGTACGAAGTAGATAGTATTCGTTGATGGGCCGATCGTCCTGAAGAGGGGGGGTGGCAGGTGCCAGCGCAATCAGTTGGTCCGTGGTCATTTCCCCGGAGAGCATAAGATCAAACTGTTCCTGCGGCGTTGTCGACGGTCCCCATTCCATCATGTCGGTGATGGCGCTAGGCGGCATACGAGCCACGAGTTCTCTTGAGGTGCGTTCCGGGATGGGACTCATGCTGGCAAGGTAGTGATACCCTGTCACCTCCGAAACGGCCCCGTAAACCCGGACATAGGGGAAGGCTTCCATCAACGCACGGGTTGCTGAAGCCTTGTCCGCACCGTCCCCCCCGTACAGCCACTGTTGAAGTATGCCGCCCGCCGCGAGGTGTTCTCTCGCTAATGTATAAAACTCCCGCGAGTACAACAGGCTGGAACCGGCGGATTCAATCGGCGGGGGCGGATCGACAATGATGAAATCGAACTTCTCAGCCGAACGGTCCAGGAAGCGCCTGCCATCGTCGATCACGATATGTGCCCGTGGCGATTTCAGCAATGGCCCACCATCAGGGTGATAGAACTCGAACAGCCTGGGTACACTCGGTACCAGCTCCACCACTGTCACTGGAATTCCCCACGACATTGCCGACCGGAACGTGGTCCCCATTCCGAAACAGATGATCAATGCATTGCGGGGCGATTCTGGGAGATGAGTCGCGGTCAAGTGAGCCATCATCTTGGTGACCGGCGTAAGAAAAGTCATGCTGATACCGTTGACGAAGAGAGTTTTGCCCTTGCCTTGCCCCGAGGCAAGCACGGTGGCGGTACTGTCGCGCAATATGATGGGATTATTGAACTGGTATTCGTAACCTTTGGTGAAGAAAAACAGTGTGAGCGCGGCGATTACCAGTGCAGCGGCACTGGCATACTGGACTCCTGTTCGTTCTCTCTTGCCGTCGAACAGGGCCATCCCGAACCAGGGCAGGACCAACAGCAGCATCGACTTGTGCTCCCCAAAATGCGGCAGCAACAGGAATCCCGCCAGCAGCGGTCCCATGATGCAACCCACCACATTCACCGCATAGGCGCGGCCGGCGCGATCGGGATCTCCGCCCGACCAACGATCCACCAGCATCGGCGTCAGAAACCCGATTACAGCCGAGATTGGCATTACACCCAGCATGACGCGATGGATAGGTGTTATGTGGATCCGACTATCTGACATCAGTAGGGGCAACACCCAAGCAGCCCCAGGGAAATCCAGGCGATCCTGCTCTCTCGCTCGTGGCCGCGGCTCCACACGCGATACGCCTGCGAGCCCACGAAAGTGGCCAAAAGATAAGAGGCCAGAATGGTCGCAAAGGAGTAGACGAAAGTCCCAAGGTACGGCGTATAGAGGCGAATCCAAACGACTTCCATCCCCATCGTGACAAGGCCCGTCATAAACAGGAGAACCACGATGCTCTTCCCCTGTTCCAAGTTCGCAAGAACTGCACGCGCCGATTGCGAATCTTTCCTCACGGTGCGACCCCGAGAGGAAATGCTGACAACCAAGGCCGAGGCAGCAATGGTGGCATTCAGCATGGCGCCCACCCGCAGCGTGCCGTGAAAGCCGTAAAGCTCGATGAAGAGCAGCGGTAGGATTGCTCCCGCAACTGCCCCCAGCACATTTGCTAGATACAAAAAACTAAACGAGCGGCGCGACTCGTAACGCGCGTCGCTGCGGATGGCAAACATTCCCACTGGAATGGTGGCTCCCATGCAGGCACACCATGGCACTAAGGTCAGTGCCATCCACACACCGGAAATCAGGTAAGACATAGCAGAGGAAAGCGTGGAGTGGGCTGCTGCCGCTCCAAAAACGCGGTGTCCCCATGCGAGTTCCATCGGAACGACGAGTGCCGAAACTCCGATCAAAAGCTCGGTCAATGCGTATAGCCGGAGGGGATGGAACCGGATCTTTTCCCCGTGGCGACGAATCCAGGCACCGGCTCCTATCTGAGCCAATCCCCATGCCCGCCATGAATGTCGAGAGAACGATGGATACAAACGCTGTAGTGACGCTGAACTGCGCCATCGCCAGCCGCAGCCAGATGAGCTCATAAAGGATGCTGCAGAACCCTGAGACAAAAAAGAATAGGAAATACCACATCATTCGAATCACCTTGTACCATGCCTGAGAACAGCGTGGGAGAGCTTGCTTACTATGTCCCGTAGATCCGAGTAAATGCCTAACTCATGCAGGTGTCACTCGCAACTCGATCCTCCTTGTTATCTCGATTGATTCCCAACGCGCGCTCATATCGACGCACCCGATAGAGCTCTGTCACGGCGGTTGAAAGGGCCAAGACTACTGTGTTGTCCCATGATCCCCGCGAAGCGCTAATACTGTATAGCCCAGGCAATCATCACCCCCGCGGCTACGCAGGAAGATTCGCCAGCACCGCCAGCAAAACAAACAAGGGTAAAAACACCACGCCGCCAAGCGAAGCAGCAGACCGGAAGCCTTGATGCGGTTTGAGGCATGAGGAGCAGCAGGAGAAGGGTCATGACCTTGTAGCACGCGACCGTATAGCGTTTCCGCGTGCGTAGACGCGCACGCTGTGAAAGCCGGTTGCCGTCAGCAGTTGGTTGAGGCTGGAGGGCGTAAAGCGCCAATAATCGTAGGGTATGAAATGCCACCGCGCAGCAAAGGGAACGGTTAAGAGCACGTCCCGCCCGGCGCGAGGCAACGTGCAGCTTCGGCCAGAAAACG
Organism: uncultured Acidobacteriaceae bacterium; assembly: GCA_963757515.1. Taxonomy (GTDB): domain Bacteria; phylum Acidobacteriota; class Terriglobia; order Terriglobales; family Acidobacteriaceae; genus PALSA-350. The sequence goes on along the minus strand of CAVWRV010000010.1, from coordinate 166,976 downwards.
CCGAGTATCCAGCACATGCTCCAGGGTCTCGGTGCATAACACTACGTTCACCGATGAGTCTGCCACCGGCCAGACATCCCCGGAAAAGTAAGTTGTATTGGGCATCTCATAGCCGAAATGCGCCTTGGCTGCGTCAGTATCGATCCCCAGGTAGGTGGCTTGTGGATTGACCAGCGACCGGAAGGGTTGCGCGCCGCAGCCGACGTCGAGCACCGTCCCTTGCAGCGACGGAAGCACCGCGCGCAGGTCGCGCCATGCAGATCCGGCCTGAATGTCGAAGAATCTTCGCACCGCGGCCAAAACAGAGACAGCCGGGTCGTCGTCGGCAAAGAGCTGGGGCCGCCAGCTCTCCGAGCTGACATCCACCATGTTCCTTCGGCCCTTGAAGGCCGCAGCCCCTGCTCGGGGAACAATGGCGCGCGACTACTTTCCATCAACTCTCTTTCGCCGCCAGTCGTACTTCTCCATCGCGAATGATGCTGCGGCGAATGTAATGAGGCCGCTGCTTGACCTCTTCAAAGATCTTGGCAATGTATTCGCCAGCAACACTGATTGCCAGCACATTGAGCGACCCGAAAAAGACGATCAGAATGATCAACTGGCGAAGCCCTTGGGCGCCAGGTGAGGGAAAGAGCAGCTTGGCCAGCAACTGGCCCACGACCATCAGAAACGAGATGACGCACAAGATAATCGCCGAGCTGCTCATGATATCCAGGGGGACATAGCTGAAGGAGAGGATGCCTTTCTTGGCCCAACCCAGGTTCTTCAACAGACTGTTGGTCGTGCGTCCGAACATCCGTTCCGGCCGGACGTAGTCTACACCGGTCTGCCGAAAGCCAGCGTAGGCGCGGACGCCGCGCAAAAACAGGTCACGCTCCGGAAATCGAAGCATCGCCTCCATGACTCTCGGTCCATAAGCGAGAAGTCGCCGGCATCGTGAGGAATCGGGATGTACGAAAAATAATCGAACACCCGGTAAAACGCCTTGTAGGCGAACCGCATGAACAGGTGGCCTCCCGCTTACGCGACGGCCGTAGACGACGTCGAATCCCTCGCGCCACTTCCCGACGAACTGCTCGATCAACTCCGGCGGGTCCTGCAGGTCGCCGTCCAGCAGCACGCAGGAATTCTTGGTGGCGATCTCCATCCCGCTTCGGAATGCCGACTGCGAACCGAAGTTCCGCGAGTGCGAGATGCCCATACCCTCCGGTCATTGCGCGAAATTGACGCGGATGACCTCTTCGGAATTGTCCGGGCTGCAATCGTTGACGAAGATGATCTCGAAATCGATGTTCAGCTTGGTGAACGTCTTCTTGAGGCGTTCGTACATGATCGGTATCGCCTGATTGTCCTTGTAACAGGCGATGACGCCGACACGCTGTGCTTGGTATCCAGGCCGAATTTCTTGGACGACTGCAAATAGCGGCCTTGTCTGGCAGGGCCGGTACCATTCCGCCGTTCGTTGAGCCCTTCTCGAGGTAGATTCTGGGCGCCCAGCCGATGCGCTCGTGAGCCTTGCTGATGTTGGCGTACCAGTCTGTCACGTCCCATTCCCGGTTGGGCATGGTGAAAACCGGATCCTGGCGGATGCGAAAATGCCGCGAGCGGTGCGATATCGCCGATCGTTGTCTTGCGCCCGGTGCCGATGTTGAACGATTCGCCGTAGTCGCGGCCGGTCAATTGAGACCTAGTCGATGAACGCTTTTACGACGTCGTCAACGTAGATGAAATCGCGTGAAATTCGCGGATCGACGAACTCGGGATATCGCCCGTCACTCCACAGTGAACCATATTGGGGATCAAGCGCGAAGAATCCTCCAGCGGTCCATAGACCGAATAGAGACGAAGGTTGGCGCAGGGCAGCCTTTTCTTTTCCCGCAGGTAGTTGAATCAGGCTGGCAGCCGCGACCTTGGAGACGGAGTAGTGGCTGTTGGGTGCAGGCGGATTCATCCTCTTGGGCCCGGAGGCATTGTCTCCGTATTCGGATGAACTGCCGGCGTGCACATAGCAGGAAAGCTTGCGCGGGTCGAGCCGGGCCAGCAAGCGGGAGATCAAATTGAAGTTGGTGCGGTAGATCAGCTCACTGTCCGTCTCGAACGAATAAGCGCCATACGCAACGCAGTCGAAGACGGTTCGCGGCTTCACGCCCTCGAGCAGCGCATCCAGGTTCGAGTCGATCAGCAGGTCGGTTACCAGGACATGATTGCGCGGCAAGCCCTCGAGCCGCCAGGCGGGAAGCCGCGTAGCTGTCCCATAGACGTCCTCACGATGCTCCAGCAGCGTGCGCAGCAGATTGGCGCCGATGAAGCCGCTCGCGCCCAGAACCAGGATCGGACCCTGCAACTGACGGATACTGGTCGGACTGGCCCCGTTCGCATGGGTCGCGGTGTGGTGGACTCATTGCACAGAAACCGCAGCGACAATGGAGGCTGGATCCAGACCGCATTCCGCGCGATGGAACTTTTGCGACCCGTATAAGCCGGAGACATAGCCCAGGGCGTGTTTGTGGAGTGAAGGAGTCGAGAGACTGGCCGGCGGCTGCCAGGTGATGGGCCAGCATCTGACCGAAACCGCCGTGCACGGTGTGCTCTTCAACCACCAACAGCCGGCGGGTGCGGCGCACGCTGGCCATAAAGGCTGCCGGAACATCCGCGATCGGCAATTCGGTTACCAGCCATACCTCTGGGCGCACGTCCTCGTCTAATTGTTGCAACGCGGTCAGCATCCCACCCAGTAACGGCCCCACCCCGGCCAGGACCGAACCTTTGCCGCTTAGCAGCTTGCGCCACGGAGCATACTCCGGAATCGGCCATCCTTTCGGCTCTTCCGATAAGCCCAGCCGCAGGTAAACCGGTCCATCGCACTGCATCAGCGTCGGAATCATCGTGCTTACATCCGAATCGAAAGCGGGGACGAACGCGCGCAGGTGCGGTAGGGTGAGCAGGCAGCCGTAGTCCTCCAGGGCATGGTGCGAACTGCCCATCACCCCGTATCCGTATCCGCCCCCATTGCCGACCAGGATCACAGGCAGGTCATGGAAACAGACATCATTGCGAATTTGCTCGAAGGGACGGGCGTACAGGAAGGGTGCGATGCTATAGGTCCATGGCCGCAATGCCGCTGCGCGCCAGGCCGGCCGCGACCGAGACCATGTTCTGCTCCGACACGCCCGCATTGATGAAGCGCGGGCCCATGGCATCCTGCAGCGGCTCCAGCGCCTTGAAACCGAGATCCCCGGTAAGGAACACGAATTCCGGCAGGAGAGCTTGCTGCACTAGACCGTTGCAGAAAGCTTGGCGCATCCGTCACCTCACGCACCGCCTGCTGATACTGCTCCTCACTCATCGGAAGGTAGTGCCACGCCATCTGGTTTTCCATGAAAGATACGCCGCAGCCTTTGCTGGTGTTGGCCACGATCGCCATTGGCCCATGACTGCGATGAGAGGGCAGAACAGATGCTATTTACATCGTGACCGTCGATCTCCACGGTCTTTACGCCGAAGGCGCGAAACTTATCGGCCAGCGAATCGAGGTTCGCCACTTGCCTGGTGGAACCGAAGCCCTGCATGCCATTCAAATCGACGATGAAGGTCAGGTTATCGAGTTTCTGATGGGCCAGGAATATGAGCGCTTCCCAGCACGAGCCCTCATTCCATTCGCCGTCCGATGTTAAGCAAAAAACTCTGCCCGTCTTCTCCCGCAGCTTCTTGCCCAGTGCCAGGCCTGCCGCGAGACTAAGACCGTGACCCAGGCTTCCGGTAGCGAAGATGACCTCTGGAATTCCTTTAAGGGCGGATGGCCGCTCAGCCGGGTTCCCTCGCCGTGGAAGAGGCGCAGATCCTCATCGCTCAAGAGCCCCATGGTCCATAACGTCACATACAGCGCTCCCGCCGAGTGGCCCTTGGACAGGACAAATTCATCGTCGGGTCCGAGACTGAAGTGGTAAAGGCTGATCAGGATATCGAGCGCGCTGAGGTTGCCGCCGATGTGCCCGACCTTACTCTGGTAGTGCATTTCCAGTAAGCGCAGCTTGGCTCGTTGGACCAGATCTGTTGCATCGGCCTGTGCGATGACACCGGGGGTCTGCCATCCATGCATACAGAGTTTACACGACCAGTTCCGTGGTTGCGACACGAAGGACGAGGGCGCGTGCTCACAGAAGTAACGCAGAATCCATCCCGCGCCAGCGCAAACCACACCTGGCTCGAATAGCTTAGACAAGCAAGCGGGCTACTCTTTCTCAATACACGAGGCGCGATCGTCGCGTTAGCGAGCCTATAAACCAAGAATCTCTTGAGCGAACATCGCGCCTTCACACAATATCGACCAGTTGCTACGTATACACATCTTGACCGTTCGCGGACGCGCCACACAACCGCGGATCATGCTCCAATTCCTCGCGTTTCGATTCGATGTTCTGTACGTACTTCACGATCCAGATCAGAGCGACTCTCCCTCCGCTCCTATTGAACCCCCAAAGCTACTCAGCCCGCAACCGTATCCAAAAATCTCTCCCACTTTTTCCCAAGTGGGGAGACATCTACGACTTCGAGAGCAATGGAGAGGACGTGGCGGTGCTTCGCGGGGTTTTGCATCACCTGGACAGACCTGAAGCAGCAATCGCACATCTAGCGAAGCAGTTCAAAGCCGTTATGATTCTGGAGCTGAACGGGTACAACCCGGTCATGAAGCTGATCGAGAAAACCTAGACCTACACCGCGAACATGATGAAAAGTCTTATTGGCCCCCCCAGCTGAATCGATGGTTTCGATCGCAGGGCCTAGCCGTTGTCGAGCAATCTTATTTCTGTTAGGTGCCATGCTTTGCCCCACCCCCTTCGCTAAATTGCTTAGCAGGGCAGAGCCGGTTTTCGAGGATCTGCCGGTTGTTAAACAAATATGTTGCGGAACCAACATGGTGCTCTATCGCTCTTAGGGCTCAAGCTTACGAGATGCATCCAGCTCGTCACGCGGCACAAACTCCATCACCTTGACTCCGTCGAAAGCCCCCAGCTCGCGGACATCGTACCTCCCCGCCGCCTTATTCCGCAGCCAATCGAGAGTGCCGAAAGACTCGACAAATGCCATCGCCAGAAAACGTTCATGGTGCTCGGCCGCCTGTTGCAGAAACTCCGACCCGGCCCGAACCGCCTCATCATTGAGCGCCCGCGGCAGCGGCACCACCGGTACGGTGAGCTTGTAATAACTAAGCTGCGGCAAGATCCCGCTCTCCTCGATCGCTGCGACCCACCGGCATCCGCATGTGATCGGCCTCCGGCATATCGCTGCAGATCACCACCGGGGCGTTATCCGCGGAAGCATTCTTCTCCACAAAAGCCAGGGCATATTTCCAGCTGTACTGGTGACGCCGGAAAGACGGCGCGGTGAAGCAGACGCAAGCCGCAACCGCAACCAGGACGGTACAGAACAGCAACCGCAGGCCACGGGAATCAATCCGGCTGACCACCAAACCCCAGCAGAGCGCGATCCCGGGAACGGCCACCAGCCGGTACCGGGGCACAAAAACATGGATCGATGTTCCCACGCTCAACCCATAGAGGATCAGGATCGGAACCAGCGCCAGGGATGCGCACACCAGAACCGGCCAGCCATCCGAAGCGCGGCGCAGATCGAGTTGCCGTCGAACCGCAGCCACCACAACGAAAACGCCAAGGACAATCGCCAGGCCTCTGACCGTGATCGTCGAAACCAGCTGCAGCAGCCTCGGAGCCTCGGAGAAAACATGCGTGCCGCTGGTGTGCATCATGTATTGCAATCGGGGAATCGCCGGCAGCAACCGCCAACGCAAACACCACCAGCGCGATACCGAGCTGCCGCCACAAGGTCTTGCGGTCGCCCATCTTACTTGCAATGAAGCACACCGCAAGAGCCGGCAGGATGGCCGCGAACAGCAATTGAAACTCCACGATGCATGCTGCCAGCAGGCCGAACAGCGCGGCCAGCCAGTTGGAGTCGTTGTGCCGTAAGCGAACCAGGGCAAGGATGGACGCGTTGATTGCCAGGGCAGCAGAAGGCGTAGGGGCGAACGTCAATCGCCGCGAAAATGATGATCGGATGAAGGCAGAAGACGATCGCGGCAATGATGGCAACATCCCGGTCGAACAATTCCCGCGCCGCGCGATACAGCAGATACACCGCTGCCAGCATGGGAAGCACGGACGAGATTCTGAGCATCGATCTCGCCCGTGCCCATCGCTTTGGTCCACAGCCAGAGCAGGCACGAGTACGCCGGGGAGTCGGGCCAGACCTGGCGCGACATGATCCCGGCCAAGCCCCCTTTGATCAGGAAGAACGAGACTGTCTCATCCAGCCAAAGCGGCGCGCGGATGACAATGAACCAGGTAGAAATAGAGACCGCAAGAGCCAGGGCATAGATCGTGTACTGCCCGCGTTCTGGAATCGATGGGATACGACCGGAGGCGCGGAGGCTGGGGTTCGCGGACTGCTTCCATGTGGGATCGTTTAGCCGAGATTACTCGAAAGCGGCTGCGCGTGCACCTCCAGCCGATCCGGCTGCAGCCTCTCGGAAGGCGCATCCGCCAGGAACGCGGGCTTGGCCAGGCCCCACCGCTTCAATCGCAAATCCAGAGCCGTGCCCAGCACGCCGAACCCGTAGGTCACGCTGCGCTGGAAGTTGATGGAGGAGGCTTCTTCGAAATACTTGGTCGGGCAGGAGATCTCGCCGATGCGAAAGCCGAAATAAACCGCCTGCACCATCATCTGGTTGTCGAAAACGAAATCGTCGGAGCAGCTCAGCAGCGGCAGGCGTTCCAGCAACGGCGCGGCTCCAGGCCCGGTAGCCGGTGTGATACTCCGACATCTTGTGCCCGAATCAGGATATTTTCAATGAACGTAAGCCCGCGGTTGGCAATGTATTTGTACAGCGGCATGCCCCCCTTGAGCGCGCCCCGGCCCAGAATGCGCGAGGCCAGCACGGCGTCGTATTCCCCGTAGGCGATCATCGAGGCCATGGCGGAAACCAGCTTGGGCGTGTACTGGTAGTCGGGGTGGAGCATGACCACGATGTCCGCGCCCCGCGCCAGCGCAGCCGTGTAGCAGGTCTTCTGGTTGCCGCCGTAGCCGCGGTTGTGATCGTGCCGGAGGGTGATGAGACCCAGTTCCCGGGCCAGATCGGAGGTGTTGTCGCGGCTGGCGTCATCGGTCAGGATCACCTCATCGACGATCTCGCGGGGAATCTCGTCCACCGTGCGGCGCAAGGTCTTGGCCGCGTTGTAGGCCGGCAACACCACGACGACTTTCTTCTTATTCAGCATCGGTTCCACCCCGGTGGAGCAGATTCGATTATAAGGACTTACTGCTCACCGGGCCTCTAAAATAAGCGTCTCTGCATAGTGCGAAACCATGCCCATCGGGATCTAAATAACAAACAGAAAAAGGGGGCTGCACCTAGGGTAACGGGCGGGTATAACGCAAAATTTGAGCACCTTGACGAAACAAAGGACTTAGCGGTCGGCGTTGAGCACCTTGAATTAGGCGCGGAAAAAGTCTCTGAACGAAGGGCACGGCTTCAGCCGTGCCGTAAACGTCATAGGCGCTACGCGGCTTTAGCCGCTGGGGTACGCTTTTCGGGACTTGCGGCTCGACATCTCCCTTCGCATGAGACTAGCTCGGCACGAACCCTGAGAAAAAACCGTACCTCAGGGGCTAAAGCCCTCATCTCTGCAAGGACGGAGCGGCACGGCTGAAGCCGTGCCCTTCGTTCAGCGACTTTTCCGCAGCCTGTTGGTGCGCCTCAACCGCCAAGCGCCGAGGAACGAATCTCAATCAACTTGGGCAAAACATCCCCCAACTCCACCGCCGGTCCCGCGGGCTGGCCAAAAGCGAAATAGACCTTCCGGTAGAGCTGATAAAGCTCCTCATACACACCCACGGCTTTTGCCTCCGGCTCATAGGTCTTGTGCGGCAGGCACATCTTCGCCTGCGCCTCTTCCACCGAGCGAGAAGGCCCCGGCCGCCAGCAGCGCGAAGATGCCCGAGCCCAGGCTGGTGGGAATACCATCCGGCACCAGCACCGGCTTGCCCAGCACATTGGCGTAAACCTGGTTGAGCACCGCATTGTTCTGCGGAACCCCGCCCGCATTGATCACCCGCTCCACCGGCACCCCATATTCGGCCAGCCGCTCCAGGATAATCCGGGTATGGAACGCCGTCCCTTCGATCGCGGCGAACAACTCGTCCTGCGCGGTGTTGACCAGGTTCCAGCCCAGGGTAATGCCCCCCAGCTCCGGGTTGACCAGGACCGTGCGGTCGCCATTGTCCCAGCTCAGCCGCAGCAGGCCGGTCTGTCCCGGGCGATAGCTTTCCAAGCCCACGGCTCAGCTCCGCGACCTTGACATTGGCGCGCCGCGCAATCGCTTCGAAAATGTCGCCGGTAGCCGAGAGCCCCGCCTCGATCCCGGTATAACCAGGATGCACGCTGCCCGGGACCACCCCGCAAACCCCCGGGATCAACGTGGTCTTCCGCTGCATGGCGATGATGCAGGTCGAAGTCCCCACCACGTTGACCACATCGCCCTGCTTGCACCCCGCGCCGATCGCATCCCAGTGGGCATCGAAGGCGCCCACGGGAATCGGAATGCCCGCCCGCAAGCCCATCTTCTCCGCCCATGCCGGCGCAAGATGGCCTGCCAGGGCGTCGGAGGTGTGATACTCGCCCGCCAGCTTTTCGCGGATCCCATCCAGCAGCGGGTCCACATCGGAGAGAAAAGCCTGGGATGGCAGCCCATCCCACTTCGGGTTCCACATCCACTTGTGGCCCATGGCGCAGATGCTGCGCTTCACCAGCTTGGGATCGGTAATCCCGCACAGAGTCGCCGCCACCATGTCGCAGTGTTCGAAAGCACTCGCCAGCTGGCCGCGCTTTTCCGGGTTGTGCCGCAGCCAGTGCAGCAGCTTGGCGAATCCCCACTCGTGGGAATAGACCCCGCCGCACCATTCAATCGCTTCCAGATGCTCGCGGTGGGCGAGCTCGGTAATCTCCTGCGCCTCGCCCTTGGCGCGATGGTCGCACCACAGATAGTAGTCATCGAGCGGCTGCAGGCCGGCGTCGACGGGCACCACGCTCGACCCGGTGGTATCGAGCGCAATCGCTTCCACCTGCTCGCCCGAGATCCCCGCCTTGGCCAGCACCGCCCGCATGGCGCTGACCAGCGCATCCATCTGATCCTGGTGCGACTGGGTGGCGAAATCCGGGTCTTCCCGCTTACGCTTCAGCGGATAAGACGCCGACGCGGTTGCCAATCCACCCTTCGATCGCCCCGGCCACTGTCGAACAACGTGACCCGGACGCTCAGCGTGCCGAAATCAACCCCTGCGACGATCGCCACGCCTCACCCCTTATCACCCTTGATCAACGAAACATCCAATTCGATTTTGAGATCGTCGCCCACCAGCATTCCGCCGGTCTCGAGCGCGGCATTCCAGGTCAGGCCGAAGTCGCTCCGTTTGATCTTGGTCACACCGGAGGCGCCGATTCTCGCGTTCCCCCACGGATCTTTTTGTTCCCCCGACGGGCCCTCCACCTCCAAAACCACCTCCTTGGTCACGCCATGAATGGTCAGGTCGCCTTTCACCTTCAGGTCGGCACCATCTTTGGTGATGGTCTTGCTTTTGAAAGTAATCGCCGGGTATTTCTCGGCATCGAGAAAATCCGCGCTCTTCAGGTGCGTGTCCCGAGCCTCATCCCCGGTGCTGAGACTATTTACGTCGATGGTCACGTCGATGCTCGATGCGCCGGGATTCTCCGGATCGTAAACCACCGTGCCTTCCACTTTGCTGAATCCGCCGCGGACGTTGGTGATCATCATGTGGCGAACGACAAATTGCGCACTGGAGTGGGCAGGATCGATCTTGTAAGTCGTCTTCAAGGGGAGCTCTCCTTCTTATTCGAGATCGTGGTTATACATGCTCCAGCCCAGATAGCGGACGGCCGCCTCGTGCACCGGACTGGCCACCTGGGAAAAATTGGCCGCCACGTGGTGTTCAAAGCCCTGCTCGCAGATGAGCCGCAGCAGCTTCTGCAGTCGTGGAATTCTGGCCACGCCCGCGCCGCCAAAGGTTTCCAGAGGATCGTTGGTAAACTCCCCTTGCCCGACGTAGCCCCGGATCTTGCCGTGAAAGTCGTCGGTGGAGAATCGCACATAGGTCATGGCGCCGGCCTTCACCCGGCCCACGCAGGTGCCGAAGGTATTCTCCTTGCCCACCGTGCCGGCGATGATCGCCTGAAAGTCCATCACCACGTCTTTGAAAAAGTGCTTGGGCAGGTTGGAGCAGTGGAAGCAGACGCACTTGTCCGGATCCGAACCGTAGTTGTTGTTCCAATCCAGCAGCGCGCTCGGCGTCTCGGAAGCCAGCGCCAGGGCATGCATGCTGATGGTCCCGCAAATGTCCACCTCGCAGGCGCTGGGGAACAGGTTCTCGCTCATCATGCTCATCACCGTGCAGGGCACCACGCCGAAGTATTCTTCGAGCGACGTCCAGCACTGAATGGCGCTGACGGTGCAATAGGTCTGCTGCATCCATTGCTCGATCACCACCCCCAGCTTCGACATCTTGATCAGTGCGGCGAGAGGAATATTGTTGGTGGACACATACGCCTGGATAGCCGCCAGCTTGGCCTGCACCGCATCGTCGTTGTCCTTGAGCCGTTCAATACGGCCCAGGACTTCGGAAAGATCGAGCGTATCCACCGAGATGCCGCTCCGCTCCAGCAGCTTCTCGCTGTAGCGAACGGTGTTGAAGGCCGCAGGCCGCGCGCCGAGTCGCGCCCACGCGAAGATTGGTAAAGCCCCGCACCACGCGGCAGACCGAAGAGAACCACGCCAGGTCCTTGCGGAAGGCATCGGAGTCGGGCTGCACCGTGTGCTGCGCGGTGAGCGAGTAGGGAATGCCGTACTGCATCATGTTGTTGCAGGCCGACATCTTGCCGCAAAAGCTGTCGCGGCGGTGGGAGATCTTCATGTCCGCCGCCCGGTCGGGAGTCGCCTGCACCAGCACCGGCACCTTCAAGGTAGAGAGGCGCAGGGCATCGACGATCCCCCGCTCTTCGCCAAAATTGGGAAGTGTAACAATCACTCCGTCAATTTCGTCGCGATGCTTGCGGAAAAGGTCCCCGCAAAGCCGCGCTTCCGTCGGGGTTTCGACCGCGCCGAACTTCGATGCTTCCGTGCTCAGGGCGATGGTGCGGATGCCGTCTGCCTCCAGCACCCTGAGCATCTCTTCGCGGCCCGTCTTGGCCAGGTGATCGGGAAAAAAGCCGCGGTTGCCGACAATCACGCCGAACGTCATCTGTTTCGCCATTTGCTATTTCCTTCCCTTGTCAGCCGTCTGCCGGGGACGAAAGCCAATGGTGTAGCCCAGGCCGAAAACCGTGAGCAGCCCGCCCCACCAGATGGGCGCATGAAGATTGTTCAGCACCGGAGGATTGAGCAGGGGATGGCTCAATTCCCAGAGACCGGTGGTCAAGAATCACCACGCCATAGGCCAGCATCAGGATGCCTGCGAACCACCAGATAGAAAAGGACTCTCGCATCTGCCCGGCTCCTTACCAGAAGATTATGTTCAGAATGATGAAGATCACCGTCACCGTGCCCGCCCACACAATGGGACGCTGGTACCAGTGGTCGTCGTGTTCCTTGGGGAGGACAGAAGCGCCGTAGACCAGCCCCTCCAGTTCCGCCACCGGGCGAGGTTTGGTCATATAGCTGACCGCCACCGTGACACCAGACGCAGACCAGCCACGCCCACAAGGCGCGATAGATGTTTTCCGCCATATCCTTCGCATCGGGAGACATGGCCACGTAGCGCAGGGCGGAAGGATCATTCTTCACCCACAGCCACAGGCCGATGGAGGTGCACGTGCCGGCCAGCAATCCCCAGAAGCCGGCCTCCTTGGTCGCGCGCTTCCACAGCATGCCCAGGATCACCGTTCCGAACAGCGGCGCGATGAAAAAGCTGAACAGCTGCTGCACGTAGTCCATGATGCTGGCTGCATGCTGCACCAGGTACGCCGTGCCGACCGAGACCAGCACGCCGATCAGGGTGCTCCAGCGGCCCATGGCGACATAGTGCCGGTCGGTCGCCTTCTTGTTCAGAAAGGCGCCATAGATGTCATAGGTCCAGACGGTCGAGAACGCGCTCACGTTGCCCGCCATGCCAGACATGAAGCCGGCGATCAGCGCGGTCACGCCCAGCCCCAGCAGGCCGGGCCCGCAGTAGCGCACCAGCATCAGGGGCAGAACCTCGTTGAAGCTATGCTGGCCGGTCTGTGACCGCCACGTCTTGCGCCACCAGCTTGAAAGGGCAGCACGGAAAGGGCGAGCAGCCCGGGCAGGATCACGATGAAGGGCACGGCCATCTTGAACGCGGCGCCGATCACCGGAGCCATCCTGGCCGAACGTATGCTGTCGGCCGACAGGACGCGCTGCACCACCAGAAAATCCGTGGTCCAATAGCCAAAACTCACCACAAAGCCTAACCCGAAGACGATGCCGAACCAGTTCACCCCCATGGGGTTGGTGCTGAAGTGGCCCAGCGTCGACCACAGGTGCACATAGTCGGAACGGCCCAGGTTGGTGGCGATCTGCTGCCGCAGGTTGCTCCAGCCGCCCACTTCGATCAGGCCCAGAATCGGCACCAGCAGGGCGCCCGCCCAGATCAGCAGGAACTGGAGAATCTCGTTATAGATCGCCGATTTCAGCCCGCCCAGCGCAACGTACACCGCCACCGTGACCGAGGAAACCCAGATGCTGAAGTTCAGGTCCCAGCCCAGCACCACCTTCATCACGATGGCCATCGAGTACATGTTGATCCCGCTCATGAGAATGGTCATGAACGCGAAGCTGACCGCGGAGAGGGCCCGCGCCCCGTCACCGTAGCGAAGCTTCAGGTATCCGGGGACGGAGTGGGTTTTCGAGATGTAGTAGAACGGCATCATGACGATGCCCAGAAAGAGCATCGCCGGAATGGCGCCGATCCAGTACCAGTGCATGGCCAGGATGCCGTACTGGTAGGCGGAGCCGGCCCAGCCCATCAGCTCGAGCGAGCCCAGGTTGGCGGAAACGAAGCTCAAACCGGCGATCCAGGCGGTCATTTCGCGCCCGGCCATGAAGAACTCTTCGCTGGTATTGGAGGAGCCCTTCAGGTAAAAGCCGATGAAGACCACGATCGCGAAGTAGATCGCGATCACCAGAACATCGATCCAGTTGAGGCGGGCAAGCTGGGTGGAAGACCGCCAGAGGCCAGCTAGGTGCATTCTTTCTCCTGTCCGTAGGTTGCAGCTGGCGCCATGTTTGCGGAAGTAATGCCGGTCCAGCAGCGCCTGGGAAACCCCGGTACAACTCTGCCGCAGGGTAGCCGTGTAGTAGGCCATGCGAGCCACAGTTTCGAGAACGGCCGCGTTGTGGGCCGCGTCGTGCGGCGTTTTCCCCCAGCAGAAGGGGGCGTGGCCGGCCACCAGAACGGCCGGAACCGCATGCGGATCGAGCCCCTGGAAGCGGCGGGCAATCGCGACTCCGGTGTTGTAGACGTACTCGCCGCCAATTTCCTCCGCGGTCAGCTCTTCGGTGACGGGAACCGGGCCGTAGAAGTAATCCGCGTGCGTGGTGCCGTAGGCGGGAATCTCCCGCCCCGCCTGGGCCCAGGCGGTGGCGTACTCAGAATGCGTGTGCACCACCCCGCCAATGCCGGGAAACTCTTTGTAGAGCAGGAGATGGGTCGCCAGGTCAGAAGACGGCCGCAGCCGGCCGTCGACTACTTTCCCGTCCAGGTCAGTCACCACCATGTCGGAGGGAGCCAGCGCTGCGTAGTCCACGCCGCTGGGCTTGATCACCACCAGGCCCTGATGGCGGTCGATGCCGCTGGCGTTGCCGAAGGTGAAGAGAACCAAACCCTGGCGAACCAGTTCCAGATTAGCGTCGAGCACCTGCTGCTTCAGCGTGTCCAAAGCACTTGTGACAGTTAGGCATAGAAACCTTGAGACAAAATAACAGACGCGGGTATGCAAACGTTTACTTGCGCTCCTGACCTTAGGAGAAGCAGGCACACGGCGTCAAGCGGAAGCTCTTAACCAGCTTTGGAGGTGAGGGTCTTTACCAGGTGTGTCTTGGTAGGGCGCCTTGGGCGTGACTTCGGCTTCCGGAAGAGACACTCGCGAACGGGCTCAGGAAGCGTGGTCGCGCTTCCCCATATCGCCCGGACGGCTTTGCCGAAGGCGCTGTACTCTTTGATTCCGGCCGGGGAGAGCTCGATGACCACCCAGCGATCGTCCAGGATCTTGGTTTTGGAGGGTAGGCGGCTTGCCAGCGGTCGAACTCCGGTCCGTCGTTCTGGCGCAGGTAGCGCCACATCTCTCCATCCGCCGTTCCGCCGTAAGCGCTGGCGACCAGCACCGGCTCATGGTCGGGCCATCCGTGCTGCACCGCGTGCGCAGTCATGGCTCCGCCGCGGATCATGCGGGTAATTTCCAGCTCGGCTTCCCTGAGGGTGCGGGCAATCACATTAGCCTGAACGTCCTGGCCGACGTATGCCCGGCAAAAGTAACCGAGGTCCTGTTCCATAAGTCACCTCTGATAAGCTACGCGATCCAGCCTGCTGAGGAAAAGCAGGAAAAAAACCCGCAGGTTACGTTTGGTCAGGGCCCTCGTCAGTGAGGACTCTGTCGAAAATGAGGTCTCTACTGCTGTTGCTGTTGCATTTGCTGAAGATGCAGCAGCTGGCCGGGGGCGGTGGTGGTTCCTGCGCCCGCTCCACCAGGATAGACCAATCCTCCGGAACCGGCATATCGCGATCCAGCGGCGGCATGTCGACGTATTTCGACACCTTGACCGCCACGTAAAGCTCGCTTTCCTTGCTGCCGCGATAGGTGCCGCGGGTCGGCGGCACATCCGCGTAGTCCCTTCCCAAAGCTGTCCGGATGTACCGGTTGTGCGCCAGCAGGTTGTTGGTTGGGTCAAAGCCTACCCACCCCACCTGGGGCAAAAAGGCCTCCACCCAGGCATGGGTAGCATCGGCCGTGGACCGGTCCGCGTTCTCCTCGCCATGGTAGAGATAGCCGCTTACGTAGCGGCAGGGAATGCCCACATGCCGCACCAGCGCAATCATGGTGTGGGCAAAGTCCTGGCATACGCCCTTCCTGGATTCGAGCGCCTCGTCGATGGGCGAGTTGACGTGGGTGCTGCGCGGTACATAGTCGAACCAGTGATAAAGCGAGGCATTCAACTGCCGCAACAGCACCAGCGGATCGTCGCGCCGGCGGACATCCAACAATTTCGCCAGATCGAGCAGGGCGGGCGACGGTTTGGCGAATTCGCTCGGCAGCAGCATCTCGGAGAAATCCCCTAAGGCGACCAGCGAGTCCAGCTCGTTCCACGCTCCAGGCCGGAGCGATTGCGGAATCTCGGGCAGCGGCTGCTGTTCCACCAGCGCCTCGGCCACCATCACCAGTTGCGAGTGCTCCCCTGGAATATCAAAGTGATGGACGTTATTGCCCAGGTGATCGCGATACGAGAAAACCCGGCAACGCGGGCTCACCGACAAGGAAAACGAGAGGCAGCGCTGATTGTTGTCGCTGCGCGGGTGCATGCGCGCCTCCATGAGGCTTTCGCTCACCTGGTCCGCATACAGGAACTTGGTCAGATGCCGTATCAGATAGAAATCCATCGCACTCCCTGCTCCGCCTTTACATGGCCAGAGCGGCTTCCACCGAGTATTGAATATAGAAACGGTAAATCAGGTCGTGCGTCTGCCGGCACTGTTGCAGGATGTTGTGCAGGTAGGCCCCGGCGATCCTGGGCGAGAATGTCGGAAACTTCGACAAAGCTCAGCGAGGCCTGCAGTCTGCCGGAGACCCTGGTCAATTCATCCACCGGCGGTCTTCCGCTCGACTGTTGCACGGCGACCAGGGCCTGGCGCAGACAATCGACCGAATACCTGAGCGAATGAGGGAACTGCGGGTTCAGCAGCAGAAACTCGAGGATTTGGTCCGCGGTAATGTCCGCGGTATAGACCTTGCAATACGCTTCGAAGGCGGTGCAGCAGCGCAGCAAGCCGACCCACTCCTGGTATTGCTGCCCCTCGGCGGCGACTTCCGGGGTATGAAGAATTTCCGGTTGATAGAGGTCGAGCAGATTGGCAATGGCGGCGGCCCGCTCCAGGTAGCGGCCCATTTGGATAAACTGCCACTCCTCGCCGTGGCTCATGGTGGTATCGGTCACCCCCTGGAAAAGGTGGACGCCGTCGATCACCGCGGGAAGGAAATCGGCCAGGCGGGTATTCAATCCAAACTCGGATTGGGGCTGAATCACCCAGTGATACATGCGGTTTAATTGCTGCCACTGCTCCGAGCTGATCTCGTCGCGCACCTGGCGCGCATTTTCCCGGGCTTCGATCAGGCAGGAAGTTACCGATGCGGGAATGTCCGGCGTCGAAGGTGAGGGTGTGGACCAGTTGGTAATAGTCATTTTCCCAGCGCACGTCCTGCGGATTCCCCAGGGCGGCCAGTACCCGCTTCCATCGTCCCTCGGCGCTGGTGCTGGACTTGTCCAGCATCAGACCCATGTTCACGTCGAGCATGCGCACCGTGTGCTCGGCGCGCTCCAGATAACGGCTCATCCAATAAAGACTGTCTGCTACGCGAGAAAGCATGTGTGCCTCAGTCGTTCAAAACCCAGGTATCTTTACTGCCCCCGCCCTGGGACGAGTTCACCACCAGGGAGCCCCGCCGCAGGGCGACCCGGGTCAGCCCCCCGGGAACGATGCGCACCTTGTCGCCATACAAGATATAAGGCCGCAGATCCACGTGCCGGGGCTCGATTCCGTTCTCGGTCAAACAGCCGGCGCGGGAGAAATCGAGCGTAGGCTGGGCGATGTAGTTTCGCGGGTTGGCTTCGATCGCGCGCTTGAACTCCTCCCGCTGCTCGGCGCTGCTGTGGGGTCCGATCAGCATTCCGTAACCGCCTGATTCGCCCTACCGCTTTCACCACCAGCTTGTCGAGATTCTCGCATGCAATACTGACGCTGTTTGGGGTCGGTCATGAGATAGGTTTCCACGTTGTTCAGGATCGGATCTTCGCCCAGGTAGTAGCGGATGATCGCCGGCACGTAGGCGTAGACCGCCTTGTCGTCGGCGATGCCGGTTCCGAACGCATTGGCCAGGGTCACGTTGCCGGCACGGTAGGCGTTGAACAGGCCGGCCACGCCCAGGATCGAGTCGGAACGAAACGCCAGCGGATCGATAAAGTCGTCGTCCACCCGGCGGTAGATCACATCCACCCGCTTCAGGCCGGCGGTGGTGCGCATGTAGACCACGTTGTCGTGGATGACCAGGTCGCGTCCTTCAACCAGCTCGATGCCCATCTGCCGGGCCAGGTAGGTGTGCTCGAAATAGGCCGAGTTGTAGACCCCGGGGGTCAGCAGCACAATCGAGGGATCGTGGCGCCCCTCCGGAGCCAGCGACCGCAGCGTGCTCAGAAGCAGCTGGGTGTAATGTTCGATCGGCTGCACGCCGTAATCGCGAAAGAGCTGGGGAAATGTCCGCTTCATCACCCGGCGGCTGGTCAGCATATAGGAGACGCCGCTGGGCACCCGGAGATTGTCTTCCAGAACCACGAATTCTCCGCTGCTCAGGCGAAGAAGATCCGTGCCCGTGACCGTGATGTAAACATTCCGGGGCACCTGCAGGCCGCGCATCTCCCTGCGAAACTGGCGGCAGCTGTAGACGATCTCGCGCGGCACATGGCCGTCGTTGAGAATCTTGCCCTCGTTATAGACGTCGTGCAGAAACAGATTGAGGGCGGTGATTCGCTGGGTCAGCCCTTTTTCGATGTGCTGCCACTCCGCCCCGGTGATCACCCGCGGCAACAGGTCATAGGGAAAGATTCTTTCTGTCCCTTCGCCGTGCCCGTACACGTTGAAGGTGATGCCCTGGGTCAGGAAAGACAGGTCAACCGAGCGCTTGCGGCGCGCGATTTCCTCCGGCGGCAGGTTCAGGAAGGTCTCCAGTACTTCGGCGTAGTGCGGTCTTACCAGGCCGTCCTCGGTGAACATCTCGTCGTAGGTGTTGTCGAGGACGTAGTCCTTCAAGAGCGGATTGCCGAACGTGCTGGGTCGGGCTATTTCCATTATTTCCTGAATCCTGACGCGGCTTCGGTCGCAACCTCGTCGCTGACCACGTTGAAGTGGGTGAGGCTGGCGATCCCGAACGAGGTAGTGATCGCCACGTCGGAAGCATCACGGCCCACGGCCATCAACACCCGGCCGATGCGGGGATGATTGTGCCGCGCGTCCACGGTCCACCAGCGGTTTCCCAGATAGACCTCAAACCAGGCGCTGAAATCCATGGGAGTGTAGGTCGGAGGTATCCCAATATCTCCCAGGTACCCGGTCACATAGCGCGCCGGTATATTGAGGGCGCGGCAAAAGGTCACTGCCAGGTGCTGAAAGTCGCGGCAAACGCCAACCCGCTCGGTAAACACATCGAGGGCGGTCTTGGTGGATCGGGCATGTTGATAGCCAAAAGCCACCTTGGAATAGACCCAGCTGCAGATGGCCCGGACCCGGCCCCAACCCGGCGCCACATCGCCAAACAGCTCCACGGCAATATTGGAGAGCCGATCGACCTCGCAGTAACGGCTGTTGAGCAAATAGATCAGCGTTTCGTTGGGCAAATCCGCAACCGGATGCTCGGTCGCGTCGAGCGGGGACGGATCTTCCATGCCCGAGTCTTCAATCAGGGTAGAACCGGTAAGCCTGATGTGCCCGGTGGGCGCCACGAACCTCGAGCAGCGATTGCCAAAGGTGTCGATATAGCTGGTAATGGGGACTGTCAGGGTCCAGCTTCAGTTCGTCTGGTTCGAGCAGATCCGGCTCCCGCGACGGATGCACATGGAGCATCGCGACGATGGTCACGGGAGCGGGAATGTTGAAACCGATGTCATAACCTAAGCGAATAAGCATTGCACTCCCTCGATCGAGCCCTGAAGCGAAGTGCCCAGGGTTGCCCCCAGGCAAGTTCGACAGGAACGACAAGGTCCTTGTCGCAAAAATTATGATGCTGAAAAACTATCAGACAATCCCGATCGGTTCATACGGAAAATGCTCTAGCATTCAGTTTGGAGACCAATAATGACCTATTGTCTGGGCATCATGACCCGTGAAGGATTGGTGATGGCGTCCGATTCCCGAGCCAACGCCGGCTTTGACCAGGTAAACGTGTGCCCCAAGATGCACACCTTTCTTCAGCCGGGAGAACGTGCTTTTGTCATCCTGACCAGCGGAAACCTGTCTCTGACCCAGTCTGTGATCACCCTTTTGCGCGATGATTTTGCGGCTGGTGAGGGCTTGGCGAAGGCCGAATCCATGTATGCGGCCGCCCGCGTCGTGGGCGATATGGTTCGCCGGGTCTCCGATCTGGATCGCGCCGCGCTGGAGAAGGACGACTTCAAGTTCAACATCCATCTCCTGTTGGGCGGCCAGGTCAAGGGTGAGAAGCCGAACCTGTTTCTTATCTATCCCCAGGGAAACCCTCTCAGCGCGACCGAGGATTCTCCCTACCTGCAGATCGGTGAAGTCAAGTACGGCCGGCCGATCCTCGATCGCGGCATCGAGTTTGGTTCCACCAGCCTGGAGGTCGCGGGGACCTACGCTCTGCTTTCGCTGGACGCCGCGATGCGCTCCAATGTGACCGTGGGGCCTCCCCTCGAAGTCCTGCTGTACCAGAACGACAGGCTGGACTTCGACCGCTACCGGCGCTTTGAGGACGACGATCCCGAGCTCGATCTGATGCACGCCCGATGGGAACAGGCATTACGCCGGGCGGTAGAAGAGCTGCCCAACGTCCGCTTCGACGCCCAGCCAGTCCACGTTCCTTCGTAGGTATGGCAAGAACTAGCAGGGACCTGCTGTTTCTTTAAAGGATGTAGCGGGACAAATCCTGATCCTTGACGATCGACGCCACCATAGCCCGCACGTATTCCGGATCGATCAGGACCACCCGCTCCCGGCCGTCCGCCGTCTCCACTTCGCTTATAGGTAGAGGTACGGTGGCGCCGTTTTCCGCGGCCGATGCCGCAATTTCGAGCAGCCCCCTTCGCGCGGAATGGCCCTTCATCATGTCCGGCGCCATAAAGCTGATCTCGTCCAGCACCCGCTCCATGATGGTGTGCAGCCGCCGGGCGCCGATGTTCTCCGTGGTCTCATTGACCCGGAAAGCGAACCGCGCCATCTCTTCCAGAGACTCCTTGGTAAATCTCAGTTTCAGGCCTTCGGTTTCGAGCAGCGCCGTGTACTGCTTGGTCAGCGACGACTTCGGCTCGGTAAGAATCCGGACAAAGTCCTCCACCGTCAGCGACTGCAGCTCGACCCGGATGGGAAACCGCCCCTGCAGCTCAGGAATCAGATCGCTCGGCTTCGAAACGTGAAACGCCCCCGCCGCGATAAAGAGAATGTGGTCGGTCCGCACCATCCCGTACCGGGTATTGACCGTGGTCCCTTCGACGATGGGCAGAATATCTCTCTGCACCCCCTCGCGCGATACATCCGGACCGTGACCGCCTTCCCGGCCGGCAATCTTGTCGATCTCATCCAGGAAGATGATGCCTGAGTTCTCTACCCGCTCGACCGCCAGCCGGGTCACCTGGTCCATGTCGACCAGCCGGGTTTCTTCCTCCTGCACCAGGTATTCGAACGCCTCGCCGACCTTCATCTTGCGCTTCTTGGTGCGCTGGCCGAAGAGGTTGGGCAGCACGTCCTTGAGATTGATATCCATCTCCTCGATGCCCTGGTTGGAGATGATTTCAAACGACGGCGTGCTGCGCTCGCGCACGTCGATTTCCACCGTGCGGTCGTCCAGCTTGCTTTCGCGGAACTGTTGCCGCAGCTTTTCCCGGGTGCGGTTGTGGCTCTCCTGGCTTGCCGGGGGAAAGCTGTTGCCATCCACCACCACCGGCCCGGGTGTACGCAGAAGCCGCCGGAGCAGGCGAGGGCGGTAACAGCAGGTCGAGCAAGCGCTCTTCGGCGTTGAGCTCGGCCCTGTCTTCCACCTCTTCCAGCTTCTCTTCCCGCACCATGTCGACGGCGATCTCGACCAGGTCGCGGATCATCGATTCCACGTCGCGCCCGACATAACCGACCTCGGTGAACTTGGAGGCTTCCACCTTCATGAAGGGCGAATTGGTGAGCTTGGCCAGGCGGCGCGCGATCTCCGTTTTGCCCACGCCCGTGGGACCGATCATGATGATGTTCTTGGGCATGATCTCTTCGGCAATATCCGGCGGCAGCTTCTGCCGGCGCATACGGTTTCTCAGCGCGATGGCCACGGCCCGCTTGGCGGCATGTTGACCCACGACATGCTTGTCCAGCTCCGCCACGATTTCCCGTGGCGTCAGGTCTTCGAGGGACAGTTCCAGTTCTTCCGCGGTTCCTGGTAAAAAGATCGCCATGTGCCTCCTTTTGGGGCCGGCAGCATTAGGGAATTATCCTAGCCGTGCAATTCTTCGATCGTGATTTGATCGTTGGTGTAGATGCAGATCTGGCCGGCGATACGCAACGACTTCTCTGCAATCGCGCGGGCCGGCAGATCGGAATTCTCGACCAGGGCGCGGGCCGCCGCCAGGGCAAAGCTTCCCCCGCTGCCGATGGCCGCAATCCCTTCATCCGGCTCGATCACGTCGCCTGAGCCGCTGATCAGAAAGGTCTGCTTCAGATCGGCAACCACCAGCAGGGCCTCCAGGTTGCGCAGCATCTTATCCGTGCGCCAGTCCTTGGCCAGCTCCACGGCCGAGCGTCCCAGGTTACCAGCGTACTGTTCCAGCTTGGCCTCAAAGCGGCTAAAAAGCGAGAATGCATCCGCCGTCGAGCCGGCAAAGCCCGCCAGAATCTTGTCCTGATACAGCCGGCGGATCTTCCGCGCTGAATGCTTGATCACGCTTTCGCCCAGGGTGACCTGGCCGTCGGCGGCCATCACCACGCTCGAATTTCGGCGGACGCACAGCACGGTAGTCGAGCGAATGCGCCGGCCTGCGGAGCGGGAATTTACGTTAGAAGCGGACCTCGAAGCGGCGGTCGCCGTCGAGCCTGGGACAACAGACGAACGGATTGACATCTTTGCAAGTATAACGCAGGGCCGGGTGTTGCCGAATGGGGTCCAGCGCTTAGCAGCGCCGCCGCAGGAAGCTCCGGCCTGAGATATCCTGCATGGTGTACTCCTTCTCTGGCTGGAGCCCCAATGAACAGTTTGCCTCTGCGCGACTCCCAGATCTTTGGCACGCTTGCTGCCGTTGGAGTTTGCCTTGGGGGCGCGGCCGTTTATGCGCTGCTTCGCCGCCGGGAAAGCCCCGACGAGCTGGAGCGCAAGCGCCGGGATCTGCTGGTTCAGCAGGGGCGCATCATCGATGCCACGGTCATCGACATTTCCGACCTCAATGCCGAAGAGAGCGGACGGCCCAACGGGATGCAGTTGATTCTTTACAAATATGAGGCGGCGGGTGTGGTCTACGAGTGCTCGCAGGACGTGACCATGTTGCGCCATCTGGTCAACATTTACGACTGCCGCTTGGGCTTTCCTGCTTCCGTGCGCTACGACCCGCACAACCCCGGCAACTCGTTGATCGTGGCCGAAAGCTGGAGCGGTTTGCGGGATACGGCCAATTCCGTCCCCGTCCATGGCCGGCGCGAGGGCGGCGGCTCCTTCGCTGCGCTAAAGCATTCACCCTATTTCCAGATACAATATCCATGCATGTGCATGGCGGGGCGTCGGAGAAGACGAAACGCATCTTACGCATCTCGCTGCTGGCGACGCTGGCCTACGTGGCGCTTACCTTCGTTGCCGGGGTACGTGCTCATTCTCTTGCCCTTATCTCCGAGGCGGGGCATAACGTATCCGACTTTCTGGCGCTGTTGCTTTCGTTTGTCGCGGTGTACTTCCAGACTCGGCCGCCCACGGATCAAAAGACCTTTGGGTATCAGCGCGCAGGCGTCCTGGCTGCGTTTCTCAACGCACTGACGCTGGTTCTGATCGCCATCTGGATCGCCATTGCCGCGTCCATCGCCTTAGCGAGCCGGTGCAAGTGCAACCCCGGCTGATGATGATTGTCGCCGCCGCCGGCGTGCTGATGAACGGCGTCATCGCCGCACTGCTTTGGACCACTTCGCGCGACGTCAACATCCGCAGCACCTTCATTCACATGCTGGGCGACACGCTTTCGACCGCGGCCGTCATTGTCGGAGGCGGCGCTATCCTGCTCACCGGGCACAACTGGATTGATCCGGTGCTCTCCATCTTCATCGCCGCGCTGATCTTATGGAGTTCGCTGTCCATCGTGCGCGAGACGCTCAACATCCTGCTGGAGGGTACGCCGCGCGGATGCTCCCTGGCGGAGATACGGGTTTCGCTTCAGGCTATCGACGGGGTCCAGGATGTGCATGATCTGCACGTGTGGAGTCTGGGTTCACAAACTCACGCCCTGGCTACCCACATCACCATCGCCGACATCCCGCCATCGGAGAGCGCTCGCATTCTGGAGCAGGTCAACGGGACGCTACGGCAAAAGTTCCGCATCTATCACTCCACCATCCAGTTCGAGTGTGTCGAATGTGAAGTTGCGCACGGCTGCGCCCCGCCCGTCGAGATCGACGAACAAGACCATTCCGGCCACGACCACTCGCACGCTCACTCCCACTGAGATCTCCCTTAGCGGCTTAATTACGGGGCTAAACAGGCTGCGTGGAAAAGTCGCTAAAACGAAGGGCACGGCTTCAGCCGTGCCACCCCGGCTCTGAGGAGATGAGGGCTTTAGCCCCTGAGGTACGGTTTTTCCCCAAGGTTCACGCCGAGCTATTTTCAGATAACCGTATTTCAGTTTCGCAGGAGGCTGCAACAAAGTGAGATTTCGGGGTCGCAAGTCACAAAAAACGTACCCCAGCGGCTAAAGCCGCGTAGCGCGCATGGCGTTTACGGCACGGCTGAAGCCGTGCCCTTCGTTCAGCGACTTTTTCCGCAGCCTGCTAAGCCCCTAATTATGCGTCCTCTCCGGTCTCGACCGGCTTATCGGGCTGCGACTGGTATATTTCGGCCACACGCTCCAGCGTATCGATCTCGCTGACCGGCTTGTCGTCGCGAATGCGCAGAATGCGGGGGAAGCGCAGGGCAAAACCGCTGTCGTGCCGATCCGATCGCATCACGTTGTTAAAAGCCACTTCAAACACCACCAACGGTTCCACGGCGCGGATGCCGCCGTAATCCTCCAGCGTGTGTTCCAGAAAGAATTGGGTGAGCCGGGCAATCTCCGCATCCGTCACGCCGGAATAAGCCTTGCCCACGTTGCGCAAAACGTCACCATCGCGGACCGCGAAGGTGTAGTCGCTCAGCCAGCCGGCCCGTTTTCCATGACCATACTCGGCGGCCGTCACCACCACGTCGAGCGTGGCCAGCTCCCGCTTCAGCTTGAGCCATGCCAGACCGCGCCGTCCAGGCTGGTAGATGCTGTGCCGGGCCTTCAGCATGACGCCTTCATTTCCCCGCGCCCTGGCATCCACGTAAGCCTGCTCCAGTTGGGCCACGCTTTCGAGCTGGACGGCGGGCGCGAGTACCAGCCGGGCAAAGCTGTCCGTCGCCGCCAGCGTTTCAAACAGCAGCTCCGTCTGTTGCCCGGCCGCGGTCGAGCGGCTGCCCACCCTGGTTCGCTCCCGCTCTCGCTCCACCAGCTCTTCCAGCATCCGCCGCCGCTGTTCCAGCGGCTTCTCCATCATCATTTCGCCGCCGGCGTAAAGCAGATCGAACGCCATAAAAACTACCGGAACGGCTTGGCGCATCTCCGTCGTCACTCGCTTGCGCCCCAGCCGCGCCTGCAGAGAGGAGAAGGGCAGAGCGCGGTCCGTCCTTGCTGCTCCAGGCCAGGATTTCGCCGTCCAGCACCAGCGGCTTGCTCAAAGCCGGCAAAGGCCTCGACGAGCTCAGGAAAACTGGCGGTCATGTCCTCCCGCGATCGGGAAAAGAGCGCCACACGCCCAGGGTGCTCAGGCGAGCCACAGTGAATCTGCGCCCGAATGCCATCGTATTTATCTTCCAATTGCGCTTCTTTGATGACCGGTCCCGCGAGCCCTTCCTCCGCCACCTCGGTGGAAAAGCGCTCCAAGGCCTCCTCCACCGTCTCCACCGGGCTGGCGAGCATAAAGCCAAGAGGATGAAAGAGCTTCATCCGCGCCTCCGCCAGGCGGCCGGTGGCCGCCAACTCCAGTACCTCGGGAAGATTGCCGTTCAGCATCCGGGCATTGCGAACCTCGCCGATGGGGGCGCCGTACGCTGCCGCGATCGCCTCCTCCACCAGGCTGACCTTGATGCCGGTGCGCATGTCGCCCGAGGATGATCTTGATCAGGTATTTGGCCTCGAGCGGGGTGGCCCTTTCGAGCAGGGCCAAGGTACTTTGCTGTTTGGCAGCTTGCTTGGAGGCCCGTGCGATCGCTGCAAAGGCCTCGGCCACCTCCGGCAGCAGAAGGCTGCCGTCCACGCTTCGAGCCTGCAAAAGGTCTTGCTGCCGCGCCGCCCAGGTCGCCATGGCGCAGGTAGGCAGCATGCATCGCGGGTTGGCTGGCTCCGGAAAGCTGGGCTAGGACGCGGCTCAGAAGCGCGCCGCCCACGTTCAATGCGCGGCCGTCCGTTTCCGGAAAGGGAACTCCGGCAAGGTACAGGGCCGCCAGCCCGGCCTCAGGAACGGGCAGGGCGCGCAGATACTCGGCCATCAGCGCGCGCTTCTCCAGCTTGCTGCCGGTTCGGCGCCAGGCGCTGGCACAGCTCTGCGAATTGTTCAAACCTGATAAAATCAGAGCTATGGTTCATCGCGTCGCCAACATGGTTCCTGTCCGGCACGCTCTTTCCTAGCGGCTCCCGCCGCCGTATGCCTGTCTCTTGTTTCGCCCGCGGAAAGGAACCTTACCATGTTGGATCGTTTGCAACAGATTGAAACCCGTTATGAAGACCTTGGACGCCAGCTCGCCGACCCGCAGCTGGTGACCGACCAGCAAAAATACCACAAGACCGCCAAAGCCCATCGCGACCTGGAAGCGGTGGTGGGAAAGTACCGCGAGCTCAAGCAGGCGCAACAGGGAATTGCCGACGCCACCGGCATGTTGAACGAGAGCGATGCCGAGCTGGCTGCGATGGCGCAGGAGGAACTGACTCGCCTGGAGAGCACGGCCGCGGCCCTGGAAGAAGAGATCAAGGTCATGCTGCTGCCCAAGGATCCCAATGACGAGAAGAACGTCATCCTCGAGATCCGTGCCGGCACCGGCGGCGACGAGGCCTCGCTCTTTGTGGCCGAGATTTTCCGCATGTACTCGCGTTTCGCCGAACAGCATCGCTGGAAGGTGGAGGTGCTTTCGCAATCCGAATCCGGGGTGGGCGGGCTCAAGGAAGTGATCGCCATTATTGAGGGCAAGCGGGTGTACTCGCAGATGAAATACGAAAGCGGAGTGCATCGGGTGCAGCGCGTGCCCGCCACCGAGACCCAGGGCCGGGTTCACACCTCGGCCATTACCGTCGCGGTTTTGCCTGAGGCCGAAGAGGTCGACGTGAAGATCGAGGCCAAAGATATTCGCATCGATACGTTCTGCTCCTCCGGGCCCGGCGGACAATCGGTGAACACCACGTATTCTGCGGTGCGCATCACCCACCTCCCCACCAATACGGTGGTGAGTTGCCAGGACGAAAAATCGCAGATCAAGAATCGCGAGAAGGCGATGCGCGTGCTGCGCGCCCGGCTCTACGAAGTCGAGATGGAAAAGCAGCAGGAGGCGTTGGCCAAGGAGCGCAAGCAGCAGGTGGGGAGCGGCGATCGCAGCGAGAAGATTCGCACCTACAATTTTCCTCAGAACCGGCTCACCGACCATCGTATCGGCCTGACCAACCACCAGCTTGCCGAAGTGATGGAAGGCAGGCTGCAGCCGACCATCGACGCCCTCATCGCCCACTACCAGGCCGAGCGTCTCAAGGCTGAAACAGCCACTGTGGCGTAAAGTGCCGGCCAGCGCCGGTGACGCTACTGCAAGCGGCTCGCGCTCGCCTTGCCGCTACCTCTCAAAATCCGCGACGCGACGCCGAATTGCTTCTGGCCCACGTGCTGGGATGGGATCAGGCAGCATTGCTTACCCATCCCGAGCGCCTTCTTTCCCCGGCGGAAGCAGATCAGTTTGACCGCTTGCTCAAGCGCCGCATGGCGACAGAGCCGATCCAATACATCACCGGCGTTCAGGAGTTCTTTGGCCTGCGGCTTCGAGGTCTCGCCCGATGTTCTGATCCCGCGGCCCGAAACCGAACACCTGGTGGAAGCAGTGCTGGAGCGCTTCGGCCGTGAGGCCAATGCGCGCATCGTCGACGTGGGCACCGGCTCGGGCGCAATCGCTGTTGCCTTGGCACATGCCATGCCCCGATCCCGGGTGACGGCGGTGGACTCGTCTTCCGCAGCCCTGGAGGTCGCGCGCCGCAATGCGCAGCGGCATGGGGTGATGGAGCGGGTGACATTGCTGCAATCAGATTTGCTGGCGGCCGTCGATAGCGCGGACTTCGACGCTGTGGTATCGAATCCACCGTACATCGCCGACGGAGAAGTGTTGGAACCGCAAGTGTCCAACTTCGAGCCTCGCTCGGCGCTCTATGCCGGCCCCACAGGATTGGAAGTTTATGAGCGCCTGATTCCCCAGGCACGCAGGGTGCTGAAGCCGCAAGGCTGGCTGGTGCTGGAGATCGGCCATGGACAGCAGCCGGCTCTGGAAGCACTGCTCCGCCGCTGGCGAGCGGTCAGATTTCTTCCCGATCTGCAGGGCATCCCCCGAGTGGTTGAGGCGCAAGCCTGATTTGTACAATGGGAAGTACGAGGAATCTATGGCTACGATCACGGAGCTTCCGAAACTATCTCTGACTTTTGAACAGAAACTCGACCGCCTGGCCCAGGTCGCAGTGAACGCGGGCCTGGGACTTGAGCGCGGACAGGAACTGGTCATGACGGCGACGCTCGATGCTTTGCCGCTGGCCCGCCTGATCACTGAGCATGCTTACAAGGCCGGAGCCTCGCTGGTGACCACCTTGTTCACCGATGAGCAGTCGACGCTGTTGCGCTACCGTTACGCGGAAGATCCGGGCTTCGATAAGGCCCCAGGATGGCTCTTCGAGGGAATGGCACAGGCTTTCCGCAGCGGCGCAGCCCGGCTTGCGATTGCCGGCGGAAATCCCTCGCTGCTATCCAAGGAAGATCCGGAAAAAGTTGGCCGGGCCAACCGCGCAGTTTCGAAGGCCTATCGTCCGGCGATCGAGCTCATTACCCGGCATGACATCAATTGGACCATTGTTGCCTGCGCCACGCCGGCATGGGCGGCAGCAGTGTTTCCTGATCTGCCGCCCGAGCAGGCGATGACCAGGCTGTGGGACGCGATCTTTGCCGCATCGCGAGTAGATGTGGACGATCCCATTGCGCGTTGGAAGCAACATGATGCAGGACTGCATCGGCGCGCGGATCTGCTCAATGAGAAGCGTTACGCCGCGCTTCATTTCCGTGGTCCGGGAACCGATCTGCGCGTGGGATTGGCGGACGATCATCTATGGATGGGCGGAGGCACCAAGGCGGGCACCGGTGCGTATTGCATTCCGAACATGCCTACGGAAGAGGTGTTTACCACCCCGCACAAAGATCGCGTCGAGGGCACCGTGACCAGCACCAAGCCGCTCTCCTACCAGGGAACGCTGATCGAGAAGATCGCGGTTCGCTTTGAGGGAGGCCGTGTGGTTGACGCGAAGGCATCCAGGGGGCAGGAAGTGCTGCAGCGAATGATCGATACCGACGATGGCGCGCGGCGTCTGGGTGAGGTGGCGTTGGTGCCGCACTCTTCGCCGATCGCCAGTAGTGGGCTGCTGTTTCTGAACACGTTATTCGATGAGAATGCGGCCAGCCACATTGCCCTGGGTCAGGCCTATAGCACCTGCCTGAAGAATGGTGACCAGCTCACCCGTGAAGAGCTTGCAGCCAGGGGTGCAAACGAGAGCTTGATCCATGTGGATTGGATGATCGGGTCGAGCGAGATCGATCTGGATGGCATCACGGCGACGGGCGGTGCGGAGCCGCTGATGCGCAAAGGCGAGTGGGCGTTCTAACCCTGAGTCCCGAAGGATGAAAGTAGCCCAGGACGATAGTCCTGGGCTACCGTCACGAACTGGACGTCCGCCAGGGACGGCTGAAATTTCAGCCCTAAGTTCAGCCGTCCCTGGCGGGACTGATCGAATGGCTTATGTTTCCCCAGGACTACCGTCCTGGGCTACTTTCAACCGTCCCTTCGGGACTACGAGAGTTCATTCCAAGACCAAGGGTCAGGCTTCGACTGTTCTCCCCTGCACTTCGAACAGCAGCCGGTTCTTCAGCGGGTCGGCATCGACCCGTATGTGATCGCCGTGAAGCACCTCGCCGTCCAGAATCTTGATGGCCAGGGGATCCTGGATCAGGCGCTGGATGGCTCTCTTCAGCGGACGAGCTCCGTACTGCCGGTCGTATCCGGTCAACAGCAGCTGGTGGCGCGCGGCAGGGGTCAACTCGAGAGTGATCTTGCGCGGCTCCAGCAGCTTGCGCAGATCGGCCAGACGCAGATCGACAATGTGCTCCAGTTGCTCCTCGCCCAGCGGACGGAAGATCACGACATCGTCCACGCGGTTGAGAAACTCCGGCCGGAAGCTCTGCCGCAACAGTTGCATCACCTGCTCCCGCGCCGCATCAAACGCCGCTTCGCTGTCCAGGTTTTCTGACTGCAGCAAATGCGCTCCCAGGTTCGATGTCATGATCAGCACCGTGTTCTTGAAGTCCACGGTGCGACCCTTGGAGTCCGTCAGGCGCCCATCGTCGAGCACCTGCAACAGAATGTTGAAGACATCAGGGTGCGCCTTCTCGATCTCGTCGAAAAGAATCACGGAATAAGGCCGCCTGCGCACCGCCTCGGTCAGCTGGCCGCCTTCGTCGTAGCCCACATATCCTGGCGGCGCGCCAATGAGCCGGGCGACCGCATGTTTCTCCATGTACTCCGACATGTCGATACGAATCATGGCCTGCTCGTCGTCGAAGAGGAACTCCGCCAACGCGCGCGCAGTTTCCGTCTTGCCCACGCCTGTCGGTCCCAGGAAGAGAAAGGAGCCAATCGGGCGCTTGGGGTCGCTCAGGCCGGCGCGTGACCGGCGAATCGCGTTGGCGACAGTTTCAATCGCCTCCTCCTGCCCTACCACCCGCTCGCGCAGGCGCCCTTCCATCTCCACCAGCTTGCGCACTTCGCCTTCCAGCATCTTGTCTACCGGGATGCCGGTCCACTTGCTCACAATCTTGGCAATGTCTTCTTCGTCGACTTCCTCTTTCAGCAGGCGGTGGCCCCCGGCAGCTCCGTCCTGCTGGGCGTTCAGCCGCTTCAGTTCGGCTTCGAGCTGAGGAAGTTCGCCATACTGGATCGCCGCCGAGCGCTCCAGATTGCCTCGCCGCGTCTGCTCTTCCATCTCAAAGCGCAGCGCCTCGATCTTCTTCTTCACTTCGGTCAGCCGGGTAATGGCCTCCCGCTCCGTCTGCCAGCGGGCGCGCAGCCCCGTGGCCTCTTCCTTCAACGCAGCAAGTTCCCTGGTTACCACCTCCAGCCGCTCTTTTGAATTCCTGTCGCGTCTCCCTCTTCAGCGCCGTGCGCTCGATCTCGAGCGAAATCATTCTGCCGCTCCAGCTGGTCAATCTCCATCGGCACCGAGCCGATCTGGATCGCCAGCGAAGCCGCCGCCTCATCCACCAGGTCGATGGCCTTGTCGGGCAGAAAGCGGTCAGAGATGTAGCGGTGCGAAAGCGTAGCCGCGGCTACGATCGCCGAATCCTTGATGCGGACATTGTGGTGGGCCTCGTAACGCTCTTTGAGACCGCGCAGAATCGCAATCGTGTCTTCTACGTTGGGCTCGCCCACGAACACAATCTGGAAGCGCCGCTCCAGCGCCGCATCCTTCTCGATGTATTTGCGATATTCATTCAGCGTGGTCGCGCCGATGGCCCGCAACTCGCCCCGCGCCAGCGGCGGCTTCAGCATATTCGAAGCGTCGATAGCGCCTTCGGCCGCGCCTGCCCCTACCAGGGTGTGCAGTTCGTCGATGAAGAGGATGATCTGGCCATTGGATTCCTCAATATCTTTAAGCACCGCCTTGAGCCGGTCTTCAAACTCGCCGCGATACTTCGCTCCTGCGAGCATGGAGCCCAGATCGAGCGAGATCACGCGCTTGTCGCGCAGCAGTTCGGGCACATCGCCGGAGACGATACGGCGCGCCAAACCTTCGACGATAGCGGTCTTACCCACGCCAGGCTCGCCGATCAGCACCGGGTTGTTCTTGGTCCGGCGAGAAAGCACCTGGATCACCCGGCGAATCTCTTCATCCCGTCCGATGACCGGGTCCAGTTTTCCCCGCCGCGCCAGCTCCGTCAGGTCTTTGGCGTAACGGTCCAGAGCCTGGTATTTGCCTTCAGGATTCTGATCGGTCACCCGTTGGTTGCCGCGCACCGAGGTAAGTGCCTGCAGGATCGCCTCCCGGGTTGCACCGAGCGAGGTCAGCAGCAGCTGCGCCGGATCCTTCTTGTTCTGCGCCAGCGCCAACAACAGATGCTCGGTCGATACGTACTCGTCCTTGAAGTCCTGCGCTTCTTTCGAGGCGTCATTCAATACCTTCTGCATGCTGGAAGAGAGGCCCGGTTCTGAGGCCGCAGCGCCTGAGACCTTAGGCAGACCGGCGATGGCCTTGCGGGCACTGGCGAACAATTGCTCCGTAGGCACGCCGATCTTCTGCAGCAGCGGGATGATGATGCCTTCCTTGTCTTCCACCAGCGCCATCAACAAATGGAGCGGCAGCACTTCGGGTTGGCCGTTCTCATTTGCCAGCGAACTGGCCTTCTGAATCGCCTCCTGTGATTTCAGCGTGAATTTATCCCAACGGATTGCCATATAAGTTCATCCTTCACTGACCAGATCATCCTGAATCGCGTGTAGTGCGAAAGCAAGGCGGCATCGCTTTCGATGCCGAAAAGCCTGGTCGCTTCATTCCTATTTTGATCTTCGAAAATTTGGAGAAGAGAAATATGTGTGAAATTCACCCCGGCGAGGGAACTCACCGGGGTGAACGCAACTGCAGCGTTGATGTTACGCCGTCTTGACGGCTTCGCCTGCTGCCTGTTGGTTCTGGTTCAGCTGCTTGGCTGAGGCCACATTCACCTTGATCTGCTTGGGCTTGCTTTCCGGCTTCTTCTGCAGCTCCAAACGCAGCACCCCGGCGTCATATTCAGCCTTGATGCTTTCCGGGTCAATGGTGTTGGGAACTGTGAACGCACGATAGAAGCTCCCGTAGCGGCGCTCCACGCGATGGAAGTTCTCTTCCTTCCCCTCACTCT
This sequence comes from uncultured Acidobacteriaceae bacterium, assembly GCA_963757515.1. Lineage (GTDB taxonomy): Bacteria > Acidobacteriota > Terriglobia > Terriglobales > Acidobacteriaceae > PALSA-350. The sequence continues at coordinate 134,516 of CAVWRV010000010.1, read as the reverse complement.
GGAAGCTGCGCTCGCCCTTCACCGTCAAGGTGTTGTTTTCCATGCGGACATCGAGATCCTCCTGGCGCATGCCTGGGATTTCAATCTTGAGCACCAGTTTGTGCTCGTCCTCATAGATGTCGACCGGGGGCACAAAGCCGGCAGCGGTCACTAGCTCGTTTTCTCCGTTGCGGGAGAAATCCTGAAAAAGACTATTCATCCGATTCTGCAAAGCCAGAACGTCGCGATAGGTTTCAAAACGAGTTATTGCCATACGTCTCCTCCGAATGCGGGCCGGTTCTTCGGCCAGCTATTGGTTTGATGCCAAGCATAGCACAAAGGAATCATAAAATATGAGTGTATTTACATCATATTTACTTAGGGAGTTCTGGTGTGGCCTCCAGCAGGGTCCGCGTATAGGGTTCGCCCGGGAAGCGGCAGATCTGCTCGCAGGTTCCCGCCTCCACCACCTTGCCGGCGCGCATCACCACGATGTTGGTGGAGAGGTAGCGCACCAGGGGCATGGAGTGGGAGATGAAGAGGTAAGTCAAGTGGAATGTTTGCTGTAGATGCCGCAGCAGGTTCATGATCTGGGCTCCGACGCTGACATCGAGGGCGGAGACAGGCTCATCGAGCAGGAGCAGTTCGGGCCGAAGAGCGAGGGCCCGGGCGATGTTGATTCGCTGCCGCTGGCCCCCGGAAAATTCATGGGGATAGCGGGGGAGGGCCGACTCGTCCAGCCCCACCTCGGCCAGCAGCTCCCGAGCATTCCTGGCGCCGTCCTGGCGATGGATGCGGAAGGGTTCGGCGATGATTTCAGCGACGGTCATGCGCGGGTTGAGGGCGGCGAAGGGATCCTGGAAGACCGGTTGCATCCGGCGGCGCAGGCCGCGCAGCCTGGCGCTGGAAGAGCCGCAGATGACTTCCTGGCCATCGAAGGAGACGGTTCCGGAGGAAGGAGGGATCAGACCCAGGACCATCCGCGCGACCGTGCTCTTGCCGGAGCCCGATTCGCCTACCAGTCCCAGGGTTTCTCCGCGGGCGATGGAGAAGGAGACCCGGTCGACCACGCACTTTTCCTGGCGGGCCCCTCGCCATCCGCCGTGGCGAACATAGTTCTTGGTAAGCTGGTTTACTTCGAGCAAAGCCATGGCCGGATGTTAGCAGCCGGGGGTGCCGCCGCTGCCTACGAGCGTAGTGGAGGGACCTGCTGTTTTTTCCGTCCTTTTAGATGTCCAGGTTCTTTACGTCCAAAGCGTTGTCTTCAATGAACTTACGCCGTGCTTCCACGTCTTCGCCCATGAGCGTGCTGAAGATGGATTCGGTTTCCGCGATATCTTCGAGCTTGACCGAAAGCAAGGTCCGCCGGTCGGGGTCCATGGTGGTTTCCCATAGCTGGGTCGAAGTCATTTCGCCCAAGCCCTTATACCGCTGAACGTCGTAGTCGCGTCGTCCCTGCTCGATCACGTATTCGAAGACCTCGCGCGCCGATTGCTTGGTCACAGGATCCGCGGTGACCCGCTTTGCCTTCTTGGGCTTGGCGGCCGTCTCCGACGCCGGCGCTTCCGCTTCCGCCTCATCAGGTTCAGCGGCTTTGGCGTACTCGATCACGAATGGCGGCTGAAGCTCCTCACGAATCAGGGAATACTTGGCCATCATCTGCCGGTATTCGGGAGAGGAGGCCAGGGTCCAGTCAACCCGGCGCTCAGCGCCCTGACTGTCGGTAAAGCTCACCGACCAGGTGCGGTGCTCTTCCTCATAGCGCGGCGCCGCCACGCCCTTGAACTGGAAGCGCTTGGTCATCTTCTGCAGTTCGGCGTGCAGCTTGGCTAGTTTTGGCGGCACAGACCCTTCGCCCTCGAAGTCTGAGCGCCGCAGAAGCTCGAACCTGGGCAACAGTTCCGTGACCTCCTCGTTGCGCATGTGCTTGTTGGCTTTCTCAAACACGGAGAGGTAATCGTTGAGCTGGCCCATGAACTTGGTCAACGCCGCACCCTCGAGCCTCTTGCCGGCCGTTCCATAGCGCAAGCCCATACCCTCGGAGGCGCGCTTGATCATCACCCGGACAAACTCCCGATCGTCCTTGATGTACTGCTCGAATTTGCCCTTCTTGATGCGGTAGAGCGGGGGCTGGGCAATGTACACATGTCCGCGCCGGATCAGATCGACCATGTGGCGGAAGAAAAAGGTCAAGAGCAGGGTGCGGATGTGGGAGCCGTCGACGTCGGCGTCGGTCATCAGAATGATCTTGCCGTAACGCAGCTTGGCCGGATCGAAGTCATCCTTCCCAATGCCGCAGCCCAGGGCGGTAATCATGGCGCGGATTTCCTCATGCCCCAACATCTTGTCGTAGCGGGCTTTCTCCACGTTCAGGATTTTGCCCTTTAGCGGGAGCACGGCCTGAAATTTCCGGTCCCGTCCCTGCTTGGCGGTGCCGCCGGCGGATTCACCCTCGACCAGATACAGCTCGCAGCGGTCCGGCTGGCGCTCACTGCAGTCGGCCAGCTTGCCCGGCAAGCCGCCGCCATCGAGCGCTCCCTTGCGCCGCGTCAGGTCGCGTGCTTTCCTGGCCGCCTCACGAGCGCGGGCTGCTTCGATCGCTTTGTTGATGATCCGCTTGGCGATGGGAGGATTCTGCTCGAAGAACATGCCCAGCCGTTCATTGACGAAAGCCTGCACCGTGCCGGCGATATCGGAGTTGAGCTTACCCTTGGTCTGTCCTTCGAATTGCGGCTGCGGCAGTTTCACGCTGACCACCGCCACCAGCCCTTCGCGCACATCGTCTCCGGAGAGATTCTCCTTGACGTCTTTGAACAGCCCCATCTGCTGCCCGGCGGTGTTGATGGTGCGCGTCAACGCGGTGCGAAAGCCGGAAAGATGCGTGCCGCCGTCGACGGTGTTGATGTTGTTGGCAAAACTGAACACAGATTCGGAATAGCTGTCGTTGTACTGCAGCGCGATGTCCAGCTCCACGCCATCGCGGGATGATTCCATCACGATGGGCTTGTCATGCAGCACCTGCTTGCCCCGATTCAGATGCTTGATGAACTCGGCGATGCCGCCGGCGTACTTGAAGTCAGACCGCTTGGCCTCCCCGGTCTTGGGGTCGGTGGTGCGCTCATCCACTAACTTGATCTCCAGGCCCTTGTTGAGGAAGGCGAGCTCGCGCAGCCTCTGGGCCAGGGTGTCGAAGTTGTATTCGGTCACGGTGAAAATGGAGCGGTCGGGGAGAAAGTGGATCTTCGTGCCCCGCTTCTTGGTGGTTCCCGTCTGGCGCAGCTTGGTAACCGGAGCTCCCTTGGCGTACGTCTGCTCATAGGTATGCTGGTCTTTCCAGACCTCGACGTCGAGTTCTTCGCTGAGCGCGTTGACGCAGGAGACGCCGACGCCGTGCAGTCCTCCTGAAACCTTGTAGGTGGACGAGTCGAACTTGCCCCCGGCGTGGAGTTTGGTGAGCACCACCTGCAGGGCGGGCATCCGCTCGCCCCCCGGGACATCCATCTCGTCCACCGGAATGCCCCGCCCGTCGTCGGTCACGGTGATGGAGTTGTCGATGTGGATGGTTACGTCGACGTGCGTTGCATAGCCGGCCAGAGCTTCATCGACGGAGTTATCCACCACCTCGTACACCAGGTGATGCAGGCCCTGATCGCCGGTCGATCCGATGTACATCGCGGGACGCAGGCGAACGGCTTCCAAACCTTCAAGAATCTTAATGTTGTCGCCGGTATAAGTGCGTTCCGGGAGCAAAGTCATCCGCAATGGCTGCGGGGGGAAGAGCGGCGGAAACGGGAAGTTCTTTGGTGGACATGCAACTCCGAACAGCAAAGCTCTGTGAGCGGCTCTCGGTACGAAGGGACCGATTGGAAATAACATCTTGAAAGTGCAGGGTTTGCCTGCACTAGACTGCCTCAATTTTACCACGTTCCGGGGTCCAATTACCGGGCCCGCCGGATGCCCGTACGAGGGTGGAAAACGGGGTACATCGGTTCGCGGAGCAAGTGTCAGCAGGAAAACACGATCGTCCAAGTACCTAGGTGATCAAAGTGCATCTTTGGAAGGATTCTGAAGTAACCCAGAAATGGGGTACTCTGGGTCAAGTCAGATGGGGTACTTGAGGTAATGCGAAGAGTAGATAGCATCTATATGTCTTTAAATTAACGCGGTTTAGCTGGATGGCGAACTATACTCGTGATTAGTTCCCATCTTCCACATCAAATGGTAACAAAGACCCCCGGAGGTAACCAGACTATGAAGCTTCTCGTTCACGCATCCATTTTCTCCGTTGTATTCGCCGGTTTCGTGGCCAGCGCATTAACTTCCAAGCCGACAGCCCGGATCACCGCGAATCACAGTCTGGTGATTTCCAGCGCCATGCCGGTTCCGAGCTGCGATCCCAATACCGGATGCGTGAACGGTGTGGCAATTTCCAGCACCATGCCGGTTCCGAGCTGCGATCCTAATACCGGATGCGCTAACTAGAACCCTAGAAGGGTACTAACGCGTATCCCGGCAGTACCCAAACTATGCACGTATAGCACAAAAGTGCCAGCTCACAAAGGTTTTCTTGAGTTGAGCACCATCCCTTTTCGAGCTATTCTCAAGACTCGGAAGGGGTGTTGTGATGACGAGCGTAGCCCTCACTATCTTGTACGCGGCAGAGCCTCTCCTCATGGTCGTCACCATGATGGCTCTGCTCAGGTCCCGTGAACAGCGGCGCTTCCCGGCACTTTTCGCCTACGTTTCTCTTCGCCTCGGCTCCTCGGTGGTTCTTCACCTCTTGTTGCAGGTGCACCGGGTAATCACGATCAGCGAAAAGGCCGCCTACGCCTGGTACTTCTACACCTACTGGTTAACCTATGTAGCCGGCGCCGTCGTCGTGTTTCTGGTCATCCAGGAGATGTTCCAGTCGTCCATGGATCCTTTCCCCGGCCTTAAGTGGTTGGGCACCATCTCCTTCCGCTGGGTTGCCTGCATTTCATTTGTTGCCGCAGCGGCTGCTTTGCTGACGCCGGGTAGCAAAGGCGACAAGTTCCTCCTGGCCATGGTCGCCCAGGTGATGCGCTGCGAGAGCATCTTCATCCTCAGCCTCCTGCTCTTCCTCATGCTTGCCGCGGGAAAGCTCGGCCTGTCTTATCGCAGCCGGGTTTTTGGTATCAGCTTCGGCTTCGGCATCATGGCGGCCGGCGACCTGGTCGTCTCCGCAACCTTTCTGCACTTCGGGCACAACATGATGACCTCGACCATCAGCGTAGTCACCACCAGCGCCAGCATCTTGACTCTGGGTGTCTGGTCTGGCTACTTCATGCAACGTGAACCGGCTCGTCAGGCCGCCGTTCTCGACCCCTCCTCGCCCCTGGCGCGTTGGAACGAAATCGCAACTACGCTCGGGCATAGCGAACCGCGGGTACCCGTGGTTCCCGCCCCGGCAAGCAACTTCTTCCTCCAGGATGTCGAAAAGGTGGTTGACCGCATCCTGATCAAGAACTCGCTCCATGTAGCCAGTTAAACCCTTTCGAGCAAAAGAAAAAAAAGCCATAACGGTAATTCCGTTATGGCTTTTTCCTTGTCGTGGTTTCGAGGTTACTGGGCGGGAGCCTCGACCGGTTCTACGGAGACAAAACGGCCGGTTTTGCCGCGGTCGATGAAGTTCACCCGGCCGGCAATCTCGGCATAAAGGGTGTCATCTTTTCCCCGGCCGACATTCAGGCCGGGCTTCAGCTTGGTGCCGCGCTGACGTACGATGATGGAACCGCCGGTAACCACCTGGCCGGCGAAGATCTTGACCCCCAGTCGCTGAGCATTGGAGTCGCGACCATTCTTGGAACTGCCTAAGCCTTTTTTATGTGCCATTGCCTATCCTCGATCAATCAGAAGTTTATCTACGGGCAGTGTTTGCCTCGCTGCCATAGCTGAAGCCGTTGACCTCGATGCTGCTGATCCGGACCTCGGTATAGGACTGGCGGTGACCCTGCAGTTTCTTGTATTGCTTCTTGCGCTTGAAATGGAAGACCAGAACCTTATCCCCGCGTCCTTCGCTGACGACCGTGCCCAAGACCTTGGCGCTCCGTCCGGCTTGACGATGGGCGAGACTCCGTCGGAGAAAGCCAGCACGTCATTGAACTCCACCGCACTGTCGGATTCGCCGGCAGGCCTTTTCAATTTTGACCACGTCGCCGGGGGCGACGCGATACTGCTTACCACCTGTGCGGATCACCGCGTACATAAAACCTCCACACGCCGAGACACGCCGGCGTCACAAAATCTAGCTGGGCTGAGAATGGATTGCCGAACGTGCTCAAACCCGAGGGTGAGCAGGCCGTAGGCTTAGATCCCAAGCTATTCTAAGTTTACGTTTCCGTGCACTATTTGGTCAACTCGGCGGATTGGAAAAGGTAAACCCCGAGAACCACCATCAATGGCTCCAGCGGGTGACGAAACCGGGCGTGGGCAGCCACGCCGTAATAAACCAGCGGCAGGAGCAGGAAGGCCCACGCGAACAGCCCGGCGGCTGGAGCCTTGCGATGGAGGGCCAGGGCGAGTCCGAGCAAGCCACAAACGCTGCCAAAGATGAAATTCAGACTGCGCGCGTATTCCACCCACGGCGTAGCGCTGGCCGGATGGGGAACCCCGGCCCAGAAGAAGAACACCCGCCTGAAGGTGTTGCGGACAAAGGGAACCGGGTCCGCGCGTACGATGGCCAGCGCCTGGTCACCACGCATTTTGGAGTAAGCAATTTCGCCCATGCTGGTGTATAGGCGAAGCTGGTCGGGCGCCTGGATAGGGTGGTCGTACTCCATCAGCAACCCGGTCGCTCCTGGTCCATTGCCCAAGTACAGCTCGGCGCCGAAATTCCCCCGGGCAGGCACGAAATGGTGGAAGACCACCCAATTCCTCCAGGTCCACGGTCCCAGGCAGGCGGCGAACACCACGGCCGCCAGCAGCACTCCGCCGATCTGGCGCCTGGGGTGCTCCAGCCAGCACCCAGAGTCCACAAACGGGCAGGAAGATCAGGAGCGCCGGATTGCTGAGGCCGGTCAAGCCCCAAAGCAGGCCGAAGAGTGCCCAGCGCCTGGGGGTAACTGCCGGAACGCAGGCGTAGTGCCACCACCAGCACCCAGGAGAACAGGAACGTGGTGAGCGACGTGTCCCATACCCAGCGAACGGCGTACTGCATGGCTGCCGGGTAGAGCGCCCAGATCCAGGCCGACCACGCGGCCACGTTACGGTTGAAGCAGCGGGCGGCGATTTCCCAGGTGGTACGGGCGGTCAGAGCCGAAAACAGGCTGTTGAGGGTGAGAATTACCCACGCGGATGCGGGGGTGAAGACGCCGAACAGCTTGAAGACTCCGGCCAGCAGCAGGGGAAAGAGCGGTCCCACCCATGCGGTCGGGCCGGTGTGCCCGCGGAAGGGATCAGCGAAGCCGAAGCCGGTGGCGAGCGCGCGGGCGATCCGCCCCATCTCCTCGCCAAACAGCATGTGATCGTCGTAGGGCCGGATGCGGTAGGTATGCGCCAGCGTGAGGTAGAGGACGCGCACCGCAAAGGCCACCCAGAAGACCGACCACGGGGCACGGAATCCTCTGGGACGGGGCAGTCATTGCGCTGCAGATTCTATCAACCCGGGAATACCCGACTCGCCTAGGTTGTCGTAGGCGCGCCTGCGGCTATACTGAAGGTTCGCCGAGTTTGGTGCGTGTACCTGTCCTGTGCTCCGTGCATAGAGTAAGACTGCCGCATGTTTCTGCGAAAAGCTTAAGTTATCTGGAGTTTGTCATGGCTCAGGTTTGCACAATCTGCGGCAAGGGCCCGCAGTTCGGTAACAAGATCTCGCACGCGCACAATGTTTCCAAGCGCCGCTGGAATGTCAATCTTCGTCCGGTCAAGGCTGAGGTGGCTGGCGGAAACAAGCGGATTCGCGTCTGCACCCGCTGCATCAAAGCCGGCAAGGTCGTCAAGGCGTAGGTTAGGGGCTGTACGGGCGAAAGCCCGTACGCTTCCACAACCAGAGTTTAGCCGCTGATTCCTTTTCCCCAGCATGTTTGGGGTCAAAACCCAGCGACAAAGAATTGATGCAGTAGCGGAGCCCGCCGGGCCCCGGGCCATCCGGGAAGACATGCCCCAGGTGGGCGCCGCAGCGTGCGCAGGTGACTTCCGTGCGCGTCATCCCGTAGCTCTTGTCCTCGTGCAGATTCACCGCTTCCGCGTTGGCCGGCACGGTAAAGCTGGGCCAGCCGCGTCCCGGACTCGAACTTGGTGTCGGAGCTGAACAGCTCCGCGCCGCAGGCGGCACAGCGGTAGGTTCCGTCAGCATGGTTCCGGTAGAGAGCGCCTGAGAACGCCGGCTCCGTCCCCTTTTGCCGCATGACGTAGTACTGTTCCGGGGTCAGCTCGGCCCGCCACTCGGCATCCGTCTTCTCGACTTTGTCCAATTTCGCGACTTGCTCTTTTTCCATGATCTTGCTCCTGGGTGATTCGATGCCGCGTGCCCGGTGAACGACGCGAGGCCTATCGTAGCGCGATCACTTCGATTTCCACCAGCGCGTCTTTGGGCAGCCGCGCCACTTCGACCGTGGACCGCGCCGGCGCAACCCAGCCGTCCCTGGGCCAGATAACTGGCGTAAATCTCGTTCATCGCCGCAAAATCGCTCATGTTCTTGAGATAGACGGTGGTCTTGACGACGTGTTGCAGGTCGCTCTTCGACCGCAGCCAGCACAGCCTTGAGGTTCTCGAGCACGCGAATGGTCTGCTCCCGGATGCCGCCTTCGACCATCTGTCCAGTCATCGGATCGAGCGGAACCTGCCCCGAGGTATAGATCATTTCCCCGGTTTGCACCGCCTGGGAGTAGGGGCCGATGGCCGCAGGCGCATTGCGATGTAGAAATCGCGACTTGCAGGAAGACTCATGGCGCTGATTTTCCCACGCTTTAAACCTTGTGCGCGCGCTGCACGTCGCGGACGCCCGGCACCCGCCGCAGGCCGCTGACCAGGCGCGTGAGGTGGCGCATGTCTTCGGCTTCCAAAACAAATTCGACGATCGCTTCCGAGTCCCCGGTGGCTTGGAATCGACCCCGCGGATATTGGTGCCGTCGTCGCTGATGACCGCGGTCATTTCCTTCAGCATGCCGGCGCGATCGTCGCAGAATACGGTCAGCTTCACCGGGTAGGTCATCTTGCGGCCGGCATTTTCTTCCGCCATCCGCGCCCACTCCACGGAGATGCGGCGGTCGCTCTCGTAGAGCAGATTCTGGACGTTGGGGCAGCTGCGCGCATGCACCGCGACGCCTTTGCCGCGGGTTACGTAGCCGACGATCTCTTCGCCGCGGATCGGATTGCAACATCGGGCGCGGTAAACCAGCAGATCGTCCTGGCCTTCCACCTGCAGGGAGTCGGACCCGTGCATGTGGACCCGCCTCACCGCCTCCGACATAAGACCCTTGCCGGCGTCCTTGCCCGGCTCGATTTCGAGGCCGGTCTGCGAGGTCACACCCGGAGAAAGCTTGTTCAGCACCTGGCGCGAGGAATACTTGCCGAAGCCGATGGCCGCCATCAGGTCGCTGGCCGTGGCCAGGCCACATTCGCTGGCCGCGCGGGCGTAGTCCGTGTCGGTGAGTTTGCTCAGGGACACTTTGTACTTGCGCGCTTCCCGGTCGAGCAGCTTCTTGCCGATTTCGACCGCCCGCTCGCGCTGGTGCTCGTTGAGCCAATGCTTGATCTTGTTGCGCGCCCGCGAGCTCTTGGCGAAGGTGAGCCAATCGCGGCTGGGGGTGTGGCCATTCTGGGTAACCACTTCCACGATGTCGCCGTTGTGCAGCTTGGTCCGCAGCTGCGCCATGCGGCCGTTTACCTTGGCGCCCACGCAGGTATTGCCCACCTCGGTGTGGATGGAATAGGCAAAGTCGATCGGGGTCGCATCCTTGGGCAGCACCACCACCTTGCCCTTGGGGGTGAAGGTGTAAACCTCTTCCGGGTAAAGATCGATCTTGAGCGTGGACAGAAACTCGTTGGGATCGGTCATTTCCCGCTGCCACTCGACCAGCTGCCGCACCCAGGCCAGCCGCTGTTCATCGCGGGCGCTGGTGGGCGAGCCGGCGGCCTTGTATTTCCAGTGCGCCGCGATCCCCTCTTCGGCGATGCGATGCATTTCTTCGGTCCTGATCTGGACCTCGAACTGATGTCCGCCCTCCCCCATCACCGTGGTGTGCAGCGATTGATACAGATTGGGCCGGGGCATGGCGATAAAGTCCTTGATGCGGCCCGGCACCGGGCGCCAGATGGAGTGGATCAGGCCGAAGGCGGCGTAGCAATCCTGCACGGTCGCGGTGATCACGCGGACCGCCAGCAGGTCGTACACCTGGTCGACGGTTATCTTCTGCTTTTGCAGTTTCTGGTAGATGCTGTAAAGCCGCTTGATGCGCCATTCCACGCGGGCGTGGATATTGTTTTCCCGCAGCCGTTCGTTGAGCAGGGATTCGACCGAGTTCAGAAACTGCTCATCCTCATCGCGCGCCGCATCGACCGCGCTCTTCACCTGCTCATAGCCGAAGGGATCGACGTAGCGGAAGGCCAGGTCTTCCAACTCGCCGCGCACCTTGCCCATGCCCAGCCGGTGGGCCAGGGGAGCATAGATATCCAGGGTTTCGCGGGCGATCGATTCCTGGCGATCGGGCGGCAGGTGCTGCAGGGTGCGCATGTTGTGCAGCCGGTCCGCCATTTTGATCAGGACCACGCGCACATCGCTCACCATGGCCAGCAGCATCTTGCGCACGTTTTCGGCCTGGCGGTCTTCGCGGTTGGCGAACTGGATTTTGTCGATCTTGGTCACGCCCTCGACGATGTGCGCGACCTGCTCTCCGAATTGTTCGGTGATGTCTTCCGTGGTGACGGGGGTGTCTTCGACGGCGTCGTGCAGGAGGCCGGCGGCGATGGCGGTCGAGTCCAGCTTCATCTCGGCCAGAACCTGGGCTACTTCGAGGGGATGCAGCGACATATGGCTCCCCCGAGGCGCGGAGCTGGCCGCTGTGGTGCTGCACACAAAACTCCCACGCCCTGCGAATGACGCCGATATCGTCGCTCGGCCGATTTTTGCCGATGGTTGCGAGCAACTCGGCAAACTTCGCTGTCCAGGATGTCTGGCTCAGCAGAAGGCTCGAGTGGCGTGGAGTGAACAGTCGCCATACCTGATTATAGGCTGCTTACATAAGCCCTGCTACCGCACCCAGGGCAAATAGGGGGCCTGTGCGAAGATGATTTGTGCCCCGTGAACCCATCTCCGCGCCCCCCAGCCAGGCCTCCCGCGCCCCATGCAGCGAAGGGCCGGTCGCGGTGATCTCCCGCAGGGCTGCGGATCGGCTGCGTGCCGGCCACGTGTGGGTCTACCGTTCGGATATTGAGCATTTGGTGGAAATGGATGCGGGCCTGATCGCGGTGGCCGACCATCGCGGTTTTCCCCTGGGCACGGCGCTGTGGAGCCCAACCTCGCAGATCGCGCTTCGCCTGCTGACCTCCGACCCCCACCTCACGCACCCGGCCTGGATGGCCCTGTTCGACCAGCGCCTGCGCCAGGCCATTCAGCTCCGGGCCGGCATGTTGGAGGAGGGTACCGACGCCTGCCGCCTGGTCTTCAGTGAAGCCGACCAACTTCCCGGGCTGATCGTTGACCGTTACGGCGACTTGATCCTGTTTGAAATCCTCGCCAAGGCGCTGGATCGGGACGACATTCGTGCGGCGATTGTTCATGTGCTGCGATCGGAACTTGCGCCGCTCACGATCGTGGAGCGATCCGATGCCCGCATCCGAGAACTGGAGCAACTAAGCGAGCCGCCGGAGGCGCCGCTCTATTCCGCCGAGCCCATTGCGCAACTGACGGACCATCTTTCACCTGAACGGGCTGGCCTTTCACTACGACGCCAACGCCGGACAGAAGACAGGAGCCTTTCTCGACCAGCGTCTGAACTACGCCGCCGCATCGCGCTATGCCCATGGCGAGGCCCTGGACGTCTGCACCTATCAGGGCGGTTTTGCGCTGCATCTGGCCCGAATCCTGTTCCCGGGTCACCGGCATTGATGCCTCCCGGGCGGCTCTCGAGGTGGCGGAAGAAAACCTTGAGGTCAACCGGCACCGCATCCAGGCTTCGGTGGAGTGGATCGAGGCCAACGCCTTTGATCTTCTCCGCGACTGGAGCACGGCGGGCACCACTTTTGACACGGTGGTGCTCGACCCGCCCGCGTTTGCCAAGTCCAAGCGCGCCGTGCCCGGCGCCCTGCGCGGCTACAAAGAGCTCAATCTGCGCGCCCTGAAGATGTTGCGCCCGGGCGGGACGCTGGTGACCTGCTCCTGCTCCCACCACGTTTCCTGGGACGAGTTTCATGGCGTGGTGGCCGCCGCGGCCGGAGACGCGCAACGCCGAGTTCGTCTGCTGGAACGCCGTGAGGCGGCTCCGGATCACCCTGTAGTCCTCAATATTGCCGAGACCGAATATCTGAAGTGCCTGATCCTGCAGGTCGACTGACATGGCACTTGGTCCTCACTGGCAACACGCGTGGCTAGTCGTCGCTTCTTTTCTCGCCGGCGCTCTGAATGCGATGGCGGGCGGCGGTTCCTTTTTGTCGTTTCCGGCGCTGCTGGGCGTGGGGGTTCCGCCTATCCAGGCGAATGCAACCAATACGGTTGCCCTTTGGCCGGGCCAGTTCACTTCGATTGCCGCCTATTGGCAAGACCTGAAGGCCAACGTGAGGCTGGTCCTCCCGGTTTGTTCCGCGGCTCTGTTGGGGGGATTGGCGGGGGCCATCGTCCTGCTTCGCACCGGCCAAGCCACCTTCATGGCGCTGGTGCCGTGGCTGTTGCTGCTGGCCGCCGGGCTTTTTGCCGCCAGCGGTCCGGTGTCGGGCTGGTTGCAGCGCAACCGGGTGAGTGCTGCCGGCACCCAGCCCACACCTGGCGCCGCTATGGATCGGCGTGGTGGTGGTGTGCTTTTACATTGGATATTTCGGCGCCGGCGCGGGCTTTCTGCTGATGTCGGTGCTGGCGGTGTTTGGCATCCAGAACATCAACCAGGTCAATGCGCTGAAAGTGATCGCCACCACCACGGCCAATGGCATCGCCGTGGTGACCTTTATCGTGGAGAAGCAGATTATCTGGAAGTACTGCCTGCTCATGATGATCGCCGCTGCGCTGGGCGGTTATCTGGGAGCACGCTATTCGCGCGGACTGAATCCGCGGTTCATGCGCATGTTGGTGGTCCTGATCGGGCTGGGAATGGCGGCCTACTTTTTCTGGAAGCAGTATGCTTGAAGAGGGATTGTGATGAGCCACGAAGGCATTCGATTTATCAGCGAACAAGAGGCTCAGAAGCTGGCGCAGGAGACGGCGAATCGCGAGCTGCCCCGCGAGGCGACCGAGCCGGCACGTGTCCGGGTACAGAAGACCACCGGTACGGGCATGGAGATCGACTGGAAGGACGGCCACCAGAGCAGTTGGACCTTTACCTGGCTGCGCGATGCCTGCCCTTGTGCCACCTGCCATGAAGAGCGCGGAGCAACCGGCCGCAAGCCGGGCGAGCCGAAGCCCCAGCCGGCGACGCTGCTGCAGATGTACAAAGCGCCGGCGCGGCCGGAGTCCGTTTCACCTGTCGGCCGCTACGCCATCAGCTTTCGTTGGAACGACGGGCACCAGAGCGGGATCTACTCCTGGGACTACCTTCGCCGCCATTGCCAATGCGATCAGTGCCGCGCTGCCCCCCTCTAGAATCCGTCCTACACCAGACCATGGGTCGGGATGTCACTGCGCTGCGACTGGTATCTGTCCAGGTTGTAAAAGGGCGACCAACGGTCGCCCCCACATCTCGCGAAAAACAGCGAGATATGGGGCACCCGGGTTCGTGGCATATGGCAAGTTCTTACTACAACATCTCAGGGAGCAGGCTCGGCCGGGGCGACGTGGCTGACGGGCAAGCGTCTGCCACAGCTTCTGCATACAGTTGAGCGCCTCGGCGGCGTCCGCCACGATGTGGATCAGGGCATAATTTTCCGGCTTGAGGAAGCCCTGATCGATCGCCATCTGAAGAAAGCTCAGGAGATGATCGAAATAGCCGGCGGTGTTCACCAGCACACACGGTTTTGCATGGATGCCCAGTTGCGCCCAGGTGAGAATCTCAAAAAATTCGTCGAGCGTGCCGAAACCACCTGGCAGGGCGAGAAACGCATCCGCCTCCTGGGCCATCAACGCTTTGCGTTCGTGCATGGTCTCAACCAGAACCAACCTGGCTCAGACGCTGGTGCGCAACTTCGATGCCGGCCAGGGTACGGGGAATCACCCCGATGACTTCGCTTCCGTGGTCGAGCGCGGCGTCGGCCAGCGCGCCCATCAGGCCCACTTGCGCTCCGCCGTACACCAGGCCCAATCCGGCTTCTCCCAGCAAGCGCCCCAAGGCTGACTGCCTCGGCACGGTATGCCTGCTTCACCCCGGGATTCGATCCACAAAAAACGCAAACCCTTCGCCGTTGCTCACCCATACTCTGCATATCCGAATTGCAACACAACTCGCACCGGGCGATACACTGGTAGAAGAGAATTCATCGCTTCACCAGCCCCCAGAGACCAACCATTGCAACATCTGCTTGATAAATTAAATCCGCAGCAACGCGCCGCTGTTGAAGCCGTGGATGGTCCCTTGCTGATTCTGGCTGGGGCGGGCTCCGGCAAGACCCGGGTCATTACCCACCGCATCGCGTATCTCATTGAGGTACGGAATGTTGCCCCCGATTCGATCCTGGCGGTCACGTTTACCAACAAGGCGTCGGCGGAGATGGCGGAGCGGGTCGACAAGCTGCTCCAGCACCGGTCCCTGGCCAAGCCGCTGCTGGCCACCTTTCACTCCTTTTGCGTGCGCGTTCTGCGCCGCGACATCGAAGCGCTGCGCATTGGCAATGAAGGGCTTACCCGCAGCTTTGTGATCTACGATGAAGCCGACCAGCAGGCCATCGTCAAGCAGGCAATGCGGCGCATGGGGCTGGATACCAAGCAGTTGACGCCGCGTACGGTTCTCTCGCGTATCTCCTGGGCCAAGAACCACATGCTCGACCCGCAGGAGATCTATCTGCAATCCACCGATCCGGTGGCCGAGCGGATCGCGCACATCTACGAGATTTACCGCAAGGAACTGCGCAAGGCGAATGCGCTGGACTTCGACGACCTGCTGCTCGAGGCGGTGCGCCTGCTGCGCTCGTCGGCCGAAGTGCGGGAACGCTACAACCGCCGCTATCGCTACCTGCTGATCGACGAGTACCAGGACACCAACCGGCCGCAGTACGAGCTGATGAAGCTGCTGGCCGGCACCGAGCACAACGTGTGCGTGGTGGGCGATGAAGACCAGAGCATCTACTCCTGGCGCGGGGCCGATATCCGCAACATCCTGGAGTTCGAGCGCGACTTCCCGGAAGCGAAGACCATCCGGCTGGAGCAAAACTATCGTTCCACGCAGGTGATTCTCGAAGGGGCCTCCGCGGTGGTGGCGCGCAACCTGCAGCGCAAGGGCAAGAATCTGTGGACCTCGCGCGAGGGCGGAGCGAAGATCGGCTACTACGAGGCGCCGGACGGGGAAAACGAAGCGCTCTTTATCGCCGACTACATTCAGAAGTACATGCGCCGCGCGGGCGAAGAACAGGATCATCCCCGCGCCGCGGTGCTCTACCGCACCAACTCCCAGTCCCGGCTGGTGGAGGAGGCGCTGCGCCGTTATGGAATCGCTTACACCATGGTGGGCGGCTTCTCGTTCTATGACCGCTCCGAGATCAAGGATCTGCTGAGTTATCTGAAATTGGTGCAGAATCCGGATGATTCGATCGCCCTGGCGCGGGTCATCAATACGCCGCCCCGCGGTATCGGCAAGACTACGCTGGAAGTGCTGGATCGGCTGAGCGTCGAGACCGGCATGAGTACGTGGGCGGCGATCGGGCACGCGGTGAAGGAGCAGCTGCTGCCGGCACGCGCATGCATGGCGCTCGCGACCTTCCGCAGGTTGATCGAAGATGCCCGCGCCCTGCTGGAGCCGGGATTTGCCGAAAAGCTGGCGCAAGACGTTGCCCCCGAGCAGGAGTCGTGCGCCGCGATGCCGGAACGATTCGGGCGAGTGGGAGGATGTCGGTTTCGACTTTGGCGATCTGGAACCGGAGCCCGCGGATGTAGACCCGGAGGAGCAAACGCCTCCCCTGCTGACCTTCGACGAAGCGGAGAAACCTTTCGTTCCGCCGGCTGACCCCGTTGCCTGTGGAAGGATTCCGCAAGCCCGGAGACGCGGCCACGCTCCCGGAATTGATTCGCTTTCTGATCGATCGGACCGGTTACATCCGCTCGCTCGAGGAGGAAGGCACTCCTGAATCCTTCTCCCGCATTGAAAACCTGAAGGAACTCGCCAATGCTGCCCAGGATGCGCAGCAGCGCGGCGAGACCCTGTCTGAGTTTCTCGACCACGCCGCGCTGGTCAGTGACACTGACCGTTACAATCCCGAGAGCCGGGTCACGCTGATGAGTCTGCATTCGGCCAAGGGGCTGGAGTTTCCCCTGGTTTTGCTGGCGGGCATGGAAGAGGGTCTGTTTCCCCATTCGCGGACACTCAACCAACCCAACGAACTCGAAGAGGAGCGGCGGCTTTGCTACGTGGGCATGACGCGGGCCATGGATGCGCTGATCGTGACGCGAGCGCGCTATCGCCGCAGATACGGGAACGATATGCCGGAAGCCAGCCTGCCCTCGCGATTTCTGGAGGAAATTCCCGCGCATCTGCTGCAAGACCTGACCCGGGGACAGCGGCCCTCCAGCGGCGCCTACGCCGGGCGTTACGGCTCCAGCCGCGACGAATGGGAATCGCCCCGGCACTACAGCTACGAAGACGAGGACCAGCGTCCCCGCGCCGCTTCCCCGGCCGCGCCCGCCGGCAAGCGGCCGCAGGCGCGGTTCTTTGGACAACATCGCCCAGTTCTTCTCCTCGCGCAAGAGCAGTGGGAGCCGGCCGAAGCTCGAGATCCCTGTTCCCGGTGGAGCGACAGGATTTCGCAGCGGCCAGCGTGTGCGCCATCCCAAATACGGCGAGGGCGTTGTCTTCCGCCGCGAGGGAGACGGTGATGATGCGAAGATTACGGTACAATTTGCAGAATTCGGCGTGAAGAAGCTGGTGGAGAAATTTGCCCAGCTGGAAAAAGTGTAGACAAGGAAAATAATGGCCAATACCAAGAACGTAGAAGATAAGTTGGAACGGAAGAAGATCAAGCGCACGGCGCGCAAGAAAGCTGCACCCAAGGCCGCGCGTACCACGCCCCGAGGTTCCAACAAGAAGAAGACCAAGAAGCTGACGCGAGGTCAAAGCAAGCGTTAACGTGAAAGTCAGACAGAATTAGCTTCGCAGAGGTTTACAAAGTCCCGAAGGGACTCCTTACAGTCGTCCTTTCGGGACTTTTCTGCAATGTGTACGTCGAACATGGCACAGCACAAGGAGCCGAGACGCTGCGAAAGCAACTGTTCGCAACCAAATCGATCGACAAGCTGATCAGCGACTCGGAGCTTCCCGAGCACTGTCTGAAGAAAACGCTTGGCCCTTGGTCGCTTACCGCGCTGGGCATCGGAGCGGTGATCGGGTCGGGAATTTTCACCGTGATCGGCACCGCCATCGCGGGCGAAAAATTTGACACTTCCTCCATCCTGAACACCCCGCTACTGGATTACCTGGTGAACCACCATGCCCTGGCAGGCCGCCCGGGGGCCGGGCCGGCCCTGGCGTTTTCCATCGTGCTGGTGGCGATCGTCTGCGCCTTCACCGGGCTCTGCTATGCCGAACTGGCGTCGATGATTCCCATTGCCGGCAGCGCGTATACCTACACCTACGCCACCATGGGAGAACTCGTCGCCTGGATCATCGGTTGGGATCTGATCCTGGAGTACGCCGTCAGCAACATGGCGGTGTGCGTCGGCTTTGCTGCCCACATTGTCGATTTCATGGACTGGTTCGGCTTGCATCCCAGCGCGCGTTGGATCTCACCCGCCTTTCTGCCCTCCGGCCTCACCGACCTGCAAGGCAACACCATCTACCAGCCGGGCTGGCACCTGGGCTTCAATTTTCCCGCCTTTCTCATCGTGCTGATTCTGACCATCGTGCTGGTAAGGGGTATCCGCGAATCCGCCGGAACCAACAACGTCATGGTGCTGCTCAAGATCACCGCCATCCTGGTGTTTATCGTCGCCGGCTCACGCTTCATTCACCCCGCTCATTGGCATCCGTTTTTCCCCAATGGCTGGTCCGGCGTGCTCACCGGCGGCAGCATCATCTTCTTTACCTACATCGGCTTCGATTCGGTCTCGACCGCGGCCGAAGAGTGCCATCGGCCGCAACGCGATGTGCCCATCGGCATTCTGGCGACCCTGGTCGTCTGCACCCTGCTCTACATCGGCGTCGCGGTGGTGCTCACTGGCCTGATCCCCTGGCAGACGCTGGTGGATAATGCGGCGCCGGTGGTCAACACCCTCAAGAAGCTGAGCCACGATACGGGCTCGGAGACGCTGAATTGGGTGCGGTTGATCGTGCTCTGCGGGGCCATGATGGGGATGATCTCCTCCATCCTGGTCTTCCAGCTCGGCCAGGCGCGGGTCTGGTTTGCCATGTCCCGCGACCGGCTTTTCCCCCGCTGGTTCGGCAAAGTGCACCCGCGCTATCGCACTCCCGCCGTCGCCACCTGGGTGGCCGGCTTTCTGGTAGCCATTCCCAGCGGCCTGCTGGACATTGGCACCCTGGCCGATCTGTCGAACATCGGCACCCTGTTCGCCTTTGTGCTGGTATCGATCGGGGTGCTGATCCTGCGCGTTCGTGAACCGGAGCGGCGCCGCGGCTTCCGCGCCCCGGGCGGAATCTCGGTGCCCATTCTGAGCCTCTTTTTTTGCACCCTGCTCATGTCGGGCCTGCCGGTCATCACCTGGCTGCGCTTTTTTGCCTGGCTGATCATTGGGCTGGTCATCTACTTCCTTTACAGCCGCAAGCACAGCGAATTTTCGTCCCTTTCATGACACGCCCTGCTACCTCGCGCCGGAACGGGCCGTCGTGGTTGCGGGCGCTCCCCAAAGCGGAACTCCATCTTCACCTCGAAGGGACCGTTTCCCCGGAAACCCTGGTCGAATTGAGCCAGCGGCACGATGACGACCGGCTGACGCTGGCCGAGGCCCGCGCCCTTTATCGCTACACCGATTTCACCGGCTTCCTGTTGGCGTTCAAAGCAGTCAGTGAACGGCTGCGCACCGCCGCGGACTACGAGCTGATCACCTTTCGCATGCTGGAGCGTTTGGCGGCCCAGGGCGTGGTGCACGCCGAGGTGTATGGTCTCGGTGGGCGTTGTCTACTACTGGCGGCGCATCGAGTTTGAAGCGCTGTTTTACGGGATGGAAGCGGCCCGGGTGCGCGCCGAGCGCCAATTCGGGATCACCCTCTATTGGATCTTCGACGCGGTCCGCCACTTTGGTCCCGGAAGAGGCGGCCCGCGTCTTTCGCAAAGCAGCGGAATTGCGGCGTGAGTCGCCCAGCATCGTCGGCATCGGGATTGGCGGAGACGAGCGGCGCGCCGGCGCCGAGCCCTTCCGCGAGCTCTTTCAGGAAGCGCAGGATGCCGGCCTTCGCCTGACCGCGCATGCCGGCGAGACCATGGGACCGGAGAGCATCTGGGCGGCGCTCAATATCGGCGCGGAGCGCATCGGCCATGGCCTGTCCGCGCAACTGGATCCCGACCTGATGGAGGTACTGGCGGAACGCCAGGTCCCGCTCGAGATTTGTGTTACGTCGAATTTGCGCACCGGGTGTTGTCCCTACGCTCGAGGAGCACCCGGTCCGCCGTTATTTTGACGCCGGCCTCATGGTCACTCTCAATTCCGATGATCCGGCCATGTTCCTGAGCGACCTGCAGGACGAATATCGCCTGGCCCACGAGGCGTTTGGCTTTACCGAGGAGCATCTACGCGAGCTGGCGGCTAATTCCATTGAAGCCAGCTTCCTTCCGGCGGCTCGAAAGGTCGCTCTTCTGCATCAAATTGAGCAGGTGAAATAGCCCTTTGGTGTCGCCCACCGTAACTACGTGATTGCCACCAAGCTGCGCTATTATTTCGGCATGAAGTACATGGATAGTAACGACATTTACGGGCTACAACATTCCGGCCAAACGCCGGAAATCTCTTCCCCCCAGGAAGAAGGGTCTGCAATGTGGATTGTTGGCTGGACTTCGCTTGCTGTCGGAATTGCTGCTGTGGGTCTCTACGTCGGTCGCGAGTTGCGTGCGCGGTATAAGTTCAATCACCGCACGCAGTACGATTTCTTCTCGCATGCCGGGGATAGCGTCTGCGCAGCAGATTACGGCACCGGAATTTAAGCTTCCTCACCAACCGGCTCACATCGCGGTGACGGCGATAACTCTCGCTCGCAGATGCCCCTTCCGGTCCACGCGCAGCGGAGTGGAGGGACCTGCTGTTCTTCCGTTTCGCGAATGAAACAGTTCACACAGCGCGGTCACTATATACTGCGGTTATTCGCCGCACTCGAGTGAATCTGGGGCCGCTACGTCATGCGAGAAGAAGGAGGAAATCCTCCCGGGCACGACGCCTCAAAACCGGGCAATGGGGGTGTGCGCGCCCCTGTAAAGGGTGAAAGCTCGTCCGCCAACGTTCGTCTCCCCAGCGATGCCGACACCATGTTCGGCGCCCCGCCCAGCGTCAGTCCCAGTCCCAGTCCCAGTGACAGTCCCACCATATTGGGAACCTCTTCTTCGCAGGTAATGCCCGGGGACTATACCGCAGTCAGGGCAACACTGTCCTGACCGCCGGGCACCTGCTGGCGCACCGCTATGAGGTATTGAGCCTGCTGGGCGAAGGCGGCATGGGCGCCGTTTACAAAGCCCAGGACGTTGAGCTGGGCCGCATGGTGGCCCTGAAAGTGATTCGCCCGGACTTGGCCCGCAACCGTGCCATTCTCGACCGCTTCAAACAGGAACTGATCCTCGCCACCCAGGTCACCCACCGCAATGTCGTCCGTATTTATGACCTGGGCGAAGCGGAGGGGATAAAGTTCATCACGATGGAGTATGTCGAGGGCGAAGATCTCGCCGCCATCATCCATAAGCGGACCAAGCTTACTCCGCAGGAAGCAGTTGCGGTCATTGAGCAGGTGTGCCGGGCGCTGGAGGCGGCGCATAACGTCGGCGTCATCCACCGTGATCTGAAGCCGCAGAACATCATGTGGGAAACGGCCACGCGGCCGCATCCTGGTCATGGATTTTGGCCTCGCCAAGACGCTCGAAGGCGACCGCATGACGCAGACCGGCGCCATGGTCGGCACCATGGAATACATGTCGCCCGAGCAGGCCCTGGCGGGGAACCTGGACCAACGCTCCGACATCTTTTCCCTGGGGCTCATTTTTTATGAATTGTTAACCGGGCAAACGCCCTTTCGCGCTGACAGCGCGCTGGCCAGCCTGATCAAACGTACCCAGGAGCGGGTCGTTCCCGTCTCGGAACTGGACAAGAGCGTCCCCCCTGAGCTGAGCCAGATCGTGAGCCGCTGCCTGGAGCGGGATGTCGCCCTCAGATACCAGTCCGCGTCGGAACTGCTGGCCGACCTGGAGCTGTGGTCCGGCACCGGCAAGTCCGGCATCATCGCCGCCCGCCTCCGGCCCGGGCCCCGCAGGTGGGCTGACGAGAACAAAAGACTGCTGGTAGGCGCGGCTGGCCTGGTGGTGCTGCTGATCGCGACCCTGGTGTATTTTCTCACCCGCCCAAGGACGCTGCCGGCTCCAGAGGCAACGCAGGAGGCGCCCGCAGTGCGCGCACGATCGCTGGCGATTCTACCCTTTCGCAACTCCTCCGGCGATGCCAAGGACGACTGGATCGGCGCGAGCGTAGCTGACATGCTCAGCACCGATATTGGCCAGTCAGCGCATCTGCATACCGTGCCGACCGATAGGCTGCACCAGGTGCTTTCCGATCTTCGCGTTGGTCCGGAGGCTGCAGTCGATCCGGAAACGCTGCGGCGTGTGGCCCAGTTCAGCAATGCCGACGTCATTGTTTCCGGCCAATATGCACGCTTCGGCGATCAAATCGTGGTCGACGCGACCATTCGCGATCTTCTGCACGACCAGACTGTCCCGGTCAAAGCGCAGGCACTGGTGAAAGACCTGCCCACGGCCATCGATAGTCTGGCCGACTCGGTGCGCAAGAATCTTTCCCTCTCCGCCGACGTAGTTGAGGAGTTGAAGGCCCAGTCGTTCAAGCCAAGTTCGACATCCGTCGAGGCCCTGCGCGAATACGACCAGGGAGCGGTGCTCATGCGCGAGGGCAAATTCGTCGACGCTTTGAAGCACTTGCAGGCAGCAACCAACCAGGATCCTCAGTTCGCGCTGGCATTTTCCAGGCTGGCGGATGCCCAATCGGAGTTGGGCTTTCAGAGCGATGCCGAGCAGTCCTCTATCCGCGCCACCGATCTCGCTCACAATCAAAACCTGCCCCTGCCGGAAAAATATCTGATGAGCGCAAGCAACGCGCGAATCATGAAAGATAACAAGAGAGCGATCGAGGCTTACGAGAATCTCCTAAAAAGCTCGCCCGGGGATGTGGACGTCCAATATCAGTTGGGTAACCTTTACCTGCAGAACGGTGACTACGATAAGGCACGCGCGGCGTTTACCGGCGTGCTCCAAACCGACCCCAAGAATATCAAGGCGCTGTGGAGCTTAGGTGTCGTTGACAACCTCACCGGCAATCCGCAAGCGGCGCTCGATTCGCTGACGCGAGGATCAAGTCTCGCTATCCAGGTCGACAATCAGGAACAACAAGCGCTGATGCTGCTCTCGATCGGAATCTCCTACCGTTTGCTCAATAAGCCAGAGGAAGCACTGCGCAATTATCAGGAATCCATTGCACTCAACGAGAAAATCGGGCAGAAGCGGGGCGTTGCTGCGGCCCTGAACGAGATGGGCGCGGTGCAGTGGACGACCGGAAAACCGGATGCTGCGCTCGTCAGCTATAACAAGGCGCTCACGCTCTTGCGCGAAATCGGCATGAAGGATGAGGTGGCCAACACCCTGACCAACATGGGCTCGGCTTACCAGGATCTTGGCAAATTCGATCAGGCGCTCGATGTATACAAACAAGCCCTGCAGATCCAGCGAGAGACAGGCGACCAAGAGTTACGAATCGCGGTGTCTGGACAATATCGCCGTCGTATACCTGGCCATGGGAGACACCAACAACGCCTTCACCTATTCCCAGCAGGCTTTGCAGTTGCGGGAAAAGCTGGGTGTACCAGGCGACATCGCCGATACGTTGGAGGGCCTGAGCGAAGCCTATACGGCGACTGGCCAGTACGATCAGGCTCATGACGGCGCTGATGCGTGCGCTCGAGCTTAGCCGCCAGGCCGGAGATGGTGGCCGCATTGCGCAATCGTTTCTCGTCAGATCGGCCTCGTCCTTGGATACCAGGGCCGGTTTGGTGCGGCGGTCGAAATCGCTGCAGGATGCGGTGAACGCTTTCCGCAAGCAAGGGGAGAACGGGCGCAACATGGCCGGAATTCCTGAACTGACCTGGCGGAAGCTTTGGCGAGGCAGGAAGGGGCGACGAGTCTGCCGCCCAACTTGCTGAAGCAGAAAAAATTCAGCAGGCTTTAAAAAATGATTCTCTGCTGGCGGCGATCCTGAACACCCGGGGCGATATAGCCTTTTTCCGTGGCGACTTCAAGAGCGCCGGCCAATCTTATCAATCAGCGCTTCGGCTCGCATCCCGGGCCAAGGAAGACGAAGTGAACGCTTCTATCGAAGCTGAATGTGGCCAGGGTCGCCATCGCGGAAGGCCGGTTTCAGGAGGCGTTGCGCTCCCTGCAACCCTTGCTCAATGCGAAAGGCGGCGTCACGCGCAAATCTGGCGTTGCAAATTCAACTTGCAGCGGCGGAGGCCGCGATTGGAATCAAGGATTACGCACGAGCCGATTACAGTCTGGAGCAACAGCTGACCACGGCGAAGCGAGCCGGAATACGCTTCGATTTGGCGAGAATCTACTATTTATTGGGAACTTCCTCACGCCTGAATGGCAGCGCCGATCGCGCATCCGACTACTACCGCGAGGCAGCCCAACTTCTGGACGTAGTCCGCAGCCGATGCAGGTGCAGAAAACATCATGCGCCGCACCGATTTTAAGACCATGTACGACGAATCGAATCGCTGGAAAAAATAGTAAGCTCCGTGAAACTTGATACGGAAAAATACCTTCGGCTTGCGTCCTTGAAGGGACGGGCTTCAGCCCGTACATCCTTACCGAACCTCGATTGGATCATTTCGAGCCAGGGACGGCTGAGGGCGTTGCGTGACTAGCAGCCGTAAGACCGCTGCTCTCATGCCTCAACCAGGCCTACAGACCTGAGCAGTTTCAGCCACACTGAGAGTTTAGAAACTTAACTCGACTCGCTCAATGGACAACAGTGACCGCTGTGGACTGGGTATTTCCCGGCGGGACTATTGGGTTTGAGCTGGTCACGGTAGCAGTGTTCTTGATCTGCGTTCCCGGGGTCGCTTGCACGCTCACGACGATCTGAACGAACACGGGCGTCAGCAGGGTCATCGAAGGAGCCGTGCAACTCACCGTATTGCCGGCAAACGAGCAACTGGCTGCGTTGGAACAATGGCCGTTGCCGCAGACCAACTGCTGTGCCGTGGCCCGCACAAAGGTCACTCCAGCCGGCAGCGGATCCGTGATCACGATTGTGGAAGCCGTCTGTCTGCCGAGGTTGACTGCCGTGACGCCGTAGGTCAGCTGCGTATTCTGCTTCACCCGAGATCGGAGCCAGTTTCAGGATGGCCAGGCTCACCGGAGGCGCAGACACGACCGTGTAATTGACGGAGGCGGGGGTCGCCGTGTTTCCCGCCGCGTCCACGGCGTTCACCGTAAAGGTTTGCGGGCCGGCATTCGATGTATCGACGGGACTTGTGATGTTGCCGGTGTCCAGCGATGCCAGGATGCGTAGGTCGATGTGCCGCACTGGACGATCCCGGAACGATCGTCGGTACAGCGGTAGGTCGCGTAGACCTTCTGGTCGAGCAGATAGGAATTGGGAACCCCGCCATTGGTGGAGGGCGCGGGAGATAACGCCGGTCCGGACAAAACTACCGGCGGGACCGTATCCACGTTGATGGGATAGGTGTAGAAGGAGGTGGACCAACTGCCCCCGGTCTGGGTGAACTTCAGCTCTTCGGTGCCGGCGCAGTCCTGGGCAAAGTAATGCAGCAGGTATTGGCCGTCCGCGGGGACGCTGACACTTTGCGACGGCGGAGTGAAGGGGGTTGCCGTTGTACTCGATCCCGGCGTAGGGCAGGCGCCGTTGGTGACGTGTCGTGTCGCCGGGGACAGGCGGCGGTGGCTGAGGCACGCTCGAGGCGGGCGAAATTCCGTAGGTAAGGCTCTGAATCGGCGCGGCGATGAAATTGTTAGTGGAAGCCAAAGCGGGCGGCGTGCTAACGAAGTTTACGGTTGGGCTATGGGTATTCACCCAATGCCCGGGTTGCTGGCCGGCTACGGTGACGGTGGTCAGATCCTCGGGCACCGGGGCTACGGTAATAAATGTGGAGTTGGGACTTTGCCCCGGTCCCCCGCTCTTGTAGATGCCGGGGCCGGAAAAGCTGGTCAGCAGGTTCTGCGGGCAAAGCTCATTGGCGATGCTGGATGCCGGATCGAAGATACAAGACCCTCCGCCCCACCCGTCTTTGGCCTCCAGGAAACCTACCCCCTGGTGGAACGTCAAGCCATCTGTGCCGGCAATGTCGGGAAGGGTAAAGCTGGGACCATCGAAAGCTTCCTGAAAAACTCGTTGCGCTGCTGTCGACACCGGGCACAACGCACCCGCCTGGCTGGGGTTGGTACCCACCTGGCAAGTGAGGGTATAGAGCACGCAGGCAGGGGAACCGTTGTACAGGTTGCCGGTGTGGGTGAGGCAATTTGCAGTCGCAAACGAGGTGCCCTTCAGGAACGTGGACTGGAAGGTTGCCGGATCGAGCGGATCGTCCCCGGAGGAAGGGGTGCTGCCGTTGTTAATCGCGAGAGTTCCAGCATTCTGAGCGATGGAAAGATCGTAGGTGAACTGGATCTGCTGGTTGTTGGTGGAATTGACTGGATACGTCTGCGTCAGCTGTTGGCCGGTCGGATTGCTGCTCGAAATCGGGTTTCCGGTGATCTGTCCCGAACCCGAAACTCCATTCGAAGTGCAGTTGGTCACCAGGTAGAGTGTAGAACTGGTGAGAAAGTAGCCCGTATCTACGGTTCCAATCTGGACCGCGTTCGCACCAGGCAAGAGGTAGCTGCTGATATCGAGGGGAGGTACCCCTCCGCTGGCGGCAAAGCCGTCAGGGTCCTGTCCATTCAGGCTGCCGCTGCTGGCCTCGGATCCGTAGGTGGGGTTAAAACAGTTCTGTTGGCCGCCATTTTCCGTTGTTCCATTCCTGCAGATGTCGACGGGCGTCGATCCCCCGACGCTGAGCGAGATGTAATTGTCGACCAATACGTTGCCGGCGCCATCCGTCGTAGAGGAAATGGTGGCATGGATCGGCGCGGTGCAGGTGAGGTTCAGCGTTTTGGTGTTGAAGGTCACTGCGTTGGCGCCATATCCGGTTCCGCTGGTCGAGTACCTGACGTTTGCCGGAGTGAAAATCTGGACGGCCTGGCCGGAAACGGCCGTGGCAGTGGCGGCGAGGCAGACGGCCGCAAAGCCCTGCACGAAAGCTGAACTCTTCATGGTGCGCAAACCCCTATTCCGTTTGAGCGGTCTGGCCTGATCGCATGCCTGTCGCGGCAACGCTCACCAGGTCATACGCGATTCGTGGAGGCAATTAATTTTTCGGACCCAGGGGAGGGTGTGTGGCCGGTCCAGTAACTACAAAAGCCTTAGGGATTGTGCAATCCGCCAACGGTCCTGTCAACTAAAACTTGGCGCTGGACGGTTCTTCCTGGACTTGCATCAGCGATTCTTCGGTCAGCCTGTCGATCCCCCGGAGCGCGGGAAAGAGCACGCTCCAGATTCCGGTAATGGCCAACGCTCCCAGGCCGCCGGCGACCACGGCGCGCACCGCGCCCCACCACTGCGCGGTGACTCCGCTTTCAAACTCGCCCAGTTCATTGGAAGCTCCGACAAAGAGGGAATTCACCGCGCTCACCCTGCCCCGCATGGACGCAGGTGTAGCCAATTGCAGCATTGACGACCGGATCACGACACTGATCATGTCCGAGGCTCCCACCACCATCAGGGCGGCGAGCGACAGCGGCAAGCTTCGGGAAAGACCGAACACGATGGTCGCCACCCCGTAGATGGCGACCCCAAGGAACATGAGCGCGCCGGTGCGCCGCAGCACCGGCCGGAAGGTCATCCAGATGGAAACCGCCAGGGCGCCGAGCGCTGGCGCGGAGCGAAGCACGCCCAATCCCTGGGGTCCGGTACTGCAACAAATCGTGGGCAAAGATGGGCAACAGCGCGGTTGCACCGCCTAAGAGCACCACGAAGAGATCGAGCGAAATCGATCCCAGCAACAGCCTGGAATTCCAGACGTAACGGAATCCCGCCAGGATCACATCGACCGAAATGGCGCGATGTTCCATGCGTCCAGGGCGCACATGGAGCGAGCTGATCAACGCCACAAAGCCAATTCCGGTGAGCAGGGTGAATAAAAACACCAGGGGGGCCCCGTACAGCCTGCCCTTCAGCGGCAGGGTGTAGAGCAGACCGCCCACCGCCGGCCCCGCGATGTTGGCAATCTGGAACACCGTGGCTCCCCAGGTAATGGCGTTCACGAAGTGTTCCGTGGAAACCAGGTGGGGCAGCAGCGCCGAACTTGCCGGGCCGCTGAAGGCGCGTCCGGACCCGATAAGGAACAGCACAACGAAAATCGGCTCGACTCTACGCAGTCCCTGCAGGGCGAAAATCAGCAGGGTGAGGGTACAGAGTATCTGCAATGTGTAGCAGACCAGGATCACCTGGCGGCGGTCATAGCGGTCCGCCACATGCCCCGCGGGCAGCAGGAATAAAAGCCCGGGCAAAAAAAGCACCAGCCCGGTATACCCCAGATCGATGGCCCGGTGAGTGATCTCATATACCTGCCACGCCACGGCCACCGCCTGCGCTTCGGCGCCCATGATGACCATCACCCGGGCCAACTGATAGCGGCGAAAGTCTCGATAGGCGAATGCTGCTGTACCTGTTGTCGGTAGGGCCATAGGCCTGCTTGGGAAAGGATATCGCAAGCGGATAAATACGATAGGATTCAGGCATGTCATCAGGATCAGCCGCTCAGCCAGGCGTGGAGGTCGAGGGCGAGAAAAAAAGTAGCCCCGACGCTGCTCTGGATGAGTTGCTCGCCGGTAACCGCAGATTTACCAGCGGCCGGACCCGCTCTCATCGGCGCGATCTTGCCACTCTGCAACAGATGATGGAAAAGCAGGAACCGTTTGCCGCGGTTCTCTCCTGCGCCGATTCGCGCGTGCCGGTGGAGGTGGTCTTCGATCAGACCATCGGACAGCTCTTTGTCACCCGGGTGGCGGGCAACATTGTGACCGCGGAGATCGTCGCCAGCCTCGAGTATGCCGCGGCAGTTCTGGGAACGCACACCATCCTGGTGATGGGCCATAGCCGGTGTGGCGCGGTCACGGCCGCAATTCAAGCCTCGAACTCGGGGCCCGCTGTTCCGGGGCAGATCAGCGCGCTGTTCCCGTATATCAAGCCGGCGGTAGAGCAGGCTGGACCCGATGTGGAGTCGACCATCCGCGCCAATGTGCTCATCCAGGCTGCCCGCCTGCGGGAATCTTCCCCTTTGTTGTCAACCCTGATTGATGGCGGCAAGCTGAAAGTGGCGGCTGGCTATTTCGATATCCGCACCGGAGCAGTAACGCTGCTGGATCCATAAGGCTAGAGCCGCTGCACTGCAACTGGTATCCGTCCAGGTTGTAAAAGGGCGACCAACGGTCGCCCCCCACATCTCGCGAAAAACGCGAGATATGGGGCACCCGGATTCG
This sequence comes from uncultured Acidobacteriaceae bacterium, assembly GCA_963757515.1. Classification (GTDB taxonomy): domain Bacteria; phylum Acidobacteriota; class Terriglobia; order Terriglobales; family Acidobacteriaceae; genus PALSA-350. The sequence goes on along the minus strand of CAVWRV010000010.1, from coordinate 105,475 downwards.
TGGCGGGATAAACGTGCACTAGTTGCTGTGCAGAAAAGTGGCGTATTGGGTGTCGACGATGCCCAGGTTGCGTGCCAGCCCCAGTTTGGCCTGATTATGCTGACTCGTCGTGCTGATCAGGTTGGTCTCGGCGTTGGCCAGGGTCGCCTGTGCCTGCACCACCGGGAGGTTATCGTCAACCCCGGCCTGAAAACGATCTGTGGTTTGTTCCAGTTCCTTGCGCGCCAGCTCTACATTGCTTCGCGCCACCCGAACCAGTTCGGTGGCTGACTGCACATCCAGAATGCTATCCCGTAACTGCTGGTTGATCTGCTCTTTAAGGCCGGCCAGCTGCTGGTTGAGGTTAGTCAGATTGGCGCCCGCGACGCCACTGTCTCCGCGAAACTTGGCCTCTTCGAAAACCGGCAGGTTGAGTGATCCCGCAGCCACGAACGTTCCGTGATAAAGACCGCCGGTAACCCCCGTTACGCCGTAGTTGCCTTGAAAATCCAGCGTAGGGAGCCGCTCCCATTTGGCCGCTTTCCGCTGCAATTGAGCCGCGCGGACCTGGGCCTGCAGACCCTGGTAGTCCTGCCGGCTGCGATAGGCGATTTCCTTAGCTTGGTCGATGTTCATGGTGGCCAGGTCGGCATAGGGTTCAGCATCGGTGAGCTGGATCTCCTGTTCCGCCGGAAGGCCGATCTCCCGGTTGAGCGCGATCTTTGCCTTCTGGAAATTCACTTCGGCTGAGATGACGCTCTGCTGCTGGGTCTGGAACTGTACCCGGGCTCTCAGCTCATCGAGATTCGCCGCTGTACCTGCCTGATGCTCGGCAATGGCTTGATTGAGCAGCACCCGGTCGGCCTCGAGTAGCGACTTCGCGCTGTCCACTTGAGCTCCGAGAGCCAGGGTCTGCAGGTAGGCATTGCCCACGGTGAGCACGACCAGCCCGCGCGAGGACTGCTTGCTGTAATAGGCGGCTACCACGTTTGCCTTCGAAGCCCGGTAACGGTCGATGTTGGCCAGGCTGAAGAGGGTCTGGGAGTAATTCACCATGGCGTCGGTGACGTTGACCTTCACCACCGTCGGAAACGAGGTGATGTTCGGGAAGAGGGGCGCGAATTTACCCAGGAGGCTGGAGGAGAATCCGAAGGCTGCCAAATTGATCTGGTGCGCACCGGAATCAGCCTGAGCCGTAACTGTCGGCAGAAGAGACTGCAGGCTTTCGAGGGACTGCGCCTTTACGCTCTGCTCCTGCTCCCGAGCCTCGACCAGGGCCAGATTGTGCTCGATGCCCATCGCGATGGCTTCGTCGAAGCTGAGCGGCTTGACCCCGTCGGTCGGTTGCACGCTGGTTACGCTGCCGTAATAGGGGCTCTGCGCGGAACTCTGATTGGCCGTTTGCGCGGGCAGCATTCCGGCGGACAACAACACTGCCGTACACGCTGCCATAAGGCTCCGCGCTGGGATCGTCATTATGGGGGGTCGCTTCCTTTCCGCTCAATCCTTTAGATCGAATCGGGAGGCTCAGGTTGCCTAATTTCGGGTGTTCTTATCGTACTAGGACCCTGGGAGATGGAAGGTGAGGACCCGAGAAAGATAAACAGCAGGTCCCTCCACTACGCTACGCTCCGGTCGGGATGACAATTTTGTTTGAGGGTTACTCTGCTGGTGCCCAAAAAGAATTGTCATCCCGACCGAAGCGCAGCGTAGTGGAGGGACCTGCTGTTTATCCGGGCGCGTACATGCCTGCTTTAGCCCCCTACGATTCGTCGTCGGCCTGGACCTGCTTGTGGGCCGAGGCGATGACCTTTTCTGCCGCTGCCGGGGGGACCACCTCATAGCGGGCCAATTCCATGTGGAAGCTCCCTAGCCCCTGGGTGAGGGAGGTAAGCGTGGCGCCGTAACTCAGCATTTCTGCCATCGGGACTTCGGCCCGGATGATGGCGGTGCCCCGTCCACTCCCCATCCCCTGAACGCGGCCGCGCCGCCCGGTCAGGTCGCCCATGAGAACCCCGGTAAAACCCTCCGGCGCCTCAATCTCCACCCGCATCAGCGGCTCCAGCAGAACCGGCTTCGACTGCTGCATGCAGTTGCGAAAGGCCAGCCGCCCGGCCAGCCGGAAGGAGAGCTCATTGGAGTCCACGTCGTGGTAGCTGCCGTCGTAAAGCACGGCCCGGAAATCGACCATGGGAAAGCCGGCTAGCCAGCCGCGCGACGCCGCTTCCTGAATGCCTTTCTCCACCGCGGGAATAAAGGTCCGCGGGATCGCCCCGCCGAAGATCTCGTTGACGAATTCGAAACCCGAGCCTAAGGGAAGCGGCTCCAGGCGAATCCAGCAGTCGCCATACTGCCCGTGTCCTCCGCTCTGCTTCTTGTGCCTGCCCTGGGCGTCGGCGCGGGCACGGATCGTCTCCCGATAAGGCACCTTAGGCGCCTTGAGCGTCACTTCGGTGTGGTACCGGCGTTGCAGCTTGTGCACGATGGACTCGATATGGGGCTGGCCCGAACCCGCCAGCAGGAATTCGTGGGTCGCGGCGTCGCGATAGAAGCGGACCATCAGGTCCTCCTCCATCAGCTTGTGCACCGCCGGCGCCAGCTTGTCCTCATCCGCCCGCGTCTTGGGCTCGATGGCATAGGTTACGGCGGGCTCCGGCATGGTCACGGGGTCAAAGTAAATCTCATGGCCCGCATCGCCAAGGGTGTCGCCGGTAAAAGTCTCGCGCAGCTTGGCCACGGCGCCGATATCGCCCGCGTGCAGCTCTGCGATCGGCACGGCTGTCCGTCCCTGCATGACCGTCAGGTGAGCCAGGCGCTCCGTGCTGCGGTGGGTGTAGTTGGTCACCGAGGCGTCGCTGCGGGCGATTCCGGAAAAGACTTTGAAGAACGAGATCCTCCCCGCAAAGGGATCGGACATGGTCTTGAACACGTACAACGACAACGGCTCGCGATCATCCACGTTGCGCAACACCATCTCCTCAACCGAGTCGGAGGCGTTGTGCGGGGCTCCGTCCCGGTTGTTCGCCTCGCGGCGAAGGGCGGGTTCCACGTCCGCCCCCCTGGCGGCCACCGGAACCCGTTCCACCGGGGAGGGTGTGTACACCTGGAGAAAATCCAGCAGATGGTCACTGCCTACGTTTCTCAAGCCGCTGGCAAAGAGCACAGGAAAGATCCGGTCTTCGCGGATGGCCTCATGGAGAGCGACGATCAGGTGCGCCTCGGGAATGGTTCCTTCGCGGAAAAACTCTTCCATCAGCTCGTCTTTGCCCTCGGCTACCAGTTCCACCAGGGCCTGGTGGGCGGCCGTGGCCTCTTCGCGAAGGCGTACCGGAATCTCCGAAAGCCGTCCGCAGCCGGTGCCGTCCGGCTCGTACACAAAGGCTTGCATCGTTACCAGGTCCACCACGCCGCGGAAGCTGGTATTTTGTCCATTGCCCTCAAGGATGGGCAGCTGCACCGGAACCACCTGGCGCCCAAACGCTTCCCGCAGCGCGTTCATGGTGCGTTCGCGGTCGGCCCGGGGATGATCCATCTGGTCGATCACGATGGCTCGCGGCAGGTTGAATTCTTCGCCAAACTTCCACACCCGCCGGGTCATGGCCTCCACGCCGCAGGCGGCGTTGACGACCAGCAGGGCCGCTTCTACCGGCAGCAGCGCCGCGCGTGCCTCGTGCACAAACATGGGAAAGCCGGGAGTATCTACAAAATTGATCTTGAGGTTGCGCCATTCGGCGAATGCCAGCGCATTCTGCATCGTGGTCCGGCGGGCGACATCCTCTTCGTCGTACGCGGTGACAGCGCTCCCGTCATCCACCCGGCCCAGCCTGTCGGTCATTTTGGCGGCGTGGAGGAGCGCGGCGATCAAGGTGGTCTTTCCGCAGTGCGCGTGACCTACCAGGGCGATGTTACGAATGTCCTGTCCTTGATAGATTTTCAATGAACGATTCATTCGGGGTATCTCCAATTACGGTCCGTACGCGCCAGGAAGCGCGTCACAGAAGGCCCTGGGTCCGCGAGAACGGGCAAGGGAACCCGTAGACCCGATTTCCGTGCACACGAGCGGCCTGCTTCGTTTGCGGGAACCGAGTGTAGCACAGTGACCCGTATCTTACTTCCACTACTGGCGATTGAGTTCCGCACGCTGCCGGCGCAGGTTCCAGGCAAAGATCCCGACCCGTAACAAGAGGATCACCAGCAGGGCGATGGCCAGCGCTGCCGACTGGCCGTGGACCCCGCGGCGCAAGAGAAAACCCAATGCCCCGAGGACCGCGATGACAAACACCCCAAACGTCAGCCATTCTGCGCGATTTTTCATAACATTTCCTTAGCCTCTACGCGACAGCCGCACGTAGATCACGATGGCAAGTCCGGCAAAGACGGCCATGGCAATCATCGCGCTGAGCTGAAAGCGAAACAGCACGGTGCCCCGGGCGGGAACATGCGCTCCCGGTAGCAAGGCTTCCAGCAACACAAAGACGGCAAAGCCCACCGCACCGGCTCCCACCAGGCTGAGTACGATCTTCAGTGAAGCGCGACCCATCCCCCACCGGAAACCAGCATCATATCAGCCGCCGAGCCATTACAATTAACAGGAGGCATCCATGTACGCTATCGCATATTTAAACGCGCATTCGCATCGGCTTCGCATGGCAGCGTTCCTGCTGCTCAGCGTTTTCACGGCGCGGTTCGCCGGCGCGCAGGCCACGACCGTGCATGATCCGGCGGCCCTCAAGCCTCCGCCTGGCGCGCGTGTGGCCATCGTAGAGTTTGAGGACATGGAGTGTCCTGATTGTGCCCGCGCGAATCCTCTGCTGAGGGATGCTGCGGCTCAGTACCATATTCCCTGGGTGCGGCACGATTTTCCATTGCCTTTTCACGCCTGGAGTTTTGACGCTGCGGTCTATGCCCGCTGGTTCGACACCAAGTCGAAAAAGCTTGGTGATGATTTTCGCGACGCGGTTTTTGCCAGTCAGAACCTGATTGATGCCGCGGGTGAGACTTCTCCTGAGACCCCGGCGGGTCCGACGACGGCGGCTGCGGCTGCCATTCATAATTTCGCCGATAAATTCGCTCAGGAGCACGGCTTGGCCTTGCCCTTTGTCGTTGACCCGCAAAAGAAGCTGGCCGCGGGAGTCCAGGCAGACATCGATCTCGGCAAGCGCATCGGCATCGAGCACACCCCGACGATTTGGGTGGTCACCAGCAAGACCAATGGTGCGCCCTTCGTCGAAGTAGTAGACCGTCAGCGGTTGTATCAGATCATCGACCAGGCGCTGGCCGACACCAAGAACCAGACGGCGTCCACCCACCACGGCACAGGTGAGTGAGCAGCCGTCCGTGCGGGACTTTAGAAATCCCAGAAGACGCTGTTTTTTTGCATCTCCAACTCACCACAAAATCGTCATCCTGAGAGCTTGTGACTTAATTCCGCTTGGTCTTGGGGCCACGAGGATCGAGCATGTTTTGCAATGTCCGGACTGCTAAGCGGCAATCAGGCCAAGGTGCGGTTCCACACGCTTCGGCTTGCCATGAGGTGCTCGATCCTTTCTGTTTTGGGTGCTCGATCTTTCTGTGTTGCTCATTTAGCTCGGTTCTAGCTGAGAAGCGCCTTGCTGAAGTGGGTCAGGTTGTAGGCCAAGGCGCACCACAGCGCCACGCATTTGATTTTGTTGAGGCCACGTACGGTCAACGGCGCCAACCCGCGATAGGTTCGTAATTCAGCGTTCACCGTCTCGCTGGTGGCGGCCCTTTGGTGGTAGATTTTCTTGCCTTCTTCGCTTTCCATGCGTTGCTTCCATGCTCGGATCGCTTCCGAATCGCCGGGCTTGGGTTTCAACTCGTTCCCCCGGTTGTTCGGGTTTCTGGCCGGTTTGGGAGGCACGAACAACTCCACCCCTTGCTGTTGGGCCTCGACGATGTCCTCCATGCGCAAGTAGCCGCCGTCCACCAGGTGCTGTTTCACCTTGCCACCCGTCCGTTGTTCCACTTGCTCTCGCATCGGTTCGCTCAACCCAGCTGAATCGGAAGACTCATTACTGACGCTCACTCCCAAGATGGCGCGGCTTTCCGTGTCGGTGGCCAACTGCACGTTCGCCGCAGGGCTGTAACCACCGTTAGCCATCTTCATCACCCGCGTGGCCGCATCCGTGGTGCTTACCCGCAGCTGCCGGGCTCGGATCTGGTCCCCATACTTGCCTTGCCCTGCCCTCTGGGCCGCCTCAGCCTGCTTCTTCTTCAGTTCCGGCAACTGCGCTATCGCCTGCTCCAAGCGCTGCTCGCGCGACTTCGCCGCCTGTCTACGCGCCGCCATCTGCCGCGACGTTGCCGCTGCCGATTGTGCCGGCGATTCCAGCTGCTCGCGCAGCTCCAACACATGCTGCCGGGCCTGCGCCAAAAGAAGCTCTAAACGTTCTTCCCGGCGAAAACTGCTGCTCCCGGCGCTGACACGAATCCGCACTCCATCCTGGCTGATGCGGCTCACACGCACCAGCTTCTTGTCCACCAGCGTCACTAGCACCTGCGTAAACAGGGCGTCCAATGCGTCTGCGTGATCGCCACGGAAGTCACTCAGCAGGCGATGATTTACGCTTACACCGCCACACAACCAGCGGAACGGCAGACTCTCTTCACAGCGACGCGCCAGCTCCCGTGCCGAACCTATCCCACGAACACAACCATACAGCCATAAACCCACCAGCAGATGAGGATCGGTCGCATTACGACCAGCTCTCCCCTCACGGGCTCGGATCGGCGCGCAAAAACCGCTCACGTCCAGCTTCTCCACCACCGCCATCACCGTACGTACTCGATGATGCGAGGCCACCAAATCATCTATGCAATGCGGTAAAAGAGAAAGCTGATGACGCTCTGCTTTACGCAGACGCACCGCACCCTTCTGTTCCACTTCCCTTACCTCGCTGTTGCCCATGTCTCTTCTTACTACTTTGAGCCCGCCAACTGCTCGACTTATTCGGAAAAGTGCACCAAAAAAGTCACAAGCTCTGAGCGGAGCGCGTCACAGATCTATCGCGTGACACAGCGCTTGATGGCGCGGAGTCGAAGGACCCCGAAGGTGCTTATCTTGCCTATGCTGTTCGGGCCTTTTCGACCACCGAAGCCCGAGAACAGGTTGCTGGTGACGCCAATGTAAAGCGTGCCTGTATGGCTGCCGAGAATGTAGATGTAGCCGCCGGCCAGGTTCTTGTTTTCGGCCCCAGGGAAAGACCGTGGCGGGTCCCCCAGATGCGGGCTTCGGTGGTTGAAAAGGTCCCGAGCGGCATGGGCAAGATAAGCAGCTTCGGGGTCCTTCGACTCCGCGCCATCAAGCGCTGTGTCGCGCGATAGATCTGTGACGCGCTCCGCTCAAGGATGACGGTTGTGTGGAGAGTTGGAGATGCAAAAACCAGCGTCTTCTCGGATTTCTATTGTCTGCCAAACAAGTTAGCGCTTTTGGACTGCGTCCTGGGTTACTCTCAGCAATCCCCCTTCGACAAGCTCAGGGCCGTCCCTGCGGGACTTCCGAAGTCGGCGCTCAACGGGAGTCAGGTTTGGATCTTGACCAGCTGGCCCGGGGTGGCAATCCGGGTTTGCGGCGAGCGCCAGTGGTCGATGTAGGAGATCTGGTGCACGCAGGAGACGGTGCAGTGCGGAGCGCAGCTCTTTTCCGTCAGGTACTCCCGATGCAGGTCGGCTTTGCTGTATTGCGCCAGCGGAACTCCCGGAAATCCGCGCTGCTGGGAGCAATAATGCACCAACCCGTCCTCACAGACATACAGGAAGCGTGAGCCGGCCCGGCAGCGCCAGTCGTTCGGCTCAGCATTGGCAATCGCTTTCTGAAACTTGTTGAAGCGCGAATAGTTCTTCTTTGCCATGCCGGCCATCTCGTAATAGACGCGCCGTTCCTCATCTTTCAGGGCCTTAAGCTGACCCTCTCCGTCGTGGATAATGCCGATGGTCGAAGTAAACCCGAGCTCCAGAGCCCGTTTGCCAATGACCAGCGCATCCTGCGGATTCCTGATGCCGCCGCCAACCACGGAGTTGATATTGACGTGGAACTCGGCATAGCGGGAGAGGAACTCCAGCTTCTTGTCCAGTACCTTAAGACTCTTCTTCGAAATCTCATCCGGCTCTATGTTGTCGATCGAGATCTGCATGTGGTCGAGACCGGCACGGTTGAGCCGCTCGATGCGCTCCGGCATCAGCAGGTATCCGTTGGTGATCATGCCCGCCACCCGCCCGTGGTGGCGGATGCGGGCGATGACCCCATCCAGTTCCGGATGGGTGAGCGGTTCGCCCCCGGAGATGGTAATGATGCTCGAGCCCAGGGCCGCCAGATGGTCGATGCGCCGCGCCATCTCTTCCAGCGGCACGGGCTTCGAGACCTTGTCGTACTCGTTGCAGTAAGCGCAGGAGAGATTGCAGAAACGCATGGGGACGATCTGCGCCATGACCACGTGGCGGGTGGAAGCCAAAGCATGCCCCACCACAGCCAGCTCGCGTGCTTTGCGCGTCGCCGCCTTGACCCGGCCCTTCAGGGTGTATTTCTTGTGTTTGGGCTGCATCCGCTTGTATTCAAACACAGTGCAGCCAAGGGCGCGAGTAACCAGGAAGGGAATGGGGCGGATCTTAACCTGAGCGGTATCCCAGGCGCATCTGAAACGAGACTCGTTACTTTTTCTTCGGTTTACCGGCGCTCATGGTCAGGACCTGCTCCTGCTTATTGCGCATGATGGTCACCTGTACCGGCTGTCCGCGGTGGTTATGAATCGCCTTGAGCCAGTCGTTGCGGCTGGTCATTTGCTCCGCCTCCACCTTCACGATGACATCGCCCGCCTTCAGGCCGGCGCGTGCCGCCGGGCTCTGGTAGTCGACGCTTTCCACCAGCAATCCTGTGCCGCTGCGTACCCCGAAGTAGTCAGCTAACTGCGTCCGGACGGGGTTCACATCCGCGCCCACATACAGCGCCTTCGGAATCACACTGTCCAGGAAGGCGGCGCCGGCCGGCGCGGACGGTCCCAGAAAGCTCCCGCCCACGTTTTGCGGGGGAGCCGGTTCCGGAACACTGAAATGCTGCGACCAGGCTTGCTGCTCCAGCACCGCCCGGTCGCAAACTGCACGGTGACGTAAATAGGATTGCCGTCCCGGCTGACGAGCAAAGTAATGGTTCGTCCCGAGGGCATCTCGCGCAGCCGGCGCCGCAACTGCTCGGCATTGTCAAAGGGCTGCCCGTCGAGCTGAAGAATCACGTCGTGGACCTTCAGGCCCGACTTGCCTGCGGGAGCGTCATGGTCCACCATGACTACCTCAGCTCCGTGGGTATCCTTGAGCCGGAGAGCCGTGACGCGGTCGGGGTCAATCTCCTTAAGATCCACTCCCAAATAGCCTTGCGAGCTATACAGCAGAAAATCCGGGCCCAGGTCGCCCGGCAAACTCAACGTACTCCCTAAGGCCCAGCCGGCATGAGCGGTCAGAAGACCGCCCAGAACCATCAGCCAGCGAACCCAAGATTCGGAAAGTGCTTCATCGGAGATCTCTCCCAGGGATACCCAAAAGCTGAGACTTGCTCTATGCCCAAAAAGTAAACTCCCAAGCTACTGGATCTGAGGGGATTGATCCAAAACTTCCTGGGAGACGGTTCGGATGTGAGGATTGTCGTCCTCCGAGGCCACGGTGTGCAATACCTCGCGCACGCTGCTATCGGCCTCGACCGGCTGCAGAAGCTCGATCGCCCGCGAGCGCACGGTGGCGTCCGCATCGTCCATCAGCGCTTCCAGCACCCCGTCCCGCACCCGCATATCTTCAGCCACGTACGGCTTAAGGCCGTTCAATGCCTTCAGCCGGACGCCGGTGTTCTGGTCATATTTCAAGGCCACCAGCAAAGCTTTTCGGATCGGGCCATCGGAGCACTGGTGACCAGCCAAGCACTCGTCGGCAAGCAGGCTTACGGAATTTTGCGCCACCCCGGGGTTGACCTGGCTTTGCGCCCCCAGCAACAGGAGTTCCCGTATCTGCGGGTCATCGAGGGATCCCTGGGCTGTTTCCGGAACCAGGCGATTGAAGTGGATGGCCACGTTCTCAGTGTTTGGTTCGCGGACGATGCTGTTGATATTGGCGATCTTGCCCGGACCCTCGATCGAGGCCGGCAACTCGGCCATCGGCCGGGGGGTGCGCGCTGCGTATTGGTAGCCGGCCCAACCGCCAGAGCCGAGGCCCAGGACCAGCAGCGCGGAGGCTGCGACCGGCGCCCGGCCGAGCATGTTGACGCCTCTGAAAATGGATTGCTGGATGCGCATGAGCCAGCTGCTTCGCGGCATGTTGTCCAATGCTTCTTCCAGCCGTAAACGCGCCTGCGCCAGCAGGTTGGCGGAAGGCTCCTCGGCCGGCGCGAGCGCCATGGCCTGCTGGAGCGCTTGTACGGCTGCAAACTCTTCCTGACACCGCTTGCAGGTCGGTTAGATGACCTTCCAGCGCATGACACTGATCGTCAGGAAGCTCTCCATACGCAAAGAGAGCTATCTTCTGTTGAGCCAGTTCGCATTCCATTTGTAACCTCGCCTCACCGAATTGCCGCCAGATTTGCTCTTAGTTTTCTTGTCGCGCGGAAGAGCGTGTTCTTGGCGGTCTCTTCCGTGGTGTTCAACATTTCACCGATCGTGCGTAACCGAAGGCCCTGGTAGTGCTTCAACTCGAAAACCATGCGTTCCCGCGGGGTCAGGTGGCTCAGCGCTTCCTGGATCCGCTCCCCCAGCAGCTTGCGCTCCAGTTCGCGCTCCGGATTGGCCATCGAGCGCTCGTCGGAGACATTGCTGAGGATATCCATCTCCCCGCCGCTGGAATCAACCACCACCGACTGCTCTTCGCGGCGAGACTTGCGCCGGCGCAGATGATCGAGACACAGATTGGTCACGATGCGGTAGATCCAGGTGTAGAAGGAGCATTCAAAGCGAAAATTTGCCAGGTAGCGGTAGGCCTTGAGGAAGGCTTCCTGGTGGATGTCTTGCGCATCCTGCTCGGAACCGGTCAAGCGCAGCGCCAGGCGGAGAACCGGCTGATCATATTGGCGCACCAAGGCTTCGAAGGCAGTCCGCGAGCCTTTTTGTGCTTCACGGATCAGCTCGGTTTCGGTGGCGCGACCCCATGCTTCGCTTGCCATGCCTGAGGAGGATTGTAACGTTCGCTTCGGAGCCCAGGCAGAGCTCCCAGCCTTGATCGATCCTTGCGAGGTAAAGCGAAGCGCGTCCGCCGGCATTCTTCGTCGCTCCCAGAATACACACTTAACCGCTGTCCCTAGGACGAAGCGGGAGGCGATTGGTAAGCATGCCGGAGGTCAAATTGGTAATGGCAAAAGTCACCCCGGCGGACATTCGATAAACTCAGCCTATGCCTCCTCAATCCAACACTCTCGGTATTCGATGGAATTGTCGCCTACTGCGACGGCGGGTCGCGCGGCAATCCGGGGCCGGCCGGCTTCGGCGTGTACATCCAGGACTCGGCGGGAAAGGTCCTGGCCGAATTGAGCCAATATCTGGGCAAGCATACCAATAACTTTGCCGAGTACTCCGCGCTTCTGGCCGCGCTGGAATTTGCCATCGCCAATGGCCACAGGAGTCTGCGGGTCATCTCCGACTCGGAGCTTATGGTCAAACAGATGAAGGGACAGTATCGCGTAAACAGCCCCGAACTTCGCCCCCTTTACGAGGAGGCTCGCGATCGCATCCCCCAGCTCGACCACTTTCAGATCCAGCATGTTCTGCGGGAGAAGAACCGCCATGCGGACCGGCTGGCCAACTTAGCCATGGACCGCGGCATGGGCAGGGCCCCGGCTACTAGTCCGGCTCCCCCTTCGCCGCCGAAGGCAACCATGTTTCGCGGCGTGGTGAAGGGCGGGGTGGTGCATGTCCTCGGCGGAGAGTTGGCCGACGGCGTTTTCGTCAAAGTGATCCCGGAGTGATGCGGAGGGTGGGAAAGAACAGCAGGTCCTCCACTGCGCTAGCGTAGTGGAGGGATCTGCGGTTCAGCGGACCTTTCGTGGAAATGTTTTTCGACCCTAGCCCGCCAGGGCGGCCTTCACCATTTCGCTGACCACGCGCCCGTCAGCTCGAAGGCCGCTCGCCTGAATCCTGGCCTGAACGGCCTTCATCGCCGTTCCCATATCCTTGAGCCGAGTTGCGCTCCCTGGGCCCGCAACTCCGCCAGGGTCGAGGTGACCAGCTGGCGCAGCTCTTCGTCGCCGGCCACCTTCGGCATGTACTCTTCAATCACCGTAATCTCGGCCGCTTCCTTCTCTGCCAGCTCCGGCCGGTTCCCCTTGGTGAATTGCTCAATGGAGTCCTTTCGCTGGTTGATCAAAGTGGTCAATACCAGCAACGCCTGCGCATCGGTGACCGGCGATCGTTGCTCTATCTCCTTATTCTTCAATGCCGCTTTGACCATGCGCAGGGTGGACAAACGCTCCGCCGCACGCTGCTTCATGGCTCCAACCATATCCTCATGAATCTTCTCTACCAGGCTCATACGCCTCCAGGACTCCGACTTTATTACAATAGAACCATGATCCGTAAGACCCGCTTATTTACCCCAGGCCCTACTCCGCTTCTCCCCGCAGCCCAGTTCGCCATGGCCGCTGCCGATATACACCACCGCACGCCGGAGTTCCGCGCTCTTTACCTTAAGGTGCTCCGCGATTTGAAGACATTTGTCGGGACCAGAAATGACGTGATTCTGCTCGCCTCCTCAGGTACCGGAGCGATGGAAGCCTCGGTGTCAAACCTCACGTCGCCAGGGGACCGCGTGCTGGTGCTCACGGCGGGCAAGTTTGGCGAGCGCTGGGTAAGCCTGGCCAAGGCTTTTGGCTGCGACGTCGATGTGGTGAGCGCGCCCTACGGCCAGACCTTCGATCTGGAAGAAGTGCGCAAGGCGCTCAAGATCGAAACCCGCGCCGTGTTCATGCAGGCCACGGAGACCTCGACCGGGGTGCGCCATTGCGTCCCTGGGGTCGCGGAAGTCTTGAAGCAGAGCGGCAAGGACGCGGTGTTGGTGGTAGACGCCATCACTGGCCTGGGCACCACGCACATCGATATGGATGCCTGGGGTGTCGACGTGCTGATCGGCGGATCGCAGAAGGCGGTCATGATTCCGCCCGGCCTCTCCTATCTCGCGGTCAGCGACCGCGCCTGGGAGCTGATGGAGATCAGCCTCAATCCGCGCTACTACTTCGATCTGCGCAAAGAGAGAAAGAATGCGGCCAAGGGCGAATCCGCCTACACTCCAGCCGTGGCGCTGATTGCCGCCCTGGGTGCGGCTCTGGACTATATCGCTGCTCAGGCGGATGGCGATCTGGCGCAGGGTCGCGCCAAGCTGGTGGAAAACGCGGAAAGCTGCGCCGCGATGACCCGCGCCGCGGTGGAAGCACTGGGCCTGCGACTCTTCGCCCCGGAAGCTCCGGCTGCCGCGGTAACCGCCGTCCTGCCTCCGGCCGGCATGGATTCAGGCGCCATCGTCAAGGAGTTGAAGAGCCGCTTTGCCGCCGTGATCACCAATGGACAAGGCGAGATGAAGGGCCAGATCTTCCGCATCGCCCACCTGGGATTTTTCGACTACATGGACACCATTGCCTTGATCGGCGCTCTGGAACACGTAGCCCACACGCTCAAACTGCCCGGTTTTGCTTTTGGTAAAGCATTGATCGCAGCGCAGAATGTCTTCGCTTCACGAGCCGCCGACGAGGCAGCGCGGCGGGATTGTTCGTGCGGCCGGCCGGTGGGACACTGCGCCATGGCAGGCGCCTCTCTTCCCGCACGCTGACAAGCCGATAAGAGCCCTCGGAACCCCTTAGGAGATCGATGAAGATCGTACTGGCAGAGAAAGTCTCGCCCGCCACCCTGGCTGTGTTTGCAAGCGAGGCCGGTTGGCAGATCGTGACCCACGATCAGATAAAGAATGGGCTGGCCGCGGAATTGATAGACACCGATGCGCTGGTGGTTCGTTCCGCGGTGCAGGTGGATGAAGCCTGCTGGAGGCGGCTCCCAAGCTTCGGGTGATCGGACGCGCCGGCGTGGGGGTCGACAACATCGACGCCGATGCGGCGACCCGCCGGGGAATCGTGGTCATGAATACGCCCGGGGCCAACGCCATCGCAGTTGCCGAACTCACCATCGGATTGATGCTGGCGTTAGCCCGCCAACTGCCCCGCGCCAACACCCTGCTGCATGCCGGCAAATGGGAGAAGAAGTCGTTGCAGGGAGCCGAGCTGCGGGGCAAGCAACTTGGCATCCTCGGTCTGGGCCGCGTGGGGCTGGAGGTGGCGCGACGAGCCAAGGCCTTCGGCATGGAGCTGCTCGGCCATGACCCTTTTGTAGCGCCTGCCGTTGCCCGGGAGAACGGCGTGCGCCTGTGCTCGGTGGACGAGTTATTCCGCGGGGCCGATTTTCTGACTCTGCATGTAGGCCTCACCCCGCAGACCGCAGGGATTATCAACGCCCGCACGCTCGCCACCATGAAGAAGAACGTGCGCATCGTCAACTGCGCCCGCGGCGAGCTGATCGACGACGCAGCCCTGGTCGAAGCCCTGCGCTCCGGCCAGGTAGCCGGGGCCGCCCTCGATGTCTTCAGCCAGGAGCCTTTGAAGGATTCGCCCTATTTCGGACTGGACAACGTGATCCTGACCCCGCACATTGCCGGTTCCACGGGCGAGGCGCAGGAAGCGGTTGGGGTGCAGATTGCCATGCAGGTCAAGGAGTACCTCAAGTTCGGGGTAGTCCAGAACGCGGTCAACCTGCCCTCCATGACGTATGAGGAGTATCAGGAACTTTCGCCGTACATCCTGATGGCCGAGCGCCTGGGCGCATTTCTCTCCCCGCTGGCCGCAGGCAATCTGGAGAGCATCCACATCTCCTACAGTGGGCGCCTGGCGCAGGGCAAGACCGAATTGGTGCGCAACGCCGCCATTCAGGGCGTGCTGGCGAACTCGGAAAATGTCAACCGCATCAATGCTCTTTCCGTGGCGGCGGAGCGCGGCATCCGGGTGCACGAGGAGAAGAACGAAGAAGGCTCGGGCGGAGCGGGAACGGTGCTCAAGCTGAGCTTGCATACCGCCCGCGGAGACACTACCGCGAGCGCCACGGTTCTCCATGGCAGTTCGCCGCGGCTGCTCTCCTGCGATGGCATCGATATCGAAGCGCCGCTGCACGGAACGCTGCTGTTCATCCGCAATCTGGACGTGCCGGGCGTGATTGGCCGCATTGGCACCATACTGGGCGAGCATAAAATGAACATTGCGAACTTCGCCCTGGGGCGCAGCGTGAGGACGGCCGAGCACAACGCGCTTGCCGTGGTCCAGATCGATGGCCGGGTCGCGCCTGCGGTCCTGGTCGCACTGGAGTCGACCGAAGCAATTACCGAGGTCCGCCTGATCGAGCTGGCTGATCGCCAGCCCGCGTTGGCGGCCGTGGAATAGAGAACGGAGCGCACGTTGCCGCTATACGAATACAAGTGTAAGAAGTGCGGACACCGATTTGAACGGATTCAGACCTACTCTGCCGAAGATGCAAAGGAATGCCCGGTTTGCCATGGCGAAGTGGAACGCTTGATTTCCGCGCCCGCGGCCCATTTCAAGGGATCGGGCTTCTACTCCACGGACTATGCAGCCAAGCCTGCTGCTTCGAGCAAGTCGCAGGACGGAAGCGGTAGCTCTGACGGCAGCTCCGCTGCTGGGGATAAAGGCGGAGGCGACAAAAGCTCAGCCGCGAAGACAGAGAGCACTCCCGCCCCGTCCAGTTCCCCCACCAAATCCGAGTAGTTCTCTGTTCGCCGGTCATCTGCCAAAAGTCGCTCTCCCGGGGAATTGTGGGTGCCCCATATCTCGCGCACGGCGCGAGATGTGGGAAAAGCGGCTCGTCACCGACGGGTTCTGTTCTTAGTTGGGTTTCTTTCCCACATCTCGCAAAAAGCGCGAGATATGGGGCACCCACAATTTCTCTTCACTCGGGGTCCCTATCGAGAGAGAGATCCAGCCCGGTTCAGCGGCTGGCAGTGGTTGCGGGCAGAATCTCGGCTACGTCCACCCATTGCGTGGGGTAGTCGCCGGTGTAGCAGGCGGTGCAATACTGATTGCCTTCGCCGCCGTCGCAGGCCTGCTCCAGTCCTTCCAGCGAAAGATAGCTAAGCGAATCGGCTTCGATGAACTGCCGAATCTCCTCGACCGAAGAGTTGGCGGCGATCAACTCGCGCTTGTTCGGGGTGTCGACTCCGTAGTAGCAGGGTGAGATCGTCGGCGGGCAGCTGATGCGCAGATGCACTTCTCTGGCTCCCGCCGAGCGCACCATGCGCACGATCTTGCGGCTGGTCGTGCCGCGGATAATGGAGTCGTCGATCAGGATAATGCGCTTGCCCTCGAGCAGATTGCGCACCGGATTCAGCTTGAGCTTTACCCCAAAATCGCGCACCCGCTGCTCCGGCTCAATGAACGTGCGCCCCACATAGTGGTTGCGGATGAGCCCGAAGTTGAAGGGAATCCCACTCTCCGCCGCGTATCCCAAGGCCGCCGTCACCCCGGAGTCAGGAACGGGCACAACCAGGTCGGCATCCACCGGCGATTCGATGGCCAGGCGGCGCCCCATTTGCTCCCGGCTGGCCTGTACCCAGCGGCCGAAGATCTTGCTGTCGGGCCGGGCAAAATACACATGCTCGAAAATGCAGCTTGCCTGCCGCGTACCGGTTGCGTATTGCACCGAGGTGACGCCCTCGCGGGTAACCATCACCACTTCGCCCGGCAGCACATCGCGCTCGTATTTGGCGCGCAGCAGGTCAAAGGCACAAGTCTCGGAGGCGAACACCACCGTGTCTGGACCGCCTGGATTGCTGATGCGGCCCATGGAGAGCGGGCGGAAGCCATACGGATCACGCGCGGCAAAAATGCGATCCCGGGTCATCATGACGATCGAGAAAGCGCCCGACACCTGGCGCAGCGAGTCGCCGATGGCCTCGATGAGCGAGTTGGCGTTGGAGTGGGCAATCAGCTGCACGATGATCTCGGAGTCGCTGGTGGTCTGGAAATAGGCGCCCTCCCGCTCCAGACGAGTGCGCAGTGTACCCAGATCCACCAGGTTGCCGTTGTGCGCGATGGCAATCAGGCCGCGGGTCGAATCCACCCGGATGGGCTGCGCGTTCAGCAGCGCCGAGTCGCCGGTGGTGGAATAGCGGGTGTGGCCAATGGCCAATTCACCGGGCAATTTGGCCAGCACATCGTCGGTGAAAATGTCGGCCACCAGGCCCATTCCCTTGATGTTGTAAAGGTTGGTGTAATCGGCCGTGGCGATGCCCGCGGACTCCTGCCCGCGATGCTGCAAGTGCGTAGAGCGCGAGATACGCCTGTCGCGCCGCGTCGGGGTGGCCGTGCACCGCGACCACGCCACACTCTTCCCTCAATTTATCCAAATGGTCGATGGTCCCATTCTCCATGCCCTTAGTTTCCTACCGGCGGATCGTTGCGCAGCAGCGCTGCCAGAGCGGTGGACCAGACATTGCGCAGGCCTGAAACCTTCTCCCGGATCAGCACCCGGCTGTCGACCGCAAGCTCAAAGAGATCAGTCACGGTTTCTCCCAGCGTTGCCACCATCAGACCCTGGTATTGTCCAACCAGCCGTTCGACCTGCGCCACCGATGCTTTGGGACAACTGATGACGCACTGGCTGGCCGTCTCGCCAAAAAGATCCCACTCCGCCGGAAGATCAGGGGCCTTCGAAAGATTGGCGCGCACCCCGATTCCATGGCAAAAGCAGCCTTCCGCTAAAGCAACGGCAATGCCACCATCGGAGATGTCGCGAGCGGAATGAATCAGCCCTCGCTGCGCCAGCTCGGCCAGGCAGCGGTGCAGCGAGGCTTCCACCTGCAGATCGAGGCTGGGCGGCGTGCCCCACAGCGCGGAGAGAACCTTTCGCGCGTACTCCGAGGAGCCAAACTCCTGCATGCGCTCCTCGAGCGGGGGAACGGACGCGGGAGCGATGAGCAGAACTGCGTCGCCGGCGCGCTGAAAATCCGCCCCCACGGCCTTGCTGACCTGATCGAGGATGCCCACCACCCCGATGACCGGGGTGGGATAAATGCCCTGGCCGCGGGTCTCGTTATACAGCGAAACATTGCCCCCGGTAATGGGCGTTCCCAGGGCAACGCAGGCCGCGGATATGCCGTCGATCGCCAGCGAGAGCTGGGCCATAATTTCCGGCTTTTCCGGGTTGCCAAAATTAAGGCAGTTGGTGGCCGCTACCGGCGTCGCGCCGGTGCAGGCGACCTTGCGCGCCGCCTCGGCGACGGCGTGCGAAGCTCCCAGCTTGGGATCCAGGTAGCACCAGCGTTCATTGCCATCGAGCGCCATGGCCAGACCGCGGCTGGTGCCCTTGATGCGCATGACGCCGGCCTCGCCGCCCGGACCCTGCACGGTATTGGTCTGCACCATCGACTCGTACTGCTCGTGGATCCAGTTCTTGGAGCAGATATTCGAGGAGGCGAGCAAAGCGCGCAGCTCGTCCGCGTAGTTGGTGGCGGAAGCGGTGGCGCCGCTGAGCGTCTCCTCGAAGAAGGTAAGCTCGTCCAGCACCTCCGGCGGGGGACTGAGGCGAACCGGCGCCTTCCACTCCCCGACCGGCCGGTGATACAGCGGCGCATCGTCGGTGAGCGACTGGTTGGGAATATCCGCGACCAGCTGGCCATGGTGCAGAATGCGCAACCTGGGTTCGGCGATCACCTCGCCCACGATGACCGCGTCCAGACCCCACTTTTCGAAGACCCGGATCACCTCGTCTTCGCGGTCCTTGTCGGCCACCAGCAGCATGCGCTCCTGGCTCTCGCTCAGCATGATCTCGTAGGCGGACATGCCCGATTCCCGCTGCGGCACGTGGTCCAGTTCCACTTCCAGCCCGACGCCCCCGCGGGCGCCCATCTCGCAGGTGGAGCAGGTGAGCCCGGCGGCGCCCATATCCTGGATGCCCACCACCGCGCCGGTGCGCATGGCCTCGATGCAGGCCTCGAGCAGCAGCTTCTCCATGAAGGGGTCGCCCACCTGCACGTTGGGCCGCTTCTGTTCCGCGCCTTCCTTGAACTCCTCGCTGGCCATGGTGGCCCCGTGGATGCCGTCGCGGCCCGTCTTTGCGCCCACGTAAATCACCGGATTGCCGATGCCGGATGCCTTGGCATAAAAAATCTCGTCGCGCCTGCACCAGGCCCAAGGCAAAGGCGTTGACCAGGGGATTGCCGGAATAGCAAGCTTCGAAGCGCGTCTCCCCGCCCAGGTTGGGCACGCCGAAGCAATTGCCGTAGGCGGCGATGCCGCTGACCACCCCTTCGAGCAGGGAGTGGTTCTTGTGGACGACGGCAGAGGCCGGACCGGTCCATTGCCCAGCTCCTCTTCGCAGATGGGCCCGAAACGCAGGGAGTCCATGACCGCGAGCGGCCGGGCGCCCATGGTAAAGATGTCGCGCAGAATGCCGCCGACGCCGGTGGCGGCGCCCTGAAAAGGCTCGATGAAGGAGGGGTGATTATGGGACTCGATCTTGAAGGCGCAGGCCCAGCCGTCGCCGACGTCAATAATGCCGGCATTCTCTCCCGGCCCCTGCACCACGCGCTCGCTGCGCGTCGGCAGCCGCTTGAGGTGGACGCGGGAGGACTTGTAGGAGCAGTGCTCACTCCACATGACGCTGTAGATGCCCAGCTCCGTCAGCCCGGGAGTCCGCCCCAGGGCGGCAACGATACGTTGGTACTCTTCGGGTGTGATGCTGTGCTGAGCCAGAAGTTCCGGCGTAACAGAGACTGATTCCAGGTCCACGGAGAGCGACTCAGGTTTCATGCGGGTAAGTCTATTGTCGCATGTTGCAGGAATGTGACGACGCCCTACTTGCTGACGCTGGACTCCGCCATGTTGAGGAAGACGTTGGTCATGCTCTCGGCTCCCTCGTCGGAGCGCTGAATCAGCAGGATGGAGATCAGGTCATTGTTGGGATCGATCCAGCCCTGGGTCCCGAAGGCTCCGCCGTGGCCGTAGGTACCGATGGTGTGCCCTGCAAGCTCGCCCAGCGGATCGGTCACCACTTCCCAGGCGAGGCCATAGTCGGAGCCGCGCATCCATCCCACCGGCTGAATTCCTGTGGTCTGCGGCTCCGTCATTACGTGGACGGAGAATGGCGACAGGTAGCGATGGCCTTCGTACACACCGTCGTTGAGCATCATGCGGTAGAGGTGCAGCAGGTCTTCGGCGGTGGAGTAAAGACCCCATCCCGGCGCGGGAAAGACCGCTCCCTGGCGGTATTTTGCCGGGTCGCCTCCCAGAATGCTGGCCGGGGCGCGCACCAGTTTTCCGTCTTTGTGTGCGTAGACCATGGCAATGCGCGTCGACCTTGTCGGGCGGCGGGAAGAAAAAGCTGTCCTTCATCCCCAGCGGCTGGAGGATGTGCTCTGTAATGTAGTCCACATATTTCTCGCCCGGAGCAGACCTCGATGATGCGGCCGAGAATTTCGATGCCCGGACTGGAGTAGCTCCACTGCGTGCCCGGCTGAAACAGCAGCGGCTGTTTGGCGAGCTGCCTGACCACCTCATCCAGGGGCACGCTCATGGTTTGGGCGTAGTCGCGGATGGCGGGCGGGCCGGGGTAGTCCTGAATACCCGCGGTATGGGTAAGCAGGTCGCGGATCGTGATGGCGTGGTTGGGGATATTCAGGCGTGTCGGCGTCCGGGCCGACCGTGGTGGCAACGTGCAGGTCGTGGAACTCGGGCAGGTACTGTTCCACCGGGTCGCGCAGAGCGAGCTTGCCTTGTTCGGCCAGCATCATGATGCCGATGGCGGTGACCGGCTTGGTCATGGACATGATCTGGAAAATGGTGTCTTTCCGCATGGGATGGCCGGCTTCAATATCGGCCATGCCGGTGGCGTCGAACTCCACGATGTCGCTGCCGTGGGAGACAAGAGTAACGGCGCCGGCGACGGTTTGCTTATCGATGAACGACTTCATCCGCTGCGGGATCTGCTGACAGAATTTCCTGGTCGACGCCGCGCTTTGAGCCAGCGGACTGGCGATGACGGAGCAGGCGCGGCAACGAACAGCAGGCAGAAGAATAGTTTTCGCACGGAGAACAGCTTAGAGCATTTTCTTCGAGATCACTATTTTTGTGATTCCACGGGATCCTGGTGGAAGAGATTGGCCACGGCCCGCACGTGTTCCGGGCCGGTGCGGCAACAGCCCCCGATCCATTGCGCGCCGGCGCCCCGCCACCTTCGCGCCAGTTCGCCAAACTCCTGTATCTGTCCGTCGCCATGCCAGCAGTGATGCACCGCATCCCACTGCTCGCCGGAGTTGGGATAGACGATGATGGGCTTATTTGTGACCTGTGCAAGCTCGCCGATGAGGCTGCCGATCAGCTCGGGACGGGTGCAATTGACGCCGATCCCGATGACCTGAGGCTGCTTATCGAGCAATTCCGCGCACGCCCGCAGGGTCTCTCCGTGGGAAACGTGCGTTCCATCCGGCAGGTGAAACTGAGGTACGCCGGCACATCAGGATAGGGGTGAAGTGCGGTCAGAATGGCCTTGGCTTCTTCCAGCGAGGGAATGCTTTCAAAGGCCAGGAAGTCGGCATTGGTTTCGGCGAGCACCGCGATGCGCCGGCTGTGAAACCCCACCAGTTCATCGAAGGAGCAGTCGTAATTGCCGTGATACTCCGCTCCGTTGTGCAGCATCGCGCCGTAGGGTCCGAGCGAAGCCGCGATCCAGATCCGGCGCGGTGAGCCTGGCCTGGTACTCGCTCCTGACCTTTTCAGCGATGGCCACGGAGGCGCGAAGCGCATTGGCCGCAGCCTCGGCGGCGTCCTGGGGATCGCGGCCGATTTGCTCAAAGCCTTCAGCGGAGACCTGGTAGCTGGCGGTCAGCAGGCAATCGGCGCCGGCCTCGAGATAGTCGCGATGCACGGCGGCAATGGCCTCGGGCGAGCTTTCCAGCACGTGCGCGGACCACAATGGACCGTCGAGGTCGAAGCCTCTGCGCTCGAGCTCGGTAGCCATGCCTCCATCGAGAACATGCAAGCCGCTGAGGTCGAGTTGCTGCACTGGTTTCATTGAGACAAGTCAAGCCGGAATTCGCAGTGTACGTCAAGTCGTTTCAGGCGCTCCGTGGAACAGCTCTTCTTGCTGAGCGGCGCCGGCGACCCTCTCCAGCAGCTCAAGGAGCGCTCGGACCTCAAGCGGCTTGGAAATGTAGCTATCCATTCCGGCGGCGATGCAGCGCTCGCGGTCACCCTGCATGGCGTGGGCCGTCATCGCAATAATCGGCAAGTGCCGGCCGGTGCCTCGTTCCCCGGCCCGGATGGCGGCGGTGGTCTCGAACCCGTCCATCTCCGGCATCTGCACGTCCATCAACACCGCATCGAAGTGGGCTCGACGAGCAAGGCGAGGGCTTCGCGTCCGTCCGCCGCCACCGTCACGTGGTGTCCCTGTTTCTCCAGTACGCGCGACGCGATCTTCTGGTTGACGGCATTGTCCTCCGCCAGCAAAATGCGTAACTTCTTCGCACCCTTCAGTACGGGTTGACCCGTGACCAGCGCGGCCGGACCCGGTTGGGATCCCGATGCGCCCAAAATCCGAGAGATGGCTTCAAACAACTCCGACTGGCTGACGGGTTTGGTCAGATGGGCGGCTATGCCTAGCTCCTGGCAGCGTGCAGCTTCGCCCCGCTCCCCGGCCGAGGTCAGCATGATGACTTTGGTCTTTCCCGCCAACTCGGGAGACTGCCGCAGTTGCTCCACCAGGTTGAAGCCATCCATGTCCGGGCATGCCAGCGTCGGTCAGGATCACTGCAAAAGGATCCTGAGCGCCCTTCAAGCACTGCAAGGCGGCGCTTCCGCTCTCTGCCAACGTGGGTCTCATTTCGAAGCGGCGCAGCATCTCTCCCAGGATGCGACGATTGGTGCTGTTGTCATCCACGACCAGAGCGCGCAGACCGGTCAGGTCTGCCGGGCAGCGGCGCCAACAATCTCCGCTTCTTTGCCTTCGCCCAAGCTGGCGGTGAAGTGAAAGGCGCTGCCCTGCCCCAAGGCGCTTTCCACCCAGATCTTGCCGCCCATCAATTCCACCAGTCGCGAGCAGATGGTCAGGCCCAGCCCGGTGCCGCCGAATTTGCGAGCCGTAGAGCCATCCGCCTGGGAAAAAGCGTCAAAGATGAGCGTCTGTTTTTCGCGAGCGATGCCGACCCCGGTGTCCGACACCACGAAGTGCAGCTGGAGCTCATCCGGTGTCCTGGAATCTACCGCGATGCTCGAGCCCCACTTCGCCGCTGCTCTGTGAACTTGATGGCATTGCCGACGAGATTGATGACGATCTGCCGCAAGCGGGTCAGGTCGCCAACCACCCGCTCAGGCACCTCTGGGCGGATATCGCAGGTCAGTTCGAGTCCCTTCTGGTGCGCGCGCACGGCCAGCATCTTGATGCTCAGCGGCCGATGCAGTCGCGCAGGTTGAAGTCGATCGATTCCAGTTCGAGCCTGCCCGCTTCGATCTTGGAGAAGTCGAGGATGTCGTTGATGATGGCGAGCAGCGAATCGGCCGACGACTTGACCAGGCTGGCAACTCGCGCTGTTCGGCGGTTGAGCTCGGTGTCCAGCAGCAGATCGGTCATGCCCATAACGCCGTTCATCGGGGTGCGGATTTCGTGACTCATGTTGGCCAGGAACTCGCTCTTGGCGCGGTTGGCGGTCTCGGCCGCCTCTTTGGCTGTCTGCAATTCCTGCTCCGCCCGGTTGCGCTCGGTGACATCGCGGAATCCCCACACCCGGCCGACATTTTCTCCGCGTACCGTCTGCGGCTCGGAATGGCTCTCGAAGACTCGCCCATCTTTAGACTCGATGACGTCGTCGGTCTTCGCCTCGGCGTCTGCATAGACAGCCCGAAGCCTGCTGGTGAATGCCTCCGTGTCTTTTAGTTGCGGTGTCGAGGAAGGCGAGCAGAGAACGAAGATCGCGCAGCTTCAAGATCGGCTCCGGAACCGACCACATGGCGGCGAATTTCTGATTATGCGCGACAATGCCATCGCTCGAATCAACCACCAGGATTCCGTCGGCGGTTGACTCGAGCGCGGCACGGATGGTTTCCGTCCGCTCCGTGACGCGCCGCTTCAGGGCCGCGACCCAGAGGGTGCCAAAGAGAATGATCAATACGCAAACCGTCAACAAGGCAAGGATTCGACCGGCGGTCCACCACGAGGGCTTGCTCAGGACCACAACATCCTGCGGCGAACGCAGCAACACGCGAAACGACATCGGCATCGCGGCGCCCTCTCGCTGATACGACAAATATTTGTCCACTTGCACCGAGCAAACTCCAGTGAGGAGAAGCTGGCTGCCGGTCCGCCAGGACGATATTTTTCGGCTTTCGTTCCACTTGGCAGGAGCGCGAAGAAAGACCTTCCTGCCGAAGACATCACCAAGGTGGGATACTCCGAGGTTAGATCTTGGTTCACCAGCCGGCCCTGAATTTGAACCAATTTGGCGTCGTAATCCCCCTTCATGGCGTCCTGTGCGGTGATGGAGGAGGCAGCGATGGTTCGGTTGCCGCCTTCCGGCTTGAAGATCGCATCCTCAAGCATCAGCGAGTACTCACCCATGGTCGGGAAGCCCACCACGTCCACTACGTCCCCCAGCTTCCGGGAGGTTTTCTGCACCCCCGGGACGAAGAGTCCCTGAGAGCCGTCCTGGATATAGATCCACCGTCCGGGCCATTGCAACGTGACTTGCCCGCGCACGCGAACACGATGGACAAACGTCGCCCCTGGCTCGAAGCGCAACAAGGTGTTGATCGGGCGCAACGGCAAGGAAAATGGATCGGCCGGGGCCGGGTCCTCTACCCTTACTTGGGCGATGGACGGGAAGAGCAAGCGTGCCCCGACCATTTGGCGGTTCCGGGTCCAGACGGGGGCTGCATTGCCGTGGACCACTACTTTGGCATCAACCAGGCGGGCATAGTCGACGCCCGGCACCCACGGTGTGATGCCGCTGATCATGCCATCCGCCAAGGCGAGCGACATTGAGACGTTGTGACCCGACTGGGACACCGAACGGACAACTGCCTCGATTTCAATCCAGTGCCCGTCGTCGGCGCCGGTTAATAGTTGTGCCAGGCTTCTCCGCGGCGTTTTGGCCGGGAGCTGGCCCTGGCCCACAATGTGGATCCCGGCCAGATTGACTACGGGCGCGTAATTCCCCGGAGCGCTTACGCCCGTCATATCGATGAGAGAGCCTGCCCGAAGGGGAAGAATAGGCCTGGGCGGAACCAGAACACAGATGCATCCGGTTTGATCACAGGCAAAGAACGCGCCCACCTTCGGATCCGTGTCGGGATCGTAATAGGTAACAACGGCGTGCAGGTGCACAGGGTATCGTTGGCGGGCTTGGTCAGAGGTCAAGCTGTGCGCCGCATTGGCGGTGGTCAGAGTAGGCAACGCTTTCTGCGTCATCACGCTCTGAGCATGAGCGGCCAGAAACGCCAACCCGAAGAACGCCAACTCAACCGCCAGAGCTCGTAGGAGGACCCGCTTCATTGCGCTCCACGTTCTGGGTTTGCCATATCGTCTCGGGCAGACCAAACATAGCTACTCCATTAGCCTTATCGGCATGCCTTTGACGCAGCTTGACGGTTCAAAGTGCAGCGAACTGGAGCGGAAAGGAGCAGTTTCTCCATCGGAAACGAGGGGTTCTCGGCGTGGCCCGTTTACAGATTCTGATACACTCTGAGGTAGTTCGCGGGCGTGAGCAAGGATTAGCCAGGAGCCCTTCGGCCCGTAAACGTCCATCCAACGGCAAGTTCGGGGAGTGGCTCAGCCTGGTAGAGCACCTGGTTCGGGACCAGGGGGTCGGAGGTTCGAATCCTCTCTCCCCGACCATATAAAGCCTCGTAATATCATTCATTTACGACAGTCTTTTTGCTCTTGGGGTAACAAGAGATAACATCCGCTGCGGACGAGCTTTTCTGCCGAGCCTGTTTCCCGCGTGCGCGCGATGATGTCCTCGGTCGCCTCGTCGTTTTTCATTGCATGAGCGTAGAACTGCTTTGCCGGGCAAAGCGGCGGCCGAGGTTTTACTCCGGCAGCAAATCTGAATAGCGGATTTCTTCGTTTGCGTAAGCGGAAAGCAAGTCTTTGAACTCATCGAACGCGGCGAACCTGTTGTTGCTGCCCGCAATGCTCTATGGCACTTTTACCTCACGCTGACCGAGGCTCTTTGAACACGGCAGTGATGACAACGCCTCCTTTGGGATCTGTAGAGACGATATTCACGGATGCGCTTCCGAATCTGTGTTCCTGGTCAAAGGTTAGGGGAAGCTGCTGCTCAGTGGGATGGGTAAGCTTTGGTGATTGCTCTTGGGGGATCACTTTGTACCCCCCTACAAAAAAAGCCTCGACTCGAAGGGCTTTGGCAATCTCGGTAAGGATATTTACGGGGATTGCTGAATAGCCCTTTTCGTAATTGCCTAGTTGCACCCTCGTGACAGAAAGCTGATCTGCAAGTTCCTGCTGGCTCAGCCCGACTCGGCGACGTTCGGTTCTGATCTGCTCTCCGAGTTCTTTTTTCCAAGACATGTCAAAATATTGACATTAGAGGAGGTAAAATGGTAAACATATTTACAATATGGCTGTGGATTCACTTCATGGAGCATCTTGTATATTTGGAGGAATCCAATGAACGGACTCCAGAGCGATACAACCAACTCTCTTTCTCTTGCTGTTGACGCGCGCAAAGCAGTGAAGGCGCTTGTGGCATTCCGAAGAAGTGGGTTGCGGGATGAACAGCTTCGGCAGGTTCTGTCAGACGCTGTTGCATCTCTGAACGCACTGAATGCGGGTACCTCTCTATTTGCGAACTTGAGTCCGGCCTCCTCGTACGAGTCATACGAGCAGATCCGGACTGTTCAGGAAGTTCAGGCGGCAATTTCAGATGACAAGCTTACTGAGAAATTGCAGCTGCTTCTTGGCGAGTCTGCGGGAGAGCAAATACAAGAGAGTGTACAGTCGGCCATTCGCTTTTTTACCGCCATCGAAAACAGAGCCCTCCAGAAATATAATCAGTCGTTCGGAGTTGGCTTGTAGATCGACGAGACAGGCATCATGGCTGCGCTTAAAGATCAACTGCGTCAGGATGCCGCCTCGCTTCAGCAATTTGTAGCGTCTATTGCAGGTCATTGTGAACGACGCAGTGGTGCCTCGGCCTACCTAGAGCCATCAGAACGCTTCTTCACCTATGTGATCGAGCTTGCGACCTCAACTCGCACTTACCTCGCAAAATCCCTCGAAACGGCGACAGACGCATCAGATCTCCTCGATCTTCGCAGTGAAATAACCGTCTTGAGGGCCGGTTGGCGTTTCATGCATTCGTTTGTTAAACCAGTTCTGAATGCCGACACGCTGAGGTTGCCCACTTCTCTGGTGATAGGTCTCACTGCGAGGCTCCGAGAGATACCTCATTTTTCAGACATCGATTTCGTGATTTACCACACGGACGATTTCAATTACTTCAATGTGAAATTAAGCGTGCTAAAACCACGAGCGGACAACATTTCCAGCCTGGTTGCAGCTTCTCCTTTTCCAGAGAAACTGGGGCTAATCGGAATCCCTTACTCTCAGGCCTCATCAATGTTCATGAATTGCTTGATCGCCCACGAGATGGGTCATTATGCATGCGGGGAACTGTCACTTGGGCACAAATTTAAGTCTCAAATCGAACAAGAACTAATCAACCGTCTCGGCAACTCTGTGCGGGCTCCCGAACGGCTCCAGCTCGTTGATCGGCTTGCCTTCTGGACGGAGGAGGTGTTCTGCGACCTCTTCGCAGTCAGATTAATTGGCTTCTGTTTTTCTTTGGCATTTGTGGAACTATTCGATGTTTCTACGGTTTTAGACGAGAACTCGGCCTATTCCCCTATTCGCTCTACCGGCAAAACGGAATTCCTTCTATACCCGCCGGATCTATTTCGGCTCCGTCAACAAGTTGGTGTTCTCAAACAGGACAAGTGGTGGGCTGATCTTCAGCGGATTGATTCCCACTATGTACGTACTTTGGAAGCTGCAGCAGCTCTCGATGAGAGCGATTTCGGATTTGCTGAACTAAAGAACTACTCGGCTATCGATCCCGCCATCGTGTTAGCCGCATTTTTTGCAGTCGCCCCAAGGATCTTTGACGAACTCGATGTGATTACTGCAGGTTTAACGTTGGGGACGACCCCATGGCAAACAACAGATCGAGATATCGCTCTTTACCTTCAGAACGGAATTGTTCCATCGACCATCCGTTCGGAAGTTCCTGGAAACAGTCCCATAATCCCCGAGCCGGTTTCTCTGCTAAATTCCTCTTACAAGTTCTATTTAGAGGGATTGAACTTGCTGATCGGAAAAATCGAGAATGCAAATGCAGGCAGCAATGAGGATCGCACTAAATGGGCGAGGAAGGTGGAGACGTGGACTTCTAAGGCAGTCGAGGATGTCCTGCTTATGACCAGGCGCCTATCCTGATGGCGATTTTGACCATTACTGATTTCAAGGAGCGATTGGCGCTTCCAATAAGCAATCGACGCAGTCTCGTAGTCACACCCTTGCCTGCAGAAGATGCATTTACGGAAGACTCTATAGATCTCAGGCTTGGAACACATTTCCTGCTACCCCAGATTCCCCCGAAACCATTCATAGACCCAGGGGCGGCCGACAGTTCGAGAAACTATTTGCCGTTGCATGCTCCGTTAGGAGACTATTTTGTCCTCCCAGCGCACCAGACCGTTCTCGGCGCTACGTTGGAATTCATAAAACTCCCTTACGACGTGTCGGGGGAAATCCTCACCAAATCATCAGTCGCGCGCACTTTTATGATCATAGAAACAGCACCTTGGGTGCATCCAAGCTACCGCGGGTGCCTCACTTTAGAAATTGCAAACGCCTCAAACACCGCCATTCTCCTTTATCCTGGGATGCCAATTGGCCAGCTAATCTTGATAGCTACTTCAAAAAGCAGATCCGACGATCAAAGCGTTGAAGAATCCGAAAAAATGAGCGGTTCATATATAGGACCGGTATACCCCGAAGCTCCCAATCTTAAGCATCCACAAGAGATGCTTGCGAAGATGGGCTTGACTAAGTACCGTCGTCCGGGTCTCGGTTGGGTGAACTCCCAAAAGATGCAGAAGGAGCTTGAACAGATCGCCAAACAATTGAATCCTAATGAGAATGCGACTGTGAAGTCAGTTATACGTGTCCTTGATGAGAATGGCGGCTTGCCAGCCGATTGTCCTGCACGGGAAACGTTCAAATAGCGTAAGCGTCCGGAGAAGGCCGTGTAGACGACGGCACGATGCAAGCGCAGTATGGCGGAGTGAGCGATTCCGTTTCCATTGAACCAGCGCTAGCCCCCGTCAAGCGTATTCGAAGGACACCAGAACAGAAGCGTCGGATTGTCGAAGCATCGCTGGTTCCTGGTGTATCGATTGCGCGAGTAGCGCGGAAGCACGGCGTGAACGCGAACCAGCTTTTTCAGTGGTGATACGAGTATCGCAAGGGGAACCTGGGCGGCGGTCAAGCGGCACATCCTGGTCTGATGGCGGTAAGCCTGTTCCAACGTTCCAACCACCACGCCGTGCTTTAATAAAGCTGGATCAGGGTCTGATATTCGTTGTTTACATCCAATGACGGACTCTTGACCAACCATCACGCAGCCGAGCTCTGGTGGAAGAACGTTCGGGTCATTGCACATTATTCCTAGCGGCTGAGCTGGCATTGGATTTCTTGCACATATGCACAACCGCGCCGCCCTTCTCAAAGCGAACCTCGTCCATTAACGCTTTCATCAGGTAGATCCCTCGCCCGGAAGTGCGCAGCCGATTTTCCGATGCGGTTGGATCAGGCAAAGTACCAGTGTCAAACCCTGGTCCCTCGTCTTGAACTGTGATCGAAACTATCGCCCCCTGCGGTGCAACGGCACGTTACGTAAACGCGTTTGTGAGGGTCCTTCAGTTGCCGTGGACTGCGGCATTTTCCAGCGCCTCGATTAGCGCTATCTCAATATCCATTTCACTCCCGTCCTTATGCCGAGACTTTGAAATGAAAGACATGAGTTGGTCTACGAACGGCGAGATAACTTCGATTTGACTCGGGAAGGACTGACGCAACTCAACAAAGGAAGCGCCAGGAGATGTGCATGGTAGGAGAGAGAGTGTGTATGTTTGCGCCATATTGTCCTTGGAACTTCCGCTTTACTTCCATCCGCCGCCCAGCGCCTTATAAAGCTGGACCAGGCTCTGGTATTCGTTGTTGCGTGCCTGGGCCAGGGTGAGCTCGGCATTGAATAGAGACCGCTGGCTATCAAGGACAGAGAGATAAGTTGCGGTTCCGCCCTTATAGCGCATGAGGGATACGTTGACTGATTCCTGTAGATCCTTTACGGACTGTTCCTGGCGCTCGCGAACTCGGTGATATTTGTCATAGCCGATCAAGGCGTCTGAAACATCGCCGAATGCACGCTGAATGCTCTGCTGGTATCCGATAAGCGCTTGCCGCTGTTCGGACTTGGCGAGGCGCAGATTGTTGCGCAGTGCTCCACCCTCGAAGATCGGCTGGGACAGTGCAGCTGTATAGGTTCCGACTCCCAAGGGGGCCGGTATATGCGAGCCGGCAAACTGGCTATGCCCAAACGCCGCGCCTCCCGAGCCGAGCAGTGAGATTTGCGGAAAGAACATCGCCTTGGCGACGCCGATATTGGCATTGGCAGCAACCAGGTTCTGTTCCGCTTCGCGAATGTCGGGCCGGCGCTCGATCAGTTCCGACGACAGACCTGCGGGCAACTGCGGAGGCAGACTCTCGCTCCATGTCAAACCGTCGGGGGTCTCGATGCCCAAAGCCTGTCCGCGAGGAACGTTGTCCGGATACTTGCCCAACAGGATGTTGATGGCGTCTTCCGTCTGGCCGATCTGACGCTCAAGATCGGGGATCTGCGCGTTCGCCGTATCGAGAACCTGTCGGGCCTGAAGCACGTCAAGCGTCGTGGCCACACCGTGCTGGAGACGCGCCTCGGTCAGCTTGACCGAATCCTCCTGGGTTCGCACTGTTGCTTTCGTGATTTGAAGCTGTAGATCGAGATCGCGAAGCAGAAAGTAATCGCTCGCGACGTCGCTTACCAGCGTCAGGATTACGGTCTGTTGTGCATCCTGCGTGCCCAGAAGCTGGGCGCGCGCCGCCTCCGTTGCGCGCCGATAACGCCCGAAGAAGTCCACTTGGAAGACGACATCAGCGGCAAGTGAAAAGATGTTGGACTTGATGTTCTGATCGTTCTTCCCTCCGCTGAAGGTCGGATCGAGTGAAACCTGCGGAAACTCGTTCGAGCGGGTGATGCCGACCTGGGCTCTTGCGGCATTCACGCGTTCGACCGCCAATTGCAGATCATAGTTCTGCTTCAATGCCGTTCGGATCAGATCCTGCAGCTGAGGATCGTGGAACACTTGCCACCAGGGCAGATCGGCGAACGAGGTAGTCTGTGTTCCTGTCTCTTGCGGTACATCGGGAGCGTGGAAGACAGTTGGCGTCTGCACCGCCGGCCGATGATAGTTGGGCCCAACCGCGCAGCCCGAAAGTGCGAGCGCTGTCAGCAGGATGGGCGCGGATTTTGCGACAAATTTGATTGGCGAACTGTTACGCATCTTGTTTACCCTCCGTGAGCGCACTGTGCTGAGTTGAAGTCACCATCACGCGCGCTCGAGCCGCCGCCGACCATTTCTCCACGAGATAGAAAATCGCCGGAACGGTAAATATGCCGAGCACACTTGCCGCGGTCATGCCTCCGATCACTGTCGTGCCCATGATCTGGCGCGCGACCGAACCGGCGCCGGAAGCGGTCCAAAGCGGAACGCAACCGAGAATGAAAGCGAAAGAGGTCATCATGATGGGCCGCAAGCGAAGCCGTGCGCCTTCGAGTGCCGCATCCATCAGCGGTTTGCCCTGTTCGTACTGCTCCTTCGCAAACTCGACGATCAGAATCGCGTTCTTGGCTGCCAATCCGATCAGCATTACCAAGCCGATCTGCGCATAGACATCGTTCTCCATCTGGACCATGTAAGGCGGCACAAAGAGGCCCAGCAAGACGCGGCGCAGCCACAGCACTCCGAAAGCGCCGAACACCGCCACCGGCGTGCTCAGCAGCACGCTGAACGGCAGACTCCAACTTT
The DNA here is from genome assembly GCA_963757515.1 of uncultured Acidobacteriaceae bacterium. GTDB lineage: Bacteria > Acidobacteriota > Terriglobia > Terriglobales > Acidobacteriaceae > PALSA-350. The sequence goes on along the minus strand of CAVWRV010000010.1, from coordinate 73,272 downwards.
CATAGAGCGCCGCCAGAATCAGGAAAACGAACAAGAGCGAAAATCCGAAGATGACCGAAGATGGTACTCCTTCGCGCACCTTTTCTCCTGGTAAGACATGCCCATGTAGTCGAATCCCATTTCACGGGGCATGGTTTGCTTGAAAACCTCTTCCAGGGCCGCCGTTGCCTGATCGGAGCTGTAGCCGGGCGCGGCGCTGGCGTTGATCTGCGCAGACCGGTATTCGTTGTAACGCATCGTGAATTCAGGGCCCGACCGGGTCTCAAACGATGCGAGTGCGGATAGCGGCACCGTCTCGCCCTGGTTGTTGCGCACGTAGAACTGCCCAAGGTTATCGGTATTTGACCGGTAGGGAGCTTCGGACTCGATGTAGACCTGCCAGGTTCGGCCGAATTCGTTGTAATAGTTGACGAACAGGCCGCCCATGTTCGCCTGAATCGTGTTGTAAACATCCGTCAAGTGCAACGCCTTGCTTTCAGCACCTTCTCTTTGTCCACCTGGATGAACTTTTGCGGCACGCTCGGTATGAATGTGGTGAAGATCGAGCCAATCTCAGGGCGCTTGCGAGCGGCTGCCAGGAATTTAGCGAGGTTGTTTGCAAGAAATGGGACGTCCCTGCCGGCGCGGTCCTCGAGGACAAACGAGACTCCTCCGGAAGTGCCTACTGCCCGGGATAGCCGGCGGTGAGAAGGCTGAAGACCGTTCCTGCGGGTAGCTGCTTGAGTTCCTGGTTCAATCGCGCCTTGATGGCCTGATATTGTTCGGCACGGCTTTTGCGCTCATCCCAGGGCTTCAGGCTGACCAAAAAGAAGGCGTTGTAACTGGTCCGGACAGGACTGAGCAGGCTGAAACCAACCACGCTGGTCGTGTACTGGACGCCGGGAGTGTCGGCGAGAACCTTCTCCACTTGTCTCGCAGCAGCGCTTGTGCGTTCCTGCGAAGCCGCATTGGGAAGCTGCATGTTGATGTAGAGGTATCCCTGATCTTCATCGGGCAGGAAGCTGGAGGGCAGACGGCTGCCAAAGAACAACTCCGGCCGCGCCGCAAACCCCCAGCAGCACCAGCACCACTGCGCCCTTGCGAAGGAGCACGCCGGACCAGTGGACGTACCCTCCCGTAGCGCGTTCGAACAGGCGATTGAACCAGTTGAAGAAACGCTGCAAAAGCCCATGGCTCTCTTTCTTTTGCCGCAGCAGGAGCCCGGCCAGCGCCGGGCTGAGGGTCAGTGCGTTGAATGCGGACAGCACAACGGAGATGGCGATGGTCACGGCGAATTGCTGATAGAGCCTTCCCGTGATTCCCGGAATAAACGCTGTCGGCACAAAGACCGAAGCGAGAACCAAGGCGATTCCAATCACAGGCCCGGAAAGTTCGTCCATGGCTTTTCGAGCGGCGTCCTTGGGATTCAAGCCCTCCTCGATGTGGCGCTGCACACCTTCGACAACGACGATCGCGTCGTCGACCACCAGGCCGACAGCGAGTACCAGCCCGAACAACGAAAGCGTATTGATCGAGAAGCCGAACAGCGGAAAGAGGACAAAGGTTCCAACCAGGGAGACAGGCACGGCCAGCAACGGAATCAGCGTGGCGCGCCAATCCTGCAGAAACAGATAGACCACCAGGATCACCAGCACAATCGCAATCAGGAGTGTCACGAGATCTCTTTCATGCCTTCCGTGACCGAGGCTGTCTGGTCGAGCGATATGGCGTAGTCCATATCCTCGGGGAAGCGCTGCTTCATCTGGGCCATCAGCTTGCGGACATCCTGCACCGTTTGCACAGCATTGGTTCCCGGCAGTTGGTAGACGGCAATGATGGCCGAGGGCTTGCCATTCAGGCGACTGATCATGCTGTAGTCCTGCGTGCCCAGTTCGACGCGGGCTACGTCTTTCACGCGGACGATGCCACCATTCGGCGCTTCGCGGACGATAATGTTTCCAAACTCTTCCGGCGTTTTCAGGCGTCCTTGAGCAAGCACGGCATAGGTGAATTGCTGGTCCGGCAAAGCCGGTTCACCTCCGACCTGACCTGCGGGGTTGACTGTGTTCTGCGCCTGGATCGCGTTGGAAATGTCCGTACGGTGATGCCGAGCTTTGCCAGTTGGTCGGGCTTCACCCATAGCCTCATGGCATACTGGCCCGCAGCCCAAGACCTGGGTCTGGCCGACGCCATACTGCGTGCGACGGGTCATTGAGATTGATGTAGGCGTAATTTGCCAGGTAGTTCGCATCGTGCGTACCGTGCGGCGAATACAGGGCGATCAGCATGAGCGGAGCGCGTGGTCGACTTCTTGAGCGTGACTCCGTAGCTGTTCACCGAGGGCGGAAGCTGACCAGTTGCCAGTTGCTCGCGCGATTGCGTGAGCAGCAGATCCGTGTTGGGATCAGTCTTGAGATCGAAATCGGCCAACAATCGTCGTTTGCTGGTTGGCGGTGGCGTTCAGGGAGTACATGTAGGACATGTTGTCCACGCCGTTGACTTGCTGCTCGATGGGAACAGCGACCGCATCCTCCAGCGTCTTGGCGTCAGCGCCCGGGTAGGTGGCTTGCAACCTGATTTCGGGCGGTGCGATGTTTGGAAACTGCGCTATCGGCAAGGTCGCGATGGTAACTGCGCCGACGATGACCATGAGGATCGCGATGACCATCGCCACAATGGGCCGATTGATGAAAAACTTTGACATGATTCTTGATTCCTTTCCGTTCGGGCAATTAGTCAGTCGGTCTTACTCGACATTGCTCTTGAAGGGCTTGGTTTGAACCGCCATGCCCGGCCGGAGATTTTGCTGGCCTTCGACGACCACGCGGTCGCCCGGCTTTAATCCGCTCCTGGATGACCCACATCGTCCCCGTGCGCTCGCCGACTTGCACCGGGCGCATAGCGACTCGGCCGTCCTTCCCACAACAGCAACCAGATAGCTCCCCTGCTGCTCAGTCACGGCAGCCTGAGGAATCAACAAGGCATTCGCTTGCACTCGGACGACGGCACGGACCTTGCCGTACTGGCCGGGACGCAAAATGTTGCCGGGTTGGGAAACAGTGCGGCCAATTGGATCGCGCCAGTGTTCTGATTCACCTGGCGATCCGCGAAATAGAATTCACCTTCGTGTGGATATGTGGTTCCGTCGGCGAGAGTGAGCTGCAGTTTCCACTGGTCTTCTCCGATCCTGAAAACCGCTTTTGTAGCGCGAGATACTCCTGTTCGCTGACGGTGAAATAGTCTCTGATGGGATCGAGTGTGGAGACTGTAGTCAGTGGGCCGCTGCTGGTGCTGACCAAGTCACCCACTTGTGCCTGAGCAATACCGGCGATGCCGTCTATCGGCGAAACTATGCGGGTGAAACCGAGATTGATGCTGGCGGTCTCGACTGCGGCTTGGCTGGCCTGAATTTGAGCCTTGGCAGCAGCAATGGCTGCCTGCGCAGCCTGGACCTGGGCCTTATTCGCGAGGTCCGTCTGGGTTGCGTCATCAAAATCCTGCTTGCTGACCGCATCCACCTTTGCCAGAGGACTCGTACTTCTCCACATCCAGCTGGCTCTTGAGCTGGTTCGCCTCAGCCGTAGCGAGCTGCGCCTGATCCTGAATCAGTTGGGCCTGCGCCTGAGCTAACTGACCCTTTGCCTGGTCGAGTGCCGCCTGGAATGGGCGAGGATCGATCTCAAAGAGAACTTGTCCCTTGCGGACGAACGATCCTTCCTTATAGTTCCGCGTGAGCAAGTACCCGGTGACTTGCGCTTTTACGTCGGCATTCACCTGCCCGGTGAGGGTTCCGATCCATTCTCCGTAAACGGGAACGTCTCTCTGCTCGGCGACGGCGACCTCCACGACCGGCACCGGTGCCTGCACCGAGGGTTTGGCTCCGGAGTGAGCAACCACAATGAGCAGGATGACAGCAAGCATGACACCTGATGCCCATCCCACGTGTTTCAATTTCAGAATGGAATTGATCCTCATTTCTGTTTCTCCTGTTGCTGAGTCTGGCCCAGAACGGCTTGAGTTCGCTGATGACTGCGGTCATCCACACACCTTCCACGACGAAACAGGCCCCCGCCCGATGGATGGCCGCGAGAAGATCGCGTCCGGCATCATCGAACCCCATCACCTGCCTCAAATCGACTTCGATCTTTCGGTCCGGGCGCAGCGAGGCACGCCAGGCGTTTTCTGTTTCAGCGACCCACGGGCCCTCGAGCCTGCCCGCGAGTTCCAACTTGCATACCTCGTCGTCTTCGTGAATCGTGATGCGTAACATATCGTCGTGAACGTATATGGCACGGACCCTGCCAAATTCGGCGGACCGATAAGTCTCAGGAACACCAGGGGTTACAAACGAGGACAATCACCGATCTGCCCAGAACTGGGCAGGATGCAGCCCAGAAATGGGTAAGTGATCGATTGCGCACGAGACCAACTGCAACGTGCGCGAATCTCTATTACGAGCGCCTGCAATCTAGGGGGTCGGTGCCTCAGGTATGCCGCACCAGTCCATGGAGAATGCGCAAACAAGGGTGATTTCTAACGAAAGGGCTGGCGCCCGGCATGTTGCCGATGGCGCTACAATTTTCGCTGTGGGGGCTCGCAAGGCCGCGGACGTTCTTCTGGACGCGCTCACCCGACAAAGAGCCCTTCTCGACGGCACGACTATGGACATCACGGAGCGCAAGCAGGCCGAGGAAGCAATTGAGAGATTGCGCAAGCTCGAGGCAGGGCTTGGTGAGGAGCTTCGGGACGTCATCGAAACGATGCCGACGATGGTGTGGATCGCGAGGCCCGATGGGTCGAATGAGTTCGCGAATCACTACTGGCAGGAATATACGGGTTTGTCCCACGAGAGGACGGTCGGCTCGGCTTGGCAAGACGTCGTCCACCCCACGGACCTAAAAAGACACTTGGAGAAATGGTGCGCCTCTCGGGCGAGCGGCGAGCCTTTCGAAAATGAAGTGCGCTATCGGCGCGCAGCGGATGGGCAATACCGTTGGTTCCTGTCTCGTGCCGTTCCACTGCGGGATGGAAAAGGCGAGATCGTCAAGTGGTACGGTGTCTCTACTGATATCGAAGAGCGCAAACGCGCGGAACAGAGACTATGTGAAAGCGAAGCCTATCTGGCGGAAGCGCAGAGGCTCAGTCAAACTGGCAGTTGGGCATGGAGCCCCGCGACCGGTGATATCAGGTACTGGTCGGAGACGTGCTACCGCGTGTTGGGGTTCGATCCCGCCGGCCCGCTGCCGCGATTTGAAGAATTCTTCCGCCGAATTCATCCGCACGATCAAGCGGCGCTCAGGGAACGTTTCGACAAAGCCATCCGCGACAAAGCGAATTTCGAGGTGGACTATCGAATCGTTCATCCGGAAAAAGGCAACAGGGACATTCACGCCGTCGGCCATGCGGTCCTCGATGGGTCCGGCAATCTCGATGAGTTCGTCGGCACCGTGATCGATGTAACCGAGCGTAATCGTGCAGAGCAGGAGCTGCGCCAACGTGAGGCGGACCTTCGCACGAAAAATGACCGGCTACAGTTGCTCCTGAACGTAACAAACCAAATCACCTCGAACCTGAAACTTCGCGAAGTGTTGCGTGCGGTTTCCTCCAACATTCGTGACGTAATGCATTGTGATGCCGTTTTTGTCTCGCTGGTAGATCCGGCATCGGGCGTGCCCAGGCTCTACGTTCTCGACTTCCCTCAGAGCAAAGGCTTTCTTAAGGAGGACATGGTCTACACGATAAGCGAAGCGGGAAAGCGCGTTTTGGAGACATTACACCCATCCGTCGTTGACATGTCCGACCCTGGCGCTGTTCCGCCTGAGATATACGATAAAGTGGTCGCCGAAGACCTGAAGAGCGCCTGTTTGATTCCACTCGTTAATCGAGGTCGAGTGCTCGGAGGCTTGGTGATCGCACGGATGTCCGAGACATCCTACACGCCAGAGGATGTCGAATTCCTTAGCCAAGCTTCGGGTCAGATCACCATCGCAGTTGAGAACGCTTTGGCGTTTCGAGAGGTTTCTGGATTAAGAGATCGGTTGCAGTTGCTCCTCAATCTGACGACAAAAATCACCTCGAGCCTGGACCTGCGGGAGGTCTTGCGGGCGGTTGCAGCCAATATACGCGAACTCATACACGCCGATGCCGTAACCGTTTCGCTGCCCGATGCAGCGTCGGGAAAATTCAAACTATTTGCCGTCGATTTCCCGCACGGGCAGGGGGTTATCAAGGAAGAATTGTTGTTTACGCCAGGCGCCGCCGGTAGAAAAGCAGTGGACACCATGAAACCTGTGGTGGGTTACGCGCCGGAACTGGACGAACGCGAATCTTCTGAGGTGCGTGGCATCGCGGCTGCCGAACACATGAAGGCTTTTTGTCTTATTCCGCTTGTAAGTCGCGGCCGGGTCCTAGGAATTCTCTCGATTTTACGTACGACCGAGACCCAGTTTACGCCGGAGGATGTTGATCTCCTCACCCAGGCTTCGGGGCAAATCGCGATCGCAGTCGAGAACGCTTTAGCGTACCGCCAAATCTCCGAGTTCAAGGACAAGCTCGCCCTGGAGAAGCTCTATCTCGAAGAAGAAATCCGCGTTGAAATGAACTTCGAGAGCATCGTGGGAAACAGCCCCGCATTAAAATGCGTTTTAGAGCTGGTTGAAACGGTTGCTCCCAGCGATTCCACGGTCCTGCTATTTGGCGAGACAGGCACAGGGAAGGAGTTGATCGCCCGCGCGATTCATGAGCACAGCCAACGTAAGGATCGCACTTTTGTAAAGCTGAATTGTGCGGCAATTCCCACGGGTTTGCTCGAGAGCGAGCTTTTTGGACACGAGAAAGGCGCCTTCACCGGCGCTATCACGCAGCGCGTGGGACGCTTCGAACTGGCAAATCGAGGAACCATCTTTCTCGATGAAGTGGGAGAGATTCCGCTCGAGCTTCAGCCGAAGCTCCTGCGCGTTCTGCAGGAGCGCGAGTTTGAGCGACTGGGCAGCAGCCGCACGGTGCGCACGGATGCCCGATTGATTGCGGCAACGAATCGCGATCTGAAGGCCATGGTGGAGGAACAGAAATTCCGATCTGATCTGTACTACCGGCTGAATGTTTTCCCAATTAAGGTGCCGGCGCTGCGCGAGCGAAAGGAAGATATCCCCCTGCTGGTACGTCACTTCGTCAAGGAATTCAGCCGTCGAAATCAGCGCGTGATCGACACCATCCTCTCTGAAAGCATGCAGGCGTTGATCCATTATCACTGGCCCGGGAATATTCGAGAACTTCAGAATGTGATCGAGCGGGCGGTACTCATTTCAAAGGGCCCTATCCTGAATGTACCCCTCGCAGAGCTGCAACCAGAATTGATCCCAGCGCGCGATCCATCCCCTAAAAACGGTAAATCCGTTTCCCACGAGAACCTTCAGGACATGGTGGAGTGGACGGAGCGACATCAAATCCTGCGCGCTTTGGAAGAGACGAATGGTGTGATTTCAGGGCCAAACGGAGCGGCTGCTCGTCTCGGAGTCAAGCGATCGACGCTCCAGCATAAAATGCGCAGACTGGGCATTCGCCTCTCCCGTACAGCCTTGGATGACGGCGGGCGAACATTGCCAATAAAGACGGTTGCAAAATAAGCTTGCTGACATTCCGTATCGCGGTCTGGAGGCCGTTTGGGGGATGGATTTTCCCACCCCGCGAACGGACAACTCATTCTTTTTTGTGGCAACCGTCGAAGAGTACGGAAGGCGGAGTTCTTCTTTGCAGTGTAACGGCTCGGCTCCGTCGCTCGAGTGCTGATTGCGGGTTCCTGTCTTAAATGTCGAGCGTGAAAGAAATTTGGGTCCAATTTGGGTCCATTCGTTCCCGAATATCATGCAAAACGACGATACATCACGCAGAACAAACCTAAACGGGACAACAGCTTGGTACATCGGTTGTTGGTTCGGGACCAGGGGGTCGGAGGTTCGAATCCTCTCTCCCCAATTTAAAGTAACCTGCCAAGCGATTTGACCCCCTGATTCAAGCCTTATCCGTACCCGCCCGTTCGGGGTTGTCGAAGGCTGTTATCTGTAACTTGCTATATGCCATGGGTTATCCCACAAAATCAAGAATTCAAGACCTCTTCTCCTGCTCGTGAGTGGACCCAAGTGCGCGATTATGTCCCGACTTGCGGGACCTATTTGCACCGCTTCAACGAGTGAACCCCATTTTTCATTTGTGGAGAACAGGCTGGTCCGACAGGCTCTGTTCATTGCTCTGAGCCATTCAATAGTCAGTTTCAGAGATCCCCTCGAATTCAATGCTCCCTGGCGTGGATACCAATGAATTTCGCGTCGATGCTAAAATTCACAGCCATGCCCCAATTCGTCATCGAGCGCGAGATTCCGGGTGCCGGATCGCTAACTGAAGATCAGATCCGGGAGGTTTCCCTGCATTCGCTGGAAACCCTGAAGAGCATGGGACCCCATATCCAGTGGTTGCACAGCTATGTCACTGAAGACAAAGTGTATTGCGTCTATGTGGCGCCGGACGAGGAAACCATCCGGGAGCACGCTCGCAAGAGTGGAATTCGCGCAGACCGGGTCTCTGCCGTGCGCAGGCTTATCGATCCCGCAGCTTTCAGCTAGGTAAAGACGACCGCTCAAGGGCCAGCAGGATCGCGGCTTGGAGCGGCATCTCAAGGCCTTTCTGCCGTGCCCCTTTTCCTGCACTACTGTTTAAGATTTCACGCGCCGCGGTAAGCCCTTCCTCGAGTTTGGCGCGCTCAGCCTGATGCAGTGGGGCGCCGATCTGGCTGCGCAAGTGCTCTGCAGCGGCTGCCAAGATCAGAGCTCTGAAGGCTTCTCCGCTTGCCGCCGCCAGGCACGCCGCTCCTTCGAGGGCCCGTGCAATTCCGCGCCGGTGCCCGAGCTCGGCAAACAGCTCCAGCGCTTCGCGATAGGCAGCGTGCGCAGCCGCAAATTCTCCTTGCATGGAATAAATCCATCCCAGATCTGTAAGAGATCGCGCGCAACCCCAGCGATCTCCTGTGTTTCGGAACGCGGCAAGCGCGTTTCGATATAGGTTCTGGGCCGCTTCGATCCGACCCTGTTCCAACGCCAGATCACCTGATTGATTGATGGACCACGCCGCGCCGCTTGCGTCCCCAACTTGCACGAATATGGAAGTCGCCTCGGCGAGCGCGGTATCGGCACGCCCGTAGTCGCCGCGCATCTTGGCCGCGTTCGCTAAATTGTGCAAACATCGCGCCGTCGAGAGACGATCGGGCAGTCGGCGCCAATATTCAAGGCTCTGTTCGAAGTAGTGCTCGGCCTCTTCGAAATCCCCGCGATCGCGCGTCGCGACGGCGAGGGCATTCCAGGACGCCGCAATGCCCCAATGGTCGTTCAATTCGCGATAGAAGGTGAGACTCTGCCTCAAGAACGCATCGGCCGCCGCATAGTCGCCTTGTGACGTGGCCAGGGCGCCAAGGAACGTGCAGATCCTGCCCCGCTCTTTGAGGTAGCCACTCTGCACGAGGCGAAGCAGGGTTTCAAGCCGTGCGCGCCCCTCGACGAACAAGTCCCGCATATCCCAGAAACGGAATAGGGCCATGGAGAGTCTAAGGGCCCATTCAACTTGATTGTTTTGGGCCAGCCAATCGAGAGCGCTGCGACAGTTGTCGATCTCAAGATCGCATCGCGCGAGCCACTCGCTACGCTCCTTCGAATCCAATTCCGGATTACCCTCTTCTGCGATTACAAGGCAATACGCTGCGTGACTGCGGCGCGTCTGCGACTCTTCACTGCTCGACGCCAAACGCTCCAGCGCATACTCCCGAATTGTCTCCAGCATTGTGAACCGCGGCTCCGCATCGGGACTATCGACGCGCTGCACAAGGTTCTTGTCGAGTAACGAACCTAGCCCCTCGAAAACTCCGATCTCAAGATCCTGACCGGTATTGCAAACAGCCTCGGTTGCCTCGAGGGTCGCGCCGCCCACAAATGCAGAAAAGCGCCAGAAGAGCCTCTGCTCGGCGACGTTCAACAGGTCGTAGCTCCAGTCAATGGTCCTGCGAAGCGTCCTTTGCCTTTCAGGCAAGTCTGACGCGCCCTTCGTCAGGAGGTCCAGCCGGCTCTGCAGCCGCTCCAGAATTGCTTTCGGCGACAGAATCTTCGTGCGCGCGGCCGCCAGCTCAATCGCGAGAGGGAGCCCATCGAGCCGATTGCAGATTGCCTGGATGGCTGCCTCGTTTTCAGAGGTAACGGCAAAGTTAGGCCGAACCGCCATCGCGCGTTGTTGAAACAGCTGCATGGCTGCATTACCAAGGAGCGGCGCTACTGGAAATTCCTGCTCTCCATAGATTTGTAATGACGCTCTGGTCGTAACCACCGCCTTGATGAACGGACAGTGAACCAGAATTTCCGAAACCAGTTGAGCAGCTGGCAGCACCTGCTCGAAATTGTCCAGGATGAGCAGAAACGGGCCGCCGGCCGCCATTTGATCGGAGATCACCTGCGGTATTGTCCGATTCGCCACCGGTTGCAAATTAAGGGCCTTCACGATGGCAGCACCCACAAGGTCCGGATTCGTGATCGATGCCAGCGCCACAAATTGCACGCCACCCGGAAAGTGTTCAGCCACATGTTTCGCGACCGCGAGGGCGAGCCGGGTCTTTCCTGCGCCGCCCGTGCCGGTGAAGCTGAGCAGCCTGATATCCGGATCAAGAAGGAGCCGTACCGCTTCGTTTACGTCCTTTCCCCGGCCTACAAGAGATGTCCGCGGTACTGGCACGTCAAAGCGCCGCGACGACAGCTTCTCAACCGCAACCCTGCCGTCTTGCGCCGTTGACCGTTCGCGGGCGCTCTCGGGGAACCCCGCAGGACCATTCGACGGGTGAACTGCAGCAGCGAACAGATATCCACGGCGCGGAATCGTTTTGATCATCTGCTGGCCGGGATCACCCAGGGCCCGCCGAAGCTCAACCGTGCACTGGACTAACGAGTCGTCGGTCACAAAGCATTCCGGCCAAATCACCTTGGCCATCTCTTCCTTGCCAATCAGCCGGCCGGAATTCTCGACAAGATATTTCAGGACCTCAAATACCTTCGGGCGAAGTTTCACCTCCTCGCCGGATCGGAAAAGTGCGCCCCGCGCCAGATCCAGCGTGAATTCCCCGAAGCGATAGGCTATGTGGCGGCTTTCCAACGGGAGGCTATCCCTCCTTGTCAGTTAGAGGCTGGGACAAGTTTCGGAGGATTTCGTTGTTCTTTCGTCAAGGCTTCGTTACTTCGAGAGCCGGGATCGCTATTTTGGCGGCATCGGGCTGGCTCAATCATTCCCGGCGCGCCATACGGAAGCACCAGAACAGAGGGGTGCCGCGTTGGTGCGGATTGTAACAAAACCAAAACGCGCAAGGCAGGCAGCAAGTCCGAGCTGAACAGGACGGCCGCCGAAGGAGGATCGGAAATGGCAACCCCACAGACACCCGCTCTCGACATGAACAAACTCGGCACCTTCATTGGCCAGTTTGTCACCGACCTTGGCGGATGGCTGCGGGAACTCATCCCTTCACCGCCGTGCCCCAGGTATACGGCCGGCGAGCATTTTCCCGCGACACCTACCAAGGAGAATCCGAACATGAAAAAGCTATCGCATCTGGCGATGCTGTTGGTTACTTTTCTGGCGCTCACCTCCTATGCCCTGGCGCAGCAACAAAAGCAGTCGGAGGGACAAGGGGACCAAGACCAGCTCGTCCAGATTGTTCGCAATGCCACACAACAGTACCAGAATGTCGCCAACGCTGGTCCTGACTACACTCCGGCCCTCGGCTGCGTCAGCGGTTCCGACCACGGCGCGATGGGCATCCACTACGTCAATGGCAATCTGCTTAAAGGAGAGACTCTGCTTAGTAATGGGCAGCTTGACCCCACGAAGCCGCAGGCCCTGATCTATGAGCCGCAGGCGAATGGCCAACTGAAGCTGGTTGGAGTCGAGTTCATCATATTCGCGAGTGCCCTGCCCTCCGGCGACACTCCAGAGGTGGAGGGTCACTTGATGCTGTACATCGACGGTCCTTCTACTTCAAGGCCAAAGGCTACTCTGAATCGTTACGGTCTGCCCGCGTTTTACGAATTGCACGTTTGGGCATGGAAAGACAATCCCCAGGGCTCTTTCGTGGACTGGAACGACCATGTGACCTGCGCGCACGAGTAGCGTGGGGCAAAGGTCTGTTAGTACGTCTCCCTGCATGGAAAGCGGCGCGGTCGCCGCGGTGCTCTGGAGAGGGTTCCGCAGCGATCACGCCGTCCTGGCTAGCGCCAGGAGAAGAGGAAGAGCGAGAACATGCCCAAATACGTCATCGAACGTGACATTCCCGGAATCGGCAATTCCACGCCCGGCCAGTTCCTCGCCGTCTCACAGCAATCCTGTGGCGTCCTCTATCATCTGGGACCGAAGATCCAGTGGCTGCACAGCTATGTGACCGCCGACAAGATTTACTGCGTCTACATCGCTCCAGACGAAAAAACCATTCGCGAGCATGCGAAGCAGGGAGGCTTCCCGGCAAACCGTATCGCGGAAGTCACGTTGGTCATCGATCCGACGACCGCTGAATCCTGACTCCGTGGCAGTGCCAACGGCTTCGAGCCGAAGCAGATGGAAGCACGTCCCAACATCGATTGGGATGTCGGAAACGCCGGAACGGCCTTTTTGGTTGCGGTTGTTGTTCAAGTCGAAACTTGGGTCCAATTTGGGTCCATCGGCTCCCGAATATCGTAGAAAACGAGGGTACAGCACGCAGAACAAACCTAAACGAAACAACAGCTTAGTACATCGGTTGGTGGTTCGGGACCAGGGGGTCGGAGGTTCGAATCCTCTCTCCCCGGCCATTCTTGTCTATAATTTAGCTCCGACTCGACAGCCTCCGAAGTCTCTGCTGTGTCGTTGTTTGTGTCGTAACCCGCCGGCCTGCCTTCCGAATTGCCCGGCCGAGTCCCTAAACTGTCCAACGCCTTCCGCTTGAGGTCCAGACGCACGTGGGAGTAGTGCTCCAGCATCTGTGGGGAGACGTGCCCGGCGATCGCCATGATAGTCGCATCACTGGACTGAGATTCCTCTACGCCCAGGCAGCGTCCACCGCGCCAGCAACTTCGTTCTAGTCGGCTATCCGGACAGGTGCCGTGCTTTGCGTGACCCCAACACTTACCGCATTAGAGACAGAGCTGCTATCTTCGCCTTGTCCGAAATAAGAGGCCGTGATGGAATGTCTTCCCGCTGACAGAGCGCTGGTACGCAATGTCGCCGCCCCACTCGCATGCAACGAGGCCTTTCCCAGGCTCGTCGTGCCGTCGAAGAACTTGATTGAGCCGGTCGGCACAGCCCTGCCTGATTGCGGCACCACTTTGGCGGTGAATACCACGCTCTGGCCAATCGTTATCTGGGTCGCGGAAGCCGTCAGCTTTGTTGTCGTGGCTACAGCGGTGGATGAGCTTATGGTGTAGGCAGCAGACGCGACCGCGCTGTTTGTGTCCCCCGTGGCTACCGCCATAGCCTGCAGCTTCTCCGTCGAGCTAACTGTAATCGGGCCGGTGTACTTGGTCGAGGACGTGGTAGGCGTAGTTCCGGTGGTCGTGTAGTAGATGGTTGCCCCCGAGGTAGCATCGGAGATGGTCACCGACTGCGCGGAGGTATAGGTCCCGGCGGCGGGATTAAACGTCGGCGCGAGCAGAACGGGCGGCGGGTTTCCGGTCCCGTAGCTAAGCACCATCATCGAAGCCGCCGGAATCGTGTAGCGGCTCTCGCTGGTAGTCGTTGAAGATGGATAATTGACTACCGGCGCAACGGAGGATGAGCCAAGATAGGTGTTCTCGTTGTTGTCTGTGATGAGATTGCTGTTGCCAAATAAGGTTTCGATCACTGTTCCCGACGGCGCGCCGACTCCCATGAAGCTCACGCTCTCGGCCGCGGATAGGTTGTTGTTGAAGCATATGGTTGTCCAGCTCGTCTGGGCGCCGTCGGCATAGGCAAAGCAATTTACATATGGAACCGCAGGGTTAGCCAGGATTGATGCGATAGACGTGCCACTGTAGTCCTGACCGGCCGTATAGCTAAATGTTGGTGTTCCGCTTTGCGTCACCAACATCAGATTGCTGTTCGAACCAATGGCATTGTTGATGATCCTGAGAGCGATGGCGAGCGGCCGGTCGGTATTGGCGCTGCCGGGAGTCTGTCCAGGTCCTGTCGCCATGAAGAGATTTGTTCCCCATAGCGGCATAACAACCCCACTCACGCACCCGCCTCCTGTGCAGTTATACCCATTATAGGGTTCTGCCAAACTAAAGACGTGGATCGGCCCAGTAACTTGGGAATCCCTCTGCATGAGGAGCACATGCTCGGCAATCGAGAGCGCGTTGCCTACCGAAGCGCTAATTTGATTTAGTTGCAACTGTGAAACCGCGATACCATGATCCGTGCTTTCGTTTACTTCGTAAACCAGCGTACCTACACCGAAGTTAGCCTTTGTGTATTGAGTATTTTCGTTCATCGATGTGCCAGACGGAGAAGCAGCGGAATCGAGGTTAGCGTCTTCGGCCCACTCATCCAGAAACGGCGCTCCGGTAGTCGACACGTTCGATCCTGAAGTGTTGAACGCGCCCAGGTAGTTCAGCATATACGGGGCATCGTCTACAAAGTCTGGACATCCGGCTTGGGTGCCGCTAGTGCAGCCAGCGTATTGCATCGTATTGTGAATCCACCCGAACTGTCCGTTTCCTTGTTGCGGAGCAACCCAGCTATTACCAACTAGCTTGATGACATTAGAATTGTAGCCAGAAGCAGCTTTGGCCGCTGCCATGTTTAGGCCTAGCGTGTAGCCGTAGGCATTACCATTGCCGTAGTAAAGTGCTGCCACTACAGGGTTCCATGCTTCATTGCCGTCCTCAAGATAGATCTTGTGCCCCGATGCGGAGTAGGTTGATATCCAACCCGAGGAGCCAAGCCAATTAATCAGCGTCGTCCAATCAGAGGGTCCATTCAGCAGGCCTACGCTCAGCAACACATCGGAGTCCACAACGTTACCCAAGGCCAGAACGTCGTTGTACCCTATCGGCGAAGCACCCAGGTTCGGCAAGTACTCATTAGCCCCGCACCAGCGCCGGTTGCCCGTAGCTGCGATCTCGTCGGCCACATCCGAGCACCATTGACTGGAATCCATGTAACGAATCGAACCTGGATGAATCTGTTCCAATTCCCAAACGACGGCATCGCGGAAAACCGTAGTATTGCCTGGCAGAGTGCTTCCCTCGATCACATCTACATCCTGAACAAGGCAGGTGCCGGTACAAGTAAAAGCATAGCTAATGTCGCTGTCCTGCGATCCAGTCTCCGAACCGGTGAAGGGGTAAGTATAGGTTGTCCACCCAGTTCCGTTAGCCCCGCTAGAAGGATTAACCACAGTACTGCCTATAAACTGCGTTCCGCCTAACCGGCCGAGTGAGAAGTTTAGCGAGCATCCCGCGACCGCGCATTTGGCGTTGAAAGTAGCCGTGTACGATCCGTTCAAATTGATGAAGTTAACAGAACCGCCGCTATGGCCATTAGTATTTGTGGCGTTCCCCAAAACGGAATCGAAGTAATATTGCAACGCACATCCGTTCGACAGCTCTAAACTTTGCAGCATGTTGGTAGACGAAGGAGAAGTGTCCGAAGTATTCCAAGTCGCTCCAGAGCAAACACGCTGGGTAAAAGTCGGGGGCTCCGGCGAATTCTGTGTTCTAACGATCAGTACATCGCCGTTGGAGGAATTACACGGGCTGCTAATAGCCGGAGAAAGGGTAAAGTTAGTACCGCTAGACACGTTGGATGTAGAAGCTGTCACCGTGCCAGAGCCGTAACTGGTGCCGTTATTTGAATTGATAGCGACGAACTTGGCCCCGGCCCAGAAGTTCGCAGGATACCCGCTACCATCGGTGATGTTGTTGTACCAGTTCGTTGTGGACTGCGTTCCCCCGAAACTGCATTGGTAGGTGGTCGCAAAATAAGTTCCAGGCATGTAGCCGTCTGAGGCGTAATTTAAAGATTTCAGAAGCTGCTGAGGGCCGTAATATGCGACCCCGCCAAGATTGATGCCGGGGCGGTCGATATCCGAGGTCTCAACAGTGTTCGAAATCGTCACCGTCGTCTGCGCACCGGTCTCTGCATTGGTCCGCACTTCCGCATGCGCAAAGGCCTCGGTTTGGGTTGCCGTTGAGAGATTCACGCCAAGCCGGCTAACCCAAGGCTGCACAACTCTACCCGTAACCTGAATATGGGTGGAAACAGATTGCGCACGGCCAAACATAGCAAAACAGAGCAACACTACGAAGAAAGCCGGTAAAAAGCCGGGTCGGGAAAACCTCGGCTTCGATATCGCACTTAGCACGCTCATTTCGATCTCCGAAAACTTCGAGGATGAAAACTAGCCAAGAGCGAGGCACTCATGCGGACCGACCCGAAGATCGTGCGCAAAAGCAATCGCCATCCAATTGCATCCGCGGCAGACCGTTCCGAACACGTCTATGAACAGTCCACTGCTCGCACATCAGAGCAAATTCCATCAATCGGTTTGGCGGGCGGTCGATAACACCGTGGCAATCGATCTCCGCAGTTCTCAATTTGGTGTTTCGAAGCTGTCTCGGCTCCTCGAAAGCTCCACTTCGCACTGTACGCAGCTCACAAACGGTGCTCGGTCTGGAACTTGTGCTGACAAGACGCGGCATGCAGGAACCTAGGGGAACGAAGGGAACCGAAAGTGCATTTCTCGAGCCTGGATGAAAATGAATTTGGAACATCTGCATTATCCTCAGCAAACCTGCTCAACATCTGTTTGCGGGCAGCTTTACCCCGGGGTTAGCGAATGAAGAGGATTTGGTAAACGTGATCTTCCTCTCTTAGACTGCGGTTCAAGTCACTAAGGCACATTGCCGCGTACCTTGCCCAGAACCGCCACTTCACGGGCAGAGATTCGCCTCCACTTGTGCATCGCGGCTAACAGTGACCCTGCCTCCGGGTAAGCTGATTGCGCCCTCGACCCTCCCGCCGATGTATAACCAATCGGAACATATCACTTCTGCTTTGACCTGCATGCTTTTGGCAATCGTGGCTGGACCAGCGGCCGTTGGCAGTGCGGGTCAGGTACGGGAAGGACTCATAGTAGACGCTTCAAGGCTTGCGGCAAACGAAGGGGGATGAGGCATTTTCTTCTCCGAAAGTGGTCAACAGGTTTGTATTCAATCAGCACATCCTTCCTTCACATCTTTATCGGCGGATACGGCCTATAACTTATTCTTTTCGGTTAACTTGCCGGGTTCCCTCCCGCAGCCACTCGACGGCCTAAAGCTCTTTATTGGGCAACTGGGCTTGGCCCACTTCGACGTTTGTTCCGGCCCCCGCCTAGAACATTTGGCCGGAGTCATCGCCGATCACCCCGGCGTCGACCGCAGTGGCATGCTCCGAGAAGGTTGACCCCACTCACGCGTGGTCATGGCTTAGGACCGCGCCGACATCTTCGCCAGAAACTTCGCCTTCGCCTGGAGAAGCGCATGGAGACCTTTCAGCGGGTCAAGCTCGATGGCTATGCGATGGTCATTTCGGAGCTGGAAGTAGAGCTGGATCTGTTGCGCCGGGCAAGCGCGGAGATTTGTGTCGTTGTTTGTGTCGTAACCATGCCATCCCTGCCGGTGTCGGCCAGTCTCGTGCAGTATCGCCCAGTCACACGTCAAAGCCAGAAGGAGGAACTAACCTCATCTAAACATTGGTTTTAGGTGTCATTCGGGCTTCTTCAGCATCACTCGGGCTTCTTTCGATCCTTGAATTCGGGACCAGGGGGTCGGAGGTTCGAATCCTCTCTCCCCGACCATGAGCCTCAAAAATGAGTAACTTGCGGACAGCAAAAGGAGCGAATAGGCCCT
The DNA here is from genome assembly GCA_963757515.1 of uncultured Acidobacteriaceae bacterium. Classification (GTDB taxonomy): domain Bacteria; phylum Acidobacteriota; class Terriglobia; order Terriglobales; family Acidobacteriaceae; genus PALSA-350. The sequence goes on along the minus strand of CAVWRV010000010.1, from coordinate 55,375 downwards.
TTTATTTGCCCGGGGTTCAATCTGCCTCGTCCGGCGGTCTCCGCGGTTTCTCCGGATCTTTATTCCTTCTGATGGAACACTTTTTTGTTGAGGTCGGGCCAGAACTCTTTAAAGAGGCTGGATCCAGCATCGATCGCGATATTCGTCAACCAAAGTTGATAGGTCTTGGTAAAGGTGCGCTCCTGGCTGGGATAATAAAGAGCCGAGATGCCCGCTGCCGCACCTGCGCCGAAGATCTCGGAAGCGTTGAAGGTCTCGTGGCCACTGTCAGTGCGCGTGATGGCGACCCGTGACAAAGCGTATCCGAGCCGCTTCGCGAAGCCGCCGTGACCGAGCGTGTAGTATCGGGAATCCTGGTGCAGTGTGACCGGGAGAATGAATTCAACCCACAGGTTTTCATCTACGTAGTCTGCATAGGTGTGCCAGTAATACCGTCCGTAGCCCGCTGCGCCCTGGTGAAATTCCGGGGTGGCATTGCGTGCCTGCGCGACTCCGGCCTGGATGGCCACGAAAATGAACGAAGAATAGTCGACGCTATCGAGCGTCGCTGTCCTGAACTTGTCTTTGACGGTTTGTGGCGGAAGCTTCTGATCGGCGCTAACCGCCCTGAAATTTGGAATGATGTAGAGAATTCGTTTGGTCTGTTTTCCTTCATCCGGCCCGTTCGCGGCAGGAGTACCCGCCTTCTCGTCAGAATGAGCGGGGATATCCTGGGCGTTCTGCTGCAACGCGACGTCTGGAGCGTCGGGTAAAGAGCTGGCATTCGCCTCCGCAGCCGCGGCAGGAACGCTAACGACCTGTGTCACTATTCCCGGTTCGCTGGTCTGCCGGCTACATTGTCCAAGCGCCATGGGTCCAGGATAAAAGCCAATATCCAGAATCAGTGTTGTGACCAATACAAGGGAAAATCGCCAGAGTGTCATGCTCTCCTACGGATTCGGTTAAGCTCGCTCAGGTCGCAGCGTTCTACGCAGCGATCGAAGGCGGTTGCTGCACTGCCGCCACACCTGTGAGCGTATCATCCACATGCCCAGGAAAGGCCGTCGGGTAGCTTCAGCTCACGAAAACTGAATCGCAACTTGCCCGAGCGGCCAAACCAGCGCGCGTGGCCTGCAGCGAAGATAGGCTCGGCAACGACAGCCTAGAATGGAATCGTCGGGCTTTTCTTTCGCCGGCAAAACTCCTCTCATTGGCCTGTATAATTCGTCTGCACCAGCACACGCACATGCCCTCTATGCCAAGCATTTCGCTTCAAATCAACGGCAAAGCGCACGTGGTCACCGCCGCGCCGGACATTCCGCTGCTCTGGGTACTGCGCGACATTCTCCATCTGACCGGCACCAAGTTCGGCTGCGGCATCGCCGCTTGCGGTGCGTGCACGGTCCTGGTGGACGGGCATCCAATTCGGTCCTGCGTGACCCCGGCGGCGACTCTGGTGGGGAAGAGCATCACCACCATTGAAGGTCTTTCGGCCGACGTCAGCCATCCGGTGCAACGGGCCTGGTTAGAGGAAGACGTCCCGCAGTGCGGCTACTGCCAGTCGGGCCAAATTCTGACGGCGGTCTCGCTGCTGGCACACACCGCGCAACCAACCGATGCTGACATCGATAAAGCACTCAACGGCAACATCTGCCGCTGCGGCACCTACAATCAGATCCGCGCGGCGATCCACCGCGCCGCAGACATACAGCGCCAGGCATCGGAAGTGCCAGCCACCCACAACCGAAGCGGAGAAATCGCATGACCGGCGAAACGATTCTGAAGATCGATTTGCTCAATCGCCGCGATGTGTTGCGCGGACTGGGCGGGTTGCTAGTCGGCTTTGTGCTGCCAGGTGGGCGGAATGTAGAGGCCCAGCGCTATGGTGCTCCGCTGCCAGTGAAGCCAAACGCCTACATCCATATTGATTCCGACAATGTCGTGACCTTTGTGATTGCCAAGGGAGAGATGGGGCAAGGCACCGTAACGTCGCTGTCCCAGATTCTGGCGGATGAACTTGATTGCGACTGGAATTGCGTTCGCACTAAGTTCGCGCCAGTCGATCCCTCGTGCTATGGCCCGATGCAGGGCGTTTTCGGAAGTACGAGTATCCGCACGCAGTGGATGCCGCTACGCAAGGCCGGCGCGGCGGCGCGTCAGATGCTGATCGAAGCCGCGGCGCGGAAGTGGAATATCGATGGGTCGCAAGTGCGCACGGAGCAAGGCTTTCTGCTGGCGAACGGGCAGCGCATCAGCTATGGCAGCGTGGCAGAGGCCGCGGCGAAGTTGGCAGTCCCGGCAAACATTCAGCTCAAAGATGCGAAGGATTTCAAGCTAATTGGCACGCCCGCGAAACGGCTGGATACGCGGGACAAGATCAGCGGTGCAACGAAGTTCGGCATCGATGCCGAAATTCCGGGAATGCTTTACGCTACGCTCGTGCGCTGCCCGGTTTTTGGCGGCAAGGTGGCAGGTTACGATGCTGGCAACGCGAAGGCCGTGTCAGGGGTTCGCCAAGTTGTGCAAGTCGCAAACGGCGTCGCTGTGGTGGCTGACAACACGTGGGCGGCGATACAAGGCCGCAAGGCTCTCAAGATTACCTGGGACGAAGGTCCGAATGCGACGCTGTCCAGCGCCATCATTCGCTCACGCATGGCAGAGCTGGCGGAAAAGCCAGGTGTCGCCGGCAGAACCGAGGGTGACGCGGCTGGTACGTTGGCCCGGGCTGCGAAGCGCATAGAAGCAGTATATGAAGTGCCTTACCTGGCGCATGCCTGCATGGAGCCGCTGACCTGCACAGCCAGCGTTCGTCCTGACAGTTGCGACATTTGGGCGTCCACGCAAATGCAATCCGGCGCGCGGCAAGCGGCTGCCCGCATCACCAATTTAGATCCTGCGCGCATCGAAGTGCACAGCATGTACATGGGCGGCGGGTTCGGACGCCGCGGTGGCACCGATTTCATCTCTGAAGCCGTGGAGATCTCGAAGGCCATAGGCGCTCCGGTGAAGTTGACGTGGATGCGTGAAGACGACATTCAAACCGGGCCATATCGGCCCGCTGCCTACGTCAAATTCACCGGATCCCTCGATTCTGAAGGCTGGGCTGAAGCGTTTACGGCGCGGGTGGTCTGCCCTTCTTTCGGCGGCGGCCGCGGAGGCGACGGACTCGATGGCACCGCGGTGGAAGGCATTAATGACCTTGAGTATCGTTTCCCAAACTGCGCCGTGGAGTTTCATCGAGCCGACGGTGCGGTTCCAACCTCGTACTGGCGCTCGGTTGGCTACTCGCAGAACACCTTCTTTGCGGAATGTTTTCTGGATGAGCTGGCAGCGGCCGGCGGAAAAGATCCCGTAGAAGTGCGCCGTCGCCTGCTGGCGCACTCGCCGCGAATGCTCGCGGTACTCAACCTGGTTGCAGAAAAGGCTAATTGGGGCAAGCCCGCACCGGGCCATTACCAAGGCGTTGCATTGGTAAACAACCTGGGCAGTTTTACTGCAGAGATTGCAGAGGTCTCCCTCGAAGGTGGCAAGGTGAAAGTGCCTCGCGTGGTGTGCGCCATCGATTGCGGCCAAGTGGTGAATCCTGCCATCGTCAAACAACAGGTAGAAGGCGGGATTGCCTACGGTCTCACGGCGGCACTGAAGGGCGCCATCACCGTCGACAGGGGACGCGCTCAACAAGGGAATTTCAATACCTACGACATGCTGCGCATGGGCGAAATGCCGAAGATCGATGTGCACATTGTGCGCAGCAGCGAAGCGCCCGGCGGTGTAGGTGAGGCAAGCGTGCCACCGATCGCTCCGGCTGTCGCCAACGCGATCTTTGCGGCCACACAACGTCCGGTGTGTAAGCTGCCCATTAAAATCTCCGTATAGCGGCTGTTTCGCTACCTGGCAGTCGCCAAGTACATCTCCCATACGAGGTTCGCGCCATGCCTTGGTCTCCAAGCGCAGCCGCGCCGCAGCAAGTGGCGCCTCTGCTCGCGTTGGCCACTCAGTTGCTCAGGGCCGGGCAACCAGCCGAGGCGATCGCCCCGTTGCGCGAAGCAGCGCTGCTGCAGCCTGCCAATCCCATCATCCAGCACGATCTCGGCCTCGCCTGCCTCGAGGTTGGCCGCATACCGGATGCCATCGAGGCATTCCAACTGGCCGTCGCCAGCAACCCGCGTTACGCCGATGCATATTTCCGCCTGGGAGTCGCTTTGGAGAAGTTGGGCAACTTCGGCGGGGCGATCGTTGCCTACGACCGCGCCACTCAACTCCTCCCATCCCTGACCGAGGCGTGGTTCCGCGCCGGCGCCTTGGTCTACACGCTGGGCCATCGTGACGAGGCGATCGGCTGTTTCCGCCGCGCGGCGGCGACCGGAGGTAAGACCAGCTTCGGCCGCCTCGGCAAGGCGCGGGCGCTGCTGACCGAGGATCGTAATCAGGAAGCCGAACTGGTGCTGCGACGGACGGTGGCGCTCGATCCGAAGAACGCCTTGGCCTATGATCTGCTGGGCAATCTGCTCACTGAGTTCGGCCGTTTCGACGAGGCCCGCGAATGCTTCCAACGCGCGATCGCAATCGCGCCGCTGCTGGCGGGATGCTATTACGATCTGGTCCGGTGTCGCCCGGTCACTAGCGACGACGACGGTCTGCTGCAACGGATGGAAGCCGCGCTCGCCACGCCGGGACTGGAAGCGGCCCAACGCGTGCGGCTTCACCTCGCGCTCGGCAAAGCGGCGGATGATCTTGGCGACTACGCCCTGGCCATGCAGCATTTCGACGCCGCAGACGCCGTGCGCCGGGGCTCTTTATCTTTCGACTCGGACGCGTTCGCCGTCGAGATCGACCAGTTGATTGCCCGCTGCACCCCCGAATGGATCGCCCGTGCGCCCGAGCTCGGCAGCGGCGATGCGACGCCGGTACTGATCCTCGGCATGCCGCGGTCGGGCACAACTCTCGTCGAGCAGATCGTCTCCAACCATCCCGAGGTCGGGGCCGGCGGCGAGTTGCATTTCTGGAACCAGCGCGGGGCGGCGTGGCACCTCTCCGGCGCGCCCGGGACCGAGACGCCGTTCCTCGCCAAGGCGGCGGCGGACTATCTTGGCTTGCTGCGCGCGATCGCACCCAAGGCGGCCCGAGTGACCGACAAAATGCCGTTCAACTTCCTCTGGGCTGGGCTGATCCACATGGCATTCCCGCGGGCAATCATCATCCATTGCCGCCGCGCTGCAGTCGATACAGCGTTGTCGATCCATCAGACTCATTTCCATCCAAGCCTGGCGTTTCCGACCGGAGGCGCGGAGTTGGTCAGTTATTTCCGCAGCTACCAGCGCCTCACCGACCATTGGCGCAGCGTGCTGCCGGCGGATCGCTTCCTCGAGGTCGATTACGAGGAGCTGACCCGCGCGCCCGAACCAGTGATCCGGCGGATCATCGCGGCCTGCGGCCTGGCGTGGCACGACGCGTGCTTGCGGCCCGAATCCAATCCGCGGGCTGTGAGGACCCCCAGCAAGTGGCAGGCCCGGCAGCCGATCTATCGCAACTCCGTCGCGCGCTGGCGACGCTACGAACCCTGGCTAGGGCCCCTGCGCGCGCTTGTCGACGACGGGCCGGAACTGGAAGCGGGTATCGCCCGCTCGTAATTGGGCTGAGAGCCCGAGCAAAGAAAACAGCAGGTCCCTCCACTACGCTACGCTTCGGTTGGGATGACAATTCATTTGCAAGGAAGCAGCGGTTCTCGTCGAGGATATGGGTTACTTGCATAACAAAATTGTCATCCCGACCGAAGCGTAGCGTAGTGGAGGGACCTGCTGTTTCCTTTTCCAGGTTCCCAGCGTAGAACGCGCTAACATTGAGCCGCGCACGTTACAAGCCGCGAGACAAAAACTTCAGCCCACATTACGGAAATGTAATGCGACCGTCACCAGCCTGTCAGAAATCGTTTGTGATACTTGGGGCGCGGTTGAAAGAGGGCGCTGACCCTCGTTTAAGCCTCAATGTTTCGCGGCGGTTTCGGGCCCCCTGCATCAATACACGTCCGCGATTTCGACAACCGCGCTTCCGTCCGTTCGCATATCCGGCCGCCAGCAGCGCCACCCACAGCTTTCGTGACGCCGGCCGGCATTCTCAAATCGCGTGATAAACAGTCCGGGGAGAAGAAGTGATGTCCAGAAAAGCGTCCCGAAAAGCGAATCGAAATAATTCCAGAATCAAACGTATGCGTCCGCTCGCCGGCCTGCTGGCGACGGGGCTGAGCGTTCCGATGTTCGCTCAGTCCGTGCCGTTCCCGACCTACTCCACCGGCGCGCAGCCGGACGGCTCTTTTGTCGTGAGCAGCGGCCAGATCATCACCCCGGCCGGCACACAAGTCGACCTCGGCATCCGGGTCCGCGCGAAGGCCGTCGCGCTGAACCCTAATGCCGCAACTCACACCGCCGCCGTCCTCACCATGGGCGCGACGCAGGCCGTCGAGGTGTTCGACACCCGCACCGGCGATGTCCTGCAGAACTACATCGCGTTCGGATCGGATGCGCACGGCAGCTATCAACGGTATAGCCTATTCGGCCGACGGCAAGTACCTGATTTTCAGCCAGGACAGCAGTTACGTCACCATCGCTAATGTCTCGGCAGAGGGCTTGCTGAGCGACAACGTCCAGGTAAAGCGTGCCGCCGAACAGTTCCTTCATCAAGTGCTTTCCGAACAGCCCGCCCGCCGCTTATGCCAATCCCTGCGGCTCGTTCTATACTCCCGCCACTTCTTATCCCGGCGGAATCGCGGTATCAAGCGATGGCAAGAGCGCTTATGCCCTGCTGAACCAGAACGATACGCTCACCAAGATCGACCTGACCGCGACGCAGCCGACGCAGGGTACGCAGATCCGGGTAGGCAACGCTCCGCACAGCATCGTGATCGACAGCGACGGCACGACCGCCTACGTCAGCAACGAGGGTGGCCGGGCCGCTACCGCGGCGGACTTCCAGATCAACTCCGCCGGCACTGAAATCGTCGCCGACCCGGTGGTTGGCGCCGCGATCACCGGTACTGTTTCTGTGGTTGATCTGGCATCGATGAAGGTCACCGCTACCATCTCGACCGGTCTGCACCCGACTGGGATGGCGTTCTATGGCGGTTACCTGTTGGTCGCCAATACTTACAGCGACACCATCTCGGTCGTCGACACGACCACGAACGAGGTGAAGCGGACGATCAACCTTGGGCTCCCGATCAAAGTGCCCGGCCAAAGCAAGGGCGGCCTATGGCGCCGCGCCGAACTCCATCGCAGTCGATGGCAAGGCAGGCATTGCCTATGTCGCGCTTTACAATGCCAACGCGATCGCGGTCGTCAACCTCAACGCCAACGCGAAGAAAGCCGTCATGGGCATGATTCCGGTAGCCTATGCGCCGAGCTCGGTGGTGCTGGATCACGGCCAATAACAAACTTATCGTTGCCAACGACAAGGGCGTCGGCACGCTTTATTCGTTCGAGACCGACTACAAGGTCACCGACTACAACACTCACCAGGACAATGGCACCGTCAGCATCATCCCCGTGCCGAATAGCACGGCCTTAACGGCGATGACGGCGCAGGTTTTCGAGAACAACCACTGGGATCTGACGGAGAATATCAAGTCTGCCGCCGGAGGCACCCAGGATACCAATGCGGTCGCAATCCCGGCCAAGATCGGCGATCCCTCGCTGATCAAGCACGTGTTCCTGATCATCCGTGAAAACCGCACCTATGATCAGGTCCTGGGCGACGTGGCTGCCGGCAACGGCGACAGCTCGTTGGCGGTGTTCGGCGGCAAGGTCACCCCGAACGCGCATCAGCTGGTGAAGCGCTTCCCGCTCCTCGACAACTTCTACGACCCGAGCCGCCAGTCGGCGGACGGTCATCAATGGATCACCGAAGGCATGGCGCCCTACGCCGACGACATCCAGTCGCCTGACTGGGTCCGCAGCTATCCAGGCGGCAACGCCGGCGATGCACTCGCCTACCAGAACAAGGGCTTCCTGTTCTCAGAAGCGTCTGCCGCCGGTTTGCCGGTGAAGATCTACGGCGAATACGTCGAGAATGACACGTTCCTACAGCCGAACGGGTCGACCAAAGAGCCGACCTGGAGCCAGTTTTACACCGACTCGCAAGAACTTCGAGTCTGGGGCCGAGAAAACGCTGTATTACCAGAATACGGTCCAGGCACAATCCTCTCTCCCGGCCGTGTATAACCACCTCATCACCAACTTCCCGCAGTTCGATCTGGGCATCCCCGACCAGTTCCGCGTCGATATATGGCTGCAGGACTTCAACAAGGACGTCGCGGCCGGTACGGTGCCGGCGTTGAGCATCCTGTGGGTCATGGACGATCACACCGGCGGCCCGCCGACTCCGGACGCCGAACAGGCCGATAACGACCTGGCCGTGGGGCGCATCATCGACTACATCAGCCACAGCAACGTGTGGTCCTCGTCGGCGATCTTCCTTGAGGAAGACGACGCGCAAAACGGCGTCGACCACGTCGACGGTCATCGCAGCCCGGGCTATATCGTCAGCCCGTACGCTGTGCAGAACGGATCCACCGACCACACCTACTACACCCAGGTCAACATGACGCGGACGATCGAGCAAATCCTCGGTCTGCCGCCCATGAACCAGTTCGACCTGGTGGCGTCGCCGATGAGGACGGCTTTCGTCCACGGCACGCCGCCCGCGGACAACTTCCAGCCCTGGACGCACGTGCCTAACCAGGTCCCGCTGGACATGGGTGTGACCACGACGACCGCATCCAACCAAAACATGAGCCCTGCGGTCAAGGCCCTGAAGGTAGCCTGGCTTCAGAAGAAGAACCAGATCTTCGCCGGCAAACTGACCAAACCGGACGCCGAAGATCCAGACACCGTCAACCACCTGAACTGGTACATGTCGACCGGGTTTACGCGGCCCTATCCCGGCGAGAGCAAGGTTCGCCCCCCGAGCGAATTCACCAAAGCGGCACCCAAGGGTGAAGATCTGGACGACTAAAATCCTCCCAACCCTAACCGCCCTTTCCCCAATAAACCGGGGAAAGGGCTTTTTGTTTCAAGCATCAAAGCGGCGGGAACGTTACAGTGGCCACTGCGAATCATGTGTAACAACCCTGGGTTAAGATTGTCGGATGCGCGGCCATCCTGCCAGCTTGGAAGATGAATATATCGAGACTATCCGGGGCCATCGCTATGGCACATGAGCCGGTAATGATGTGTTCCATGGCTAACGATTTCTGGCAGGTTTTAGATATCAACAAAGACGCCCGCGCCCGGCAAAAGCTGCAGAAGCCTTTTTGCCTCTGGTTAACCGGTTTGCCGGGCGCAGGCAAGTCGACGATTGCGAACCTGCTCGAAAAGCAACTGTTCGCTTCCGGCAGACACACGTATATTCTCGATGGCGACAACATACGCCAAGGGCTCAGCCGGGACCTGGGATTCTCCGAGGCTGATCGGGTGGAGAATATTCGCCGGGCCATGGAGGTGGCCCGCTTGTTCGTGGACGCCGGTCTGGTTGTTATCGTCGCATTTATCAGTCCCTATCGCGCAGAACGCGACCTCGCCCGTTCGCGGTTTGAGCCGGACGAATTTGTAGAGATCCATGTCGATGCTTCGCTTGAAGAATGCGAGCGCCGTGACCCCAAAGGGCTTTACGCCAAAGCTCGCCGCGGAGAGTTGGTAAATTTCACCGGGATCGACAGCGCTTACGAGCCGCCAGAGGCTCCTGAGATTCGCCTTGACACGGTTACGAAAAGTCCGGACGAATGCGTCGATCTCATTCTTCTTTACCTGGATTCCAAAACTGCGCAAGCGAGAGCTCGACCCGACACGTTGTAAATGGCTGACTGAATTGTTGCCGCGCGTCACGGCTCTCGCATATGAATCCGGGCGCAGCATATTGGCCATTTACCAGGATCTAAATCCACAAGTGAGTATAAGTTGGATCACTCGCCTGTGACTCAGGCCGATCTTGTGTCTCACCATATCCTCCAGACCGGGCTTGCCCGCTTAGCGCCCCATTGGCCCGTCCTGTCGGAAGAGTCTGCCGAGGTTCCGTTCGACGAGCGGAAATCCTGGCGACATTTCTGGATGATCGATCCACTCGATGGCACGAAGGAATTCCTCCATCGTACCGGCGAATTCACCGTCAACATCGCCCTGATCGAGGATGACCGGCCTATTCTGGGAGTGGTGTATGCTCCGGTGATCGATAAATTGTATTTTGCCGCTCGTGGAGTTGGCTCCTATCGGATGGACGGTAAGGTCACCACGCCTATAAATGTTGCGCCGACAACAGCCGGAAGCACGCGCTTGGTTGTTAGTCGGCGCCATGCTTCGGAGCAGGAAACTCTCGCCCACTTCATAGATCAAACGAAAGGCGGCGAAACAATAGTCATGGGCAGTTCGCTGAAGTTTTGTCTCATTGCTGAGGGCGCTGCCGATGTTTATCCGCGCCACGGCCCCACCATGGAGTGGGACACAGCCGCGGCGCAGTGCATTCTTGAAGAGGCGGGCGGCTCGGTCACCGACCTCGAAGGAAACACGATCAGGTACAACAAACACGTCCTGCGGAACTCTGGTTTTGTAGCCAGAGGACTTAACAGCTGATCCGGTAGAACCGCAGATCTCTCCACTACGCTACGCTCCTGTCCTGGGAAGAAACAGCAGGTCCCTCCACTGCGCTACGCTCTGGTCGGGATGAAAATTCACTTTGGGAACCAGGTGCTGGTGCCCAATCAGAGTTTTGGGTCTTGGAATGCCGGTTCCCAAACTGAATTGTCATCCCGACCGGAGCGTAGCGCAGTGGAGGGACCTGCTGTTTCTTAGCGGAACCCACTAAGCTCTACAGGAAATCGGGGGGAGCGTAGTGGAGAGATCTGCGATAGGGGCCAGAACCACCGCCGGGAGCCAACCCAGAAACAATCGTCTGTTCATATTTGCAGGTCTCTATCCCGCCTTGCTTCCCTCGACGGCGTTCTTCCTTAGAAATCCAGACGCAGCGCGAACTGGATCTCGCGCGGCGTTCCCGAGCCCACAGGGGTGATCGGCGATACGATGGCCGTGTTCAAGTTCACCGTATTGATGATGCTGCCGAACCCAGTGGTGTTCGACGGGTTGAAAGTGGACTGCGGCTGACCTAACTGCGGGTGATTGAAGATGTTGTAGAACTCCGAGCGGAATTCCAACTGCATGCGCTCTCGAATTGCAAACGTTTTGGCGACGCCCATATCGATCTGCCACGTGCCCGGCCCGCGAAGGAGGTTACGCGGCGCGTCGCCGAATTCTCCAGCCGGAAGAGCAAACGCCGCGGGATTAATCCACTCTGCGATTCTCTTGCCCCCTGGCGGAGTGAGAGACACGCCTGGAACCAGGTCGGGACGCTGCGTGCCGGAGTTCCCATCCGGCGCGACGTAGCTGCTGGGTAAAAGCACATTGACCGGAAAGCCGGTGCGAGCCAGCGCCGTCGTAGTCAGTTGCCAGTTGCCCGCGATGGCGCTGGCAATGCCGCGTTCGTTCAGCATCGGCTTGCCCACGCCGAAGGGGAGCTCATAGACCGCGTTGCCATTGACCACATGGCGGGCGTCCCAGGCGCCGCTGGCCCACTCACACGGCAGGCAGAATGCGTTCTGCGGCGATATCTCGTCGCCGTCCCCGCTGCCGTTGGAGCCGTTGTCGATCTCGTGCGTATACGCGTAATTTGCCGTCACCAGGAGCCCGCTCGAGAACGGCCGCCGCACGGACACGGAGAGGCCATTGTACGAGCTCGCGCCGATCGAGCCGCGCCAGCCGATGGCGGGAGCAAAGTCCGGATATTGCGCAATCCCCGTAGCCGGATTGATCAGGTTCACCACGTTGGTTTCCAGCAGATGCACGCCATGGCTTCCCAGGTAGGAGACCGAAGCTCACGAAGTTCGCAGGCAACTCCCGCTGCACGGAGAGGACCCACTGCTCAACATACGTGTCCTTGCGGTCCCGTTGTTCGGCGTTCGGTGAGATGTTTACCGGTTCGGTAAAATACGGGTCGGGCGGATAGGTCACATTCTTGACCGAGTAGGAGGGAACTTCGTTCTTGGCCGGCAGATTCTGATCGTCCAGCTGGCCATCTTCGTGGTAGGTTCCGAATCCGGCGCGAACAATCGTCTTTCTGTCCTGCACAGGCGACCAGGTCAGGCCCACGCGCGGATCAAAGTCGCCGTAATTTTGATGGCCGAAGCTGGCGCCCACGCCGCAGAATCCCTGAGGCCCGCAGGTGTCGAAATCGAAGGGGTTGGCCTTTCCATGCGCCTCGTGGAATATTTGGAAGACGGTGTACCGCGCGCCAAGATTCAGCGTGAAATTGGGCCGCACCTTGAACTCGTCCTGGACGTAACCGACGATACCAGTTCTTGCGCAAATCGTTGACCGGCAGAGCACCAGACAGACTTGCTTTCGCCACCTTATTCGCTGCCAGCTGCTCCAGCGTGGCAAACGTAACTGTTCCGTGTTCCCCGTAGTGCTGGTTCAATTGAATGTGGCGGATTTCCACTCCGGCTTTGAAGGTTTGCCGCCCATGGAGCCAGGTCAGGTTGTCGATCCAGGAAAATGTGTTGCCCACGTAGATGGTGTTGTAATCGTAGTTCAGCGCGCCAAATCCCGGCCCAGGGCCGGTGGAAATCGCAGTCTGATAGACGGAGCCGGTTGGACTGGAGTTGTAGGTGTTGGAGGTGGAGCGATTGTATCCAAACTTGGCCTCATTCGTCAGGTTGGGACTGAAGATGTGCAGCAATTCGAGCGCGCCATTGATCGGCGTGGTCACCCTCTGCTGCAAGTCCGTCGCGGAAGTCGAAAGCGGCTGCGTATTGACCGATCGGTCGTAATTGAAGCGCATGAAGCCGGTGGTCTTGGCTGAAAAATGCTGGTCGAGCCGCAGCATCGCCGAGTTCTCGTTGACCACCTGCGTGCATGAGCAGGTCAGCAGGTCATAGTTCGCGTAGTTCGGGTCGCCCGGGTCGTTTGCTGGCGTGTAGGGCGTCAGAAATGTTCTTGGACCCGCTCCCGGGTAGGCGTTTACGATCCCATAGACCGGGGATGAACTCGGAATGGTTGCCTTGAAAGCCGCGCTCGGCACGTCGCCGCTCACCGGATAGCCCCAGACTTGCCGGTAGGCTTCAGAAGCGAGATAGAAGAAGGTCTTGTCGTGCACGATGGGGCCGCCCAGCGATCCGCCGAACTGATTCAAACGAAGCGGCTGCTGGGATTCGCCGTTGGAGGCCCAGGAGGGCTCGGGCGCGTCAAAAGCGTTATTGCGCAAGAACTCAAAGAGGCGCCCGTGGAAGTCGGTTTGTACCCGAAGGCGAAATAACGGCCAGTTGAGCGCCGCCCGTCGCGCCTTCCTCGGCGGTTGCCAGGAGCGTATCGACGCGGAACTCCGCGATCGCGTCCAGCGGAATGGCGAGCCGCGCCCAGGCGCGCTGCGTCTGATTCACGATGTTGGTCGCGTCAACGCCGTCATAGGTGAAGTTGCTGTCGTCGAGGCCCCGTCCGGCGAACCGGATCGACCGCTGGTTGCTGCCACCGGTGTCGATGGCGCCGGGGACGTATGCCGTCAGCGCCGCCCAGTTGCGGCCATTCAGCGGCAGTTCGTCGGCCTGCTTTCTCTCGATCAGGCCCGTCACCGCGCTGGTGTTGCGGTCTATCAGCTCCGAGGTGGCCGAGACTTCCACGCGCTCCTCGGCGCCTGACACCTGCAAGGTCGCATCCAAGGTGCGCGTCCTCCCAACCACCTGCTCCACATCGACGAACGTCAGAGTCTTGAAGCCGGGATGATCGAACGTGATGGTGTATTTACCCACCGGAAGCTCAGCAATGTCATATCTTCCAGCGTTGTCTGAGAGCCCTTCACGCCGCAGCTGGGTCGAGTTCTCCACAGCAGTGATGTGTGTTTGCCCCAGCAGCCTACCAGACGGATCAGTAACCGTGCCGGCCAAACCACTACGATCCACTTGCGCGATGCCTGGGATTGCACAAGAGAGAGACAAGATTGTGGAAACGATCAACACAGACGGAGAGAAGAACGAGCGGAACTCTTGCATGTTGGCCTCGAAAAGTAAAACTGCATCAGACGGGGGGTCGCACTCGTACGCTTGATGCAACGCTGCAGGTAATCAGTAATTTTTCTGCGTTGTGGAGGAAGCAGATTCACGGGTGCGAATTAGGAATCTCACGGGATGATTACAAAATCGTAATGTTCAAGGTAAAGTTGTGTGACTTGAGCCGCATGGTCGTTCTTTTTAGTGGGGTGAACAACAACCGGGCTCTGGTTGGATCTGCGGCCAAAATTCATCTCCCATCAACGCAATCCCATCACGCATTAACAATCCGGCACTATAACTCGGAGGTTGTTACATCTTCTGCTGACCCGAACGTGCTCGATCGCACTCGGGGCAGCGATAGATAGCCGTGGCAGCAAGCCGATCTGGATCGCATATGAGAATTCTGGTCGTAGACGATGAAGCGAAGACCGCCAAGTTTCTGAAAAAAGGCCTGGGAGAAGCGGGGTTTGTCGTCGATGTGGCGGCAAATGGTTTGGACGGGCTGCAGTTGGCGCAGGATGTGGACTTCGACCTGGTCATTCTGGACGTAATGCTGCCCAGCCTCGATGGCTGGCAGGTTCTTACCCGCTTGCGTCAGGCAGGCCGGGCTACCCAGGTCCTTTTGCTGACCGCCCGAGACGCGATCCACGAGCGCGTAAGAGGATTCGAACTGGGGGCCGACGACTACCTGGTGAAGCCGTTCGCATTCTCTGAATTGTTGGCGCGGGTGCGATCGTTGTTGCGCCGGACGCCCTCTCGCCCGCAGGATACGATCCGTATGGCCGATCTGGAAATTGATCTGTTACGCCATCGTGCGACGCGGGCCGGCCAGCGGCTGGACTTGACTTCGAAAGAATTCCTTCTGCTGTCACTACTCGCGCGGCGTGCCGGCGAAGTCCTGTCCAGAACTCTCATCGCCGAAGCGGTCTGGGACATGAACTTCGACAGCGACACGAATGTGGTGGATGTCAACGTCAGGAGACTGCGCAGCAAGGTGGACGACCCTTTCCCGCTACAAACTTATCCAGACGATTCGCGGCGCCGGCTATGTGCTGGAAGCTGACTCGTAGCCTTACGCCGATATCGCGGCTGTGGCGGACGTTGGCCTTCCGGTTAACCGCCGGGTACGCGCTGGCAGGCCTGATTCTGGTGATTTTGGCCACCGCCAGCCTTTACCTCGTGCTGCTTTCGGAATTAGAGAAGAGTACGGAATTGTTCCTGGGCGACAAGTTGCACGTGCTGCGCACGATGCTGCGGGAACGCCCTGACGATTGGGACGCGCTGCGGGAGGAAGTTGAGCTGGAAACGGCGGCGCGGCGATACGAACAGTTCTATATTCGCCTGCTTGATGAGCGAAACACGCCATTATTGACAACGCCTGGCATGGCGGAAGAATTAGATCTTTCGCAACTCGCCCGACGGACACGAGGACGTCCCGATGTCGCGATCCCGATGAAGGGGAGCCACGGACAAGCCTTTCGCGTTACCACCGCGGTAGCGTCAGTCGGCTCGCCTCCTGCGCATACCATCACGATTCAGATTGCCATCGATGTCTCGCAGAAAGAGGAATTCCTGGCGCGCTTTCGGTTGGGGTTCTGGGTGATCATACTGGGGACGCTGGCGATTTTTCCCCTGGTTGGTTATCAGATCGCGCGCCAGGGCATTCGGCCGGTGGAAGAGATGGCAGCGACAGCGAGGCGCATCAGCTCCACCCACCTTGGGGAGCGAATTCTCACCGAAGGTTATCCCTTTGAGCTTGCATCGCTGGCCGGCACCTTCAATAAGATGCTGGATCGGCTGGAAGATTCCTTCGATCGGATCTCCAAGTTCTCTGCGGATATTGCGCATGACCTGCGCACTCCTGTGAACAACATCCGCGGAGAAGCCGAAGTTGCATTGGCGCGTGCTCGCACCATCGACGAATACCGCGATGCGCTGGAGTCGTCTCTGGAAGAAGCCGTGCGCCTGTCGGACCTGATTGGCAACCTCTTGTTCCTCGCCCGCGCAGAAAGCCCCTTGATGCATTTGCGTCGCGAGCGGGTCGACGTAGCCGAGTTGCTGGATGGAGTGCAGGAGTATTACGAAGCTTCTGCCGCCGACGGCGGAATCTCTTTGAGCACCAGGTTCGGCGATGAGCCGGTGATCGCGGAACTGGACCGGACGCTGATGCAGAGGGCGGTAGGAAACCTGGTCTCGAACGCGGTGGCACACACACGATCGGGCGGATCGGTGGTGATGGCGACCAGTTCCGAAAGCGCCGTGGTTCGTATCGAGGTCACCGATACAGGCATCGGCATTCCATCGGAAGCACTGCCCCGGGTATTTGATCGTTTCTTCCGTGTGGATCCATCACGTTCACAAGCCTCGGGCGGCACGGGCCTCGGGCTGGCGATCGTGCAGGGCATCATGCTGCTTCACGGCGGCAAGGCGGAAATTGTTAGCCAGCCAGGGGAAGGTACCCGGGTCATTCTCAGCATGCCCGCTTGCGCCCCCACGATGACAAGCGTGTGATCTCGACCTTCGGGACCATACCAGTCGCGCAGAAGTACGAGCTGAATTTTCCGCCCGGTTCTTACCAGTACACGACCCGGCCCAAGCTGGACGCCCCTGCGTGCCAGAAAATACCCGAGCATCATGCTCTTTCAAAGCTCGTCATGAACCCAATCGACGCCGCTAGGTGCGGACACTTTCAAAGCGGTCGTCAGCGCCTTTGGCGCGGGTCTGTATGTCGCCGCAAGTGGGGCTGAAAACAAGCTAAAAAGTGGCCGGCTGTCCGCACTACGGCAGCTTAGCCGACCACTTTCAGAGGCTTTGCCACCCCCTTGGCAAAGCCCCAACTGTTTCCTACAGGTCGTTAGATAACCTTGGAATAGTCTTGCTCGTTTCTCAAGGACCTCCGTTTTGAAGGCAACCACGCGGCCATGCTATAGGAGGCTTGACTTCACACTTAGATAGGAAGCAGACGGTTAAAGAACGACCGATAGCGCCTTAGCACCTGTCGCAGTTCCTCGGTAGAAACATCTTCGCCTTTGTCCCATTGCTTCTCTAGTTCCCCGCGTGCGTTTGAGAACTCTTCTGCGAGTCGCTTTACCATGTTCGCCACTAAACCATCAGCCTGCTGTACCGCGAGCCGGGGCTCGTCGACGAAAGAAGCCTGAACCTGGTCCCACCGCAACCGAAACCCCTGCAGTTCCTCTTCGTGGAATAAAGGACCGTCGGCCCGCATCTCCGATTTTTCCAGCGTCACCGGGGCCGCCCCCTTAGATTGAATCGGGCGTTCGCCTATGCGCTGAGACACAGGATCGGCACCCTGAGATGGGTCCGGACGATCGTCAATAACCGCTGACCGGTATTCGCTAACTCCTTGTGGCTTGGCAATATCCGCTGTTGTCAGCTCTTGATCGTTACGAAGCTCGTTCATGGGAAACTCCTATCTTTTCGGTTTTGGGTAAATCGAGCAACTCGTCAAACAGCGACCGGAAGTGAACCATGGCCTGCCGTAGGTCTTCGGTAGTGGCTTGTCCCTTGCCGCGAAGCACTACTATGCTCCGGGCAGACCGATAGTTTTGTACGATGCCCGGGTAGTTGACGGAAATGTCGGCGGCCCGCTGTTCAAAGTCACCCATAGGGTAGCCACGTGCCGACATCACGTTTGTTACCAGCTTATCCGCCTCACCGACTGCCAATAAGGGGTCGTCGACGAACTGTCTTTGCACCTGGGCCCACTCTAGCGCGTATCTTTCCCGATCCTGGCGACTCAGGGCATTAATCGCGAACTTCTGTACTCGCTGCTCTCTCGCAGCCAGCACTGCTTCTGCGCGTTGCGCTCCGTGTTCTTTTACAACGCGATCGTATTCCGGGCCGAAATGCTGCTTCAAACGATCACTCTTGCGTTTGCGAAGTAAGAGCAACGCTACGACCGAAATGATCGCGACTAAGGCTACGATTAATACAGTCATGAGTCTCGTATCCATCACTTCCTCCCGTTGTACTCAGATGCTTCGATTCGTAGGGGTGGATGCCAAGGGACGGCGGCGCCCCCCTTTTACATCTTTCGGGGGAGGGGACATAAACCTACTTCGCGCTTCAATAGAGCCGAGGGAAACAGGACATGAAAGGGCTCATCGGTGCATGCCTACTGACCGTCGCCTGCACGGCAGGCGCGGTCAACCCAGCTCACGGCCAATCCGTCGAAGCCAGGCAGTTGATGCAGGCCACCAACGAAGATCGCGAACAGCATGGGCTCGGGCCGCTCAAGTGGGACCCGGCTCTGGCCCGCGCGGCGCAAAGACACGCAGAGATGATGGTGCGGGAGGGTGCCTTGTCTCACCAGTATGCCGGCGAAGCCGACCTGGTGACACGTGTCAGCGAAAACGGAGCTCACTTTCGCGAGGTTGCCGAAAACCTCGCGGTGGCGCAAACTCCTGGAGCTGTCGAGAACGAGTGGATGCACTCCCCGCCCCATCGCCGAAACATATTGGATGCGCGCCTCAATGAGGTCGGCGTTGGCCTGGTGCGCGCGGGAGGTAATCTTTGGGCAGTGGAAGATTTCTCTGCCGGAGTCTCCGCCCTGGGCTCCTCACAAATTGAGCGCCAAATCGAGCAGTTGCTGAGCCAACGCGGACTACGGCCCGCAGGCGACGTAAACGCCGCGCGGCAGACTTGCGCCATGGAACACGGTGCTCCGGCGAGCATCCACCCCAAGTTCATCATGCGGTGGCAAGGTTCAGACCTGAGCCGGCTTCCCGAGGTTCTGGAACAACAAATCTCCACCGGCCGGTTCCGTACCGCGGCCGTCGGCGCCTGCGATACCGGGAACGGACAACCAGGTTTTACTACCTACAAACTGGCAGTGATGCTCTTCTAAGCGGCGCCCCAAAATAAAGGCCATCCCACCGATGTGCCATTGGGATATCCGCGCCTGGTCTATACCTTCCGTACCAGAGCTGTGGGTTAGGTTCGCAACACCGGAGGGTGCACATGAAAAGCGGCTGGACGATGGGACTTCTCCTTTCCCTCTCTCTTGCAGTGCCCGCATCGGCGCAAATTTCCGTGTATGTTGGAGTCGCGCCGCCACCGATCGTTGTGGAGCCACCGCCGCCGCCGCCGCCCGTCGTGGGGATGGTTTGGCTGAGTGGATACTGGGCGCCGCAAGGTCACCACTACCGTTGGGTGGCCGGGCGTTACGAGCAGCCCCCTTACCCCGGCGCCTATTGGTCTCATGGGCATTACGACCATTACCGGGAAGGCTGGCGTTACGACGAAGGACATTGGGACCGCGAAGACCACGACCATGATCGCGATCACGGCGAAGCCCACGGTCATGACAGGGATGATGAAGGGGGCCACGGCCACGGTCATGGGCGTGACTAGTCTGTCGTGAACCTCTACCTCTAACCGCTGTTCACCATCGAGCCGTCATAGCGCAAAAAACCGGCGGGGTTTCAGCCTCCCAGACCGTGGCCGAACTTTTCAACGGCCAGGGTCATACCCGGGATCCCTGCCTGCAGATCCTGCTGATTCATGGCCGGACGGACAGTAAGACGTGCGTTAAATGCAAGGAACCATGGCTCGGCGACGGCAGTTAACTGCGATGAATCTTTCATATCGAAAATGATGAATCCGGTGCGTTCGCCGTTCTCTTCGGCGAAGTAAGCAGCCTCGGGCTTCAAGTCAGACAAAATGTGCTGGATTGTCGATCCCAAGCTGCCATTCCTGACTGCTGCATTCCCCGCTTCCACCGGAATTGAAACCTTCAATAACATACGCATACTAGAACTCCTCCTGGGCCACGCCGGAGTATACGCCTTATATTTCTTTCTGATTGGGTCAGACAACGTCTGCCCCATCGTCAACTACTGAGGTGGACCGTCCAGCATGATACGGAAAGCGTAGGCGTAGCCTTGCGCCGGCTTCGGCGGTAACTGGATATGCAGTCCGTCCGCTTGCGGCTTGTAGGTGAGCGCCGCATTGGAACCCAGCAGTGCGACGCTCTGAATATGCCGGCCCTTCAGCGCGTCCCCGCCCACTGAATGAATGACGGCTTCGTTGCCCGCGGGCCACGCTAGCTCGATCGCATACAGGCCGTTGCCCTTGGTGGTGAAGCGGAAATCCTCCGCGGTGTATTCCTGCGTCTTGGTGTCCTGGAAGGAGCCGGCCGCGACCTTGGTCGGCCCCTCTCCGTAGGTGGTCCAAGGTCTGGTTCCGTAGATCGCGTCGCCGTTGACCTTGAGCCAGCGGCCTACTTCCAGTAAGACTTGCTGCACCTCGTCAGGAATCGTACCGTCGGAACGCGGCCCAATATTCAACAACAGATTGCCATTCTTGCTTACGATGTCTGCCAGCTGATGCACAACAAATTCAGGCGTCTTGAAGGTGTCGTGCTCGATGTAACCCCAGGACTTGTTGCTGACAGAAGTGTCCGTTTGCCAGACCCGGTCCAGCAGCTGGTCGAGTTGGCCCCGTTCGATGTCCAGCACGCCCGAATCCTTCTGCATGTCGACCCATTTGTAAGTAATGATGCCGACCGGTCCCCGCTTGCTTAACTCGTTGTAGTAGTAAGCAACGAATTTGGTTAGATAGGCACGAACATACGGTTGCCCGATCCACCAGTCGAAAAAGATGATGTCGGGGTGGTATTTCTGGACAATCTCCGCATCCCGGGCAAGCCAGTCGTTGGCATAGGCAGGACTGACATAGGTCCAGTCGTTCGCCAAATCACTTCCGTTGCCTCCGGTCTTGTCCTGCAGCTGGATCTGCGCCGGCCCGTAGAAGGCGGCATTCTGCGGATCGTTTACGTCAGAGGGCAGGGCGCGGCCCCCGTCCATGAACCAGTCATGCTCGATGCGATGCGAGGAGGCTCCGAAGCGAAGGCCTTCGCCGCGGACCGCCTTCTCAAGATCGCCCATCAGATCCCGATGCGGGCCCATCTTGGCCGCTGTCCAGTCAGAGAGATTGCTTGCGTACATTTGGAAACCGTCATGGTGCTCAAAGACCGGGACAACATAACGCGCGCCGGATTCCTGGAACAGGTGGGCCCATGCCTGGGGGTCATAATGCTGGGCCTTGAACATGGGGATGAAATCCTTGTATCCGAACTTGGTCAGCGGACCATAGGTGCTCACGTGATGCTGGTTCTCCACCGATCCAGTGAGGTACATCTGGCGGGGGTACCACTCGCTGCCGAATGCAGGGACGGAATAGACACCCCAGTGAATGAAGATGCCGAACTTCGCGTCCCGGTACCAGGTGGGTACCTGGTATTGCGAGAGAGAATTCCAGTCCGGGCGAAATGGCCCATCGTTGGCTCCGCGGTCGACGTCGGCCAGGATTGTGTTGCGCGGAGCATCGTACTTTGCGCTTGCCTTCTGCCAGATCTCGGCCAGGGATTCGGCGTTTTCCGATGCGGTCGGCGCGGTGCTCGACTGCGCGGTTGCGCGGCTCGGGAATAATGCGGCGCCGAGCGTGGCTGCGAGCAGGCACGCGGTTGCACTCGTCCTTTTTCTCATTGGTAGTTTCCTGGACAACCAAGTTACCTACAGCCTGTCCCCCGGCGCAAGAGCAAACTCGGAGTGTCAAGACTGCAAAAGCCTTTGTGAGTATACTGGCGGGTGCTTTTGCCAAGGAGAAAATCTCAAATGTTGAAGCTTATGGCCATAGCTGTTCTGGCTGCATCTACAGGCATGGTCTGCTCGGTCTCGGCGTCTGCCCAGGCGCACGACGAAGCAACCGATCAGTCGTTGGATCAGCATCCTCTGCCCTCTTGGTATGCAGATGCCAAGCTTGGGATTTTCATTCACTACGGATTGTACTCAGTACCCGGCTGGGCCCCGGTTTCTCATCAGGATCATGACTTTGGTTCTCAGGACTACATCATGCACAACCCGTATGCCGAGTGGTATCTCAACAGCATGCGGCTGATTGGGTCGCCCACCTGGCAATATCAGCGGGATCATTACGGAGCGAACGCCAGTTACTATGACTTTGTTCCCGTGTTCAATGAGCAAAATAGGAAGTGGAACCCGGATACCTGGGCACAAGTGTTCAAGGATGCCGGCGCACGCTATGTGGTGCTGACGACCAAGCACCACGAAGGCTTCACGCTTTGGCCAAGTACCACCCCAAACCCGATTCTGCCCGCGGACCGGCAGCATGCTACGCGCGACATTGCCGGGGAGCTAACCCAGGCGGTGCAAAAGCAGGGTATGCGCATGGGTCTCTACTACTCCGGCGGCTATGACTGGACGTTTAACTCCGGACCCATCTCCACCAAGTCCGATTACGCCACGGTGAAGCCGGAGACGGCGGCCTACGGCAAATATGTGGATGACCAATACAGGGAGTTGATCCATCGCTATCATCCCGCGGTGTTGTGGAACGACATCGACTACCCCAAGACGGGGCACCCGCGCGAAATCGAGGCGGAGTACTACCGTGAAATTCCCGATGGGGTGGTCGATGACCGGTTCGGCATCGGACACGCCGACTTCACTTCACCGGAATATCAGACCATGCACGACATCAACCCCAAGAAGTGGGAAGAGTGCCGAGGGCTGGGTCAATCGTTTGGCTATAACCGCGCCGAGGGCGAGGAACAGACCATCCCACCCGATAAGCTCATCTATCTGCTGGTCGATATCGTGAGCAAGAACGGCAACCTGCTGCTCGATGTGGGGCCGGAGGCGGA
This sequence comes from uncultured Acidobacteriaceae bacterium, assembly GCA_963757515.1. Classification (GTDB taxonomy): domain Bacteria; phylum Acidobacteriota; class Terriglobia; order Terriglobales; family Acidobacteriaceae; genus PALSA-350. The sequence continues at coordinate 32,630 of CAVWRV010000010.1, read as the reverse complement.
CGGAACGATTCCCTCAATACAGCTGGACCGCTTGAAGGCGTTGGGAGCGTGGCTCAAGCAGAACGGTGAGGCGATCTACGGGACGCAGCCCTGGACCAGGGCGGAAGGCAGAACGCAGGATCTCGATGTTCGCTTTACGCGAAAGGGCGCAGTGGTTTATGCGGTGCTGATGGGAAAGCCCAACGGGGGGAGTGTGACCTTGAAGGACCTCTCCGTGCCCGCAGCCACTGCGATTACGCTGCTGGGCCAGGACGGTGCGCTGACCTGGCAAAAGCAAGGCGGAGACATGACAGTGAAGCTTCCCGCCCATCTCCCTGGAGAGTATGCGTATGTCCTGAAGCTGGAGGGCGCAGCCAACTAGTGTAGTGCGTCATACATAGCATCGTGTATGTGATGTCGCGGAACCCTACTAGGCGCTAGAGGAAATCGGGGATATGGGGCACCGGGGTTCGTGGCAGGGCAATCGCACGACCTACGGAGCCAGATACCTTTCAGCCCAAATGGAGTTAACATAGAGCGCATTTGGAAGTACTCGCTGCGAAAGCTCGCGCGCTGGATAACCTTATGCCCGTTTTTCCGATTCCAGAAACAGCATCGTCGTACGCCATGATCGAGTTTGAACGCCACGGCCGGGAACGGACGAATGACCCGGATGGCCTGTCCGGTCTGATGAGTGCTCGCGTGCTCGAAAAAGTGCGGCACGACAACCCGTCTGACATTTTTGTCTTCGTTCACGGTTGGAAGGGCGACGTGAACACGGCGAAAGACCAATACGACCGCTGGATTAAAGCGCTGTATGACCGCGCCGCAACTTCCATGCCGCGCCCCATCTATGTGGCTCTGCATTGGCCAAGTATGCCGTGGGGGGATGAAGAATTGGAAACCGGCGGGGCTGGTTTCTCTACGGAAGAGGGGCTGCTTTCCCAGGACGATGTGAAGCAACGCTATGTTGCCCGTTTGGGTGATGAACCGGAGATAACCGGGCCGCTCGACATTATCTTCGAAGAACATAAAAGCAATCCCGCTGCCCTCAGGCTCAGCGCAGAAACGGTGAGCGCATACCACAGGTTGAATGCCGCTCTTCAACTGGGCGCGGAAGGAGCGTCAGGGGCGCCCGATGCTGACCGGGAAACCTTTGATCCTCAGCGCGCCTTTCAGCTTGCCCAGGCCGAGACCCAGGCGGCCGGATTTGGCGGAGTGGACTGGGGCGGCATCCTCGGTCCGTTGCGTCAGCTGTCGTTCTGGACCATGAAACGGCGCGCGCGCATCGTAGGCGAAGGCGGTATGCACCAGTTCATAGGGCAGATTCAGAGCGTGAATCCCGAGGTAAAGATTCACCTCATGGGGCACAGTTTCGGATCGATTGTCGTGTCCTCCATTCTCCGAGGCCCCGGGGAAGGCGGCAGCTTGCCCCGCCCGGTTGAAAGCGCGGTGTTGGTGCAGGGAGCGATGAGCCTCTGGGCCTACTGCGAAAGCATCGCCAAGGCGGGAGGGAAACCTGGCTATTTCAGCCGGTTGATCCGCAGAGGCGCTGTCTCGGGTCCTATCGTGACTACACGTTCGCACTTCGATAAAGCAGTAAGAATTTTCTATCCTCTGGCGGCCGGCCTGCTGGGTCAAGTCGACTATGCCGCCGGTGATGAAGAGCTCGACCTGAGCGACATGCCCACCTACGGCGGCCTGGGATCCTTTGGCATATGCGGATTGCGAGGCACGATTGCCGAGCAGATGCTTCCCGCTTCCGCGGAGTACAACTTCCAACCTGGAAAGATTTATAACCTGGAAGCCAGCCAGTACATTCGGAAGGGTGACGGCGCCTCCGGAGCACATTCGGATATAGCGGGCCCGGAGGTGGCGAATGCCATTTTCCACGCTGCACGAGTGAACCCTTGATGGGCCGGCGCATCGATGGCTTTCCGTGGTTGGAGGACTCCTTCCTACCCATCGGGGTCGATGAGACGGGTGAGCTGCTGCCCCGGCTGACGAGCGATGATTTGCTTCTCGCCCAGCCTGATTCGCGCTTGGCGGCAGCCCGGGCCGCTGGAATCGCAGCCGGATTTGGCCTTGCAGTTCCAGAAGTCTCGCCAGGAAATCTGAAACAAGCCGGCTGGGGAGTGGTCTTCGCTCCAGATCTGCAGCAGGACGTCAAGAACCAGCTGGCAAAGCTGATCGAACGCCGCAAGGAGCAAGCAGGAGGCACGTTTGAGAGCGGTGGGGCCGGCCGCTTCCGCTGCTTCGAAGGCGCCGACAGCCCGCGGGCCGGCGAGAGCGTTCGCGACTGGCTGGAGCGTCATGAGGTCACGTTTGCCTTGGTGGATCCGTCCGATGGGGTACCGCTTTACTTGCTGCTCGTCGCCTCTCCTGACTCCATCTCTTTCGAATTTCAATATCTACTCGACACCTACTGGTGTGTGGGGCGGCTGTGGTTTGAGCGCGTCGAGGACTATGGAAACTATGCTTCGCGGATCATGGCCTATGAAGACGGCGCCTCCGCGGCTCAAGCGAAAAGGGTTGCTGTCTTCGCGCCGCAAAATCCCGGCGACCGCTCCACAGGTTTTCTCACTACCCAGCTTGCCAAGCCGTTGGTTGAAGGCAAGAACGGCGTGCGCCTGGGAACAGCAGAAGGATTTGCGTGTAGCGACCATATCGGAGTCGTTGCTACCAAGCCGTTGTTGCGCGATTTGTTTCGCGACCCGCCCGCATTGTTGTTCAGCGGATCCCACGGATTGTATTCGAAGATGTCGAGTCCCGAACAGGAAGGAAAGATCGGTGCCGTTGTCACCAGTGAGTGGGGTGGCACGGGTACGCCGGTGATGCCGGAACACTGTTTTCGCGCGGTTGACCTTGCCCAAGACACTGATCTGCGGGGAATGATTTGGTTTCTATTTGCCTGCTATGGGGGAGGCTGCCCCGAATACGATACTTACAAGCGCCAGGACGACGGCAAGCGCAAAAAGATCGCGGATCGTACTTTTCTGTCCCATCTTCCTTGCGGTGCACTCACGCGGGGTGCGCTGGCAGTGTTTGCCCATGTAGATCGAGCCTTCGCGACCTCCTTTCAAACATCGCGCATGGGGCCCCAGATTCAGGAAATACGGAGCGTGCTGAATCTGCTTATGAAGGGGGAACGGATCGGCCAGGCGACAGACGCGTTCAACCTGCGCTGGTCCGTCCTTTCTTCAGAGCTGAGCGATCTGCTCCGGGACCGGCAGTTATCCGTTGAAGATGTGAGCGACTTCAAGTTAGCGGGCGCTTGGCTGGCACGAGATGATGCCCGCAACTACATCATCTTGGGCGATCCGGCGGTGCGATTGCGGGTGGACAATATGGCGGCGCCGGCTTAAGAGTCTGCGTGAGAACCCGAGAAAAGAAAACAGCAGGTCCCTCCGCCACGCTCCCCCAGATTTCCTGTGAAACTTGATGGCGTTGGCGAACTTCATGCGCCTTTCGGCTCGAGAGCGAGGCTGTTTTTTGCATCTCCAACTCGCCACAAAGACGTCATCCTGAGCGGAGCGCCCTCACAGATTTATCGTGTGACACAGCGCTTGATGGCGCGGAGTCGAAGGACCCCGAGGGTGCTTATCTTCCCCACGCCGCTCGAACCTTTTTAACCACCGAAGCCCGCACCAGGGGGACCCACTACGGTCTTCTCGGGGGCCGAGAACAAGAACTGCTGGCATCTTTCTATGGCCGGCGGCTACATCTACATCCTGTGCTCGGACTTCGGTGGTCGAGAGGCCCGAGCAGCATGGGCGAGATGAGCACCTTCGGGGTCCTTCGACTCCCGCCATCAAGCGCTGTGTCACGCGATAGCTCTGTGAGTGGGCTCCGCTCAGGATGACGATTTTGTGGGAGTTTTGACGAAAAACATCCCAAACAAGTTAGCGCTTATGCGCCTGCCGTCCCTCTTAAGCGGGTCCATCCGGGAAGAGGCTCGAGAAAAACTCATCCGCTAGCCCTTCCCCCGTCTTGCGCTCCTTCGCTTCGTCGATCTGCGCGGCCCCTTCTTCAGGACCCAATTCCCCAGGAGGTCTGGCCTTGACGATCCGATCACGAAACTTTTTCCATAGTTCCCGGCTGCCTATTCCCCGGCGGCTTAGGTCCCCGGCCGCGGCAACCAGCGCACGCGGTTCGTAAAGATCGGCCGTGTCGAATGAGAAGCCAGCCTGAGCCAGGCGGACAGCGAGATTCTTCTGCTCAACCGCACTTTTTCTGCCCGGCTCAACATAGCGAAAGTCGAGAGCCCGGGGTAGAAGGGTGGTCAATTCTGAAGCGAGGGCGCCGAGATCGGGGGTAAAGGAGGCAAACTCGTGAGACGGATAAACCTCCATCCATTGATCCAGTAGTTGTTGAGCGTCGTCATTCCAGCCCAGAGTCCTGAGCACACAGGCGTTCCATTCCATGCGCAAAGTCGCACCCGGGTAAGCGGACCAATTCACTGCGCTTTGCGATTCGCCCATGATGGTCTCGCTATTTGCGGTGAGCACTTCGCTCAGTGCCCATGGAAATTGGGGGCCAGCCGCATAGCATCCGTAGAGGTCCGCGAAGAGCTCCTTGCGCCATGCAAGCCATGCTCCGCGTCGCTGTTCGCAGGCGATGGCCGCTCTGCGCACGCACTGCTCCAATGGCTCTTCGAGGCAGAAGTCATGCTCCACCACATGTCCCACCTCGTGCGCCAGGAGCGCCAGCTGAGGCAGGTTATCCAGGTGAGACCACGGTATCCCCAGGATGGGAACCGGTAGCGATGCAATGACCTTGGAAAACGCGGCAGTGTCGGTCCAGCCACCGGGCGTACGGACGACTTCATATTCATGATCCCGAGGCAGCGCATTGGGGGACCAAATCGTAGCCAGCGCTACCAGGGGGGGCGAGGCGAGGGCGAGATTTTCCGGCGCGAACGCTTTCAGCGATGGTTGGTAGCAGGCCCAGGCAAACGCATCCGCGGCGCGCATGAACGGGGCAAAGGGTCCGCCTGAGCGCAATAGAAATTTTGCCCGAAAGTAATCCCAAATACTCTGTACCGCCAGAATACGCAATTCCAACTTTCGCGCCGACCGGAAGAGTGCGTCATCGGTCTCAAGCTTCTGCGCCTCAGCGGTAATCGGAGCCAGCAAGCCCTCCACCTGGAAAGACAATCGGCCAATCTGCGACCGGTGCTTCTCAAACGCCCCCTTGGGTTCGGCCAGGTTCCGCCATTCCTGCAACTCCTCGGGGAGCGCGGTCAGGGACGTTTGCAGTTCGGATCGCTTGCGTACCGGGAGAGAAAGGATGGTCATGCTGACGTCCGGTCACCAACACCGGGAGCAAAGAAAGGCTGCTTGGTGAAGAGTGCGGTGCCCAGATAGGCAAGAGCCTTGGCCAGCGTTTCGTCGGACGGCCCGCCCTGGCGGATGTGATCGATGATCTCCACCAGGGTGCCCGAATTCATCACGGATTCCTGCAGACGTTCATGGATTCGACCGATATCCTCCGCATAGCCGAGTCCAGTCGCGATCACCCCGCGGACCTCACCGTATCGTAAGAGTTCAAAGGCAAAATCGTTACGCGCAAAGAGCTGAAGAATCGCCTCTTCGGGGTTCACCGGCAGTGGAGTATCAAGAATGATCGTGGGATTCCCTTTGAGCACAGAGGCCAGACCTCGAGCCCGGTAGCCCAAACTTTGAAGCGCCGGTTCTGTGGTGTGGCCAAGAAATGTGAATCGCGACGGGATGAGGACCAGGTCGAAGCGGGTGGAAGCCACCGTATACTCAAATTGTTTCGGGTCCGTGACCACAGTGACCCGCAACCGATGGTAAATGGCCCCGAGTTTCGTGTAGGCAAATCCGGATCCTCCGCGCACCAGTTCCGCAGGCGGGTATACGACCAACATCTGCAAAGAATTGTCGCCCAAGGAAGCTCGGGGCGCATTCGTTTCTGGCCGCATCTTCTCTGCTTTGGACTCCTGGGCGAAGTAAGTGAGAACCTGGCCTAAGCGTCTGATGCTTTGGAGCGGACCGTCCGATCTTTGGCCGCCCAGAGCCGCGTACCGGACCGGGGCTGGACGTTCGCTACGGAGTGCATTGATAAACTCCCAAGGCAGCCGCGCCAGGTTGGGAGAGGTGTCCAACAACAAACGCTTAGGCTCGTCCGAATGAGACGGCTTCAGCTCCAGGGCCATTTCCATCTCCGCCGCCACCCGGCGCCAATCTTCCGCTATATACTTTGCCAGATCCTCACCCATGGATTCCTTCTCGTGGGACCGGGCCACCAGAGACAGGAATGGAGTGCTCGGAGTCCGCACCTTGAACCGCAGCTTGGGGTCAAACAACATCAGCGCTCCGTCACTGAGCGCAATACTGCGCAGCGTAAGTTTGGCCTCGATCGCCTGTAGATCCTCGCCCGAAACGTCGAGCTCCTGGCCGGCATTCGTGGACGTCTCCCCAGGTTCAGATTGGTCTGACCCGGCATAGGTGGCGGAATACTCGTAACTGGTCAAACGTATCCGCTGTAGGGTCTGGAGAGGCTCCTGCCCCATCAACTGCGTCGCTTCCTGGGAAAGAGCCTCCGCGGCGTCTTCATTTCCGCCTGCCCTTGCCGCATCGGCGACGAGTAGGCGAGCGGCAGCGGCGGCAGCGGGAAGCGAGGCGAGAGCTTCGAAGAGCGACTGTTGATCAACATCGCCTGCGACCAAGTGCCCTTCATGGCGGATTCGTGTTTCCAAATCCAATCGGGCCAGATATTGCAGAGCCGCGTCTGAGTCAGCAGGAGCCGGCTTGGGCACGCCTTCCTGCAGTCGTCTTACTGCGGCACTGCTCATACCGATAGCTCGCTCCAACTCGGCCAAACGTAGCGCAAAAAGCGCACCCTCTTCCTCGCCCTCAGCCTGGCACTCAAATGCCTGCACGATCTTCCCGGCTTGCGCCTGGCTTAGTACCGGCCACCGCTGGGCTAGAACGAGAGGCTCAAGCAGAGTCAGCCTGGCAGTTACCGGCTCGATTTCTTCGATCACTGACTGCAATTCATCCACAGCGCTGGCGGTATAGGCGCCAAACGACAGCCCAATCAACAGGCGATAAGCTCGAGATTGCGGCGAGTCTTTCGGGAAATCGGCCAGACTGCGGTTCAAATCGTCGGAGCGGCGGTTACGAAATGCCACCCAGGCTCGAGCCAGCAACCATTGTGCTGCAAAGGTTTCATTCTGCGAGCTGGTTTGCAGCGGCTTTTCCAGCAGCGCCGAAGTGCTGTCAACACTGCGTGCGGTATACAGGTACAGCATCAGCTCCGTGACCGTAGCGCGATCTACGCCGGAAACGTCGCCTACTTTGTCGAACTCCTGCCCCGCCAGCTGCAGGGCGCTGACCGCTTCGGAAAGTTGATATTGCTGGCCCAAAGCCTCACCCACCAGGAGAAGCCGCTGGCCGGCCGCGCGACCCGTTCCCGCAGTCCATCGAGATAAAACATCGAGCGCCTTCTGTGGACGGAGGACGGCCAACTCCAACCTGGCGCGGAGGTCAAAAGTTCGCTCCCCCGCAAGCTGCGGCTTGCTTTCCTCCAGCAAAGCGCGGGCTGCTTTATATCGGCTGGTTGAGAGATCCAGTTCGACCAGCGCTCGCTGTATCGGTGGCAACCGATCTTCCACTCCCTCCGTTGTGGTCAGAGAATAAGCTTTCTCATAGTGTTCCAACGATCGCGTCCAGATACCGCGCCGCGCATAGCGATAGCCCAGGCGCTCATGGAGAATTCGCGGTGGGACGTCGGGAATTGTTTGCAACGTTGCGGCTTCGAGTGCCTGTTCGAAGATCGCCTCGCTCCCTTCAATGTTCAGACGGACTTGCATCTCGGCCTGGTGTTGAAGGATACGCGCCAGGCCCTGGTTTAAATCAGGCCGCCAGGACTGCAGCCGCGAATAGGCAAGCTGGGCAGCTTTTCCGCCCTGCTGAAATTCGTCGACCGCCTCAGCGATAAACACCACGGAGGGCGGTATGAGCGAGAGACCGTGAGCCAGTTCGAGGGAACGCGCCTGCGCCAGGTGACTGAGTGTAAGTTTTTGTTCGAGAGGCGCCTGTAGATAGCACCAGTTACTTTGCGCGGCGATCGCTTCGGCAGCCTGCCAATGTGCCAGGACCTTGGCCGCAGGAGGGGCGTCGTCAAAATCTCGATCCAGAAGCTCTTCCGCAAAGCGGCGCCATTTCCTGGCATCGCGGCGCAAATCCGGCGACAGCAGAAGGCTCTCCCAGTCGGCCAGGACCGTCGTCGAGCCGGCCTGCAATTTGTGGAATAAAACATCGATCGGCGCCTGCTTCTCCTCGAAGAACTTCACCGCGGCTGCTTGCAGTTGCGCGAAGATTCGTTGTTTGCTTAAGAGCTTGCGCGCGGGCCGGACTACATCCGGATGCAAGCTGGCCCGGCCCGCATCGCGCGCATCGACAAAAATCCAGTTATTTTTGCCGGAATACTGCGAGAGTTGCCTCCACACTTCGCCGGCATCCAGGTTGAGGAGCGGATTTGCTTTCCATAGGCCCTGGGTGATTGCCTCATCCACCAGGTCATCCCCCACCTCCACGACTTCGCCGGCCAGCGCCCGCTCCAGCGGCTGGAGCAAAACCTTCTCCATGAATTCGCGTGTCAGGCGGCGAGGGATGGCCCCGTATCGCACCACCCAACGGACCGGTAACTGTTGCTTTTCAGGTATGCGCTTCACCACCCGGTCGATGAGGTAAACAAGATCAATCTGATCGAACTTTGGACCCCGGATTTCCGCCTCCGTGATGTCGTCGTCGCCGGCTACCAGGTCCGTCATCATCCGCAGCTTGAATGGATTCCCTTCGCTGCGGTCGGCGATTGCGCTGGAACGAGCGGCATCCAGCTGCGGCGCCTGAAACGCGATAAATCGCAGGGAGTCGGCAATGGTGAAGCGGCGCAGCCGCGAATACAAGGTCACTTTGCCATAGAGCTTCCGGAAGTCCGGCACCTGTTCCAGTCCGAGAGCGTATCGCCCGGTTAGCACCACGCGCAATCCCGGCGCCAGGTCACGCAATCGCTGAAGTCGTGACAAAATGTCGAGCAATACGCTGGGATAAAACTGCGAAGCTTGTTCGAGCGTGTCGAGAAACAGAATGATGCGCGTATTTCCAGGTATGGAACTGAACGCGCGTTCCAGCTGAGGCCAGTAATCAGGTCCAGCGGCAGCCGAACCTGCGAGGCTGGTTGAGAATTCCGCCTGCTCGTTAGGGGCATAGGCTTCTTCTCCCAGTGTTCCGCGGAGCAGTGCGCTGTACGTGCTCAAGCTTCCAGCGAGCGACCGAAACTCAGTGAAACCAACCTGGGGATCGAGTTGCTCTGCAATCGGAAGCGCCAAGAGCCAGGGATCCTGCGCAATCGCCGCAAGGGAGTAGTCATCAAAGTCAAGCTTCACGCAACAGGTGCACATGCGGCGCAGTATCAGCCGGTGCGAGATAAGCCAGCGCACCATCATCGTCTTTCCCAGACCGCCGGGGCCGTGGACGTGGAAGATCCAGCGCGTCTTACTACGCAGAAAGCGGCGAAATTGACGCTGCAATCCCGGCCGCTGGAAGTAGGAAACGGCTTGATGAAATTCCTGCCGGAATAATGCGCGTGCGCCGTAGAGACGCGAACTGCCTAACCAGGCTTCATAGAGATCACTGGCTGCGAAGCCAAGATTGGCCTCTACAACGTCGAGCAGCGACTTCATCGTCGCCAGGTCAAATCGTCTGTCAGCCGCGCGAAACAACTGCTCGAACACCACCGCGGAAGTGGCATCTTTGGAGCGGATGAGCGCTTCAAGGTGGGCTAACGGCCGCGGCGTAGCATCAGACCCGTAGTATTCGGCGATACGCCGCGACCAGTCATAACTCTCATCTTCCCGCGCCCGCCATTCGACTTGTGCCTGGGAGCGGGCAGACTCCTTGACCCAGTAGGTGTCTGCCTGGTAAGGAACCGCTTCGATTTCGGGTAACTCACCCAACCGGTCAAAGGCCGGTGGCGGAGGAGAGAGGCCTTGGCTCAGCACACTGTCATACAGTCCGCGATCGATCGCTCGTGCGAGCGAAGCCCTGCGCACCAATTCGGAAACACTTTGGCTCAGGCGTTCGCTCTCATCAAGCACCTGACGCATCTCCGGGAATTCATCGGCGAGCTTCTTGATTGCATTGACCCACGCTTGTTCCATGCAAGTGTCCTATCGCCCGGCCGTTGACGGCAGCCATGGCTTTAGTACCTTCTCAAGTAATGCAGGAGACCATTCGGGATTACTTTCTATGAAGACGCGGAATGTCCGGTAAAGGCTGTCCATTAGCTCGCCCTCGGCGAAACGGGTGTATTCATCAAAGAGGTACCGGGTCTCGCCATCCGGAAACATATGCAAATCGATATCCTGCAACTGCGGCATCCTTGTAGAGATGCCATAAGAGCCCACTTCGGCTTCACGCATCACGAAGATGTAGGCAATGTTCGATTCGGCTGCGTCGAGAATTGGTTCGATCAAACCAGGAAGCAGAACGTCATTGAAGTCTTCCGGGCGAAGGGAGCTCCGGGAATCTTTCGAGAAGCGATCCATAGCCAGGACGACCCCCCGGCTCGGCGTTGCCATCGCCTCCAGTCCGGACCGGAAGTGCGCGAAAAGTTCATCAATTTCTGACTGCTTGAGGGTGGTGAAGCCCTGCTCGCCAACCCGCGCGCGGATGGAGTCAAAAAGTCGATCGAATTTCTCAAAGAATTGCGCCGGGAATGGCTCATGGAGTGGTGAACGTATCGTACGATCGCCCTTTCTGAGCCGATCCAGCGCGTCGAGATAACTCACGGGTTCATCGCCCGCAAGGTCGACGTAGCGCACCACATAGCCGAACTGCGCCAGCTCGATCAGGCATCGTTTAACCAGCCATGTTTTTCCGATGTCATTCTTTCCTCGAAGCAGGATGCCCCTGCTGAACGGCTCGCCGGGAGAGTACGGCGCAATCGACTTGAGCATCTTCCGCCGTTCCCTAAAGCGATCTACGAACGTGTTCTTGACCATCAACTCCTGTCTCACATGGCAACGCAGGATTTCGGTCCGATAACGAGGCAACGGAAGAACCTCGTTGGGAGCAATTGCGACCGAGAGGGTGGGTAGAACCCATTGCCTCTGATCGACGCCGCCGCACGTAATGGACTGGGCGATGGTCATTCGTCCAAGCTGTAACGCGGTATCCAGAGCTTTTCCTTCTGCCAGGGCGCCGTAGAACGCTTTGGTAAAAGCAAGCGCGCACGAGATGCGAATGGCGGATTGCATCCCCAGCACCGCGGCAACTCCATGACGAGTCAAAGCCCGTGCCACGTCCGTGGTAGGTTCGCGGCTCCCCGCTGAGAAACAGGCGTTCAGGAAAACCAGCCTGGGCCTCCATGCCGTTCCGCCAAAAAATGCCGAAATCTGGCTTACATCCCACGCCCAACCATTGAACATCAGCGAATTCCGGTTGGTGTATGGCGACGTTCCACCATGACCGATGAAGTGCACCAGGTGTGGCTGCAGGGCTTCAAGTTCGCCCGTCAGTACCTGTTCGGAAACCGGGAGCCGCAGGATTTCCAGATGAACGCTGCACTCGCAGCCTTGCAGGCTACGCTGGATCGCGGCAACCTCAGCCTCGGATGAGACTCCCGGCTCAAGCTCGTCCGTGCCGCTGATAATGATCATACGGACCTGCTTACCGGTAAACGAGGGGATGACCGCTGGATGGAAGCGCAAGAATGAATGGCGTATGTCCAGGGCGTAGAAATCCAGCAGATCATCTTCCGCGCTGGAACGAGCAAGTGCTTCCATCGGCACGCCGCGTAATTTTGCGTCCAGATCGAAGTAGGTTCTCAATGGCTGGTTCAATTCCGGGTTGCGTAACGCTTCCCAAGCAGCAGCTATGGGGCTTAGCAACAAGCCCATCAGCGGCGTAAGTTCCGACGGTGAAAACGTTGCCAGGGGCGGTTGATTTTGGAGCAGAGCATTCCTGATCGAATCCGGGGTAATCTGCTCCGCTCTGACGATTTCTTCTCGTAGGGGAACCTCCGGCGGAGCCGGAGGAGGAGCGGGGATCCCTGACCCGTAGAGCCGGATCCGAAAATTGCCGTCAATCCAGCGGGCTTCGATTCGCGCCTCATTAGCCATTGCGCACGAGTATATGCCGATGCGAACGCAGCTAACTCAGGTTCTCAACGCTAATTTTTTGATCCTCGCGAAGTCGAACTGCAAGCACCCTCTCCCTGATGCAGTAACGCGACGGATGTATATCGCTGTTAATAGCGAGAGTAAAACCTGGCACGAAAAGGTTTCTGAAACGCTCGTCGTGGTCTGCGAAGGGGCAGGGCTTTAGAGGGTGTGTGAGAACCATCCATTCACCGATTTAGTTCCGCAAGAGACGGCTGAGAGTCAGAGCTGTCCAAATTAGCTGGTGGGTGAAATCTCAGCCTTTGATTTCAATGGACAAACTACAATTGCGGCCAAGATTGCGAAAAGCAGGTTGTTGCCAGATCTTTTCCGCTGGTTGTTCTGTCAGCGAGGCGGTCGCTGCCGGTGGGACGAGAGTGGAACTACTGCTTTGAAGGGTACGGGCTTCAGCCCGTACATCCTCACCGAATGTCGATGGGCTTTAGCCACTGAGGGCTGCGCACCACAGGGAATCAGCTAGCTCATCGAAATAGGCTGGCTGGCCTTAAAGAACACTCCCTCAGCGGCTCAAGCCGCTCACCGAGCCAAAGTTTATGGCGGGGCTAAAGCCCCGCCCCTTCACAGACCACAACGAGAGTTTCAGAAAGCTAATTTGGGCTACTCTCAGTCGTCCCTCCGGGACTAAATCGGTGAATGGGGGTTTCTCACACAGGGTCTTTAGCTCCTGCGCTTGTTTTTGACTTGAATTCCGGCTGGGAAATGCCGATAGGCAGCAGGGGTGCAGATCCTGCGCGGAAAAGGCTATCTCGCCTTGCTTACTGTGGGGCTTGGCTTGTTGCTGAGCCCGGCCGATTTCGGCGGTCAGCCAGCCGAGCCGAGCGGCAGCCTTACCTACCCTCACCACGGCGCATGATGTCCACAGTCTGACGATCGAGCAGGCGATCCGGAACTACCCCGTGCATCTGACCGCGGTCGTCACCTACTACGACCTGCACGTCGATCCGCGGCGACCGGCGTTATTTGTCTCCGACTCTTCCGGCGGAATCTATGTCTCTATGCCTGCGGTTCCCCTCCAGGCGGGCGACCTGGTTGAAATAACCGGCGTAAGTGCCGCAGGGAATTATGCACCGATCGTTAAGGGCACCGGGTGGCACGTGATCGGGAGGGCCCATTTGCCTTCCACTGCGCCGCGGGTAACCCTAACCGGGTTGTTGACGGGGGCGTATGACAGCCAATGGGTAGAGGTCGAGGGCGTGGTGCATGCGGTCCGGGAGTCTGGACAAAACATCACGTTGGATCTGGTTTTGAGCGATGGCGCCGTAACCGCCACCACCCTCAAGGAAGCTGGAGCGTTTTACGACAGCCTGGTCGACGCTAAGGTGAGGCTTCGCGGCAACGCGGCCCCGCTGTTCAATCACCAGCTGCAGATGACGGGCGTTCACCTGTTCTTTCCCCATCGCGCCCAGGTGACAGTTGAGGAACCTTCGCCCGCTGATCCATTTACGTTACCGGTCTCACCGGTCAGCGGCCTGCTGCGCTTTACTCCCGACTCCGCTTCGCGTCACCGGGTCCACATCCGGGGGACGGTCACTCTGGCCTGGCCAGGACGATTGCTGTGCATTCAGGATGGCCTCCACGGTCTCTGCGCCCAGACCGACCAAACGACTGCCCTGAGGCCCGGGGAGCTGGCGGACGTGATCGGCTTTCCGCTCATCGGCGCATTCACCCCTAGCTTGACGCGTGCTACCTATCGTGCGGCCGGTTACCAGCGGCCGGTCGCTGCGGTGGCCGTTACCGCCGACCAGGCGTTGCGGGGCAATCACGACGCAGGGCTGGTGGAACTGCAGGGCCAGCTAATTGGGCAGGACGATTCTGCAAGCGACCCCAACATCGTGTTGTCTTCCGGGAATTTTGTTTTTTCCGCTGTCTTGCCCGCACAGTCCGGAGCGCAGCGGCTGCCCGCGTGGAACAAAGGAACCACATTCAAAATAGTGGGAATCTGCTCGGTCAAGGATGGCACCGACAAGGCCGGAGCGAACGGGGCTGGGTTTTCCATCCCGAAGTCATTTCAAATCCTGCTGCGCTCGCCGCAGGATGTGGTGGTGATCAAACGTCCGTCATGGTGGACCCCGGCTCACACCATCACCATGCTGGGCGTGGGGGCTTTGTTCACCCTGGTGGTCCTGGCCTGGGGGTTCGTCCTGCGCAAGCGAGTCCAGGAGCAAACCCATACCATCCGGCAGCAACTTCAGGAAGCGGCCAAGCTGCGAACCGCAGCCGAAGGCGCCAACCGTGCCAAGAGCGAGTTCCTGGCCAACATGAGTCACGAAATCCGGACTCCTATGAATGGCGTCATTGGGCTCACCGATCTGCTTCTCGATACCGGCCTCGATCCCGAACAGCGTGAATATGCCAGCCTGGTCAAGTCGTCCGCCGATGCGCTGCTCACGATCATCAACGACGTGCTCGACTTCTCCAAGATCGAAGCGGGCAGGCTCGAATTGGAATCAATCAAGTTCAACCTGCGAGACGACATCGCCCTGAGCATCAGGATGCTGACTTTGCGTGCCCAGCAGCGCGGTCTCGAACTGACCTGCGATATCGACCCTGAAGTGCCCGAACGGGTGGTTGGCGACCTCAACCGTTTACGACAGATCATCATCAATCTCATCGGCAACGCCATCAAGTTCACAGAACGCGGCCAGGTGGGACTCAGGATTGCATTAGATTCCAGGACGCAGGAGGAGCTCCGGCTGCACTTCGTGGTGACGGACACCGGGGTGGGTATCGCCGCGGAAAAGCAAAAGCTCATCTTTGACGCTTTTTCTCAGGCGGATGGCTCCACAGCGCGCAAGTTTGGTGGCACCGGGCTGGGGCTCAGCATCTGCTCGCGGCTGGTGGAATTGATGGGGGGGAAGATCTGGGTAGAGAGCACCCTGGGGCACGGTAGCGCGTTTCACTTCACGGCCACAATGAGCGAAGCCAGGATGAGCAAGTATGGAGCTATGGGAAACGTTGTTTTCGTTGTCCCCGCCGTGGAATCCAATTCGGCCGTGCCCCTTATCCACCAGACCGCAGCCAAGGGAGCGAAGAAGCTACGCGTGCTGATGGCCGAAGACAATGCCGTCAACCAGAAGATAGCCTGCAGCGTACTGGAGAAACAAGGACATCACGTGACCCAGGCCTGGGATGGGCGCCAGGCTCTGGCCGCCCTCGATCAGGCGCACTTCGATGTGGTGTTGATGGACGTGCAAATGCCGGAGATGGATGGGTTCGAGGCCACTGCTGCCATTCGGGAACGAGAACGAGACACCGGCAGGCACTTGCCGATTATCGCGATGACGGCCCACGCCATGGAGGGCGACCGGGAGCGCTGCCTCGCTGCCGGCATGGACAGCTACATTTCAAAACCGATTAAAGTCCCGGAGTTGATCGAGCTGTTGGAGAAGGTCGCCGGCGCCGCTCAGCAGCAAGCGAGCCTATTGAACTAAAGCTCGCCCTCACCGGCACCATGGTCATAGCACGCGCGGGTGATCATGTGCACCCGGTGCGCCGGCGATGGCGGAACAGCAAAGCCTTCGCACTGCAAATGCAGCTGCTTACGAGCACGTGAACTTCAGTAATTAGATTCCTCCCAAACAATTTACGCGCCTGTCCAAGGCGTGCCGATAGGTGAGAGACGCGCACGCTGCTGCGTCTTGAGGGAACATCATGCAAGGGAACACCTGCTCATTTCTTACTGCCTGTTTACTGATCTCTGGATGTTGTACCTTCGCCCAGGCGCAAGCGCCAGCCAATCGGGTTACAGGACCGATTGATGAAACGCGAGTGACGACTTTACTGGGGAACGTGCATGTGATGGCGCGGGCGGAGTTTGACCGGGGAGTGGTGAACGCGGAGACCCCGCTCGAACAGATAGTATTTCAGCTGGAGCCCTCAATAGCCCAGCAAGCAGCGCTGGATGCGCTGGTAGCAGCGCAGCACGATCCCCAGTCGTCTCTCTACCACCAGTGGCTTACTCCGGCCGAATATGGAGCTCGCTTTGGGGCGAGCCAGCAGGATCTGGCCCGCATTACCAGCTGGCTGGCGGAACATGGGTTTACGGTGAATGAAATTCCCGTCAACCATCGACAGGTGATTTTCTCCGGGACCGCGGGACAAGTGGAGGATACGTTTCACACCGAGATTCATCATTATCTGGTGGGTGGTGTGAATCACATCGCGAATACGCAGGACCCGCAGATACCTTCCGCGCTGGCCGGCGTGGTGGGGGGAATTGTGTCGCTGCATGATTTTCGCAGCGTCGCCCAGATCCGGTCGAGAACGGCTCTGAGCGCTCGTCCCGAATACACGAGCGGGAGCGCGCACCTTCTTTTTCCGGCCGATTGGGCCACCATCTACAACGTCAACCCGCTCTATAAAGCGGGGACCAACGGCGCCGGGACCTCGATCGCGATCGTAGGCCGGAGCAACATCAACCTGCAGGATGTCTCCCAGTTCCGTTCGGCCTCCGGACTGGCGGCCAATAATCCGTCGGTGACCCTGGTAAGTACGAACCCCGGGCTGGTCGCGGGCGATCAGGATGAATCTACGCTCGACGTTGAATGGTCGGGTGCAGTGGCTCCGGCGGCGACAGTGAAATTTGTGGTGGCCGCGTCGACTACGACCACCGATGGCATCGATTTGTCTGCGCAGTACATCGTCAACCATGCGATAGCAACAGTCATGAGCACCAGTTACGGAAGCTGCGAAGCAGAAATGGGCCCCGCCGAAATATCTTTCTATAACAGCCTCTGGCAACAGGCGGCGAGTGAGGGCATCAGTTCCTTTGTATCTTCTGGAGATGCGGGCGCCGCAGGCTGCTATGGCGGGTCGTCTGCCACCGCATCCGGTACGGGCGTAAATGGTCTGTGCAGTTCGCCTTACTCAACCTGCGTTGGAGGAACGGAATTCAATGAAGGTTCGGCGGCTTTCTGGTCTTCGACCAACGGCCCGGGCTATAGCTCCGCGCTCAGCTACATTCCTGAAAAAGTCTGGAACGAGAGCGCAACCAATGGCGGTTCGGGCCTATGGTCTTCGGGCGGAGGAGCGAGCCTTTACTTTAGCCAGCCGGCGTGGCAAAAGGGGGTGAGCGGGGTTAGCGCCGCCAACGGAATGAGGGCGGTTCCGGACGTGGCGGTGTCAGCATCGGCGCATGACGGCTACATCATCGTCGAGAACGGTTCCTATTACATCATCGCAGGCACGTCGGCCGCATCGCCATCCTTTGCTGGTGTCATGGCGCTGGTGGTTCAAACCAAAGGCGCCGGACAGGGCAACGCCAATCCGGGGCTTTATGCGCTGCTGAACGCGAGCAAGAGTCCTTTCCACCCAACTCCTTCCGGCAACAACAGCGTACCGGGCGTTACCGGCTTTACGGCTGCCGGCGCCTCCTATAACCTGGCCACCGGCTTGGGCTCAGTGGATGCCGCCTCGCTGGCGGGCGAGTGGGGCAGCGGATCGAGCACCACCAAACCTGGGCTCGATTTTTCGCTCACGCCCTCAGCCGCCAGCGGCACCGTGTTGGCCGGCAAGACCATCACGTTCACACTCAGCGTGGCGGAAAGCGGCAACGCCAGGAACAAGGTATCGTTCACGGCGACGGCGCCAGCCGGGGTAACGGGCAGCATTACTCCGGCGTCGATCCTGCCCGGCACAATCGCTACCGTCACAGTGACCGCAGCGTCCACCATCGCGCCCGGAGCAAAAAGCATCGTGATCGCCGGTACAGACAGCACTGGAACGCAGACGGCGGCCTACACGCTCACGGTGACGTCATTGCCTACTCTGACCCTGAACGCAGCATCGACTGCGCTTTCGGTGTTGCAAGGTGCTTCCGGCACAGTCAACCTCAGCGCAGTGACCGGAGGGTCCTTCGGCGGCAGCATCGGCTATTCGCTAACCGGGTTGCCGGCGGGCGTCACGGCGAAATGGTCTGCCAATCCGCAAACGCCGCCTGCGGGCGTGAGCACAAACAACGAGACGCTGACGCTCACGGCTTCTTCCGCAGCGGCAGCAGGTCCAGCCACTGTGGTGGTTATGGTTTCAGGCGATGGCCTGACCGCAAGCAAGAGTGTGACGCTACAGGTTCAGACGGCGCCGGGAGTCGTGCTGACCGTGTCGGCGCCGGCAATCAAATTGGCGTCGGCTTCTACGGCAACAGTGACGGTGACAGCAACACCCGTGGGCGGAGTTGTAGTAGCCGCCGGCGCGGCCGGGTCGACCATCAGCATAGCCGCAGGATTGCCGAAAGGCTTTACGGCTTCGTGGAAGACGCCTGTCGTTACTTCCGCGGGAGCCGCCGTCTGGACGCTTACGCTGACCGGCAGTGCCAGCGCTATCGCAAGCACATCTACCCTGAGCCTGGCCGCAGCCGTAACTGGCAAGACCGGTAGCGTGTACAAGGCGAGTGGGAGCGTGCCTATGACGGTAACGCAGACTCCGGTCAAAAAGCTGCCAGCCCGGCCGTCGCCGGTTCGTCCAGGGAGATAGAAATGCAGACCTGTCCAAATGAGGTTTCTGAAACTCTCATTGTTGTCTTTGAAGGGGTGGGGCTTCAGCCCCGCCATAAACTTTGGCTGGTGAGCGGCTTTAGCCGCTGAGGGAGTGTTCTTTAAGGCCAGCCTATTCTCGATGCGCTAGCTGATTGTCCGTGGTTGGCAGCCCTCAGGGGCTAAAAGCCCATCGACGTTCGTGAGGATGTACGGGCTGAAGCCCGTACCCTTCAAGCAGTAACTTATTCTTCTAATCGAGCACTCATGGCCGCTCCGGCCATGGGTGCCGCGGGTACCGGCGCATCAGCTCCCGGCGGACCTGCGGATAGAGCCGCTCCCAGAATCCCGCGAGATCCGCCGTCGTCTGTACGGCCCGCTGATTGGGAGCCAGCAAGTGGACCACCACCGGTGTCTGCTCCGACCCCAATCCGCGGCGTTTCCCGCATGCCAAAAAAATCCTGCAGACGGGATGCGATCCAGGGCGGCTTTCCGGATTCGTAGTGAACCTTGGTCTGGCGTCCATTCGGCAATCGGATGCGCCCGGGAGCCATCTCCTCCAGGCGTTGCATTTTCCGCTCCAGCATAGGAACAAAATCCGCACGCCGCACTTTTCAATTCGGCAAAGCTCCGCAGTCCCACGCATAAGTCGCGCAACGCCTGCGGAATATCAGGCGGCGCAAACCCGGCGAACGCAACTCCGCGCCACGAATTCGTGCACCAGATCATTGTCAACGAAACGATCGACGCCGGCCTCAAGCGCCTTCTGTGCCAGCAGTTCAGCGGCAGCTTCTGCATCCGGAACCGCGCCTCGTGATTCCTGAATCACCAGCTCGTCGTACAGTAGCGCGCTGACCGCCTCCACCCGTCTCGGTCACGACGGTTCCACTCCACGCTGGAGTGCTCCCGCACCCGATCCGGAAACAGTTCAATCAACCATTCGGGCTCGATACGCGCAGTCATACGAATCAGTGGGAGTGGCTTATCCTTGCGATCCTCGGCATCCACGGCGACCATGAACTCGTATCGCGGCGCTTCCCCTGCCACCTCCGCCGATCCGCCTGCCGAGAGCAGCACCTGGTTGCCGGCGCGCCGCCGCGCCACGCGATCCGGAAATCCCGCCAGGACCGACATCAGCAAAGCATCATCGTTGTGTCCATCTGCCTTGCCGGCCGGCGATATTCTGCGCAGCTGTTCGATCTGCTGCCGGGTGCGGTAATCCTGTTCTGAGTCGATGGCCGCAAGCAGGTCATTTTTCTCCAGGCGAGCGCCTGACCCTAGCAATGCGGCCGCAATACAGCCATCCTCGCCCACACCACGCTCCATGGCCGCGGTGAGAATGCGCGACAATCGGGGATGCAGCGGATACCGCGCCAGCTGCTGAGACCGGGCCTCCGTCGCCCCCAGGCGGTCGAGCAGCGACTCGGCGCTTTGCACTGCCGCCTCCGGCGGGGCATCCAGCCATGCGAGGCCGCTCAATCCGCATGGCGCGCAAAGCGAGGCAAAGCTGGGAGAGATCGCTGCGCACGATTTCCGGCGTGTCATGTTCCGGCCGTCGCAGGTAATCCTCGATGGAATAGAGACGCAGCACGCGTCCTGGTCCGGTGCGTCCCGCCCGCCCTGCTCTTTGCTGTGCCGATGCTTTGCTCACCCGGCCGACCTGCAGCGTCGGCAAGCCGGTCCACTGGGAATAGCTTGCCATGCGCGCCAATCCGCTATCGATGACCGCGGTCACGCCCTCGACCGTCACTGAGCTTTCCGCGACATTCGTGGCCAGGATGACTTTCCGTTGCGCGGCGGGCGTAATCGCGCGGTCCTGTTCCGCAAGTGGCAGGTCGCCATAGAGCGGCAGCACCAGTAAACCGGCCCGGCGCGCGACCGCCTGGCTCTCCCGCATGGCGCGCCGTATCTCCGCCGCTCCAGGCAAAAAGGCCAGCACGTCGCCGGACGGTTCCTCGTCGACCAGCATCTCAAGTGCGTCCGTCAGTTGTGTCTCCAGGCTCTTCGGCGAATACGGCAGATGCGTGATCGACAGCTCGAACAGCCGTCCTTCTGAGCGCAGGATCGGACACCCGTCGAGATATTGCGCCACGTGGGTGGTATCGAGGGTCGCCGACATAACCACGATCCGTAGATCGGGCCGGGTCCGTTGCAGGCGCTTCAACAATGCCAGCGCGAGGTCGCTGTCCAGGTGCCGCTCATGGAACTCATCCAGCACCACTGCCCCAACGCCTTTCAGGTTTGGATCGGAAAGCAGGCGCCGGGTCAGCACCCCCTCGGTGACAAACCGCAGCCGTGTGCGGGGCCCGACGGCTTCCTCAAACCGCACCTGGTAACCGACCGTCTGGCCGACCGCTTCGTCCATCTCCCAGGCCACGCGCCGCGCCGCCAATCGGGCGGCAATCCGCCGCGGTTCCAGTACCACCACCTCGCCGCTGACGATCTCGAGCAGCGCCGGCGGCACGCGGGTCGTCTTGCCCGCGCCGGGAGGTGCTTCGATCACAAGGTTAGGGGAGCGCTGGAGAGACTCGATCATCGCCGGCAGAATCGCGTCCACCGGAAGAACAGAAATGCGTTTCACCAATTTTTATCGAAACACGGCCCATCCCACCCGTCAACGACATCGCTGCGAGGCGCCCCCCTGTCGGCTTCAAGACGCGTGCCCGTGCCATGGATCGTACGTTGTTGATGAAGGGTACGGGGCGAAGCCCTCACGTATTGATTGGAATAATTACGTACGACCTAAAGGTCGTTCTCGCTGAAAATCTTTTCGCGAGCATACCCCATCACCGCCGCTTGCGACACTCACGCCTGAGTGACTAAACTCCTCCCCATGACGTTCACGATGCCGCGTGTCCTTAAACTCGCCGCCGCGGCGGTGCTTTTTGCTCTCGCCACCGCACCCATCCAAGCGCAAGACTGGGCCAAAGCCCGCCTCGAAGCATCGCCCCGCCACCACGAGTACGTGCCCCTCAAGCACGGCGATCGTACCGTCCAGGCCTTCGTGGTCTATCCCGAAGTCAAAACCAAGGCCCCGGTGATTGTCCTCATTCACGAGATCTTCGGCCTGAGCGACTGGGCCAAGGAGATGGCCGACGAGCTGGCCGCACAGGGCTTCATCGTCGTTGCGCCCGACCTGCTCACCGGTTTCGGGCCCAATGGCGGCGGTTCCAGCGAATTCCCCAGCCAGGACGCAACCGTAAAAGCCGTCTCCGGGCTTAACCCGGACGGCGTCACCGCCGATCTGGACGCCGCGGCCGACTATGGCAAGCACCTCCCCGCGGCCAACGGCAAAATCGCCGTCCATCGGCTTCTGCTGGGGCGGAGGCAAATCCTTCGCCTTCGCCACTCATCGCAAAGACCTTTCCGCCGCCTTCGTGTTTTACGGTTCCGGCCCGCAGACGTAACCACCATCACCGCGCCCGTCTACGGCTTCTACGCCGGCAACGACGCCCGCATTGGCGCAACCATACCCGCCACCGTAGCAGCCATGAAAGCCGCCGGCAAGACCTATGAGCCGGTCACCTACGAGGGCGCCGGTCACGGCTTTATGCGTGCCGGCGAAGATCCCGCCAACACCGTCCCTGCCAACAAAACTGCGCGTGAGCAAGGCATTCGCCCGCCTGGTCAAGCTACTCCAAGGGATGTAAAGCGAAAGGAAGGAAACAACATGCCCAGGGTCGTCTCCGTCGAGGCGCGTACCGTCCATATTCCGCTGCAGCAGGCGACTGCCTTTGCGCGCCGCAAGGTAACCTCTCGTGATTACAGCCTGGTAAAGATCCGCACCGACGACGGGATCGAAGGCATTGGTCATTGCTACGCCGGCCATTCCGGAGGCAATGTCGTAACCACCGCGGTGCGCGAGATGCTGGCGCCCATGCTGATCGGCGCTGACCCCTACTCCACGGAATTGCTGTGGAAGAATATGTATCAGGAAGTGTTGCTGCACGGCCGGGTTGGCTCGGTGATGCGGGCGCTCAGTATTCTTGATACCGCCTTGTGGGACCGAAACGCGCGGGCGGCCAATCTGCCCCTTCACAAATACCTCGGTGCCGCCTACGAAGACACCGTTCCCGCCTATGCCAGCGGCGGCTACTACCTCGAGGGCAAGACCCCCGAAATGCTGGGCGAAGAAATGGCCGGCTATGTAGCGCTGGGCCTGGACGCCGTAAAAATGAAGGTAGGGCGTGGAGACCTGAGGTCGGAAGAAGCCAGGATCGCAGCCGCGCGCAAGGCCATCGGGCCCGATGTGCTGCTCATGCTCGACGCCAACAACGCCTGGTCCGATGTGCCCACGGCCTTGCGTTATCATGGAGCGTTTCGCGCCCTACGATCCGTATTGGATTGAAGAGCCCTTCAGCCCCGATCAAATCGAGAACCACGCCAAGTTGGCTGCGGCGATCAGCATCCCCGTGGCCACCGGCGAAATCGAGGCTGGACGCTGGCGCTTCAAGGAAATTCTGGACAAGCAGGCAGCGTCGATCCTGCAGGCGGATGCCCTGGTCTGTGGTGGCATCACGGAATTCCGCCGCATCGCCGCCCTGGCCGACTGCTATGGTGTGACCATGTGCCCCCACTGGTTCGCAGATGTGCACGTTCACCTGGTTGCGGCGTCGCCCAATGGCCAGTTCGTCGAATACTTCCCCGACGGAAAGGTATTCAATTTCTGCGAAATCATCGACCGCCAACTGCAGGTGCGTCCCGGCGGCCTGGCCCTGCCCGACCGCCCCGGTCTAGGCTATCTGTTTGACGAGAAAGCAATTGCGCGTTTCCAAGCGGATGCGTGGAAGTGAGGGCGGGAGACTTAGTCCGCATAGTGCGCTTAGTTCGCTCTTTTTTGCACGAAGGTAAAGCCGTGGGCAGGAACCCATCGATGGATTTTGGTCTTCAAGGTAAGACAGCTTTGGTGTTAGGAGGCGGTGGCGGCCTGGGCCGGGCGATTGCGAAATCGCTGGCGGCCGAAGGCGCAAACATCGCCGTGGCCGGCATTGGAGCGGATTCGATCGCCGGCACCCAGGCAGCGTTGGCCGCCATCGGCGGCAAAAGCATCGGTCTGGTCTGGGACCTTGCCGACCTGGCGCAGATTGACCCGCAGGTCTCGAAAATCGAAAGTGAGCTAGGCCCGGTGGATATTCTCGTGAACAACACCGGCGGCCCCCCGCCCACCCCCGGCCAGTGGCCAGGACCCGGCCTTGTGGTCCAAACAATTTCAGGCCATGGTGCTTTCCGTGATCGCGATCACCGATCGTGTGCTGCCCAATATGCGAGCGCGGCATTGGGGCCGGATCATCACCAGCACCTCCTCGGGCGTGGTGGCGCCCATCCCCAACCTCGCCATTTCGAATTCGCTGCGTCTCTCGCTGGTTGGGTGGTCAAAAACCCTGGCCCGCGAAGTCGCCAAAGACGGCATTACCGCCAACATCGTTCTGCCGGGCCGCATCGCCACCGACCGGATCAAATTTCTCGACCAGGCGAAAGCCAGGCGCGAAGGCCGCAGCGTGGAGGACGTATAGGCCGAGAGTACGGCGAGCATACCCGCCGGTCGTCTCGGCAAGCCGGAAGAATATGGCGACGTGGTAGCGTTTCTCTCCAGCGAGCGGGCTGCCTATGTCACTGGTTCTGTCATCCGCGTGGATGGCGGCCTGATCCCAGTATCTAATATAGCAGTGAATGACAGTGGAATATTAGACCCAAAAAACGACGGCAACCCTCTCCGCCATAGCCACGGCAACGCTCACCACGGTGCTGCTTAAGAAGGGGCTGCGCAATGTCTGGCTGCGCGGCACCAGGCCGCTGCGCCCGGCCAGAAGCGCCTGGTCGGCCCGGCCTTTACGCTGCGTTTTGTCCCCGCGCGCGAAGATCTGGCCACGCCGGAATCCTGGAGTTCCCCGGTCTCCACTCGCGCCGCGATCGAAGCCATGCCGCCCGGCTGCATTGCCGTCGTTGACGCCATGGGCATCACCGATGCCGGCATTTTTGGCGATATTCTCTGCGCCCGCATGAAGGTGCGTGGTGTCGCTGCCCTGGTGACCGATGGCGTGGTGCGTGACCTCGCCGGCGTGCTCGACACCGGTTTGCCGGTCTGGTGCATGGGCGCCGCGGCGCCGCCATCGGTGGCCGGTCTGACCTTTGTCAACTGGCAGCAGCCGATTGGCTGCGGCGGGGTGGCGGTGTTTCCAGACGATGTGATGGTGGTGGATGAAGATGGCGCCGTCGTGATTCCCCGTGCGCTGCTCAGCGACGTTGTCGAAGCTGCGGCCGAGCAGGAGAAGCTGGAAGCCTGGATTATGGGTGAGGTGCAAGCGGGTGCGCCGCTGCCCGGCCTTTACCCGCCAAATGCGGAAACCAAAGCTCGCTACGAGGCGTTCCGCAACGGGACACGGCAAGGCTTCTAAAGTTGCGTGGCGCAGCGTCCAGACGCTGGTTTGCACCCGGACGCCGCGCGCTTTCGAAACCAGAACCAAGGCCGAGCAGGCTCAGAAAACTCAGTTTCGGCATGGTCCATTTCTACATTTTAGTAATCCAATGCAGAACGTCAGGAAAGTGTGCAGCCGAAGCAGCCTGCGAAGTAGTGCTCGGGGAACGCGGATCGTTACATTCACTCCTTTCCGTCGCACTTTCTGTAACGTTTGTTCTTTCCCCACCACTACTCGGCATGGACAACCGGCCCGCGCTCGCTCCAGTTCTTGTAGGCCTACGGCCAGGGCAGCGTGTACGGTGCAAAGGGTTGGGTCCAGTGAGAAAACGCCTTGAACCCACAGTGCTCCTAGCAGATTCACCCGGCAGTGTAAACTTGAACGCGCCCGCTGTCGCCGGGGAGGAATCGCGCTTGGAATTCTTTGCGTTCGACGCGTCCTACATCGAGAGACTTCGTTCCGGAGACGCGCAGATCGAAAGCCATTTCGTGCACTACTTCAGCGAACTGATTCGCTTGAAACTACGCTCGCGATTGAATTCCAGGGAAGCGATTGAAGATGTCAGGCAGGAAACCTTCATGCGCGTGCTCGCCTTGCTGCGCGGAGAAGGGGGCCTTAGGCAGCCCGACCGGCTTGGGCCGTTTGTCAATTCTGTTTGCAACCATGTGTTGCAGGAGCACTATCGTTCCAAAAAAAGAAAAGAAGCAACCATCGACGACGAAACCGAGGCTACCGTGGCGGGCCGCGAGCCAAGTGCGCTCAGCCTTCTCGAAGCCAAGGACACCGAGCGAGTGGTGCGACAGATCCTGAACGCATTGTCGGAACGTGACCGGCGGCTGCTGCAATCGGTGCTTTTGGAAGAGCGCGACAAGGATGAGATTTGCGCTGAATTTGGCATATCCCGTGAATATTTAAGAGTCCTGTTACACCGTGCAAAGCAATCATTCAAGTCGTTCTATATTGACCACTTAGGGTTGCATTAGAAACAATGAGGCCCTGACTTATATGGACCATTACCAGGCTACAGAGCTCACAGCAGTAGAAAAGTATCTTCTTGGATGAACTAACGCCAGGAGAACGCGACTCCTTTGAGGAGCATTTCTTCGATTGCCAGGAATGTGCGATCGATCTCCGCTCCACGGCTGCCTTCATGGCCGCGGCAAAGAAGGAATTTCAAGCCAATCCGGTTCCCAAACCCCGGGGGGCCACCAACGGCAAATCGTTCTTTGCGTCGCTCTGGCCGTCGGCGCTGGTTTGGTCTGCGCTTGCGGCCTCCTTGCTGGTGATCGCATATCAGAATATGGTTGTTTTTCCGCGCTTTGCAAACCGAAATTGCCGAGCTGAAGTCTCCGCAGGTTCTGCCCGCTATTTCCCTGGTTGGAGGCAACAGTCGCGGGGGGCAGATTCCTGCGGCAGAGGTGGGCGCTGCGCGCCCCTTTCTGCTGCAGTTTGATATTCCCACCCAGGACCGCTTTTCCAGCTACACCTGTCTGCTGTATTCACCCTCCGGTTCGCTTGCCTGGCGGGTGGAAGTTTCTGCCCAGTCAGCGAAGGATACCGTTTCCATACGCGTTCCGTCGGCCGACAGGCAGTCAGGGGAGTACACCTTGACCGTACGAGGAAATACGGATCAAGGCGGAACTCCCGCCGATTTGGCTCACTATCGGTTTGCTCTGAAGGGCCATGAATAAAATTTCTGCGTAAACGAGGTTCTCCATGCGATCCGGCTCCAAGAAGGCTTTTTACTTTCATGCACATGCGAGCTCGCTTGGTGGGGCTTTGGAAACCCCCCACAAGAAGGTAGTTCCTTCCCAGGCGTCCGTCGCCCTCCCCGCAGTCGGCGGTCACGCAACCGCGCGTACAGAGGCCTTTAATTGTGACGAGATAGTCTCCTGCGAGGCGGCGTACACTCGCGTCACTGGCGGGCAGGTCGAAGAGGATGGCTCATGGTCCACGCTCGTCACCTCTGTCGTCGAAGGCTTGAACATTTTGGATACGGTTAAGGTGGAGCGAATCGTCGCTCAGGTCGCGGTGGAACATCCAGCGAACGGCGGAAACCCCACGTTCTCTCTTGCAGGCAGTCATTTTGACGGGATGCGGGTGGGTGGCTGCGACGTTTCTCCCACGTTAAATCCCACCCTCCTCGGCGTCGGTTCCGTGGACCGGCATCGAGTGGCCAATCTTTCATCAGACTGGCCGCGACCAAGCTGTCAAAATGATACAAAAGGCCAAAGCGGGGAAGAATGCCCAGTGGGTTCTGGACCGATTCGACTGGATGACCGCTGCGAAGCCAAAGGCAGACGCATGCGCTCTTTGTTCATTGGTAGATGGCATCGACCAGCCAACCCCGGGCAGAACTTTTGGTCATGTCTTGGAGATTCCGCATTTTGGAAGGATCTTTCTGGGAGAGTTGCTCGTTTGCCGATCCTCGATTCAGCTCTCGATGGTTCGCGCCGAACTGGGCTGCGCGACAACCGGGCACATGAATGCGGCCATGGCCGTCGTTTCGGGCGGTACCATTCCTCCATAGGCTTGTCGATAGCGCTTTTGGCTGCTACAGCATTGTCCGGATGCCGCTCTTCGGCGACCGTCGACCCGGCAGCAGTTTTCAAGGACATCCGCAGCGATTTCCTACACGGAAATCTCGACGTCGCCCGCCAGAAGGCAACGAAGGCCCGCAAAGAATTTTCTGTCCAGCGGCGCGGATTGGGCCTTGAAATTCCGTCTCCTAGAAGCAGAGATTCTCACTTACCAAGGCCGCCGGCCAGAGGTTCTCGCACTGCTTAACAGCCCGGGCGTTAGCTATCCTGCGGGGGGCGATCTTGCGATCAAAAGAAATCTGCCTCTCTGGTTAGCGCACGCAAGGCTTGGCCAAGAACAACAGTCGGATGCAGAGCTACAGGAAGCCCAGCGCCTTTCCGATGCAAGCAATTCCGAGCTGAAGGGCGAAGTCTTGCGGACAGAAGCCGTGGTGCAAATCTATCGAAACCA
The DNA here is from genome assembly GCA_963757515.1 of uncultured Acidobacteriaceae bacterium. Classification (GTDB taxonomy): domain Bacteria; phylum Acidobacteriota; class Terriglobia; order Terriglobales; family Acidobacteriaceae; genus PALSA-350. Next base: position 4,563 of record CAVWRV010000010.1, on the reverse strand, counting down.
CTTGCCCGAGGCTGCGGATCTTTCCAGAAAAAGTTTGCAAGTCGCCCGGGACAGCGGGATTCATTCCTTGAGGCGAGCGATCTCTTGAATCTTGGCTTAGTCGCCATCGAAATGAGGCACTACGACGAAGCCCTAGACCCTCTTGAGTGGAGCTGCGGATTCTGCCCGACCGATCCAGGCGCGAGTGATCCTCGAAGTGGCCTTGGAAATCTTGGACTCGCCTATTTACACCTGGGCGACTTTGAGAAGGCCCTCTCCAATTTTCAGCAGGCGGAAAAAGAAGGGAAAGAAATTGGAACCGTGAGCCTGCAAGTTACCTGGTTGAGGGACGCCAGTCGCCTCGTATTATATGCTGGACAAACGTGCAGGAAGCGAGAACCTGTTATGAGCAATCGCTCAAGGCTGCGATGGCCATTGACGCGCCTTAAGAAATTGCAGACATCCAGGCAGACTTAGCCTTTCTGTTCTATCGACAAGGGCAGATTCGAATGCGGCGAAGGCGCATAACGAGCAAGCGATCCATACGGCGCACAGGGCCGGGAACAAATCTGACGAACTTGCAGACGCAGTATCTGGATGCACTTCTCGCGCACCCGGCAGGAAAATGAGCGAAACCCCGAACGACTGTTGCTGCAAGTAAGCCAGCGAGTCCGCGGCAGATCCCGCTCTGCAGGGAGATATCGATGGTGCTCTCGGAGACTTCTATGCCGGCAAAAAACAGACCAAGAAAGCGGATCTCTGGTATCGCAAGGCGATCCGCACCTTCGAAGAGCAGAGAGCAGCGGTCACAGACGAAGAACTCAGGTTGCCTTTTTTTGCCAACGGCGATGCGCTCTACCGGGATTACGCAAACTTTCTTATCGCTTCGCAGAAGCAAGAGGAAGCTCTGCAGCTTCTCGATATCGGCCGGGCGAGAACCCTGGCAGAAGGCCTGGGTTTGGCAAACCAGAAGCCCGACGCAAAACCAGAGCATGCGGTGGACGTACAGGCGGTTGCCCGCAAGCTCGATAGCGCTATTCTCTTCTATTCGCTGGGCCCCGAAAAATCCTGGTTGTGGCTGGTCACCGCCTCATCGCACGCATCTCTTCCCGCTTCCTGGGCAGTCACAATTGAAGTTCAGGTCCAGAGCTATCAGAATGCGATCCTGAAATCGAGCGACCCGCTGCGCGACGCAAACCCGGCGGCGCAAATGCTGTATGACACCCTCGTGGGTCCGGCTGCTGCCATGATTCCCAAGGGCTCCAAAGTAGTGATTATCCCGGATGGCGCGCTGAACGGATTGAATTTTGAGACGCTGCTCACCCCGGAGTCCAACGGACTCCCACTATTGGATTGAAGATGTAACCATAAGCAGTGCGAACTCGATTCGCATGCTCTCCGGCCTTGCCCCGGGCTCTTCCGCAGAGAGCGCTAAGAAACTGCTGTTGATCGGTAACCCCACCGCGGCCGGAACCGGATATGACACCCTGGTGAATGCCTTCGCCGAGATCCGCGGGATCGAAAAGCACTTCCCGCCGGACAGCAGGACCGTGGTCACGCAGTCCGAGGCAGTACCCGCAGCGTATGCGGCAGACAAGCCAGATGAATTCTCCTACATCCACTTTGTGGCTCACGGCACAGCAAGCCGATTGGATCCGCTGGATTCGGCGGTAGTGCTTTCCCCGTCGCCCGGGAATCCCGAGAACTTCAAACTCTACGCTCGTGACATCATGCGTTATCCGCTGCACGCCAGACTGGTAACCATCTCCGCCTGCTATGGATCAGGCCTTCGCGCCTATGCCGGCGAGGGTTTGGTAGGTTTGTCCTGGGCATTTCTCCGCGCCGGAGCGCACAACGTGATCGGCGCGCTGTGGGAGGTAAACGATGCTTCCACGCCGCTGCTGATGGACAAGCTATACGGAGAGCTCGCGGCCGGCAGCACTCCTGACGCAGCCCTACGCGCGGCAAAGTTGTCGCTGATTCATTCTCCAGCGGTATACCGCAAACCGCTGTACTGGGCCGGATTTCAACTCTATACAGGTTCGTAAGCGCCAATCCTGAATTGTAGGGTGGCGAGTACCAGGACCTCGGTTAGCCGGATGGAGGGATCCTGCAACTACCTTTTTCCGCAACCTGTTTAGCCCCTGAGGGTTTGGTCAATAATTTAGCCGCCCATGGAAGCTCCCGATAAAATCCACAATCGTTGAAACGAAATTAATCCTCCTGTCACTACTCTGTCGCAGATGCAAACGCACCGTTATGACTAGGAGAAAGTACGTGGCAACTGTGGCAAAGTCAAAGCCTGAAGCCCCCGCGGATCAGGTTCAGCGCTTCGAGCGGAGACTCCGCGAAGTGAAGCAGGCGATAGCCAGTCTTCCCGGGGAGCAGTACCACGAGGAGCTCCTTAAAATCGTTCGCCGCGCAGGTTGGACGACTCTCGCGGAAGGCATTTTCTTCGAGGCCCTGACCGAGTCGATTCTGGCGCACACCCGTGATCTCCAACAGCTTCACCAAAAACTCAAGGCCGCGTTCGAAGCAGTCCAGGGAGAATAGCCGCGGTATAGTATGGCGGGATGGACGATCCGCAGGAACGAGACGCCAGGGGCCTGCGCAAAGGGCTCACCAGCTATGGTGACGCAGGTTTCTCGTTGTTCCTGCGCAAAGCCTTCATTAAGGCCAGTGGTTATTCAGAGGATGCACTCGACCGCCCGATCATCGGTGTAACCAATACCTTCAGTGACTTCAATCCCTGTCATGGCAATGTGCCCGACCTGATCGAGAGTGTAAAGCGCGGCGTTTTGCTCGCCGGTGGCTTGCCGATGGTGTTTCCCACCATTTCCATCGGCGAAAGTTTCGCTCACCCCACTTCGATGTTCCTGCGCAACCTGATGGCCATGGACACCGAGGAAATGATTCGTGCCCAGCCCATGGACGCGGTGGTGCTGATCGGTGGTTGCGACAAAACCCTACCCGCCCAGGTTATGGCGGCTGCCAGCACAGATCTTCCGGCCATCGTCGTACCCACAGGGCCGATGGTGGTGGGCCATCATAAGGGTGAAGTTCTGGGCGCCTGCACAGATTGTCGCCGGCTATGGGGGCAGTACCGCGCCGGCGCCATCGACGTTGCCGAGACTGAACTGATCAGCGGCCGCCTCGCTCCTTCCGTCGGCACCTGCATGGTGATGGGGACCGCGAGCACCATGGCCTGCATCATCGAAGCGCTGGGTCTGGCGCTGCCGATGAGCGCCACGGCGCCGGCCACCCAAGCCGACCGCCGCCGCATTGCCGAGGCCAGCGGCAGGCGCGCCGCCGAGATGGCGATCTCCGGCGCGCCCAAGCCAAGCCAACTGATTACGGACGCCTCCGTCCGCAACGCGATGATTGTGTTGCAGGCCATCGGCGGCTCCACCAACGGGCTGATTCACCTGATCGCGATAGCCGGCCGTGCCGGCGTGAAAATCGACCTCGAAGCCTTCGACAAACTAGGCCGGCAAGTCCCGGTATTGCTCAACCTCAAGCCGTCGGGCACGCACTACATGGAGCATTTCCACCATGCCGGCGGCCTGCCCGCTCTCATGCGCGAACTTGCTTCGCTGCTTGATCTGCATGCGCCCAGCGTCGTCGGCGGTACCATCGGCGACGCGATTTCCAGTGCAGAAAAGGTGCCGGGGCAGGATGTGATCCGTAGCCTCGCCGCGCCGCTGAAGAAGGAAGGAGCGATGGCGGTGCTCTGCGGCAACCTGGCGCCGAAAGGCGCTGTGATCAAGCAGTCAGCGGCTTCCCCCAACCTGATGCGCCATACCGGCCGCGCGGTGGTATTCGACTCCGTCGAAGATCTGACCACACGAATCGACTCGCCGGATCTTGATGTCTGTGCCGAAGACGTTCTGGTTAGCTATACTGTTGAGGACAGCGAACTATGCGACAGACTGCCGCATAATTGGGCAGCGATCCGAGTATAGACCATCACGTTTATACTGCCTCTAACGTGTCAGCGGAGATCGTGTGCGTCTCGCCTTGTTCGAACCCGACATTCCGCAGAATACCGGCGCCTTGCTGCGGCTCGCGGCGTGTTTTGGGGTGGCCGTCGATCTAATCGAGCCGTGCGGTTTCCTGCTCGATGATCGGCGGCTCAAACGTGCCGTCCTCGATTATACGGCCGATCTCGTCATCTGCCGTCATGTATCGTGGCCGGCGTTCCTCGCCCGCCGGACCCGGCAATCGCGGTTGATCCTGATGACGACGAGCGGGACCGTCCCGCTGCATCGTTTCATGTTTGCGGCGGATGACACGATCCTCCTCGGCCGGGAGAGCGCCGGCGTGCCCGAGGAAGTGCATCGCGCCGCGGCGTCTCGCGTTGTCATCCCGTTGCGCCCCGGCGCGCGCTCGCTCAATGTTGCGCTCGCGGGCGCGATTGCTCTCGCCGAGGGATTGCGTCGAACCGGATTGTTCCCGAAAATCATGACCGAACAGCCTTCCGCCTTTCGGCCCGACCCCGGCCGATGTGCCTCGGCCGAGGCGTGGTTTTCCGAGCTCCGCGTCCGAAATCTGCGCCGAGTTCGAGGCGATCGAAGACGAATTTGC
>CAVWRV010000009.1:0-113514 GCA_963757515.1 uncultured Acidobacteriaceae bacterium | reverse complement strand
TCTGAGCCCCCGCTTTCGCGAACTGCTGAGTGAGTTAGGATGAGATCGGCCATCGAGTTCATCGACATGGATCGTGAGGAGTTGAATCAGCTGGTGGAGCGCGCCCGCGCTTCGCTGTCGGCGGAAGAGTATCGCAAGTTGAAGGGTGTGGTGGAGGCCCTGACCTACCTCACTGATCTGGTCGCAGATCAGCAGACCACGATTCGTGATCTGCGCGAGTTGATGTTTCCCGCCTCAACGGAGAAGACCGAAGCAGTGCTGAACAAGGCCGGCATCGAGGGAACGTCGAAAGCAGCGGACCAACAGGGCACAGCGAAACCTGGGAAACCAAAACCGAGTGGGGCTGGCCATGGACGAAACGGGGCCGGAGATTATCGCAACCCGCGCCGGGTGACGGTTTCGCACGAGAGCTTGAAACATGGCGATAAGTGCCCGGGCTGCCTGAAGGGCAAGGTTTACGAGCAGCAAGAGCCGAGGCGTCTGGTGCGCATCGTGGGACAAGCTCCCCTGACTGCGACCGTCTATGATCTGCAGCGCTTGCGCTGCAATCTGTGCGGAGAAGTGTATAGCGCGGGAGCACCGGAAGGGGTGGGCGAAGATAAGTACGACGAAAGCGCGGCAGCCATGATTGCGCAGTTGAAGTACGGTACGGGCATGCCGTTCTACCGGCTGGAAGATCTTGAAAAGAACCTGGGGATCCCGCTACCGGCGTCCACGCAATGGGAGATCGTGGAGGAGGCGGCGGAGCTAGTCAAACCGGCGCGCGATGAGCTGATTCGAGAGGCGGCCCAAGGCGAGGTTCTGCACAACGACGATACCAGCATGAAGGTGTTGGCGCTCCGACGAGCCATCGCCGAGGAAGCAGGCGAACGTACCGGTATCTTCACCTCCGGGGTGGTGTCGACGGCCGAAGGGCGTAAGATTGCCCTGTTCTTCACCGGACGACAACATGCGGGAGAGAACCTTGCCGACGTGCTGAAGCGGCGCGCGGCGGAGCTGCCCATGCCGATTCAGATGTCGGATGCGTTGTCACGCAATGCGCCGAAGCCGATCAAGTTATTAGTCGCCCACTGCCTCGCGCATGGAAGACGGCAGTTTGTTCAGATCACACCCAACTTTCCTGAACCCTGTCGGCATGTGCTGGAGACGTTGGGCGAGGTATACCACCAGGACCGACTGGCGCGCGAGCGTGGGCTATCACGCGTAGAACGATTGCACCTTCACCAGCAATACAGTCAACCAGTGATGAAGGACCTACACCAGTGGCTGGACGCACAGCTGAAGGAAAACAAAGTGGAGCCGAACTCCGGCTTAGGCAAAGCCATCGGCTATATGCTACGGCACTGGCAAGCGCTGACCCTGTTTCTGCGCGAGCCCGGCGCCCCCCTCGACAACAATCTGGTTGAACGCGCTCTGAAGAAAGCGATTCTTCACCGAAAGAACTCACTTTTCTATAAGACGCTGAATGGCGCTGATGTCGGTGATCTATACATGAGCCTGATCCATACGTGCGAGCTGAATGATGTGAACCCCTTCGACTACCTCACTGAACTGCAGCGGCATACCGAGGACCTTGCTGCCAAACCTGCGGAGTGGATGCCGTGGAACTTTCGCGAAACCTTGCAGCGGATCGTCTCCCGATGAAGAAACCCAAGAAAGACCCCGTCCGGGAGGACCGAATCCACAATGAAGCCATCGCAGACGCGAATGGGCCGGAAGAGCAGGTCATGGGGTGGTATTACTACCTCGAGGACAAAATCCGATTCCCTTTTCAGGCCAAGTGCATCGCTGCCAAAGTCGTTTCACCGCTCCGGAAGGGGGAAACCGCCGAAGTCCAGGGTATGGCACCGGAAGACGCCTGCTCCGCCGAAATGCTCGTGCTCATCCGCTGGCACGATCGCACTTTGGCTGTTCCCCTATCACAACTGGTCGCCGTTGATCCCGACCAATCCTCTGCCGAGGCCATTGGCGACTGGCATTACTGGGTGGCGCAGGGTTACTGCTTCTGAACCATGCCGTCCCGGCCGGACACTACGCAGCCTTGCCGAAAGCACACTATTCATCTCCGGTCAACTAGACCCCGCAACTATTACGCTTGCACTCGGCGAGTTCAATGAACCGATGGTGCTATTTGCTAGCACTCACGAGCCGGGTCCAGGGTCTGGCTGCTAACCCCGTTCTATGCGAGGAACGAAGTTGCGAACGTTCGCCCAATTTCCCATGCACGAATCGTGGCTTGATTGTTTATTAAGTTTCTGGCAGGCGCGCCGCAATTGACAGTATTTGCACCTCCAATCATGTTAGGAGAGCAATCGCCACTGCTTTGCAGCACGATCTTGGAACCGCTGTCAAGATGAACTGAATTGTCTTGGGGAATGGACTTCTTGGATGGAGCGGCCTCTTTATTTTGAATTCGGTTTTTGCTCCGGCTGCGCTGAACTCTGTGGAATCGTCGTAACCATGCCTTTGCTCAGCAATCCTTCGCCCAATGCCTGTAATTTGGGTGCATAATTTTGGACAGCGGCAATGGACGCATTTTGGTTCCCAGGGAAAGATTCCACTTCCATTAGATCAGTAAACATCCTCATTTCGACCTCATCAAAAGCCTCAGGACCAAGTCTACGCACAATCACTCCACGAAGGTTTTTGACGTTATCTAAACAGCAGTTGCGGAAATGTGTTTGGAAGAACCCCATGGTCGAATCATAATTCTCCTTTGTTCTACTATTCAAACTCTCCTGGGACATACTCTCCATTCGTTTGGCTTCTTCTATAGCCATTTCGGCAAGCTTGGCATCCGATACTTCTTCGTATAGTCCAACTGATGGAACCCATAAAGCGAGTTTGCGTATCGTGTCCGCAATCTTCTTGATGTACCAGTCCGTATTGCCATACATGTGCCCCACGTCACGATAGGTGGCATCAAACATACTGTCCTTCAGTCCCCAACTCGATAATTCGTCGTGGACGCTGATGATTCTGGGTTCAAAAATAGAAGTATACTGCGTCAGGGTTTCTCGCATATAGGGGGGAGTGGTAGCTGCGAAGGACTCGCTCGTCGTGGTTTCGCTCGGTACTTGTATTGCCGCAGGCGCGTTGCGCTGGCGTTCCGACAAAAACTGCAAAATCTCTTCAGACAAACGTAAAGCTCGTGCTCTTAGATCTGGTGTGCTAGGTTCACCCTGCTTTACGACAAGGCCTTGGGCGTCGGAGCTTGATTGCTGCTTTTCTAACTTGCCCGGCTGCGTACCGGCGCGAACCGACTGTTGTTTGTGGTCATGCACGGATGGCGCAGTCTCTTGAATCGCGCTCTTGAGTGCACGGTAGGACGTATTTGTCACGCTCGACGGTTTCACAATAGTTATGTGGTTCGCGTCTATCGGGTCAAGACGCTCAGTGCACAGATTGGTCGCGCTCTGGCGGTCAACAATAATGAAACCGTATGTCGGAAGTGTCTCGTAGCCGCAATAAGACTTGAGGCCCAGGTTCGCAGCTAGCCAACCGCTTTGAAGCGTGCCCAAGTAATTGTCTGTCTCGGCACTCATAGGGTACAGTTGTCCAAATTGTTGGTTCTGGCTAACGAGTTTGGCTAGGCTCGCGTAAGGGGTACCCGTCGTCGGTGTAGCGAAGAAATAAAGTAGTCGAATCTTCGAGGCAACGCTCTGCCTGTACTTGAGTATGAATGCTCTGGTCACCAACCCACCCATGCTATGTGACACAAAGGTGATCGACGAGTGTGCTAGCACACCATCAGTGCTGAGTACCAACCTCATATGGTCTGCGAGCTGATCAATGGAGAAGCTTTTCCCTAAGATGGGAGTTGGATACTCGAACACATAGATGTTCTGGCCATTAAAGGCCGGATCGTCCCGCAACATCGCTGGCCAATAGTGTGTGCCGTCTGACCACGTGCTTTTAGGGTCGCCAATCACTCCGTGAACAAAAACAATAACGCTTTTGTTCTGTGGCACATTCCGAACGAACGGGTCGTCCGCTTTCACAGTGCCGGAAGAGGCAGCTGGATTCTGAAGCAGCGACTGCTTAGATTGACCGGCGCCGCACAACACCAAGAAAATAGCATCGAGAAATACGGCGACGAGGTGCGGGTGGTCGCCATGGGAGATGCCGGCGGCAATGCGATGGGCTGGTCGGTCGAGCTGTGCGGCGGCACCCACGTGCGGCGCACCGGCGATATCGGGCTGATCTCCATCGTGGGGGAGGGCGGGGTGGCGGCCGGCGTGCGCGCCTGGAGGCGCTCACCGGCACGGCGGCGCGCAAGTCCGCCAATCACGTGGCGCAATTGGCCAAGGCGGCGCGCCGCCATCATTCTTTCCATGTTTCCTGCGGAAGATGAACGAAACCCGGGGATGGCCTTGTTCAAGATCGTCGCCATGACGCTGGTGCTGCTGCTTTCTGGCATGGCAGTCTATCTGCGCGGGCAACGCTCGATCAGCCGGGCTGCTGCTCTGAGCGAAGGAGATCGCGCTATGAATGATTCCCTCTCCGACGTGCTGGCGCTTTATGATGAGGAAGCGCCGCTCGAATACGCTTACACGATCCCGGCCGCCTGGTATCGTTGACGAGCGCATTGGGCGGCTGGAGCGCGACCAGGTTTTTGGCAGCAACTGGATCGCGGTCGGGCGCAGTCGATCAGGTCGCCGAGCGCGGGGCAGTTTTTTACCTTGATCTGGCCGGCGAGCCGCTCATTGTGGTTCGCGGAGCGGATGATCAACTGCGCGCGTTTTACAATGTTTGCCGCCATCACGCGGCGGCGGTCATGACCGCGCCGTGCGGAGTCGCGCAGCATCTTCGCTGCCCTTATCACGGATGGACTTATGGGCTGGACGGTTCGCTCAAGGGCACGCCTGAGTTCGCTGGTGTTTGTAATTTCGACCGCGACGCGAACGGACTGGTTCCGGTTCGCGTCGCCAGTTGGGAAAACTTTGTCTTTGTCAATCTGAACCAGGAGGCGCCGGCGCTCGAAAGCTTTCTGGGCGACCTGGCGGAGCGGATTTCGGTTTCCGGGCTGCGCTTTTTTGCCCGCAAGAGCTATACGCTGGCCTGCAACTGGAAGGTTTACGTCGATAATTACCTGGATGGCGGTTACCACGTCCCACACCTGCACAAGGCCCTCAATAGCGTGCTCGATTACAGCGAATACACCATTGAGAATGGAACGAATTATGCGCTTCAGTCGAGCCCTATGGTGGCTTCGCAGGATGCGTCCGTCGCGCAGACGCGTACTGGCGATCGCGCGTACTATTACTGGCTGTACCCTAATTTCATGATCAACCTCTATGAGGGAGTCATGGACACGAACCTGGTGCTTCCGCTGGGCCAGGAGAAGTGCCTGGTGGTGTTTGATTTCTTCTTTGGGGATACCAGCGCGGAGTACAACGCGGAGAGTGTTGCGGTGAGTGACCGGGTGCAGGCCGAGGATGTGGATATTTGCGAGTCAGTACAGCGCGGACTGCATTCCCGCGCTTATGGTGCCGGCCGGCTCTCGGTGCGCCGGGAGACCGGGGAGCACTTGTTTCACCGGCTTCTCGCTCGCGACCTCAAGCATCGTATGACTTAGAAAGCGGCGGGTCCCTGGCACATGTAAAGGGGCGACCAACGGTCGCGATTCTGAACCCACATCTCGCGAATAACGAGCGAGATATGGCGGCACCCAGGTCTCAGTAGCTGAGCCAAGCGCGGGACGCTCATTGTTACGCCTTTAGATCGCGGCGTCGGCGATGGCCAGGGATTGATCCAGCTGCTCAACCGCAAAGTCTATTTCCTGCTTCTCGATGATCAGGGGCGGCGCGATCACGAAGTGGCTGATCCAGGCCTGAATGGAAACGCCCCGCTTCATCATCTCCGCGGCCACCCGATCCACCACAGTTACCTTTCCGTCGACCTTGTCCTGCTTGGTGTTGAAGGGTGTCTTGTTGGCCTGGTCTTTCACCATTTCCAACGCCCAGAAAAGACCCAGGCCACGCACTTCGCCGATCGAGGGATGCTTGGGCTTGAGCGCGTGCAGCTTTTCGCCCAAGTACTTACCCATTTCGCGGGCGCGGTTCACCAGGTCAAGCCGCTGCAGCTCCTTGATGGCCGCCACGGCGGGCGCCAGCGTCATCGGATGCGCCTCATAGGTATGCCCGTGGGCGAAGAAGTGGTCCTCAAAGTATTCGGCGATCTTGCCTGTGGTGGCGCAAAGCCCAAGCGGGACATAGGCCGAGGTGATGCCCTTGGCGGTGACCAGAATGTCCGGCTTTACTCCCCAGTGGTCCATGGCAAACCATTCGCCGGTGCGGCCCCAGCCCGACATGACTTCATCGGCGATCAACAAGACTCCGTGACGGTCACAGATCTCGCGCAGCTTCGGCATGTATTCCGGCGGAGGCACCAGCACGCCGTTGGTGCCGACCACCGGCTCGACGATGACCGCGGCCACATCGCTTTCGTTCTCGATCATGTGCTCCAGGTAATCGGCGCAGGCAATGCCGCACTCCGGGATAAGTGTGCCTGATGGGACATTTGTAACAGTTGACCTCGGGCGCGAACAGAAAGCCCTGTCCCTTGCCGCCCGGCTCCATGGGCCAGCGGCGAGGATCGCCCGTGGCGGCGATGGAGGCCATGGTGGACCCGTGATACGAGCGGTAGCGGGCGATGATCTTGGTCTTGCCGGTATACATGCGGGCGATCTTGAAGGCAGCCTCGTTGGCCTCGGTGCCCGAGGTGGTGAAAAAGAACTTGGTCAGCCCCTCAGGCAATACCTCGAGCAGAAGACGGCTCAGCTCCACGCGCGTATCGGTCGCGTAGGCCGGCATGATGTATGCCAGCTTCCGCGCCTGCTCTTCAATCGCCTGAATTACGGCTTGATTCTTGTGCCCCAGGTTGCAGCACATCAACTGCGAGGAGAAGTCGAGGTAGCGTTTGCCATTCCCGTCGGTGAAGTAGCAGCCCTCGGCATCGACGATGTGCAGGGGATTCCAGCTCTTCTGGTAGCGCCAGGTGCCGTAGTTCAGCTTCTTGGTCCAATCGGACACTTCCTGGCTGGTCATCGTGATGTCGGTTACGGTCTCGCTCATGGGTTTTCCTTTGTTAGCTACTTTACCGCGCCAAGCTGGCAAGTTCTCCCAACTCGGCTGCAACTGCGCTCAAGCCGTCTTCCAGCACTTGCAGCGCCTGGTTGAATTCCTCATCGGTAATGGTCAGCGGCATCAGCAGGCGGATGATGTTGTCATACGTTCCGCGGTCAGCACCAGCACGCCGTGATGCAGACAATGCTGCACCAGCTTTTTTGCCGCCGGGGCACAGGGCGCTCCATTGGCGTCGACAAACTCCATGGCCTGCATGGCGCCCACTCCGCGAACATCGCCGATGAAGGCATGCTGCCGTTGCCAGGCGGTCGCTTGGCGCTGAAATTGTTCCCCTAACGAGCGGGCGCGCGCCAGTAACTGCCCATCGGCAAATTCTTCCAACACCGCCAATGCCGCGGCGCAACATGCGGGGTTGCCGCCGAATGTTCCGCCCAGGCCGCCGGGCCCGGGGGCATCCATGATCTCCGCGCGGCCGGTGATCGCCGCCAGGGGCATGCCACCGCCGAGAGACTTGGCGGTGAGAATGAGATCGGGCTCGATGCCGAAATGCGTACAGGCAAAAAGTTCGCCGGTACGGCCAAACCCGGTCTGCACCTCATCGGCAATAAAGACGATGCCGCGCTCACGGCAGATCTGCGCCAGCGCCGGTAAGAAATCCGGCCGGCGGCACGACGAATCCACCTTCGCCCAGCACCGGCTCAACCACAATGGCGGCAACGGATTCAGCCGCCACCACGCGACGAAAGGTCTGATCGAGCAATTCGTTTACCTGCGCCGCGGTCATCGGTCCCCGGTTGGACAAGCCGCGCATTGGCGGGCACGCCGTAAGGGATGCGGTAGACATCCGGCAGGAACGGGCCGAAGCCTTCCTTGTAGGGATGGGTCTTGCTGGTGAGCGACATGCCCATCATGGTGCGGCCGTGAAACCCATCTTCCACGGAGAGAACCGCGGGACGGCCGGTAAAGGCGCGCGCGATCTTCACCGCGTTCTCCACTGCCTCCGCGCCGCTGTTCACCAGAAAAGTCTTCTTGGCAAAGTTGCCGGGCGTGAGCTGGTTGAGCTTTTCCGCCAGCTCAACATAGCTTTCGTAGCCGGTCACCTGGAAGCAGAGATGGAGAAAGGCATCCAGCTGTGAGCGAAGCGCGCTGCAGCACGCGCGGATTGCGGTGGCCAACGTTGGTGCAGCCAATGCCGCCGCCCAGGTCGATGAAGCGGTTGCCGTCTACATCTTCGAGGATCGCGCCCTCGGCGTGACGGACAAACAGCGGGGTGGAGGCGTAGACCCCGCGCGGGATGGCCTGCGACCGGCGGGCCGTCAACGCGCGCGAATTGGGTCCCGGAATTTCTGTCTTCAGTCGAATGATGGACATAGCTTCAATACCATCCAATCGGCGCTTCGTTCAGATTGATATGCACCTGCTTGGTCTCGAGATATTCGTCGATGCCATGGATCCCCAGTTCCCTGCCGAAATCCCGATTGCTTAAAGCCACCCCACGGCGCTTCCACGTAGGTGGGCTGCATGTGATTGACCCACACCATTCCGGCGCGGATGGCCTTGACCATGCGCAGGGCGCGATAGATGTCGCGCGACCAGACGGCGGCGGCCAGTCCGAAGGAGGTGTCGTTGGCGATCTGCAAGCGCCTCGCGCTCGTCGTCGAAGGGGATGACGGCAGCCACCGGGCCGAAGATCTCTTCCCGCGCGATGCGCGAGGAGTTGTCAACGTCGTAAAAAATGGTGGGCTCCACGTAGTAGCCGCGGCTCATGGAAGCAGGCCTGCCGCCGCCGAGCGCTAACTTGGCTTCGGACTTGCCCAGCTGCTGATAGGCAGAGACCCGGTCGTATTGTTCGCGGCTGACCAGCGGACCCATCTTGGTGGAGCGGTCGAGCGGCGGCCCCAGCTTGATGGTGCGCGCCTTTTCCGTCATCGCCTCGAGAAATTTCGGATAAATCGACCGCTGCACCAGCACCCTGCTGCCGGCCGAGCAGACCTCGCCCTGGTTGATGAAAATCCCAAACAGCGCGCCATCGATGGCAGCTTCAAAATCCGCATCGGCAAAGAAGATGTTGGGCGACTTGCCGCCCAGCTCGAGGGTCACGCGCTTGAGGGTGTCGGCAGCCGATTTCATGATCAGCTTGCCCACCGCAGCCGATCCGGTGAAGGCAACTCTTGTCCACGTCAGGATGGGCGACGATGGCGGCGCCCGCTGTCTCACCCAGCCCGGTCACCACGTTGACCACGCCGGCAGGAACTCCGCACTCCGCCAGCCAGCCGGCCAGCTTCAACATGGTCAGCGGCGTCTGCTCCGCCGGCTTCAACACGCAGGTGCAGCCTGCGGCGAGCGCCGGCGCCAGCTTCCACGCGGCCATGCCGATGGGGTAGTTCCAGGGAATGATCTGCCCCGCAACCCCAACCGGCTCTTTCAACGAAAGGCTGAGGGCATTGTCGGGGACAGGGTTGACCAGGCCGGAGACCTTGTTGGCCAGGCCGCCGTAGTACTCAAAGCAGGTGGCGGCATCGGCGATGTCGTATTCCGACTCGACAATCGGCTTGCCGCAGTTGCGCGACTCCAACTCCGCCAGCTGCGCAGCTTCTTCGCGAAGCTTGGCCGCAATGCGAAAGAGGATGCGGCCTCGATCCTGTGCCGTGGTCTGCGGCCAGCCACCTTCGTCGAAGGCGTAGCGCGCCGCGGCCACCGCGGCATCGATATCGGCTGCGCTGGCGTCAGGAATTTCGGCGATGACCTCTTCGGTCGAAGGGTCGTAGACAGGAATGCGCTTGCCGGAAGAACCTTCCGTCCATTCCCCATTGATAAACATCGGTTCACAACTGGTCTGCGAGACAGCCATATTCGGATCCTTTCTGCGAGCCACCTACCTGATCGCGGCCGCGGCGCAGTGGTTTCCTGCTGGGCCTGGGCCAGCGCCGGCGCCACTTCTTCAAAGGCCGAGAGGTGCTTGTCCACATCCGCCATGGAGTGCGCGACGGAGATGGTCCACTGCTCGTCCCACCAGTAAGGCTGCGCCATCACGCCGCGGTTCAACATACCGAACCAGTAGAGCTTCCACAGATTCGTATCGACCGCGTGCCACTCGCGATAGTTACGAATCTTGTGGCGATAGAGCAGCATGGCGCCATTGGCTCCGGCGCTCTCCACGTAGGCTTCGAGGCCGGTCTTCTGCACAATCTGCTTGTAACCGGAGACCAGGGCATCGCTCACCTTGCCGATGTGAGCGTAGCCCGCGGGCGTGAGCACTTCACGAAAGGTCGCAAGACCTGCCGCCATGACCAGCGGATTGGTGGCATAGGTGCCGGCGTGGAAGACCTTCTGCTCCGCGATCACGTCCATCACCTGCTTGCTGGCGGCGAAGGCAGCCAGCGGGAAACCACCGCCGATGGACTTGGCCAAGGTCACGATGTCGGCCTTGATGTTGAAGTACTCACAGGCTCCGCCGCGGCCCAGCTTGGCGCCGGTCTTTACCTCGTCGAAAATGAGCAGCGCGCCCTCGCGGGTGCAGATCTCGCGCAACCCTTCCAGGTAGCCCGGCTCCGGCATGCAGATGCCGATGTTCATCATGATGGGTTCCACGATGACGGCGGCAATCTGGCCTGGATTTTCCTTGAAAAGGCCGTTGACCGCCTTCAGGTCGTTGAACTGCGCCACCAGCGTGTTCTTCACCGTGTCGGCGGGAACTCCACCCGAGGCCGGCACCTGGTTGGGCCGATCGGGATCGCCGACGAGCTCGAGCTTAGGCTTCATGCTCACCAGGACGGAGTCGTGAACGCCGTGGTAGGCGCCCTCCATCTTGATGATTTTGTCGCGGCCGGTGAAGCCGCGCGCGATCCGGATCGCGTGCATGGTGACCTCGGTTCCGCTGCTGCCGAAACGCACCTGCTCCACGGGAAAGCGCTGGCAAATCTCGTCTGCGAGGTCGTACTCCAGGGTGTGCGGCATGCCGTACATGGTGCCGGTAACCAGCCGCTCCTGCACCGCGGCAACCACGGCCGGGTGGCAGTGGCCGGCCATCAGGGCGCCGAAGCACAGATTGAAATCGATGTATTCGTTGCCGTCGAGATCGTGGATGTGGGTTCCCTTGGCGTCTTTTACAAACAGCGGCCAGGGCTCGTAACTGCGGAAGTTGCTGGCAACGCCAAGCGGCATGCGGGGTTCGGCGCGCTTGAGCGCGGCTTTCGAACCAGGGGTACGTGCTTCAAAGGTGGCGAGTTCCTTCTCGAGAAGGTGGTACATGGGGATTCGTCCTTTGCCCAGGGGGCCGTCAATCGTGCGGAGGCCGGGTGCAGCCAGGAGAATGCTCTAGCGTTCGAGGAGACATGGGGTTGGGCCGCCGGCACAGCCGGGCTTCGCCGCGGGCATAGCGGAGAAACCACCGCATCCGGCAAAAGGTGCCGGCGAGGCGGGGTGCTGCGAAATTGGAGAGAGAAGACAATCGCTCGAGGAACCTTGACTGCATTATATGACTGATAAAGTGTCTCAGGAAAGACGTTGCCACGGGTAGACCCTTGTAGTAATTTCGGAAAATTAGCCAATCCGTTGCCCCGTCCTGCGACGATAAAATCCTCTCGGTCAAAGACATTGTGCGTGCCCCACAATTCACGCCAAAACTGCGAAGTTTGGAGCAGCCTTTGTTCAAAAGAATCACTTCTACTTTTCAGCGTGGCGGCGCTTGCCATTCTTGCCGGCTGCAAGAAGGCGCCGCCCACGCTGAGCCTGCTGGTTTGGGAGGGTTATGCCGACCCTTCTTTCATCCAGGGCTTCGAAGCCCAATGCCAATGCAAAGTAACCGCGGCCTATATGGGGTCCAGCGATGAGCTGGTGGCTAAGTTACGCGGGGGCGCTCTTCCAATTACGACGTGATCTCGCCCTCGAGCGACGTGGCCACCATGCTCAGCCGCTCCGGCCTGGTCGCTCCGCTCGATCTGAGCAAGATCCCCAACTACGCCCAGCTTTCGCCTAACCTCACCTCCAGGCCGCTGGTCAGGCAAAACGGCAAGGTCTACGGCGTGCCCCTCACCTGGGGCCCCAATCCCCTGCTCTACGACACCACCGCCTTTGCCAAAGCGCCCGCGACCTGGGCCGAGCTGTGGGATCCGAAATTTGCCAACAAGCTATCGTTCTGGGACGACCTCTCCACCATGTACATGGCGGCGGAAGTGCTCGGCTTCGGCAAGACGGACCCGGCGGCCATCTATAACCTGGACGATGCGCAACTGCAGCAGGTGAAGCAAAAGCTGATCGCGCTGAAGCCCAATATCCGCAAGCTTTGGACCACCGGCGGGGAGCTGACCAACCTGTTTCAGAACCACGAGGTGATCGCAGCCATGGGTTGGCCGCTGGTGACCAACCAGCTGCATAAGAGCGGCCTGCCCATCCAGGAAGAGATTCCCGCCGAAGGCACCACCGGCTGGATCGACCACCTGATGATCACCTCCTCCAGCGACAACAAGGAACTCGCCTACCAGCTATTGAATTACCTCACCTCCGCCCAGGCGCAGAAACAGCTCAGCGATGTTACGGGATACATCCCGGCCAACCCGCAAGCCGCCGCGTTGATGACGGCGGAGCAGCGCCACAGCCTGCACCTGGATGACATCGATGCCTATCAGCACCAGATTGTCTTCTGGCAGGATGTGCCGCGGCGCGCGAAATATACCGAGATATGGAACGAAGTAAAGGCCAGCCAGTGAGCGGCTTTCTGCGCCTGGAGAGCGTAGGCAAACGCTTCGGCGAGCACACGGTGCTGGAATCCATTTCGCTGGACGTGGAACAGGGCGAGTTTCTCACCCTGCTGGGCGAGAGCGGCTCGGGCAAAACCACGCTGCTGCGCATCCTGGCTGGGTTTGAGGAGGCCACCGCGGGACGCATTTTGCTTGAGGATCAGCGGCTCGATGCGATGCCGCCGCATCGCCGCCCGATCCATACCGTCTTCCAGAGCTATGCCCTCTTTCCTCACATGAGCGTTTTTGACAACGTGGCGTACGGCTTGCGGGTGCGGGGATGTGCGCGCGACGAAATGACCACGCGGGTGGAGGAGGCGCTCGAGAAAGTCCGCATGGAGCGCTTTGCCAAACACTTCCCGCGGCAAATCAGCGGAGGGCAAAAGCAGCGGGTGGCGCTGGCCCGGGCGCTGGTCAACCGGCCCCGGCTGCTGTTGCTCGATGAACCGCTCTCGGCCCTGGATGCCAATCTGCGCCTGGAAATGCAGCGTGAGCTGAAGCTGCTGCAGCGGGAGGTCGGCATCACCTTTATCTTTGTCACCCACGACCAGAGTGAGGCGTTGGCCATCTCCGATCGCGTCGTCTTGCTTCGCCACGGCAAGGTAGAGCAGTGCGGCACGCCGCGCGCGATCTACTCCACGCCGCGCACCGCTTATGCGGCCTCGTTTCTGGGCAAGAGCAACCTGGTCGCGGGGACCGTTCGGCAGGGTGTGGCGGACTGCGGAGCTTTCTCTGTGCCCGTCGAGCTGGCGGACGGCCCGGTCACTTTTTCGCTGCGCCCGGAATGCATCGCACCCGCGTCGGAGACACGGGCGAGCAGCGGGTGCGATTTGTCGCAGAAGTAGTTGCGGAACAGTTTCACGGAGCCGATTCTCTGCTGACGCTGCGCTGTGCGGCCGGGCATGGAGCTATCGGCGCGCGTTGCCGGGCCGCGCAGTAACGGCGGCTGGCTTTGCCTTTCGAGGCGCAAGACCTGGTTCCGCTGGAGCAGCGAATAACATGGCGCCGGTCCCGTCTCGTCTGCATGGCTGGTGACGCTGCCTCCGTTCGCCTGGATCGCGCTGTTTCTGTTCGCCCCTTACTGCCTGCTCTTTTGTTACAGCTTCTGGAGCCTGGACGCCGGGCAGCAAGTGCTTCGCCATGCAACGCTGGCGAATTATCTGCACCTGGTCAACACGCCGCTCTATCTCACCGTCATTCTCCGCTCCATGCGTATCGCCTTCTCGGTGGTGGTGCTCTCGCTGCTGATCGGTTATCCCCTGGCGTGCTTTCTTGTTTTTCAGGCCGGCAAGTACCGGCGGATGCTTTACCAGGCAGTGATTATTCCGCTGTGGATCAGCTACCTGGTCCGCGCCTACGCCTGGAAGGTCATCTTCGGCAACGAGGGTGTGATGAATACCCTGCTGCTGTGGTGCCACGCAACCCGGCATCCTCTCGGCTTCCTGCTGTACAGCCCCTTTGCCGTGATCGTCACGCTGACCCACATCTATGTGCCCTTTGTGGTGCTGCCGGTGGTGGCATCGCTCGAAAAGATTCCCCGTGAGCTGCTCGAGTCTTCGAGCGACCTGGGCGCCACGGCCTGGCAGACCTTTACCCGGGTGATCCTTCCGCTGTCGCTGCCCGGCGTTCTCTCCGGCGCTACCTTTGCCTTTTTGCTCAGCTTCGGTGACTTTCTGGCGCCGCTGCTTGTTAGGTGGCCCGAGCAGCGTGATGATCGCCAATATCGTGGCCAACCTCTTCGGCGCGGATTACAACTGGCCGCTGGGAGCGGCGGTTGCCGTTCTGATCCTGGTGATGGTGCTTGTCATTCTCACCGTCACGCAGAGGCTCGAACGCCGCTGGAGGGTGGCATGAAGACCGGTCGCGCCCTATCGTTTGCCTACGCCGGCGCCGCTTATGCCTTTCTCTATCTGCCCATCGTGGTGCTGGTGGTCTACTCCTTCAACCGTGATGGCGTGGGCGGCTTTCCGCCACAACATTGGACGCTCGATTGGTACCGCACCCTGTTCGCCGACTCCGCCATGTGGACCGCGGTCGGCAATAGCGCCATCGTCGCCCTCTCCACCGTTGTGTTGTCGATGTTGATTGGCTTTCCCGCAGCCTACGCGCTCGATCGCTATTCGTTCCCGGGCAAAGCGGCCTTTCAACGGCTGGTGCTGCTGCCGCTGATCGTTCCCGGCGTCATCACCGGCATCTCGCTGCTCTTGCTGACCGTGAGCAGTGGATTCCATCTGAGCCTGGTCACGGTGATTCTCGGTCATTCGACCGCGTTGACGGCGGTCGCGACGACGGAGATCTTTGCCGGCCTGGCCAAGCTCGATCGCTCGCTCGAAGAAGCTTCCGCGGACCTGGGAGCAAGCCGGCTGCAGACCCTGGTGCGCATTGTCCTGCCCGGTTTGCGGACCTCCTTGCTGGGCACGGCGCTGCTGGTCTTCACCCTCTCCATGGATGAGATTGCCGTCACTTTCTTCCTGATCGGCAGGGAGAACACGCTGCCGCTCGAGATCTGGTCACGCCTGCGGCGCGGCGCGACCCCGGAAATGAACGCCATTGCGACCCTGATCTTTTTGTTTTCGGTGATCACCATCTTTCTGTCACAGTGGCTGATGACCCGGGAGACGGCACGGCAGACCAGAGGATTATCGATGAGTTGGACTGACAAAGAACTGGGCATGGATTGCCGCATTACTCGCCGCGACTTCATGAACGGTGCGGCCATGGCCATTGCCGCGGCGATCACCCCGCACTCGTTCTCTTCGGCCAGGCGGCTGCCGGAGACCGCAGGACCGTCCCGGCTATGACCCGCCGGCCGCGCATGGAATGCGCGGCAGCCACCCGGGCGCGTTTGAGGTGGCACATCGGCTGCGCGACGGTACATTCTGGACCACCGCCGGGCAGCCTGAAAGCACCGGCGAAAGCTACGACCTGATCGTGGTGGGCGGCGGCATCAGCGGCCTCTCTTCCGCGCGCTTCTTCCACCAGGCCGCCGGCAAAACGGCGCGCGTGCTCATCCTCGAGAACCACGATGACTTCGGCGGGCACGCCAAACGCAACGAGTTTCAGGTAGACAAGACCTTCATGCTGGGCTACGGGGGCACGTTTTCGATCGAGAGCCCGGCTCCCTACAGTCCGGTCGCGAAGGGAGTGATTCGCGATCTGGGCATCGATGTTTCCTCCTACGCCAACGCACCTGGACAAAAAGCTCTACCCCTCTCTCGGGCTTAAGCAGAAGATCTTTTTTGACCAGGAAACTTTTGGCGCCGATCGCCTGGTCGTCAGCCTTCGCCCAGGCATGGGCGAGAAGATGTGGCAGGAGTTCGCCGCGCAGGCGCCGATGACGGACAAAGCCAAAGCGGATTTGAAGCGCCTCTATGCGCTTGACGAGGATCTGATGCCGGGCCTCTCTTCGGAGCAGAAGAAGGCGAAGCTGGCGCGCATGAGCTATGCCGACTACCTGACCAAGCTGGTCAAAGTCGATCCGCAGGTTGTCACCATGCTGGATCCGGAACAGAAATCGCTTTATGGTGTGGGCATTGACGCCATCTCGGCTCAGGATGCGTGGGGCTTGGACATGCCCGGATTCGACGGCCTCAAACTCACGCCTGGTGCGGGTCCGGGGATGGGCCGCGACGCCATCCCTAACGAGGAAGCCGAAAAATATTTCTTTCATTTCCCTGATGGAAACTCCTCCATCGCGCGACTCATGGTGCGTTCGCTGATTCCCGAGGCTGTACCCGGCAATTCAGCGGACGACATTGTCACTTCTCAGGTTCGCTATGAGCAGCTCGATCAACCGGGCCAGCCGACGCGCATCCGCTTGAACAGCACGGTTGTCCGGGTTCGCCATGAGGGAGACCCATCCACTGCGAAAGAGGTGGAGGTCACTTATGTGCAGCAGGGCCGGTTGTACACGGTAAAGGCGGCCCATTGCATTCTGGCCTGCTGGCACCCGGTCATTCCCTTACCTCACCAACGAGTTGCCGGCGCGCGCAGCTGGCGGCTTTGCGATCGGCGGAGAAGGTGCCGATTGTCTACACCAACGTGGCTCTGAGAAATTGGGAGAGCTTTGTACGGTTACAGACGCGAAGCGTCACTGCGCCTGGATGTTATTTCACTGAGTTCGGCCTTGACCGTCGCGTGAGCATTGGCGATTACCATTGCACCAAGCGGCCGGAGGAGCCGATCGTGCTCACCATGGAACGCTATCCCTGTCAGCCCGGACTGCCGGCGCGCAGCCAGCATCGTGCCGGACGCGCCGATCTGTATGCGACCTCATTCGAGACCTTCGAAAGAAATATCCGGGAGCAGCTTGCCCGCAGCCTCGGCGCCGGCGGATTTGATCCCGCGCGCGATATCGCCGCGATCACGGTCAATCGCTGGCCACACGGATATGCCTATCAATACAACTCTCTGTGGGATCCGTTCTGGTTGGAAGGCGGCCCCCTGCCTTGCGTCGAGGCACGGAAGCCGTTTGGCCGCATCGCCATCGCCAATGCCGATGCCGACGCTTACGCCTACACCGACTGTGCCATCAACCAGGCCTATCGGGCGGTGAACGATCTGAAGATTACGTGAGCTGATTGCTGGTTGAGAGGCAGCAGGTCCTCCAGTGCCGTCCGCTCGGTCGAGAAACATTTCCACGAGAGGTCCGCTGAACTGCAGATCCCTCCGCTACGCTGCGCTTCGGTCGGGATGACAAAGGGGAGGGTGGTCGCTTCCATTGCAAAGTAGTGGCTGAGCAGAGACAGCAGATGCCCTTTTCTCCGCTTGGGTGGGACCGAAGGCCCATGAGCACTCTGTCGGTAGTTCCCACGAAAGTCACGGCTCCATAGGAAATGACCGTGGCAGGTCCGCCAGCATGCGGGCTCAGCGCTTTGGGACTGGTCCTGGGAAGAGATTCGACGAACGGACCAGTCCCTTGAGAGTTACAGGGTTAGCGCAGTGCTGTTTAGAGATTCTTTCGCTAGGTCACGACTGCCGGGTGACCAGGCCAGGCTTTGCCACGCGATGCCACGCCCGCCAGAAGCAGATACAGCAATAGCCCGATCGGCCCGAAGAGGAAAGTCAGCACCAGGCACGGGACCACGAGCACAAACGGCACTCGGTTGCGCCTCGCATCGCGTACCTGCCAGCTGCCGATGAAAAGGTCGAAGGCCAGATAATGGACCCATCCGGCGAGCACCAGCCAGCGGTCGGTGAATAGCAACATGACACCACTGAGAGAGCTGAATCCACCCCTGTGGCCGCCCCAGTGCGTGGCGATCAGCACCAGGTAGAGGCCACATCAGGAGCGCCGGCACCAGCAGACCGGTGATCAGCGAAGAGATCACACGCGACGCACGAGCCGACCAACCCGTGACCACCAACAGAAGCCAACCGGCCAGCGCCATGCTGTTGCAAAGTCGAAAGAGCGCATCTGCAGTCATGAAATGCCTTCCTTAGTTTCGAAAATATGAGTGACTTGGTTGCCGCTGATCACGACCACGGCAATCGCTGTAAGCATCAGCCACACAGCAAAGCTTTCCAACGTTAAACCATCCGGCTGTGCAATCGACTGCCCTCGGAAGGCCTGCCAGAGAATGCAGCCCGAAAAGCGCCAGATAGCTGGCGGCTGCGGCAAAGATCAGATTACGCTGCGTCCGCTCGCTTGCCAGTGCTCTGCGACGGGCGATCCACCAGGCCAGCAGCGGCAATACCTGCAAACCATGCATGCCCAGAAAGTGAGCGATACGCAGATCGCCGTGATCGGCGCTCCAACCGGTAACCGGCAATCCGCGGCCGCCATCCGGCGCACCCACGGTGTGCGCGCCCGCAATAGGAAGCCGGCCGGTAGCATGCGCTTCCGCCAGTTGCTGGGAATTCGGCACGGTCATCAGACCCCCTGAGCCGGTCCCAATCAGCGCCAGGACCATGCCCAGCCGAAGCGACCATCCCCAGGCAGACCCAGCAAAGGGCTGGCGGAAGAGGACCACCGTGAGCAGCAGCATCGACAGCCAGATGCAGGCGATGCTCACCCCCATGACGGCAAAGACCGCGCCATCAAAATGGGTGGCAAAGTTGAAATGGCTGCTGGTGCCCCGCGCCGCCTGCATGTCAATCAGCGCGATCTCAATAAACAAGCCCGCCGCCAAGATGATGTCGAGCGCGCGCGCTGATACGCGGCCAGATGCTGGTCGATGCAATGCAGAAGGCAAAGCTCCAGGCAGCGATCATGGTGGAGAGCGCAAACTTTGCCGGCTTAAGCCAGGCCGGCGCTCCGGTAATCACGCGATGGTCCACCACCAGACCCAGCACGCAAAACACCAGGTCGGCTGCCATGATGAACCCCAGCACGGTCAGCGCGGGCGATACAGCTACCCTGCGGCCACCACCTTTCTCAGTTGCGAAGAATGATTCCGCATGTGAAAGAGATTAACATAAATGTTAATTGGATTCACATCCATGTAGAATTAAATTCAGATGACTCGCCTCCAAGAAACGCCCTTATCATCACGGAGACCTGCGCGCAGCCCTGATGCGGGCCGCGCTGTCAGCTGGTCGAGGAGCATGGCGTCAAGGGCCTGGCCCTGAGCGATGCCGCCGCGCCTGGCAGGCGTGAGCGTGGCCGCCCCTTATCGTCATTTCAAAGACAAAGAGGCGTTGCTGGCCGAAATTGCCGCGGAAGGCTTTGTCTTGTTCCGCGATGCGCTGGCGCGGGCCGCGCAAAGCCATCCCAAAGACAAGGTCAAACGCCTGGTGGAGATGGGCGTCGCCTATGTCGACTTCGCGCTGGAACACCGGTCCCACTTCAAAGTGATGTGGGAGGGCGGGAATTCCAAGGACAATATCCGGAGGTTGGAAAGGCCGGACACGAGGCTATTTGCTATTAGAGAAAGCGGCGCTGGACCTGCTGCCCGAGCGCACCGCCAGGACGCCAACAGGCCCTGGTTGCGACTGCGTGGAGCATGGTTCATGGCTACGCCAGCCTGACGCTGGAGGGCGGACTCGAGGTGGTGACGGCGGAGCAAAGTAACAAGAAGCTGCTACGGCAGTCGCTCCATCTGCTGCTAGATCAGTTCGCCACCTGAGCTACGGCATGTAGAAGACTTCGCGCAGCATGGGAAAGCGCTCCCCGGGGCGCACAACGCCGGATCGAGCGGCGCAAAGTATGGAGCCATTGCCTGCTGCCAGCGAGTATTGACCGGATCGGCTTCGATGCGCGCCCAGGTCTCCTCGAAATTCTCGACCTGCATCGATCAAAATGAGAAGCTGGTCGCGGCGGAAGATGGAGTACTCGGAGATACCGGCGCGCTTGAGCAGCGCCAGCATCTCCGGCCAAACTTCTGCATGGGCTTTGTCGTACGCCTCTTCAGTGCCGGGGCGCAACCGCAGAAGGAACGCGACTCTTTGCATAATTACCTGGCGACGGCTACTCCGGCTGGGGAACGAGGCGAAGGTAAGGCTTGGGTGATTTCCAGCCGTCGGCATACTTCAGCTTGGCTTCCTCGTCCGAAACCGAGGGCAGGATGATGACATCGTCGCCCTGCTTCCAGTCCGCCGGAGTGGCCACCTTGTGCCTGGCCGTCAGCTGCATGGAATCGATGACCCGCAGCAATTCCGGAAAGTTGCGGCCAGTGGTCATGGGATAGCTCAGGTGCAGCTTGATCTTCTTGTCCGGACCGATGATGAAGACGGTGCGGACGGTGGCATTGTTCGCGGCCGTGCGGCCTTCGGACGTCTCGCCTGAATCGGCGGGCAACATGTCGTACAGCTTGGCCACCTTGAGCTCGGTGTCCCCGATCATGGGGTAGTTCACCTTGTAGCCGCCGGTCTCTTCGATATCGACGGCCCATTTTCCGTGGCTGCTGACCGGATCGACGCTCAGGCCAATCACCTTGGTGTTGCGCTTGCGAAATTCGTGCTCCAGGCTGGCCACGCTCCCCAGCTCTGTGGTGCAGACCGGGGTGAAGTCTTTGGGGTGAGAAAAAAGAATGGCCCAGCCATCGCCGATCCACTCATGAAAGTGGATCGTGCCCTGGGTCGTTTCGGCAGTAAAATCGGGCGCTGTGTCATTGATTCTGAGGGACATGCTGCGTTTCCTGCTTTCTGGAACAGCGTTTGCTCAAGCGGGTATTCTATCAGGCAGTTGCGGCCAGCCGCACCGGGGGGGGGGGGCGTGGGGTAGGGGGGGCGGGGGGGGGAGGGTAGGGGTGGTGGCGGGGGGGTGCCGGGCTTCGAGGGGGGGTGGGCGGGGGGTCGGAGGCGGCAGTTGTGGGGTTCTAGGGGTAGTGGTGGGGGGGGGTCGGATGGGAGGGCCCGGGTGGCGGCGGGGGGGGCGGGGGGCCGGGGGGAAGGAGGGCGGGGGTGGCGGGGGGAGGGGGGAGATATCAGGGCGTGGGCGTCGGGGGTTGGGGGAGGGGGGGGCCGGGGGGAGGGCGGGACGGGGTGTCGGGAGGGGGGGGGCCGCGAGGGCGGGGTGGGAAGGCGGGTCTGGGGGAGCGGCAGGGGGTCGGGGGGGCTGAGCTGAGATGGGATGGCGTGGGGGTTGATGACAGCTTGGTCGAGGGGGGGAGGTAGTGGAGGTGAGGGGCGAGGTGGGGAGAGGGGGGGGGATGGAATGGGGGGGAGGCGGGGGGGGGGGGAGGGGGGGGAGGGGGTACGGGGGGGTGAGGGGGGGAAGGGTTTGCGTCCGGGAGGGGGTGGGGGGGGGGGTGGGGGGGGGCGGGGGGCGGGGGGCGGGGGTGGGGGGCGGGGGGGGGTAGGGGGGAGCGGAGGGCAGGTAGGGGTGGTGAGGGGGGGGGGGGGGTGGCGGGGTCGGGGGGTAAGGGGCCGAACGGGGGGGGGGGGCGGGGGGAGAGGGAACTCGAGGGTAGAGAGGGGTGAGGGGAGGGGGAAGGGGGAGGGTGGGGTCTGGGGGGGTGGGCTGAAGGGAGAGGGGTTGAGAGGGGGGGGGAGGGGGGGGGGGGAGAGGAGTGGGGAGCAGGGGGGGAGGAGGAGTGGTGGCGGGTGTGAGCAGGGGAGTGGGTTGGTGGGTGTGGGGAGTGGGGGGTCTGGGTTGGGGGGGGGTGGTTGGGGTGGGAGGGCCGGTGGGGGCTGGTGGTATGGGAGTGGCATTAGGGGAGGGGGGGGGGGTTTGGGGGAGTGGCGGGAGGGGGGGGGGGGGTTGTTTTAAGGGGGTGGGGGGGGGTGGGGGGGGGGGGGTCGGGGGGGGTTGGGGGGGGGTGGTGGGGGGGGGGGGGGGGGGGTGGGGGGGGGGTGGGAGGGGGGGGGCGGGGGGGGGGGGGGGGGGGAGGGGGAGGAGGGGGAGGGCCCGGTGGGGAGGAAGGGAGGCGGGGCGGGGGGGGGCTTGGGGTCTGGAGAGGTGGTGGGGAGGTAGGGGGGGGGTCTGAGGGGGGGGGGGGAGGGGTGGGAGGGGGAGGGTGGGGGGGGGAGGGGGGGAGGCGGATGGGAGAATGAATGGGGGGGGGGGGGGGGGGGAGAAGGGAGGGTGCGGGGTGGTTTAGGGGGGAGAGGGGGTTTTCTGAGGGGGTGGGAGAGGGGGGCGGATCGGGAATGGCTTGTTGAGGACGGCGCCGAGAACAGGAATTCCTGACGATCGCAAATTCCCAACGGCAACCCGGGCCGCTTCGCGGCGGGTCGACTCCGCTTCAATGACCATCACCACGCCATCGGACAGCTTCCCTAGAGCGATGGCATCGGCATACCGCGCCATCGGCGGCGCATCCACGATGACAAAATCAAACTCCTTGCGCAGCTCCGCAGCTCGCGCCCGCATGGGTTCCGAACTTAGCAGGCTCGGCGAATCGGCCCCAAGCGGACCGGACGAGAGTAGCCACAAGCTTTCATTGCACACCGGCTTGATAAAAGACCGTATGCTGCGTTGCTCCGCCAGTGCGTCCGTGAGGCCATGGTAATTCGTTGTTCCTAACATCTTGGGCAAAGCGGGGGAGCGAAAGTTCGCCTCCACCAGGCAGACCGCCCCAGGAGCGCTTACAGCTAGTAATTGGGCGACCAAAGCAGCGATTTGGCTGCATCCGTTGCCTTGATCGACGGCGGTGAACAACACCATGCGCGGAGGGTCCGGCTTCTGTTGCAGGAAAATCTGTTGCACCAGACCCAGCATCAGGTCTCTGGTCAACTGGCGCGGAACCTCCCGGTTGTGGTCTTCGCCTGGAATGGGGAACGCCGTTTCGACGATGCAGTTCGACAGGAAAGCCTGGTTCTTTTCCATCTCCCGCATCAGTTCGTAGTATCGACTCATGGCGTGCTCTTCTCCCCGAGTGAAAATTCGATGAGCTTGTTTGTTTCCGCTTCCGAGACCGGCAAGCGAATCTTCTGACCGGGCTCAATGTGATCAAGATTACTCAGCCCGGGATTGAGTCTACGAAACTTCTGCAAAAGATCCGGATTGCAGCTTCCAAAACTGGCAACACATATCTCGAGCAACGTCTCCCCTGGCCTCACACTTACCGTGTTTGCAGAGTCGGTTTGCTGCGGCGCTGGCTCGGCAACCGGTGATGATGGAGAAGCAGCTGATGGCGGCTGGGCCATGCTCTCGACCGGCGCGGTAGCCTCCACCGGGGGCGCCGTCTGCGGCCTTTGTTCCGCGTTGACTGCAGCTGACGGCGGGACCACATTCTCCGCATGCACAGCCTGAGTCTTTTGCGCCGGCCATCGGCGGCCCACAAACAGAACCGCCCCCACCACAAAAAAAGCCGCCAGGCCAAGGGCAAATTTCGGCATCGCGCCCGCGAACCCAGAGCGTGCCCGTTTAGCGGTAGAAAAGGATGGGGCCTCTCGAGACCTTCTTTCCTGCGCCGGCACCCGCCCGGCAAGCGTGGGCTTCTTCGCCAATCGCCCGAAGTCAAGATCATCGATGACATCGAGAACGACGGCCCTATCAATGGGTTTGCGTTGCA
Source organism: uncultured Acidobacteriaceae bacterium (assembly GCA_963757515.1). Lineage (GTDB taxonomy): Bacteria > Acidobacteriota > Terriglobia > Terriglobales > Acidobacteriaceae > PALSA-350. The sequence goes on along the minus strand of CAVWRV010000009.1, from coordinate 89,790 downwards.
ACGCGCAGCCCAACGCCAATGAACTGAAACACAGGTTGTTTACATTACGCGGAATGCCGTTGCTGTAATCAGAGATAAGCGCCAGCGCGTCCCGGGTAAAGAATGGGGCCTCAAAAGTACATCCAGCGATTCGCAGCCGGTGTGCTATGTAGAGCTCCGTATCTTCCGGAGAAAATGGTTTCAGGTGCGAAAAGATCGAGACCCGCTGCCGTAGCTGTTCGAGCTCCGGCGAAGCCATCTTTTCGGCGAGCTGCGACTGCCCGGAAAGAATGATCTGTATGAGCTTTTCCCGAGCGGTCTCAAAATTTGACAGCATGCGCACCAGCTCGAGCACGGAGTCGTCCAGATTCTGAGCCTCATCAATGACCACCACAACGCGCTTGCCCAGCCGCGCCTGCTCCACCAGCACGTCCTTCAACCGAGACTGCATCTGGATAAGGCTTCCCTGGGTTTCCTGGACGCCGAGGCCAGTCAGCAGAGCGCGCAGAAGATCCAGGGGGGTACATACGGTCTGGAAGAGAAATACCGTCCTGGCCTTCTCCCGCAACTGATTCAAGACATGAAACAAGAGCGTGGTCTTTCCCAACCCCGGGGCTGCGATCAACGCCAGGAAGCCGCACCCTGCGTCGACGCCGTAAAGCAGAGACGCAAGCGCTTCCCGGTGGGTGCCGCTCAAAAACAGATATCGCGAATCGGGCGTGACCCCGAAAGGCTGTTCCCTCAGCTGGTAATAGTCCAGGACCATAATTTACCTACGCAGTCCACTTTGGCACCGCTACCACCACGGGAATCCCGAGCAGGTCGACCACCTCGGCCGAAGTGTGGAAGAAGGGGTCAAAGTAGTTGATGATATAGGCCGTTGGAAAGCTGACCAGCGCGGCTAAAGCAAGAGCGAAGAGAAAGATGGAGGCTAAACTATGCGCCGGCAGCACGGATATGGCGGGTGTCTCCGTTCGGGTTGGGTCGAGTGCGTTGGAAAGGCGTTCCTGCTCTCGCTGGGAAAGATACCGCAAGTAGTTTTGCTCGTCGGCCTTGGCGTCGCGGTCCAAGTCCGCCTCATTTAACGACTGGCCGACCGCTTGCGGAGCCGGGGGACTGCTCATCGGACAGTAGCGTGCTTCGCCATCCGCGACTCATACTTGTGCCATCGCAGGAGACCAAACGATGCCACGACGGCGAAGACCAAAAGGAACGTAGTGATCAGCACTCGCTTGCAGCGGAACAGTGGCGACGCCAGATCGCGCAGCGTCACACTGACGCTGTCTTCCCTGGTTGATACCCTCGCAACCATTTCTAACGCTTGCCCCTTTCCGCTCGAAGTCGTCTTCAGCGTGCTATGCGATGGGCAGCCGTAGCTTGCGCCACACCTGGTCGATAAAGGCCTGCGAGAAAGAGTCGTTTTGCGCGGGGGCACATAGAAAGCACGCTCGGGGAAAGCTGCTTGCTGCCGCGCAAATTCAGTCTCGCACGATCTGGCGATATTTACGAAACGGATAACAGGGAAAACAAACCGGCGCACGCCGTATGGCGTTCCCCGCTTCGCCGCGCAGGTGTCTTATCCCAGGGGGTAAGTGGCGGTTTACCCGCGTAGAATAAGGCTTTGCGCCCAGTGTCCCGGCGGGGGACTACTTATGTAATTCTTCTTTCTCACGCCGCAATGCGACCCTAAAGGAAAGCGATTAAACATTAAGAATTTTTTATGGTTGGTGATCAGCCATGCATTCTCTAGTGGACTGCAACAGCTGATTAGGAGAAAGTCTCTCAACGAAGGGCACGGCTTCAGCCGTGCCGTAAACGTCATACGCGATACGCGGCTTTAGCCGCTGGGGTACGCTTTTTGTGACTTGCAACCCGAAATCCGCCTCCTTTTGCAGCCTCAAACGAAACTGAAATTGCGATGATTGAAAATTCTCGACACGAACCTTGAGAAAAACCCGTACCTCAGGGGCTAAAGCCCTCATCTCCACCAGCACGGTGCGGCACGGCTGAAGCCGTGCCCTTCGTTCAGAGACTTTATCCCCAGTCCACTAGAGCGGCAGCAGGTTGGCGGCCGAGTCAAATTCCATATCGCGGGCTGTTCCTGCGGTCGTCACGCCCGGCCGTCCGTTGATTGCTGATACGCAGGCCTGCGAGACCAGAAAGCGGTCGAGGTTCAGGGTGTCCGCAATGCGCACCACGCGCACCTTCTCTGGATTCGGCGCAGCTAAGGAAGCCAACGCTGCCTGGATCGCCTCGCGGTCGTTATCGAAGTAGATGGGAATTTTCGCCGGCTGTACACCCAGCGAGGTCAGCGCATTCATATAGGTGTATTGCAGATTGAGGGTCTTTACCAGACGGGCAGTGGTGAAGTCCGCCATGCCGATGCCGACGCCGTTGCCATTGCTTGCCGGGGTGAGATCGCGGACAAAGATACGAGAGACACGCGGCGTGATCGGGCTTTCCGAATGAAGCGAGGAGGTGTATCCAGCGATGTCGCGGCCGATCACGTTGGTGTCCATGCCAGAGCCGCTGATGTCTTTCCCCATGCGATCAACGATCAGCAAATCAATCTCCTCGAACGGCAACCGCGCCAGCAGCGACTGCGCCTTCTGAAACAGCCTGCCCTCTTCGCGAACGATATTCTCCGGCCGGATCACCTCGATCTCAGCCGTCTGATGATGCTGATCCTCAACCAGGGCAATGCCGCAGAAAATCGGCGCCGCGCCGAGGATGGTCTTGGCGAACTCGCGCAGCACGGCCTCGTATCCTAAATGGGCCGCGGCACAATGAGCATTGTTGGCGCCCACTTGCTTGCCGAAGCCAATCACCAGCATTTTTTGGATGCCGCTGCCCAGGGTGCCGCGGAAATCGGTGTGCGGCTTAACCCGGTTGAGAACAACGACACCGTCGGCCGCGAACGCCGGAACACTGAAGACGACATCGAGCCCGTCAAAAGCAGTGCCGATCTTTCTCACCTCCATGCTGGCTTCGATGGGGACGCCCATGCTTTCGGCGGTGACCCCGTACCCTGCCAGCATCTCGATCTGGCCCTCCGCCGTGGCTCCCCCGTGGCTACCCATCGCCGGCACAATAAAAGGCTGCGCCCCTGCTTTGATCAGAACGCCCAAAGCAGCCTGCACAATCTCTTTCAGGTTGGTGATGCCGCGGCTGCCGACGCCCAGAGCAATTCTCATGCCCGGCTTGATCTTTTCCCGCAGCCCGGTTGCCGTGAATTGCTGCTCCAGCAGGGCGGAAAAATCCAGTTTTCGCGAGGGCGGATAGCTCTGCTCCATTTCGAGCATCTTGGGAAAGTGATTGGACCTGTTCATCGCCACAAAAAACCCCTTACGCAGTACTCAATAAACAATACACGCGAGCGGCGCAAAGGGTCCCGATTGCACGCTGTGGTTTCTTCTTAGTACACTTTGCGTTTGTTCCCCGAGCCTCCTCCAGAAGATGAGTTGTTTCCTGTCACCCGGCAAAACAAAACGAAGCCTGCAACTGCTGGCCGCCACTGGACTGGCATTTTTCGCCCTGCCCGGGTTTGCCGACAATTGTGCGACTCTGGCAACACTTAGTTTCCCGCACACGACCATCACCAGGGCAGAGCTGGTGGCAGGGGGCGAATTTACTCCCTCCACCGGGAAAGCGCTGGCCGATCTGCCGGTGTTCTGCCGCGTCATAGCCTCGGTGAGGCCAAGCGCAGACTCCGACATCCTGGTCGAGATCTGGATGCCGCAGACGGATTGGAACCAGCGTCTGGAAGGTACCGGCAATGGCGGCTTTGCCGGCAAAATCAGCTACGGCGCGCTGGCGGAAGGGCTGCGGCGCGGCTATGCCGTGGCTAACACCGATATGGGCATGGCTACTCCCGCCGGCGCCAACGCGAGCATCTTCGTCAATCGCCCGGAGCGATGGATTGACTGGGGGTACAGGGCTACGCATGAGATGACTCTGGTGGCAAAACAGGTGGTGCGCGCCTACTATGCGCGAGATGCCAGCGCGGGCCTACTTTGTGGGTTGTTCCACGGGGGCGAGCAGGCGTTGATGGAGTCTCAGCGGTACCCGGATGACTACGATGGAATTGTCGGCGGAGCCGCGGCGCAACAACCGCACCGGCGTACACGTCAGCATCCTATGGAATTTTGCCGTGAACGAAAGGACTCCCGCATCCTATCTGCCCGCGGCCGCACGATCGCTGCTTTCCCAAGCCGTGGTGGATGCATGCGACGGCCTCGATGGAGTGAAAGACGGGGTGATTGCCGATCCAGGGAAGTGTCATTTCGACCCCGCGTCTTTGCAGTGCAAGACCGCCAACCAGGAAAGTTGTCTGACTGCTGCCCAGGTGGAGACGGTGAAACAGATCTACTCCGGCCCGGTCAATCCGCGAACCGGCCAAAGCCTCTATCCGGGGCTGCCCATGGGTAGCGAATTCGGCTGGGATGGTCTGGATCCGATTCCAGGGGGGATGCCTCCCTACGCTCCGATCTTTCAATGGGTTTTTGGCCCACAGTGGGATTGGCGGCAATTCGATTTCGATCATCAGGACGCTATATATACTCAGAAACTCGAAGGCATGGTGAATGCCACCAGCCCCGACATTGACACCTTTCGCGCGCATGGCCATAAGCTGCTCATGTATCACGGTTGGAGCGACTGGTTAGTGGCGCCGGGGGAATCGATCAATTACTGGAACGCGGTGCTTGCACGGGATAAAGCGGCTCACTCGAACAAACCCCCGGACGCTCTCGATCAGTCGGTCCGCTTGTTCATGGTCCCTGGCATGGCGCATTGCGCAAGGTGGTCCAGGTGCCACGCATTTCGATGCATTGGGCGCGGTGGTCGATTGGGTGGAGCATGGAGTCGCGCCGGATAAAATCATCGCCAGCAAATTGCCTCTGGCCGAAGGAGCGGCAAACCTGGAGCGTCCCTTGTGTCCCTATCCTCGCGTTGCGCAGTTTCAGGGGTCCGGTGATACGAACGATGCTTCCAGTTTCGTCTGCAGGTAACGTAGATGCGTTTACAGGGAAAAACAGCAATCATTACCGGCGCGGCTTCGGGGATCGGCCGCGGCATTGCCGAGCGCTTTTCCGCCGAGGGCGCGCGGGTCGTGATCGCCGATCTGGAACAGGCGCGGCCGCAGTCGGCAGCGGCTGAGATTGCCGCCGCTACCCGCGGCCAGGCGCTGGGAATTGCGGTGGACGTAACCGACGAAGATGCCGTGGGAGCAGCAGTGGTAAGAACCATTCGCGAATATGGCGGCGTGGACATCCTGTGCAGCAATGCAGGTAACCAGATCATTGGGGGCATTCACGAACTGGCGTATAGCGATTGGAAGAAAGTACTCGCGGTCCATCTTGACGGAGCCTTTCTGACGACACGGGCCTGCCTGCGGCATATGTATCGCTCCGGCAAAGGTGGCTGCATCCTGTATACGGGCTCGGTCCATTCCAAACTTGCTTCGGTGCTCAAGGCGCCGTACGTGACTGCCAAGCACGGAATCCTTGGGCTGTGCCGCGCAGTGGCCAAAGAGGGAGCCCCCTACGGAGTACGCGCCAATGTGATTTGTCCCGGGTTCGTGCGTACTCCCCTGGTCGAGAAACAGATCCCGGAGCAGGCGAAGATCCTTAACATGGAGCCCCAGGACGTGGTGGACAAGGTGATGCTGAAGGACACGGTCGATCAACAATTCACTTCGATGGACGAAATCGCCGCGGCCGCGGTCTTTCTTGCGGAACAAAAGACTCTGGCGCTGACCGGGCAGTCGATCATGCTGAGCCACGGCTGGTTCATGGAGTAGTACCATAGCCCTGTTTCAGGAGGAATTCGAATGTCGATTACCAGACGCACCTTTCTAAGCTCCGGCTCCGCCGCGGCCGCCCTGATGGTCACCGGTGTGGGCCGCGCTGCATCCCTGGGGCTCCCGATCGGGCTGCAGCTCTACTCCGTGCGCACTCTGCTGCCTACGGATTATGCCGGTACGCTCAAGCAGATTGGCGCCCTCGGCTATAAGGAAGTGGAAGCTGCCGGGTTTTTCAACATGCCGGTCGAACAGGTCAAGGCGGCTATGCAGTCCGCCGGCTTGCGCTGCGTGAGCGCGCATTATCCGCTGGAGCTGCTCAAGCAACATCTCGACGAAATCCTGCCGTTCTGCAAATCCCTGGGCACGGGATATGTGGTCTGCTCCTCGCCGATGCATCAGCAGGAAGGAGCAAAGGGGCCGCTCTCACTGGATGACTGGCGCTGGAGCGCCGACCAGTTCAACCAGGTGGCGACCAAGGTAGAGGCCGCGGGTATGCGCTTCGCCTATCACAACCATTACGCCGAGTTTGGCGCGATCGACGGCATGCTGCCCTACGATGAGTTGCTGAAGCACACCGATCCGGCAAAGGTCAGCTTCGAGCTGGACTGCGGCTGGGTGATCGTCGGCGGCCAGGATCCGGTGCACTATTTGAAACAATATCCGGCACGTATTGTGATGCTGCATGTCAAGGACTTCAAAGACAACAAGCCGCCCTCCGTTGAGCTGGGCACCGGGTCCATCGATTACACTCCGATCTTCGCCGCCGCGGCGGCAGGCGGACACATTCGCCACGCGTTCGTGGAGCAAGAGGAGTTCCAAGGACCGATCATGGAAGCCCTGAAGGTCGACGCGGAATACATGAAACGGATGCGCGCATAAGTAGGGTGTAAAGCGGGCCTCAGAGGGTGCCAAGCAAAGCACGGATGCGGTCGATAAGCTCTGCTGAGAGCAATGGCGTAGCTCCGGGTTGCCCGGCGACGTAACTGCCACAAAGGTTGCCGGCCTCCGCCATCTGGGACAGCGAAGCGCCGCGCAGGTAGGCATGGAGCAGACCGGCAGTGAAGGCGTCGCCCGCGCCTACGGTATCCACCACCTTGATGGGAAACCCCGGATGCCTGAATGCTCCTTCCCGGGAGGTGACCAGGCTCCCCTCAGCCCCCAGGGTGGTGGCGACTAGTTTGCAATTGGGGAAATATTCAAGCAGCGATTGGGCCGCAGTCTCTGGAGTCATCGCGATCGGAGGCCTGCTTAATCCCAGCTCATTCAAAAAGGAAAAAGCCAGCGGCAACTCCTCTTCGCTTACCTTGAGGATGGTGGCGTGAGCCATCGACCAGTGGAGCACCTCGGGGCTGCAATAGGGCATCCGTATATTGATGTCGCAAACGCGGACGCACTCTGGAGCTGTGGCCTGCGACAAAATCGCGGATGGTCGACCGCGACACCTCATGCCGCTGGCCCAGGGTGCCGAAACAAACTGCATGCGCAGCACGCGCTGCTTCAAGCAGGCTGGGAGTGAGATCGAACGAAATCCCACGCCACCTGGGTAGCGATAATGTAGCTGGGCTGGTTATCGGCGGAGAACGTAACCTCGACTGTCCCGGTGGGATGGTCTGCGCTCAGCTGTAACTGCTGCAGATCGAGATTCGGCTGGACGAGCATCCTGCTGGCGGTTCTGCCGTAATCGTCGTCACCGACGCTCGAGACTAACACTCCACTGTTCCCCAGCCGGGCGCAGAACACAGCGAAGTTTGCGATGGCGCCGCCCAGCCTTGGACCGCTGGGTAGAAGGTCCCACAGCAGTTCGCCGATCCCGACAATCTTAGGGGCCGTGATTTGAGACATATGCTTTCACAAGGGACGAAACTCAGGGTCGGTCCGTTCCCTCACGGCATCGTCATTGAGCGCCACGCCGATGCCTGGCCCGGTCCGCACCGGCAGAAAGCCCTCTTCATCGAGCGCAACGGGTTCCGCCAGTGAGGTGTAGGACTGGTTGAGATAGTGTGTGAATTCGAGCAGCATCAGGTTTGGGGTTGCGGCGGCCACGTGGGCTGCCGCCATGGTGCCCAGCGGGGAGGCCACACCATGGGGCGCGATCGGGATCGAATAGACTTCGGCCATGGCGGCGATCTTACGGGTTTCAAGCAGGCCGCCGGTCTTCGATACATCCGGCTGTATCACGCTCAGCGCTTCCTTTTCCAGAAATGGGCGATAACCATAGCGGCTATAGATGTTCTCCCCAGCCGCGATGGGAACGCGCGTGGCATTGCGCACCCTGACCATTGCGTCGACATCGTCGCTGGGGATTGGTTCCTCCACCCAGATCAGCCGGAAGGGCTCAAGCAGGTGACACAGCTGTATTGCGGTTTCTACGTCGTAGCGCGCATGGCATTCGAGCGCCAGGTCGTAGCGGGCGCCCACGGCCTCACGGATAGACGCCACAAAGTTCACCACATCGTCCAGTTGCACGGTGTTCAGATGGAGGCCCCAAAGCTTGTTCGGGTCCCAACCCTTTTTCAGCGTCCAATCATCGGGGCTGTAATCGATGCCGATCTTGAGCGCTTTCACTTTAGTCTTGGCGATGAGGCTGGTCGCTTCCGCGGCATTGGCGGCATGCAGATAGACCGGCAACTTGTCGCGCACGCGGCCGCCCATCAGCTGATACACAGGCACATTCAGGGCTTTGCCAGCCAGATCCCAGAGTGCCATTTCGACTCCGCTGATGGCGGTGAGGTAGGGTCCGCCCATTCCCCGCATGAAGAGCGGGGAGGGAGAACCGCCGATGGAAAGGTGCTTCCAGCCCCAGAGGTCGAACAGGATTCCTTCGATCTCGAGCGGGTCGCGGCCTGCGAGCGACGGGCCGATGTTGTGATTGACGATATACTCCGCCCCGACAGTGTCCAGCATTTCGCCGGTGCCGGTCAGACCCTGATCGGTATAGACGCGGATAAAACGGCTGTTGAATCCATCCCGCAAACGAACCGCACGAATCTCGCGGATCCTGAGGCTGGGTGCGTGAGAGGTTCCCTGGGCTCGCGCGCGGAGCAGGAACGCGCCGTACGCCATCGCGGCCTGGCCAAGAAACATGCGACGATTCATCGGGCGGAGTGTATCACAGCCCTGATGTGATCGAGTCGAAGTTGCGAAACTGCAACGCAACCTGCAAGCTGGTAAGCATGCCGGAACTACCGGATATTACGGCCTACATAAGCGCGCTGGAGCCGCGTATTCTCGGCCAGCCGCTTCGAACACGTGCGGGTCGCGAGCGCCTTCCTGCTGCGAACCGCCCGGCCGCCTGTGGCCCTCGTGGAAGGTCGCGTGGTGCGGGAATTGCGCCGCATCGGCAAGCGCATCGCGATCGGGGTTGATGGCGATCTCTGGCTTGTGCTTCACTTGATGATCGCCGGGCGCCTGCACTGGCGGCCACCGGGGGCGAAGCTGGCGGGGCGCCAGAATCTGGCTGCCTTCGACTTCCCCCATGGTTCACTCGTGCTTACAGAGGCGGGGACGAAGCGCCGCGCATCCTTGCATCTCTTCGAGGGTCAGGAGGCGTTGCGTTCCATCGACCCCGGAGGCATTGACGTCCTCTCCAGCGATCTCAATGGGTTTCGCGAGGCGCTCACGGTCGAGAATCGAACCCTCAAGCGGGCTCTTACCGACCCACGCATTCTAAGCGGCATCGGGAACGCATACTCAGATGAGATTCTGCATGCGGCGCAGTTATCCCCGGTCGCGCTAACACACAAGCTGAAGCCGGAGGAATGGCAAAGGCTTTACCAGGCAACACGCAAAACGCTTGAGCTGTGGATCGAGCGGCTGCGCGGCGAAGCGATGACCGCCTTTCCGGAAAAGGTGACCGCCTTCCGTAAGGATATGGCAGTGCATGGACGCTATGGACAGCCTTGCCCAAGGTGTGGCGAACCGATCCAACGCATCCGCTATGCGGACAATGAAACCGACTACTGCGTAAAGTGCCAAACCGGCGGGAAACTCCTGGCCGATCGAAGCCTTTCGCGACTCTTGAAATCGGACTGGCCACGCACCCTGGATGAGCTGGAGACGCTCAAGCGCCGATGAGGGAACTACGGTGGGTTAGCTCACCGGGACCTTGCTCTCCGCCAATTTGCCTTCCTGTTCCGGCTCCAGTGAGAACGGGTTCAAGGGCAGGCGGATCTCTGCTCCGCAACCCGGGCCATCGAGCCGGTTGGCGACCTGAAGAACGCCGCCGTGGGCTTCGCATATCTGCCGCGCGAGGGCGAGACCGATACCGCTTCCTCCGGGTTTCGTGGTGTAGAAAGGCACAAATAGGTTCGACGGATTGCTGAGGCCGATCCCGTTGTCCTGGATCAGAATGACCACCGCCTGAGGAGCCGCTCTCCAGGTGATCGTCACTTCGCCCTTGCGATGGCGCCTCAGGAAAGCGCGCCAAAGCCGCTTCCGCCGCATTGCGCAGCAGATTGATGACCAGCTGTTCAATCTGGTCGGGATCGAGTTGCAGCACGATATCAGGCCCCGGCTTGAGCTCGACCGCTACCCTGGTTTCAAGCGCGACCGCACGCTCCATCAACGAGTGCAACGAAACCGGCTGCAATGCGGGCGGCGGCAGCTGGGCAAGCTGCCGGTAAGCCTGGATGAAACGATTGAGCGATTCCGCGCGATTCTCAATAATTTTCAGACCACGGTCCAGGCTGAACACCTCATTATCGACCGCGAACGCATCCATGGTCTGCACCTTCAGCGGATTGATATGGATCCACGAACGAAGGCTGCCGGCAATGGATTTGATGGGGGTCAGCGAATTGTTGATTTCGTGGCCAATCACCCGGATCAGGCGCTGCCAGGCATCGCGCTCCTGCTCCCGCAAGGCAATGCTGACGTCAGACAGCACCAGCAGCGTGTGCGGGATGCCGCGCTGGCGAAAACTCGACCTCCTGACCATCCAATGGACGGGATTGCCTTTGCCGCCAAGAATCATGATTCCGCGATCGGGCTGATCGAGCAGGTCAGCAAGCCGCAGATCGTCCGCGCTGCATCCCAGGGCCCGCTCCTCGATGAGATGGAAGATGCGCTCCGCGGCGGGATTGATAGAGCCGCAGGCGATGGGCGGGATCAAAAGCCAGTACCGGCGCGTCCATGGAAGAAATGACGCAACGCAACAAAGCGCTGGCCTCAAGCTCACCCAGACGCTGGCTCTGCAGCAAGTCGGCGAATTCGTTGATCTCCAAGGCGAGCTCTCCGAGCGCATCCATCTGCCGGCCGCCGCGCGCACGAAAGGAATAATCAGACTCGCGCAGCGCGGAGACAACGTTGGCCAGGGTCTGCAGGGGGCGGATGATCTCCTCCATGAGCAGGCCCGCCGCAATCAGAGAAAGGAATGCGACCCCGCCAAGAAGCAGTGGCCGCCATCGTCCCTGACACCTTGGCCTGCCAGAGCAGGATCGCGGCGAGCACGAATGCGGGGGCTGCAAGGAAGAGGCAGAGGAGACGGATGCGGCGCTCGAATGGGGTGGTGCGGTCGGGGTATTTGTGGGGGCGTAGCCGTGGGCGCGGGGCTGAATCGCCTTCCGTTGCCCGAAGTGGGATCAGATTCCATACTTCTCCATCCGGCGATAGAGCGCTCCACGGCTTAATCCCAGCGCCTCCGCCGCATGGCTGACGTTGCCGCCGGCGCGAGCCAGAGCTTTGCGGATGAGAATGCTTTCCACCGCTTCCAGGCTCAACTCATCGAGACTCTGGGCGGAAGACCGAACCTGGCTCAACCCGAGGTCGGCGATTTGTATTCGCGGACCGCGAGCCATCAGAACGGCGCGCTCAATCGAGTGATCGAGTTCCCTTACGTTACCCGGCCAGCTGTGCTGCAGCATCGCCTCCAGCGCGCTGGGTTCGAAGCCGGTCACCGCCTTGCGGTAGCGGCCCGTATAGCGGGCGAGAAAGTGCCCGGCGAGCACAGGAATATCTTCGCGGCGGTCGCGCAGCGGGGGAAGATGAATCTCAACCGTGTTGAGGCGGAAGAGCAGATCTTCGCGAAAGCGGCCCTGGGCACACTCCTCCTGCAGGTCGGCATTGGTAGCCGAGAGCAGACGCACATTCACCCGCCTGGTCTGCGAGGAGCCTACACGTTCCAGATCGCCGGTCTCGAGTACTCGCAGCAGCTTGGCCTGCTGGCGCATGGGGACGTTGGCAATTTCATCCAGGAAGAGGGTACCCCGATCGGCGAGCTCGAAGCGCCCGATGCGGTCCGTGCGCGCGTCGGTAAAGGCTCCTTTGACATGGCCGAAGAGCTCGCTCTCAAAGGTTCCCTCAGCCAGCGCGCCGGTATTCACGGCCACCAGGGAGCGAGCCGCGCGCGAGGAGAGCGAATGCAGCGTTTGGGCGACGATTTCTTTGCCCGTTCCGTGTTCGCCGGTGATGAGCACGTTGGCATCCGAGGGTCCGATGCGCGCTAACAGCTCCAGCACGGGTTGCATGGAAGACGCCTTGGCGATCAATTCAGGCCGTCCCTCGGCGCGCAGCAGGCGGTTTTCCGCTTCCAGAATTTCCGCCTGCTGCACCGCCCGCCGCAGTTCGATCTGGGTGCGCACAATGGAAATAAGCCGCGCATTCTCCCATGGCTTCTGAATAAAATCGCAGGCGCCGCGGCGCATGGACTCAACCGCCAGATCGACATTGGCCCAGGCCGTCATGACGATGATGCGCAGACGGCTGTCGTGAGCACTGAGCTGGGCAAGCAACTCCAGACCTTCCGCGCCGGAAGTAGTATCCCGGGTGTAATTGAGGTCGATGAGGAGCGCATCGAAGCTTTCGCTGGCCACCCTGTCCCGTACTTCGCGGGGAGATTGCGCTCTGGTTACCCGGTAACCTTCCGGCCGCAGTAACAACTCGATTGCATCCAGAATATGGGGTTGATCATCCGCGGCGAGGATCCTGGGCGCGTCCTTGGTACGGGCGGGCATGGTTTCTTTCGCGGCTTGCGGGTAGGTTGCCATCGTTGCTCAAAAACAAATCTTTGATGAGTATAGTGCCCGTGATTTCCCTGTGACTAAGGCCTGCTCTGAGCGACGACGCCATTTCTTGCGTCGTCGATCGAGACGCCCGTGCGGTCCAACGTCGTCCCAGTAGCGCGGTCAATATCCGCCTTCGCCTTTTCATAAGCAGTCTGCGCGGTAAAAAACGCGGATTCAGCGACAGCGAGGCCTTGTTCTGCAATCAGGGTGTCATACCTGGACATCGCTCCTATGTCTTGCTCCTTCTTGGCGATATCAAAGGTTTTCTGCGCGAGATCGCGTGCTTTTTGCGTGGCCGCCACGCGGGCTTGCGCCTGCACGAGAGCGAACTGCGAGTCGCGGATGTCGAAGCGAAGGCTCTTCTGCTGCTGCTCCTGGGCGATCTGGCTCTGGCGGTACGCGAGCACGGCGCGGAACTGGTCCGCTTTGACGACACGGTTGCGGAGGTTGATGGTGAGATTGACGCCAACCTCGTACTGGGGCGCCGAGTAGTTGAAGGTGTTAACGAACATGCTGGCGAAGTCGGTGGGCAGGCTGGTGGCGCACTCCGCCGGGCCGAGACTGCAATTCGGGTTTTTGGGGCCGGCGGCGCCCGTGCCTCCGTAGTAGCCGTACAAATTGAGTTGAGGCAGCAGCTCGCTGTTGATGTCCTTGAGGCTCTGGCGCTGGACCTCCGCCGCATTACGGAAAATCGCGACTTCAGGGCGGTTCTTCATGGCCTCGTCGATCAGCTGGGTGATGGTTTGCGATTCGTTGGGATCGGGACCGCCCTGGAGGTCGAGCGGGATGACGGGGATTTCGTCGATGGACGGGTCGTCGGTTCGGGTGAGATCGTTTTTAATGAGCAGCTCGTTGTGCCTCAGCGTGGCCTTGGCGATGGTAAGGTCACCCTCGCTGGTGGCAACCGCAGACTGGTCCTTCGTGACCTGCATCGCAGGAATGTTCTGCAGCTCCAACTGTTTCTGGTCGTCGGCCAGGGTCTGATTGGCGTAGTCCAATGACCGGGTCTTCACCTGCACGTCCTGATAAGCGTTGACCAGATCCCAATAGAGGTTCTCAATGTCGGTGACGGTGGCGATGACCTGCTGCTGAAAGGCGAGATCGGTGGTCTGCAGGTTTCTTTTGGCGATATGGATGAAGCGCTCGTTGCTGGCAAGGCCGAATCCGTACAGAAGCGGCTGGCTCAGGAAGACCTGAAAATTGGAATTCAGTTCGGGATTGACTGCGAAAAAAGGGCTGTTGTTGGCGGCGCGGAAGCCGGTGTAGTTGACCTGCAGGTAGGTACCGAGCGGAAAGTACTGTTGGTACTGCGTTTGGACCTCGATATTGTTTTGCTTAAAGAGCTCGGTGCCGACCGTGGCAACGTTCGGCTCCGGGGTGACGGTGTGTTGCACAAAGCCGGAGAAGATGAGGAAGGGGTCGAACGAGGGAACGGCCGCGCCGGCGCCGAGCGTGGAGATGACGATGCCGCCGTTGCCTGCGGTCGCACTCGAGGCTGCGGAGCCACCACCGCCCCCCGAGGCGCCAAAGCCGCTCTGCGTGGTCGAGACGACGCTGGTGTTGACGCCGTTGACGCTGCCTCCAGCCTTGGTGCGCTGAAGATCGGCTTGCGCGATGGGGAAGTTGTAGCGGAAGGAGGCGAGCGTGAGATTATTTTCGAGCGCCAAAGCGATCGCGTCCTGCAGGGAGATGCGGAGCTTGCCGTCTTGAATGAGGTCGTAGAGGCGCTGCGAGTTTTGCAGGTTGAGTTCCGGCACAGTGCTGGGCATATACGGCGCAAGGGGGTTGCGTGAATGCGGCAGTTCAATGTGGAAAGGTCCCTGGTAGGTAACCGGCCCCGGCTGCGCCGCCGCTTGCGCCTGCTGTGCGATGGTCTGGGGCGGAGATTGCTGGGGACCGGCAGGCGCGGAAGGCAGGGTGGGGTTCGCTTGCGCCAAAGTAGTCGAAGCGAGTAGACCCGTCGCGCAAAGTACCGCGATTGCTTTCTGTATTCCGAACCCCGCCCGGGAGACACGCTTCATGCTTTCACCTCAGCAGCGTAGCCAAGCCCGGGGTTGGCTGTATCGCGCACCAGCCAGCCATCTCGAACCTCAAGGATCCGACTGCCATAAGCAGGCATTTACTTCCGAGTGGGTAACCTGGACGATGGTTGTTCCCTCGCGGTTGAGCTGCTGGAAGAGCTCCATGATCTCTTTTGCCTGGTCAGAGTGAAGATTTCCGGTGGGCTCATCGGCAAGCAGCAAAGACGGGCGATGAATGACCGCGCGGGCAATCCCTACCAGTTGCTGCTGACCACCGGACAGCTGGTTGGGATAGAGGTCTTTCTTGCCCACGATGTTGAAGCGATCCAGCGTGTCCGCGACCATCGACTGGCGTTCGGAGCGGGAAATATTTTTATAGGAGAGCGGCAGATCGATGTTTTCGGCGACGTTGAGGTCATCGAGCAGGTGATAGCTTTGAAAAACCATGCCGATGTTGCGCCTTGCCAGATCTGACCTCTGCTTGCGGTTCATGGAGTGGACGGCCTCGCCATGGAACCAGTAGCGCTCCCGCCCATTGATCGTCGAGCAGCGCCAATATGTTCAGCAGTGACGACTTCCCTGCCCCCGAAGGTCCCATGATGGTGATAAATTCACCCGCATCGATCTTCAGGTGGATGCGCCTGAGAACCCAGGTTTGGCCGGCGCCGGTCTTGTAACTTCTTTCGATATTTTCGAGCGAGATCATTGCAGCCCTCGTGTTCGGTCGTTGGAACCGGTGGTGTCTACTGCTGTGGAACTGTCGAGACAACAACAGGTCCCTCCACTGCGCTACGCTCCGGTCGGGAGGACAATTCTGTGGCAGGAATCAATTCTCGTAATCCGACAGAATTGTCATCCCGACCGGAGCGTAGCGCCAGTGCGAGGGACCTGCTGTTCTCATTCCTTATTGAAACTCGAGAATCTGATCCATGCGCTTCGCCTTCGGCGACGATCTTTCCATCAAACAGATGGATATTGCGGTCCGCATGGCGGGCAAAGCGCGGGTCGTGCGTCACCATGCAGATCGTCGCTCCTTCGCGATGCAGATTCTTGAGCAGCTCCATCACCGCTTCGCCATTCTTCGAGTCCAGGTTTCCGGTAGGTTCGTCAGCCAGCAGGATCGAGGGTGAACCCGCCAGTGCACGGGCGACGGCGACTCGTTGCTGCTGGCCGCCGGAGAGCTGGGAGGGATAGTGACGCATCCGGTGGGCCATGCCCACGCGCTCCAGCGACTCCTGCACCCGGCTCTTGCGGTCGCTCGATGCCATTCCTGAGCGGTAGGTCAGCGGCAGTTCCACATTCTCGGCAACCGTAAGATCGCCGATCAGATTGAAGCTCTGAAAGATGAAGCCGATCTCCTGGTTGCGAATACGCGAGCGCTCGGCGAATTTCAGATTCTCTACCGGGCGGCCGTTCAGCTCATACTTGCCCGCGGTCGGCGTATCCAGCAGGCCGATGATCGAAAGCAGAGTCGATTTTCCGCAACCGGAAGGACCGGACATGGCCACGTATTCCCCCCGGTCGATGGAGAGGTGAACGCCGGAGAGCGCATGGGTCTCGATCTCCTCGGTGTAGAAAATCTTGGTCATCGCTTCAATCTGTATCAGTGGCTGCATGCTTTCGCTCCTGTTTTGCTCGTGATTGGATGTTGTGCTTCAGTTAGTCCAGCCGAATTCGGTCCGTCGTGTCATAGCGTGACATGTCGCTCAAAATCACCGTGTCGCCTTCATGGAGCCCTTCCAGCACCTGGATCGCGTTCACCGAGGCGCGGCCCACCTTGACCGGAACGCGAACCGCCCCTTTGCCATCCGGATCCAGACGGAAGAGGCTGATGGTGCTGTTCTCGTTGCCGAAGGCCGGCCGGCCCACGTAGAGAACATCCCTCAATCTTTCCAGATCGATCGTGCCGTCCACGCTCAAGTCAGGACGCGCCCCATCGGGCAGGTCGCCAACCAGCTCCACGTCTACCGTGACGGTTCCATTCACCACCGCAGGATCGATCCTCGATACCTTGCCGTCGGCCAGGCCGTTATGGGTATCGATCGAGGCCGGCTGCCCGAGTTGGATATCGCGTGCCTGGGTCTCAGCGATCTTCAGCTGCGCTTTCAGCTGATTCGGCTGCACCACCTCGGCCAGCATGGTGCCCAGGGTCACGTGCTGGCCCACAGCGAGGGGCAGACTGGTCAGCACGCCGGCTATCCCCGCGCGCACCTTGAGCGCGTCCAGCTGTTGCTTTTTCAGGTCATAGATAGCCTGCGCCTGGGCCACCTTGGCCTGCTGCACCGCAAGCTGCGACTCGATGGCCTTCTCATTGATGTCGACGGTCTGCTCTTCGAGTTTGTTCCGGGTACTCAGTTCATCCGCCTTGCCTTGCGAGCCGTTGTAGGCAAGACCGGAAATGACCCCCAGGCTGTAAAGCGACTTGTCGGTCTGCGCCTGCCGCTGCGCCTGCTTGTAATCTGCGTTCACGGTGGCCGCGGCAGACTTTTGCGCCATCAGGTCGCTCTGCACCTTCACTTGTACGTTGCTCAGATCCGCGCGCGCCGCTTTGAGCGAAAGCTCGGCATCGAGCGCTTGCTGGGTAGAGTTGCGGGTCGGCCAACTCCATAAGAATGGTGTCGGGCTTCACGATCGAGCCGGGCAGGGTAAGGATGCGCACCACCGTGGCTTCGGTTTGCGCCGGGATCTGGCGGATCGCGTCTTCGCGCGGAACCAGGGTCCCCAGTCCGCGCACCTGGCGCACCATCGGTCCGCGCTTCACCGTGTCGGTCCACACAGCGGAACGGTCAACGGTGGGAGCGGCCGGCTTCAGCCGCATCACGAGAAAAGTTACGGCCGCGAGAACGACGACGCCAATTGCGATCGTCAATACCTGCCGCTTCCGCTTCTTGGCCTTCAGGTCTGGGCGTGAGATATCCATCGTTGAGTGCTAATGCATGCTGGTGACCAAAGCCACTCAGCGGCGCTTCTCCATGCATTTGGCCGCTTTGCCATCATGCATACCTACGCAAGAGACCGTTGCTTTGTTCAATTTTGGTCTGTACTGTCCACTTTCGGACATTCGATTCCGCTGTCTCCTGGGAGTTATCTCGCCGATTGCGAATGAACCATTCAGTCTGTGGCAGCGTATTTGGTTAGACAGTTGCTGTTCGAGGGTCAGGCCTAATTTGCTTCCCGGGGGCGCAGCCATGCTCACATTCCTGCAGGACGTTCGTTTCGCCTTCCGCCAGTTTGGCAATCATGCCGGCTTCGCGTTGACAGCGATTCTGTCCCTCGCACTTGGGATTGGCGCGACTGTTTCGGTTTTCAGCATTGTCTACGCCGTGCTGATGAACCCCTGGCCTTATGCCGGAGCCGATCGGATCTGCACTCTTTCTTTCCTGGACAAGGCAGGAAATCAAGATAACTGGAGCGGCCTTACTGGCCCCCAGATACGGCAGCTACGGCAAGCACATTCTCTTGAAGACGTGATGGGCCATTAACGAGTGGAGCCTGACTGTCACCGGCGGCGATGTTCCGGAAGACGTCCAGGGAATTTACCTGACACCGCAGCGGTCTTGCAATTTCTTGGTCTGCCGGCGATGCTTGGCCGTAATTTTCTTCCCTCCGATGCTCCCGACGGGCAAGAGCCGCAGCAAGTGGTTGTTCTGAGCCACAAGTTCTGGCAGCGGCATTTTAATGGGGATCCGTCTGTGGTCGGTAAGCCCATCCAGCTGGTTCACAAAACCTACACCATCCTGGGAGTGCTGCCGCCGCGCTTTACCTGGGAGGATGGCGACGTGTATCTGCCCCTGAATCTCTCCTGGTCGCCGACCATCACCTACTGGCGTCTTATCTCAAGCTCAAGCCGGGCGTAACCCAGGCAGCGGCCGCAGCAGAATTAACTCCGCTCTTCCAGCAGTTCGCCAAAGAAACCCCAACTCACTTTCCCAAACAATACGTGCTCGCGGTGCGGAACATCAGCTACTACTACATGCACGAACTAGGGCGCCACGCTGGCCCTGTTATTCGCAGCCGTGGGACTGCTGCTGGCGATCGGATGCGGCAATGTTTCCATTCTGCTGCTGGCGCGCGGCACCGCGCGGCAACATGAGTTCGCGGTCCGGTCAGCAGTGGGGGCAAGCGGTTTTCGTCTGGTCCGCCAGCTTCTGACCGAATCGCTCATACTGGCCATCGCCGGCGCGGGATTAGGCGTGCTGCTGGCCTATCGAAGCCTGGGCTGGATCGTGGCCGGCTTGCCGGAATACTCCTTTCCCCATGAGGCGGATTTCCACGTCAATGTGCCGGTTCTGCTCTTTAGCGTCGCCCTCGCTGTGCTCACAGGCGTTCTCTTTGGTCTGTTCCCGGCCTTGCAGATGGCGCGGCCGGAGATCAGCCAGGTAATGCAATCGAACACCCGCAAAGTGGCCGGAACGGTTCGCGGAAAGCATTTTCACACCGTCCTGATTGCCGGCCAAATTGCTCTGACCCTGCTGCTGATGACCGCCGCCGGCGCGGCCATCCAGGGTTTTCTGCGCATGATGCGTATTCCTCTCGGCTACGACCCGCACCACGTCATGTCGGTGGGCATTCCTGTGCATGACAACACCTATAAGACCATCGCCGAGCGGGTCAACTACTATGAGCAGCTTCGCAATTCAATCGGCGCGTTGCCCGATGTCGTGTCCACCGGGATTTCGACCAACGCTACGCCTCCCAATAACGGCTGGGACCAGCCGTTTGAGTTGCTGGGGAAGACCTTCCGCCGAGGAACAAAAGGCGAGACTCAATTTTGTCGATCCGGGCTACTTCAGCACTTTGCATATGCCGCTACGACAAGGACGCGTTTGGGACCAGACGGAGATTGTGCACAGTGCGCCATTGGTACTGGTGAATGAGTCTTTTGCCAAGCGCTACTACCCCAACGGCGACAGTTCTTGGACATTCGTTGAAGATTCCCACGCTGAAAGACGAGCCCCCTTATACTCTGGCTGCGCCGGGCAGCGATGGCCCGCTGCAAGTGGTGGGCGTGGTGGCCGATGCGCTGGATGACGGCCTTGACAAACCGGTAAAGCCGGCGATCTTTCTTCCCTATTCGCTTTACATGTGGATGCATACGCAGATTCTGGTCGAAAGCCGTGGCGACCCGCAAACGATTCTGCACAGTGTTCGCCGGCAGATCGTCTCCGTCAATGCCGATCAGCAGGCGAATGGTCGCGTGGACGATCTGGAAACGTGGATCAGGCGTGAGCCGGAAATGGCCAGGGGACGGCTGGTTTCGATCCTCTTTGGAGCATTTTCAGTGCTGGCGCTGGTATTGGCGGCTGTGGGCCTGTACAGTGTGGTTTCCTATTCGGTCGTGCAGCGGACCAATGAATTCGGCATCCGCATGGCACTGGGCGCCAGGAAGAAGGATGTTTTGTGGAATGTGCTGGCTTCGGCTGGAGTGAGTGTCGGTTCCGGATTGCTGGCCGGGCTGGTGCTCAGCCTTGGCTTGAATCGGCTGATCTCCCGCTGGGTGGAGAATAGTGCACATGATCCATGGCTGATTCTGGGGGTGTCTTGCGTGCTTCTTGCCGTCGCTGGACTGGCCTGCCTGCTTCCGTCGTGGAGAGCGTCGTCGGTCGATCCCATGACGGCCCTGCGGTGCGAATAGCGGTCGAGATACGATAGAAAAAAAGGGATACCTGAATGAATGACCGCTGGGCCGTGATCGCGGCCGGAATACTATTGAGTGCTGCTTTCCTGCACACCCCCTGGGCAAAGCGCCAACCAAGCCGGAAAATCCAACCAACCAGTCGAAACTCCTGGCTATAACTACGCTCACGTCGAAACCCAACCGGCAACGGAATCACTCGACCTGGGCATGTATGCGCGCATCCGGGAAGAGGGTTTGAACCACTCGCACATCATGGAATATGCGAGTGCGTTGTTTGACGATATCGGCCCGCGGCTGACTGGCTCGCCCAATCTAGCCAAAGCCAATGCGTGGACCCGTGATCAGCTCACCGCCATGGGCTGCCGCAATGCGCACCTGGAAAGTTGGGGTGACTTTGGCATGGGCTGGCGCCAGATCAGCACCTCGGTCGACATGGTCACGCCGGACACGGCCGTCTTTATCGCCCAGGCGACGCCATGGTCGCCTCCTACCAAAGGATCGGTAACCGCTGAAGTGATCGCCGTGCCGGCATTGAAGGAAGAGAAAGACCTCGATGCCTGGAAGGGTAAGCTGGCGGGCAAAATTATTCTCTACGGAAAGCCCCCTGAGATCCGTCCCGATCCCGCACCGCTGTTGCAGCATTACGACGAGAACAAGCTGGAGCAGATTTATCAATATCCGCTGGACGGCAACATGGCGGAGCAGCATGTCTATCCCCAGGGACCCGAATTTTGGGAAGACTTCTTCAAGAAGATCTCCTTCCGGGAGCGGGTGGCGAAATTCTTTGCCGACGAACATGGGGCAATCGTTCTGGTCGCCGGCTGGGGAGGCGACGGCGGGATCTTCCGCGACGACAATAGTGAGATGCTGGGAGAATATAGTTACCTGCCCGATCATAAGCAGACGGTTCCCTCTGCCGTGCTCTCGAGCGAAAACTTTGGCCGCGTCAGCCGCTTGCTGGAGCAGAAAGTGCCCGTCACAGTCTCAGTGGCGATTCACTCTGAATTCACCGGAGACCACGAACAGGGCTACAACACCATCGCGGAGATCCCCGGCAGCGATCCCAACCTGAAAGATCAGGTGGTCATGATAGGAGGCCATCTGGATAGCTGGATCGCCGCCACCGGCGCTACCGACGATGGCGCAGGCGTGATTGTGGCCATGGAAGCGATGCGCATACTCACGGCGCTCCATGTGCAGACGCGGCGGAGCATCCGCATCGGCTTGTGGTCCGGCGAGGAGCAGGGTGAATTCGGTTCGCTCGGCTACGTGCACCAGCACTTCGGCACCATTGGATTATCGACCAAGCCCGAGGAGCTTGTTGTCCCTGAGTTCATGCGGGAACGGGTAGGACCGCTGATCGTCAAGCCCGAGCATGCGCTCATTTCCGGCTATTTCAATTTGGATAATGGCGGGGGGAAGCTGCTGGGTATTTATGCCGAGAACAATGCTGCCGTGGTTCCGATTTTCAACCAATGGATTGCGCCGCTCAAAGACCTGGGTGTCACCACCGTCAGCATGCGCAACAGTGGCTCTACGGACCACGAATCGTTCAACGAGGTTGGCATTCCAGGATTTCAATTCATCCAGGACCCCCGTGATTACGAGACACGAAGCCTGCACAGCAACCAGGATGTCTACGAGCGGCTATCCCCTTCCGACCTCAAGCAGGCGGCAGTGGTCGAGGCGATATTCCTCTACAACACGGCCATGCGCGACCAGATGCTGCCCCGTAAGCCGCTGCCCACTCCCGAAAAGTCTGACAAACAACGCCAACCACTCAAAGATCTCTTTCCCGGAGCAAAGCCGCCCGAACAGCCAAAGAAGCCCTAGCCGCCCGTAGCGGTGCGATGTTCGATGGCAGATGAACCCCCCGGCTGCCCACTCTCTGGACGGGTGCCCCACGTTCCCCCGGATTTCCTGTGAGGCTTGGTGGAATCACGGAACTTCATGCGGCTTTCCTTACAGAAAGCCGCACAAGTGGCTGTCAGATAGCGCCCCGTACAGGAAATCCGGGTCGCCAAAGCGTACGTGGGACAAAGAAGACGGGCGAAGCCCCACAAACGCTTTCCGCATACCTTACGCGTAAACCAACACAAAAATTTACTTAACCCGCAACGCCTGCATCGGTTCAATCCGCGAAGCACGAATCGCCGGCAACGCGAACGCCACGAGTGCCGTGAACGAGAGACTCCCCACCATAATGAATAAAGTTGGGAACCTAACCTTCGAGTGCTCGTAGATAGCTGACATGGAAACGCTGCGGCAAGATATCTCCTACGCACTTCGGCAGATGCGGCTGTCGCCTGTCTTCACCCTGACAGCCATGCTCACGCTGGCCCTGGGCATCGGCGCGACGACTGCCATCTTCTCCCTCATCTACTCAGTCATGCTCAAGTCGCTGCCGGTAGTGGATCCGTCGACCCTCTACCGCATCGGCGCGGGTACGGACTGCTGCGTTCAGGGCGGACCGCAGGACGACTGGGGCATGTACTCGTATCCCCTGTTTCTTCGTCTCCAGGCCGCGGCCCCGGAGTTCGAGCAGATGGCCGCCTTCCAGGCAGCCGGAGTGCAGTTCAGCGTGCGCCGCGGGCAGCGCGACAACCATGGCCAAACCACTGCGCGGCGAATTCGTCACCGGCAACTACTTTGCGACTTTCGGCATTCGCGCCTTCGCCGGCCGCACCATTACTCCCAGTGACGATCAAGCCTCCGCGCCACCGGTGGCCATGCTGAGTTATCGCGCCTGGCAGCAACAGTACGGTTCCGATCCTTCGGTCGTAGGATCGACTTTCATCGTCGAAGGTCATCCTTTCACCATCGCCGGCATCGCACCTCCTGGCTTCTTCGGTGAAACGCTGCGCAGCAATCCTCCCGAACTATGGCTGCCGCTGCAGCAGGAACCGCTGGTGAACGCGGAAAATTCACTACTAAAGCAATCGATCTCCGCGTGGCTTCGGGTGATCGGAAGACTCAAGCCGGGCGCAAGCATGGATGGCGTAGCCCCACGGCTCACCGGCCTTATGCGTCAATGGATGACCCATGACAGCGGATGGCCGGCTGAGTTTATGCCCCTGATCGATAAAGTCGCTGCCCAAACAGCAAATCAGAATTGTTCCCGGAGGCGCAGGCGTGGGCGCCATGAAAGCCGATTACGGAGATAGCCTGCGCATCCTGCTCACCGTCTGCTGCCTGGTGCTGCTGATTGCCTGCGCCAACATCGCCAACCTGCTGCTGGCGCGCGGCGCGGCGCGGCGTTCGCAAACCTCCGTCCGGCTGGCGCTGGGCGCATCGCGCAAGCGGCTCATTCGTCAATCGTTCACCGAAAGCGTCGTGCTCTCCGTGCTCGGGGGCGTGGCCGGCGTCGTTGTCGCCTACCTCGGCGTGAAGCTCATGGTCGCTCTGGCCTTTCACAGCGCGCACTACGTGCCCATCGATGCCTCGCCCTCCTTACCCGTGTTGGCATTCGCCTTTGGCTTGTCCCTGCTCACGGGAGTGCTCTTCGGCACCGCGCCGGCATGGTTCACCTCGCACGGCAACCCGGTCGAGGCGCTGCGCGGGGCCAATCGCAGCACCCGCGACAGCGCCACGCTGCCGCAGAAAATCCTGGTCGTGGTGCAGGCCACGCTCTCCATCGTATTGCTCGCCGGAGCAGGTCTGCTTACCCGCAGCCTGCGCAATCTGGAGCATCAGAGTTTCGGCTTCGAGACCGACCACCGCCTCAGCATTGTGATGAACGGACCGCCGGCCAGCTACACCGAGCCTCAACTCGATGCGCTCTACCGTGAGTTGCAGGACCGCCTTGCTGCCATCCCCGGAGTAGCAGCGCGCAGCGCTCGCCCTCTATACCCCTTACATTGACAACTGGGGCGAATTGATTGTTCCCGAAGGTCACGGGGTGCCACAACTGGATGACAATTCCGGATCTTCGTGGGATCGCGTCAGCACCGGTTATCTGGAAACGATGGGCCAGCCGATTGTGCGCGGCCGTAGTATCACCGAACAAGACACAGGCAGCACGCGCAACGTCGCCGTGGTCAGCGAAGCCTTCGCCAAGCGGTTTTTCCCCAACCAGGATCCCATCGGAAAACACTTCGGCCTGGATATGCCGAAGTACAACACCACGTTTGAAATCGTAGGCGTTGTGCGCGACGCCAAGTATAGGGACCCCGGCGGGCCTCCGCAGCCCATGTTCTACGCACCGCTGGCTCAGCATGTCACCTATGACCAACCGGTCATGGCGCTGATCGACCACCGCATCGCACTACATCGGCGGCGCCGTGCTCCAGTTGCGCGGAAGCGCTTTGGGGATGGAAGCGCTCATCCGCAAGGCATTCAGCGAAGTCGATCCCAATCTGACCATCATCAATATTCAGCCCATGCAGGAACAGGTTGACAGCAACTTCGACCAGCAGCGCGCCGTGGCGCAGATGACCGGGCTGTTTGGTTTGCTGGCGCTGGTGCTCGCTGCCGTCGGTCTCTACGGCGTCACCGCATACACGGTAGAGCGGCGTACCAGCGAGATTGGAGTGCGCATGGCCCTGGGCGCCAACCGCAGCAACGTAGTTCGCCTGGTTCTGCGCGGAGCTTTTCGGCAAGTGCTGATCGGCCTGGTCATCGGCATTCCGATTTCGATCGCATGCGGACATCTGATCGCGGCGCAGCTCTACCAGGTCAAGAGCTGGGACCCGCTGGTACTCGCCGGCTCCATCGCCGCGCTGGGATTCTGCGCACTGGTCGCCAGCGTCATTCCTGCCCAGCGCGCCGCTTCGATTAATCCAGTCGAAGCCTTGCGCACGGAGTGAGGTTTTCAACCCTCACATCTCCCCGCGACATCATTGCGAGCGAAGTGTTTCCGCCGGATCGATCTTCGCGATTCTGAAGGTGGGCAGAACGGCCGCCAGCAGCGCAACCAGGGCAAGCAATGCAGACACCGCGCACTAGAGTAAGGGGATCGTACAAAGCGACCCCGAACAGCTGGCTCCGCAGCACCTTCACCGCCGCAAACGACAACAACAAGCCGCCGGCTAAACCAGCCCCAGTGGCGGCCATGCCGGCGCGGGAAACTTCAAACATCGCTCCCTGCAATGTGCAGCCGAGAGCCATTCGGATGCCGAGCTCGCGAGTACGTTCATTCACCAGGTTGGAGACCAATCCGTAAATCCCCACCGAAGAGAGCAGGAGTGCCAGAGCAGCAAGTGCCCCCAGCAGACCCGCCTCCATCTGCTGCAAGAGCAGGCTTTCGGAAAGTACATCGCTCATGCCGTATACACCGGAGACAGGCAAATCAGGATCTACCTGAGCAACGGCCTGCTGCATCTGCTGGGCTATGCCCTCGAATTTCCCTTTCGTACGAACGATCCAGTTAGGCTGAAACGATACATGCACCAGGTTGAGGAGTTGTATTGGCACTTGCGTCGCAGGCACATACATGGTGGGTTCCGCTACGATCGGGCCACCACCGCTAGTAAAGCGTCGAGGAGCGATCACGTTCTCGACAATACCAACAATTTCGATCGTATTTCCATCGGCCAGCAAATGCCGCCCGAGACTATTCTCCCGGCCCAGGTATGTCCTGGCGAAGGCCCGGTTTACCACCGCAACGCGTTGGCTCGTCGATGTGTCGCCTGGCGAGAACGTCCGGCCTGTGCGGAGTGGTATCTGCAACACCCTGAAATAGCCGGGCGTCACGTAAACCAGATTGGTCATGTCCAGCGTGCCCGCCTGTGGACCGTCGGCGACCCTGACCCCGTAGGCGAGTGCGCGTTCATAGGGAACGCTGAGTCCCACAGCGGCAGACTCAACTGCGGGAATTTTTTCGATCGCCTCGATGCTTTCATTCAGCAACTTCAAAAACGAAGCTCGATCGTTGTAGCGGACCTCGTCAAGCGACGCCTGCGCGATGACAACATTGGCGGGATTGAATCCCGGCGGCATTGTCCTGAGGTAGACGAGCGTCCTTATGAGCAAACCTGCGACGGTGAGCAGAACGACCGTCAATGCGACTTCCCCGATGATCAGCGCATAACGCGTGCGCGTGGCGCCTGATACTGCCATGGAACGGCTGCTGCCACTCGCCATTGCTGACCGTATATCGATGCGGCGTGTGCCCAGCGCCGGCAGCAGGCCGAAGAAAATGCTGGCGCCCATAGCGGTAATTGCTGTGAATAACAGGACTCGTAGAATCCATCGCTACCCCGCCCAGAGGCAGGAAATTGTCAGGAATTCGTCGGTTCATCAACTGCAGCGTAAGATCCCCGAACCAAAGCGCTGCCAGTCCGCCCATCGTCGTGAGTATCAGGCTCTCCATCCAGAATTGGCGGAGAATCGCCCATTTCGTGGCTCCCAGCGCCACGCGAGTTGCAATCTCAGCTTCTCTGCGGCCAACCCGCACCAGGGCCAGCCCGGCCAGATTGGCGCAGGCGACCAACAACACAAAACCCACTGCCCACATCAGGATCATCGCCGGCGTCCGTGTTTCCACGGCGAGACTCTGCTGCAGCGGTACCGCGTAGTGGGAGATCCGTGCGCCGGGATACTTCTTCTCGAGGAAACGAGAAGTCAGTGATTGCAGTTGGCTCAACTGCGCGTTGGCCTGCTGCCACGTGGCCCCTTCCTTGAGCCGCAGGATCGGTTGGAAATTGTCTCCGCCGCCCTCTTCCGTTGTATCGGGGCGAAGCGAGGTCCACAGATCTACGGTCGCTGGGGTCTGAGCTCCTGCAGGCAGAACGGCGATGACTGTGTACGGCACACCTTTAAGCTGTATGGCCTTGCCGACAATGCCGGCGTCGCCGTCGAACGTGTTCTTCCACAGGCTGTAGCTCAGAACTACAACTCTGGGGCCTCCTGCCGTGTCTTCGGCAGCGGTAAAGTTGCGCCCGACCATGGGGCGAAGACCAAGCACATCAAAATAGCTCGCGGAGACCCGCTGCCCGTGCACATATTGAGCACGTCCGGCCGCCTCCAGATTCACGCCACTGATCCCGCTGGCAACAGCGGCCGTCACGGCCGGAACATTATCGCGAAGGTACCGCCAGCTATCACGGTCGATTTCGACCGGATAGGTGAGATTGGCCGGGCCGGAGATTCTCTGCATCAGCGATCCCAGGCGCTGGGGGTCCGGATAAGGAAGCGGCCGCAACAGGATGGCGTCGACCATGCTGAAGATGGCGGTGTTGGCCCCGATGCTCAATGCCAGAGTGAGGATCACAATCGAGGAATAGCCGGGGTTCTTGCACAATTGTTTCAGCGCGTAGCGTAGCTCCTGGAGAACTCTCTGCATATTGGCCACCCCTTGAATCACACTTCAGTATGCATTTCGAGGGCCAGGAATGGACCTAGCCACTCAGCCATCTCAGACCCGGCAAGTGTTCGGAGTTGGTCTTCGATGTCCGGAATCGAACACAGTGTGTCTATGGATGGGGGGAAGGAGTCTCGGGCTGCGCGCTTCAGTTTTGCGGCTGTACCGTCACTTATGCGGCCCGGATGGACCGAAGAGTGCCTTCAATTTCGTTACGGAGAGCCCGGTTGACCTGCGTGGAATTGATCCAAAACGGAGCCTTGCATTCCACCTCAAGCACCTCCGCGGTGGGGTCATAGTTCCATTGGATCCTGACTCCATTCTTTACTGCTTCCCCTTTCGGGCTGACGACGCGGATGCCGACCTGCGAAGCCTTCTTCCGCAACCGCGCAAAAATAGCGCGGGTGATTCCGTGAAACGTCTGCTTGGGATTGCCTGACATCAGAATTCCTTTGTTCAAATAACCGGATTGTGTCTATCGCGCGAACACACAAATGAATGGACGAATCAGAAGTGAGAATCGTTCAACCGGTGCCTCCCAAATAAAACGGGAAAAGTTCAGGCTGTGCGGAACCGTGGGCGGCGAGAAAACCACTGAATGATCAAAAGCAAAACCAGCTGAAAGACAATCGCCCCGCAGAGATCAATACCGACGTCAAACACTGAACTGGTCCGGCTGGGAATGAACCTTTGATGGTATTCATCGAGACTTGCGATCATCAGGGTACAGAGCACTGCCAGCACCGAAGCCCGCCGCCAAAGAGTCCAGTGCCGGACGGCCATGCGGTGAAGCGTTTGCCGCCAACTATAGAAAAATGCGAGACTGACGAGTCCGTAACCGACGAAGTGACCGGTCTTGCGGATGAGATGATGTACTTCATTCCAGTGTGCCGGGCTGATCGGACCAAAGAGCCACACCCACAAGGGATACAAGCCAGTGGCTGGTGTTGTCCGACGACATGGTGGCCGTGGACTCAAGAGCGATCATCAGAACGCTCAGCGCCGCCGGAACCCAATCCAATACCCTGTGCAGGACCGGCTGCAACCTGGAACCTTCTGAAAGAACCCATGGGTTCAATTATAGAGGTCGGCTGCGCGTACGGGTCGGTCCGGTAGCTGGATAGCGGAAAGAGCATTGTCGAGTTCAACCAGGGAAAAGCGCTTCGCAAGCTGCACGCAGCCAGATCGCGACCGCCTTCGCGCCGGGATCAGGATGGCCGAGCACTCTATCCCCAAGATAACTGGAGCGGCCCAGCCTGGGCTTCATTTGAGCCGTCGCTTCGACGCCACGCTCCGCTGCTTCCACCGCGGCGAGGATCGCTTCCGGCGTTGCCTTCACACCTATGGCCTGTTGCAATGTCTTGACGAAGGGATCGAGCGCATCCAGCATGGTGCGGTCGCCCGGCTTTGCGCCACCCAAGTCGCTGATGGCCTGGCAGCCCTGATGCAACGCTTCGACCCACTGCGCCAGTCCAGTTGCGCCAGCGCTCTCAAGAACGCTGCCGCAACGCAGAAAAAGCACTCCGTAGAGCGGACCCGAGGATCCACCCAACTCGCGCCTGAGGGTATGACCAAGAGCTTTGAGTGTAGCGGGAATATCGTCCAAAGGATACGAAACAACCGCGTCTTGCACCGCCTTGGCCGCACGCGCCATACTGGTCCCCAGGTCGCCGTCGCCGGTAACGCGGTCCATCTCAGTGAGCTCGTCTTCGGCGGCGATCAAGGCCCGGCAAGCGGCCTCGATGGCCTGTTTTGCTTTTCTGCCTGCTTCCGTTTGCGCTCCGCTGCCGGCCGAAATTACGTTGGTGCTGAACTCGGTTCCGATCTGCGCTGCTGGCTTGCCCGGACGGTTGTTTGCAGCACGTTGGGCCACGCAGGAGCGGTGGTAGCTGCGTCGATCCAACGCAGCCGCTCATCGTTGAGGCCGAGAACGGAGATCGAGATTCCTGCCATATCGAGCGAGGAGAGGAAGGTTCCGGCGTATATTCGCTCCACCGTAAACCCCTTGCTCTCGAGAAAGCTCACCGCATGACGGGCCACAATCGCGAGTTCCATCTCGGTGGTTGCTCCCAGATTGTTGATCATCACCGCCACTCGCTTCTGGTTGCCAAATTTTCCGTGCTGCAGAATTTCGCTCAGCAACGTCTCTGTGAGTTCGTCTGCGGGCTGCAACTGCATCCGCTTCACGCCGGGTTCCCCATGAATGCCGAGGCCAAGCTCCATCTCACGCTCAGCCTAGCTCGAAGCTTGGTCTTCCCACCGCGGGCGAGGTTCCGGCCGAAAACGATACACCCATGGTCGCCAGGGAATCGACGGCCGCTTTGCCGGTTGCGGCTAAGTCAGCCAGGCTACTGCCCTCGGCCGCGGCAGCCCCCAGCAGCTTATGAATGAAAACCGTGCCCGCAAGACCGCGCGCGCCGATGGCTTGCCCTGTTCCTTTCAGGGCGACGTCATCATCCACGATGATCATTTCGACCGGGATGCCTTCCGCACGCGCCATCTCGGCCGCCAGTCCGAAGTTGAGGCGATCGCCGGTGTAGTTCTTGACCACCAGCAATGCTCCTGACTTTCCTGCAACCGCCTGGATGGCGGCAAAAACAGAGTCGCTGCTGGGCGAGGTAAAGACTTCTCCGGCGACAGCGGCACTCAGCATGCCCGCACCGATGTAGCCGGCATGCGCCGGCTCATGGCCGCTACCTCCACCGGAGAGTACTGCGACCTGCCGTCTCACGGCCTGATCGGCATCTGCGCGGATAAGCACCTTGTGTCCCGGCAAGCGGGCCAAGCCTGGGTGCAGCACAACCAGGCCTTGCAGCATCTCTTCCACCACGTCTTCCGGACGATTGATGAACTTCTTCATGATGCAGCCAATGTATCGCGTCTGATGGGCAAGGCTCCGCGAATCGGAGCTATCATGTATGGTAAGATTCGGCGCATTGGGGGAAGACCATGGCTCATTACTCCAGACGTGAATTTCTGAAAACCGGACTCGCCGCAGGCGCACTCGCAAGTGCTGGAGCTTTGTCGCTGAAAGCAGAGCCGCCAGACGGCCACGGACTGGGTAACCCTCGGAAAAACAAACGTAAAGGTGACGCGGCTGGCGTTCGGCACGGGAAGCTTCTCCGGCCAGGTACAGCGCGACCTGGGCCAGGAGCAATTCACGCGGCTGGTGCGCTATGCCCACGAGCGCGGTGTCCGCTTCTTCGAGACGGCCGAATCGTACAGTGGAATGCACG
The DNA here is from genome assembly GCA_963757515.1 of uncultured Acidobacteriaceae bacterium. Taxonomy (GTDB): domain Bacteria; phylum Acidobacteriota; class Terriglobia; order Terriglobales; family Acidobacteriaceae; genus PALSA-350. The sequence continues at coordinate 58,812 of CAVWRV010000009.1, read as the reverse complement.
AGATGCTGGGCATCGCCCTGCAGGGTGTTCCGCGCGATAGTTATCGGCTTATGACCAAGGTCACGACCCATGACGGGGTAAATCCGCAGGATAAGATCGACCAGTTGCGCAGGGCGGCGAAGACCGACTACTTCGACATCGTGCTGCTGCACTGGCAACATACTCCCACTTGGCCCACCGACAGCCTCCGTTGGCAGGATGGGATTTCCGAAGCCCAGGTGAAGCAGGCTGTGTTGTCCCACGGCGCCTCGGTGCACGGGTTACCGGCTCTGCGCCAGGTCCCGCAGACCAAGTGGCTCGAGGTTGCCATGATCCGGATGAATCATAAGGGCGTGCGCATGGACGCGGAAGACTACAACACCTCAGGGCCTGGGTAATGTAAGCGAAGTTGTTACCCATGTGAAGCAGGTCGCGCAACGACGGAATGGGCGTGATCAGCATGAAGCTGGTGGGCGAGGGCGCATTCACCAACCGCGAAGACCGCAAGGCCGCCATGAAGTTCGCTTTCAGAAATGCGGGCGTCAATGCCGTCACCGTTGGCTATAAGAACACGGCGGAGATCGACGAAGCCATCGAGAACCTCAATCTGGCGCTCGCCTAGCAGCTCCAGAACATGATCAAAATAAACTCCGATCGGCTGTGGAGCCGCATTGAGGCTCTCAGCCGCATCACGGATCCGGCGAAGCCCTGGACGCGTCGCGCTTTCGATGCCCAATTTGCCCAGGGCCGGGCGTGGCTCGAGCACGAGTTCAAGGCCGCTGGTCTCTCCGTCACCATCGACGAAGGCGGGAATCTGGTAGGCCGAGCCCCCGGAACGGGACGCGGCCTGGGAGCTCTGGTCGCAGGCTCGCATTCAGACACCGTGCCGGCGGGCGGCCGCTTCGACGGCGTGCTGGGCTTGCTTGCGGCCCTGGAGGCCGCGCAGTCCATCCAGGAGCAGCAGATCGCGCTGTTACATCCTCTGGAAGTTGTCGACTTTCTGGCCGAAGAGCCCAGCGAATTTGGCCTTTCGTGCATTGGCAGTCGAAGTTGGGCGGGCGTTCTAACTGAATCGGATCTGGCTCGCCGTTTGCCTTCCAATCTCACCCTGGCTTCCGCGATCGACAGCGTGGGCGGCACTGCTGAACGGCTGAGCCGGCCGATTCGCGACCCTGACTCTGTGGCGGCTTATGTCGAGTTGCACATTGAACAAGGGCTGGTAGTCGCGGAACGAAACGCCGAGATTGGCATTGTGACTGCGCTCGTGGGCATCCGGCGGCATGAGGTGACGGTGGAAGGACGCGCCGATCACGCCGGAACGACTCCCATGTCTCTTCGCCGCGACGCCCTGGTTGGGGCGGCGGATTTTATCCGCGCGGTCGACCAGCTGGCGCGACTGAGGCCGGCTGACAGTCCCTACCTGGTGGCCACGGTCGGCAAACTGTCCGTCGCACCCAATGCGATCAATGCGGTGCCCGGCTCGGTCTCCATGATCCTGGACGCACGCAGCACCGATCCGGCCGCGCTGGGTCAGTTTGAGCAGGAGTTATGGAAGCGCGTCGAAGGCGAGTTGCGACCTCGCGGGTCTGCGCCTGAGTGTGTCGCTGCTGAGCCAGACGTTGCCCACCATCTGCTCTCCACTCATCCAGGACACGATCGAGCAAGCAGCCACGGCCGCCGGGATTCAGCAGCACCCGTTGCCCAGCGGCGCCGGGCACGATGGCGTGTTCGTCGCTCGCATCGCGCCCATGGGCATGATCTTTGTGCCCTGCAGAGACGGTAGAAGCCATACGCCCGAGGAATGGGCAGAACCGGCCGATTGCGCGAAGGGCGCCCGCGTGCTGGCCGAGACGCTGATTTTGCTGGACAGGAGTCTGCCTGCTAACAATTAGCCGCCTGCCAGTTTCGAAATTCAGAGGCCTTTCTCAACCATCTGCAAAACGCGATCGAAAGAGAACGAATCTGTCTTTCGGATGCACCGTTCAGTGGGCCCTCAATGACCAGGAACGCCAGTCCGTGAACCGCAGACCAGGCCAGATACTCCGCTCCCGGCCTCCGCTCAGGTGGAAGGACGCCGGTTTCAACTAACAGGTCCAGAGCCGACCCCAGCAGTTGAAACGGATTAAGCCCGCTCTTGCCCGTCTTCGCGGCATCGACATCATGCTCCACCGGATCTGGAGTTAAGAATGCCGTTCGGAAAAGACCCGTCTCGGCAATGGCGAACTTGAGATAACCCGCGCCCACCGCGCGCAGCGTCGCTCGTGCCGATTTCGGCCGGCGAAGATTTGCGGCGTCGCGCCCTGGCGATCTCCGCCTCGATGGCATGCGCGAGCGAGGAAAGAGCAGCCGCCCTGACCGCCTGCAACAGATCACGGTGACTCAAAAAGTGCCGGTAGGCCGCATTCGGAGCTACCCCCGCCCATCGTGTCGCTTCCCGCAGAACAATGGCCTGCGGCCCTCCACCGCGCGCCAATTCGATACCCGCCTGCAACAGGGCTCTCCGCAGGTCCCCATGACGAAATGTCTTTCTCGCCGGGGGCCGAGGTTTTTTTGTGGCTTTCATGAGTCGTTGTGGACAGTGTACATTTCTTTCTAGTAAATTTTCTTTGTGGACAGCGTACACATGCCAAGCCGGTCCTCCGGTTCCCTGGCACAGTCCAGACGAGAACGAATCCTGCAACAGGTGACCTCCATGGGCTGCTCTCGAAAATTTTCCTCGCATTACACCGTTTCTCTGGTTCGACAACAACGCAGAAGATGCGGTCAACTTCTACCTCTCCGTTTTCAAAAACTCCCGGCGTCTCGATGGGGTGCACAATAACGGGAACCGTCCTGCCCCCGCAAGCATTCTCACCATCGCCTTTGAGCTCGACGGTCAGAAGTTCGTGGCCCTTAACGGCGGCCCAATGTTCAAATTCACGGAAGCGATCTCGTTCGTCATCCGCTGCGACTCGCAAGCGGAGGTGGACGACTATTGGGAGAAACTGTCCGCCGGCGGCGGCGAGGGGCAGTGCGGCTGGCTTAAGGACCGATTTGGGCTCTCCTGGCAGATCGTCCCCGCGCGCCTGCCGGATCTGATTAAAAAGCCAAAAGCGATGCAGGCCATGCTGAAAATGAAGAAGCTGGATATCGCTGAACTGGAACGCGCAGCAGAGAGTTGAAGAAATTTGAGACGAATTCAATTCCACAAGGAGACAAAAATGAGCACAACCGCGCAACAGGAAGTGAAGACGCCCGTGAGCGCTGACCACTGGCAACTTTGTATGGCACGAGTTGAGAACCACCGACGCCAAGGGCGCCGAGGATTTCTACACCCACGTCATCGGATGGAAAGCGAAGGGCTCCGGCGACCCCAGCGGCATGCCTTATACGCTATTCTCTGCCGGTGGCTTTGACACCGCCGGGCTCATGCAGTTGACTCAACCGATGCTTGACGGCGGCATGAAGCCCGCTTGGGTCGGATTCATCGGGGTCGATGATGTCGATGCCTATGCCAAGCGCGTAGAACAGGGCGGCGGCAAACTGCACTGCCCACCACATGGACATTCCAACCATCGGCCGCTTCGCCTCTGCGGAAGATCCGCAGGGCGCCACCTTCGTTTTGTTCAAGGGCTCTCTGGACTATGCGCCGCCGAGTCCCCCCTTGGGCACGCCAGGCACCGTCGGCTGGAATGAACTCTCGGCTAACGATGAACAAACCGCGTGGCCCTTTTACTCCGGCATTTTCGGCTGGAAGCAGGACAGCACGATGGACATGGGACCCATGGGCACTTACAGAATCTTCAACAACGGTGGTCCCCAGATGGGCGCGGTCATGACGCGCGACCCCGGCAAGTCTCCTGGCCCGTTCTGGCTCTACTACTTCAACGTTGAAGACATCGATGCTGCTGCGGCGCGCATCGAGGAGAAGAAAGGCCAGATTTGCATGGGGCCGCACCAGGTACCCGGTGACCTATGGATCGTTCTTGGCCATCGACCCCCAGGGCGCCATGTTTTCAGTCGTCGGGCCCAAGAAGCAGTAACCTCCACCGTTGCTGCGCACACCTCATCGATGTGCGCAGCAGCACTCCGCGCCCGTCGTCATTCGCTGCGCAGGATTTCCATAGGCTCTACGGAGGCAGCGCGGTGGACGGGCAGGTAGCAGGCCAGCAAGGCTGTCGCCAACAGAACGAAACCTACCGCCGCAAAGGCGGAAAGATCAAACCTGCCAATGCCGAAGAGCGTGCCTTGCATGGCACGGCCTACAAAGTATGCGCCCGCCAGGCCCAAAGCCAAGCCGATGGACGCCAGGATCACACCTTCCCTGATAATCAAGCCGACGACGCGTCCGCGAGACGCTCCCAATGCCATGCGCAATGCAATTTCGTGGGCCCGCTGGCTGACGGAAAAGCTCATCACCCATAAATGCCAATAGCGGCCAGCAACAAGGCCACTCCCGCGAAAGCGGCAAAGAGAAGCATGCTGAAGCGATCACCGGCCAATCCGTCGTCCCTTACCTCTTCCATCGTCTTCGTATCGGAGAGCGCAGGGCTTCACAGGCAGCGGAAAAAGTCGCTCCCGGGGCAATTGCGGGTGCCCCACGTTCGCTCCAGCGTACGTGGGCCGAAAATGATATGTTCGAATGCTTTCCCTATCCCTCAATAGATTTGTTGGTTGTAGTGGGAGAACCTGTGGACAGCTCTGATCAGCGCGGGAATCTCGACTGAGAATTGCAAGGTGCCGCATATACTCTCGACAATGGACGCCATTGTGCTGGATGAAGCGGCACGGCCGCTTGCCCCGCAGTATCTGCCGCTGGCGAGAGTGGCCGCTGTGGGCGTCGGCAATGCGTTGGAATTTTACGACTTCCTTACTTTCTCGTTCTTCGCAATCCAGATCGGCCACTGCTTCTTCCCGGAATCGCAAACCTCTCACGGACTGCTCTACTCCCTGGCGAGTTTCGGGATCGGCTTTCTGACCAGGCCTCTGGGTGGGGTAGTCATCGGTATCTACGGCGACCGGGCGGGCCGCCGGCCGGCGATGGTGCTCTCGTTCGGGCTGATGGGTGCGGCCATTCTGGGGCTTGCACTCACGCCGTCGTACGCGCAGATCGGTATCGCGGCCCCGATCCTGCTGCTGATTTTCCGACTCATACAGGGATTCGCACTGGGCGGCGAAGTTGGCCCGTCCACCGCATTTCTGATCGAAGCGGCACCGCCCATGCGGCGCGGGCTCTACGTTTCCATCCAGTACATGACCCAGGACATGGCGGTGCTGGCGGCGGGACTGGCGGGCTTTATGCTCACGACCTGGCTTTCGCCGGCCGCGCTCGATGCGTGGGGCTGGCGGGCCGCGTTGCTGATCGGAACGGCACTGGTCCCCCTCGGGCTTTATATGCGGCACAATCTGCCGGAGACCATAGACGAGGCCGACCGGCAGGCCGCGACGGCAGAGCAGCGGCGCATACCCGTGCGCGTGGTGGTGCTCGCCCTGCTGTTGATGATGGCGGCCACGATCTACCTGTTTGGGCTCGACTACATCACGACTTATGCCCAGGACAGCCTGCACATGACACCCGCCCTGGCCTTCGGCGCCACCGTGGTGATCGGGCTGGTCGCCGTCGTTGCCGATCCGATGAGTGGCCTGCTGTCGGACCGGATCGGACGGAAACCAGTTATGCTCGGCGCAGTCGTGATCCTGGTGGTGCTGCTGGTCCCGGCTTACATGGCGATGACCAGGGCGCGCAGCGTGCCAGTGGTGTACGGCGCAATCGCGATACTGGCGGTTCTCCAGGCTTTTCTCACTGCTCCAGCGCTGATCACGGTCACGGAGTCATTGCCTAAGGCGGTTCGATCCGGCGCGCTCGCGATTATCTATGCCGTGGCCTGTTCGGTGTTCGGCGGTTCGACGCAGTTCGCGATTAAAGGCCTCACCGATTTGACCGGAAGCACAATCGCGCCGGCCTGGTATATGACCGGCGCAGTCCTCCTCGGAGGCATCGCCATGTCGCTGATGCAGGAAACTGCACCGGCCAAGGCGGGCATCACTGCAGGGGATTGAGACGGAGCCTGGCTAGTTTGGGAAGCGACGCTTCACCACGGAATAAGATGCGCCTTCGTTAACTCATTTTGTAACTACAACTGTATGGCGTTTAGATTGGCGGTCATCTCTTCCATTTATGCATCGAAGATAATGCTCCGCGTGCGTATAAGAATGTGATGAAGCATGCGGCACTTACGCCGAAAAGAGACCATAGCATCCCGTCCATTGCTTGAGGGCTATGAAGTTCAACCAAAAAAGCCGCCTGGAAAACAAGCGCCAACGTTACGGATGACCACATCGACACACGTAACAACCTATTCATGATTTTCCTTCCCAGGGAGGAGGGCTAATACGAAAGTTACTCCATCAAAATCGTGATGGTCAACAACTTATCTGCGGGTCACAAATCGTTGAGGCTGCCAATGATTCATCCCGACTGAACCCTCGCATTTCCCAGATCCTGGTTTGCTTAGTCGTTAGGAATCGCGTGATTGGAACGTGCGCGATGGTTTTTCAAGTAAGAGTATTGTGAAGAAGGACAGGACAAAAATAAGCGAATCTAGACGAATACAGATACTTGTACCGAAGCGTGAGGGCGCGAGGTTACAATTGGCTTCCGATGTATCAGATGACTACAGAAGCCAATCCACAGACGCCGGCGAGAGACCATACCGAAGCCAACAGGCGCGAGCAGCAAGGACAGCTCTTTGGAGATCTGGGTGTCGTACTCGAGCGCTTCTGGACGTTTTACGAAGCAATGCGGTACGGGAAGCCCGTTCAGAATTCCGACGAGACGCTCGCGCAAATGGTGGCCGCTCTGAGGAGTGGCGCCAGGCGCGTCCATCGGGCTGGAAGTCTCTCCGCCCCGGCCGTCGCCGATCAGCGCGATGTGGAAGTGTGCTAAACCTCTGCTGTGCCGACAGGTAAAAGCGTTCGAAAAATATCAATTTCGTCCCAAGTCTCCAGGGTACGAAGTTGAAGCCATGGGTTTGATATCGTCGCACAAAAGGATCGGGGGTTCGCACCAGAAATCCCGTTAGATCAGGTCTAGCCAGAAAGGGATTCGGTGGTCGCACAACGCCTATAATGGGCGGGACCATGACCCTGCCCCCCGGAACGAAGCTGCGAGAGTATGAGATTCTCGCCCTCCTGGGAGCCGGAGCGATGGGCGTGGTGTATCGCGCGCGGGACACGCGATTGCATCGCGACGTCGCGATCAAAGTGCTGCCGGAGCTGGTCGCGAAGCCGGAGCGCTTGACCCGCTTCGAGCAGGAAGCGAAAGCCGTCGCGGCGCTGAATCATCCCAATGTGGTCTCCGTGTACCAGATGGGGACTTATCTGGGCGTTCCCTACCTGGTGTCAGAGCTGCTCGACGGAAAAACGCTGGCGGAGACGCTTAGAGCGGGAGCGCTGAGCCAGCGCAAGGCCATTGATTACGGCGCGCAGATCGCGCGCGGGCCTGGCGGCGGCGCACGATAAGGGCATCGTCCACCGCGATCTCAAGCCGGCCAATCTGTTCCTTAGCAAAGATGGACGGGTCAAGATTCTGGACTTCGGGGTGGCCATCATGGTGCACCCGCAATCGTCGGACACCGACGTGCTGACGGTCACGCTTCCGGGCACCACCTCAGGAACCCCGGGCTACATGTCTCCCGAACAGGTGCGAGGGTTGACGACGGACCATCGCTCCGACATCTTTTCACTCGGTGTCGTGCTGTACGAAATGATCACCGGAGAGCGCGCCTTTAAGAGGGCCACATCGGCAGACACGATGAGCGCCATCCTGCACGAGGAACCGGAGCCCATCTCACGGTCTGTTCCCGGGGTATCCGGCGGCCCTCGAGAGAGTGATTGGCCACTGCCTGGAGAAGCTTCCCGAACAACGGTTTCAGTCAGCCTCGGACCTGGCTTTCGCGCTGGAGACATTGTCTGACCCTGCGGTCGCCGCGCCGGTGGGCGTGGCTCACAGCGAAAAAGGCGGGCGCCACCACGTAGCGTTTGCCGCCGCTGCAGCGGTAGCGGTTTTGCTGGCAGCGGGCGTGGCTGGCCTACTTCCTGATTCGTCCTGCGCCCATAGCCGCGGTTTCGAATTACGTTCAACTCACGCATGACGGCCAGCCCAAGTCGCTGATCGGAACCGACGGGGCGCGGCTCTACATGGCCTTGGGCGAAGGGAAGACGGGCAGTGTCACCTCAACCGGCGTCGCCCAGATGTCTACCTCGGGCGGAGAACTGCAAAGACTTTCGATTCTGCCGTCTGCCGGCATGGTTCCCGCCAACTTGTCGCCGGATGGATCGGAACTCCTGGTTATCGACGGCCAAGGCTCGCCTCCCCGCGGACCTCTGTGGTCCATTCCTGTTCTCGGGGTATCTCCACGCAGGCTGGGCGATACCGCGGGAGAAACCGCGGCCTGGTCCCCCGACGGCAAAATGCTGGTTTACAGCGATTTGAGCGGTTTGTTCGTGGCGAAGGCGGATGGGAACGGAAGCCCGCAAACTGCTGGACGCAAAAGGGGACATCAAAAATGTCAGCTGGTCTCCGGACAGCAGCCAGCTGCAATTCGACGTTACCGAGAGCGTCGGAAGCCAGGGACATCAACTGCTGTGGGAAGCGTCCGCGACCGGAACGCGGTTGCATCGCATGACCCCGGGCTGGCACGACTCCGCCGATGAGTGCTGCGGCAAGTGGACCGCCGACGGGGAGTATTTCGTCTTCCAGTCGGACGGGCAGATCTGGGCTCTGCCGCGAGCCGGCGGCCTTTTTCATTCCCGGCCGCAGCCAATCCCCTTGACTTCGAGCCCGCTCTCGTTGTCTTCCCCACTGCCCGGCAGGGATGGAAAAAAGCTCTTCGTTGTCGGTCAAAGCTTATCGCGGCGAGTTGATGCGGTATGACTCAAAGTCCCGGCAGTTCTCGGCGTTTCTTGGGAGTATCTCGGCGGAGTATGTCGCGTTCTCAAAGGATGGCCAGTGGGTGGCTTACGTTTCTTATCCAGAGGGGACGCTGTGGCGGAGCAAGCTAGATGGAAGCAGCCGGCGGCAATTGACTTACCCGCCAATGTACCCGGTGCTGCCGCGGTGGTCGCCCGACGGGAAGGAGATTCTCTTCTTCGAGTTTGCGGTCAGTCCGGAAAAACCAGCCAGGATTTATGAAATTGCTGCCGAGGGTGGAAGTCCACACCCGTTGATGGCGAACGATCCGGCAACAGCTACTGGACCCGAACTGGTCTCCGGACGGGAGCAAGATCGTGTTTCGGGGGTGAATCGAACGATCCTGCCTCAACCATTCGCGTACTGGATATGGCGAGTCAGCAAATCTCAACCGTGCCGGGTTCAGAAGGCCTGTACTCGCCGCGCTGGTCGCCCGATGGACGATCCATCGCCGCGTTCTCGGGGGATTCGACGAGAATTCTATTGTTCAATTTCGACAGCGGGAAAATGGACCGAGTTGGCCAGGGGAAACTTCGGCTGGCTGAACCTGTCCCACGATGGAGCAATACGTCTACGCGATGGACTATACCGAAAACCAGGATGCAGTGGTGCGGATACGGATCAGCGACCACAAGGTCGAGCAAGTCCTCGACCTGAAAAACTTTGCCACCGCCGGACGGTATGGCGGAAGCCTGGCTCTCATGCCAGACGATTCCGTGCTGCTGCTGCACAACACAGGAACGCAGGATGTCTACTCGGTGGACTGGGAGAAGCACTGAGGGACCTGAGAGCCTTAACCAGTCGCGATCGCCACTTTCGGTGAGATCACCGCACGTAATCGCTGCGAGTTGGCCTCTAATTCCCTGGACATCACCCTGAAACATAACCATAATGATCATGTCGACCATTATGGTTATGAGGTCATGAGGATGATCAAGGAAGTGACTGCCGTTAACTTTCGTCAAAACCTTGGCGAAATGTTGAACCAGGTGCAGTATCGCAACGACAGCATTGTCATCCACAAAGATGGCAAACCGGTGGCGGCACTGGTCGATGCGGCATTGTTTACTCGTATCCGCCGCATGGGCGATCGCTTCGATGCGTTGAGCAAACGAATCGCGGAAGCTTATGCCGAGGTTCCGGTCGAGGAAGGTTTGGCTGCAATCGATTCCGCGGTTAGCCGAGAACGCGCGGGCTGATGTCGCGTCTGCGGGTTGTATTGGACACCAACGTTCTGGTATCCGGACTGGCTTATCCGGCAAGCATTCCAGGACGCATCGTGAGTGTCTGGCGACAGGGCGGTCTGGATGTGGTGTTGTCGCGTTACATTCTGGAGGAGGTGACCCGGGTGTTGCCGCGTCTATCACGGATACATTTTGATTCCAGCGAGATTCAAGATTTGGCCGACAGTCTTATGTTCCTCGCGGATATGGTTGAGCCCGATGTCGAGTTAAATGCAAGCCTGCGTGATCCCGGCGACCAGCAAGTGCTCGCGACGTCGCGGGTATCGAAGGCGGACTACCTTATTACAGGGGACAAGGATCTGTTGGCGATGGCAAACGACTATCCGATCGTGACGCCTGCAGCATTTTGGTCGCGGCATGGATGAGGAGTTAAACTCGCCGCAGCAACCCGAGGAAAGAGTCACGTGGGCAGGCGGTTCTTTAGAAATTTTTTCCGATCCGCCTCATTCTCAATCTGCTTCGAGGCTTCCAGATAAAGCCGGTCGAGATCGGAGTACTGCTTCGCCAGCCGGAGCACGACGACCTTGGCAATTGGTCCGATAAAAGATGCCAGGTGGCGCACAAGCTGCTCGATCGGTTGACCAAGCGATGCGGTGGAGGGTTTGCTTACATCATCCGTGGTCACGCCTTGCCAACGTCCTGACGGTAGAACCGTTGTCGTCTGCGCCAGTTCCGGCGTACTCTCCGAACGCAGCGCAGCCAGAAACTCCGTAGCGGTAGCGAAGCGGTTTGCCGGCGCCTTCTCCAGTGCCTTGGCGATCACGTCCGATAGCCTGGCGGGGATGTCGGAGCGCAATTCGGCAAGAGGGGTGGGGGTCCGGTTAAGGTGGGCCATCATGATTTCGTAGGTGGTGGCGCCGGACACTGGCGGCTGGCCGGCTATGAGTTCGTACAGGGTCACACCCAGGGAGTAGATGTCGGACTGCTGGGTCGCCTTTTCGCCGCGGACTTGCTCGGGCGACATATGCATCGGAGAACCGATTAGAGATCCTGCCACCGTAAGGTCTACTGAGGTCTGGGAGATGGCGATGCCGAAATCCAGCACCTTCACCAGACCGGCGGGAGAGACCATGATATTTGCGGGTTTTATATCGCGGTGAACCACTCCTCGCGCATGCGCATAATCCAGGGCGGCGAGCACCTGGAAGGCAAAATCCATGAGCATCGGCATCGGAATGCGAGCCCTGCGGCTGCGCGACCGCAAATCCTCCCCTTCCACCAGTTCCATCACCATGATGAGCTGATCTTCAAAGTAAAAGGCGTTGAGAAGCCGGGCGATGTTGGGATGATTGAGACTGGCAAGTAGCTGGATCTCGCGGCGGAAGCGTTCCGTCATTTCCTGGGCGCCGGCTTGCTCCGGCAACATCACTTTCATGGCTTCCGCACGTTGCGAAATCAGATGCACGGCCTCGTAAACAGCGCCCAGGCCGCCACGGCCCAGCACCCGCACAATCTGGTATTCTCCGACTACTTGTCCCGCCTGAAGGGTCATCGAACTGATGATACTGCCTAGGTCGGGGAGACTTCTTCCTCGGCGGCCATCGGGTCACTCAGCTCGATGGCCATCATCACCGACTCCGTGACGGAAATGAGAATCTCCCTCTGCTTGTCGGTGATTTGCCGGGGCCGTGTGTCCAGGACACACACCGATCCAACCACGCTTCCGTCATCAGCCTTGAGCGGGGACCCGGCGTAAAACCGTATTCCCTGGTCTTTGAAAAAGGGATCACCGGCGAACTCTTCTTCTTCCGCCGTGTCGGCGATCACGCGGATAGAATCGGTGGTGCTGCAGATGGAACCCGAGAGGGCGTCCTCCGGCAGGCCGCATTGTGCTTCCCAAAAATGTCTCCTGGCCGTCTGCTGCCGTGATCAGCGCGATGGGGGCGTCGAACGATCGTGCAAGATTGGTTGCCAGGCGGTTGAACATCCCCTCGACCGGTCCATCGAAGGGATCAGCCTGCTGCAGCTCCTGAAAGTCTTCACGGAGTTCCCTGGCGGTATCTGTCGCACCCTCGGTTTCCGGCATCGATTCAAGCGCAACGGCAGCCGGATGCAAGAGCGATGTCAAATAGTCCTTCATCAGTGTCAATGAACAAACAACGTGTTGTGCATCTTCGGCCGGTATGCGGCTCCGCAGGCTGGATAAGTCGTTTTCCTCACTGAGCGCACAGGCCACCACAACCGTTTCCGGGAACCGGGCCCTGATCTGGTGACAGCGCATTTTCATGTGGCGAACCGCGCGCGGGGGAACGCCCACCACACACATCACGTCCGGCTGCAGGCGAGCCGCCAGCTCCTGGATATTGGTTATCGAAGAGTCTGCGGGAGTGGTCGATACCGATGCCGTGTCAACCAGCACCTGTTGCGCTAGCTGGCAAGCGATCTCATCGGCATAATCCCTGGCAGGTATGCACATGACCCTCTTCGCCGGCTGGGGTGCAGAGGGCGCGGCCGCGCTGGTCATCTCTTCGACCAGTTCCTCCACGCTTTGCAGCACTTCTTCCGCGCGAGTCGCGGTCATCTCTTCGGAGTGTCGCGCTTCTTCAATCATGGAGAGCGCGGGAACCAGAATCGTGTCATAAACCTCTGCTCGCGACCGTGTTTTTAATTGCGATTCGATCAAAGATCGTGCGTCCCTCGGGTTCGAGGCCAACATGCGTTGATAGAAATGCTCCGACGGAGGGAGTCCCGTTCGCTCCCCGAACAACACCTCCAGATAACTCAGCCGCGGGACCTGGCGCCCGATCACAATCAGGCACACGGTAAGCGGGGTAGAAAGGAGCAAACCCGGCAATCCCCACAAAAAAGTCCAGAATACGGCGGCTATCAGGACCGCGATGGCTGAGATTCCGGTGGACGCTCCATACAGCGTAGGCTCGATCCAATTGGCCACCACAATCTCCAACGCAGCAAAGGTGATCCCCGTCCAAATCAGCTCGCCCCACTGTGGGGAGACTGCGCCCGCCAGCAGGATTGGCCCGGCTGCAGCCATCATGATTCCAACGTAGGGCACGAAGCGCAGCACGCAAGTCAACACCGCCCACAACAGGGGATGGGGAACCCCGATCAAGCGCAGCGCCAATCCGGCGACCGCTCCATACGAGAGATTCACAATCAGCTGCATTTGCAGATAGCGGCTCACCCGGGCGGTAGCATCTTTAATCGCGGTGGTCGTCATATGCATGCGCCCGCTGCCGGCGAGTTTGAGGCCGCGGTCCCGGAGATCCTCTCTTCCGATCAGCATGAAGACCAGGAAAATCACGACAATGAATGCCGTGGCCACAGGATGCAGTAACGGGGTCATGGTTTTCCCCGCCAGCTCCAGCACCGACTCCTCCGGCTCTTCTATGCGCACCGAGACGGTTTGCGGCGTCTTGTTGACCGTGGCATCAGGACTGGCATGCAGATGGCCGATGGTCCGGCGTGGGGGGATCATGGATACGATGGGAGTGGCAGCCGTGTTGCCGCTCTTGAACCGTTTATTGAGACCGCTGAGCATCTCGATGGTTGCGCTCAGCTTGCCCGCCGAATCCAGGTGCATGGATTCGATCTTGTCACTCACGTTTTGCTGGTATTGCGGGAAATCGACGGCCAGACTGTAGATTTGCCCCAAAAGCACCCAACCCAAAACAGCGACTCCCGCCGAAGAAAGAAGGATAACCAGCAGGGCGGCGGGCGTCCTCTTCATTCCCCATCGCTCCAGGCGGAGAGCTGACGGCGCCAGAACAAAGGCAATGAGTCCAGCCAGCGCCAGAGGAACGAAAACCTCACGGGCGAAATACAGGACCGCCACGACAAGAATGCCGCTTAGCAGCGGGCTGTCGGTTCGCTTCAGGTTATCGCGAGCTTCACTTAGCACATCGGGACCGCCTCGGTGCGCCTAAAACACGTTCAGTACGATGCAAGATTTGAGGGCGGCGGAGTTCATTTCCCAGAGCGAGCTGTTTTGATACATCCGGGACTGGTCCGTCTCTCGAATCTCTTCCCAGGACTGCGTCCCATAAGCGCTAACTTGTTTGGGACGCCTTTCCTCAAAACCACCGCAAAATCGTCATCCTGAGCGGAGCGCTCACAGATTTATCGCGTGAAAGAGCGCTTGATAGCGCGGAGTCGAAGGACCCCGAGGGTGCTTATCTTGCCCATGCTTTTCGGAGCTTTTCGACCAGCGAAGCCCGAGAACAGGATCTTGCTTAGTGCGTGAGCATCCCTCTCCCACAAAAGATGTAAAGATGTCCTACTGGACGGCCTCACCGGCCCGCAGGAGGATCAAAGATTTATGACTAAACTGAGACTGCATTTACGACGATGGACGCGTCGATATCTCTTCCTGTTTAGCCTTCTGCTGGCTACGTTGTTCTGCCGGGCGCAAACTCCGTTCGTGTCGACGTGGACCTGGCGAAATCCGCAGGCAAATTCACGCCCATCTATAGCTGGTTTGGCTACGACGAATCGGGCTATACGGTCACGCAAAACGGCAAGGCCCTGCTTGCCCAACTGCACGATTTGAGCCCGGTTCCGGTTTATATCCGCGCCCATTTCCTGCTCGCCACCGGCGACGGAAAGCCCGATCTCAAATGGAGCTCGTCGAACGTCTACACCGAGGATGCGAACGGGAACCCGGTCTACAGCTGGACCATCCTCGATCAGATTTTTGATGCCTACGCGGCCGCGCACGTGCGTCCGATGGTGGAGCTCGGTTTTATGCCCAAGGCGCTCTCGACCCATCCCGATCCCTACCACATCGGGTGGCCGCTCAAGCCAGGGGAGGAGGAGGGCTGGTCGTTTCCTCCAAAAGACTACAAGCGCTGGCAAGAGTTGAACTCGCCAGGTGGCCGCGCATATGGTCGAGCGCTATGGCAAGGAGACGGTTTCCACCTGGTATTGGGAGGTTTGGAACGAGCCCGACCTCAAGTACTACTGGAAAGGAACGGAGGACGAGTACAACAAGCTGTACGACTACGCCGTCGCGGGCATACGCCAGGCGATTCCCAATGCGCGCGTAGGAGGACCCGCGACCACCGGGCCGGGCCCGCAAGGCAATGCCTCCGAGTATCTGCGAGCGTTTCTCGCCCACTGCGCCACGAACAAAAGCGAGGCGACCGGCGGCCCCATACCGCTGGACTTCATCTCCTTCCACGTCAAGGGACGGCCGAATGTGGTCGACGGTCACGTGCAGATGGGCCTGGACCACGAACTGAACAATGCCGCCGATGGCTTTAGCCATCGTGCGCCAGTTCCCCCAGTTCCAGAGGCTCCCCATCATCTTGAGTGAAGCGGATCCGGAGGGCTGCGCGGCGTGCTCCGCGCGTCTTTATCCACCCAATGCCTATCGCAATGGGCCGCTTTATCCTAGCTATACGGCGGCCGCGATGAAGGGTCTGCTGGAGCTTGCCGATCGCGAGCAAGTGAACCTGCTGGGCATGCTGACCTGGGCTTTTGAGTTTGAAGGCAAACCCTACTTCGACGGGTATCGCACGCTGGCGACCAATGGAGTCGATAAGCCGGTGCTGAACTTTTTCCGCATGGCTGGATTGATGAGGGGTGATCGCGTCAGAGCGGTCAGCAGCGGAGCCGCACCGCTCGACAGTATCCTGGCCCACAGCGTCCGCCAGGAGCCGGATATCGACGCACTGGCCACCAGCGCGCCCGGAGAAGCTGCTGTGTTGCTGTGGAATTATCACGACGATGATGTCGCCGCGCCTGGCGCTGCCATCGCGGTGTCGATGAAATCCATTCCTGCCTCCGTTCATCGCGTGCTGCTGCAGCATTACCGCATCGACGATCATCACAGCAATGCTTACACGGTGTGGAAGGAGATGGGGTCGCCGCAAAATCCAACCCCGGAGCAATACGCAAAGCTGCAAGCTGCCGGGCAACTGCAGCTGCTCGATTCTCCGCGCTGGATTACCCCCGAAAATGGAGAGATAAACCTGGATGTGGAACTGCCCCGGATGGGTTTGTCGCTATTGCGGGTGACCTGGCCGGCCATCAGCGAGTAGGGGCGCATTTGAAAGCAAGAAGCGGAGTGTTTCCTGCATAGCTTCTGGTTAGGCTTTCGATAACCAGGAGCGGAAACATGAGTCTATCGATCAGAAATGCAGAACTTGCTCGACCGGGGGGCTCACGTATGAGCACGTCTTTCGCCGATATGACCGCCATTCCACCGCAGCAGGCCGTCGGGCGCGTCCATGGATTTGAGTGGGGGCGCGTCACAGACTCTTTGGACGAGAACGGAAGTGCGATGCTTCCGGGCATCCTTTCCCCCGGGGAGTGCCGGGCGGTCGCCGC
Source organism: uncultured Acidobacteriaceae bacterium (assembly GCA_963757515.1). GTDB lineage: Bacteria > Acidobacteriota > Terriglobia > Terriglobales > Acidobacteriaceae > PALSA-350. The sequence continues at coordinate 42,351 of CAVWRV010000009.1, read as the reverse complement.
GCTGTATCCCGACGATCATCTGTACCGAAGCCTTGTGGTCATGGGACGGCACGGTTTCGGGCGTGGCGAGTACAAGTATTTCAAGTACCCGTTACCCGGCATTATCCAGGGGCTTCGTGAGGCGCTCTATTCCCGGCTGGTTCCGGTCGCCAACCGGTGGAACGCCGCCATGGGCATCGACGTGCGCTATCCGGAACGGCACGTTGACTTCATTCAACGATGCCATGACGCAGGGCAGGTTCGGCCGACGCCCTTGCTTCTGCAGTACGGAGAAGGCGATTACAACTGCCTGCACCAGGATCTGTACGGTGAGCACGTCTTCCCGATACAGGTGGCTATCCTATTGTCGGAGCCGGCGCGGGATTTCACGGGTGGTGAATTCGTGTTGACGGAACAACGCCCACGGATGCAATCGCGGCCCGAGGTAGTGCCCCTGCGGCAAGGCGATGCGGTCGCCTTCGCCGTGCATCATCGCCCGGTCCAAGGGACGCGGGGCACCTACCGCGTCAACCTGCGGCATGGCGTCAGCCGGCTGCGCTCGGGACAGCGGCACACCGTCGGCATCATCTTCCACGACGCCAACTAGGAGGCATCACGACCTTGGGCTTGTTTGACGGCATCGCAGAAACCGGGCTCGCGAACGAGAGCCTGGAGCCAGGCGCGGCGATCCTGCGCGGCTTCGCCCTGGCCCGCGAGGCCGAGTTGCTGGCGGCGTTGCAGAGCGTAAGCGCAGAATCGCCCGTTTCGCCATATGGTCACGCCCGGCGGTTTTCGCATGTCTGTGGCCATGACCAATTGTGGCGCTCTGGGCTGGGTCACGGACAGGAAAGGCTATCGCTACGACGCCATCGATCCTGAGACGCAGAGGCCTTGGCCGCCGATGCCTGATTGTTTTCTCGAACTGGCTAAGGGTGCTGCGGAGGAGGCCGGCTTTCCCTCGTTCGTGCCCGATGCCTGTCTCATGAATCGCTACCAGCCGGGGGCCAGGCTCTCGCTGCATCAAGACAAGGACGAGCGCGACTTCAGCCAGCCGATCGTCTCGGTCTCGCTGGGCCTGCCCGCGGTCTTCTTATACGGCGGCGAGGAGCGTACCGACAAGACGAGGCGGGTTGCCGTGGTTCACGGTGACACGGTGGTATGGGGCGGCCCGGCGCGGCTCCGCTATCACGGGGTGATGCCGCTCCGGGATGGCATTCATCCCTTGCTGGGCGGATACCGCTTCAATCTCACCTTCCGCAAGGCGGGGTGAGCGAAGCTCCGCTGGATCAGACAGGTCGTCCTCGCGACAGTGACCTGATCTTCATCGGCACAGAATACCCTGAGCTCACTCTTCCAAAGCTCTCCTCATAGAACTTTGCTTTATCGGCCGCAGGCTTGATCGGACGCGCGCATACGTGTCGCCGTCTTCTCAGAAAGAAATGGCCCAGAATCTCGTGCAGATGTTTTCGACAGCCGAACCCGGACGAGGTTTCCGGTTGTAGCGGTAGCCCGCTTAGTTTTAAGTCATGCCGCTTTCTATGATCATCGCCGCGCTCCAAGACGTACCTCGGCACGATCGCATCCTCTGCCAGCCGCGGATCCGGTATTGGCGCTTGCTCCTCCAGCCGCAGAGGCAGAACGCCGGCCCAGACCGGCAAAGTGTAATCCTCCTCATCATCCACCGGCGGACCTGTGCGGATTTTCGCCGAGGCTTCTTCGAGCGAAACTCGAGCACCGCGGTCGCTTTCAATTCCTTTGCGGTGGGCTTGCGCACATCCTCCCAACGGCCGGCGATGAGGTGCTCGGAGATGATGCGCAGAGCACGTGTCTTCTGCTCCGCGTCTTCGAGTTTTCGAGCGGTGCCGAAGGCCACCACTGAACGGTAGTTCATAGAATGGTGAAATGCGGATCGCGCCAGCACTAATCCGTCAACGATGGTTACGCATACGCACGCGGGCACACCGGTCTCAAGCTCCCGCAACATCCGGCTGGCGGCCGAGCCATGCAGGTACAGCTTGTCTTCTTCGCGGCCGTATAAAGTGGGGATGATCAGCGGCTGACCATCCACCTGAAATCCCACATGGGCGAGGAAGGCCGCATCCAGGATGGCGTGAATAGCTTCGGCGTCATACGAGCCTCGGTTGGGTAGCCGGCGGAGTTGCGTGCGCTTTGTTGGATTCATCGTTCACCCGTGTCTGATAGCATGCCGCAAGCTCAAGGATGTTGCAAAGACTTGCGCGAAGGATGGGAGACCATCTTTTATTCCCTTCTTCAAACGGCAGCAAATACACTTCGATCAGACGAACAGGAGAACGTATGCCTCTGCACAACACCGAAGAGCTCAAAGCCGCTCCCACCAGCCATCTCGAGTCCAAAGCTCTGAACCAGGAGACCGAGACCTACGAGTTCCCGGAAGCAAAGCAGGACCCGCAGAGCGTCTACCAGACCATCCACGATCAGCTCATCCTCGACGGCAACTCGCAGCAAAATCTCGCCACCTTCTGCACCACCTGGATCGAGCCCGAAGTCAAGCAGATCATGGACGAGTCCGCCGACAAGAACATGATCGACAAGGATGAGTACCCGCAGACCGCGGCCATCGAAGAGCGCTGCGTCCACATGCTCGCCGATCTGTGGAACTCCCCGGAAGCGGCCAGCACCATCGGCTGCTCCACCACCGGCTCGAGCGAGGCAGCCATGCTCGGCGGCCTGGCCCTCAAGTGGAACTGGCGCAAACGGCAGCGCGCCAAGGGCAAATCCATCGATACGCCGAACCTCATCATGGGCCCGGTCCAGGTCTGCTGGCACAAGTTCTGCCGCTACTTCGACGTCGAAATCCGCGAAGTCCCCATGGAAGGCGACCGCCTCCTGCTCACTCCCGGAAGAAGTCCTCAAGCGGTGCGATGAAAACACCATCGGCGTGATCGTCACCCTCGGCGTCACGTTCACCCTGCAGTTCGAGCCGGTCCACGAGATCAGCATGGCCCTCGACAAGTTGCAGGCCGAGACCGGGCTCGACATCCCGATCCACGTCGACGGAGCGAGCGGCGCGTTCCTCGCGCCCTTCCTGCAGCCGGACCTGCTCTGGGACTTCCGCCTGCCGCGGGTAAAATCCATCAATGCTTCGGGCCATAAATTTGGCCTCGCACCGCTGGGGGTTGGGTGGGCTCTGTGGCGGGAGAAGCACGACCTTCCCGAAGAATTGATCTTCAATGTCAACTACCTCGGCGGCAACATGCCCACCTTCGCGCTCAACTTCTCGCGGCCCGGCGGCGAAGTCATCTGCCAGTACTACAACTTCCTGCGGCTGGGCAAAGAGGGCTACCGCGAAATCCAAAGCGGGTGTTATGAATTGGGCCGCTATCTGGCCGAAAAGATCGCCGCGCTCGGGCCCTTCAAGATTATTTACGACGGCCAGGGCGGGATCCCCGGCCTGTGCTGGGAACTGAAAGACCCTGCATCCTCAAACTTCACGCTCTATGACTACGCCGATCGATTGCGCGAGCGCGGCTGGCTGGTTCCGGCCTACTCCATGCCACCCGAACGCGAAGATCTCGTCATCCAGCGGATCCTCGTCCGCCACGGCTTCACGCCGGCAATGGCCGACGAACTTCTGCTCGAAATGCAGAGCGCGCTGGACCACTTCGCCCAACATCCGCCAGAACCGATGTCGGCGCTCGCGCTTGCCGGCGCAGAGTCGCACGACCATTCCGGGAGATAGGCCGGGATCAGAACAGGATCTTCACCGCCAGTTGGGCGATGCGTGGATCGCCGGCCTGACCCGCCCGGAATGTACCAAACGAAGAATTGTTGTTCAGTTTGTCGAATCCGCTGATCTGATCTGTACTGTTTACGGCTCCCGTGCTGACGCTCTCCGGAGCAAAGTTCGGATGGTTGAGAACATTGAAATACTCGCCCCGGAGCTGGACTCTCAAGCGCTCGGTCACGGTGAAATTCTTGGAAAGCATCACATCCCAATCGGATGTCTTGGGCAAACGATAAGGGTTTTTGCTGACGTTGCCGAAAGTGCCGAATATGGCTGGATTATTAGCTCCACTTGCGGTCTTGGTGGGCTGAAAGGCGCTCGGGTTCATCCAGCTGACGCAGGTCGCGGTTACCCCGGCACAGGAATTCTTGCTGTAAGGATTGCTGCCCGGGATCAGCGTTCCGCGATCATTGCCGATGCCCGTGCCTGAAATCTCCGTTCCTTGCAGAACGGTGATCGGACGGCCGCTCGCCGCGGAAACGATCCCGGCAAACTCATAATCCCCAAGGACCGTGGCGCATCCACCAGCTCGAGTTCTTGAGCGCGGGCGTTTGCCACACGTAGGACGCGGTGAACACATTGGCGTGATCGAAGCTGGACGGACCGTAGTCGAACCGATGCCGATCCGGATTGCCGAGAGGAAGGGCCGAATAGCCCGTGTCAAAACCCGTAACCCCTTCCCCAAACGGCAGATCGTCAAGGTTCTTGGAGTAGGTGTAGTTCACCAGCGCAGTAATTCCGTGAGACACACGTCTTTCCAGCGACGCCTGCAGCGAGTTGTAATTCGCCTGAATGTCATTGATATCGGCCTGAACAGTGGAGAAGGTATTGGTGCCGAACTTGCCGCCGCTGGCCGACTTCACCAGCAGGTTGGTTGAGCCGGTGCTGGCCTTTCCGGTGGTGTTTACCGCGCCCGGGTTATAGTCCTGGGTTTCCAGAATGTTAATGCTGTGCGAGCCCACATAAGTGAGCCTGGCAACCATTTGCGCGCTCAGCTGGCGCTCGCCCGTCAGATTCCATTCATATTCTGTAGGCACGTGGTATGTGCCGCTCGGGTCGTAGGTGACTGCGATCTGATTAAACGGCGGGGAATAGGGAAAACTTGTGGGAGCAGGAAAAGGACTGGGAAAGGTTGGATACTTGCTTGCTTGTACCCCGTTGCACTTGAGCGCCGTCTGGGTTGCTGCCTGAGTGCACAGGGGGTCACTGAACGATCCTGCGGTCGAAGAGGCGTTGGGAGCGCTATTGCCTGCAGTCGACAGGATGAACTGTGGACTGAAGGGCCATTCGTCGACAAACCGGTTGCTGAGCATGCCCATCACGCGCGAGTCATAGAAGATGCCTGCTCCGCCGCGCACAGCTGGTTTTGCCGTTACCTTGCACATCGTAGGCAAAGCCCACCCGCGGAGCAAAGCCTTTCAGGCTGGCATTGAGGGCATTCTTAGGCATCCCGGGATCGCTCGGAATGCCATTGGCACTGGAAAAAAATATGCCGGGAGGCGCGTTTGGATAAACCCGCGAGGTAACATTCGCAGCCATACCGGTGAGGTTGACTTGAGCCCACCGGTCCCCGGTGTCGCGCCAGGCAAGTGCCGGCTCGTAACGAAAGCCGAGATTGACGGTCAGGCGCCGGGTCGCACGATAGTTATCCTGAATGTAAATCCCCATAAACGTGTTGCGGTTGTTCTTGAATTCCCCAGCGCCCTGCTGCAGGGCGTAACCATTGCCGGCACCACTGCCGTCGGAGAGAATTCCGGCAAGGAACAGCTGATAAGTGGCAAATTTCTTTCCCGGGAAAAGATAATCGTCCTGGGTGCCAAAGCCGAAGATTCCCGGTTGATTGAACTGGTTGTTCAGATCCACCTGGGCGCGCTCGATCGCTCCCCCGAAACGAAGGTCGTGGTTACCCTTCAGCCAGCTCACGTCGTCACTCCAGGTGAAATTGTTGCGGGTGAACAAGCCGGTTGGGTTGTCGCCAAAGGTAAATCCACCGGCAACGCCGATACCCTGAATTGCGCCTGGCTTGGGCTGAAACGGGAGAGGCACGCCAAAAGCCGCTACACTGACGGCGTTCGATCCAGGTCCGCGGTGCGATACTTCTCGCGAAAAGCTGAATCGGGCGTCATTGACGAGATTGGGGGAGAAGATATGGGTCTCGTGGAGCAGGGCATTCTGGGCCACGATGGAAAAGGTCGCGTCGGTGTAGGCAACCAGGGACAGTGGGTTGAACACCGGCCCCTTGGTGAACCGGTCATACTCGTAGCGCATGGTTAGGCGGTCGTTGTGGGCGATGGAATAGTCCAGCCGCCCCATGCCGGAATCGTAGTTTTCTATGTCCGGCTTGGTGAAGGGCTCGGTGGGATTCGATCCCGACGGGATCGGACCATTCAGGGCTATACTTTGCCGAGGAACCAAGATAGGCGCCCGTGGTTGGATTGATGCCCAACATCGCCGCGACGGAAGGATCGATGGTGCCCGCGGTCCCGAAGGGTCCCCCGCAGGTTGGACATTTGGCACTGGGCGCGGTCAGGAAGTTGGAGATATCCGACTGCCCAACGACTTTGGAGCTGCCCAGGACCACATTGCGGAAGGCGGTCCGCTGATAGCCGGCAAAAAAGAATATCTTTTCCCGGATAACCGGCCCTCCGATGGTGCCCCCATATTGATTGCGCTTGATCTGGTCGTGTGTGGTTGGCGTGGCAAAGTAATTCTGCGCGTTGAATGCCGGATTACGGACAAACCAAAATGCGTCTCCATGGAAAGAGTTGGTTCCGGACTTGGTGACAACGTTGACCACGGCCCCGGCATTCTGACCATATTGTGCAGAGTAGTTGCTGGTCTGCACGCTGAACTCCTCGAGCGCGTCAGGAAATGGAAACGGCTGGTTCACATTGGTGTACTCGTCCACATAGTTGCCGCCGTCAAGCGAGTAGCTGATCTGCGCCGGCCGCGAGCCGTTGGCCGAGTACGTTACCGCCGAGGGGAAGGTCTTGGTCGCACCTTGATCGGCCCCGCCATTGGGAGCATTGACGGCGCCAGGGACGGTCAAGACCAGCTGGGCCACGTTGCGGCCGTTGAGGGGCAGCCCGGCAATACGTTGCCCTTCCACCACCTGCCCCAGGGTGGAGGTCGATGTGTCCACCTGAGCGGCATAGCCTTGTACGACCACGGTCTGGCTGGTCGTTCCCGGCTGGAGCTTCAAATTCACGGTGAGCGTCTGATCGGCAAGTAAGGTAACCGCCTGCCTTTCGATACGGAATCCCTGGGCTTCAATACTCAGGACGTAGTCTGTGGGACTGAGTGAAGACACCACGAAGTACCCGTCGGTATTGGAGATCGCTTCGCGGGATAAGCCCGTGGCGGTTTGGGTGGCTGTCACTTTCGCGGATACAACGGCGGCGCCGGATGAATCCGTCAATGTGCCGACGATACTGCCCAAGCCCTGGGCATGGGAAAGCAGCGGACACAGCAGTAGAACGATGAATGGAAACGCCAGCTTGGCCTTCATAAGTTTTCTTTCCGGGTGCACGGACACGGTTCGTGCACCCCTTGGCTCCGTCAACCTTTTTTTATTCCCCGTCGCCGAGTAAGAGCCGACGGGATACGGATTTGTCTTTGGCAGCTATTCTTTTTGAATTGGCTGTCTAGCGATGGACATTGGACGATTGGCAATAGGTCTGTCAAACGAGAAATATTAAACATTTCGTTCAACGGGACTAAAGCATGAGTAGAATCCCATTGGACACCGGGAGTCGGACCGGCGCAACGGCTACGGGTAGGGCGGAGGGGAACATGGATGTGCATCAATTAGAAGTGTTCCTGGCAGTTATGAATTCCTCCAGCATGACCCGGGCCGCCGAGACCATCCACTTATCTCCGGGTGCTGTCAGTGTCCAGCTTCATAACCTTGCCAGCGAGGTTCAGGCGGAGCTGTTCGTGCATAAAGGGAAACGGCTGATTCCAACTCCTGCCGCAATCCGTCTGGCTGAGCAGGCCCGGGCAGTCGTAAAGCTCATGAGCCAGATCGGGCAGGAATTTCAGCTGAACGGCGCCAAGGATACACGCCCATTTCAGTTCGCCACCGGTGTGACCACACTGATCTACCAGTTGGGCGGCCCGCTCCGCCAGTTACGTAAGCAATTCCCTAACGCTGACATTGGGGTAACTGTGGGAGTGACAGAACAGATCGTTGCCGGTCTGCTGGATCGCCGCTTCGATCTGGGCCTGATCTCTCTGCCGGTTACGGAGGACGATCTCAGAATCATCCCGCTGTTTGAGGAGGAGCTTCTGGTCATTCGTCCATCAGCAAAAAAGGTTCGCGGCAGCCGCATCCGGTCGATGCAGGTTTCCGAGCTGGCCGGCGCTTCCTTTTTGCTTTATCCCAGACGCAGCAATCTTCGCCGCGTGATCGACCAGTTCTTCAGTGAGCTCGATGTGTTGCCACGCGTCACGATGGAAGCGGATGATACCGAAGCCATCAAACGGCTGGTCGAATCCGGTTTTGGCTACTCAATTCTGCCCGAGCATGCGTTGCGGGAGCAGACTTGCTTTTTCGAAACATTCCGCGTGGAAGGCCACCGCCTGAACCGAAGCCTGGCGCTGGCCATGGCGCGCACCGAGTACCCCCGCAGGTTGACCGAGTCCATTGCTGATTTTCTGCGCATTCATCTCCAGCCGGTTGAGAGCTGCAATGGCGAGGCTGGTCCCAAAATTGGGTGCGGGAGCGGTATGCTGTAAGGCTATGAATTGGCTACCGTCGCTTAGGGCTCTCATAATTTTTGCTGTGCTGATGCTTCTGTTTGCCGCTGCCTACTGGGCCTGCGCCGGGCATGGGAAAGTGCGTACATCCTCGGGAGCGAATAAGACTCCTTTGGAACGCAGCCTCACGGTCCACGGGGAATAAACGCAGTAGCAAGTGGGAGAACCCTCGGCCTATCTTTCGTCCAGGCGATCGCTGCCGGTGGGAAGAGAGTGGAACTTACTGCTTGAAGGGTACGGGCTTCACAGGCTGCGGAAAAACACAGTGTTTTTGAAGGGTACGACCTTTAGGTCGTACGTAAACTATTGCAAACAGGTGCGGCTTTAGCCGCTGAGGGAACGACCCCCGGCCCCTCCGGGATTTTTCCGCAGCCTCTTCAGCCCGTACATCCTCACCGGACGGCGATGGGCTTTTAGCCCCTGAGGGCTGCGGACCACAGGTAATTAGCTAGCTCATGCGAAAATGGGCGGGTGGGCCTTTAAAGAACACTCCCTCAGTGGCTGAAGCCCCGCCCCTTCAAAGACCACAATGAGAGTTTCAGAAACCTGATTTGGACCATGAATTGGCTGCAACGCAGGGTCAGCGGTACCGTTTTGTTTTCGCTGCGGCGTAAAAGCAGATGGAAGAGCCGGCCGTTGCTGGGTTTCAACAATCTTTAGCAAAACAAAAAGGATCCTGAAATGAAGTTATTCTCTCCTATTCCCTTCTGCGCCTTCGCGGCGCTTGCTGCCTGCGCGGCAGCATCGAGCGCGGCTGGCGCACCCGGGACAGTTCTCGCGCCCACTCTGCCCATGGGTTGGAACAGCTGGGATTCGTTTGGTCCCACGGTTAAAGAAGACGAGGTCAAGTCCAACGCGGATGCTATGGCCGCGAAGCTGGCTAAGTTCGGCTGGCAGTACGTAGTGGTGGATATCGAATGGTTTCAGCCCAACGCGCGGGCGCATGGATACATTCCTCGCGGCGCAGTCACCATGGATTCGTATGGGCGCTTCGTTCCCTCGACCAACCGCTTTCCCTCGGCGGCGAACGGTGCGGGCTTCAAGCCTCTGGCCGATTACGTTCACAGCAAGGGTCTTCGATTCGGCATCCACATCATGCGCGGGATTCCCCGCGAAGCGGTGGATAAGAATCTTCCCATCAAGGGCGCCTCGTTCCACGCCGCCGATGTAGCCGACAAGGCCAACGTGTGCAAGTGGGAGGGCATGGAAGATACCTACGGCGTCGATATGACGAAGCCCGGAGCCCAGGCTTATTACGATTCCATTGCAGAGCTCTATGCATCCTGGGGGGTGGACTTCGTGAAGGCGGACGATATGAGCCGGCCCTATCAGGGGCCGGAGATCCACGCCCTCAGCGTGGCGCTCAAAAAGACCGGCCGGCCGATCGTGTTGAGCCTGTCGCCGGGCCCCGCTCAGGTGGAGAAGTATGAGGATCTGAGGGCGAATGCCCAGATGTGGCGCATCTCCAACGACTTTTGGGATCGCTGGATCGACATTCAGAAACAGTTCGACCTGATGAAGGTCTGGCAGGGCAAGGTTCATCCCGGCGGATGGCCGGACGCGGACATGCTTCCCCTGGGACACATCGGCATTCGCGCCGAACGCGGCGATGACCGTGCCAGCCTGCTGACCCATGATGAGCAGTACACCCTGATGTCGATGTGGTCCATCTTCCGCTCCCCTTTAATGTTCGGAGGAGACATACCTTCCAGCGATGCCTTCACCATCGATATTTTGACCAATCCCGAGGTGCTGAAGGTGAATCAGCATAGCGAAAACGGACGCGAGATCTACCGCGAAGGAAACACCATTTGCTGGGAGGCCGACATTCCCGGTTCCCGGTCGAAATATTTGACAGTTTCCAACATCGGCGATGGGGAAAGGGCTATTCAGCTCCCGTGGAAAGCCTTGGCAATCGACGCCAGGGGGGTGAGCCTGCGCGACCTGTGGACACATAAAGAGCTGGGACGCGGCGATGCCTTCAACCTGTCGCTACGGCCACACGCCAGTGTTCTGCTGAAAGTGACTGTGCGATAGGCGGTTGAACCGTCAAAAAAAGACCCCTGACTCCGGATTTTGGGTTACATTAGTAATCACATCCGATGTCTTGCAAAATCCGAACGGCCACATGTAACGGTAGCGTCACATGTGTCACTAACGGTTGGTCGGATGTGCCCGGGGCCTTCACTTACTCTTGCGATGCGTTGCAATCAACTGGGAGAGATATGTTGCAAACTGAATACTGCGTCATCCTGTGCCGGCGTCCTTTCGAGTTCTACCAGCCGTACCCGCGAACGAGGCGCTTCTACGTCGGTGCGCCCACTGCTGACCACGCGCTTAAGACCGCGTCTCACAGACACCCGCAGTACCGCCCGATTGGGGTCGAGCTGAGCGACCTGCCCAGTCCTGAATTTGACTCGTTCGTCGCCGCCGTGGGCCTGGAAGCCCGGCAGTAGATGGAACAAGCACTACCCGCCTACCGTGCGGCGATCCCTGAGCCACCATCCGACCCAGGCACACAGTGGAAATGTGACCAGCAGGCTGATTCCGTACCAGTGCGGCTCGGCCTTCCATGAAGTCGTCAGAGACCAACTCCCTATCACCAAAGCGAGTGCGATCAAAGCGATCAGCGGACTGATTGCCGGTGTTCGAGCCACACTCCGGCAGACGTAGCCGCCAACGACGGTGAACAAACATTGGCTGACCAGATCGATCACAAAATAGCTGAGTGGCCGTGCAGCCGTACGGGATAAGGCCAGGAGCCACTCGGTGATCGCGACAAGAATGCCATTAACAAGGTAGCCTGCGAACACCGCGAGCGTCATTCGCACAGATTTGCTCAACCGCGAAGGGCGGTAGACATCTTGGACTGGATCAAGCATCTGTCTACTCCTTTGTTGGCCGGATCGGTCCACCCCTTGTCAGACGCGGAGCCTGATAGCTCAAGGTCGAATGCTGGGGACTGGGGTTGCGCACTTTGGAGGCTCGCCCACTGGTACGCATCTTTTGATCTGCTTCGATCCAGGACGGGAGCGAAGCTTCCGGCTGATCCCAATGCACAACAGAAGCCTCATCGCACCAATCCAGAAGTCGCGGCATCGCCGCCTGGTGAGCTCCTGTCGTCATATAACGCCGCATACTCTCTTCTGTGTCCCAGGCGGTCATGGTCCAGAAGGTCCAGCTTCGATCTGCCAGAAGGCGGCCGCCTCGAAACCCGGAAGACTCTCTAACCTGCCGCAGAGCGCGAAAAGTATACAGCACGAAGGACGGCAACAAGCGCATCGACCGAACCCTCAAGCGCGTAACACTGACGACTGGCATCGGTAGAACCGCAAATCCCTGCGGTTCTAGTGTAGTGCGTCACACATTGCATCGTTTATGTGGTGTGGCGGATCAGCCTGGAGCACGGAATGGGGCAAGAATCTTGGCCTGCCACGAACCCTGGGTGCCCCATATCCCCGATTTCCTGTAGAGCTTGTTGGGTTCCGCGGACTTCATGCGCCTTTCCTTAAAGAAAGGCGCATACGCAGCCCTTGCCAGCGCCGCGTGCAGGAAATTCGGGGTATCTCGCTCGTTTTTCGCGAGATGTGGGGGGCTACCGTTGGTCGCCCCTTTACCCCCTGAACGGATTCCAGTCGCAGTGGAGTGGCGCCCGGGGTCGGGCGGATACCAAACCTCCGCCTCACAAATATAGATTCGTTAAAACCTTAATCTCCTTGGAAGCCCCGCTCACGTTGCGCCGCCCATGATCGAGTACGTGCAGCAAAAAAACCTGGTCGAACCACGACGTATGCTTGAAGAGACGTTTGTGACGCAGGCCTCCAAATAGATGAATCTTGCGCATCTCATTTTCTTCGTTGAACTCCCGCACGGCTAGAAGCTCTCCGGCCCACGGGTTTGCGCTCTCAAATCCAATGTCGTCCAGGTAGACCAAAGTCCACGGCAAATAGTTGTCCGCTTCTCCGAGAAAGACGTTGAGACACTCTTTCGCCGACCAGTAGTAATCCACATCGATAACGACGAAGCCCACCGGGCTGTTTGGGGAGAGCCCAGCGATGAAGGGCGGCAACGTCTCTTGAATGTCGCCAAGGATAAGCTTGGCATTATGGGGTAGCGCTCGCATGAGCGCACCGCGGTCGATGAGCGGATACGATCCTTCGCTGAAAACTTCGGGGTGGTCGCGATGGTCGCGAGGTGGGGGCATCCCCTTGCCGGAATCGAAGCCGAAGATTTTGAAATCGACTCCGGTCAACTTGGTGATGTTTCGAGATATATCGCAAATATTCACCAGCCCGGCGCCTGCGGCAACGCCGAACTCGATCACCGTCACGGATTTCAGGCCTTGAACCTTGGCCAGTTCTGCCGTCTTGAGGAGACTGAAAGCATACTGTTGTCGCACTACCAAATCGCAGGCGATTCTCATTTTGTAGTTGCCGAATAGTGCAACAAAAATCGAAAGAATGTTCAGGTGTAGCGGTTCCGGGAGTCGTTCATAAAGAACCCTACCCAGCCGTTTCGGCACCTTGTGCAGCAAGAAGTTTAATTTCATGTATGCCTCCGATTGGGGTGACGACAGCCGGCGAGGAAGACCGTCTAATTTAGATCAGGATGTACCGCTGCGCGATCAAAGGACATTTTTATATAGGTGGTATCGTATGTGCCCTCAAATAGCTATACACCCGGGTGTTGAGCGGGGGCGATTGCCTTCGTCGAGGGACCGTAATGCAGAACACACTTTGTGCCAAATCGGAACGCACAGTTCGGGGGACATTTGGGGGGGCGTAGGATTAGCGGGGCCATCCAAATTGAGCTTCTGAAACTCTCATTGTGGTCTTTGAAGGGGCGGGGCTTCAGCCCCGCCATAAACCCCGGCTCGGTGAGCGGCTTTAGCCGCTGAGGGAGGCCTTGTGCACAAACATCATGGCGGGAAATAATCAAAAAACCTGCTACAAGTCTTAATCTGTTAAGATTAATAACTTCGCTTGTGCCGCCTTCTCTAAAGGTCGCATTCAAGCGCTAATATCTGGGCTGAGGGCCTATTGGGCATAACTACCGCTTACCTGAATCGCATCGCCACTGCCGTACCGGAACATGATGTGCATGACGCCTTCGTCGTCTTCGCAGAGAACATGCTTGGCGACCCGCAGCTCCGCACCGTCTTCCGCCGCATGGTGAGCCGCGCCAACATTGCGCATCGCTATTCATTCCTCGATCCGCGGAAAGGTTCCGGCCAATTCTCGTCGCATGAGGCGCATGAGTTCTATCGGCCAAGCAACTTTCCCAACACGGCGCGGCGTATGGAGCTGTTTGAGCAGAGCGCCCCGGTGCTGATGAGGAAGGCCGTGGACCGGCTTGCGCTCGATGAGAAGGAACGCTCGAGTATTACCCACGTGCTGGTGACCTGCTGCACGGGGTTCTATGCGCCGGGGCTGGACTTTGAGATCGTCGACCACGTCGGGCTTTCGCCGGGCGTGGAGCGCACGATGGTTGGATTCATGGGATGCTCTGCCGCGATCAATGCGCTGAAGCTGGCGCGGCACATTGTGCGCTCAGATCCGAAGGCGGGTGTTCTGATGGTCAACCTGGAGCTGTGTACGCTTCACTTACAGGAGACGCAGGAGCTGGAGCAGGTGCTCTCCTTCCTGATCTTTGCCGATGGCGCGGCGGCGAGCCTGATTACCGCGTGCGAGCAGGGCTTTGCCCTGGACAGCTTCAAGGCGGTGACGGTGCCCGAGACCAGGGGACTGATTACCTGGAAGATCCGTGGGCTGGGATTCGACATGTTGCTCTCCGGGCAGGTACCGGCGGAGTTACGCCGCGCTCTGCATGAGGGCGAGCTGATGGCCGAGCGCGATGGCATCGACCTGTGGGCGGTGCATCCCGGCGGACGTTCGATTCTGGATGCGGTGGAGAAGGGGCTGGAGCTGCCGGTCGGTGCGCTGGCGGCGTCGCGCGAGGTGCTGTCGTGCTTCGGCAACATGTCGTCGGCGACGGTGATGTTTGTGCTCCAGCGGATGATGCAGCAGGCGCGGCCGGGGCAGCGCGGGTGCGCGATGTCGTTTGGCCCGGGGCTCACGGCGGAGACAATGCGCTTCCATGCGGTCTAGTGCGGAGATCGGATTCAGATTGCGCGTCTCTCCGTGCGAGCTGCCGGAGCTGATGGATGGTGACTGTAGCTATGAGGATTTCCGTGGCTGCCTGCACAGCCTGGAGCAGGTCAACCGCTGGCTGCTGGGATATCGGCCGACGATGGCCTGGCTGAAGCGGCTACCGCATGGGTTGCGTGATCCGCTGCAAATCGTCGATGTGGGTAGTGGCGGCGGCGATCTGCTGCGGCAGATTGCAGGCTGGGCACGGAGGCACGGTATTGCTGTTCATTTAACCGGAATCGACCTGAATCCTTATGCGGCGCGTGCGGCAGCGGAGTCCACGCCGAAGGAGCTCGGAATCGCGTGGGTGACCGGCGATGCTCTGGTGTATCGGCCGGAGAAGCCGCTGGACATCGTTGTGAGTTCGCTGATGGCACATCATCTGGAGGATGAGGAGATCATCGCCCTGCTGCGGTGGATGGAAGCGACTGCGCAGGTAGGTTGGTTTATCAATGACTTGAAGCGGTCGGAGTGGAGTTGTCGGATGTTTGGGTGGGTGGGGCTGTTGGTGGAGTGGCACCGGTTTGTGCGCCATGATGGGCCGGTGTCCTTCCGGCGGGCCTTCCGGAAGGAGGACTGGGTGCGGTTGCTGGCAGCGGCTGAGGTCCCGCGGGAGGCGGTGACACTGGAGCATTGGCGGCCGGGACGGTTGTGTGTGGGGCGGTGGAAGTGAGGCGGGTGTTGGTGGTTGGAGGCGGGCAGGCTGGGACTTCGGCGGCCTGGCTGACGCAGCGCTCAAGTCGTCCGAGACAGACCGGAACATGCAAGCTGACCTTGCGCGGTTGGGGCAAGCCCGTTCTGAGCCTCATCACGTCTAACCATCTAAGAGGGGAATAATGGCAACTTCCACGCAGCTCCCGCCCAGCCCCAGCCGTTCCAAAAGCCGTTCCAGGTCCAAAACCGTTCTCTGGATCTCCCTTGGCCTCACTGCGCTCTTCGTCTTCATCACCTCAGAAGTTCTCCTGATCACTGACTATCCGATGTACCACGCCTACCGTCTGCAGGTCATCGCCGACCGCCGGCTCCTCATCCCGCATACGCTCTTCGCCATGATGGCTCTCCTCATCGGCCCGATCCAGTTCTCATCACGATTTCGCCAGCGTCACCTCAAGATCCATCGCGTTCTCGGCCGCATCTACGTCCTCTCTGTCTTCATCGGCGCCGCAACGGGGGTCGCCCTCGCCAGCGGCCGTCCGGGCTTCCCCGGAACCTCGATGCAGGCTGCCGCTTGGGTCGTCTGCACCACCGCCGCCCTCATCACCGCGCGCAACCGCCAGATCATCCAGCACCGCCAATGGATGGCCCGCTCCTACGCCGTCACCTTTACCTTCGTCTCCAGCCGTGTGCTGAACCTCTGGCCCCGTTACTGGAGCCACCTCGGTGATTCCTTCGCCGCCGTCGGCGTGATCGCCTTTACTCTTGCCTCGCTACTTATCGTGGACCTCGGTCTTAACTGGCGAGAGCTCACCACTCGCCGTGACTGATTGAGGTTCCCATCACAATCCCACTGGCGCAAAACGTATATCGCATCCGAAAAAAGGAGATTCCCGTTACAACGTCCAATCTGAATCAGATTCCTCTGCAAGACGAAGTTCTCGTCCTGGGTGGTGGAGTGGCGGGCTGTGCGGCTTCGATCGCGCTGGCCCGCAAGGGACGAGTCGTTACGCTGATTGAGCGCGAGCCCACACCGCGCCATAAGGTTTGCGGAGAGTTCCTAAGCGGTGAGGCCCTTGAGGACCTGCATGCGCTCGGCATCGATGTGGCCTCGCTTGGCGCCGTGCCCATCGACTACGTTCGCCTCGCCGCTGCCGGGCGCGCCGCGGAGGCTCCTTTGCCTTTCCCCGCAGCCTCGCTCACGCGCAAGACGCTTGATACAGCGCTCATCGCCGAGGCCATCGCCGCGGGAGTCCGGGTAGAGCGCGGCCGCAGTGTGCAGGCGCTCCGCCGCACGGCATCCAACGTCTGGCAAGCTACGCTCGACGACGGCACCACCCGTGAGGCTCCAGCGGCCTTTCTGGCCACGGGCAAGCACGATATCCGCGGCCACTTGCGTCCCAAGGACCCGCAGCGATGGGTCGCCTTCAAGATGTATTTTCGCTTATCGTCCGCGCAGGCCTCTGAGCTAGCGGGCGCCTCTGAGCTGATGCTCTATCCCGGAGGCTATGGCGGTATCCAGCCGGTGGAAGGCGGCATTGCAAACCTGTGCTGCGTGGTGCAACAGCGGTATCTTGCACGTGCGGGTCATCGCTGGGAGAACTTCCTTGCGAAGATGCAGCAGGCACTGTCCACACCTCGCTATGAGGCTTGCCGGTGCGGAGCCGTTGCTCGCCAGGCCGATCGCCATTACCCATATCCCGTATGGTTACGTCCGCCGCACAACGGAGAATGGGCTCTACTGCATCGGCGATCAGGCAGCCGTCATCCCCTCGTTCACCGGCGATGGCATATCCATCGCGCTGCATACGGCACGTTGTGCCGTCGCTGCGTATCTTGCAGAAGAGCCGGCATCGCTCTTTCAGGCTAAACTGCGCTCCGCACTGCTGGCCCAGATGCGCCTTGCCGAGTTCGCCGCCGATGGCTTGAACAACCCTCTCGCGCGCGCTGTATTGCCGTTTTGCCTCAGGGTCTGGCCCGGGGTGATGCGCGTGACGGCAAGGCTGACACGCGTTGCCCAGCACGCCGCTGTTGCTACCCCTGCAGTCGCCAGCTGAAATCGAGCCACGCCAAAACAACTCTCAGTCGTCGAAACACCATAGGGGAGATGCAATGAAATCCTTCACAGTATTCGCCCTCGCTGTCATACTCGCTCCGGTCGCGCTCGCCCAGCAGCAGACCTTCGTCGCCAACCCCGATGCCAGCGAGGTCAAGATGACGCTGAAAACGACCCACGAGGTGGTCAACGGCACCTTTCACATCCAATCCGGATCGCTTGAGTTTGACCGCAGCGCTGCTAAGATGTCGGGTTCGGTGGTCGTTCTCGCCGGCAGCGGCAAGACCGGCAATGGCAGTCGCGACAAGAAGATGAACAAGGACATCCTTGAGGTCGAACAGCACGCAACTGTCTCGTTTGAGCCCAAGTCTTACGCTGGCGCCATCGCTCCATCAGGAGACTCGACCATCCAGGTAACTGGTATCTTCACACTTCTCGGCACGCCTCACGAGATCACCATCCCCATCCTTGTCCATCTTGAAGGCTACAACCGCAACGGCCAAGGCTCATTTTGTCGTACCGTACATCCAATGGGGACTGAAGGATCCAAGCTTTTTGTTCTGGAAAGCGGACAAAGACGTCGCGATTGACCTCTTTCTTACCGGCCGGCTTTCAAAATAGAGGACTCTCACTTGCTAATTTGGACAGCTCCGTGGCCGCGCCTTGATACTTCGCCGACATCGCCGATGACCGCCAAGCGCGTGTGTTCGTCACTCATGGCAGTCTGGCATATTCCACCTTGGCTTGTTTGAGGATCGGGATATCCGGGTCGGCGTCTTTCCAGAGGGTAAGGAAATCCTGGTAAGCCGTCTTCGCCTTGGTCGTATCTCCCGATAAAGCGTACGCTCTGCCTAGTTGGAGGTGGGTCACGGCCCCCACGGGATCGCTGACCACAATCCCGCGGTGACCGAGAATCTTCTGAAATTCATCGGCGGCTTCGGCGCCCTTCTTTTCAACCAGGTAGGCCTCGCCACGCACATAGATCGGGTAGAGCGCTCCGAAGTTACCGTGAATTAGGCTACGCGGCGCACCGAGTTCATAGGGAACGGCGATTTGTAGCTCCTCAACGGCCTTTGCAGGTTCCCCACGGTCCAGTGCCAGGAGCGCGCGAAGCGTCGGCGTGTAATTGAATCTAACCGAAGTATCTTCGGGAAACCGCCTTTCCAGATCGTTGGTGAGTGTTCTCGACTGGGAAGTGTCCCCCGAGAGGGCCAGGGCAACGGCAGCCCCATACTCCACCTCCCGATCCTTGGAAAGCTCAAGTGCTGCCAGCGCCTTCCGTCTGTTTGAATGTATAGGCGAACAGAGAGGCGACATGAGAAAGGGTTCTCCCCGAGATTACACTGCTGAAATCGACTGTTCGCAGCAGCCGGTTCAGAAATCTCAATAGGAGAACCCCATGAATGTCTATTCACTATATCGGATTCGACGTTCACAAGAAAACCATTGCTTATTGCGTAAAGACCGCAGACGGCCAGATTGTGGAAGAAGGCCGCTGCAGGCGCAGCGTGCGGAGTTGCGGCGCTGGGCGAAGCGGCGCCAAGTAGCCTGGCATGGCGCGATGGAAGCCACCCTCTTCAGCGGCTGGATCTACGACGTTTGCAACCGTTCGCCCAACGATTGTCGATGGGCCATCCGGCCAAGATGAAAGCCATCGCGGCGTCAAGAAGAAGAGCGATCGATGGATGCACGGACGATTGCCGACCTGCTGCGGTGCAATCTGTTGCCTGCCTGCTACGTAGCGCCGGCGGATATGCGGGAGTTGCGCCGTCTGCTGCGTTACCGCCAACCGGTAGTGCGGCAATCGGTACAGCTGCAGAACAGAGATGGTCGGTCTGCTGATGGAAATGGGCGCGGAGTTCGACAGAGAGCGGCTACATCGGAAGCAGTATTTCGCCGAGCTGATGGGCACTTGGGGAAGTGCCCGAATCGGTGAAGGATATGCTGCAGCATGAGTCGCGGCTCGCTGGAGATGTTCGAGTCTACGCAGAGGCAACTGATCAAGCGGCTACTTAGCGATCCCACCCTGGAGCAGCGTCTGGCCCGATGACGAGCATCGACGGTGTCGGGCGAGTCACGTCGCTGACTTGGGCGCTGGAAGTCTCCGACCCACGTCGCTTCCCTTCGTAGCGGATGCAGTCAGTTACTGTGGGCTTAACCTCGGCGCTTGATTCTCGGCCGGCAAACAGAAACGGGGACCGATTTCCAAGCAGCGCAACCCGCATTTGCAGACCGTGCTGATCGAGGCTGCGAAGCTGGCGCCGCGGTGGAATCGACAGTTGGCGGAATTGCATGCTCAGCAACTGAAACGCGGCCACGGAATCGCGCGACTCTGGAAGTGGCGCGGAAGCTGGTCGCCTATCTGTTGGCGGTGGACAAGTCGGCCAACCCTTTGAGGTGCGCACCCGACTCCCGCCAAGAAATGGAGACAAGAAAGGGCCTAAGCCACACTCTGGCGTCACCCGCTTAAGGGAAAAGAATAATTTTCGGCCGCCGGATCCGCCCGTCGGTATGCCGATCTGTGCCAGAAGGTCCTCGCCGTCAAGGGTACGTACGGGGCGCCAAAGGGGCGCGCCCTTGACAGCATCGGTCCGTTGAGCCGGGCCGCGTATCCCGGCAGGGCGGCTCCGGCGGAAACTACTTCCGTCCTCGACCCTCTCAGGTAGCAAAGTTCTATGTTCGATTGTCAGCGATTCACCGGCCGGTCCTCGCCTGAGTTTGGGACTGCACGACGGAGCTCACCCTCCCGATGTGCCCTTTCGTCTGTTTCGAGGCCGGCCGGTTTACCTCAATTCAAACATCGCGGACGGCTCCTGCTGTTCCCGCAAATGGATGTCTGGTCACGCTGATGCGTTGGTCGTGCTAAGCGATCGAGGACAGCCAAAAACTAGAACCCTTGACTCGCTCGGGGAACCTGCTCCGCCGGGTCAACGGGAATCTCCGTTTCCCCTTGACCATTACCTATCATGGATGGCCACTGATGCATACCCGAATAAGGCCTCCGAGAGTGCTGCTCCGGTTTGGAACAGAGCCGACTTTTCCGGGCGGCCAGATTGCTGAGACCAAATCCGCGGCACGCTGCGACATCCTCCTTGCTTGTTGCATGCGACCGGAATATGCCAGGACAAAGGCCTCGCTGTAGGAGATCAAGTCCTCCGCTTTTCCCTGACCTCGAACCACTTGCCGTTCCATGCCCGCCTGGTCCCCTTTTAAAAAAGCAATGTCATAGAGCAGAACAGGGGAAGCAGCGAATTGCGGTTTGCGCTCCAGGGCTGTCTGCAGGGCGCTCTCCGCCGTATTCAGGCGATCGAGGTAGAGGTAGTTGTCGGCAAGATTGAGGTAACCGAGGGCCGCGTCCGGGTCGAGCGCGATCGCTTTCTTGTTTTGCTCTACTGCCTCTTCGTATCTGCCCAGGCCCTCGTAAATACCCCCCGACAAGAGTCCGTGGGGAGGCACTAACTCGGAAATCCGCAAGCGCTAGCAGCCCGTGGTGAAACGGGCTGTTAAAATCATGCGATGTCGATCGATGACTTTGTGCGGTACAGCAAGGTGCTCCATGCTTTGACCGCCGATTTTGTGCGCGCAGTCCCGGAGGATAAGTGGGACTTTACGCCTGACCCGCCCGGAAAATCTGGGTGCGCACCGGCACCGCATCGGATTGGCGACGGCTTCGCGCCGTTTTGCAAGCAACTGCGGCACGTCGTCTGTGTCCGCGGTGTCTACACCGCCGCGCTGGCGACGAGAAAAGTGGATTGGACGCGAAAGCACGAGCACTATGTCGGTCCGCTGACTCGGGAGGCGCTGCTCGCGGCGCTTGATGACAAGCAGCGACACTTGCTCGCCACACTGGAAACCGTCGACATCGACGCGCCGATCGATTGGGACGGAACCCCTTTCACCTTCGCGCTGTTCACGTGGGAGTTTGTGCAACACGAGGCGATCCATCACGGTCAGTGGAGCGTCTATGCCTCGCTCGCCGGGTTCGACACGCCGCTCAGCTGGCGAATGTCATGGGGCTTGTGAAGATCGACATGACGATTCTGCGACCCACACGAAGAACGGCGTTTAGCGCCGTTTAAGGCGGGTCTTCGGCGTAAGGGCTAGAAACGTCGAGGCGGGCGTGACTTCGGGAAGGCTTTTAATCGTCTTCAGATCATGGCGATGGGACGACGAAAAAATCGGGTCCGGCAGGAGGGATTGTGGACGCCGACCGCGGCGCTGCCAGTGAGCGCGAGTCATCCGTTTTACCAGCGGCTGAATCAGATCCTGGATGAAAAAAGAAGTTCGACGAGTACGTGGAAGCGATCTGCGAGCAGTTCTACGCCGGCGAGCAAGGCTGGGACTCCGCCAAAGAGACTTCTAAAGCTGAGCGCTGTCGATTGCGACAAATGGCCGTTAGCGAAGATATTGAACGCCAAGGTTAGGCAATGTTCCAGAGGGCAGGAGAATTCCTGCCCTCTTTCTCGTCATCAGTTGTCGCATCATCGGCGGCCATCGCGAGTGCACCTCATCGGCGATTACTTCCTTGCGCGATGATGAAGAAACAGAGCGCTGCAATGGTTACCAAAAAAATCTTCTTAACCTCTCTCGACGCGCCCAAAAACCGTACTACTGTGAAATTAAGTATCAACATGTCAGCGCCGTTTTGCCACGACGGCCCTGCCTGGCCTTGCACCGGTGCGCTCTGCCCGTGCATCGCCGCCAACCAACGGGAAACCATCAGCGCTGGTCTCAAAAGTGATGGATTACGCCTTTCCGCAGCATTCCTGCGCCCCGCGAGGGCGCGCCCGCGAAGAGCAGAAGCAGGGTGCGCTCAGTGCGTCCTCTTGATTGAGCAGTTTTGACAACTTGGAAAACACCACACCGCCGGACACCGGCCCGAGGCCATCCGAGGCCAAGGACGCGCGATGTAACAAACCGTCCTGCGATTGACCTGCCACGAAGCCGGGTGCCCCATATCTCGCTCGTTTTTTGCGAGATGTGGGGGCGACCGTTGGTCGCCCTTTTACAACCTGGACGGATACCAGTCGCAGAGCAGTGGTATCCCACATCTGCGCGAATGGCAAGCCTGCGCATGAGAAGGAACCTTCTAGCGCTTTTAGCTCATTTAGCGCATTTTTTTTGTCAAACCATCCCTCTGGGACGGCCTCTCCGGGGAATGAGCGCGCATACCGCGCTTTTGGGTAGAATCCATGGCTGCCAGAATCGCCCGACAGGCCGTCCCGGATTTACGTCCCCGGATCTCCGTTGTAAAGTCTTGATAAAGAAGAAAGTATTCTTTCGATGATCATCGAAGGATGCGGCGAAATGAAAGTGAGAGTAGCCACTCGGACTCCTGCAGAGTTGAGCCGCGCCGGCGGAGGGCAATCGTCTTGCAGCTTTCAGAGTTCACGCTTGAGCCTCTCCGTAAGGATGAAGAATTCATTTTGTACCGCGGCAAGCACCAGGGACAGCAGCCGGCAAGCCCATCGTCAATTCTCCTGCTGGCGCCTCTGTCGCTTCGCCCCGCCCCGGTCAGCCTGAAACAAATAGAACATGAATATGCTCTTAGGTCTGAACTGGATTCGGAATGGGCTGTGCGTCCCCTCGCGATCGCAATTCACAACGGCCAGACGATGCTCATTCTGGAAGACCTTGGCGGCGAGCCCCTCGATCGACCGATGCAAGAGCCAATGGAGACGGGACATTTCCTGCGTTTCGCCATCGGTCTCGCTTCCGCGGTGAGCCGGCTGCACGCGCGGGGTTTGATCCACAAGAATCTAAAGCCTTCGAATATCCTCATCAATTCACAAGGAAACCAGGTATGGCTGATGGGGTTTGGCATCACCTCGCGGCTTCGACGCGAGCGCCAGTTGCCCGAGCCGCCGGAGTTTCTCGCCGGAACATTGCCCTACATGGCGCCCGAACAGACCGGACGAATGAACCGATCGATCGATTCGCGGTGCGACCTTTACTCCCTCGGCGTGACGCTGTATGAAACGCTCACTGGCAATCTTCCTTTTGCTGCGTCCACTCCGATGGAGTGGGTACATTGTCACCTTGCACGGCAGCCAGTTCCGCCATGCGAAACCCTGAAGAGTGTGCCGGGCGCCGTCTCTCAGATCATCATGAAGCTGCTGGCCAAGACTGTGGAGGAGCGCTATCAGACAGCGGCCGGTGTTGAGAGGGATCTTCGCCGCTGCCTTGATCAATGGGAGACCCAGCCCCCCATCGCAGAATTCCCGCTCGGCGAACACGATGTTTTAGACCGGCTCTTGATTCCCGAGAAACTATACGGACGAGCGCGCGAGATCGATGCCTTGCTGGCAACCTTCAATCGCGTCGTATTCAGCGGCAGGCCTGAGCTGGTGCTCATTTCCGGATATGCCGGAATCGGAAAGTCGGCTGTTGTTCATGAAATTCATAAAGTGCTTGTTCCTTCTCGCGGCCTTTTTGCCTCGGGTAAGTTCGACCAATACAAGCGCGGCATTCCCTATGCCACGTTAGCCCAGGCCTTTCAGGATCTTGTTCGTCCGCTTCTAAGCAAAAGCGATGCCGAGTTAGGAAAATGGCGCTACGATCTGCGGGAAGCTTTGGGCATCAATGGTCAACTCATCGTGGATCTCGTCCCGAACTGAAGCTCGTCATAGGGGAGCAGCCGCCAGTCCCGGATCTCCCCCCACAGGATGCGCAGCGTCGTTTTCAGCTGGTATTTCGGCGATTTATCAGCGTATTCGCCCACCCGGAACATCCCCTCGCGCTCTTCCTCGATGACTTGCAGTGGCTCGATGCCGCGACGCTCGATTTGCTTGAGGATTTGCTCACCCGGCCCGATGTGCGGCAGTTGATGTTGATCGGCGCCTTTCGCGACAACGAAGTGGATCGCAACCATCCACTCATGCGCAAGGTCGAAGCAATACGCCAGGCCGGAGCGAACGTGGAGGAGATCGTCCTTCCGCCGCTGACTCATGAAAGTTTGGAACAATTGCTGGCAGATGCTCTTCACTGCACGCAAGCGCAAGCCTCCCCGCTGGCCCGCCTGGTCTACGACAAGACTGGCGGAAACCCGTTCTTTGCCATTCAGTTTATTTCCGAGCTCTACGAGGAGGGCCTGCTCACCTTCGATCACCGGAGTGCGCGATGGTCCTGGGATCTGGATCGCATCCACGCCAAGGAATACACCGATAATGTCGTCGAGCTGATGGTGGGAAAGCTGAACCGCCTTCCTCTTGAAACCCAGAACGCACTGCAGCAGCTTGCGTGCCTGGGAAACATCGCGCAGGTCGCCACCTTCGCGATCGTTCATGGGACGTCTGAGGAGCAGGCTCGAGCCAACCTTTGGGCAGCCGTCCGTCAGGAATTCATTATTGATCTACAAAGCAGCCTATAAGTTTGCCCATGACCGCATCCAGGAAGCGGCCTATTCGCTCCTTCCCCAGCAAGCCCGTGCCCGGGCTCATCTTCGCATCGGACGATTGCTCGCCGCGCATACTCCTTCTGATCAGCTGGAAGAAGGCGTCTTCGATATAGTCAATCAGTTTGATCGCGCCGTTGCTCTGATTCACTCGCCCGAGGAACGCGAACAAGTCGCCGGATTGAATCTGCTCGCCGGCAAGCGCGCCAGGACCTCGGCGGCGTATCGTTCAGCCCTCAACTATTTCATCGCTGGCGCCGCACTGTTAGCGCAGGATTGTTGGCAACATCAGCATGAACTCGCGTTTCCCCTGGAGTTGTATCGGGCCGAATGCGAATTCCTCTCCGGTAATATTGACGCAGCCGCTGAGCGCCTTACCGCCCTTTCCACCCGCGCCGCAAATTCAGTGGAACTCGCGAGTGTCGCATGCTTGTCTGTGGATGTGTTTTCGGGCCGTTCCCAGCTCGACAGCGCGGTCGCTGTGTGTCTCGACTACATGCGGCACGCAGGCGTGGAATGGTCACCCCATCCAACAGAGGAGGAAGTTCGCAGCGAATACGACCGCGTCTGGTCGCAACTCGGGAACCGCCAGATTGAAGATCTGCTCCGAGCTGCCGTTGATGCGCGACCCGGCTTCTCTCGCCACCCTGGACGTCCTCACAAAAGCCGTGCTGCCGGCTCTGCTGACCGACACCAACCTCCTCTATCTCGTGACATGCAAAGCGGTCAACCTCACCCTCGAGCAAGGCTGCAGCGACGGTTCCTGCTTCGCTTACGTGTATTTCGGAACCGCGACCGGATATTTTGGCGATTATCAATCCGGGTTTCGCTTCGGCCGCCTCGGTTACGACCTGGTGGAACATCGCGGCTTGAGGCGATTTCAGGACGCTACCTATTTGTGCTTTGGACTTCAGGTCGCGCCGTGGACCAAACATATCCGCACCTGCCGCGAGCTGTTGCTCCGCGCTTTCCAGATCGCCAACACGGCCGGCGACCTGAATATCGCGGTGTATTGCCACCCCCACCTGAACACCAACCTTATCGCTGCAGGAGATCCCCTGGAGATCGCGCAGCGTGAGGTCGAGAACGGTCTCGAGTTCGCCCGCCAGGCACGGTTCGCATTTGTCGTTGACCAGGTCAGCCCGCAGCTTGCACTGATCCGGACGCTCCGCGGCCTGACGGTTCAGTTCGGCTCCTTGAACGATGGGCAAATGGAGGAACTTCCGTTCGAACGCCGATTGGCAGCGAATCCGGGCTTGTCGGTCGTCGCATGCTGGTACTGGATACGTAAGCTCCAGGCTCGTTTCTTCGCCGGGGACTATTCCACCGCTCTCGAGGCGTCGGCAAAGGCGAAACCGCTGCTATGGTCATCGCCATCCACACTCGAACAAGCGGAATACGAATTCTACAGCGCTGTTGCGCGCGCCGCTGGCTGTGGCTTCGCATCTTCCGGCGAATGCGGGGAACACCTGCAACTTCTGGCTTCGCATCATAAGCAACTCGAAACATGGGCCGGGAATTGCCCGGAGAATTTTGCCACTCGCTCTACCCTTGTGGGCGCCGAGATCGCACGGATTGAAGGCCGTGAGCTCGATGCCCAGCGTCTGTACGAGCAGGCCATCCGCTCCGCGCACGCAAACGGTTTTGTCCACAATGAGGCGCTCGCAAAT
Organism: uncultured Acidobacteriaceae bacterium; assembly: GCA_963757515.1. Taxonomy (GTDB): domain Bacteria; phylum Acidobacteriota; class Terriglobia; order Terriglobales; family Acidobacteriaceae; genus PALSA-350. The sequence continues at coordinate 15,926 of CAVWRV010000009.1, read as the reverse complement.
GAGCTTGCGGCGCGATTCTACAGGGCGCGCGGCTATGACAAGATCGCGCAGACGTACCTCGAGGACGCCCGCTACTGCTACCGGCGTTGGGGGGCCGACGGCAAAGTCCGCCAGCTTGACCAGTTATATTCGAACCTCACCGAAGAACATCCTCGGCTAAGTCCGACGGCTACGATTGAGACTCCAGTCGAATACCTGGATTTGGCTACTGTAATTAAAGTCTCGCAAGCAGTTTCGGGCGAAATGGTCTTGCAGAAGCTGATCGACATGCTCCTGCGCACAGCGGTTGAGCATGCGGGCGCCGGGCGAGGTGTGCTGATACTTCCCCATGGCGATGAATTGCAAATAGAGGCGGAAGCTACGACCGAGGGTGACGCCATCAGCGTGCGGCTCGAACCCGTTACCGTGGCCGCGGAGCTGCTGCCCGAGTCGGTTGTCCATTATGTGATGCGGACCCAGGAGACCGTTCTTCTCGAGGACGCTCGTCTCCAAAGTCCATTTTGGGCAGATCCGTACATCGCACAGCTTCATGCGCGTTCCATCCTTTGCCTGGCGTTGATTAACCAGGGCAAACTCATCGGCGCACTCTATCTGGAAAACAATCTCGCCCCGCACGTCTTCACTCCTTCACGAATCTCAGCGCTGAAACTGTTGGCGTCCCAGGCCGCGATCTCGCTTGAGAACACCCGCCTGTACTCCGATCTCAGGCGCAGCGAAGCGGAACAGGTGCAGGCAAGAATGAATTTGGAGACGGCGTTCGAGGAAATCAAACAACTGAAGGACCGCCTTCTCCACGAAAATATTGCACTGAAAGAAGAAATCGATCACGCGTCGATGTTCGAGGAGATTGTCGGCGTCTCTCCCGCCTTGAAAGCGGTTTTGTCTCGTGTCGCTAAAGTCGCGCCAACGGACTCTACGGTATTACTGTTGGGCGAAACGGGCACAGGTAAGGAGCTGATTGCCCGAGCGATCCACAAGAGATCCCGAAGGTCCTCGTCCGCCTTTGTGGCCGTGAATTGTGCTGCAGTTCCAGACACATTGATTGCCTCTGAATTGTTTGGCCATGAGAAGGGAGCTTTCACCGGGGCATCGGAGCGCCGCATCGGTCGTTTCGAATTGGCCGATGAAGGCACCCTCTTTCTGGATGAGGTCGGTGAGATTCCCCGGGAAACTCAAGTTATGCTGCTACGCGTGCTGCAGGAGCGGCAGTTTGAGCGCGTAGGCGGCAAGCAGATCCTTCGCGCAAACGTGCGCGTGATCGCCGCCACCAATCGCGACCTGGAAGCTGCGATCGCTGCCGGCACATTTCGCAGCGACCTCTTTTATCGACTGAACGTAATCCCAATTGAGATTCCACCCTTGAGAGACAGGAAAGAAGACATCCCCCTGCTGGTCGAGTACTTCATTGGACGTTTCGCAAGAAAAGCGGGGAAGCGTTACCAGGGTATTAACAAGAGCACGTTAGATCTGCTTCTATCGTATTCCTGGCCGGGTAACATTCGCGAGCTGCAAAACGTAGTCGAGCGATCTGTGATCGTCTGTGACACGGAAAACTTCATCGTCGACCAAAGTTGGCTCTCTCGCCGGGTCGACCGTGCGCACCAGGCCAGCCACACACTGTTGCGCATGCCAACCTCTCAGGAAAAGAAGGCGATCGAGGATGCCCTGGCTGAGACACAGGGCCGGGTGGCGGGTCCATCAGGAGCTGCGGAGCGACTTGGCATTCCCGCCTCCACCCTCGACTCAAAAATCAAGGCCCTCAAAATCAATAAGCATAAGTTCAAAAAGTTCTAACTTCTCCAAACCCCGGGAACGGAGGTTAACTACCTGAACCTCCGTTCCTTTCCGGCCGAGCTCAGTGGTTATGCAAGGTCGTAGCGATCAAGGTTCATCACCTTGTTCCATGCAGCCGCGAAGTCCTTCACAAACTTCTCCTTCGCGTCCTCCGATGCATAGACCTCTGCGAGTGCACGGAGCTGGGAATTGGAACCGAAGACCAGGTCGACCCGGGTGCCCGTCCACTTGACTTCGCCCGTCGTGCGATCGAGCCCTTCAAACACCCCTTCCGAAGTAGAAGAGGCCTTCCAGTCTGTCTTCATGTCGAGCAAGTTGACGAAGAAATCATTCGTCAACGTCTCCGGCCGGCTGGTGAAGACGCCGTTCTTCGACTGCCGGTAGTTGGCATTCAGGACGCGCAAGCCGCCGAGCAGAACCGTCATCTCGGGGGCAGTCAGCGTCAGTAACTGCGCGCGATCGACGAGCAGCGCTTCCGGCGGTGTGGTGTGGCCGATCCGGAGGTAGTTGCGGAAGCCGTCCGCGGTCTGCTCCAGGACGGCGAAGGAGTGCACATCGGTCTGCTCCTGCGAAGCATCCGTGCGCCCCGGCGAGAAGCCCACCTTGACGTCGTGCCCGGCCTTCTTCGCAGCCTCTTCGACAGCTGCGCAGCCGCCCAGAACGATCAGGTCAGCGAGCGAGACCTTCTTGCCGCCGGGGCCACCGTTGAACTCCTTCTGGATCGTCTCGAGCGTGCTGAGAACCTTCCCCAGCACGACCGGCTGGTTCACTTCCCAGTTCTTTTGCGGCTCAAGGCGAATGCGAGCGCCGTTTGCTCCTCCGCGCTTGTCGGAGCCGCGGAAGGACGCCGCCGAAGCCCAGGCAGTCGAGACCAACTGCGAGATCGACAGACCCGATGCCAGGATCTTAGCCTTGAGAGCAGCAATCTCCGGCTCGCCGATCAGCTCGTGATCCACAGCAGGAACGGGGTCCTGCCAGATCTGGGGCTCTGTGGGAACCAGATGGCCAAGGTAGCGGGAGAGCGGGCCCATGTCGCGGTGGGTCAGCTTGTACCATGCCTTGGCGAAGGCGTCTGCGAACTGATCGGGGTTCGCGAGAAAGTGCTTGGCAATCTGCTCATAGATCGGGTCCACCCGCAGAGCCATGTCCGTGGTGAACATCATCGGGGCGTGCCGCTTCTTAGCATCGTGAGCATCGGGAACGGTTCCCGCTGCAACGCCGTTCTTCGGAGCCCACTGCCATGCCCCCGCAGGGCTCTTCCCAAGCTCCCACTCATAACTGAGCAGGTTTTCCAGGTAGTTGTTGTCCCACTTGGTTGGTTCCGTGGTCCATGCGCCCTCTAATCCGCTGGTGATCGTGTCGGCGCCCCTGCCGGTGCCAAACGAGTTCTTCCAGCCGAAGCCTTGCTCTTCGATCGGGGCACCCTCGGGTTCTGGGCCGACGTACTTCTTTGGATCGGCGGCGCCGTGGGCCTTGCCGAAGGTATGTCCGCCGGCAACGAGCGCGAAGGTTTCCTCGTCGTTCATCGCCATGCGGCCGAAGGTCTCGCGAATATCTCTTGCCGCGGCGACCGGATCCGGCTTGCCATCAGGTCCTTCCGGATTCACGTAGATCAAACCCATCTGCACCGCGCCGAGCGGATTATCAAGCTCGCGATCGCCCTGGTAGCGGTCGTTGCCCAGCCACGTGTGCTCAGGACCCCAGAAAATGTCCTCCTGTGGCTCCCAGACGTCCACGCGGCCGCCGCCGAAACCGAAGGTTTTGAGACCCATCGAATCCAACGCGACGTTTCCGGTGAGCACCATGAGGTCGGCCCAGGAGATCTTCTTGCCATACTTCTGCTTGATCGGCCAAAGCAAGCGGCGCGCCTTATCGAGGCTCGCATTGTCAGGCCAGCTATTGAGGGGAGCAAAACGTTGTGTGCCATAGCCCGCACCGCCGCGGCCATCGCTGATGCGGTAGGTGCCTGCGCTGTGCCAGGCCATGCGGATAAAGAACGGCCCATAGTGGCCGTAGTCGGCCGGCCACCAGTCCTGCGAGGTCGTCATCAAGGCATGGAGGTCCTTGACGACGGCGTCCAGGTCGAGGCTTTTGAACGCCTCTGCGTACACGAACTCTGGCTCCATCGGATTGGACAGAGAGGAGTTCTGATGCAGGATGGCCAGGTTCAGTCGATTGGGCCACCATTCCGCATTGGTCTTGATCTGACGCGACGTGGTGGTGACAGCTCCATGCTTGGGCGATTCTGTCGCATTCGCGTCGTGCACTACCGGGCATTTCGTTTCGGTCGACAAGTTCTGCTCCTTCTTGCCGGGGACAAGCGCCCCGCGCTGCTGTGCTGCGTTTAGGTCTACGGATTCAACCGTCTTCGAATTCATTCCCAAAAATCTACGACGCCATCAGTGACGGACATTCGCCTCATCCGGTATCCACTCGCCTGCGACCCTTGCCGGGAGCGCACTTCGTGCATAGTCCCCGGGCAATGAGTTCGCATTCGCGAAGAGTCCGCCTACCGAGGGAGCCCGAGGCAGGCTTAGGCACGTCGTACCACTCCACGTCCTCAACGTTGCCGCAGCGGTCGCAGATGAAGTGATGATGCCGCATTGCTTTGGCGTCGAAACGCGCGGCGCGACCCTCGACGGCCACCTCACGCACCAAACCCGCCTGCACCAAATCCCGCAAATTGTTGTAAGTCGTGGCCCTCGACGAGCGCGGATCCAGGCGATTGACGGCCTCAAAGATTTCCGCGGCGGTGGGATGGCCGGTGTGTTCCATCAGGAATGCCATGACGCAGTGGCGCTGCGGGGTGCACCGCAACCCGCTGCTCTCCAGGCACCGTCGGATCGATTCGGCATCCATGTACTAGTTTAGATTGTGTCTAATGTCAGATTTTGTCAAGATCATGCCCTTCGTTCCGTGGAGACACAGTTTGACGCCTCCTGCGACGTACGGCTGCCCGGCCTTTTAGCCCCGGTGAATTTGTTATTGACGTTAGAAAAAGCGCAGGGGGTAAAGAGTCTGCGTGAGAACCCGGCTCGGCATCGGCGATCCATTTGATGGCGCCGGACTTCTGTACGCACACTTCCCCGGAGCGGCGCCGGTGCATTTTACCTGGAAGTCGCGCATGCATAAGCGACTCTCTGGTATGAACAGTGTGGATGGATGCCCCAGCAAGGTGTGAAGAAAACTGCCCCGAGCATCCATGCATTTCACATGATGGATGCTCGGGGCAGTTTCTTGCTTACTGCTTCCTGGCTGCCCGTTGAGCGCGGGCTGCGGAGTTGGCCGGTACCGCGGCGCGGATGAGTTACCTGAGGCACCTTCGTTGATCTTCTCCCCGTCGCGGAGGTCGATCGCACGCCGCGTGTTCCCTTCCAGGCTGGAATTGAAGAGCTTGTTCGGGTCTTGGACGGAGGCTCCGCGAAACGTTACTCCTCGGAGGAATGTCGCTCTTCCCATAATTCATTTGGACGTTCGCATACGCCGGAGCTTACAGTCACAATCACGGGCGCAGAGGTGCACCCGTATTCGCCGTTTCCAGAGTAGACCGCCGTTAAGGTGTGCGTGCCTGCGAACAAGGTGCCGTAGGGGATGTAGTAGCCTTCACGGTTTCCTTGCAGGGTCTCAGTCGCCAATCGAGTGGTCCCATCGTAGATTTGCGCCGTACGTGTCGGCGTTGCGAAGTTGCCGGAGACAGGTCGTCCGCATTCGTGCCCTGATCATAGGTCAGCATCGTCTGCACATCTCCCAGAGTCACCGTCCCGGGGGCCTGGGTGCTGGTGCCCGATGCGTTGACGTAATTACTGGGCGTCGCCGCTGAGTTTACGTAAAAGCTGAACTGTGCCGTCGTGCTTCCAACCTGATCGGGCTGGTAGGTGAAACTGATCTGGCACTGATGTTGCGAGGCAATCCCGCCGGAACACACGGGCAGATTAGCCGTGAACCCTACCGTATCACCCGTTTCCGTGTATTGAGGAGTGAAGTTGGCAGTGACGTTGCCAACGTTCATAGCAGTGACGGTGGCGTTCTGGCTGGATCCCAATGGAATGGGGCCAAAAGCAATATTTGCTGTCTGCGTCTCTAACGTGACCACCGAAGTGACCGGCGAACTTCGGGCGTATCCAATATCGGTGATTGTGATCTCCTGGCCGCTCGGCCATATCAGCATACTGCTGCCGGTAGCGATGGGGATCGTCTGTGGGAGCAGCGCCGCCGTCCCGAAGCTCGGCGTTTCCGTCGTAGCCGCCAACGTTACGGGAATGGTCAAGACCCGGGCGTTATATCCATCGAGGACGTAGAGATTCAAAGCCGGGTCGAAGCCGAGACCTGCTGGCTCGCTTAACGCGTATGATCCGGTCGGGATATAACTGGGTACCCCAGTGTTGGCTGGAACCACAACCAGGTCGCCAAAGCTGGTTTGTCCATCGCCAGCGTCCGCGATATACAGGTTGCCCGCAGTATCGGTGGTGAGAGCTTGGGGGAAAATTACCGGCGCCCCAGAGATCGTGTAACTCAACTTGGTCGCGGATCCGCCGCCTACGGGAACTTTCACGATGAACCCCGGGTTCGTCGCGGTAGCGCTGGATCCGCCCGGACCTGTATCGCCAATATAGAGATTTCCGCTGGCGTCAAACGCCAGGGCTATGGGATGGTAGAGGGTTACGCCGCCGGAGATGGTCAGTTGAGTGACGCTGGACCGGTTTGCGGCAGGAGCTGTGTAAACGGCGCCCAGATTGTAGTCGGCGATATAGAGGTCTCCGGACGCGTCGAGTGCAAGGGCGCTGGGAGCAACGAAGGTGGACCCGCCAATTTTTGTTGGCGTACCGGAGGGTTGCGGATAGTCCCATACTGCGCCGTTGAAGGTGTACGTATTGCCAACGTCTTTCCCGCCCTCGTCCGCGATAAACAAATCGCTGCCGCTGCCAGTGACCACGACCGCTTGCGGCTCAAGCAGGGACGGGTAAGGGGAGGACTGAGAGAGATAGCTTAGGGTCCCGGGATAGAACGCCACGGTCGCGCGACTGTTGATGGTATATATTCCCGTGGCCACTGCACTCTGCGTATAACCTGTCTCCGCCGCGATCGCCTCCAGTGTCTCCGAGGACGACACCGTGATCGGGCCGCTGTAGACACTCGACGAGGTCGTCGGTGCCGTCCCGTCGGTGGTGTAATAGATCGTTGCTCCCGGCGTCGCCGTGCTGATCGTCACCGTTTGCGCTCCGGTGTAGGTACCGCTGGCAGGCGAGAAAGCCGGAACCGCTGCCGCCGGGAGGTTGATGACGTAGGCCGCCGTAGCCACAGCAGAATTGGAGCTTCCGGCCTGGGTGGCAATCGCATTCACGGTCTCGGAGCTGCTGACCGTAATCGGGCCGGTGTAGGTGGTGCCGCCCGCTCCGCACGTCCCCGCTGTCGGAGCCAACGGTGTCGTGTTGATTCCAACGCACCCGGTTGCGCCCGGAGGGAACGAAATCGTCACCGTCTGTGTTCCAGTGTAGGTGCCCGAACCAGGAGAGAAGGTCGGCGGCGCCAGGGTGGATGTGCCGCCGGCAGTATAGGTAAGAGCGATGAAAGAGGCCGGCGGGATGGAATAGGTTGCGCCGCTCGCCGAGGATGCCGTGGGCATAGCAACCACCGGCGCGCTGCTGGCCGCGCCCAGGAACGTGTCCTCGTTATGGTCTGTGATGACGTTGCCCTGCTCGGGGAAGATGGTCTCACTGACCGGTCCAGTAGGCGCACCCGGTCCGGTCAAATTAACTGTCTCTGCCGTGGTGAGATTGTTGTTGAAGCAGATGGTCGTCCAGCTTCCCTGCCCGTTGCTGTACCCGAAGCAGTTCACATACGGCACAGCCGCGTTGGGCTGGATAGAGCCCGCTTGGCCACCCGGATAGTTGAACGTGGGTGTGCCGGATTGCGTCACCGACATCAGATTGCGGTTCGATCCGATGGCATTGTTGATCACTGCGAGAGCAATTGCTAATGGCCGGTCAGTATTCGCGCTCAACGATGTCTGCCCAGGCCCTGTGGACATCAACACATTGGTGCCCCACAATGGCATCACCACTCCGCTAACGCAGCCGGGTCCACTACAGCTATATCCATTGAAAGGCTCAGCAAGAGTGAAGACATGGATCGGGCCTGTGACATTAGAGTCCCGCTGCATCAGTAGGACGTGCTCAGCCATCGCCAGCGCATTCCCTACTGACGCGTTGATCTGGTCCATCTGTAACTGCGACGCTGCTACTCCATAATCGGTGCTTTGATTGACTTCGTAGACCACTGTGCCGACAGAGAATGTACTCTGCACGTACTGCACATTTTCATACATACTTGTGCCGGAAGACGAAGTAACCGAATCAACGTTTGCGTCTTCGGCCCACTCATCTAGAAAGGGTGCTCCCGTTGTGGCTACGCTGCTGCCGTAAGTATCGAAATTGCCCAGGTAGTTCAGCATGTAGGGTGCAACGTCCACGAAATCCGGCAGCCCGTTGGAGGTCCCCTTTGCGACTGTCAGAGCATTATGTACCCATCCCCACTGCCCGTAACCTTGGTTGGGAGCTACCCAGCTATTGCCGACCAGCTTGATGACGCTGGAGTTATAGCCCGAAGCCGCCCTGGCAGCAGCCATATTCCGGCCTAGAGTATATCCGTAAGCTGTCCCATTGGCGCTATAGAGCGAGCACCCTGCTCCCGGGTTCCACGTCTCATTTCCATCCTCCAGATAGATTTTGTGACCTGACGCGGCATAGGTCGAAATCCACCCCGATGAGCTGAGCCAGTTGATCAGCGTTGTCCAGTCGGACGGGCCGTTCAACTGCCCTACGGTGATCAGCACATCCGTACCCACCACATTACCCAGCGCGAGAACGTCGTTGTAGCCCATCGCTGGCCAGCCGATTGCGGGCAGGTAGGAATTCCCTCCGCACCAGCGCCGGTTCCCCGTCGAAGCGATCTCGTCGGCTACGTCACTGCACCACAGGCCGTTATCCATATAACGAATCGACCCGGGGTGAATATGCTGCAACTCAGAGACTACGGCATCGCGGAATGCGGTTGTATTGCCGGGCAGAGTGCTCCCCTCAACCACATCTGCATCCTGCATCAGGCAGGTCCCGGTACAGGTGAAGCTGTAACCTAAAGTCGAACTCTGCGTGCCCGTTTCCGATGCGGTAAACGGATAGTCGTAGGTCGTCCAGCCTGTTCCCGGCGTGCTGCTGAACCCTGGGTTTACCGTCGTGCTTCCTATGTAGCTCGGGCCACCAAAGCGGCCAAGGTTAAAATTGATGCTGCAGCCGGATACCAGGCACTTGGCCTTGAAGGTCGCATTGTAAGAACCGTTCAGATTGATGAAGTTTACCTGCTGCGCGGCCAAGGTGGAGTTGGTGTTGGTTCGGTTCGTTATCACCGCATCCATGTAGTACGTCAGATGGCAACCGGTTGGCATCTCTAAACTTTGCTGTGTGTTGCTCGACGATGGAGAGGTGTCCGAGGTATCCCAGCTCGCGCCGGAACAAACGCTGTTGATCACCTGACTGGGAGTGAGCAAGGTATTCGCTGTTGTTTGGCGCACGATCAGCACATCGTTATTCGACGGATTACAGGCTGAGCTGATGGCCGGGGATAAGGTGAACGTGGTCCCAGCCGATACGTTAGACGTTGACGCGGTAATCGTTCCCGATCCGTAGCTGGTGCCATTACTGGCATTGATGGCTACAAAACTGGCGCCAACCCAGAAATTCGCCGGAAAGCCGGAGGAGTCAGTGGTGCTGTTGTACCACGTTGTTGTCGTGTTGCTCCCCCCACTGCTGCAAAGCTCCGTCACTCCAAAGTATGTTCCTGGCATATAGCCGCCGTTCGCATAGTTAAGCGACTTCAAAAGCTGCTGGGAACCATAATTGCCATTTCCACCCAGGTTGATCCCCGGACGATCGATACCGCCCGTCTCAACCGTGTTCGAGATTGTCACGGTGGTTGTCGTCGATTGCGCCGGAAGAACTCGAGCATTGCAAACCAACATCAAAAAGCAAAATGCCAAAGGGAGAGCTGATCCCATACGCGACACTCTCATCGTCCACTCCAAACCCGTCAGGATGCCAGTTACTGGACTGCGAAACACTCCTGGCGAGCAGGAGCATTCTTCAGTCGCGCTTCATTGCCGGCTAAATCGCAATCCGGCGAACAATTTCGGGCACACCAAGGGCAACAACAAGCGAACCGCCTGCGTATGAATGCAACCTCTAATTGATTCGTTAACTGGGCACTCGAAAGTACGTAGCGCTGGCCTGGGATTTTCAGAGGCTTCACTTTGCGTGACGGAGCTAACGAGCTGCCATAGTGAGATCTTCGGAATGTAGGTTACCCTAGGGTGGAGAATAATGGAGTACTTGGCCGCACACAATGTTACTTTAGTGCAAGAAGCCTCTGGTCGCCGTATACCTAAGGCGACCGTAACGCGCGCGATTTGTTGTGGATAAACTCCAGGACATGCTGGAAGCTTGCACACACGCCAAGAGATTGAGCATCCCCAACTGCGGTACAAGCGTGAAAAGACCGTTCATATTCGCGTCACCACTGTGCAGAACAACACGCTCCCATCGATTGCAGAAATGGCCTGGGGCCGGCGGTTCAGATTGACGAGGGACGCATTCAGGCACATCTGGCCGGAGTGGCACGGTCGACGGTGGAAGAGGCGTTGAACGCGTTGCTGGATGCGGAGGCCGACCATCTGTGCGGAGCCCGCAAGTACGAGCGCAGCGAAGGGCGTAAGGACACGCGAGCGGGAAGCTCTGATCGGCAGCTGCACACCAAGGCCGGCGAAGTGACGCTGACGGTGCCGAAGCTTCGCTCGTTGCCGTTTGAGACAGCCATCATCGAACGGTATCGCAGGCGCGAGTCTGTCCGTGGAAGAGGCACTGATCGAGATGTACCTTGCCGGGGTGAGCGTACGTCGGGTGGAGGACATCACGCAAGCCTGGTGGGGGACGCGGGTATCGGCGTCCACGGTAAGCGCGCTGAACCAGAAGATTTACGGCAAGATCAACGAGTGGCGGGAGCGGCCGCTGGTGGGCCTGCCAAATAATACAAAAGCTAAAACTGATGCGGCTAGCCAAAGAGCCAAAGCTGCTGAGATCGTGGAAAACGGCATCGACGAGACGCTGAGTTATTACAGCCTGCCGGCAGAGCACTGGCGCTGCTTGAGAACCGCTTTCCGTTCCTCCGGCCGGGTCGAGCCAAAAGTTTGCCCTCTCATCGTCAAATAAAACAACAATTCGGCACGACTGGAGACTCCCAACTTTTCGAATGCGCGAAAGAGGTAATTCTTTACCGTGTGTTCGCTAAGCCCCAGTTCGCCGGCAATGACCTTGTTCGTCTTGCCTCGGGCCGCAGACTGTACCACCTGCTTTTGGCGGTAGGTCAGAGGCAAGGACTCGGTTGACGGCGAAAGACTGGGAGTGGGAAAAGATCGGATCGCGTCGAGCAGAAGGGTCGTCTCTTGCTCGGCCGCCCAAATGTAGCCATTGCGAACGCGTTCGACGCAATCGAGGAGATCGGCGATGGGTCGCTGCCGAGGGAACACCCCGCGAGCTCCGCTTCGGAAAGCGTTTAGAACGGAATCACGCGTCGAATGGTTTAGAAGCATCACGATCAGGACGCTCGGATGGGCCCGACTGACAGTTTCCGTGAGGTCGAATTCATTTGGGGACTTTTGGTTGACTTCGGCGCCAATGATGACCATATCCGCACGCTTGACATCCAAATGTCGAAGGAGATCGGCAGACTGCACTGCGGATGCCCGAATATTTTTTTCTTGGCAGAGTACGGTCGCGAGCAGATGGCTGCTCATCGAGTCGCGGTCGACGATCAGGACGCGAAATTCCGATGCAACATCCGTTTCGGATGTCTTTCTCTTCTTTTCCCGGCACTCGGCGCGACCAGAGGTTCCCTGGTCCTGAAGGTCGTCGCGGCGCGGCGCTTGTGGTGAAATAACTTTCATTTGGCGCCGGTAAATCGATAACAAGACGCTCTCAAGACGAGCGGATTGCTCGATAGCGCTTTGAGCATTTGCAGGTCATTGACTTCGACGTCAGAATGGCCTGGCTATCGTGCGCGCGGAGCTATATGAAGTGAAACTATTCGCAATAACATATGCTGGCTAAACCCGCTTTAACACATCACGAGCTAGCCCGCAATAACATAAAAGGCGCTCGACATCTCGGCTTTCGAGATCCTCAGGTGACCACTGTAAGCATCGCTTCCCACAGAGAGGTGCTTGCACAGGATGGCCTTGAGATATCGCTGCTCGTCTGATCTCGAAGTCACATCAGTCCGCTCGCAGATTGGTCTCTTCCGCCGTGCCTCGGCTGCGAGTTTGACCTCTCTGAGTCAAATGAAACAGCAGTTCAACACGGTTGGAAACGCCCAACTTCTCAAAAGCCCGAAAGAGGTAGTTCTTCACAGTATGCTCGCTAAGTCCCAATTCCTTCGCAATCGCCTTGTTCGTCTCACCTCTTGCGGCACACTTGACTACTTGCAATTCACGAAGCGTCAAAGGCAACGATCCACCATCCATCGATAAATCGGGAGAGGGAATGGAGCTAAACGCATCCAGTATGAGGGTCGTCTCTTGCGCGCCTGCCCAAATAAAGCCCTTGCGCACATGCTCGACACAAGAGACGAATTCGGCCACTGCTTGCTGTCTGGAAAATACCCCTCGTGCCCCAGAACGAAAGGCGTTAATGACTGAATCGAGGGTCGGTTGACTGAGAAGAATAATAATGGGTACGGACGGATGCGCGCGTCGCACTGTATGAGCCAAGTCGAAACCATTCTTCGAATCGAGATCAAGATCGGCCCCGATGACGACCACGTGGGCATTCCCGTCGGCCATACATTCCAGAAGATCAGCCGCCCGAATCCCGGACGCATGACAATTCCTGCCTCTCAGCGCCGTAGCCAAAAGGTCACTACTCATTGAATCCCGGTCAACAATCAAGACCCTGAGCGTCGGTCCAGGATTCTCCAGAGTCTGCAAATCGTTCTGGTGCCTGGGAGGGTTCGGGACAACTCTGGGGGGAGTAGACAGCATTGAGAGTCTCCGGGTGAATTTAAATTTGAGGGCCAGCCCTGATTTGGCCTTTGCCCGTAGCCCAGCCAGCAGATGCGAGAGACTTAAGATTGTTTACAGCCAGAAAAGTGCGGTTTTCGTGTGCAAGGCGGTAACTAGTCAACCTAAAGTCTCCCGCGTTTTGCCTGTGACAAACTCAACGAGGGGTTTTCCTACTCATTCACTCCTCTTGACTCTACAACACAGTCGCTCGAACACCGCATCGTTTTATAGTCTATCTTTCCGCATGACCTTAGTACCCATTCCATGATTACCCAGAGCTAATTACAGTTGTGTAGGTTACTGAGGGTCATCAACGTGGATAAGAACCCGGCCTATCCGGCGGCAGTGGAAGCCTTGCCGAGGGTACTATCCCCTGCCAAGTCCTTCTGCGCCAGGTCACGTATCTCAACAATATTCATCGAGCCGTCAAAAAGCGGACCGGGTTGGCAAAATACTACGGCTCCTTTCAAAGTGTCTGGCGGACTCTCGAGGGTATCGAAACGATGAGCATGATCCACAAGGGCCGCGTCAGATGGGTAGCAAAGGGCGATGTTGTTGCGGAAGCGCGCTAAACTCTTCGCTATCGCTGCCTAACTTTTCCCTCACCTTCACAACTGAGCTGCGCTTTCAGCTCCGTGGGCGGTAAACTTCGCAATGAAACCATCAGCGCGTCATGTTTAACGGCCGCTCCACGAGCAAAAATATCCTGAGCAAATACGCCGCATTCGCTTCAAGGATCCCGACTCCGGCAAGACGCTGGTGTTCATTGCTGAACTCTATAAGAGCCGCTGGCAAATTGAATTATTTTTCAAATGGATCAAACAGCACTTGCGGATCACGCGATTCTCGGCCACCAGTGAGAAGGCAGTCAAGACCCAAATGTCGTGCGCCATTACCACCTATGTTTTGATCGCCATTATCACGAAAGAGCTCACACTCGACGTTTCGCTTCATCCTTGTCTGCAGATTCTGTCAGTCTCCATCTTTGGACAAACCCGAGATTTCAATGCGCCTTGCAGCACCCCGCTTACCCCAAGTACCGCATGCCATGCCAGCCAGTTGATTCTCTTCGAGATCTAACCGGACAGTTGTGAACGACCTTCTCTATATCAGACAGGAGACGATCTTCTCAAGCCAAAGACCCTTTTCTGTTCACGTTGGGTATTCGGCAGAGAATGAAAACTCATGCAATGGTCCAATCGTCTCACGAGAATTTCCCAACGTTCGGCACCTTGCGGCACGGTCGGAATGACCATACTCTGACGTCACTTCTATGAAGGGTTCTCCCCCAGAACGCAGGGCTGCGATGAGATACAGACTGCGCCTGCCTGTCATTTTCCATTGGGAGGACGGCGGAGAACACACGGAGGGCGGCTTCACGAGCGACATTGCGCTGGATGGTGCGCTAATTCTCAGCAGCAGGTGCCCGCCACTCGGAGCCGATGTTCGAATTGAGGTTTTGATTCCTTCGCCGGATCATTCCACCGAGGAGATTCGGATCGGGTGTGTCGGAAAAGTGACGCGAGTTTGGGAACAGCCGGGATCAGCTTATTTTGGAGTACACGGTATGTTCAATGACGATCAGCTGACGAGCCACGTCATCAATTGAGCTAGACGACCATCGTTGCCTTGGAGGTTGTAAAAGCCAGTCCTGGGACTGAGAGGGCGAAGCTATGTCCGCCCCGCGACGTCAAGAGCATCGAATCGTATGGCTGCAACTGCCGAGCGTTTGCAGGATCAACTTCTCTCCATGAATGAAATGACCGGGTCAGTATTCAAGATTAAGAGAGATCCACGCGTCACTTTGATAGGGGAGAGTCTTGCGCACAGCAGCATCGACGAATTGCCGCAGCTCTTGAATTGTGCAAACGGGGCACCTGAGCCTTCTGGGGCCGAGGGCGATGTCATTTCATGACCGAGCTTGAATCCTCGCGGCTTTCAAACAAGCCGGCCAGAAAACGACGCTTGCGGGTGTGCCTCGTTTTTGATTTTGCTTTTCGGAGTGGCGACTGTAGCTCCTTAAATTCTTCGGATGCCAGATTGGTGGACCTGATCGGGATCGAACCGATGACCACTTCCCGTGCCATAGACCACAAGTTATGCTTTTCAACCACTTACAAGACCCCGGGTGGCTCCCCTAAGTACTTGTAAGCCACAAATATAAGCCACAAATAAGCACCGAGAAGCGAACCTATCGCAAAGCGTATCGTGATTGAAATACTCTCGGGTCCTGTTAACCAGCGTTCTTAGGGTAAGACTAGGTTCTCCAAGTCCATGCCCAGCTGCGCACAATGAACATGGGATGGACACAAGCATCACGCCTCGTTTGGCAAAATCATTGGCCACTCGCACTTCCACAATTCTGAGCCGAACTGCTACTTGCCTGAACTGCTTACACTACTGCCTGCAGACGGCATCGCAGAGCTAACCCTGAATCCGCCTTAATGTCACAAATAGAACACTGGTAACAAGTAACACCCGATTACCGAAGTTGTATCGAGGGTTACCACAAAAAGCTTGGACATTTGTGCCTAATTGGCCTAGGCTCACAGTATTCACAGACGCTGAGCAGCGGTTCGATTCTCGGGCTAAGCACAAAGGCACCGAGAATAAACAACTACTTGCTTTGAGCGCGATACCCGAACGTGCTAGACGACGAACTGGAATAGGTCAGACTACGTTTTGGATTTGGCCAGGAGCAAGACACTGTGGCCAACACTACGATAACAAACACTCGTTTCACTTCACTGAGCGCCCACCATAGAACGGTCTCGCGCACCCGTGGACGATCCGTAAGTCGGGCCCCATCACAACAAGCTAAGTAGTTGTTTCAGAACCCTCTGGGACTGTCATAGGCGAAGCTCTGTCCCGCTGCTGAGTGGGACTGCCTGGGCGGAGCTCTGTCCCGCTGCTGAGTGGGACTGCCTGGGCGAAGCTCTGTCCCGCTGCTGAGTGGGACTGCCCGGGCGAAGCTCTGTCCATCAGCAAAGGTTAGTCGATGGCTCGACTCATCCCACGTTGGTTGGAT
>CAVWRV010000008.1:0-191174 GCA_963757515.1 uncultured Acidobacteriaceae bacterium | reverse complement strand
GGAGCGTGAGCCTGATCCAGGACAAAATCTGGTTCTTACCATCGACGAAAATATTCAGTTCATGGCCGAGCGCGCCCTCGATGCGGCGCTCCAACGCACCCATGCCCTGAATGGAACCGTGGTGGTCCAGGATCCGCAAACCGGGCAGATTCTCGCGCTGGCCATTCGCCCCACCTTCAACCCCAACGACTTTCGTCATGCCACCACGAGTCTGCTCAAGAACCACGCGGTAAGCGATGTGTATGAGCCTGGTTCGACCTTCAAGCTGGTGACCTATTCGGCGGCCCTGGAGCAAAAGGTGACCAATCCCAATCAGTTGATTGATTGCCAGGGAGGCAAGATGGAGCTCGCGGGGAGAATCATTCACGACAGCCATCCCAATGGCGTGCTTACCGTCGAGAAGGCTTTGTGGGAGTCGAGCGATGTAGCTGCGGCCAAGCTGGCCCTGCGCATGGGGCCGGAAACCTTCATCAAATACATTCACGATTTCGGCTTCGGTTCCCGGAGTGACATCGAGTTACCCGCCGAGACGCGAGGCCTGCTCCGGCCCACGCGCCGCTGGTCAGGCTCGAGCATCGGCTCGATAGCCATGGGACAGGAAGTGGGCGTCACGCCGATCCAATTAGTCACCATGGTGTCCACCATCGCAAACGGCGGCGTCTACCTGCCTCCTCACATCCTGATGGAGCAGACCGGCCAGGCTGCGGCCAAGCTGCATCCAGCCGCGTTTCATCCCCAGGGAGAACTGCCGGATCCGCTGCCGGCAGGCGCCCACCGCGTCATCTCCACCATGACTGCCGCCCAAATGCGCAAGATGATGGAGGGCGTGGTGCTGTACGGCACGGCAAAGAATGCTGCCCAGCTCAACGGCTACACCGCTGGAGGCAAGACGGGCACTGCGCAAAAAATCGATGTCGCTGACCCATCGCTACTCCAAGACGAAATATGTGGCGTCGTTTGTCGGCATAGCGCCAGTGAACAATCCGGCCATCAGCGTGGCGGTGATCCTCGACTCTCCGGAGGGCAGTCACTTTGGCAATGTCAACGCCGGTCCTGTCTTCCGCGAGGTAGCGCAGGAAGTGCTCGAATACCTGGGCGTACCCCACGATACGAATCTCACCCCGCAGACGGAACTGGCCAAAGCACAGGCTGATCCGGAGGTGGAAGAGGCGCCATCGGACCACACCGGCGATCTCGACGCACTCTTTGCGGAAGTTAACAATCTGCCCGCGGATGATCCACTTCGCAGCCAGGCTAACGGGCAGCAGCCAGTGCCCTTCCGCGGCCAACGAGCTAGCGTCCGGCGGAGCAGCGTCGCAACGACCAGTCGGTCGCACCTCCAGCTCCAGCGGTCCAGCAGCCTGCCATCCCGCGTGCATGCGGCTGAGGCGAAAAAGAGACGCCTCGTTCGCGGCCACGGTCGCCGCGGCCCGACTGCCCCATGTTGCGGGCCATGGCATCGTGGTCAATGCAGCGAACCGGGTTGGCGTTCCCTCGTTTCTGGGTGAACCGCTGCGGGTGGCTGTCGAGACCGCCGGAACGGCCGGCCTGGCGCTGCAGATTGTGGGCAGCGGTATCGCCCGGGAGCAGGTTCCCGCACCCGGGAGCATGGTGCCTCCCGGTACCGAGGTTGTGGTCCGCTTCACTCGCTAGAGAGTGTGAGCGCCGCTCTTCCTTAGACTGTCACACATGGGACGCGAAGCCACATGCCACTGCAAGTGGGGCGCTGAAGAAGGCTGACTGCAAAGTGCTCCTGGAAGGCAGCGAGCTCATCCTCCGTCTAGGCATGCGCCGGCGCGTTCCCGTGTCTGCAATGGCTGGCGTTGCGGCTCGCGGCAGTAAGCTGGTTTTCAAAGTCGGACAAGATCATGTGGAACTAGCTCTCGGTCCTGAAGTCAGCCCAGCGATGGGCGAAAGTCATCGCATCTCCTCCTCCTAGCCTCGCCAGTAAACTGGGAATCTCGTGCACCACGAGACTCATCAGTCGATCGGGAACGTGCAAAGCGAAGAGTTAAAGGCAGCCATCGCCGAGGCGGGCGCTGCCAGGGAAAAAGACGCTGACCTGATCCTGATCTGTGTCAATTCACAATCCGAAGTAGATCCACGTTGCTCAATACCTTGCAGACGAGACCTACAGTGGACCCTTATGGATCGTCTATCCCAAAGGGTCGAGCAGCGGGGTCAAAGAATCGGCTGTGCGGGAGCTTCTTCGTAGCCATGGGTTCATCGACACGAAAGTAGCGTCGGTATCCGCAAAGCTTACCGCGCTTCGCTTCGTCAAGCGTAAGAGCAACCAGCTAAACGTGAGCGGCCCCGTGGATCTCGATAGTCGTTTTGCAAGGCGTCGATCTCATCCGACGCGCGGGCCCAAGCCCGGCGAGTGACCGGCGTCGAGTATGACTCGCGGCGGGTGCGCGAAGGCTCGCTGTTTGTCGCCTTTCGCGGCGGCACCACGGATGGCAATCGCTATATTCCGCAGGCGGTCGCTCAGGGCGCACGAGCCATCGTCACCGACTCCGCCGCCGGCTTCGCCGCCGCCACTGCATATCCGGACTTCGCGGTGATCGAAGTGGCGCATGGCCGCCGTGCGCTCGCCGCCATCGCGGCGAATTTCTTCGCTCATCCCGAAGCGCAGCTCAAACTCAGCGGCGTCACCGGAACCAATGGCAAAACAACGACCGCATTTCTGCTGGAGGCGATGCTGCGTCATCAGGGGCGCAAAACCGTCCTTGCCGGCACCATCGAGTACCATGCAGCAGGCAGAATCTTTCCCGCCCCTCACACCACGCCCGAGTCGCGCGACCTGCTGGAGTTATTTCGCGAAGGCGTAGACGGCGGCGCAACCGAAGCGGTGATGGAGGTTTCCTCGCACGCTCTCGACCAGGAGACGGATTTCCGGTCTGCATTTCGACGTGGCCATCTTCACCAACCTCACCCGCGACCATCTCGATTACCACCGCACCATGGAGAACTACTTTGCCGCCAAACGCAAACTCTTCGACGGCTCCGTCGGTTCCCCACCGCGGGTCGCGATCCTCAACCAGGACGATGCCTACGGGGCCGGCTGAAAGCCCGCGCGCGCAGCCCGCTGGTCTACACCTACGGGCTGCGTCAAGGAGACTTCCGCGCCGACCGGCTGCAGATGGAGCCGTCCGGCATGCGCTTCGCCATGGTCACGCCTCAGGGAGAAGTGCCCATCGCCACCCGCCTTACCGGCGGAGTGAATGTCTACAACCTGCTGGCTGCAGGCGCCGCTGCCGTTGCCCGCGGGCTCACTCTCGACCAGGTCGCTCAAGGCGCAGCGTCGCTGGACTTTGTGCCCGGTCGTTTTCAGTCGGTCGATTGCGGCCAGAATTTTGCCGTGGTGGTCGATTACGCCCACACCGACGACGCCTTGCGCAATATCATCGCCGTAGCCCGCGAGTTCGTGAGCCAGAGAGGCGGCCGGGTGATCACCATGTTCGGCTGCGGCGGCGATCGTGATCGCAGCAAACGTCCGCTGATGGGCCAGGCGGCTGGCGCGGGCAGCGATGTCGTGGTGCTTACTTCCGACAATCCGCGGGGAGAAGATCCTTTGGCGATCATCGAGGAGGTGCTCCCCGGGCTCAGCGGGACACCGGCTAAAGTCATCGTCGAGCCAGATCGTCATCACGCGATCGAATTGGCCATTGCTCAGGCAAGGCCGGGTGACCTGGTACTTCTGGCCGGCAAAGGACACGAAAAAACCCAGACCATCGGCGACCGGGTGATACCGTTCGATGATGTGGCCATCGCGCGGCAGGTATTGCGGGCCAGGGAAGAAGCGAATGAAGCTGCAACTGCAAGACATCGCGGCTCTGGATGGGAGCCGAGCTCAGGCCGCGGGCGGGCGATCCGGCGGAGCAGCCGGCGACGGGATATTCCATCGACACCCGCACGCTGGCGCCGGGGGATCTGTTTTTCGCCATCCGCGGGGAGCGTTACGACGCTCATGACTTTGTCGCCGCAGCGCTGGAGCGAGGTGCTCGCGCTGCCGTCGTCTGCCCGCAGCAAAGTAACCGATCTGCTCGACCTGGCGCATACCCACACTCTGCTGATCGTGGACGATCCGCTGATCGCGCTGCAGACGCTGGCCACGGCGGTGCGCAGGCATTGGAACAAGCGCGTGATCGGGATGACTGGCAGCGCAGGCAAGACCACCACCAAAGAAGCGGTCGCGGAAGTGCTGGGAGCGCGCTTCACGGTCCTCAAATCGCAGGGAAACCTCAACAACGAATTCGGCATGCCCTTGCAACTGCTGAAACTGGAGCCGGAGCACGAGATTGCCGTAATCGAGATGGGGATGTCGCATACCGGCGAAATCGCGGCCCTGGCACGCATCGCTCATCCTGATTGGGGAGTCGTCACCAACGTGGGCAGTGCCCATGCCCAGAATTTTCCCGATGGTGTTGCCGGCATTGCGCGCGCCAAATATGAGCTGGTGCAAAGCCTGCCCGCTTCCGGCGTTGCCATCCTCAATTGTGACGACCCCTACGTGGGCCAATTCGGGCGCGACTTTCACGGGCGCTCCATCTATTTCGGCATGGGTCCGTGCGCCGATCCCAAGGCCGCAAACATCGAGGACCTGGGCGCCGAAGGGGTGCGCTTTCAAGTCACGGCCGGCGAAGAGCAGGCAACGGTGACCCTGGCGCTGCTTGGCCGGCACAACATCTGGAATGCGCTGGCGGCGATCGCGGCCGGCATAGAAGCGGGCATTCCCTTGGCCGAGTGTGCCGCTGCGGCCGGCCGGCTGCGTCCTCCGGACAAGCGGGGCGAGGTGCTACGCATCGGCGAGGCCACGGTCATCAATGATTGCTACAACTCCAATCCGGAAGCTCTCAAGTCCATGATCGCGACCCTCGCCTCGATGCCGGCCAAGCGACGCATCCTGGTAGCCGGCGAAATGTTGGAGCTAGGCGCCGGAGTCGGTCTCCTTGCATCGCGAGTGCGGTAGAGTTGCTGCCGAAAGCGGCATCGACCTGATCGTCGGCGTGCGGGGAAACGCCCAATTCCATTGTGGAAGCCGCGCGCGAGGCCGGAGCCCTGGCCCTCTTTCTCCCCTCGCCCGAAAAAGCCGGCGAGTGGCTGAAAGCAGAGCTAAGAGCAGGCGATGCCGCACTGCTCAAAGCCTCCCGCGGAGTTGGCCTGGAGAAAGCGCTGCGCCTTCTCGAGGAATAAGAATGCAACGAAGTGGAGGGATCTGCTGTTTTTCGCGTGGACGTCACTCCGACCTTCTTTGGTGAACACTCCTCCCGCTAGTTGCCGCTGTGGTTCGCGTCGAAAACCAACACAGACATGCGTGCGAACGCCTGTAAGATAGCCACGGAATCTTGTGCGGGTGGCGGAGGAAGTTTGCTTTACTGGCTCCTTTATCAAAAACTTTTTCCCTACTTCAGACCCTTCCGCATCTTCCGGTATCTGACGTTTCGCACCGCTTTTGCCAGTCTCACCGCCATGCTCATCGCCCTGCTCATCGGGCCGTTCGTGATCGAGAAGCTGCGCGAGTTTCAAATCGGCCAGTACATCCGCGAGGATGGTCCCAAGGACCACCAGAAAAAAGCCGGCACCCCAACCATGGGCGGCGTGCTCATCTGTATCGCCATCCTTTTGCCAACGCTGCTGTGGAGCGACCTGAGCAATCCCTTTGTCTGGCTGGTGATGTGTTCCACGCTGGCCTTCGCGCGCCATCGGTTTTGCCGATGATTACATCAAGGTCATCCAACGGCGGAGTCTCGGCCTGACCGCAACGCAAAAGATGGGCCTGCAGATCATCACCGGAGTCGCCATTGCGCTGGTGCTGCTGGCCATGCGCAGTGAGGGCATGTACTCCACCCATCTCATGGTGCCGTTTCTCAAGCGCTTTCGTCCCGATCTATCCATCCATATTCTGGGCGCGATTCCCCATCTGGGTGTACTCGCCTTACTGCCCTTCGTCATCTTCGTCACCCTGATCATCGTCGGATCCAGCAACGCCGTGAATCTCACCGACGGACTGGATGGGCTGGCCATCGGTTGCACCATCATCGCCGCCGCCGCGCTCACCGTGCTCACCTACGTCAGCGGAAATGCCGTCTTTTCCGATTACCTCGAGCTGCAGCGCATGCCCATGGTCAGCGAAGTCACCGTCTTCTGCGGAGCCATGGTGGGCGCCAGCATCGGCTTCCTGTGGTACAACGCTCATCCCGCCGAGGTGTTCATGGGCGATGTAGGCTCGCTGGCCCTGGGCGGCGCCATCGGCACCGTCGCTGTGGTCATCAAGCAGGAGTTGCTGTTGCCTTTTATCGGCGGCATCTTCGTGCTCGAGGCGATCAGCGTCATTCTGCAGGTAGGCAGTTATAAACTGCGCAAAAAGCGTATCTTCAAAATGGCGCCCCTGCATCATCATTTCGAGCTGATGGGCTGGTCGGAGTCCAAAGTGATTGTGCGCTTTTGGATTGCCGCGCTGGTGTTTGCGCTCTTGCACTCACCACCCTGAAACTGCGTTAAAAACATGGGACCGCCGCATGGAACTGAAAGGCAAAAAAATACTGGTCGTTGGACTCGGCAAATCGGGCCTTGCCGCGGCGCTCTTTCTGCGCCGGCGCGGCGCCCAGGTCACCGTCTCCGATTTGCGCAGCGCCCAGGCGCTGAGCAAAGAAATTCCCTCCTTGCTGGAAGCGGGGATCGTCGGTCGAAGCCGGAGGTCATGGACTGCTGACCTTTCGCCGCCAGGACCTGATCGTGGTCTCGCCCGGCGTGCCCTTATCCACGCCGGAACTGGTTCAGGTGCGTACCCTGGGCCTGCCGATCATCGGCG
This sequence comes from uncultured Acidobacteriaceae bacterium, assembly GCA_963757515.1. Classification (GTDB taxonomy): domain Bacteria; phylum Acidobacteriota; class Terriglobia; order Terriglobales; family Acidobacteriaceae; genus PALSA-350. Next base: position 184,360 of record CAVWRV010000008.1, on the reverse strand, counting down.
AACTGGAACTGGCCGCCCGTTTTCTCAAGGGAGATGTGCTGGCGATTACCGGCTCCAACGGAAAAACCACCACCACCACCTTGTGCGGCGAAATCTTCTCCGCCGCCGGGTTGAAGACCCTGGTCGCCGGCAACATCGGCCTGCCGGTCATCGAGGTGGTCGATCAGAGCGCGCACGGCGCATGGTCGGTGCTCGAGGTTTCCAGCTTTCAACTCGAGACCACGGAGAGCTTTCACCCCCACGTCGCCGTGATCCTGAACATCACCCCCGACCACCTGGACCGGCATGGCACCTTTGAAAACTATGTCGCCATGAAGGAAAAGATCTTCGCCAACCAGACCGGCGGAGACTACCTCATCCTCAACGGCGATGATCCCGTCGCTCAGCAGGCAGCCAGCCGCACGCGGTCGCAGGTCCTATGGTTCAGCCGCAGCAAAATTGTCCGCCGTGGCGCCTTCCTCCTGAACGGCATGGTCATGTTTCGCGCCTCCGAGCAGGGTACGCCGATACCGGTACTTCCGCTGGCCGAGATCCCGCTCAAGGGCGAGCACAATATCGAGAATGTGCTGGCTGCCGTTTGCGCCGCCTGCGTAGCGAACATACCCGCCGAGGTCATTGCCCGCACGGTCGCGTCTTTCCATGCCGTCGAGCATCGGCTCGAATTCGTGGCCACCATCCACGGCGTCGAGTACTACAACGACTCCAAGGCCACCAACGTGGACGCCACGGCGAAAGCGATTGCCTCGTTCCCGGGAAATATTCACCTGATCCTCGGCGGCAAGGACAAGAACTCCGACTACACCCAGCTGAATGCTTTGCTGCGGGCGCGGGTCAAAGCGGTTTACACCATCGGCTCGGCGGCGGAAAAAATCGAAGGTCAGATTGCGGGAGTCACCAGGGTGATTCGAGCCGGCACGCTCGAGGCGGCTGTCGACCAGGCAGCGGGCCAGGCGGTAGCCGGCGATGTGGTCCTGCTGGCGCCTGCCTGCTCCAGCTTCGACCAGTTTGAAAATTACGAAGAGCGGGGAAAGGTCTTCAAGCAGGCGGTGATGGCCCGTCGCGGAGCCAACGAAGGAGCCGGCGTATGGCAAAGCGCGTAGGGGTCGACAAGTGGCTCTTCGGCGTGACGGTCCTGCTGGTCTTCATCGGCTTGTTGATGGTCTTCAGCGCGTCCGCGGTCATGGCGGAAGATCGCTATGGCTCGCCCTATTTCTTCGTGAGCAGGCAGGTCGGTTGGGCGGTCCTCGGTCTGGTCACCATGACCCTGCTGATGCGCATCGATTACCGCAAATTCAACCGGCCGATCGTGGTCTTTCCCGCGGTGGCCATCACCACGCTGCTGTTGCTGGGCGTCTTTCTCTTGCGCGACTCGCACAATACCCACCGCTGGATCCGCTTCGGGGGCTCCTCTTTCCAGCCATCGGAGATCGCCAAGCCGGTGCTGGTGCTCTTCCTGGCCTGGTTTCTGCAGGACAAGCTGCATTCCATTCGCGACTGGCGCAACACTCTATTGCCGGCGGCTCTGCCTACCCTGGTGTTTATCCTGCTCATCCTCAAGGAGCCCGACCTGGGCACCGCCCTGGTTTGCGCCGCGGTGACCGCGCTGATGTTCTATCTGGCCGGTGCGGAAGTGAAATATTTCGGCTATGCCGTGCTCGCCGCCGCGCCGGTGCTCTACATCCTGCTCTTCCGCGTGCCCTGGAGGCGAGCGCGCATGCTGGCCTTCCTGAACCCGGAGGCAGATCCGCAGGGCTCAGGCTTCCACACCATCCAGTCGCTGATCGCGGTCGGCACCGGCGGGATGCGTGGGCTCGGCTTTATGGAAGGCCGGCAAAAGCTCTTTTATTTGCCCCAGCCGCATACCGACTTCATCTTTGCCAATATCGCCGAGGAGCTCGGCCTCATTGGCGCCCTGGCCATCATCGCGCTGTTTGTCGCCCTTGGGTTTCGCGGGCTGCGGGCCGCCAGCCTTTCCAAAGATGTATTCGCCCGCTTTCTTGCTTTCGGCATCACCGCGACCATCCTTATCCAGGCCTTCTTCAACATCAGCGTGGTGCTCGCGCTGGTTCCGACCAAAGGGATCACGCTGCCCTTCGTCTCCTATGGCGGAACGTCTCTGTTCATTACCCTGGCCAGTATCGGTGTGCTGTTGAGTCTCACCCGGGAGATCGACTGACGGGCATGCGGGTCATGATTGCCGGCGGCGGCACGGGCGGCCACGTCATCCCCGCGCTCGCCATTGCCGGCGCACTCAAGTCCGCTTATGCACGCGGAAGTCTGTTTCATCGGGACCGCCAGGGGAATGGAGACGCGCCTGGTGCCGCAGGCCGGCTACGCCCTCGAGCTCATCGATGTGGGCCAGCTCAACCGCGTCAGCCTGGCTACCCAACTCAAGACGCTGGTCGCACTGCCGCGCAGCATCTTCTACTGCCTGGGCCTTCTGCGCCGCTGGCAACCGCAGGTGGTGGTCGGTGTGGGCGGTTATGCTTCCGGGCCGGCGATGCTGGCGGCGCTGGTGCGGCGTGTACCGACCCTGGCCTTTGAACCAAATGCCGTGCCCGGCCTGGCCAATCGGCTGATCGGGAAGCGGATCCGCGCCGCCGCCGTCAATTTTGCTCCGACCCTCGCCTTTTTCCGCAATGCCGAAGTCACCGGGATTCCCGTGCGCGCCGAGTTCTTCGCCCTCGCGCCCCGGCCGCCGGAAAGCCGCTCCCCGGCTGCTGGTGATGGGCGGGAGCCAGGGGGCACGGGCGCTGAACCAGAGAATGCCGGAGATTGCCAAGGCGCTTGCTGGACGCCGTCCCCGGTCTCACCATCCTGCACCAGGCCGGAGCCCGCCATGCCGAGACGACGGAAGCAGCGTATGCGGCCAGCGGCGCGCCCCCAGACCGCTGGCGAGTACAAGCCTTTCTCGAGGACATGCCCGAGCAGTTTGCGGCATCGGATCTGATTCTGGCTCGCAGCGGAGCCAGCACGGTCGCCGAACTTGCGGCCAGTGGCAAGCCTTCGCTGCTGGTGCCTTTTCCCCAAGCCGCGGACGATCACCAGCGAAAAAATGCTGAAGTGCTGGTTGAAGGTGGCGCTGCCAAGCTGCTGCTGGAGCAAGACATGACGGAAACCAGTTTGCTGGAAGCGCTGTCCGGCCTGCTTAGCAATCGGGAGAAGCTGCGGGAGATGGCAGCCCGTGCGCGAACCTTTGCCCATCCCCAGGCGGCCGCAAGAATCGCCGAGATGGCCGTCGCGCTCGCTGCAAAACTGATCCTGACGCAATGTTTTTGAAGAGTACGAGCCTTTTGGTCATACTTAAACCGATTGCAGACAGGCGCGGACCTTGGCCGCTGACGGAACGACGCTAACTTGTTTGGGATGTTTTCGTCAAAACTCCCACGGCCTTGTGGTGAGTTGGAGATGCAAGCGTCTTCTCGGTGATCCAGCCAGTCTTCAAAGCAAAAAGAAAACGGCTGGCGAAATCGCCAGCCGTTTCCGGGATCGTTCTAATTGTTACCGGTGTCCACCGCCACCGCCGCCGTGGAACCCACCTCCACCGCCACCGCCGTGGAATCCGCCACCGCCACCGCCGCCGTGGAATCCACCGCCACCGCCGCTGAAGCCACCGCCGCCGTGGTAGCCGCCGCCACTTACCGCCCACCGTGGAAGCCATTGCTGCCGCCGCCTGCGAACGCATGTCCGCCGCCTGCGTAACCAGCAGTTCCGTGGTTGAAGCTGTTACCGGTGCGAGCATAGCCAACGCCACCGCGATAGCCTGCCCCGCCGCGATAGCCGTACTCCACTGCGGCCGTAGTCCACCGCGTCCATAGTAGCCGCCGCGACCCATAGTACCCGCCACGTCCCCAATAGCCGTGATACCAGGGGCCGGCGCCGATGAAGATGCCGCCGACGAACCAGCTAGGGCCGTAGTAGCCATAGGGCGCGCATGCGTAGGGGTAATAATTGTAGTAACCCCACGAACAAACCGGAGCGGGGTACCCGTAGCCGTAATCCCCGTATCCAGGATCCAACCCCGATACCTACACCGATCTGGGCGTTAGCGGGAGTAGACATCAGCGCTACAGGAACCATCACGGCGCCGAGCAGCAGGAAATATCTTAGAAATTTCATTGTGAACCTCCGCGCCAAGGCATCATGCATTGCGTAACCAACCGCTTTGGCGATACTCCAAGCACTCCTGGTTATCTTAGGGTGCCTACTACATTAAACAACATTTTCTGTTAAAAGTTGCGCTCTAGCGAGGACCTTTGGCAAGCAAATTGCTATCGAACGATAACGCGTAACTTGTCCGTCAGATAACCCAGCCTGCCACTGGCTCTAGCCATGCGCTACATATTAGATGCTGCCACCCCGGAAAGGGGAAGCACCACTTTACGGCTGTTACAGTAGGGAGCAGTGAGTCTCACCGCCCTTCCTTCGCCGGCCATGTTTGCCAAAGCGCAACGCGTTCATTTCATTGGCATTGGCGGCATCGGGATGAGTGGCATTGCGGAGATTCTGCTGACCCTTGGCTATGCCGTTTCCGGCTCCGACCTGCGTCAATCCAGCATTACCGACCGCCTGGGGACCCTGGGCGCGACCGTTTTTCAGGGCCACGCGGCCGCCAACGTGGTCGGCTCCGGAGTGGTGGTGACCAGCTCTGCCGTCAACGAGCAAAACCCTGAAGTCGTGGAGGCGCGGCAGCGCAAGATACCTGTCATCCAGCGAGCCGAGATGCTGGCGGAGCTCATGCGGCTCAAATACGGCATTGCGGTAGCCGGCATGCATGGCAAGACCACGACCACTTCCATGATTGCAACCGTGCTGGCCGCCGGTGGGCTCGATCCAACGGTGGTGGTCGGCGGCCGGGTGGATGCCCTGGGTTCGAACGCTCGTCTGGGAAAATCGCAATACCTGGTGGCCGAGGCTGACGAGAGTGACCGTTCCTTTCTCAAGCTTTCGCCCATTCTCTCCGTAGTTACCAATCTCGATCGCGAACACATGGATTGCTACCGCGACATGGAAGACGTGGAGGCCGCCTTCCTCGAATTCATGGAGCGGGTTCCGTTTTACGGCGCCTGCACGGCGTGCATCGACAATCCTCAACTCGCTGCCTTGCTTCCGCGCGTGCAGCGGAGGGTGTTCACCTATGGCACATCTTCGCTGGCCGACTATGTGCTGCGTATGCTTCCCCCCGCGGAGGGGGTACGGTCCCGCTTTGAGGTGGCTGCCGGCGGCCTGGTGCTCGGCCCTTTTTCCTTGCATGTGCCCGGGCGGCACAATGTACTGAATGCAACCGCCGCGGTGGCCATTGGCACCCAACTTGAGGTGTCCTGTGAAGACATTGCGCGCGCTCTCGGCGGCTATCGCGGAGTGGATCGACGCTTCCAGTTGAAGGGCTGCGCTCGCGGCGTGAATGTGGTCGACGACTATGGCCATCACCCCACCGAAATCCGCGCCACCCTGAGCGCGGCCCGGGAGTCGGGCTATCGCCGTGTGCACGTGATCTTTCAGCCCCATCGCTACACCCGCACCCGGGACCTGATGACCGAGTTCGCGACCGCCTTCGATGACGCCGACACTGTCCAGATACTAGACATCTACGCCGCCAGCGAGGAGCCCATCGCCGGTGTCGATGCCGCGGCGCTGGTTCGTGCCATAGGCCGCAAAGAAGTCCAGTATGCGTCTTCCTTTGAAGAGGCCGTAAGCCGAACCGTAGCCCAGGCCGGCGATGGCGACATCATCCTGACTCTGGGTGCGGGGAGCGTCTCCCAGGCGGCGCCCATGGTGCTGGAAGCCCTCGCCCGATAATGGTACCGCGGTAACAGCACTCCGGTAAGCCCACCATTCAGCGATTTAGTCCCGGAGGGACGGCTGAGAGTAGCCCAGGACGCAGTCCTGGGAACCATGCACATAGCGACGAAAAGTCCCGCAAGGGACGACTGAAAGCTAACTAGGTTATACCCAGGACTGCATCCTGGGTAATTTCCAGCCGTCCCTGCGGGACTGGTCCGTCTCTCGAATCTCTTCCCAGGACTGCGTCCTGGGCTACTTTCAGCCGTCCCTTCGGGACTCAGTGCAGAACCCTCAAGCACTACTCCCCGCCATGGAAGGCTTCCGCCAGCAAGCGAATCGCTTCCGGTAAGTCGCGTTCAGAACTTGCCGTAAAGCAAATCCGGAAGCAGTTCTCGTCCGCCGGCCCGGCGAAGAAAGCCCGTCCCGGCGCGACGCTTGCCCCCTTATGCTGGGCGTGCAGCAGGACCGCCTCCATATCGACCGGGCGACGCCATCGGCACCAGATATAAAGTCCGCCCTGAGGAATGGAAAATTCCAGCTCATCGCTCAGAAAATTCCGCCGGAGCGAATCCACGGCGATCTTTTTGAGCGTCGCATGGGTCGTCCGCAGGCGCATCAGGTGGTCCTCGAAGACCCCGCTCTCCAGCAGTTCAGCCAAGGTGAGTTGCAGCAGCCCCTCGGTAAACAGATTAGCCCGCATCTTGATCAGTGACAGTTGCTTGACCATGTGCGGAGGAGCCGCAATCCACCCCAGCCGCAAGCCAGGGGCCAGCACCTTGGAGAAGGTGCTGAGATAGATGACTACGTTGTGCCGGTCCATACGATACAGAGAGGGCGGCGCCGATCCCTGCAGACTGGTTCTGGAGTAGACATCATCCTCAATGATGGGCACCCGGTAACGTGCGGCCAGCCCAAGCAATTTCGTGCGTTGCTCCTGGTCCATGGTGCGCGCGGTTGGGTTGTGATACGTGGGCATGGTGAAAATCAACTTTGGCTGGTAGGCAATCAGCAATCTTTCCAGTGCCTCCGCGGACCACTCCGCCGTATCCCATTCCACCAGCCTCGCCCCGGCCGCCTGCAAGGCCTGGATGGCTCCGGGAAACGTTGGCCGGTCGATGATGACCCGGTCCCCTGGCTCCACCAGGCATCGTGCCAGCAGGTCGATGCCTTCCTGCGCTCCGGCCACGATCAGAATGTGGCTGCTCTCCACCTCGTCCAATGCGGCAATCGCGCGCCGCAAGCGGGGCTGACCCTCGGTGGGCGCAATGGCCATCGCCAGCAGAGCGTCTTTTGCCAGTACCTCGTTGATGGCTTTGCGGAAAGGGGCCAGTGGGAAACAAGTAAGCGCTGGCGTGCCCGCCGAAAGCCGGTATCGCAAATTCGGTAGCCGGCTCTGCGCCAGCATCTCCAGCACCGGCTCGTCCAGCAGGTGAGCCTGGCGGGATATCTTGCTGCTCCACTCGATCGGGTTTTCCCCCGGGCCGGCGGGGGAAACAAATGCCCCGCGTTGGGCAACGCGCCGGATCACTCCGCGCTTCTCCAACAATAGGTAGGCCGCGGTTACCGTATTGCGGCTCGAGCCAAGCTGCGCCGCTAGCGTCCGCTCACTGGGCAGGCGATCGCCGGGCAGGAGCCGGCCGAGAGCAATCTGTTGTTCGATATCCCGAGCCACCTGGACCAGGAGTAAATCACCTTTTGCCCGCACCAGGTGAAAGCGATCCGCAGTCGCTGGGGTGGCCACGTTCAGAGCCCCGCGTACCAATCGTAACCGAGCTTGGTCCAGTAATCGTCAGGCTGCTGGTCGGTATAGGCGATCAGCCCGATACGCTTGATCTGCTTGTAACCGTACTTGGTGGGCGCGTGCAGCCGCAACGGAGCGCCATGATACTGGGTCAGCGGGCTGCCGCTCATTTCCGTCACCAGCAGTGTCTGCGGGTGCATGCAGACATGCATATCGTAACCGACATAGTAATCGCCGTTCGGCGTCTCCATGTACACGTAGCGCGGCAGCCGGCCATCGGGCCGTTTCTCGGGTGGGTAGGCGGCAATGAAATCCGCCATGCGGACTCCGGTCCAATGCACGATCTGGCTCCATCCCTCGATGCACTTGAATTGCGTCACCAGGTCATGTTTCGGGAGCTTCAGGATATCGTCCATGGGCAGCAGCAGACCGGGTGTGCCGGGGTCCAGCGTGGATCGGCTTCGGCCTGCTTCCTCCAGCCCGCGCGGCATCCGCCCGGCGCGCTCCTGGCGGACTTTTTCCATGGCCACCATCGGTGCCGGCGCCATCTTCTCCGCCGTGTCGGCGCTGGGGGCCACCTTGGTATCGTGGCCCTGGTCTTCATTCGTCTTCACATCCGCATAGCGGTACTCCCAGGCCGTCACATCCGCAACATATTGCGGATAGCTTCGCGCGTCCGCGACGCCTGTCAATTGCAGGCGCCAACTCTCCGCAACCAGGGCCTGTTTTAGACCATATACGCCATTGACCCGTAGATCCTCAGCCCGTTTCAGCGGGTAGGTCGGGGCCAGCGCCCGGTCGTCGAAAATCGCGCGCGAGAGCCTGGCATTGACCTGAAAGGCACGGCGGAACGGCTTCGGCTGCATACTGAGCCGCTGGCTGCTATCGATCCATTCGTAAACGCCCCATCCGGCGGCCGCCCCTACTGCGGCGATGGCGAAGCTGCGCCGCGTGTGTTTGCGGCTTTCCCGCAGAACAGCTTCGTCCGCTGCCTGCTGCTCTTTGTCGTCGAGATCGCTCATCCCCAACTCTTCCTTTCGGCCTCGAGCGACGGTTCTTGTATGGACTTCACTTCCAGTCCGCTCACCATGCTGCGGAAATTGTTCCAGCCCGCCAGCACCACCTGGGTCACGTGGATGAGGAAGAACCCGCAGAAGCCCACGGTGAGCAGAAAGTGCTCCCACCGTGCCATCTCATAGCCACCCAGCAAAGTCGTCACCCAATGCACTTGGGTCGGTTTGTAGATGGAGAGGCCGGTAATGAGACTCCCCGCGCCCATCAAAATTACAGAGGTGTAAGCAATTTTTTGCGCGCCGTTGTACTTGGTTTGCGGCGGGAGGTATTTGCTCAGGTGCAGGTCCTTGAGCGTCACCTGGATCGCTTCTTTCAGGCTCTTGCGGTCGGGAACCACAAAGCGCCATTCGCCCGAAAAGATGGTGAAAAGCACATAAAGAAATCCGTTGATGGCGAAGATCCACATAAAAAAGAAGTGGTATCCCAGCCCTTCGGTCACATGGTAGGGAGCATTCATCGCCTTCCAGAACCACTCGGGAAAGAAGCGGAAGAGCGTAAAAGGTCCCAGTCCCACCCGGTAGACAGCATGAGGGTGCTTGTAGGCATTGTCCGAATCGTTCCAATAGATCAGCAGACCGCTCCAGATCATGGTGAACAGCACGGGAAAATTAACCCAATGCATCCAGCGGATGGCGAGCGGATGCTTCTTATCCAGGCGGATCTGAGGGGAAACGGGAGGCCGTGGCGTTTCTACCGGGGCGATGACGACAGGTGTTGGCTCCGCGGCTAATACAACCGGCTCGATTTCGGGCGCGGAATCGCTCGACTTCTCCGTCGTCGCCGTGCTGGGCTCCGATGCAGTAACCGCGCCCGGGTTTTCGACCTCTGGGGGAGGCTGCGCAGGCGCCGGGCTATCGTTGGGTTCACGCTCGTCCATTTGCCTTAGTGACAGCATCTCGCCTCCGCACTATGTGTAGCAAGGCCAGTTTTCATCTCATGGTGCCAGATCGAGGATTCGCGCCGGCGCGCGCGAGACCAATCTAAGATCGGCCATGCGCACCCCCATATTCCAGGTAGACGCCTTCACCACCCGCCGGTTTGCGGGAAATCCCGCCGCGGTGATGCCCATGGATAGCTTTCTGGCCGACGCCACCTTGCAGGCCATTGCCGCTGAGAACAACCTGGCCGAGACCGCATTTCTCCTGCCCCAGGGCGGCGACTATCGCTTGCGCTGGTTCACGCCCGCAACCGAGGTACCGCTTTGCGGCCACGCCACCCTGGCCAGTGCTGCGGTGGTCATGGAGCGGCTCGAGCCCGGACGCACCCATGTGGTCTTTCACTCCGCCAGTGGGCCGCTCATCGTGAATCGGGTAGGAGCGGGTTACGTGATGGACTTCCCGGCACGGCCCTCCGAGCGGATCCCGCCGCCGCCAGATCTGGTGGAAGCGCTGGGCGCAGTGCCCACCGAGGTTTTCGGAAACGCCTTCAACTACCTGGCTCTGATTGAGAGCGCGCAGGACTTGCGTGATTTGGCTCCCGACATGGCCGCGATCGCTCGCCTGGACATCCCGGGTGTCATCGTGACCGCATCTGGAGACCAAAATTTCGACTTTGTCAGCCGCTATTTCGCTCCCGCCAAGGGCATCCCCGAAGATCCCGTAACTGGTTCCGCTCATTGCATGCTGGCGCCGTATTGGGCCACTCGACTGGGCAAGACAACGTTTCGCGCCTTCCAGTGCTCCCCCCGCGGAGGGGAAGTCATTTGCCGGCTGAAAGGGGATCGGGTCGAGTTGGAGGGTTCCTGCGTCTTCTACCTCGAAGGTGAAGTTGAGATCTGACGCTTTAATGGGCTCTCCACGTATTCGACCTCTGGATATTCTGCTTGGCTCTTCAGCTCCGAATCAGGTGCGCCTTTCAGGTACACGTCGAAGAACGTACTGATGTAGTGCCGGGTGATGGCAACCTGGCGCTGCCCATCGAGATGCATAACGCCCAACGTGTGCAACACGCGCACAACAGGTTGAATCTGCAACACCGCTCCGTCGCTGAATCTGTAGTGACCCGCACCTCGAATCACTATCCACCACCTCCGGTCGCTGGGCAGCCGATCAAATATCGATTGGAAGTTGGCCATGACCGGCTGGGTCTCCGTCTCGGATTCACCACTGTGGTCGCTGAGGAGGAACATGAAGGGCTGAGAAAGCCCGTGGGTGATAACACTGCCGAGGGGAAGCCCGTCCACGTCGATGCCAGCCTTGCAGCGAGGATCGTCATGGCAGAACTGCAGGGCGGTAGCGCCTCCAAGCGAGTGGCCAAACACGCCGACGCGCTGTAGATCGAGCCGTCCCTGGAACCTACCCGAGGGCTCAGACACGTTCAGCCGTTGCAACTGATCGAGCGCGAAGCTGATGTCGTCGCTCCATGCCTGGGCCAGCTTGGTGGCGAGCTGCGTCTGCTGGGTACCGGCGGCCAGTTCGACGTTGTTTTGTGGCGCTCTCGCGATCACTCTTCCGTCGGGTAGAACCGCGATCATACTTCGATAGGGTGCATCGAAACCCACGACCACATAGCCGTGACTCGCAAGATCCTCGGCCAAGGCGGTGTAATCGGCTGTCAGAGATGCGCCTCCCCCTCTTATGAACACGACGGGATACGAACGCTCCTGAGGCGATACCCCGGCGTCCCCGATACTGTCAACGCGAACCCGCGACAAATCTCGCGTAAGGAAGTGCGTGAATAGCGGGCTAATCTGGTGTTCAAGAGCCATGCGCCACGCAGCCGGTAGGTAGGTGGCGGTCATTTGTGATGATTCTCGGGGGGGTGCGGGATACCAGATCCAGGCAAGGAGCTCCCGCTTGGTACCTGGCCGCGGCGCCAGGGGGTCGTCGTGCTCAGGGTCGCTCCAAGCGTACGTCGTGCGGCCGACCGCGAACCGGCCAGTCGGTGTGGGTAGCTTCGTCTCCCTGGTATGGTCCAGCCACAGCCATCCCAGCAAGACGGCAATTCCGACCACAGCGAATAGGGCCAGCCCAACCACAATCCTGATCGTCCCGCGGAGATACGCGGAAATTCTCATTCTGATCGGCATAACTACGTGCTGCGTACTACGCATGACGTAGTTATCCCACTCTTGCGCTCCTGGTGCAAGCAATTATTTTGCTCGGTCATCGTGACACGTTCGGGCGATCTGCAGTTTCACTTCGGACCTGACGGATAAGAAAGTTAGGCAGCTACCCTGGCCACGATTTTGCCCCCAATCTTTGTAACCTCTATTAAAGAAGCCCTATCCCGTCCAACCTCAAAGCCGATTAAAAAAAAGTTTTTTCCTCAACAATCCTGCTTGCATTCCCGTCAGGCTGTCGATATAGTACGGTCACTGAAGTAAGTCCTCGGGTGAAAGAGCAGCCGTAAGAGAGTTGCCAATCGTTCCTGCCAGTAGGGCCCCGTTAGACATTGTTGGTTTTGGAGGCGAGTATGAAACGAATTACCTTATGGGGCCTAGCCCTCGTAACGGCCCTAGCGTCTGTTGGCGTTTGTCAACCTGCGTGGTCTCAGCAGATCACCGCGTCGATCACAGGCACCGTGGAAGATGCGGCCGGAGCAGCCCTGAACGACGCCACCGTGACGGCGAGAGACACCGAACGCGGTACTACCTCCACCACCAAGACGACCCAGGGTGGGGTGTTCAACTTCTCCAACCTTCCCATCGGAACCTATGAGGTCAAAGCGGAGGCAGCCGGCTTTGATACGGCAGTCCAGCCCCCCATTACCCTGGTGCTCAACGAGAGGGCACGTCTCGAATTCAAGATGAAGGTGGGCGCGGTCACCAATACGGTGCAGGTCTCCTCCGAAGCCCCGCAGCTGCAGGCCGATACCACCCAGGTCAGCACCCTTCTCGATGCCAATACGATTACTGGCATTCCGCTGGCCACGCGCAACTATGTTGAGTTGACGCTGCTGGCGCCGGGCAGCATTACCCCTGACAACTCCACGTTCAACAACGGTGACAACACCGCGAACGGTGGCCGTCCATCCATCAATGGAAACCGGGAGCAGTCCAATAACTTCATCCTCGACGGCATGGATAACAACCAGACCTCGGATAACCTTTTGGGCTACACGCCCGCCCCGGATGCGATCCAGGAATTCAACCTGATCACCTCCAACGCCCCCGCCGAGTTCGGCAATTTCCAGGGCGGCATCATCAATGCCTCCATCAAGTCGGGCACCAACCAGTTTCACGGCGACATCTGGGAGTTCTTCCGCAACGACGTGCTCAATGCCAACCAGTGGGAGAACAAATTCAACGGTCCCGGCAATTTTTTGCCCCGGGCGGCTTTGCGCTGGAACATGTTTGGCGGTACCCTCGGCGGCCCCGTCTGGAAAGATAAGCTGTTCTTTTTCGTCGATTACCAGGGGCAGCGTTTCGACCATCCAACCACCAGCCAGTTCATTACTGTTTTCACCAACTGCCGAGCGCAATGGCGACTTTTCGGCAGCTAACCAACAGCTTAAAAATCCGACTCACCGGTGTGCCCTACGCCGGCAACCAGATCCCGATGTCGCAGGATAAATGCGGTGGCCGCGGCTCTGTTTGCCTCAAAGTACTATCCGACGCCGATCAACGCCAGCCCCACCAACAACGCGGTCAACCGCCAACTCAGGCCTACAACGCCGATCAAGGCGATGCCAAGATCGACTGGAATATCACCCAAAGTGACCGTCTCAGCGCCCGCTATTCCCAGGCGTACCAGAACGATCCGCAGACCAACTCCCTGCTGATTCTGGGCAATGGCTTTACCCACGCGCCGATTCATAATGCAGTCGGGACGTGGACTCATACTCTCAGTCCGAACATACTGAATGAAGCCCGCTTTGGCGCTTCGTGGATCACTCTTCTTACCGGCACCACCTTCAACCCCAGCATCGGTAACCTGGGCACCGAGCTGGGGATTGCCAACGCCAATACAGTCGGTCCTGGCCTCCTGTTGCTGGGTTTTGGCGGCGGTAGGCTCCGACGCGTCCCGGAAACGGAACACTCACCAACGTTGGCAGCAATGTGGTCGACCAGAATTTCGCCGACACCGTGATCCAGTTTAACGACGGAGTGACGGTTACCCATGGCAAGCACGTTTTCAAAGCGGGCTTCCAGATGTGGCGGTTCCGCATTAATACCTTCTATAGCGGCAACAGCGGCGAGTATGGCTCCATCCTCTTTGGTGGCTCATTCAGTGGCGACCCGGCATCGGACTTCTTCACCGGCTATCCGGTTGCGACCGGCAAGGGGGTCAGCACCGGTGGAACATGGCACCAGTTTTCCTGGAGATTTGGCGGATACGGTCAGGACGACTGGCGTATAACCCCAACCCTGACTCTGAATCTTGGACTTGCGCTACGAAGCGAACACCCCCTGGGTGGAACTTAACAATCGCCAGGCCAACCTGAATCTCGCTACACGGGAGCTCTTGAGCTTGCGGGCCAGAACGGCAACAGCCGCGCACTCTATAACTCGGTCTACGGCGGCCCGGATTTCCAACCCCGCGTCGGCTTTGCCTGGACGCCGGCATTTTGGCAAGGCAAGACGGTCCTGCGCGGCGCCTTCACGATATCCTCCTACCTGGAAGGAACGGGCACCAACCTTCGCCTTCCACGCAATCCACCCTTCACTCCAACGGAAGTCAGCGCCCTCTATACACACTCCGACCGTCCAGACCCAGTCAGGTCCGGGCGGCGCCGTTCCCGGCGATCCCTATACAGGCGCCATCTTCTTTGTATGGGATAAGACAGTTCAACCCGCGCTCGTCCAACAGTGGAACCTGACCGCCCAGACCGAACTCAATCCCGACCACAACATTCCAGGTCGGGTACGTCGGCCAGCACGGGACGCACTTGATGGTTCCCACGCCGTATCTGCAAGGAACGCTGAACAATGGGGTGGTTGGCCCAAGCCTGTACTTCCGGGACAATCCCACCTTGATCAATGATCTTTCCAACGTATCCGGCACCTCTTCGACGGGTTTCCAGACCTACAACGCGCTGCAGACGGTATTGCAGAAACGCATTTCCAACGGGCTGGAAGGACAGGTTGCCTACACCTGGTCGCATTGCCTCACCAACAACAGCGGATATTACGGTACCTGGGGCAGTGCCACCCAGGCCACTCCGGCGTCACCCTATTATCAAAACCTGTACGACCCTCATGCCGATTACGCGAGTTGCTACTTTGACTCGAAAAACATTCTCGCCGCCTACGCCACCTATGATCTGCCCATTGGTAAGGGTAAGGCGATCGGCAACAACATGAACCCGGTGGTCAATGCGGTTGTGGGCAACTGGCAGGTTTCCACCATCGTTTCCATCCACAGCGGCTTTCCGCTCGCCGTTTACAACGCCACCGATACTTCGGGGACAAATTCTCGTGGGCCTCGTCCCAACTGCGGACGGCAGCAGGTGTTCGGGCGCCAGCCGAGCTTTGCCGGCTCCTTCCAGGGCTATCAGTGGATGAGTCCGAGTGGGTATTCGGAACCAGCCAACCGGAACTTTTGGCAACTGCCCGGCACAAGGACCAGTGGCTGGACCCGGTTACACCGATACCGACATCGGTGTGTTGAAGAACTTTCATTTGACCGAGGCCAGGTACTTCCAGTTCCGAGGGGACTTCCTGAACGCGTTCAACAATGTTCAGTTGGGCCATCCCAATACCAATTACCCCAGTTCTACGTTCGGGTTGATCAATACCTCACAACCCGCAAGGAACATCCAATTCGCCTTTAAGTTCTTCTTCTAACGGCCTGATAGACTCAGGGGCAGACGCTGATCAGCGTCTGCCCCTTGTTTTTTGTTGCGGATGGAACGACGGCTGCGGGAAACGAAGGGCACGGCTTCAGCCGTGCCGCCCCGGGCTGGTGGAGATGAGGGCTGTAGAGTCTGCGTGAGAACCCGAGAAAAGAAACAGCAGGTCCCTCCACTACGCTGCGCTCCGGTCGGGATGACAATTCATTTGCAAGGAAGCAGTGTTTCCCGTCGAGGATCTGGGTCAATTGCATAACAAAATTGTCATCCCGACCGGAGCGCAGCGTAGTGGAGGGACCTGCTGTTTCTTTTCTCGGGTTCTCACGCAGACTCTAAAGCCCCTGAGGTACGGTTTTTCCATGTTTTTGAAGGGGACGACCTTTAGGTCGTACGTAAACTATTGCAAACAGCTACGGCTTTAGCCGCTGAGGGAACGACTCTCGCCCCCTCCCAGATTTTTCCGCCGCCTTTTTAGGCCGCACACAACTGTGTTTTCGAATGATTTCGGCTTCAGCCGCTGAGGGATGCTTTACCCTTCAACTCTGATCTCATGATGTGTAAACCCTACAAGCTGGTCTCCCTGATCTGCCTCGTACTCGCGGGCTCCTCCCTGCGCAGGTTCCGAGCAAGCCCGCTGCGGTGAATCCGGCGGCCGCCGAGCATGCTGCGTCTTTAGCTGAGAGCGGTCATTGTCCGGAGGCGATGCCCCTGCTGGCAAAATCCGCTGCCCACATTAGCGACAAAGAGCTGCAAAAGAGAGTCAGTCTCGACGGCGTTCGTTGTGCCACCATGCTGCAGCAGCAGGAGTCTCTCCTCCAATTTCTGCAAATTTTGAGCCGCCAGTTTCCTCATGATCCAGAAGTGCTCTATGTGTTGACTCACGCCTATTCCGATCTATCCAGCCGCTCGGCACGAGAGCTGGCGACTACCGCCCCGACCTCCATCCCCGGGCTTGAAATGGACGCGGATGCGAGCGAAGTGCAAGGTAAATGGGACGAGGCGGAAAAAGACTATCGCAAGATACTGGAGCAAAATCCGCGCTACCCGGGTATTCATTTTCGTTTGGCACGTTTGCTCCTATCCAAACCCAACCCCGCGCCCGATTTTGCCGAGCAGGCAAAGAAGGAATTGCAGCAGGAACTTGAAATCGATCCCGCCAATGCGGGTGCGGAATACGTGCTCGGGGAACTCGCCCGCCAGGCGCAGGATTTACCTGAAGCGGTCAAGCACTTCTCCAGGGCCACCGAGCTCGAATCCAACTTCGCGGATGCCTACCTCGGATTGGGTATGTCGTTGTTAGCGCAGAAGAATTACGCCGAGGCGGTAGATCCGCTGGAAAAGGCAGTTAAACTTCAGCCCGCGAACCCTGCAGGACACTACAGTTTGGCGACCGCCTACGCGCGCACCGGACGCAAGGAAGATGCGGAGCGGGAGTTCGCCCTGCAGCAGAAAACCGCGGGCGCCGGACAGGGAGCCCAGACCCCGCAGTGATGACAGGGTTATCCCGCCGACGTTTTCTCTGGACCCTGGCCGGCGCCGGCACAGTTGCTTCCTTGCCTCGCTTAGCCGGCGCCGCCCCGGCATATCCCTTCGAAGAAGTGCCCGCTTACTCCAGTCACATTACCTGGGTACACACTGCCGGCAAGTCGCCGCAGAAATTTCTGCCCGAAACCACCGGCGCGGGTTGTGCCTTCCTCGACTACGACAACGACGGATGGATGGACATCTATCTCGTCGACAGCGGCAAATGTGACTTCTACAATCCCGATCCGCCTCTGCGCAACGCGCTCTACCACAACAATCGAGATGGTACCTTCACCGATGTGACGGAAAAAGCCGGCGTTGCCGCCGGAGGCTACGGACAGGGGATCGCTGTCGGTGACTATGACGGTGACGGATTTCCCGATCTGTATGTAACCCAGTATGGAAAAAGCATCCTCTATCACAACAACGGTGACGGAACCTTCAGTAACGTTACGGAAAAAGCCGGCGTTGCCGCCCCCGGATGGGGCTCGAGCGCGGCGTGGTTCGACTACGACAACGACGGACGGCTGGATCTGTTTGTCTGCAACTTTGTCGCCTTCAGCAAAGCGGCAAACCTGAACTGCGTCGCCTACAACAAGCCCGGGTACTGCGTCCCGACCCTGTACAAGCCGTCGGCCAGCTGGCTCTTCCACAACAACGGAGATGGAACATTTTCCGACGTCAGCCAATCTTCCGGGATTGCGAAGCACCTGGGGAAGGCCTGGGGTGTCGTCGCCGCCGACCTCAACAACGACGGCCGGATGGACCTCTTTGTCGCCAACGACACCGTGCAGAATTTTCTCTACATGAACCGCGGCAGCGGCAAGTTCGACGAGATTGCCGCGCTTGCAGGCGTAGGCTTCAGCGAAACCGGCCGGCCCCGCTCGGGTATGGGAGTAGATTCAGCCGACTTCAATCAGGACGGCTGGATGGATCTTTTTGTGGCCAACATCGACCATGAGAGATTTTCGCTCTACCAGAACAATCACGACGAAACCTTTGATGACCAGGCCAACGCGACCGCGATCGGTGCTGCGACACGATTGCTGAGCGGTTGGGGACTGAAGTTTTTCGATTATGACAACGATGGCAACCTGGACTTGTTTCTGGCCAACGGAAACCCGGATGACATGATCGAGACCATGCAGAAGGATGTGACCTACCGCGAACCGCTGATGCTGTTTCACAATGACGGAAAGGCCCTCAGGAACGTAAGCGCGGAAAGCGGACCGATTTTCGCCAGAAACCTCTCCGCCCGAGGGCTAGCCATCGGGGACTTCGATAACGATGGCGCCGTGGACGTGCTTGTCTCCGTCAACGATGCGGCTCCGCTGCTGTTGCGGAACCTGGGAGCCAAAGGCAACCACTGGCTGGGAATCAAGCTGGTGGGCAAAAAATCAAACCGCGACGCCATCGGCGCCCGTGTGACCTACCAGGCCGGAGATCTGAAGCGCACCAGAACAAAAGTTGGCGGAGGAAGCTACCTGTCGTCCCACGACCCGCGAATGGTGCTTGGCCTGGGTAAGCAGACGAAGATCGATTGGTTGGAAGTGAAGTGGCCGGAGCCTAGCGGCGCAACCGAAAGGTTCACCGGACTGCCGATCGACAGATACATCACCATCCGCGAAGGCGGGGGTAATCCCTGATGCACCGGCTCAGCTGGGTCGACCTCTCTCTGGTGGCGATTTATCTGGCTAGGCATCACCCTCTTCGGCCTGCAGTTCCGCAGCAAGGACCGTTCGTTAACCCACTACTTCCTTGCCGATCGCAAAATTCCCTGGTGGGCCATTGCGCTCTCCATCGTAGCCGCGGAAACCAGCACCCTGACCATCATCAGCGTGCCCGGCCTGGCCTATACCGGAGACTGGGGATTTCTCGAGATCGTTCTCGGCTACCTCCTGGGCAGGATCGTGGTGTGCATCATTTTCCTGCCCCGCTATTTTCGTGGCGAGCTGCTGACCGCCTACGAGGTCATTGGCCAGCGCTTTGGCCCCGCGCTGCATAAGCTCACCGCCTTTCTTTTTCTCTTTCTGCGGGCGGCGGCCGAAGGCGTCCGCGTGTTCGCCGTTTCGATTGTGGTGGGCATAGCCATCGGCACCGGGGACGTAGTTTCGATCGCGATCATTGTCGCCCTCACCTTGATTTACACCCTCGAAGGAGGAATGGCCGCCGTCATCTGGACCGACGTGGTGCAGATGGTGCTCTATGTCGCGGGCACCATCACCGGAGTGATCCTGCTGGGCACATCGGATCCCGGGCGGCTGGCACGCAATTCATGGCATGGCATCGGCCGCCGGTAAAGCTCACGATCTTCCATTTTGCTTTCAGCCTGAGCGAAACCTATACCTTTTGGGCAGGTCTTGTCGGGGGCTGTTTCCTGACCATGGCAAGTCACGGTACCGATCAGCTCATGGTGCAGCGCCTGCTGGCAGCAAAAAATCTACGCGACTCGCGCATCGCCTTGCTGAGCAGCGGCGGCGTTATTCTGGTTCAGTTCGCGCTCTTTCTCGCCATCGGCACCGGGCTCTACTATTTCTACGGTAATGTGACCCATGGCATTCCGCCCGGAGCCCGGACCGCGTCTTCCCGGCGTTCATCGTGAACGAAATGCCGCATGGCGTGGCTGGACTGATGGTCGCGGCCATCCTGGCTGCCGCGATGTCGAACCTGAGTGCCGCCGTCAACTCGCTCAGTTCGAGCAGCATGGTGGATTTCTACATGGCCTGGAAGCCCGATGCCGATGAACGTGAGCGTGCTCGCCTGTCCCGCGCCATGACGTTCTTCTGGGCGCTGCTGTTGTTCGTGCTCGCACTGATGTCCCGCGGCGGCGGCCATGTGGTCGAAGTCGGCCTGTCGATCGCCTCCGTAGCCTACGGCGCCCTATTGGGAGTCTTCTTACTCGGCACCCTCACCAGGAGCGCAACGGAAACAGGCGCGATCATCGGCATGATCGGCGGCCTGGTGGCGAACATCCTGCTCTGGAAACAGCCGGTACCGTTACCCAAGGTTGCCTGGACCTGGTTCGTGCTGATCGGATCGCTGCTGACCTTCGTTCTGGGGTGGGCCATGAGCAAAATCTTGCCTGGCAAGAAGCGTTATGCGGTTTTGCTCCTGGTTCTGTTTGCTTCGCAGTTGAAGGCGCAGGACGCCGAGTTTCAGCAAATCGATCGCATCGTCGAAGGCGGGATCGCGGCCAAAAAGTTTCCCGGAGCGGTGGTGATCGCCGGTCACAACGGCCGCATCATCTTTCACAAGGCGTACGGAAACAGCTCCCTCATTCCTGCTCCCGAGCCGATGACCGAAGACACCATCTTCGACCTCGCATCGTTGACCAAAGTTCTGGCAACCGCGCCGGCTGTCATGCAGCTTTACGAGCAGGGCCGCTTTCGACTCAATGATCCGGTGGCAGAATATCTGCCCCAATTCGCCGCCAATGGTAAGCAGGACATCACCATTCGCCAGTTGCTGACCCACTACTCCGGCCTGCCTCCCGATGTTTCGCTCGAGGACCCTTGGGAAGGCAAAGAGGAGGGATTGCGCCGCGCCTTTGCATCCACGCCGGTGACGGCGCCCGGAGTGCAATTCCGCTATAGCGACATCAACTTCATCGTGCTGGGCGCGCTGGTCGAGAAGCTCTCAGGCCTCACCCTCGATCAATACCAGCAGCGATACCTCGCGCAACCATTGGGTGTGGAGCACATGCGCTTTCTTCCGCCGGAAAGCTGGCGCAGCCGCATTGCCCCCACGCAGTATGATCACGGCGTCATGCTCCGGGGAGTGGTGCACGATCCAACCTCGCGTCGCATGGGAGGCGTTGCCGGGCATGCCGGCCTCTTCAGCACCGCCGGCGACGTCGCCGTCTACGCGCAGAACCTGCTCGACCGGCTTGCCGGCAGGCCAAGCCATTTCCCATTGCAGCAGCTCACGCTCGAAAAAATGACCACGCCCGCTCAGCCGGCGACCGGCACGGCGCTTCGCGGACTTGGCTGGGACATCGAATCGCCTTTTTCCAGCAATCGGGGCGAGCTGTTCCCGGTGGGTTCCTTTGGTCATACCGGATTCACCGGAACCTCCATCTGGATGGACCCCACCAGCGACACCTACGTCGTCTTTATGTCGAACGCTGTTTATCCCAACGGACCTACCGGCATCAACGCCATCCGCGGCGCCGTCGCGAATGCGATTGCCCGTGGGTGAAACTGCAGCCCGATAACGGAAGCCTCGCTGCACGCTGACCGGCTACAACGAATCCATCGCCGGTGAGCGCCGTTGGCAAGACCGCAACGGTACCGTTACTACCGGAATCGATGTGCTGGAAGAAGACCACTTCGCCCCACTGGCCGCGCTCGCCGCCAGGCATGGAGGGACTTTGCGAGTGGGGCTGCTGACCAATCAAACCGGGCTCGATGCGCAGGGGCGGACGAACGATCGATGTTCTGGCTCGCGGCGCGCGCAGCCTCAAGCTCAAGCTGCTCTTCAGTCCCGGAGCACGGCATTCATGGCGCGCTCGATAAGGAAGGCATTCAAGATACGAAAGATGCGTCCACTGGCCTGCCTGTGATCAGCCTCTATGGCGATCAGCGTCGTCCTTCCCTGGAAACGTTGCGTGGGCTCGATGCCGTGCTCATCGACATTCAGGATGCGGGAGTCCGCTTCTACACCTACGAAACGGTGGTTCGCTATTTTCTCGAGGCCGCAGGCCAGACCGGCACAGACATCGTGGTCCTGGACCGCCCCGATCCGCTCGGAGGCGGGTTTCGTGCAAGGCCCTGTTTCCGACCCCGGCAGCGAGAGCTACGTCAACGTAGCGCCGATACCGGTGCGCCACGGCATGACGTTGGGTGAGCTTGCACGCTATCTCAATGGAGAATACAAACTCGGTGCGCCGCTGACGTGTGATCGCCATGAAGGGCTGGCAGCGGGGCGACTGGTTCGATGCCACCGGCCTCACTTGGACGAATCCTTCTCCCAATCTCCGCAGCTTGCGCGCAGCGATTCTTTACCCTGCGCTGGGTCTGATCGAGACCACAAATATCTCCGTCGGCCGCGGAACGGACACTCCCTTTGAATATGTGGGAGCGCCCTGGATCGATGGCCCGGCGCTGGCGCGCGCCTTGAATGCCAGATTCTTACCCGGAGTGCGCTTTGTGCCGGTGGACTTCACGCCCCAGTCTCCTTATCCGTATGCGGATCAGCTCTGCCACGGAATCGAGCTGATCGTAACCGACCGCAATGTGCTCGACTCTCCGGAGCTCGGCCTGGAAATCGCCTCCCAATTCCACAAGCTGTTCGGAGACAAGTTCCAACTGAACAAGATCGACACCTTGCTCGCCAACCGGAGTGTGCTCGAAGCTCTGCAGGCAGGCCGCGATCCGCAACGCATCGCCGAGGACTGGCAGGAACAGTTGCATGATTTCGACAGTCAAGCGAAAGCCTTATCTGCTTTACTGACTGCAGTGTGTGTCATAACAAAACCGGACGGGTGCCCCACGTTCGCCTCAGCGTACGCGGGACGAAAAAGATGGGCGAAGCCCAACAACAGCATTTCCTCGGTACCGACCGGAAATCCCGGATATCTGATTGCATCAGCGTTCCTTCCGCCCCCCTTTCCAACAAAGATACCCCTAAGATTCCCTGAAATTGCCCGAGCAATCCCGAGAAAACCACGTTATAGTTTGGATGGCAAATCTCACGACCTGACTCGGGCGTGGCAAAAATCGACTCACAAACAAGCCGTGTAACGGTATTCGCGGATGATGAACCAGTGGAGCAGTTTTTCCGCCCCGCGGCTGCGTCGACGGCGCGCGCCAAAGTAGCGCAGGATGTCTCCCCTGAGCGCCGCCGCAGGCCGGCCGAGCCGGCCGGCGGCGGCGATCCGGACAGCGAAGACGATGGCTTCCTGCGCGCCCGGCGGCGCGTCCCAGTCCGGCGCGGGCTCATCCCCGCCACCCGCGCGGGCCGCATCGTCGCGGCGGCGGCAGTGGTCTTCGCGCTTGCCGCGCTGGTCTTGCTGGCGATTGCCATACGTAACTTTTTCCGTGACGATCCCCGCTTCCGCATCGCCTCCTCTTCCTCCATCCAGATCATGGGCAACAGCCAGGTGACGCGATCCGAGCTGCTCTCCGTCTTCGGATCCGACCTGGGCCGCAATATCTTCTTCATCCCGCTGTGCCAGCGCCGCGCGGCGCTGGAACAGCTGCCCTGGGTGGAGCACGCAACCGTGATGCGGCTGCTGCCCGACCAGCTGCGGGTCGCCATCGTCGAGCGCACGCCGGTGGCCTTCGTTCGCCAGGGCAACACCATCGGCCTGGTGGACGCCCACGGCGTTCTGTTGCACCTGCCTCCGGCGGCGATGGCCGCAAAACACTACTCCTTCCCGGTGGTCACGGGGATCTCCGCCAAAGATCCGCTGCCGGTCCGTGCCGCGCGCATGCATTTGTACCAGCAATTCATCAGCGACCTCGACTCCGGGGGAGCGAAAGTTTCCACCCAGCTCAGCGAGGTCGACATCTCCGATCCGGAAGACATTTGGGCCCTCTTGCCGGCCCAGGGCTCCGATATCCAGGTGCACTTTGGCGATTCCGATTTCCTGGCCCGTTACCGCAGTTACCAGCAGCACCTGGCCGAGTGGCGGCAACAGTATCCTCATCTGGCATCGGTCGATATGCGCTATGAGAACCAGGTGGTGCTCGATATGACCCAGCAATCCACCGCCGAATCCGCGCACGGATGGGGGAGCCGCCGGCGCCAGCCAGCAGCGACCACCATGCCGGCGCCGCCAAACACCCCGCGGGAAAGCCTGCGGCAAAATCGCCCAAAGCGGCAAAAGCAAAGGGCTAATGGCCAGGGATGAGCCAGAAAAGCGAAGACCTACTCACGGTGCTCGATGCCGGCAGCTCCAAAATCCGCGTGCTGGTAGCGGAGCTGCATGAAGGTGCGCTGCGCTATCGCGCGCACAGCGTGGTCAATGCGGAGGGGATGCGCAAGGGCCTGATCAGCGATCTCCAGCCCGCCAGCAGGGCATTCAACCACGCCGCTACCGAAGCCGAGCAGATGGCCAACGCAGTCATCGCCAACTGCGTTGTCGGGCTGGGCGGTCCGCACGTACGGGGCGTCAACAGCCAGGGCGGCATCAGCCTGGGAAACCGCCTGCGCGAGATTACGCGCGAAGATGTGCGCGCCGCCGTGGACCGGGCCCGCTCCGTCTCCCTGCCGGCCGATCGGGAAATCCTTCACCTGTTACCTCAACAATTTATTCTCGACGAGCAGCCTGGCATTCATGACCCGGTCGGCATGATCGGCAACCGGCTGGAAGTGAATCTGCATATCGCAACCTGTTCCGCCAGCGCGGCGCAAAGCGTCATCACCTGCGCCAACAAGGCCGGCCTGGAAGTGACAGACACCATTTTTGAAGGCATCGCCGCCGCCGAAGCTACGGTCTCGGCGGACGAGCGCGAACTCGGCGCCTGCCTCATCGATATCGGCGCCGCCTCGACGGAATTAGTGGTTTTCTTTGAAGGCGCGGTGGCCCACACCGCCGTGGTGCCCATCGGCGGCGACCACTTCACCAACGACCTCGCCGTTGGCCTGCATATGTCGGTCCAGGAAGCGGAAGCAATTAAGCTGGAGTACGGGCACTGCGTAGTAACCTCGGTTCCTTCGCTCCAGCGAGCTGGAGCTGATCGCGGGGGGCACGCAGGTAATCCGCACCATCAAGCAGCGCTCCCTGAGCGAGATCCTTGAGCCGCGCGCCCGCGAGCTTTTCCAGATGCTGCGCGAGAATCTGCGTCAGGGCGGCGTTCTCGGTGCGCTGGGCGCGGGCTGTGTGCTTACCGGTGGCGGCGCTCGCCTGGCCGGGGCTGCTCGAAGTGGCAGAAAGCCTGTTGCGCGTGCCGGCGCGTCTGGGCTATCCTGTGCCACTTTCCAGAATGCCCGAAGAGCTGATTCAGCCGGAGTTTTCCACCGCGATTGGCATGCTGCTTTACACCCATCGCACCAGCGTGCTGCGGGCGGCCGAAGATCAAGGCCTGCGGGCCAAGCTGCGCGCTATATTCGCGGGAAGTTTATAGTCAACGAAATTGCGACACGACAGGATCGAATTACGAAGAGAATGGAGCAGAACCCGATGAGTTTTTCCGATGAAATCCGCATTCAATACAACGATGACGTCGCTCGCGGAGCGAAGATCAAGGTCATAGGCGTGGGGGGCGGCGGCGGCAACGCCGTGAACCGCATGATCGCCGCCAAATTGGAGGGCGTTGAGTTCATCGTCGCCAATACCGATGTGCAGGCGTTGCAGCTCTCCCAGGCCCCGGTCAAGCTGCAGTTGGGCGTCAAGCTGACCAGCGGACTAGGCGCCGGCGCCAATCCAGACGTGGGCAGGCGCGCGGCCCTGGAAGATTCGGAAAAGATTATCGAGGCCCTGGAAGGCGCGGACATGGTCTTTGTCACCGCCGGCCTGGGCGGCGGCACCGGCACCGGCGCGGCTCCGGTGATCGCTTCGCTGGCCAGCGAAATGGGCGCGCTCACAGTTGCGGTGGTGACCCGCCCCTTCAGCTTTGAAGGCAAGCGGCGCATGCAGCAGGCCGAGCGAGGCATGGAGGAGCTGCTCGAAGGGGTCGACACCATGATTGTCATCCCTAATGAGAAATTGCTTGCCGTGGCCAAGGATGCCGGCTTCTTCGAGTCTTTCCGGGTTGCGGATGACGTTTTGTTGCAGGGCGTGCAGGGCATCTCCGACATCATCACCATCCCGGGCATCATTAACCGCGACTTCGCCGACGTGAAGACCACCATGGCGGGCATGGGCTACGCAGTCATGGGGACCGCCGTCCGCAGCGGCGAAAACCGCGCCATTGCCGCCGCCCAGGCAGCCATGGCCTCTCCTCTGCTGGAGGCAGGTGCGATCGACGGCGCGCGCGGCATCCTCATCAACATCAGCGGCTCCAGCTCGCTCAAGCTGAGCGAGGTGAATGTAGCCTCCACCCTCATCCAGAACGCGGCTCACGAAGACGCCAACATCATTTTCGGTGCGGTTCTGGACGAAGGCATGGGCGACAACGTCAAGATCACGGTGATCGCCACCGGCTTTCGCCAGGATGCGCGGGGCCGCCAAAAGCGCTCCGCGAGCGATGCGCAGGTCCCCCGCGTCTCGGTCCAGGGCCAGCCCTCCCTTCCGCGCTTTGCCAGCGAAGAGCATGGAAGAAGAGTTCACGCCACTCTTCGAGTCCAAGAAGACGCCGAGCCATCCTGCCGCGGGGGTCAAGGAAGCCGTCGCCGGAACCAGCGCCGTTCGCTCTGCATCCCCAGCCAGTGCTGATCGAAGAAGCCCCAGCGCCGCCCAGGCCGGCGCCCCCGGCTCCGCCGGCGAAGACCCCGGTGGTCCACACCAACTTCGATGAGCCTTTTGAGGAGGAGTACGCCCGGCTGATCCCCAGCAAGCCCGCACCGGAACGCAGGCCAGGAGAGTACCCATCGTACCGAAGCTGACGCACACCTGGAAAACCTTGATATCCCAGCGTTTCTTCGCCGGCCAGTCAACTGAACGGGCTTTCACTACGCGTTACGTTTGCGTACCCAATTGTGGTACGGACATCGGGAAGACTTCGTTGGAATATGGAAATGCGGAAAGAATTCATGTCAAATTAGGGTTAATTGATTTAGCTTTTCCGCAAGAGGTTAGGCATACGCGGTAACCGACTCGCTGGCATTACTTGAGTACCCGGATCTTTTGCCAGCACGTATCATCTTTTATAGCCATGGTTTCGAGAGGACAACCCGCGGTGAACAGACGACTTCTGAAACGCACCCTTCACTTTCTGCTGATTCTTGGTCTGGCCTCCGCGGCGTTTGCGAAACCTGCCTCTGCGCGTCCCACGCACCCCACCCACCGCGCCCATGTAGCGCATGTGCAGGAGAGCGCACATGCTCGCCGGCACATGGCTGGTTTGCAGCACACCCGCCCGGTGGCCTCGGAGCGGCGGGTCGTCCTGGTTCGCGACCAAGTCCGGGCAGGTCCGCCGGATGGTGCTGGTGCACCACCGTTCCTACGAACATTTCACCGCCAGTTCGTTTGCTGACTCTGACATCACCCAGGGGGATGTGACCGCGGGAGAAGATCCAGTGGTTCGCCAGGCGGCGATCGACGCCTTGGGCAATATGTATGGAACGGCCGTAGCCATCGATCCCGAGCAATGGCCGCATTCTGGCAATGGTCAACCAGAAGCTGGCCCTCTCGAGTGGCGCCGAGCCTTGTTCGACGATTAAGGTTTCGGTTGCCCTGGCTGCCCTGGAGGAGGGGATCGTCACCAAGGACACCCCGGTCAACCTCGGTGGCAACTATCACGTGAACATGACCGAGGCGTCTGGCTCAATCCAACAACCTTTATTTTGAGACCCTTGGCCGTCGTCTTGGCTTCGAGCGGGTGCGCCACTATGCCAATTCCTTTGGCTTGGGCGAGCTGGCCGGCTGGAACATATCCGGCGAGCAGCTTGGCATTTACCCCGAGCAGGTATTGCCCGAGAGCGAGGGTGGGGTTGGCCGCATGTGCTCTTTCGGGCAGGGTATCTCGATGACGCCGCTGCAATTGGGCGCGCTGGTCGCTTCGATTGCCAATGGCGGAACCCTCTATTATCTGCAGCACCCGACCACTCCCGAGGAGGCTGCCAACTTTCAGCCGCGCGTGAAGCGGACCCTGGATATCGGCAACCTGATTCCTGAGGTTACGGTGGGCATGGAGGGCGCGGTCGATTACGGCACTGCCCGGTCGCTGCACGCCAACTTCAATCAACTCCCGATTCTCGGCAAGACGGGTACGTGCTCGAACAACGGCACCCGCTACGGCTGGTTCGCCTCCTTTGCCAACACCTCCCATGGCCGCATCGTTACCGTCTTCTTCCTGGAGGGAGGCCGTCCCACCTTTGGCCCCAAGGCTGCGGAATTGACCGGCGTCTTCTACCACAACCTCTGGGATCACAGCTACTTCGCAGAGAAGGCCGCCACCGACTCGGCTCCAGACACCTAACCACCACCGTCAGCCAGTAGCTTTTGAAGAACAGACTTAAACAGAAGGAGCCTTCCCTTGGGAAGGCTCCTTCTGTTTGCGCAGCCTGATTTTGGATCCATGTGTCCTCGGGCCACAGCCTGAGAGACAATCTAGCCATGTCGAATGAAATCATGAATTCACCCAATGCTCCCTTGGTCGCGGCCGACTCCGTCCATTTTGCTTTCGAAAACACCTATGCGCGGTTGCCGGAGCACTTCTATGCCCGGGTGGAACCCGACACCGGTAGCGCCCCCCGCCTGGTCAAGTTGAATGTGGAGCTGTGCCCGGAACCTGGGCCTGGATCCGGACGCGCTGGCAAGCCCCCAAGGCGTGGAGATTCTGGCCGGCAACCGGGTGGCCGAGGGATCCGAGCCTCTGGCGCATAGCCTATGCCGGGCACCAGTTCGGGCATTTTGTGCCTCAACTCGGCGACGGCCGCGCCAACCTGCTAGGCGAGGTCTTGGGGCGGGACGGCGTGCGCTACGACATCCAGCTCAAGGGCTCCGGGCCGACCCCGTTCTCCCGCGGCGGCGACGGCAGAGCCGCGCTCGGTCCGGTCTTGCGCGAGTACATCGTGAGCGAGGCCATGGCGGCGCTGGGCGTGCCGACCACCCGGGCCCTGGCCGCGGTGACCACGGGAGAGCGGGTGCTGCGCGAAACAGCTTTGCCCGGAGCGGTGCTGACTCGGGTAGCGGCAAGCCACCTCCGCGTGGGCACCTTCCAGTATTTCGCCGCCCGGGGCGACACCGAAGGCACGCGCAGGCTGGCGGACTATGCGATCGCCCGCCACTACCCTGAGGCCGCGACAGGCGAAGCCAGCCCTACCGGGCCCTGCTGGATGGCGTGATCGCCCGGCAGGCGCAGCCTGATCGCACAATGGATGCTCCTCGGCTTCATCCATGGCGTGATGAACACCGACAACACTTCCATCTCCGGCGAGACCATCGATTACGGCCCCTGCGCCTTCATGGAGGCCTACGATCCGGCCAAGGTGTTCAGCTCCATCGACCATTACGGACGCTATGCCTATGGCAACCAACCCCGCGCCGCACACTGGAACCTGACGCGTCTCGCCGAGGCGCTTGCTGCCCGTTCTGGAGCAGGAGGAGGGCAGCGGAGAGGCCGCGCTGGCCTCGGCCAAGGAGGCGCTCGCCGCTCTTCGCTCCGCAGTTTGAGGCGGCGCTCGCCGCCGGCCTGCGCCGCAAGCTTGGCCTCTTTACCGAGCGCGAGGGCGATGCGGCGCTGGCTCAGGACCTGCTCGAGCGCATGGCCGCCAACCGCGCCGACTTCACCCTGACCTTCCGCCGGCTGTGCGATGCCGCTGACCGGACCGGAAGGCGACGAGGGCGTGCGAGGGCTGTTCGCCGACCCCGGCGCTTATGACTCGTGGGCTGCGGGATGGCGCCGGCGGCTGGAAGAAGAGCCCATCTCGAGCCAGGCGCGCGCTGCGGCCATGCGGAAGGCAAATCCGGCATTCATCCCGCGCAACCATCTGGTGGAGGCGGCGCTCGATGCCGCCATGGAGCGGCAGGATTTCCAGCCCTTCGAGGAATTGCTGGACGTCGTGTCACGCCCCTACGAAGACAGGCCGGGCCTGGAGCGGTATGCCACGCCCGCCCGCCCCGAGGAATGCGTCCTTCAGACTTTCTGCGGGACCTAAAGCAGACTCGCTGCCTGCGGCTACGAAATCAGGTAAAAAATATCCGTTCGGAGCTTCGCCGGATCGTCGCTCCAGTGCCCATAGACCTCCCATGATGGCCCGGCGAGTCGGCGGCCGTTTTCCCGAGCCCAGGCATGAATGGCTGCGTGGGCGGGCTTCATTTGATCGTAAGGACCCAGATACACCGTGGTCGCCACGGTGCCCCGGGGAGTCACGGCATTGCCACCCTGCTCGAGCTGAACGCCGCATGCGATCTCAAATTCGCCCGCGACCCCGGGGTCATGGTAGAGCACCACGTTCAGGCCTCCCTTGCTTTTGAAGCCGGCGTAGAACTGGTCAAACAATTCGCGGATCCTGGCGGGAAGATTCGCCCTGGTTGCGCGACCGCGTACGACGGCGATCGGCTGTTCAGAAACTTGCTTTTCCTCGACGGTGTATATCACGATTGCATTCCAGTGTAGTGCGTCACAGAGCGTCCTGCGATTGACCTGCCACAAACCATTTCAAGGAAATGGCCGGGTGCCCGGTATCTCGCTGTTTTTCGCGAGATGTGGGGGGCGACCGTTGGTCGCCCTTTTACCACCTGGACGGATACCAGCGCAGTGCAGTGGAACCCCACCGGAAACCGGGGATTTGGGGCACCCGGGTTCGCAGTAGGTCAATCGTCATCTTTCACGCGTGCCGAGCCATCGCAAGGTCCACGATCTCCCCGATCATTTGGGTATAGGAGAGGCCGGATTTCTTCGCGGCCATGGCAAACTCCTGCCCGCTCGAGAGCCATGGGTTCGGATTCGCTTCGATGACATAAACCTCGCCCTTGCTCGATATGCGCATGTCAATGCGCCCATAATCGCGAAGCTTGACGGCGCGATAGGCCTTGATCGCGATCTCGGTGAGCTTGGTTACGGTTTCTTCATCGAGGTCTTCGGCGATCGCCGATTTCGTCAGCTTATAGGCTTCCGTGTCTTTCTCGAATTTCACATCCTGGCTGGCGATCTTGGGCATGCCCTTCGGAAGCTTCGAAAGGTCAAGTTCCACCAGCGGAAGTGCATGTGCGTTCTCGTAATTGCCGAGGATGGCGGCGTAGATCTCGCGTCCTTCGATGTACTCCTCGATCAACGCAGGAGAATCGAATTCCGTCTGTATATAGGAGACGCGCTCCATCAACTCCTTCACGCTGGTAACTACGGCAGCAGCATCGATGCCGATGGATCCATCTTCGGAGGTGGGTTTCACGATGAGTGGGAACGAGATGTCATGTGCGTGGTCGATGGTGCCGCGATAGGCTGTCGCGAAGTAGGGCGACTGAATCCCGTAAAAAGCGAACATCTTCTTGGCGATCGATTTGTCCTGCGCAAGAATGTTCGCGTGCGGTCCCGCGCCGGTGTAAGGGATATCGAGCATATCCAGGAATGCAGTGACGTGCATCTCCTTGGTGTCATCGCCCGCATAGGATTCCGTGAGGTTGAAAATGAGATCGGCGCCACATTTGGCGAGTCCGAGCAGTGATTGCGGGCGGCCGTCGAGAACGTAATACGACGGCTCATGACCGAGCTTCTCCAGGGCTTCGAAGATCTCTTCGCGGTCGTGCTTTACCGGCTTCTTCTTGCGTGTCTTTTGCCCCTTGCGCTTGCGCGGTGCAGGAACTTCTTCCTGCACTTCAGCAGGTTCTTCTTCCCACAAGTCGTACAGCACGGTGACTTTCAACTTCGTTCCAGTCATGCGACCTCCAATCGGAGTGACGGCAGCTGCCGGCACGCCTCAGGGATGAATGAACTTCCCACGGATCAGGTAATTCATTGAGAGTGCGGTTGTGTACACCGTGAACTCCGTGAGGTACTCGGACTCGCGTCGAACGTCCACGCGCAGACCCAGGTCCTCAACACGCTTGCAGATGGCTTCCACCAGTCGCTTGACGATCGGACGTTGCACGCCGCTCCAATACGCGACCTTGTCGACAATGGGCTTGCGATGCTGATGCAACATCTCCTGGGCGGGTCGCACGCCCTTACGTCGCTTGCGGGAGATATTGAAGATGTCCGCCAGGTCGGCATCCAGCGCGAGTTCCTGCACCGGAATCTCCTCCGGCAGGCTGAGACGATAGAACTCGCCGACCGTCGATTCCATCTCATCGACGGTGATGTCGGTGCGGCCGCGACGCCGGATGGGTTCGACATCTCCGACTTTTCGCGCCATGCGATCGACGTATTGGAGCTTGGCCAGCGCGCCCCAACCTTCGTAGCGCTTTCGCCATTGCGAGCGAGGCGTGAGCCAGACCGCAAACGTTTCCGCAAAATCTTCATCCGGATGCTTCTGCGCGTACCACCCGGCCATGTGGCGAACAAACTTCCGCGAGAACGGTATGGGACGGTAATTATCGCGATATGCGCGGCGAAACGGACCGAAGAGATCGCGCCACTCAGCCGACTTGTATAGCTGGTACGCGTAATTGAATGCGTGTCCGGCCTCATGACGCATGTACATCATGATCTCGCGAGCGTCTTCCAGGTCGTTCATATCGCGCTCAAGCTGTGCCAGGTCCGGGTTGGCCAGATAGAACGGAATGCCGATGACGGGCTCGCCGGAGGGACATCCCCATTCATCGGTGAGATAACAAAGCGGACGGAACTTGTGGATGCCCTTGGCTTCCAGTTCGCGATAAAGCTGCTGAACGAATCGTTCGAGCGGAGAACCCTCGAGTTTGAGCCCGAGTTCGCGAATGGGCTTGGCGAGTATCTCCTGGAATTCCGTTCGGGTTTTCTCGAAATTGCGCACGGGGCTATTCAGAGTTCTATACCACGGAACCAGATTTGGCACGGCAAGGCGTATCGCTTATGCACATAGTATTGTGGGCACGCCTGGTTCTGGTAAAACGGGCCCGCATGGGGGAGATCAATTCAAGCAAGGCTGCCAAGGTGATCTTTCACGGGGCCGGTACCATCGTGCGCCTGGCGACTATGCCGAACCGCCGAAACGGTAACTTTCCTGTTCTTCATCGTCCCCTTTGTGGAATCTTCTGGACTCAGGGCCAACGTCATGTTTCTCATATAGCAGGGGTAGTTTTGGGGACATGGATTCATCGTTGGCGCGACTGATGGGTAACAGGTTGCCGGCACGCCCAAGCGCTTCCGCAGGGACGGTGGGGCTCTTCGTACGCTTGCTGTTAGCCCTCATCCTCTTCCTGCCGCTCTCCGTGCATAGGGTGCAGGCCGAGACCGCACCTCTCCCTCAGCTCCAATCCGCCGACCCCTTCGTGGCTGACCTGTTCCGCCGGAGCGCGCTCCACAGGCATGGTCGTCGTGGTTGTCCGCGACAATGAGACGTGGATGCAAAGCTATGGTCAGACTTATCCTGGCTCCCACCAGAAGCCCAACGCTGACTCCCTCCTCCGTCTTTGCTCGCTGTCCAAGATCATGACGACGGACCTGCTGGTGAAGCTGGTCGCCGATGGACGCGTATCCCTCTCCGACCCCCTGCAGAAGTTCGCCCCCCGCAATGTCACCGTTCCCGTGCGCACGGTTCGTGGCCTGAGCGGCCGCCCGATCACCCTGCGCGATCTTGCCACGCACACCGCCGGCCTGCCCCGCGAAATCGCCTATCCAGCGGGCGACGCGCGGCCATTTCACGTTTCCCGACTATAACTTTCGCTGGCAATGGCTCCCTGGCTATCGCCTGCGCTTTCTTCCCGGAACCGCCGCACACTATTCCAACATCGGGTTCGACCTGCTCGCGGACGCCTTATCCGCCGCTGCCGGCAAACCCTACCCGCAACTCTTTGCCGACCGAATCGCCAAACCCCTTGGGCTGCGGGATACGACGCTGAGCCCGACTCCCGGCGAGTGCGCTCGCCTTCTCATCGGGGCCAGGAATGAGGGTCAGTGTACCGATACGACGGCCGCCGCCGGGTCGGGAGGTATGTATTCGACCGCGAACGACATGACGCGTTGGCTCAAATACCTTCTCGATCTGCCCGGCGTCCCCATGCACCAGGATCCCGCCGCAACGGCAACGTACATCCCAGCCTCGGAACTCCGCTGGACTCAGGGCCTCGGGCGCGCCGGTGTTCCCAACGGCATCGGCCTCGGGTGGGTGCACATCAACCAACCCGATGATCCAACCATGATCATTGAGAAAACCGGCGGTGGCGCTGGCTACACCACCTATATCGCGCTCAATCCTGGCGCGCCACATCGGCATATTTGTCGCTGCCACTGAGGGCAGGCATGCAGGAGCTGATATTTTCCGCGAGAGCAACGATCTGCTTATCTATCTCGCCGGGCTCACTCCTGTGCCGGGTGATTCCATGGAACTTGCTGCGGAAGAGAATCACTCAGATGTGCAGGTGCGCGATGCAACCCTGCACAAGCACCACAAGAATGCGGAACGGCCACGTCCTACCAGGCAAATTGCGCGGACGAGTGTTGTTGCTGCAGGACAGTGAACGTTGCAGATCGGGATCAAGCAATAATTCGCTTACTCCACAAGATTGGTTTTTGAGTATCCGGCTCCCCGAAGTGTAGCGAAGGAACTCCGCTTGCCACCACATGTACGTTGTATTTTCACAGCTGAAAGCTACGCGCACCGGGCCAGCGTAGAGGACGTAGTTACTCTGAGTGTGCGCCTATTCACCTACTACGAACCCGGGTGCCCCATACCCCCGATTTCCTGTAGAGCTTGTTGGGTTCCGCGGACTTCATGCGCCTTTCCTTAAAGAAAGGCGCATACGCAGCCCTTGCCAGCGCCGCTTGCAGGAAATTCGGGGTATCTCGCTCGTTTTTCGCGAGATGTGGGGGGCGACCGTTGGTCGCCCCTTTACTACCTGAACGGATACCCGTCGCAGTTGAGATTAGTTCGACTTCGCCTGCTTGGGACACCCTCCGTCCACGGGAACCGGAAGTTTCGGAAAGGTGAGGCGGTACTTTTCGTTGGGAAAGAACTCCGTCCATTCCTTGCATGTGAAATTGCGGCCTGCTGTTTTAGCCGCGAGCTGGACCAATTCGCCAACGCGCGAACTCCAGTCTTCCGCTTTTCGATACAGATCGATCGCAAACGGCTGATCGATCTGCCAGAGCCGCGCGGTCCGATCCTGGCCAGCAGTCGCAATATGCTTACCGTCGGGGCTGAACGATACCGCGTAAACCTTCCCTTCGTGACCATAGAGCGCCGTCGCCCCTCTGCCAATCGCGGTCCGGCCGGGCGTTCGGGTTGAGAAGGCACGCCAGATCTGAACCGTGCCTCCATCGCCGGCAATCGCCACCAGGCCGCCTTCCGAGCTGAGCGCCACGGACTGTGTGGCGACTTTAAGCTCATCTCCGGGTAGCTGTTCATCTCCAAAGCTTTTGAGATTGATGAGGCGCGCAACCCGGTCAAGGCTTTCTGCGTTCATCAGTTGCTTGGGTAGCAACAGATGTTGGCCGTTGCCGCTAAAAAACGCCGTTGAGACGGACCCCTTGATGTCACCCAAATACACCGGCGCCGGCTTGACGTTCTGAATGATCTGATCCAACTGCCATTTCCATACCTTTCCGTCGAGGTCCAGAGTCAGGATAGACTTTTCATCGGATGTGAACGATGCGAACTTGACCAGGAACCCGTCAGGGATCTTAGCAACGAATTTGGGATCCTCGCTCTGATCCAGCCGCCACACGGAAGCATTGCCCACCCCGTCGGCCGCCAAGAAAAGTTTGCCGTCCACACTGAACCATACGGACTGATTGTCCCCCATGTTATTGAGGTATGCCCCCGGCTGTTGGATATGAAAGGGCGATTTTTGCGGCTGGTCTATCCAAAAAAGCCGAGCCTGCCCGAACGACGCGGTGGCCACGAACTTGCCATCTCCGCTGAGCGACATGGACTGAATCTGCTCCGGACTGTTCAGCACGGCAACTGGAGCGGAGAGCTGTTCGACTCGCCAAACGTTGACCGTTCTCTCGTCTGACGTCGCAAGAAGCTTGCCATCTGCACTGAAGGACAAGGCTAGAACTGGCTTTGTGTGCCCGATGATCGGTGTGCCACCCGTTTGAGAGAGCTGATCAACCAGCGCCGCGGCCGCAAATTGAACACAAGTAACGTTTTGGTCGCAAGCAAGTTGCTCCCGCGTGCTCGCATTCAGCGCCTCGACCGCCAAAAGTAGGCCTCGCGTGGGAGAAATTTTGAATTCGCTGGTCGCCTGGGAAATCTCCCGCTTGATCGTTTCAATCCGAGCCTCCTGGGCCGCCTGCCGGGCCATCACCTCGTTGTGCCTCGCCGTTAAGAGAGCATGTTTCGCGTCGGCCTCAGCCCCCGAGGCCGTCTGATTCGCGGTGTCCGCGACCATCTTCTCCGCCATGGCGGCCTTCTTGGCCTCGTTCGCGTCGTACGCGGCCCGCTCTGACTTCGCGGTTTCGATCCTGGCTTTTCGATACGAGAAAAGCGCCAATACCCCCAGCAGGAGGCAGATCAATGCCGCGCCGCTGACGATCACCAGCAAGCGCCGCGCGCGCCGCAACTCCGTTCGCTGGCCTTCCTCCCGCTGCGCACGCTCGCGTTCCTACGTCTCCCGTTGTTTTTTTTCCTGCTCCCTCTGCTCCCGCTCCTGCCGCTCGGCCCGGCTCTTCTGGACGACCTTGGTCAGCAGGTCGTGCGTCAGTTCCAGGTGAAGGATGCCGAGGCGTTCCTCCGACGCGGATCAAGCGCCGATCCACCAGGGTCCGGATGTCCTCATCGGCAATCCCGGCATGAGTGGCCTCCTCCAGCGGAACCGTGCTGCGGAACCCGGATACCGTGAGCAAACGGTCTTCCACAAAAATGCGGATCGCCGGATTCAGGCCGTTGAAGCCGCGCTCGTAGAAATCATGCAAAATGTTAGTGCCTGTCTGCTCCAGCAGATCCGCCGTGATCTGGACTTTCTCCCGCTCGATGCGATGGGCGTTCAGTTCCCGGCACACCACGCTCAGCAGCGCTGGATCGACCTCTAGATTATCGAGGCGGACGTCCTCATCATCCGCGGCGGCGCTCGACCGGTTGGACGCCGCCACGAAGCGAACGATTTGCCGCGCTACCGACTCCTCCACGATTCCTTGTCCCGGCTCCCGCACTGCCCGCAGCGCCTGTTCGCCGTTCATTCTCGCGACCGCCAACCGGTTGTGCATCACCGAAGGCATGGATTTGCGCAGGTCGTCCAGACGACACACAAAGTCCTCACGCAGGCTCAGGATGACTTTGACCTTTGGCTGATCGTGAGGGAATTCGATAGAGCCGCCGTTCGCCTCCGTGCGCGACCGCACCGGGGCGGGAATATAGTTCTCCACCAGATCCGCCAGCGCCGTGAGAAATTCTTCGGTGGCCGCATGGTTCCGGCCCAGGGTGAATACCTCCTCAAACTGATCGAATACCAGCACCGGCGTGACCGGATTGTTTCGCCAATCCCAAAACACCACGCGGTGCAGATATTCCCACAGCGTTTCCTGGTCGTCTTGCGCTGCCTGCGGTGCGAGCGATTCCTCTTCGATCGGGCGCGTGGCGTCCGCGTGCAGGGCTTCATCGATTAGCGCCCGGATCTGCGCCACGTAATCGGGACGATCGCTCAAATGATCCAGCCGAATCGGAATGGGGAGGTAGGCCGATTCCCGAAGGCGGGGGAAGAGACCAGCATTGAGCAGGGAGGTTTTGCCCGTGCCCGACGGACCAAAGAGCACAGTGAGGACTTCTCGGCGCACCAGGCGCAGCAGTTCGAGTTCTTCGTTCTCGCGCCCGAAGAACAGCGCCGAATCGGCCTCGCGGTAAGAAGAGAGCCCAAGCCAAGGCTGCCTGCGATCGACCGCCGTCGGGACCGCTACTGATAGGCTCATCCAGACCTCCTTTTCAGCCGCCTTTCCCGGATACGCTTCTTCGCATCTTCGATGAGTTGGGGGAGCGCGTCCAGTTTGCGGATGTGGCGGTCGAGGAACTGCCGGGGAATGCCCGGCGAATCGAGCGGTGTGTCGTCCACTAGGATGGGCTGAATGAACGGGTATTCCCGCGGATACGCCGCCGACTCGTCGATCGCTTTGTTCCACTCCCGCTGAAAAAAGCGCTTTTCCATGGTGGCGGTGTGTTTCGAAATCAGAGGCACGAAGTAGGAGCTGTTCTCGATATTCTTCTCGATCTTCAAACGGTAATCGTCGCCGGATTCGAGTGCGCTCTGGTCGAACCAGACGTCCACGCCCATCTCGTCAAATGCCTGCTTGACCTGCAACGCATATTGGCGGTCCTCGCTGGCATAGCTCAGGAAGACGGAGTCCGGCTTGAAATCCTGGAACCGCCCCGGCGCCGGCGGACCGTCACTGTCCTTTTTTCCGAACTTCTCTATCCAACGGCGATGGAGTTCGGCCACAAACTGGACGGCATTGCCCTGACTGTAGACAACGGTTTGCCGGCGCTCCAAAAACATCACAAATTCGGAGTCCACCGGGGTCGCCCGGTCGACAATCACGCCGCGCGCTCCGTGGGAGAAGAATTGCTCTCCCTTGGCTGCCCGTAGGAAGAAGCGGGCCAGCCAACCGGGGAAACTGCACCCCAGAGCCAGCAGGCTCCTGGCTTGCAGCGCATCGAAAAGGTTTTGCGGACGCTGATCGCGTGACTGCAGGCGATGGGTGAACTCCAGGATCTTATCCTCGGTGATGCCGTAATCGCCGGCGGGGTCGAGCTTGCCGAAGACTTGGAACACCGTGGGCCGCCCCTTCTCGGATTCCGCCGCGATGTCTTCCACCCGGCGCTTTTCAGAGAATGCCAGGGCTCGGGTCCCAGCCGCTCCTTGGAACCGTACTTCATTGAGGGCCTGTTCCAGCAGAAAATCGAAGGTGGTCGAGATAAATAGGTCGAAGTGGGTGATGGCGGCTAGCTGCAGAAGGGGCTCGGGTGTTGGCCAGGCGCGTTCGGTAAGGATCCCACGCGTTTCGTAGTACAGGTCGTCGGCCCGGTTGCGCGGGTCCCGAAAAAACAAGCTGGTTGCTTCCAGCAAACCGTACCCCTCAGGAAGACTATTTTCGTCGAGCGAGAGCCGGGCGACAAGTTCTTTCGCGACATGCTGATAGAGAGTGGGCTGACCCGGTTCAGCGCCCAGCACCAGGAGCTCGGGGCCAATGATGGGGACTACTTCCCGCGCTTCGATATCCATCAGCAAATTCCGCCAATTGCGATCGCTGAAATTGTTGAAAGATATCGCCAATTTAAACCGCCCCCAGCTTTGCGCTCAGGCTTTGCGGAGATCATTTCCCCCTTTACTAGCCGTGTCCAGCCGAACGCTTCTCAACAAACGGGACGCCGCTTTGGACAGGGTCCCTGGGTTTTAAACAAGCCGGTTCAAAACCCAGGGGTTTTCCCATCGTGAGAAGAGTCAGGCCCTCGCTCCTTTTGCCGCCGGAACCAGGCGATGGGACATCGGCTGTACCCGAGTCGCCGGAGACGCAACCAGCGCTGCGCGCACGCTGGCTACTATCTGCTGCTCTGGCTTGCCGGCTGCCACATCGGCCAGGATTGCTGCGAAAACCTTTCCCGCCAATTCGACCGTCAAAGGGGCCAGGTGCGCCAGTTGGACAGGCTGAGCCGCTCCGCCGAAGGGGTCATCGTTGTTGAGACCGTTCGGCAGCGCCCCTACCGCAGCCTGGAAGTTGGGCCACGCATTGCCCTGCGGCTGCGACGTGAGGTTGGCGTATAGCTGTGCAAATGTACCGTTGGCGGTCAACCCTACCAGTCCCTGGGCGATTTGATTCAAGCTGAAGCCCTGACTGCGGAGCCACGATATGAAGGCCATGCCACAACCGGTACTGTCGGCATTTTGATCCGTGGGATCCGT
This sequence comes from uncultured Acidobacteriaceae bacterium, assembly GCA_963757515.1. GTDB lineage: Bacteria > Acidobacteriota > Terriglobia > Terriglobales > Acidobacteriaceae > PALSA-350. The sequence continues at coordinate 144,986 of CAVWRV010000008.1, read as the reverse complement.
TTGGTCGACGTAATTCGGCGTGCCGTCATTGAACCAGGTGGGGGCAGTCGCGAAGTCGGATAGAGCGTTGTTACCGATCACCGCGGCGCACCAGCGCGAAAGGGCTTCGCCCGTGCTGACGCCGCACAGGTTTCCGCCCATGGAGCACTCGCTCAGTTCGGCTTCGAATAACGCCGATACCCGGGCGGAGTTGCCGAACGAGGCACAAACTTCGATCGCCGCGCCTGTTATGTAGTCGCAGCCCATATGATCGGCGCCACCGGTGCCGTCGGTTGCGCCGCCCAACGCGAAGACAATGACGCTGACAGGGCCCCCGGTTGTGCCAAAAATCTGATCATTGGCCATTACCACGCGGTCAGCGTCATTGACCAGATCCTGTGCGTTTTGCAGAGCCGGGTTGCCCAGACTGGGATCTACGAACACGGTGACACGTCCGCCTGGACTGGTGCCCACGACTTCCGCCGTGCCCTGGTAGGAGGGCCAATTGGGAGCGGCGGGAGTGTCGCGCTTGATGGCCGAAGGTTGTTTCGAGTGTTGAGTCGCCTGAAGACGATGAGACATTTGAGAGACCTCCAATTTCAAGAAGCGATGGTGGAACAATTCGGGGACGGATCAGGCCCGAATCCCGCATAAGCGTACAGCGGTGTCGTGGGCCGTATGTAGGGTATGTGAAAAAAGCGAGCAAATCGTTTCAATTTGTCTATAACAAACTGCTTACAGAACAAATAGAAGGAAATGACCTGAAGGAGATATGACTGTTGCGAAGAACGGCGGCCGGAACCTGGCCACTTCAAAAAAATCACTTCTTCGCATGATCGTGGGATCTCCTTTCTTGAGGAACTTGCCACCGATACTGCGCGCCCGAAAAAATAAACGGGCTTGACTCTACTCCTCAGCTCGTGACGTGTCAAGACAACCTCTTTAAGCTGCGCTTTAGTCTTGCTCGCCTGACCGCTTAGTAGTGGTTTCCTCGCCAGGGCTCCGGTGCAAAGTGGATGCACCTTCCACGCCAACGGCTTGGTTGTCCGGTTTTTGTTACCGTTTTTGTTACATTGTCGCAATGAGTCTTCAACGTGTCTGTATGGAGATACGGCGACCGGGTATCCATCCCCCTCAAAAACAGGGACTCAATGCATTCGGTATGCTCCCAAAAATCGTCATCCTGAGCGGAGCGCTCACAGATTTATCGCGTGACACGGCACTTGGTGGCGCGGAGTCGAAGGACCCCGAAGGTGCTTATCTTGCCCATTGCTGTTCGGGTCTTTTCGACCACCGAAGCCCGAGAACAGGATCTTGCTGCGGTACGCACTTGAAGGGAACTGGAGGACGATGGGAACGGGGACGACGGGGATAGGTAAAAGCCAAGGGGAAACGGAGATTCCCCTTGACTCGGCGAGAGGGGTTCTCCGAGCGTGGAGATAATTAGCGTTCCGAACTGTCCTCGATCTCTTAGCAGGACCAATAGACGGTCTTCGATGCTCTGCGATATGAGTACCCGGTTCCAATATCGCCGGCCACTTGAGGTGTCGCAGGTCTCTGCTAGAGTTCGCGCAGAGCCAACGCGATGGGACGCCTTGCGGCGCGGATGGCCGGTGGCAGACCGCCGATGATGCCCATGAGCAAAGCGAAAATGAATGCCGCCGACAAGCAGTCCCGGCGTGATACGGAAGGCGAAAGCCAAATGCGAGAACGTCTGCCAGTTCATCGTGCCTGTGGTGAGGCCATTCAACGGCAGGACCGCAAAACATCCGAGCAGACCGCCGACAAATGAAACCAGCAGCGCTTCGATCAGGAACGAGAAGACAACTGAAGGGCCACCAAAGCCGAGGGCGCGCATCGTGGCGATTTCGCGGGAGCGTTCGGAGACTGCGGAATACATCGTGTTGAGCGCGCCAAAGATAGCGCCGATGGCCATGACTGCCGGCGACCAGTCCGCCGAGCACGGTGATCAGCGTGGTCATGGTGTGCGACTGCTTGGCGTAGTAGTCGATCTCGCGGCTCACCTGAACGTTCAAGCGGGGATCGGACGTGACGGAATCCTTGAACTGTTGCAAGGCCTGCGGGAGAAGTCAGATGCACGGTGATCGACTGAAAGACGATTGGTGGGTCGCTTATAGACATCATCGAGCACGCGCGCGTCGCTCCACACTTCAGAATCGAAGGCGCTGCCGCCGGCGTCGAAGATGCCCACTACCGTCCAGTTGCCGCCGCCAAACCGAACCGTGTTGTTGAGGGTCAACCCGCTGTAAGTACGCGAAGCATTGCGGCCTACGACCAGCTCGGAAAGGCCCGGCTGGAACATTCGGCCCTCGATGATCTTTACATTCTTGCGGATGGTGAGCACATTCGCGGAAACTCCGCGAACCTGCACGTTTGCATCGGTGCCGGTCGAGCGCAGAGGAAACGGCGCGACCGCGACCACTTCTGAAGTGACCAGAGGGCCGGTAGAGTCATGCGCGACTCCTGGAGCGTCCTGAATGATTTTCACGGCGTCGAGGTCGACGCCGCTCATCATTTCCGAGGTCGCGCCGGCGCGCATGACGATGGCGTTGTCCTCCGAACCGGAAGAGACAAGCGTTGCCCGGAAGCCTCGCGCGAGCGAGAGCATGGCGACAAAGACACCAACGGTTCCGGCGATTCCGGCAACTGCGACGATTGCCGAAGTCCAGCGGGCTCTCACGCTGCGGAAATTATAGACAACGGGAATAGCCATGTCAGACCCTCCGCAATGCGTCGACGACGCGCAAGCGCATGGCGCCAATGCCGGGAAGCAGCCCGCTGGCGGCGCCGACGATGAGCGCAAATCCCAGCCCCGAGGCCAGGATGGTATAGGAAAGAATCAGGGGCGGCAGCAAACCGTTCAGCGCCGTCGCTATCAATGGCACCGCGAAGATGGCAAGAGCCAGACCCAGAGGCCGCCGAAGAGGGCGATGAGGAGCGCTTCGCCGAGAACGAAAAAAAGTACCGAGCGGTCGGTGAAACCAATGGCCTTGAGAACCGCAAGTTCGGCCGGTCCGCTCACGGACGGAGATGGCCATGGTATTTCCGGTAACCAGCAGCAGGGTAAAAAATACGACAGCGCCGATGGTCAAGATGAGGAATTCGATGTTCCCGAATTGCTTGACCCAGCCGGCGGCGAATGCGGACTCCGTCTCCGTCTTGGTTTCATAAGGAGAGTTGGCAAACATATCGTCGATTGCCTTGGCAACGCGCGGGGCGTCATCCGGGTTGTCCAGCCTGAGGATGTACCAGCCAGCATTTCCTTTGAAGCTTTGCGGCATGCGCTCTTCGAAATAGTCCCACTGGAACCAGAACTGGGTTTCGTCATCCTGGGGCCGCTTTCCGTGGTAGATGCCATCGATGTTGAAATCCCAGGTAGCTGGCTCCCCGAAAAGGGAGTTCTTGATCGGGATGTGGTCGCCGATTTTCCAGCCAAAGCGTTTGGCAAGGCCGGCGCCGACCACGGCGCCCTGGCGGTCCTTGAGGAAGTTGGCCCACTGGTCATCGGGCACGATGAGTTCGGGGAAGACCTGGCGCTGGTTTTCGACATCAATGACGAATTGCGGAAAGAAGTTCTTCTCATCCTGATAGACGCCGCCAAACCAGTTGTTGTGGGTAATGACCTTGACCCCGGGGATGCGCAGAATTTTGTCGCGGTAGGAGAGCGGCAGCGGCTGGATGATGGAGACGCGATTGATGATGACCAGACGGTCGGCGCCCGCGACGTCCGCGCCTCGGCCAAAAGCATCCTTGACGACCGCGAGAAATGCGAACAGGAACAAGGCCACGGCGAAGGAGCCTATGGTGAGCATGAGACGAACTTTTTTGCGGAAAAGATTGGCGAAAATCAGGCGGCTGAATTTCATTCCATACCTCCCGCGGCGACTCCCTGCCGCTCGCTCCGACTCCACCAGAACCCCTTTCTCCAGATGGAGCGTGAGTGTCCGCGCGCCGCGCCACCACCGGATCGTGCGTCACCATCAACACTGTTTTGCCGTACTCCTTCACCAGTCGACGGATGAGTTCCATGATTTCATCCGCGCTCTTGCGGTCCAGGTCGCCGGTGGGCTCGTCGCAGAGCAGGAACGTGGGATCGGAGACGATGGCGCGGGCGATGGCCACGCGTTGCTCCTGCCCGCCGGAGAGCTGCCGCGGATAATGATTCATGCGGTCCGCGAGGCCCGACGACACTGAGCGCCGTTTCGATATGCTTGCGCCGTTCCGCTTTCGACAGCTTGGTGAGAATCAGCGGCAACTCGACGTTCTGAAACGCGGTGAGCACGGGGATCAGGTTGTACATCTGGAAGATGAAGCCCACGTGCCGCGCGCGCCATTGCGTCAACTTGCTGCTGGACATGTGGGTGATCTCATCGCCGTCGACCGTAATGCTGCCGGCTGACGGCACGTCGAGACCCCCGAGAAGATTGAGCAGGGTAGTCTTGCCGGAGCCGCTGGGACCCATGAAAGCAACGAAGTCGCCCTTTGTCGACGTCGAGGTTGAGCCCCTGCAGCACCTGGATTTGTTCACCGCCGCGACGGTAGGTCTTGTTCAAACCGCGAACCTTGATGAGGCTGGAAGAATCGGAGCGACCATCGACTCGAATCATCGTCAACTCCTATTGCTGGACTTGCGACTTTGTCACCATCGTGCAAATTCTCGGGCCCCTTTACTACCAGCGAGTCGCCGGGCGACAGGCCCGCCAACACCGCGACATCTGTGCCCACGGTCCGTGCCCAGGCTGATGGCGCGACGCTCGACCTTGCCGTCGTGAACCAGCAGCACAAACGGAGAATCGGAATCGCTTCGCACCGCGCTCTTGGGAATGTAGGCCACTGCCTGCGGACCCTTTTCCGTGCTTTTTGCCTTCTGCTGCTCCTCCTCCAGGAAAGCCACCTTGACACCCATATCGGGAAGAATGAAGTCTTCGAGCTTGTCGAAGGTGATGCGAACCTTCACCGTGGCCTTTTGACGATCCGCAGTGGGGATAACGGTGCGAACCTTGCCGTCGAGTTCCCGGTCGGGATAGGCGTCGAGAGTGGCCTTTACCCTCTGGCCGGGCGTCACGCGGGCAATATAGGATTCGTTGACGTCCACTTCGATTTCGTTGGAGTTCATGTCAACGATGGTGGCGATGCCGGTTCGCGTGAATCCACCGCCTGCGGAAACAGGCGAAACCATCTCACCGACCTGCGCGTCCTTTGGAAACCACGATGCCGTCGAAAGGAGCGCGGATGGTGCAATTATCGACAGCCTGCTGGGCTTCGCCGATGCGGGCTTCGGCAGCCGCGACCTGCTCTTGGCGAGCGCGATTTTAGCCTTCAGGCTGTCGGCCTGCATGGTGGCATTGTCGAGCGCTTGCTGGGTCTGAACGCCGTCCTTTTGTAATTCGCGCGCGCGGTAAAGTTCAATTTCCGCATTCTTGAGCTGTACTTCATAATCCGCAATCGCGGCCTGTGACGCGTCCCGGTCGGCTTTGGCAGAATCAAGAGCGCGCTTGGCGTCTGAATCGTCGAGGGTGGCGAGAACCTGCCCTGCGTGGACGTGCGTGCCTTCGTCGAAAAAGACGCCGGTGACGCGGCCGGTGATTTTGGCGGCAATGGTGGCGCGGCGGCGGGGGGTAACGTAGCCGCTGGCGTTCAGGAGAGTCTGGCCGCCGCCGCTTTCGGGTTTTTGCGGCAGTCGCGACCTCGACCGAGGGCTTTCGAATACGGAAGGAATAAGCGAGCACCACGATGCCCGCCAGCAGAAGCAGGGGGATGGCGGCGAAGATGACGCGCTTACCCGTACGGGTGTTCCTGCGATGGCGCTCGGGGATCTGCAAGGAGCCGAGGTCATGCTTTGGGGAATTCAGAGGTGTCACCATAGTCGCCTGTGTCAGTATTTTTTACGTGTCCGACATAAGCACACGGATGAAATCCCTGGTCCAGTGGATTCGTTTTTTTCTTGTGGGAAGCCGACTCCCCTTGTTCCGCAGGATGCATAAGGATACACCAATAGCGCCGGGAGGGTAGAACCGCAGATCTCTCCACTACGCTACGCTCCCCCGGATTTCCTGTGGAACTTGTTGGCGTTGGCGAACTTCATGCTGCTTTCCTTACTGAAAGCAGCACGCGCGGCAATGTCCAGTTCAGCGGGCAGGAAATCCGGGTCCGGTCGAGATGACAATTCTACTGAATCAGTTGTTACAGTCCACTAGCCTCAGAACGGGTTCTTCATTGCCCTGCCACGAACCCGGGTGCCCCATATCCCCGATTTCCTGTAGAGCTTGTTGGGTTCCGCGGACTTCATGCGCCTTTCCTTAAAGAAAGGCGCACACGCAGTCATGTCCAGCGCCGCGAGCAGGAAATTCGGGTATCCGCTGTTTTTCGCGAGATGTGGGGGGCGACCGTTGGTCGCCCCTTTGCCACCTGGACGGATACCAGTCGCAGTGCAGTGGAACCCCAACTCTCGCGAAAAAGAGCGGGATCCCTCGAATTTCCTGTACCCACTTCATGCGACTGGGGCGAAGGGAAGAGTTTGTTCTACGGAGCCATGTCGACTCAGAATGCAACCGTCATTGTTGGTACGATGAACACGGCTACGCTGTCCAGGGATCCAACAGCAACACAGGAGTACTCGCGAAGTCGTTTACATTGCGGGAGACGAGGGTGAGATCGAAATACAGAGCCGTGGCCGCCAGAAGGCCGTCAATCGTAGCTAATCCCACACCCTTCTTCCTGGCATCAGCAGTCAGGATTCCCCACCGATCTGCTATGCCAGCGTCGATCGGTAGAACTCTTCCGGAAAACCGGGCCTGAAGTTCGAGTTCGAGCCACGATTCGAGACGCCTCCGGCGCTTACTCTGCGGCAGACTCGCCACTCCCTTGCGAATCTCTCCAAGGGTTAGCACGCTAAGGTGAAGCAGTCGCTCGTCCGTTGCTTCCAGCCAGCTGAGTACGCGTGGCTCTGGATTCGGCCGTACGACCTCGGAGATGCAATTGGTGTCCAGCAGGTAGCCGCTCACAGTTCGATCGGACGCCCTTCATCCCGGGAGCGTTCCAGGTCAAGGTCCATACCGGCAAGCGGCGACTCCCGGAAGAACTGCACCAGACTCTTAGGCTGATGAGATCTTCCGACCAATTCCTCGTACTGCTCATTCGAGATCATGACAACAGCTTCCTTGCCTTGCCGCGTAATGCGTTGCGGGCCTTCGCTCCGGGCAAGCCGGAAAACTTCGCTGAACCGAGCTTTCGCCGTCTGGAGTTGCCACGCGCCATGAGTTCGCGGAGCTTCGCCATGCGTCGTCGAGGTACGATTTTGTGCAGGCTTCTTAGCCATCGTCGTCTCCGTTTTCGATAAAAACGGTCTGACTAGTCAGTCTCAATCTTAGCAGAGATCTGGCAATTTCGCAATTTGTGGCCGACGACGATCGGTACTTCACCCCCCGCTTTTCCACATGATTATGCTCAGGTTCATGGACGGCCAGTCCGGTGGTATTAGCGTTGGCAGTAAGACAGGAATTTATGGCTGCGTTCTCCAGATTCGATCTCGGCGTTCCCCTGCCAAGGAGGGAAAGCAACCTGTCTGGTGCTGGACGTTGGCTCCCCCGGCAGAGCGCCCTGCCCTCAACCACCCAAGGTGATCAATTTAATTGCTTGAGCATCTTGATCATCTTCGTGAAACAAAGGACTTATTTGGCAACCTTGCCAAATTGTCTCTGCGCTACGGAAAACAAAATCATGTCGCCGCATTATCTGCCCGAAGGAAGGAAGTATTGAGCAAAGACGAAAACTTCGACGTCTGCGTCATCGGCTCCGGCGCCGCTGGCGGCGTCATGGCCAAGGAACTCTGCGAAGGCGGCGCCAAAGTAGTGATGTTGGAAGCAGGGAAGCGGAATCCATCCGTGGGAGTTGCTCTCCCACAAGTGGCCCTACGAGTTGCCTTTTCGGGGATTCCGCGGTGAGAAGCAGGCGCCCTTCTATCAAGGGGACATCGCAAAATCCATCGCCTATGCCGATTCAGATCACATCGCGATCGATCGAGTGCGCGTCCTCGGGGGCAGAACCCTGCATTGGAACGCCGTCACCCTGCGCTACGCCCCGCAGAGATTTCAAAGAGTGGTCGTTGCAGGGCATCGAGGAAGACTGGCCGCTGACCTATGAGGAACTCGAACCCTATTACGATCGCATCGAGCAGATCATCGGGGTTTGCGGCAACGACGATCATCTGGAAATCCTGCCGGCGGGAAAAAATTATTTGCCCCCCATCCCCTGGCGCTGCAGCGAACACATCATGAAGCGGGCCACCAGCGCGATGGGCATCCCGCTCATTGCGGTGCGCAAGGCAGTCCTCACCCGGCCTTACGATAAGCGGCCGCCTTGCCATTATTGTGGCCACTGCATGGATGGATGCGACGTCGCGTCGATCTTCAGCACGCCCGATTGCATGTTGCCCAAAGCCCGGGCTACCGGCAATTTCACCCTGCGCCAGAATGCCCTTGCACGCGAGATCCTGGTCGACCGCGAGGGCCTGGCGAGCGCCGTCTCCTTCATCGACACGGAGACGCGCGCGGAACAGCAGGTCAAGGCGAAGATCGTTGTGGTCTGTTGCTCCACCGTGGAGTCGGCGAGACTCCTGCTCAATTCACGCTCTCCCAAACATCCCGCGGGCCTTGCCAATTCCAACGGCAGGGTCGGGCATCATCTCCACGGTCACCTGAATGAGTCGGTGACCATTTATCTGGAGGAACTCGAAGGGCAAAAGCCTTCCAACCAGGATGGCGCCACCGATCACGTCTACGTGCCTCGTTACAACCATCTTTTTGGCAAGACCGATTACGTCGGGGGTTGGGGGTTTCAAGTCAACTATTCCAGTTACATGTTCCCGCACCAGGCTACCAGGCTGCCGGGCTATGGGGCTGCCTTTAAGGAGCGGGTGCGGAGAATGCAGCCTGGATATTTGTCCTTTGGGAGCTGGGCCAAGGTCACATCCGATGAACCGGAACTATGTGACGGTCGATCCGGCCCGGGTGGACGCCCATGGCATTCCGACGCCCGTCGTGCATTTTCGCTTCAGCGAGAATGATCATGCTTTGTGGCAGGCGTCCAACCAGAGCATGCTGGAAGTTTCGTCGCACATGAAAGGCACGGTATTCCCGAGTTTCGGTAAGGGCCCCACTGGCTTTGCGAGCCACGAAGTGGGGACGGTGCGCATGGGAAAAGATCCGCGCACCTCGGTGCTCAACAGCTATTGCCAGGCACGGGACGTGAAAAATCTTTTCGTCACCGATGGCAGCTGCTTCACCACCTCCAGCGAGAAGAATCCGACGCTGACCATCATGGCCCTGTCGTTGCGCGCCGCCGATTATATAAAGGAGCAACGAAAAAGAGGCGAACTCTAGGATCGCGAGAGCGTTCGCGCTGAAGCGAGGACGTTGGCGCTGTCGAATGAGGCATAAGGCTCAGAGGAGAATATGGAAAGAAGAGCGGTGCTCAAAATAGTCGCCCTCACCGCGTTATCACAAAAACTGAACGCACTGCCGGGCGCCGCGATGCGCCATATGCAGGCAGCCCCGGCGGCGCCGACAGCGACTGCGTACACGTTGCAGTTCTTCAGTGAGGAAGAAAGCCGCCTTCTCGACCAGCTCATGGAAATGATTATCCCCGCCGACGACCACTCTCCGGGCGCGCACGAAGCCAGACCAACCTATTTGCTGACCTGATGGTGGCCACCAGCGACGACGCCGTCAAGAAGCAATGGCAAGACGGGATCCGGCTGATCCGCGAGGAGGCCGCGCGCTCATCATTGGCCGAGGCGCTGCGCAAAGCCGCGGCCAACGAAGAGAATCCCAAAACCGATCTGGAGCGGTTCTTCGTATTGCTGAAACAGATGACTGTCAATGGCTACTATACTTCTGCGACGGGCATACACAAGGAGATGGAATACGTCGGCAACACTTACCTCGCTGCCTTTCCAGAATGTACTCATCCCGAACATCAGGAATGAGCGGCCCTGTTGAACGATACGCGTAAACAAGGTCTTCGCAGACTCTGAAGCCCGGCTCTTATTCCAGGCGTCAGGCTTCGTCAGCCACGCGGCCCCCTCCCCGGTCCCGCGACCCGCCGTGCCGGTAACCACCACAACGGTTACACAAGTGGCACAGAGGACTGCCCGTTCTGGGTAGTAGCGATGCCTACCCTGCCCTCCAGCGCCATCTTTCCGCGTCTGTCGATACGAGCATGGCCGCCTTGGTACCGGAAAGGGTAATGGTGCGGGCCGTCGGTCACTGGTCAAATACAACCAGCCTCAGAGCACACCAATGCTGGTACTGGAGTAACCGAAGCTCTCATTAAGTGTGGGAGGCTAAACACTGGGAGCACAGGTGCGGGGAGGCGTGAGCACTCGTGTCGATGAAGCATCTACTCCGAAGAGCTACCACGGCAGCCACTGAGCCAGGCTCTCGGGCATGCGGCTACATAGAGCCGTGGCAAGCGGAAGCGCGCATCCGCATTGCTCCGCGTTTCCGCGCTGCTTTATCAGACGGAGAATTTCGTGATGTATTGCAAAACGGAGATGTAAAGTGAGCGCACTGGTTACAGCGTCGCCCGAACTCAAGAGACTGTGGATCCGGGTTCTCAAGCGAGTTCATCCTGACCTGGCGGTTGATGAGCAGGATAGGCGCCGGTGTGAACGGCTCGCGCAACAGGCGAATGATGCCTATGCGAGACGTGATGAAGTTGCACTGAGAGCGGTACTGGAACCGAAGGGCCCGCCGCCGCCCCGGCACGCGCCGCGTGACGCTTGGGAAGCATGGGCACAGGCTCAACAGGCCACGCCACCGCAGTCAACCTATCAGCCACCGTCGGTGCCGCAACAGCCACCCACCGTGAGTGGGCGCGAGGCGTTCGGCATTCTTTGGGCAGCCTGCGCGGTCCTTTGCCTTCTTCTTTATGGAATTTTTGACGCGCTGAGTGAAAAGGTGGGACGGAGCACGTCCTTATCTTTCCTGGTGCTGCTAACCGCCGCGGTACTCTGGTTGATCACCAAGAACTCCAAGTTGTCGTACAACCACAAAGCAAGGTGGGTGGCGGCAGTCGCCAGTGGAATGATCCTGGTAGGGATATGCCTTTTAGATACCAGCCGTCCCAGAGCAAATCCACTGTTTCCATCGGCTCGCGCCGCAACTGCTTCGAAAAACAGCGTCAATCCGCCCCGTCTCCATGGTATTGGGATGTAATCAAAACCAGGGTGGGACAGAGTTGGAACCCGTCAGCAGTCGTCGATACCCCTGCAGGCGCTACTGCGGATATTTCGTTCACGATCTCACGTGACGGTTCACCCCGTGATGTCCAGTTACGTAGGCCTAGTGGTTATCCATCGCTCGATTCGTCCTGCGTTCTTGCTGTGCAGCAGGTGCAGAACTTTTGGTCCACCTGAGGGTGGCGCCAAGGACAGTCTGAACGTACTTTATCCTTGTTCGTATAGCGAACTCGATTCGATGAACGCTCATCCAACGCAAAGCGAAACACGCACAAAAGGAGGCGACCGTAGCGCCACCAAAGCCACGCTTACAACTTGGCGGGTACATAGAAGCGGCGAAAAACAAGGTCGCACAGAAATGGAACTTGTCGGAGGTTGCCGGCAGTACCCCGGCAGGCGCAACTGTCTACATTCAATTCGCTATACGGCGGCGTGGCAATCATGAAGTCCCGACTATGGAAACATCAAGCGGATACTCATCCCTGGATGTTTCATGCTTGCGGGCTGTAGACCGAATAAAGACTTTCGACCATCTTCCTAAGGGCTACACCGGAGACAGTCTGACCGTGCTCTATCACTGCACCTATCCAGGTTCGGGTTCGCAAGGTTCGGGTTCGCCCACGACCAAGTTCGCACAGGATTCTATCCTGCCGCCGGCGCAACAACCGCCGCCATATGGCCCTGTGGATGGTGTCCCTGGCGTGCAGCAACCCACCAATGACACCGTGGTTACACAATTAGCTCCCCTCTATTTAACGCGTGGAGCCTGAGCCAGGGGAGCTCTCATCCATTGCTGGCTTGAAGCCCGGCATCAGATGCGACTCTGCCCGAGACATGTGATAGTCCCCATAGGTGATATCGTTCACCATCGTCTCATAGGGCCCATAGGTTCTGAAGCCTTCATCCCCCTCCATCAGCACGGTCACCGACCGGCTCCTCATAATGGAGACGCTTCTCAGCGGGCAAATATAAGTCTTCCCTCCTATCTCCACCGGGCCGTACGTGATCATGATGTCGGAGAGTGCGACTGGAGGGAAGGCTTTCAGGTCTGCCGTTCCCTGAAGGCGAAGAATCGCTCCGCTGGCCGGATCGATTGCGATCTCCCCGTGATACCCGGCCTGACTATCAAACCCGCTCGTTCCGTAGCTGTCGGGAAGACAGCAGCCCCGTACTCGAAAGAGGGATTTCTTCGCCGGAACCGCATAACGGAATACTGCGCGAGGGCCGCCCGGGCTCTGCTCCCAACGGCTCCAGGTCAAAGCGCCGGGAGCCGAAATCGCGTCGCGAACAAAATCGAGCACGGGGCCAAAAGTGCCATAGGTGATTAGATAAGGATCGTTTGTTTCCCGGTCTCTACGTTTCCCCGCTCCTGAATCTGCGACCTCGTTGCCGTTGCGGTAGATCACGGTTTCCTTGAAATTTTCCGCCGCACGCAATGGCTCATAGCTCACCTTTCTACTTACCGCATCAAATTGCGCAGTTTCTTCGTAACGGATCGTAGTCCGGGTGGCAAAGAAGTCCGGCAGCTTTGGCATCGTGTTCTTCAGATAATCGGCGGTCAAAGAAATCATGCGCAGTTGCGCAGCCGCATCCGGCGGTGCATCCGCGGAGATCTCCGCAGGGGGAAGAGGCAGAAAGGCCGACTGATCGGCCAAAGCCAGCAGTGCCTGCTGGGACTTCTTGCCGTGCATGGCCGCCGTCCAGGAAGTAAGTCTTGCGCCGCTCAGCCGTTCGGTCAACTCCAGAGAGGAAATTTGCCCCGCCATATCCGTATCCCCTTCGCCGTGGACCGTATCGAGCCACTGCCCCAACTGCTCAACCGTGATTCGCCTGATCGCAGGGTTCCGTTGCTCGGAATAAAACGGTTGGTCGTAGTACCCGGTCTTAGTGCGAGCTGTCAGGCCGGGCCTGTCGATCTGCACTTGCAGCGAGTGATACTCGTCAACATGATCTGCATGCGAAGGATTGAATGACAGGGTGTAGAACGCGCCGGCCTCCCTGACACAACTCTCGATCTGGCCGGCCAGGTCGTCGCTTCTGTCCAGCACACGGCCACCGCTCTCGACGGCAAGTACCTTTCTATAAAAATGCATAAAGCTCGGTTTCCGAAACGATTCCGCTCCGGGCAGGTATCCCTTATAAAGATCAGAGGTATCGGTTCCCTCAACCGAAAAGCTGTAGAGAGCAATCCGAGCTTCCCGCAACAGGGTGTTAAACCACCAAATGTGATAGAAGATGTCCTCGCCAGGTCCTATGCCTGCACCGTAGGCAGCGCTTCCCATACCCCAGCCGGGTCCGACCCAAAGCAGCAGCTTTCTGCCCGGCTTCTGTCTTTCTGCTGTGGCAATTGCGCCCAGCGACTGCAGGGCACTCAGCGAGGGATCTGCCTTAAGGCCCGCTGGAAAACGGCGAATCAAAGCAACCCCTCGGTTAAGCGCGACCTGCGCGGCCAATGCGTTTCCGTCGCTTGAAGTCTCGGCCACCTGCCACAGGCCGCCATCGAGCAGGGTTAAGACGGAGACCGGTGCCGCGAGATGGCCGCCATTCCGGCGCAGGAAAGTCTCTACTGAATCCCGTTCATGACCGAATCAGATCACCTGGCAACTGAAGCGTATCGATAACCAGAATGACTTCAACAGGTGGGTCGGGTTTGGCCGAGACTCCATCGAATGCCTGGAAGGAGAAAATGCTGCTCGGCTCGCCATTGTCCAGCACCGTAAAGTCCCTGGAGCGGAAGGCCGGGTATTGGGGTTCCCGAGGTATCCGTCACCACAACATCAAGCTTGATCAGGCCCAGGCCCGGGTCTAACGTACTCTGATGGCCTCGCGGGCCTTTGGGCTGGAGGCGCGAGCGGAGCTTCGATTTCCTGCGGCGCGGTGATTCCTCTCTGAGCCTGGGCCGCTCGCGCGCAAAGAAAAGACAGCAGACCCAGAACGGCCGCCAGACGAAGTCGGTGCGATGTACACATGGCTTGCACCTCGCTCGGAACTGCCTTCGATTTCCCGCAGGCAGTATACGCGCTGCCCGACGCTGGCAAGAAATAGTCCGGTGGGGAGAGCGGGTTCTATCCTCTGGTGCCCAAGAGCATTTGGTGACCGCAATTTCCACACTAAGTCACTTCATTTCCACACTACAAAATGTGTGAGAGCCCGCAATTTTCCTGGGGCAAGCGAGTACTATTCAAATCAACGGAAGAGCAATCTTCCAGGGAGAGAGTGGACTCCGGCCACCAACGGGAATCGGCAACGAGACTCGCGAAGTCTCCGGGAAACTGGACGACGACGAATGGTCGCAGGCAGGAAGCTCGTACAACGAATGTGGGAACGGAAGAGTGTGGGAACCGCGAAGTTTGCGGGAACCGGATGATTTCGCGATGACAGTGTTGTGATTCGGTGACCGAATCGGATCTTCAAAAAATCGGACTTAGGGGGCGAAATCTCGAAAGGGAATTCGCCCCCTTCGCTTTCGGTGAATCATCACGGAAGCACGCTGAGGGAAGTTTTGCATTACCGGCTGCTTACGCGAGCTATGCGGCATCCAAAATTCTTCGGCTCTCGGACCTCCTGTGAGCTTTTGTGGGAACATCCGTTCGGCCGGCAACGTAAGCAACAGGATGAAGACTCTCTGTGCCGCCGTCGCAGGCGCGGCTCTGCTTGCCTGCAGTCTGGCCGGCTTCGCCCAAACGGAGGTTGCGTGTGGGCAAACGCTGGACGCTCCGCTGCGGTCGAGAGCCGTGCTCACGATCGATTCACGGTCGGCGGGTCTCGAGATTGTGGGGACGGACCAGGCGGCGATTCATCTTTCGTGCAAGGCCGACGACGTTGAGGCTCACCAGATCCGCATTCGATTCTCCGGAAACCAGGATGATGGCAAGCTGACCATCTCGGGCGGCTCGCTCCAGCAAAGCAACCTTATGGTCCGCATAGAAGTGCCCCGAAAGACGAGCCTGAGGGTGCAGATGCCCGCCGGCGAAGTGAAGGTGGAGGAGATCGCGGGCGATAAGGATATCGATCTCTATGCAGGCCAGATTACGATTTCTTCGGCTCACCTGTGGGATTACCGGAATGTCCACGTATCCGTGGATATCGGAGAGGTGAAAGCTCAGGTTTACGGCACGGACAAAGGCGGCTTCTTCCGCACCTTCACCAAACAAACCGCCGACGGCGAATATTCTCTGCACGCCCACGTGATGACGGGAGAGATCGATCTGCTCGGCACTCACCCACCCGCCGCAGCCGAATAGCAAGATACGGAGCGATAATTTTGGGCGAGTGCGCCGGGTATAGGCTACGTCCAGGGAAACGAAATCAAAGAGGACGCCTCAGATACCCGCGTACCACGCATAACCACCTTCCGGCGACGCAGAGCCCAGGCCCTTGCCGAAGCCTTTCAAACTATCGGTAGCCGTCAGACGGGTTATGTACTTAACGCTCTTGTAGCCTAGTTGGCGGGGCACGCGCAGGCGGAGCGGACCACCGAAGGATACCGGAAGATCGCCGTCGTTCATCCCCAGGGTCAGGAAGGTCTGAGGATGCAGGGCATCGGCCATGTCAATGCTTTCCCACCAGTCGCGGTCGATCGAGAAATACACGATATAGCGCGCCTGGGGCAAAACGCCCGACGGCGTGCAGTACCTCGAACAGAGGGGTTCCGATCCACTCGGCAATGTAAGACCATCCCTCCTCACACACTACCTCAGTGATTTGGCTGCGGACGGGAAAACTCCTTAGGTCGGAGAGCGAAAACGATGAGGGCCGGGCGACCATGCCGTCCACCGTGAGCCGCCAGTCCGCGAACCCGGCGGCCTGATGGCGCTTGAAGGCCTCGTTGGGAGGCGGGGTCTCGTTGGCGAAAGGCGTCTTTGAAATCATGCCGCGCGGGAACTCGCGAGCCAGCGAGTGCGTCGTCAGCAGCCGTTGGGCGGCGTAGGTCAGCGTTTCCCCGGGGCCGTAGATTCCCCCGTGATCGGGCGGGATCAGTCCATAACGCTGGGCCAGGAGGGCGGTCGCAGCCAGCCCTGACACGCCCGCGGTGGCGGCAAGACCGCCGGTGATCAGCTTGCGTCGTGAGAGGTTGCTCATGTGCGCTCCTGGGGTACGACAGCACGCCCGGTGATCATCGCCCGCATACGGCTCCGGAATCCCGCAAGAACAATCATCGTAACGTGGACCACAAGGAAGAGCACAAGCAGTCCGGAGACGAAGAAATGAAGCGTGCGCGCGGATTGCCGGCCTCCCAGCGCGTTGACGGCCAGCGGAACTGCGGAATCAAAGGCGGGAGACATGGCCAAGCCAGTCCAGATCACCAGGGGAAACAGAACAAAGATCACGAGCAGATAGGCGGTCCGCTGCACCACGTTGTAGGAGCGGGCTTCCGCTTCCTCCGGGGGCGCGCGGCGAAGATACTTCGCGATCACTTCCCAAAACGCTCGCCACGACCTGTCGGCCGGCGCCGGAAACAGGTTTTCCCGGAAGTGGCCGGTCCACAGACTTGAGATCGCGTAGACCAGGCCGGTCAGCACCGCAGCCCATGCGGCCTGAAAGTGGAGATACCGGCTCCAGCCATTCTGGTCAGGCAGCACGCCGTAGCCGGTCGGAACCGTGCCTCTCGATGCGGGGATCGGTAGCGTGAACAGGGGAGTGGTCCGCACATTGCCGACTTCACCCCAATAGAACCGCGGGTGCGAGACGACTATCTCAGCGCCGCTGACGAGCAATGCAAAGAAGGCGATGACCGTGATCCAGTGGGTCACACGGACAACCGCGGAATGCCGGAGAGTCGCTGGTTTGCGGAGCGTGGATACAGTCGCTACGCCGCGAGCATAGCACAAACCGGGCGCGAGCCGCTCTTATCTGTTAGGCTGGCTATCCCGCTCATCCCAGAATAGTTGGATCGCATAAGATCGCGAGTTAGCGCAGGAGATAGAACTCGAATGGCGACGAATGAATTGATCAAAGTTGGTCCGCTGAAAGAGAGCGAACTCGAAGCGGCGGATCGTATTGTTCGGCTTGCGTTTGGAACGTTCCTCGGAATTCCCAACCCGGTTGAATTCATGGGTGACCGCCATTTTATGACACCACGCTGGCGATCGAGCCACGTCAAGGTGCTTGCGGCGCGCATAGGTGGCCACCTGGTCGGATCGAACGTAGTCACGCGCTGGGGATCCTTCGCGTTCTTCGGACCCCTGACTGTGCTCCCGGAATACTGGGACCGTGGAGTGGCCAAGCGACTGCTCGAATCCACGATGCGGATCTTCGACCGATGGGGTGTGAGGCACACCGGCCTGTTCACGTTCCCGCAGAGTATCAAACACGTGGGCTTGTACCAAAAGTTCGATTATTGGCCGCGCTATCTTACCGCCGTTATGACGCTGACTCCGGCGGCCAAGCAAGCGCCTCAGCGCGGCCATGCGCCGGTGCAAATGTCGGCGGGCAAGAAAAGCCAGCGAGAAGCGGCCATCGAGGCATGCAGGAAACTTACCGATAAGATCGACAAAGGTCTCGATCTTACTGGTGAAATCAAGGCCCTGCTTGTGCAGCACACTGGCGAGGTGGTGTTGACCTATACCCGCGGTGTTCTCGATGCTTTCGCCGTGTGCCTGATCGGACCCGGATCCGAGGGCGGCGAGAAGACCTGTTACATCAAATTCGCCGCGGCTCGGGGAGGCGCTGGAGCAGGTGAACGTTTCGACAAATTGCTGGACGCCTGCGAAGCATTCGCATCCTCACTCGGAGTGTCGATAGAGGCCGGCGTGAACCTGGCTCGCGAAGATGCCTTCCGGCGTATGCGCGCGCACGGATATCGAGTGGCCATGCAGGGCGTCGCCATGCAACGCCCGCATGCGGACGGCTTCAATCGGGCAGATGTCTACGTGATCGACGACTGGCGCTGAGGCCCAATTCTGTGTGGGACCTACTGTTTCTCTTCGATGGGGAGCGCCTTGCTGTGGCACTGATAGATCGGGAGCAGTGCCGTGCTACTTTAATCGGGGAATCAGGTCCCTCCAACTCTCCGCAGAAGAGGACCCTTCGTGATAACTCAGGCCTTGTGGCAATTAAGCGCCGTCGAGGTCGCCGCTGGTATCCGCGAGCGGCGGTTTTCGTGCTCCGAGGTGATGGTTTCCGTCGTCGAACGCATTCGTAAGCTTAACCCCAAGCTGAACGCGATTGTTGTCGGATCTCACCGATCAAGCGCTCGCCGAGGCAGCCGCTGCCGATCGCACGGCTCCAGACGCTTGCCGAACCTGGACCGCTTTTCGGTGTCCCGGTCACCATCAAGGTGAACGTCGACCAGGAAGGCCAGGCGACGACCAACGGACTCCCCGCTCTCGCCAATCTCATCGCACCCGCGCGACTCACCGCTGGTCCGCAACCTTCGCCGCGCCGGCGCCATCATTGTCGGCCGCACCAACACTCCCGAGCTTTCCATGCGCCTCACCACCGTCAACCCGTTGCACGGGCGCACCTGGAACCCGTGGCATCCGGACGCGTCTCCCGGAGGATCTTCTGGCGGCGCCGCGGTGGCTGCTGCGATGGGCTTCGGCCCCATCCATCACGGCAACGACATCGCCGGCTCGCTGCGGTTCCCGTCATTCGCCAATGGCGTGGCGACGATCAAGCCGACACAGGGTCGAATTCCGGCCTTCAATCCGTCGGCGACTGTCGAGCGCGGCCTGCTCGCGCAGCTCACATCGGTACAAGGCGCCATTGCCCGCACCGTTGCCGATGTGCGTCTCGCAACCCGCGTGATGGCCGGCGGCGATGTGCGCGATCCGTGGTGGGTACCCGCGCCATTCGACGGCGAGCCCTCTGCGAGAAGACCCATTCGCGTCGCGGTCACACGCAACAGTCACGGATACCCGATTCATCCGGGCATTCTCCAGTTGATCGACCGGTGTGCAGCCTACCTGCGTGACGCCGGGTATGAGGTTGTCGAAGCCGAGCCGCCGTCCATCATGGAACCGGCGCGCGGCTGGTTGAGTGTATTGCTCACCGAGATCAAGGCAACCTTGGGTCCAACCGTCGATCAGTACGGAAGCGACGACTTGCGCCGCATCTTTGGCTGGTATTACGAAATCGGGACAATTCTCGATGGCGACGGCTATCGCGCCGGTCTCGCGGAGAAAACCCGGATGGCGCGTGCCTGGAACGTGTTCCTGGATTCCTATCCATTGGTGCTGACGCCTTTCCTCATGCGCCCGGTCTATCCCTGGAACTACGACGCGCTGGGGCTGGCGCAGACCAAAGACCTCTGGGACGCTGCGGTCTACAGTTACGGCATCAACTACCTTGGGCTGCCGGCCGGGTTCGTGCCCGTCGACCTGGTCGAAAATCTGCCTGCCGGCGTTCAGCTCGTCGGGCGCCGGTTCCGGGAGGATGTGATCCTGGATGCCATGGCTGCCATCGAGCAGCGCGCAGGCCGTCTGGTTGACCGGCTGTGGGCATCCGCAAGCCTCGAATGAGTCTGGCGGGGATCCGCAGGTGAATTCCTGAAGAAATGCGTGCCGGCCATGCATCTAATGGCCGGAGATTCAGGAAGCAGAGGTTCATCTTGCCGGTCATTCGAAGCTGTACTCAGTGCAATCAAAAGAACCGAGTCACCGGAAGGCATCTAGCCAGCACCGGCCGCTGCGGTGCATGCAAAGCCACGCTTGCTCCGATCGCCGAACCGTTGGCAGCCGATCCGGTTCTCTTTGACGAGATCGTGAACAACGCTGCGGTGCCCGTGCTGGTGGACTTCTGGGCGGCATGGTGCGGCCCTTGCCGCTCGGCTGCGCCCGAGGTCGCCCGCACCGCATTGGACATGGCTGGAAAAGCAATTGTCCTCAAGGTCGACACCGAAGCGCATCCTGAATTGGCTGCGCGCTTTGCTGTGCGCGGCATCCCGAACTTCGTGGTTCTTTCGGCAGGCCGCCCGGTGTTTCAACAGGCAGGCCTCGTCGGCCACGAACAGATGGAGCAATGGCTTCGGTCCGCTGCGGCGTAAGCGACAAATCCAGGGGGTCCCGGGGCCTTGCGTCCCGCCTTGTGTCTGACTCGCCAACAGCGGACTGGGTGCAGGGTTCAAGATTGTCATATAGCTGTAACAGGATTGTTATATCTCCTTCTTCATGGCCATCTGGCGCCGGCAAACCTGCGGAAGGAAACAGCATGCAAGGTTTTCTTGAAGCTCTACGCATCCAGCGTTGGGACGACCACCGCTACTACCATCACAGCCGCATCAACCAGTCACTCCACCTGCTGAGCGCGCTCAGCTTTCTGCTCGCCTACGCCCTGATCTTCAAAAACCCTGCTGCCTCGGCGCTGATTGGCTGGCTGGTAGCGATGGTCAGCCGCCAGGCCGGCCATTTCTTCTTCGAGCCCAAGGGCTACGATGAAGTCAACCACGCCACCCATGAGCACAAGGAGGACATCAAGGTCGGCTACAACCTGCGGCGCAAGATCGTGCTGCTGTCGATCTGGGCGCTGTCACCGGCATTGCTGTGGGCAAGTCCCACGCTGTTCGGGATTTTTCCGCCGCACGCCGATCGCACCACCTTCATTCAGCACGTCGGCCAGATCTGGCTGGTCGTCGGCTTTGGCGCCCTGCTGTTCCGCACCGTGCAACTGTTCTTCATCAGGGATGTCCAGACCGGCCTGGTCTGGATGACGAAAATCCTGACCGATCCGTTTCACGACTTCATGCTTTACTACCGAGCGCCGTTTTACCTTCTGGGGGGTCAGCTGATCGATCCGATGGACGATGTACGCGACGAGCCCGAAGCATTTCTCGCAGAACACGACGCCTAATCGCTTTGGTGGTGAGCGCTTCGTCCCCGCCACCACCAGCCATCCTGCTGCATTTGCCGCGCCGCCGCCACGAACCGGTCGGCGACCGCGGCAAAGTCGGCTTCCGTATAATCCAGGCTGAAGATGAGCCGGCCCGTTCCCACCCAGCTCAGCGCCAGGTCTTCCGCGCGCAGATAGTACTGAAACATCCAGTGGTAGCGCGAAGGCTGCAGATAGCACACCGTCCATACGGAAGAGAGATTGGCCACCCGGACCTGCACCCCGGCTTCGCGCAGACGCTCATTGAGCTGGGCTGCCCGGCCGTTCCACACCGCATCGAGGTCGCGATAGCAGGCCAGGATCTCGGGCGTGTCCAGGCGGTCCAGGAACTCGGCCATCGCCCCCATGACGTAGGGATGGGAATTGAAGGTACCGCGGGCGAAGCAGACGTCCGCGGGCCGGTCCTCACGAAAGCGCTTCATCAGGTGGGCGCGCCCGCACAACACGCCGATGGGCAGTCCGCCGGCCACCGTTTTGCCATAGGTGACCATGTCGGCGCGGACCCCGAAATACTCCTGGGCGCCGCCTCGGGCCAGTCGAAAGCCAAGGAAGACCTCATCGAAAATCAGCACGATGCCGGCGTCCGAACACACCTGGCGCAGCCGCTCGAGCCACGCCGTGTAGGCCGCGCGGTCAAAGCTGGTGCGCGGGCCGCTGTCCACCAGGGTGGAATCCGCCGGCGCACCGGCGTTAGGGTGTAGCGCCTGCAGCGGGTTGACCAGCACGCAGGCGATATCGCCGCCGGCTGCGCAGTACGCGCAGGCTCTGCTCGCTCATATCTTTGAGCGTGAGCGTGTCGCGCTCGGTCACCGGGTTGCCGACTCCCGGGTTGCACCTCGCCCCACCAACCGTGGTAGGCGCCGCAGAAGCGCACCAGGTAGCGGCGCCGGGTGTGGTAGCGGGCCAGGCGCACGGCCTGCATCACGGCTTCGGTGCCGGACATGTGGAAGGAGACCTCGTCGAGTCCGGAGAGGGCCCGCAGGCGGTGCACGTTGCCGGCGGTCACCGGATGGTAGGCCCCGAGCACCGGGCCCAGGTCCCGCACCCGGGCGCTGCCGCGTTCAATGCATTCCTTGTAGAAGTCGTAGCCAAACACATTCACGCCGTAGGAGCCGGTCAGGTCGTAGCGCCGGTTGCCGTCCAGATCGGTGGTGGTGGGGCCGCTGGAGGAGACGACGAAGGATCCCGCGTTCAGGTGCTGGCGGACGAAGCGGCTGAACTGGAAGGGTACGCGGTAGCGCGCCGTGAATTGCAGATCTGAGATCTCGTCCTGGACTTCGTTGGTCTGGCGCACGGTGCTTGAGCGAAGCGTTGCGCATAGAGCGCGGCCAGGCGCCTGAAGGCCGCCCGTCGCTGTTGGCCAATGTCGTTCCGGGGCGTCGTCGGCGCGGAAGAACTGCGTTTCGTCATACTCGTAGTAGGGCATAAGCCGGGCCAGCCGGCGTCCCAGCCGCGCGTGGCCGGCGAGCGAGCGGTGCTTGGCGCGAGAGAGCTGCAGCGCAGCAGCAGCCGGCGGCCAGCCAGCAGCAGTACGCCGAAGCCGAGCAGCCACTCGAAGATGGTTATCGTCAAAAAAAACCTCCACCGCAACAGTACTGCACGCTCATAAGGCAATCCTAACGAATTCAGGTCCCTCCACTGCGCTACGCTCCGGTCGGGATGACAATTCAGTTGAGCAACCAGATGTCCCTCTCTGGGATGACAATTTTGTTGGGAGAACAGGTGTCCCTGCAACTGAATTGTCATCCCGACCGGAGCGCAGCGCAGTGGAGGGACCTGCTGTTTTCCCATTCGGCTTCAAATATTTCCCCTTGGAAAAGCTTTGTCTAGGCGGCTGACAGCTGGTTGTCGCTCTTCAGCATTTCTTAAGGTGCGCAACCCTACCATTCATTTTGAAATTGGTGTCGACCGTCAGCAAGGAGAATTGCAACATGAGAAACCTTCGATGCACCGCAGTCTGGCCACCCATGGTGTTGCTATGCGCAGCGCTTCTACCCGTCTCGGCACAGACCGGGTGGCACGTAGCAAATACGTTCCACATTGGCGGCGACGGTGGATGGGACTACCTGATTGTCGACGCGCCGGGCAAAAGACTCTTTGTGCCCCGCACTACCCACACCATGGTGGTCGATGCCAACTCGGGTAAGGTGCTCGGCGACATTCCCGGGCAAAAGACAGCGCACGGTGTGGCGCTCGTTCCGTCGGTGGGGCGCGGCTTTATAACCGACGGCGGCAACGGCGTCATCATCATCTTTGATCTCAAGTCCTACGCCGTGCTTGGACAGCTCGCCGCAGAACCAGATGCGGATGGGATCATCTACGACGCGGCCCTCAATCGCGTTCTGGCCGTCTCGGGCGACAAGGGCGTGTTGATGACCTTCAAGCCGGACATCGATCCGAAGAATGGAAAGATCGATCCGCCCATTGACTTGGGCGGCGCTCCCGAGTTTCTCGCCTCTGACGGATCAGGCAAGGTTTACATCAACCTTGAGGACAAGGACCTTGTGGCCGTCGTCGACCTGAACACCAGAAAGGTGATTGCCCGGTGGCCGGTTGCGCCCGGCGGCCACCCGGTGGGCATGGCTTTGGACCACAAGACACATCGCCTCTTCCTGGGTTGCCGCAAACCGCAGAAGTTGGTCGTGATGAGCTCTGATACGGGTAAGGTTTTGGACTCACTCCCCATCGGCGCCGGGGTCGATGCAACGGTGGTGGATGGGGAACAGGCTTTTGCCAGCTGCCGCGATGGCTCGTTAACGGTGGCTGCGGAGAAATCCGGAAAATATGAGGTAGCGCAGGTCGTGAGCACCCCTGCCGGAGCAAGAACAATGGGTGTGGATCATGAAACCCACAAGATCTATCTTCCAACCTCGGAGTTCGAACCGCAGCCTGCGAACTCCACCGCCCGGGCCAAGTCGAAACCGGGAACCTTTATGATTGTCGAGGTCGCTCGATAGCGCGGCCTACATCCGGGTTCACCATCAGTTTAAGGAAAGGCCGGGTGCCCCATACCCCCGATTTCCTGTAGAGCTCGTTGGGTTACGCGGACCTCATGCGCCTTTCCTTAAAGAAAGGCGCATACGCAGCCATTGCCAGCGCCGCGTGCAGGAAATTCGGGGTATCTCGCTCGTTTTTCGCGAGATGTGGGGGGCGACCGTTGGTCGCCCCTTTACCACCTGGACGGATACCAGTCGCAGTGCAGTGGAATCCCACCTCACACTAGCCTTCTGCTCGGGGTCTTGAGCCGTTCGCACCGCACTGACGCTCGTTCGTGCTGTGTGAACAACCGGCGAACCCCACGTTACTGGCGAGTTAAATGATAGATCGGCAGATTAAATGAGTGTGACAGTCTTAACTGCTTAAGCTTCAATTAAGGTTCGCGGCGTTAATCATCAAACGGTGACTCTTGCAGGTGCTCATTTCCCCCACTCGCAGAGCCTGTTTACTACCCTTGCGCTTCGCACCGGGCCCCCAGCACGGCGAGTGGGGTTCTTCATCCTGCAGCCTCACCATCCTTTCCCGCATCGCGATTCCCCAACGAGCGATCGGGTCCAACAGCGTTCTTGGAGGCAAAACAATGCGGTTCTTTGTGCGTTCCGTTAGTCTGGTTGCTCGTCCTGACAAATATGCCGTTCTCCTTGCGTTTACTTGCGCAATCAGGAACGGGGGTCATTGTTGGCACAGTGCAGGATTCCTCGGGATCTGCCCTCATCGGAGCAAAAATCGTGGTTCAGCCCACCGGCAGGGAAGCTGCCACTGACAACCAGGGTCAGTTCCGCATCTCAGATCTGCCCGCCGGCCAGTACACCCTCACGACTTCGTACGTTGGCTTCAACCCTTACACCAGCCACGTGACCGTCGCTCCGGGGCAGACAACAACCGTAACTGCGGCGCTCCAGGTTGGTTCAAGTGCAGATTCGGTCATCGTCACCGCCGGGCGCCTTCAGGGAGATGCGGAAGCCATCAACGTGGAGCGTATGTCGGCGCAAATAGTGCAGGTAGCGCCCCAGGGCGTCATCCAGAGCCTGCCCAACACCAACATCGCGGATGCGATTGGCCGCCTGCCCAGCGTATCGCTGGAACGCGACGAGGGCGAAGGCAAGTACGTGCAGATTCGGGGTACTGAGCCAAGGCTGACGAATCTCACCATCAACGGCGTGAACGTCCCCTCAGTGGAAGTAACCGTGCGCAACGTCAAGATGGATTCGATTCCCTCCAATGGCATCGAGCGCATTGAGGTGTACAAGACGCTCGCGGCCGATCAGGACGCGGACGGCATTGGCGGTACGGTCAACCTGGTGACCCCGATGGCGCAGGACAAGCCCACCTACGCCCTGAATGGTACTGCCGGCTACAACCCGCTCCAGAATGGCTTCTGGCGCGGCGGGTTCGATGGCACCTTCGGGCATCGCTGGGGTACTGACAAAAAATTCGGATTCTTGCTTGGTGGATCGTGGGATCGTACCAACCGCGGCATCGACGACCTGGAGCCAAGCCAGAATGCAGGGACGACACTCGATGGAACCAATGTGGCCTACATCAGCAGCGAAGATTTTCGCTCCTACAATTATTACCGCACCCGGTATGGTTTTGATCTTGGCGCCGATTACAAGATCACTCCCACAATGACGGCCTACGTGCAGGGGCTCTATTCCGACTTTCACGACTTTGGCGACACCCATGTCTACACGCCGACCGCGGGCACTCTGAAATCAGCGAGCGGCTCTACGATCTCGTTCTTTAGTCCAGCCGATGTCGCTAATTGCTCTGCCGCAGATCAGGCTTCGGGGGCTTGCTCTGCCGGCAGTTGGAAATATCGCGAATATATCCGCCGGCCTGACCAGCAGATCTTTAGCATCCTGACCGGAGCGCGGCACGACCTGCCCAAGGATGTAATCACCTACGACGTCGCAGTTTCCCGCGGGCACAATATCGGCGGCCAGGACTTCCCAACCATCTATTTCACCGGGCCGCAGAACGTAACCTTTCGGGAAGATCAAAGCAATCCCTACCGCCCGCATCTGGAAGCAACGGACGGAACCAACGGCTTCGACTCCTCGCAGTATGGCGTCAGCGAGTACGCCGCGTACAGGTATCATGCGACTCAGCTCAACGTGCAGGGTTCCGCGACGCTGGCCCACAACTACACCGTGTACAGTCACCCCAGCACGTTTTCGATGGGTGTGAAGATCCGCAACTCCTACTCGACACAAACGCAGAACACCAACGATCAGGTGCTCAATTCCAATGCACCAGGTCCGCCGTTTACTTTGGCCGATGTGACGGGCAACTACACCAATCCCACCTATTACAACAAGACGTTTGCTATCAACGGACAGGCGTACGGCCCCACTTTGGCTTTCGGCAAGGGTGTGAGCGCGGTTCTAGCCAACGCCGGGCGCATTCACTCAGGCGGATACCACGGCGGCCGATGCGGGGGCATTCTTCAACGCCAATGAGCGGATTTCCGCCGGGTACATCGAGGACGTGATCTTCTTCGGCAAATATCGTCTCCAAGGTGGCGTTCGGTTCGACAATGGCGCCACCCACTTCCTGGCTAACCAGATTGTTTTTGACGCCAACGGGAACCCGATCGTCACGCCTATCCGCAAGGACGCGAGCTACTTCAATGCGCTGCCCAGCGTGGCTCTGCAGTACCAATTGCAGAAGGATACGAATCTGCGTGCAGTCTACAGCCGGGGTCTGGCACGGCCTAATATTGGTGACCTGGTGCCGGCCACTGCCATCGATCCCAACCAAACCCCCTATCCGACGGTCTCTACCGGCAACCCCAACCTGGTGCCGACGAAGTCGAACAATTTCGACATTCTCGCCGAGCACTTCTTTTCGCCGCTGGGCATTCTGCAGGCGGGCTGGTTTTACAAGCAGCTTTCCGATCCCATCTATCCCACAGCGACCCTCATTCCCAATTTCAACGGAACCGGTAATACGTACCAGTTGACGCAGTCGATCAATGGTCCGAACGCCCACATTCAAGGATTTGAGGCACAGTACGAACAGCGATTCTCGTTTCTACCCGGCATCCTCAATGGATTTGGCGTCAATGCGAACTACAGCCACACGTCTTCGCAGGTGACCTTCCCCGCGAACTTTGACGGTGGCAGAACAGACAAGCCGCAGCTGGACCGCGACTCGCCTAACGACTGGAACTTCAACCTCCTTTACGACAAAAGCCGGTTTTCCGGGCGCTTTGCCATCAGCCACAACGACCAGAGCATCGCGGCCTATCAGTGGAACGCCAGCAGCGGTGCAGCCAACGATCCGATTTTTGGGTTGCCGGGACCCACCGGCGACAACTACTTCTACGCGCACACGCAGTTCGATGCCCAGGGCAGTTACCGGGTATACAAGGGGATTCAGTTCATCTTCTCCGCTCTGAACATGAGCAACGAAGTTTTTGGGTTCTACAACGGAAGCAAGATCTATCCGGTGCAGCGCGAGTATTACAGGCCTACCTATTCCTTTGGTATTCGCTGGAGGTTATCGCCGGAGCAATAAAGGTCAGCCATAGTTCGCGCGTCTCAACGCTGCGGAGAGTAACTTTGCAGCCCGTCGCCCCAAGAGCGCATCATCGCGGAGTCAGAGGCCATGTCACCGTCATCGTAGCGAATCGGGACAAGGGAACTGGACGGGTTCCCCAGGTTCGCCCCAGCGTACCTGGGCGATGAAGTATTGTTTCCAATGCTTTCCCTGCAGGCGCAACCAGAACCCAGGGAAAGCAATCGTGGGGCTTCGCCCTGTCGTTTTCGGCCCACGTACGCTGGGGCGACCCGGATTTCCTGTACGCGGCGCTATCTAACAGCCACTTGTGCGGCTTTCTGTAAGGAAAGCCGCATGAAGTTCCGTGATTCCACCAAGCCTAGTTCCGTCCCTCCTGCGACCCATTATCCGAACGGTATAGATCCGTTTGACTTTAACGGTTTGCTCCGTTTAAATCAGATAGATTCATCGATGCCGGGGCGAATTGCGCCCTGGCATCGCTGCTTGTTTTTAGCAAGGGTCGGGTGTTCTTCAGACCTTGCTCGGCTCCAACTGCGTTTGGGGGACCTGAACAAACCTGCTTTCGAGGTTCTCGCGCCCGGACATCTGCCGGTCACTTCTTGTGATCTTTTTTGGAGGGGACAATGTCGTTCCGTCATCGTCGTCTTTGGCTAGCGGCGCTCTTCCTGCTATGCCTCTTTTCGCTTCCCGTCGTCGCCCAGGTGTCTGCCGCATTATCAGGACGGATCACAGACCAGTCTGGCGCAGTCGTGCAGGGAGCGACGGTAACCGCGAAAGACACCGACACCGATATTTCTCGCGACCTCGACCACCGATGCAGCGGGCAGGTACGAATTGCCCGGCCTTCCTGTTGGCCGCTATGAAGTTGAGGTGCAGAAGAGCGGATTTGCCGGAGCGCTTCGTTCCGGAATCGTCCTGGTGGTGGGTCAGGATGCGACTGCGGACCTGACCTTGAAAGTCGGCGATGTGAACGAGCAAGTCAGAGTAGTCGCGGACGCTTCCATGGTCAATTCGACGACCCAGGATATCAATGGCTTAGTCGGCGAGAAGGAGGTCAAGCAACTCCCCCTCAATGGACGAAGCTACGATTTGCTGCTCGCCATTAATCCCGGCGTCGTCAATTTCACCTGGGAGAAGACCGGTGGCATCGGGGTCTCCAATTCCAGCACCGGCAATAATTTTGCCGTGTCGGGTAATCGTCCCCAGCAAAATCTGTTCCTGCTGAACGGGACAGAGTTCACTGGCGCCGCCGAGAACAACATGCAGCCGGGCGGGGCGAGTCAAAATCTGATCGGCGTCGAGGCGGTCCGCGAATTCAATGTGTTGCGCGACTCCTACGGCGCGGAATATGGCAAGCGGCCGGGAGCCCAGGTCAGTATCGTGACCCAGTCGGGAAGCAATCAATGGCACGGCTCGGTATACGAATTCCTGCGCAACAATGTACTGGACGCCTCCAATTACTTCGATCGGGGATCCGCTCCTCCTTTTCGGCGTAACCAGTTCGGAGGCGCCTTGGGCGGACCGGTCCAAAAGGACAAGACCTTTTTCTTTGTCAACTACGAGGGCCTGCGCCAGAGCCTGCATCAGACTTCGGTTGCGTTTGTCCCTGATTTGCACTCGCGCGCGACTGCGGTTTCGAGCGTTAAACCATTATTGAACTTGTGGCTCACGCCAAGCGCCGGCGACCCTGACTACAGCGGCATAGCGCAGGTTTCCAGCAGCCCCTTGCAGACCATACGAGAAGACTTCGGGACCGCGCGCATCGACCACGTCTTCTCTTCAAGAGACACCCTCTCGGGGATTTATACCGTGGATGACGGTGGGGATGTCACGGCCACCACTGCGAACCCGTACAGCACCGATATTTTGAACCTGCGCGAGCAGGTCGCCACCCTGGAGCAGACGCACGTCGTTTCATCCCGGCTGCTCAACACCGCCCGTTTCGGCTATTCACGGGCAGGCTACTTCTTTACCGGCGAACCCACTCCGGGTACTCCGGCGGCGGCCGTCCCGGGCTTTCTCACCGGCCGTTTGGTCGGTGCCGTGGTGGTCGGGGGAAGCGCGGCATCCAACCCGCAGGCGCAGATAGGTCTGGCGGGAAGTAACAATGGTAGTAACTTAACCATCGCTCGCAATCTGTACACCTATGAAGACCGGGTGGCTCTGACCCGCGGAGCGCACCAGCTCAGCTTCGGCGCCTGGTTCCAGCAGTTCCAATCGAACGAGAACATCGCCCTCAGCCAGTACGGTCAGGCGACCTTCACCAGTCTGCAGACATTCCTCACCGGGACCACCAGCAGCTTTTTGTATGATCCCTCGCCGACCAGGATGAACTGGCGGTCCCTGTTCGGGGCGGTCTACGCGCAGGACGTGATTCGCTTCCGTCCTAAGTTGACCCTATCGTTAGGATTCAGGGGCGAATTCTCAACCGGATGGAATGAAGCTCACGGGCGGGCTGCCAACTATGTATTTTCCAACGGAGTCATCTCCAGCCAACCGCGTATCTCCAGCAACGCGTTTACCACCAACAACGCGAAGTTCCTTCCCCAACCCAGGATTGGTCTGGCATGGAGCCCTCACTCGGAGAGAACCGTAGTGCGTGCCGGGTTCGGCATGTACTACGAACTGCAGGATGCACTCGGCTATCGAATGGATCAGAACGCGCCCGTTCAACCCTACCTACAGCATCGCATCGTTGTCTGTATCTAAACTCCCGCTGTCTACCGCCGCTGCGCCGCCTTCGAATGCACTCCTGGTCCCCGGAGGAGTGCAACCTGATCTGAAGATGCCGGCATTGATCTCTTACTCCCTGAGAGTGGAACAAGCCCTTAACCAGAACACTTCGTTGACGGTGGGCTATGTCGGATCGCACGGCTACCATCAGATTGTCGGCCTTGATGCCAACACCCCGATCCCCACCATTTGTCCCGCCTCGCCTTGCCCGGCGACGTATCCCAAGACCTTTCCCGCGCCGCTGGCCGGCTCACCCGTCCCTGCCGGTTCTTATTACATTCCTACCGGGAGACCGAAAGCGAATACCGCTCTCGCCAACACCTGGACTTGGTTTTCCGTCGGCTCCGCCAGCTACAACGCACTGCAGGTTGACGTGAACCATCGCTTCAGCCACGATCTTTTCCTTCGCGGTGTCTACACCTGGTCAAAGACCTTAGACGATGGAGATTCCCTGAACGGAACCACTGCGGGCAATGCGCCGGGCCTGGTATCAAATCCCTACGACGTGAAAGCAGACTGGGGTCCAGCCACTTACGATGTGAGAAACCTGGGAGTGATCAGCGCTGTCTATGGCCTGCCCTTCGGCAATGGAAAACGTTTCGCGGCCGGGCTGGGTAGAGTGGGCAACGGAGTGGTGAGCGGCTGGTCGGTGAACAGCCTTGCCGTCTTCCAGGCGGGCTTTCCGTTCACGCCGCAACTCAGCTACAACCCGTCGAATAACGGCGACACCCGTAATCCGGTGAGGCCTTTTATCAACCCAAATTTTCACGGCTCTGCCATCCTCGGCAAGCCCAGTCAGTGGTTTAATCCCAGTGCCTTTCTGCAGCCTCCGCCCAACAGCGGCTTCTTTGGCAATTTAGGCAGAGACACGCTCCTCGGCCCGGGGCTGGCGACGTGGGACTTCTCAGCGGTGAAGGAAACCGCCCTCTATGAGCGCTTGAATCTGCAGTTCCGCGCCGAAATTTTTAACCTCCTGGACCGGGCAAATTTCAACACCCCGAATCTGATCGTATTCACGCCCACGGGTGTTTCCGGCACCGCGGGCGCGATCTCCAGCACGTCCACAACCGCTCGTCAGGTCCAATTCGGCGTGAAACTACTCTGGTAGCAGAACTGCCTTATTTCTGTCCGAGCCCGGAACAAACCGCCGTCTGCTGACGTACGAGATATCACCGGCTGTTCCTGGCATTTGCGGACGATGCTTTCGAACCTAACATCGTTGGGCTTTGTATCAGGGCACGTGAGAACTGCAAACTTCAGGATTCGTGGTGGGAGCCCCCGCAATATGCGGGGGTCGGAGCGCTTCAGCGCTCCGGGAAACAGTCTCGACTCGATCATGCGCTTGAGCGCTGGCAATGCCAGGGCTGTGCAGTACGCGCTTTACAGGTTGCGGAAAACTCGCTTTGTATCAGGGCACGACTTTAAGTCGGGCCATAAACGGCCTAAACAAAGTCGGGCTTTAGCCCCTGCGCTTTTTTCGGGGCAACAGGTGTAACTGTAGGGTACAGCCCCCGAGGGTTGCGGAAACCCAACGTCTTTGAAGGGTACGACCTTTAGGTCGTACGTAAACGATTGCAAACAGGACGGCTTTTAGCCGCTGAGGGAACAAGCTACAGCAAGAACCCTGAACCCCCCGGTTGGGATGCGCAATTTTCAAGTTTTTCCGTAGCCTTGATAACCCCGGAGGGGGGCATCGACCCATGGCAATATTCAACGATCAACTCTGGCAGGTTCTGCGCCGGCTCGGCCGCGCGCCTCTGTTCACCGCCATCACGCTCCTCACGCTCGCCGTTGGTGTGGGCGCAAACACGGTGATTTTCAGCGTAGTGGAGGGTGTGTTGCTAAAGCCGCTGCCCTACCCGAATGCCGGGCAACTGATCGGCGTATGGCACACCGCTCCCGGCATTGGCTTCAAGGAATTGAACATGGCGGCATCGATTTACTTTATCGACCGCGAGCAGAACACCACCCTCCAGGATATTGGGGCTTATGACGATGATTCACTGAACGTAACCGGCGCGGGAGAGCCGGAGCACGTGCCTGGCCTGGACGTCACCGACGGCACCTTACCGATCCTCGGAGTAGCTCCCGCACTAGGTCGCCTATTTACCCGTCAGGACGATTCGCCGGGTGCGCCCCAAACCGTCCTCCTCTCCTACGGATACTGGCAGAGCAAGTTTGGCGGCGCTGCTTCCGTCATCGGGCGCTCCATCACGGTAGACGGAAAGCCGCGCACTATCATCGGCGTCCTGCCCCGCGGATTTCACTTTCTCGATCAAGCGGATCCAGCACTGATCCTGCCCTTCCAATGGGATCGCAGCAAAACCCACCTGGGCAACTTCAATGAGCGCGCCCTGGCCCGCTTGAAGCCGGGCGTCACCATGGCCCAGGCCACCGCCGATATGGCTCGCCTGCTACCAGTCGTCATTCGCAGTTTCCCCGCGCCCGAAGGCTTCAGCGCCGACTTGTTTGTCAAAGCCCGGATTGCTCCTAATCTGCGCCCCTTGAAACAGGACGTGGTCGGCGACGTTGGCAACGTGCTCTGGGTACTGATGAGCTCGATCGTGCTGGTTCTGCTGGTCGCCTGTGCCAACGTTGCCAATCTCCTGCTGGTGCGCGTCGAAGGCCGCCGTCAGGAGCTGGCCATTCGTTCCGCTCTCGGCGCTGGCTGGGGACGAATCGCAGCCGAGCTGCTCTGCGAGAGTCTCGTCCTCGGCTTCGCCGGCACGCTGATTGGGCTGGCCCTGGCCTACGGTGCTCTGCGCGTCCTGGTATCCATTGCGCCCACTGGCTTGCCTCGCATTCATGAAATCGGCATCAATCTTCCCGTACTGTTGTTCGCCTTTGGCCTGGCGCTCTTCACCAGCCTCCTCATCGGCTTGATCCCGGTGCTCAAATACGCGGGGCAAGTGCGAACAGCGGCCTGCGCCAGGGCGGCCGCGCCCTCAGCCAGAGCCGTGAGCGGCATCTCGCGCGAAAAACGCTGGTCGTAGTGCAGGTAGCCCTGGCGTTGGTCCTGCTCATCTGCTCCGGCCTCATGATCCGCACCTTTCGCGCCTTGATGCATGTGGCTCCCGGCTTCACTGACCCCGCCTCCGTGCAGACATTCCGCTTCTACATCTCGGAAACTCACGTACCCGACACTGAGCGTGATCGCGTGGTCCACATGGACCAGGAAATTCTGAATAAGCTGGCCGCCATTCCAGGCGCTGCCTCCGCCGCCTTCTCCACCGCCGTTCCTATGGATGGCCGCAGTTCGAATAACCCCGTGTTCGCGCAAGACCATGTCTATGGCGAGGGCGAGTTGCCCCCGATCCGCCGCTTCAAATCCATCTCTCCCGGTTTCTTCTCCACTATTGGCACGCAGCTCATCGCCGGGCGCGACATCACCTGGACGGACACCTACGAGAAGCGGCCGGTGGCCATCATCTCCGAAAACTTCGCCCGCCAATATTGGCACGACGCCAGGGGAGCCCTGGGCAAGAGGATTCGTGTGGCCAGCAACGACGACTGGCGCGAGGTCGTCGGCGTGGTGCAAGACACCTACGATGACGGCGTGAGCCAACCCGCCCCCACCTCTGTGTACTGGCCCATCATGCTGGACCATTTCGAAGGACAAAAAGAGATCCTGTGGCGCAATCTTGCATTCGTCGTGCGTAGCCCGCGCGCCGGCTCCCGCACCTTCATGCAGGAAGTGCAACAGCAGGTCTGGTCCGTAGACGCCAACGTGCCCCTGGCGGACGCTTTCACGCTGGGCCACTTCTATACCAGATCCATGGCCCGGACTTCCTTCACCCTGGTGATGCTCTGCGTCGCCGGAGGCATGGCGTTGCTGCTGGGCATCGTAGGCATCTACGGCGTCATCTCCTACTCCGTCTCGCAGCGCACCAGAGAGATCGGGATCCGCATGGCGCTGGGAGCGCAACGAAGCACACTGACCTCCTTGTTTGTCCGTCAGGGGCTGTGGCTAACAAGCATTGGCATAGGCTGTGGTCTGGTGGTTGCCTTTGTTACCATGCGCCTGATGTCGTCAATCCTGTTCAACGTGAGCCCGGTGGATCCGCTCACCTACGTCGTGATTACCGCCGGCGTGATAGCGACCGCCTATCTCGCCTGTTATCTGCCCTCCCGCCGCGCGGCTACGGTCGATCCAGTGAACGCTCTGCGGGCCGAGTAGCAATCGGGGTTCGACGCGGGTGGTCTACAATGAACCCCAACGTTATGAGATCTGCTCGCACGTTACCTCTCTTGTTCTGTCTCATCACGCTGGGCGCAGAAGCGCAACAAAGCGACCCAGGCCAGGCTGCGCTGACCGTGCGCTCAACCCTGGTGGAGGTACCTGCGCTGGTGAAGACCAGCAGAGGAGAGGTTGTCTTTGAGCTCACAGCCCAGGACTTCTTCCTGACCGATAACGGCTTACCGCAGAATCTCACCCTCGATCCGGACACGGATTCACAGCCGTTGGCGTTGGCCATCTGCGTGGAGACGGGCGGCGCCGGAGTTCGTCACCTGGTGGATTATCGAGACCTGGACGCGATACTCGACGCACTGATCGGCAACGTCGAGCACCGCGTTGCCGTCATTGGCTTCGACAGCACGCCGCATCTGCTCTTGCCCTTTGAGCCTACGACAGCCAATGCTTCCCAGCAGCTCGCCAATCTGCAGCAAGGCGATCCCGGGGCGGCCATTCTGGATGGAGTGGCGTTCGCCATCGCCCAATTGCGGACACAACCCGCGGGCTATCGCCGCGCGGTTCTGCTGATCAGCGAAACTGTCGACCAGGGCAGCCAGACAACGCTGAGTGACGCCCTGCGCCTCATCAGCGACACCAACACGACTATCTACAGCTTCGGCTTTTCCAGCACCCACTCGGCGGTCTCTCATGAGGCATCAAAGTTTAACCGCCTCGGAGAGCCGGGGCCCGCGCGCGGCTGCTTCAGCCGCGCTGGCGATGGCAACGATGCCGAGTACGAGGGTCACTACAGCAAGCAAGTGCTCGACTGCCTGAGCGATCTGGCTCCGCCTATTCGCCTGGCCACCATGGCGTTTCTTACCGCACGCAATGGGCTGCACACCCAGACCGCGTCGTCCATCGCACAGCTAACCGGAGGCGAGTTCTTTCACTTCCGCGACGCAAAGGACCTCAAGGCAGGCCTCGTCGCGGCCTCCAGCGACGTGCCCAATTACTATGTCCTGAGTTTCCACCCCACGTCCCTGGCGCCCGGCTTGCACGCGCTGCATCTGGAAATCAAGGATCGTCCGCAGTTGACGCTAAAGTCCCGAAGTGAGTACTGGATCGACGACGCTGCGGCGCACTGAGAGCGGATAGGAGCGGCCTTTGCATGTCATGTCCCCACCGGGCCCCACGGCAGCGGGCGCAATCGCCGCACGGCTCGACCGGCTCCCAGCCACCCGGACAATCTGGAAGTTCGTCGTCTTGCTTAGCCTCGGCTTTTTCTTCGAACTCTACGACCTGCTGTATTCCGGCTATGTCGCCCCGGGAATCGTCAAGAGCGGAATCCTGACGTCGACCACAGCCAGCCTGTTCGGCATGACCGGCGTAGCCAGCTTCATTGCGTCCTTGTTCGCCGGACTTTTCCTCGGCACCATCAGCTGCGGCTTCCTCGCCGACCGCTTCGGCCGCCGCGCCATCTTCACCTGGTCGCTGCTTTTCTACACCGCCGCAAACCTGGTCATGGCATTCCAAACCACGGCCGCCGGGCTGAACTTCTGGCGTTTCATGGCTGGACTTGGCATCGGCGTGGAACTGGTGACCATCGGCACCTACATCTCCGAACTCGTACCCAGGCACATTCGTGGGCGCGCGTTTGCCTGCGAGCAAATGGTAGGTTTCCTATCCGTGCCTGTGGTGGCGTTCCTCTCCTACCTGCTTGTGCCCCGCCGGCCGTTCGGCATAGATGGCTGGCGTTGGGTGGTCATCATCGGCGCCCACGGCGCGGTGTTCGTGTGGTTCATTCGCCGCGCGTTGCCCGAAAGCCCGCGTTGGCTGGCCCAGAAAGGTCGATTCGCGGAAGCGGACCGCGTGCTGTCGAAGCTCGAGGCGACCGTCGCAGAAGAGAATGGAGGGACGCTACCCCCACCGGCTGCGCCCACACCTGTAACTACTAGCGACAGCTTTCGCGACATGTGGGCGGCCCCGTACGGCAAACGCGCCATCATGATGATCATCTTCAACATCTTTCAGACAGTCGGCTTCTACGGCTTCGCCAACTGGGTGCCGACGCTGCTTATCAAGCAGGGAATTACGGTCACTACGAGCCTGATGTATTCATCGATCATTGCCGTCGCTGCCCCGGTCGGGCCGATGATTGGCTTATTTATCGCGGACAATTTCGAGCGTCGGACTGTGATCGTGGCGGCGGCGGCAGCCATCGTGGTGTGCGGGTTGATGTTCAGTCAAGTGTCGGGCGGGATGCTGCTCATCACCATGGGCGTTGGTCTGACCCTGGCGAACAATATTATGTCCTACAGCTTTCACGCCTATCAGACCGAGCTCTTTCCCACCGGCATCCGGGCCAGAGCGGTGGGCTTCGTGTACTCCTGGAGCCGTTTGTCGGCGATTTTCACCTCTTTTCTCATCGCCGGTTTGCTGCGGAAGTTTGGCGCCACCGGCGTGTTTGTGTTCATCGCGTTGGCGATGCTGATCGTGATGTTGGTGATCGGCTTTATGGGGCCGCGCACCCGTGACCTGGCGCTGGAACAGATTTCTCAGTGAGGTCCCTCGCCGATGACCCTCGCGGCGCTAAACGGAAGGCCGCAGCGGAGCCAGAAAATTGACGATGGATTGCAGCACGACCTCGTCCCGCTGGTTGTAAACAGTGGTGCGGGAACGAACGATGCCGTAATTGGGTCGGCTAGCCGATCGCCGCACATGAAGTATTTCTGAGTGGGTGCGAAGACTGTCGTTCGGTCGAACCGGGCGCGTCCAACGCATCTCTTCGACACCGGCACCGATCATTCCACCCGCCACTGTGATCGATTGCACACGCAGGCGCATGGCGATTGCGGCGGTGAGCCACCCGGAAGCCGCCAGGCCGTGAAAAAATGAGTTCTCGCCCGCTGCCTCGTCGATGTGAAAAGGTTGCGGATCATAGCGTTCGCCAAACCCAATGATCTCGGCAGACTTCACCCGATAGGTGTAGAGGGAATCAAAAACCTGGCCGGGGAAAAAATCTTCGAAATAAAGCTCATCTGCCATAATTCTCCCCATCGAACCGCTCTTTGGCGGAACTGACGCAGCACCCATCGATTCAAGCAGTTAATCATACGATCCTGATCTATGTCCCGGGAAAAGCGTCGCCGGGCCGCCGCGAGGATGCTTTCCGCAGATTTAGTTCCACAAACAGGATTAGGCTAAGAATCGGCATGATTGGGAAATCGAGTGGGGGATAAGGCGCATGGAAGTGAAGAGAGTCGGCAAACAACCTTCTGCAAAAGGGCCCTCCGAGTGGTTCACGGGCACGGTGCGGATCGATCCGCTGTTTCAGGCGCCCGATCCGGCGTTGGTGCAGGGTGCCAGCGTCACATTCGAGCCGGGCGCACGGACGGCTTGGCATACCCACCCGCTCGGTCAGACTCTGATTGTGACCGCGGGCTGCGGCTGGGCGCAGTGCGAAGGCGGTCCGATCGAAGAGATCCGGCCGGGGGACGTGGTCTGGTTTCCGCCGGGTGAGAAGCACTGGCACGGCGCCACGCCGGCAACGGCAATGACCCATATTGCGATCCAGGAGAAGCTCAACGGCAAGGTCGTCGATTGGATGGAACATGTCACTGACGAGCAATACCGTTCCCAGGTGCTCGCGACCAAGTAAGCTTGATCCATGAATCCCGTAGTCACAACCTCCTGGCTAGCCGCCCGCCTGGGCGATCCGGGCACGGTAATCCTGGACGCCACACTCCCTCCCGTAGGTGTCACGCCGCCGGTTGATACCCATGCACGATATCTTGCCGCGCACATCTCCGGCGCGATCTTCTTCGATATCGAAGAGCTCTCCGACCGCACCACTCCGCTGCCCCACATGTTGCCAACGGCAGAGGCTTTCTCGCGTGACATGTCGGCTCTCGGCGTCGATGACCGCATGACCATCTGTATCTACGAACAGGAAGGCGTTTTCTCCGCTCCGCGTGCCTGGTGGATGCTTCGCACCTTCGGAGCCACGGAGGTCTACATTCTCGATGGCGGCCTCCGCGCCTGGCTAGAGGCCGGTCTTCCCACATCGTCTGGCCAGGTTCGCCGCGCACCAGCCAACTTCCACGCCAAACTCGACCGTGATGCCCTGAAAGACTTCACGCAGATGCAGCAGATGATTGCCGGGCACGGGCAAATTCTGGACGCCCGCTCCGCCGGTCGCTTTACCGGCGCGTCGCCCGAGCCCCGCCCGGGCATCAGCCCCGGCCATATGCCCGGAGCTATCAACATCCCCTTCACCGAACTGCTTGAGGATGGCCGTCTGAAGCCCGTCGATCAACTCCGTCAGATATTCACAACCAGGGGCGTGGACTTGAAACAGCCAATTACGACCACCTGCGGCTCTGGCGTCACCGCGGCTGTCATCGCTCTCGGACTTGAAATTGCCGGCGCCAATCGCGTCACCCTGTACGACGGTTCCTGGGCAGAGTATGCCCATCACCCGGAAGCAGTGATCGAGAAGACCGCCTAGGGGCCGTTTGCGATCGCCCCCGGCAGACGTTCACCTACAATGGAAACGGTGTGACATGACTGGATAAGTCCCATTCCTGTCGGTCTCCCTTTCGATCCTGAAAGGGGGCTCGTACCGGTTGCCTCACCCGGCGCGAGCCAGAAGGCGTAATCAGTCGATGCAGTCCAATCCTATTTCAACCCCAAACCGCAGCTCTATCCCCCGTGTCTGGAAAGTCTGTGCGGCAGCTCTTGCATTCTGCGCAGCCTCCGCCATGGCGCACGCGACGTATACTCCGCCCCCACCCTGCGCCAACCCGTTCACGCCGCAGCAGGAGGTCACCGAAGGGGCTAAGGTGGCTGCGCAGGTATACCAGCAGATGCCGGTTCTCCCGGAAAATGATCCCGTTTCGCTTTACGTCGCACAACTGGGCGCCCACCTGGTCGCACACGCATCGGGCCTCAAGTGGCCTTACACCTTCCATGTGGTGGCAAGCTCCGACGTGAACGCCTTCGCGCTGCCGGGCGGATCCATCTTTGTCAATCTGGGAACCGTTCAGGCCGCCCAGACCGAGGCTCAACTGGCTGGCGTGCTGGCCCATGAAACTTCGCATGTAGTGCTTCGCCACGCCACCTGCAATATGAAAAAACAGCAGGCCACCAACATCGTGGCCGGCTTAGGTGCGATTGCTTCCAGCATTCTGCTCGGCGACGGCGCGGGAGGACAAGCGGCTCAGGCGATCATCGGTGGAGGAGCTGGCCTCTATGGTCTGCGCATGTCGCGAGACGACGAAAAGCAGGCCGACCTGCTAGGGACCGACATCCTCTACAAGGCAGGCTACGATCCCCGCGGCCTACCGCAATTTTTCGAGATTATTCAGTCAAAATACGGCGCGGGCGGTGCGCAGATCCTCACCGATCACCCAAACCCTGGCAACCGCACCGAATACGTCGACGCCGAGATCGCGACACTCCCCCCGCTCACTAGACCGATGGTGACCTCAGCAGCCTTCAAGCGCGCTCACGACCTCGCCCTGCAGGAGCCAACCTTCACCGCTCAGCAGGTCAAGGATGGTGCCTGGAAAAAAGGAAACTACGCCTCCGGTCCAGGCCAATCCGCACTGTCGGTGGGTGCTCCCGGGGCCGGCCCGCAAGCGACCAGCGACGGGCAATCTGCCGGCCAATACGGCGGTGATGGACCTATCGCGCTGAATCGATCGCAACTCGGCTTCGACGACCGCTTCACCCAATACCGCGGCGCCGGCTTTCGCATGGACTATCCCTCACGCTGGCGGGTGACGGAGGCGACCAATCGAGGGGCGACATTGGCTCCCGCAGGCGGCTTCGGCACTTTCGGTCTGGTCTATGGAGCCGTCATCGGAACGGTCCAGGCGAACGGAGCAATTGTGGACGCAGACTCACTTGCCGGCGCAACCGCTCAACTGGCCCAGCAACTAAGTCAACAGAATGGTGGCCTGCAGCAAGTGGGCTCCCTCCAAACCTTGAACCTGGGCGGCCAGATGGCCAACACCCTTGAGCTGCGAGGTCGCTCCCCTCTGGTGGAAAACGGAAGCACGCTCCCGGAGAGGGATTGGCTGGTGACGGTCGCGAGCCAGGATGGCGACCTGCTCTACATCGTGTTTGTCTCGCCAGAGCGCGACTTTGCCCAATTGCGGCCCATGTTCCTGTCGATGATGAAAACTCTTAGACCACTCTAGCCGTAGCTGACGAGGCGAGGATAATTCGGAATCATTCGAGACAGACGTAACTGGAAAGACGGGGTCCCGACATCCCGATCTTCAAGCAGGCAAAGGCCGAATATGCTGGGCTTCCGTGAGGTCCGAGTGTTACCGTAGGCCACGCGCCGTGGCCACCGCAGTAAAATCAATTGACGGCCGAAATCGATAATAGGTGATGCCGCTCCGGCCGGGGGAAGTACGCTTTCTGAATTTGGAAAAATGTCACGATCGGGGAAACCCGGTCCCGAGCTTTCAGCGTCACTACATCAGTCGAGTCTCGTTTTTTGTGACAGTGCAAGGTTCGCAGGAGGGCTGGTATGACCGGAACAAAGAAGTGCGCGCACCCCGCTTGTAGCTGTATCGCACCTGATAAGCAAAAGTACTGTAGCCAAATCTGCCAGGATTCAAAGAATGTGACAGCGCTTGCGTGCCATTGTGATCACCCGGGCTGCCGTGGGTGAAGCACTGACCGAGTAGTGCTTTGTCGGTCGTGGCGTACGCATCGCTGCATTAGGGGTTGTGTGCGCTCGCACTTCCTGAAAGATTCCGCCTGAAGGCCGTGTCCAATGGTCATAAGGGTTCAAACCGCTGCTTTCGCTACGAAGTGAAGCCATCGCTGGTACGATTTGCCGCTGCTCCCCTGACCTGCTCGAAGGTTCGTTTGAAAAAATCCAGTTCCACTTGCTTGCGGCCTAGCAGCCGCTCCAGTTCTGCGCTTCCCTCAAGGCAACTGACCGCCATTTAGTCCAACGCCATAGATACGACCGACCAGCTCGCAGCCGATACTCCAGGCTCGAACGAAATCCGCTTTACAACCTGTTCTACCACTTCATTGCGGCGACCCAACACGCTGAGAGCTGCGCGTATCTGCATGCGATCTGTGTTCTCTACATCCACGCTGTGAATGGCCTGAAGTACAGCTGGGGACTGCGAAATCGTAGTGAGAAGCAAGGTGCGCAAATGAGCCTCGTCTGCACTGCGGCATGTCAGGTTTACCTCATAGGTGGTTTCAATCGGAGTTGCCTCGGGTAAGACCGGATGCAGACGGTATGCCAGTGGACGGAGGACTGTATTGGTGAAAATCACCGCCAGTGCCAGAATCAAGGAAAGGTGAGGAGCGCCAAAGCCCGCCAGCACCCCAATCGCCGCCGAGCACCAAATCGTGGCAGCGGTATTCAGGCCGTGAATATTGCCGCTGTCCTTGAAGATCACACCGGCGCCAAGAAAGCCAACGCCGGAAACCACATAGGACGCAATCCTGCCGCGGGCGGATGGATCGTCGTCGAGCAAGAGTGCGGCCATCACAAATGCCGAGGCACCCGCGGCTACCAGTGCATTCGTCCTTGTACCGGCAGTGCGCTGGCGCCACTGGCGTTCCACTCCCACGATCGCACCAAGCATCAATGCCGCGGATAATCTTCCCGCAAACAACAACGTCATCGTCATGGTTTCTTCCTTTCAGCGTCGTGGTCAGCCCCAATCGACAGTCTTTCATGACCATGACGTTGGACTTAATACGATTCATGCTGGCTCCCGCTGGGTCCGGTTCCAGGCGCATAAGGGGCATTCCTGAGACTCGTCGCCCCCATGGTCAGCGGCAATGTGCAGATCACGGTCGATCCACACGCAGGCAAGCGGCTGTGCCGGGTTTCCGGTGTCGACCCACACGCACGACAGGGTGCGGCGCACCACGCCAGGCAAAACGAACAAGGTCTTGGTCATGACATCCTCCTTCCGGCGCGGGTGTGCTCTCCGAGCCGGCCCAACGCATGGGTTGGCGGTCAGCGGCGCATCGGTCCGGGCGGTTGGCTCAGGAGGGGTGGGTAGAACCGCTGATCTGTGTGCTGCTCAGCGGGTACTGCTCACTCACTCGTACAGGTTGTGCACTGTGAGGAGCGCGGAAGGATACCATCAAAACGTGAGGCAGCATCCTGACCGGCCGTCACAGCGCAGGGGAACACTCCAGCTTCGTGGAGGTTCCGGCGCGGTTTCGGTCTTCATAAATTCTTCAGGTTCTCCAGTGACAACTCCGTGGGGTTGCCGCTAAACTATGTGTACCATATCCCCCTAGGGTATAGGCAAGGAAAAATGCCGCATCTGGAAAAAAATAAGCAAAAATTATTGGCCCGCATCAAGCGCATACGTGGCCAGGTAGACGCCATCGAACGCTCCCTCTCGACCGCGGAGGACTGCGCGGACATCTTGATGCTGCTCGCCAATGTCCGCGGCGGCATTAACAGCCTGATGGCCGAAGTGTTGGAAGATCACATCAGGCTCCATCTTTTGTCGGGGGAAAAGGTGCCTGAGAAGCCCCAGGAGCTGGCTGAAGACATGATTGACCTGGTCCGGGCTTATTTGAAGTAAAGAGAAAGGCAAGATGGACCATTCTGCACATCTTCACCCCGTTGACCTTGTTATCTTCGAGGCGATGGACGGAAGCGGTACCCTAAACTGTGTTGCGTCACAATATAAGATTCATTCGCAGTCTTCTCAAGTTTTGCGCGGACAGCAGAGACGAGAACGCGGAGCGAGTCCCTGGGCCTCCTCGGATCGTTCCAAAGCATCCCCAGCAGTCTCTCGTGTCGCAGCAGCTCATCAGGATGTTTACCAAGAATCGCGAGTAGTTCAAACTCTTGTGGAGTCAACCGGATTTCGACCCCTCGGACCAGAACCTGACGCCTGGGCAAGTCGATCACAAAATCGCCTATATGGATTCGCGTTTCATTCAGCACGATCTTGGAACCTTCAGGCAGATAGGGCAGGCGCTTTTCCAGTGCCAGGCGAACGACCTGCGCTCTCTTTCTGACCCCAAGCTTGTTAAATAGCTGCTGTAGAACTCCTTTGATAGCGCTTTCAGAACATCCCAGCGCGCGAGAAATCTCCCGGTTGGACCAACCTTCCGACACCCGTCTCAGAACATCGCGTTCCCGGGCGGTGAGAGTGATAGAGCCGTCGTGAGCACCCGACCCCGGTCCTGTTTCCCAATCAGGTTGGCTCGATGCAACCCGAAAAATTGGACCAGAAAAGCCACGCCGGCGCGCAGCTGCCACAAACAACGACGAGTCCTCTTCTCCTAATTCATGACCCAGCAAAATAAGGTCGACCAGGTTGCGTTCCAAATGCTCCAGGGCATCCAGCAGCCCGTTTGCTCGACTGATCACCCGTAATCGATGCCCGCCGAAAAGACGACGGAGACGATCGTCCTGGAACACCTCTCCACAGGCCACGTACAGCACCTCACCCGACCTGCCTTTGGACCCGGCATCTAAGCTGAAAGCCTGCTTGCGACGCGTAACCTGGGTCATATCTTCACCCTCATCGCCTAAACCGTATTAACTGGTAAACGAAACAGTGCTCCCCGATGAACCCTGGGCAAACTATCTAGTTCTCAAATTCACCTTCAGGAATTGGCAGCACGTCATGCTCGCCCGCAAACCATACATAGAGTGTCGGCAACAGAAAAATGCTCATGACCAGATCGGAGATCAGGCCACCGACGATCACGATGGCAAACGGACGCTGTGAGTCAGATCCAATAGCGTGCGATAGAGCCGCGGGAATCAGTCCCAGGGTCGCGACCAGCATGGTCATCATGATGGGACGGAGGCGCAACACGGCTCCCTCGATCGCTGAGTCTTGAACGGAGTGGCCGCGCACGCGCAACTGATTGATGTACTCAAGCATGATCACACCGGTCTGCACCGACACGCCAAACAGGGCGAGCATGCCAATCGCAGCCGAGACGCTGAAGTTGGTGCCGGTGAAATAGAGAGCAAGCAATCCACCCACGCGCGCCATGAGCACGTTCAGCATAATCAGCGTGGCCCACTTGAAAGAGCGGAACATGGCATAGAGGATCATGAAGATGATGAAAGATCGTGATCGGCGTAACGATCGCCAGGCGGGCATCCGCGCGCTGTTTGCTCTTGTACTCCCCGGCCCAGTCGGTGTGGTACCCCACCGGTAGTTTCACCTGATCATGCACCTTCTTGATGGCTTCTTCCACAGTGCTGCCGAGATCGCGGCCACGAACGCTGTATTTGATGGCGATGTAGCGTGATTCGCCCTCGCGATAGATCTCTTCGGCCCCGTCTGTGGTTTCCATCTT
This sequence comes from uncultured Acidobacteriaceae bacterium, assembly GCA_963757515.1. Lineage (GTDB taxonomy): Bacteria > Acidobacteriota > Terriglobia > Terriglobales > Acidobacteriaceae > PALSA-350. The sequence continues at coordinate 100,158 of CAVWRV010000008.1, read as the reverse complement.
GGTCAGCTGGGCCAGCGATACGCGCTCTCCAGAGGGTGAGAGCAGCCGTACGTTTTGAATCGCCTCCTTGGTATCGCGATATTTTTGCTGGTAGCGGAGCACGACGTCATATTGCGCTTCGCCCAGCAGCAGCGTGCTGACCGCACCGCCACCGACGGCTGTCTGAATGGCGTCCTGCACATCGGCTACGTTAATGCCGAAACGGCCGCATGCGGGACGATCCACGACAAAGGTCAGGTTGGGTTGCCCAATGACCCGGAAGAGTCCCAGATCCGCGACGCCCGGGATCTTGCTCATCACCGAGACGATTTCGTTGCCCTTGGCCTCCAGGGTGCGCAAGTCGTCGCCAAAGATCTTGACCGAAAGCTGGCCTTTGACCCCGGATACCGCCTCTTCCATGTTGTCCGCAATGGGCTGCGAAAAACCCCAGATAACACCAGGAGTCTTCTCCAGTTCCTTGTCCATGGCGGCGATGAGGGCCTCTTTGTTCTGGTGAAAGACGGGGCGCCACTGCTCTTTGGGCTTGAGGCCAATGTAGTATTCGGTGTTGAAGAAGCCGGTCCAATCGGTTCCGTCGTCGGGACGTCCGATCTGAGTCGACGACTTCGGTAACCTCAGGGAAGGAGGCCATGATCAGGCGAGCGTGGGTGGAAATTCGCAGACTCTCGTCTGGCCCGGTGGAAGGCGCAAGGGTACCGCGGGCCCAGATCGCGCCTTCATCGAGGTGGGGCAGAAACTCCGAACCGATGACGCCGCTAAAGGCGAGAAAGATCGCGAGCGCGAAGCCGGCCAACGCGATGCCGACGGTCAGTGCTCGTTTGTCAATCGCCCAGGTCAGCAGAATGCGATACCGTTTGGTGATCCAGTGCAGCACTGGATTCTCCCACTCACGTGCGCCCCTGCGGAAGAAGATACTGGCCAATACCGGGGCGATGATGATGGAAAAGATCATCGCGCCGAGCAGGGCAAAGCCAACCGTCCACGCCATCGGCCTGAAGAGGCGGCCTTCCACGGACTGCAAGGTGTAGATGGGCAGATAAGCGGTGATGATGATGGCGATGGCATAAAAGACCGGCCGCTGCACCTCCTGCGCCGCACTCCGTATCTTCTCCAATGGGGTGCTGGTGTCCTTAGACATGCCGAGATGTCGAATAATGTTTTCGACCATCACCACGGCGCCATCCACGACCATGCCAAAGTCGAGCGCACCGAGTGAGAGCAGATTTGCCGGAATGTGGACGAGGTCCAGGCAGGTGGCCGCGAACAAGAGTGCAAATGGAATGGTGAGGGCCACGATGAGAGCACCGCGCGCGTTGCCCAGGAAGATGAAGAGAATAATCACCACCAGGATGATGCCCTCGGTCAGGTTATGCAGCACCGTATGGGTGGTGAAGTGGACCAGGTCTGAGCGATCGAGAAAGGGAACGACCTTGACCCCTGGGGGCAAAATATCGTCGTTGAGTTGCTTGACCTTGGCTTCGATGCCCTTGAGAGCCGGATCGGCATCGTCACCCTTTTGCAGCAGCACCTGGCCTTCGACCAAGTCGGGATTGTCGATAATGTTGCCGGTTTTGTCATCGCGATAGGCTTTGCTGATCTGGCCCAGGCGGATCTTGGGTCCCTGCTCGACGATGGCGATATCTTTCATGCGAATGTACGCGCCGTTGACCGCCATGACGATGGTGTTTTCGATGTCCTGGACATTTCTGTACAGCCCTTGCGCCTGGACGTTGATCTGCTGCGGACCAGTCTGGATAAAGCTGCCGCCACCGTTGGCGTTGTTGATGGCCAACTGCTGCTCAACCTGGGCGATGCTCAACCCGTAGCTGACCAATTTGTTCGGATCCAGACGAATCTGGTATTCCTTGGTGAGTCCGCCGAACGTGGCCACATCGACGATGTGGGGTACGCTTTTGAATTGTTTGCCCAGTGTCCAGTCGGCGATGGACTTGGTCTCCATCACATCGTATGCGGGGTTCTTGCTTTCCAGCGTGTACCAATAGATCTGGCCTGCCGGACTCCAGTCCGTCTGCAGTTGCGGCACCAAGCCGGCCGGAAGTGTGATCATGCCAATTCGCTCGACCACCCGCTCGCGATTCCAGTTGTTGTCCGACTCGTCGTCGAAGTTCATCATGAGGCTGGAGATGCCAGCTAATGAAAACGAGCGCAGACTTTCCATGTGCGGGATTCCGGCCATCTGAATTTCAGTCGGAACCGTAACCTGCTTTTCGATGTCTTCGGCGGAATGGCCGGGCCACTGGGTGATGATGTTCACGTAATTGTTGGCCACATCGGGATAGGCATCGATGGGAAGATTGTGGAACGAGATCACTCCCCATGCGAACATCAGGACTGCCAGACACAGCACGATCAGAGGATTTTTGAGCGCAAAATCGACGAGGGCCCGGATCATTGCGCCTCCAGCGTTGCTTCCAGCTGGAGCACGTTGGAAACAACCTGCTGCCCGCTCTGGATACCGGAGAGAATTGCCTGCTTGTCGCCCACCATCTGGCCGGCCTTGACCTCAACTCTGCGGAACTTGTTGCCGCCCGCGGGTACAAAGACCCAGTCACGGTCATGCAAATGGAGAACAGACGGTGCGGGAACCAGCGCGAAGTGCTTCTTCTGCAGACTTTGAAAGACTGCGGTGACAAACATGCCGATCTTGAGTATGCGTGGATTCGGAACTTCGATACGCACCTTGGCGGTGCGGATTGCGGGATCAAGGACCGGGCCAATGTCGGAAATGTGCCCGGTAAGCGGGCGATCGGGATAGGCATTGAGCTTGATCTGTGCTAACTGTCCCAGTGCCAGCTTGGGAATGTCGTTTTCGTAGACATCGCAGATGACCCATACCACGGACAGATCGGCGACGGTGAAGGCCGTCGCCGAGCCGGAGTAGGTGACACCGGCCGCTGCGGCATTGGTAACATTCTGCTGAACAATGACGCCGGAGATGGGAGAATAGACCGGGACCACCGGCGAGGGATGGTCCTTGTCGACGCCCAGGGTCTCGAGTGTCTCTTCCGCGGCCTTCAGATCTGCCAGAGAGTCGGTCTCAGCATCTTCAGCCTGCTCCAACATGGCCAAGCGAGATAGCGCCATGCGCGTAGAGGTCCTTGGCGCGCACATAGGCCTTGTTATTCATGCGCTCGTCGGCTACGGCCTTTAGATAGGTGTCAAAGGCATTGGTGCTGTCGGGGCTCTGAATCTTGAGCAGCAATTGGCCTTTGCGAACGTTGTCATCCAGGCGGGCCTTGATGTCGACCACGCGCCCGCTGGCCAGCGAGATGACCGGGACTTCGCGAGCGATATCGGGAAAGACCGTTCCAGTCACATCAAGCTCAGCCGGCGCATCATACGCCTCAGCGCTGACCAGCGGGAAACTGGTCGGGCTTGTCGACCGAGACCAGGCTCATGTCGCCGGTGGTCACTACATTGGTTGCCGGCGGGGCACCATCATCGCCTGCGTCCTGCCTGCTCTTGCAGGCGGTAACTGCCAGTGCCGGAACGATCAACAGAGTCATGAACCGCAGAGTCTTCGACGCAGCGCCTCGCCTCTGTATGTCCGATCATTGGATCACCTCACGTCCTACAGCAAGATTCAGTTGGCCCACAGCCGTTAAGTACGCGCCGATCAGTTGGGCATACGCCAGCTGCACGACGCGATAATCGCTTTGTGCGTTGAGAAAGTCCATCAGCGACGCTCCGCCATGAAGGTAGGCATAGGTGACCGTGTCCCGCACCCGCGTCGCCTGGTCTCTGTATTTGTCCTTGTAGGGTTGGAGCAAGGCGATGTTGCTGCGCACCTGTTCCCAGGAGGAGTCGACATCGCTAAAGACCTGCGCCCGCGTGGCGTCCGTCAACTGGTTGCTGCGGTCGATGTCGATCAGCGTGCGCTTCTTCTCGCCCTGATTGCGGTCGAAGATGCGCAACGGTATGTTGAAGCTGAGGCCGAGCGTGTTGTCGTCCAAACCTATGTTGTTAAACGACGGATTGTGCGTCCACCATGCGCTGTAAGTGGGATCGGTCGAACCGTTGGAAACCGCCAGCTTGTAATTTGTCTTGGATTGCTCAATCGTCTGCATCGCCGCGTGGAGGTCGGGACGCGTATCGAGCGCTATCTGGCGAAAGTCATCGAGCGGTCTCAGCGCGCTGGAAAAGTCAAACGGGCCACTCACGTCGAACTGGTCGACAGGCGTCCGATCGTTCAGCAATTGCAGCAATTGGATCTTTGCCGTGCGCAGGTTGACGATCGCGGTCTGCAATTCCGCTTCGTATTGCACCCGTAATAGCTCGATGCGATCGAAGTCGATCTGCGCCAGGTCGCCGGCACGCAGCCGGTTCCTGCTGATATCGATAATCTTGTCGTAATAGTCCAGATCGGCTTTTGCCAGCTCCAGCACCTCCTTGGCCTGGAGGGTTTGCACAAAGGCGCTGCGCAGCGTGAAAACCATGTTCCGGTCCAGGTCTTCATGCAGTGACTGACCGATGCGCGTGCCCTTCCACCGCGCTCTCCAGACGAAGCTCCCGCTTGTGCTGGCGTTCGTGGAGATAGCTGAAAGTGCTTTGGTACTGAGTGCTAGTGAGAGGCGTCCAAGGTCCCTTGTGCGGAGGGAACTGGGTTCCATCTGCGGCAAAGTTGAACTGCGGGTTGGGCCGAAGATAGGCGGTGATTTCTTCCGCCCGCAGCTCGTCGACACCGAAAGCGTCCGCTTTCAAGGCTGGATTCACCGCCTCAAATTTGCTCCTCACCTGTTCCCAGGTGAGGCTCGGTCTGCGCCATGGCAGGCGTACCCGCGAACGCCAGCCCGGAAAACAGCAGACTCGAAGATAGAAGAGAAATAGACCCTTTTTCTTGCTGAACTCATAGGATAAGCAAACTGGATCCGGCGTCCTCATACCAACTGCTTTGCAGACCATAAAAGGGGCAAGCAAGAGACTCATGCAATGGAGTAATGCGGAATATGACTACTATAGCGGTTACAACACCTTTTGTAGTGCCATCTTTCAGACACTGTCGGGCTATCTGAAGATTCAACAGCGCACCCATCGTTCGATCGGTAACAGATTCCCCAGAAGTTTACGGTCTCTACACACTTTGCAGCGTTCAAGCTTTTTCATGTCTGTGCAATTGCGGCGTTAGGGAAACGCACGGAAAAATTGCCGCTTGCCGCTTTCGGAAGCAGCAACTGCATTACAAGAACGTTAAAGAACAGGCTGAGAAGGACAATTCAACAGTCAGCTGGAAGGGCTTACCGTCCGCGCGGAATTAGGGTCAGGAGAGAACGTTTCGCAGTCTACTGTTAACCGGGAGGTTGTAGGTTCAAGTCCTACCTGAGGAGCCAATCAACATCTAGAAAACTTTAGTTTTGTGGGGATACCAGGTGATCTGTCCAGCTGCCGCCGTGTCTCCATTCGCACCTGGGCGATAAACAGGGGCCTTCCAACTTTCCTGTTGGATCCACGCATTGAGCTCCACATCTTTGCCCAACCGCTTCACCACGTCGAGCTTGAACTGATTCTGGGTTGTGCCTCCTGCAATGAAGTCTTTGGCAGCTTTCACATTGCGATAGGAGAACTGTATCTGCTCATTGGCGGAAAGGTGATAAGTGATCCAAGCCTGGCCACCCTTGTCTTCACGTCCGACAGCATCGCCGAAGAGGAAGCCCTTATTCGTCGTGCCTTGCCTCTGCACTGTTTCCCACTCAAGGAACCTGCCGTTCACGCTTTCCGTTGTTGGGGGATCGGTACTTGCTGCTTCAACGCGCAAATCCAGGTGCGGGATCCCCGGTACGTGCGAGAGATAGATGCCGGGCCGGATGGCGGCACGCCGGGGCGCGCTGATGGGGTTCACGTCGTCGTGCGCAAACGAATCGGTGTAGAGCGTGAGCCAGTTGCGCACAAAAGGCAGCCGGTAGGTAAAGTCAAAGCTGCTGAAGCGCGCGCCGGGGTCGTTTCTCGAAAACTTTTCGTCTAGCGGAACACTCGCCGCGCTGAAGAAGCTGCGCAGGAACGTATGCAGCGTAATAGGCTCATGGCCTTTGCCGCCCCAGATCACGGTGCGCTCAAAGCCCATTTCGAGGTTGCGCGTGGGCTTGAAGCTGATCTTCTCCATATGCACCCAGGGCGCGTTTGGATCCGTGTGACCCTGCAGGCTGCCGACAAAGAAATCATAGCGAAAGGGGCCGGTGAGCCGCGAGAGCAGGGGAACACGCAAGGGCTCTACGCGGTTGATCTCGAAGCTGTAAGTGTTATCTGCGTTGTTACTCCAGGCGAAGCTGCCACCGACGCCGGGCCCCAGCCAATGATCCTTCTTGCCGAACGACACCTCGTGCCCCCATAAATGGCAGGACGCATAGGCCTCAAGCAGGCGAAAGTCGTTGCGAGTGAGTATGGGACCGTGGGGAATCGTGTCTTGCACGGGGTTGGTTGCGACCGGGATCAAATCGACCACAGTGGAGAGATAGGTGAAGAGTGTCGTGTCGTAGCCGGGCGCATTCGGCGCATGTTGATATTCCCCACGCAGGTAGAGAGAGAAGCGTCCTGATTCGGCGCGCCCGCTCGCGCCGCTCACGTGGTTGACGCCTGCCTGGTACGGCCGCCCGTAGTCGTTGTAAATGGTCTGCCCCAGATGGTAGCTGTCGACAAGCGGCGTGTCGGTCAGGCCTACGACGCGCGTATAGATTGAATCCAGCTCAGCGCGCGAATACTCTTCCGTCTCGTCCGGGAGCAGCTCCCTTGCAACTGCGGCATAAATTGCCCTGGCTTCGTCGTTCGCGGCGCCTTTGCCGGCTTGTATTTCTGGATCGGTGGCTTTGAGCATGTGCACAACGCTGAGGCGTGTCCATGGCCTGAGACCCCGAAACGCGGTATCCAAGTAGCCCAGCCCCTGAAGTCTCTCGAGCGCGGGATACATCCAGCTATCCATCGGGATATAGGTGGAGCTCCGATTGTCGGGGCTATGCGGCGCGGTCGCGGGGTCGGCCGCATCCGGGGGGTGGGTCACCGAAATGGTTTGGGCCACAGCCGCAGACACAAATGCCGGCGCCGGCATGGCAAAGATCAAAAAAGAGCAAAGCACTTCCAGGTAGGAGGGCAATCGAGTAGACTTCGCTCTCAATTTTGGATCCTCAATTCGATGTCGGCCAGACTGGCCCGGGCAGCAGGCTGTCACTCAGCTGCGGCACACCGCTCAACCAGGCACACTGGCCTGCTTTTGCTTAGACTCTCATATCACGCCGATGTTCTACGCAGGCTCCGGAGAAATTCACACTCGTGTAGTGCGTCACATAGATGAGTGCAGTGGAATCCCACATCTCGCGAAAAACGAGCGAGATACCCCGAATTTCCTGCACGCGACGCCGGACCGAGTAATTACAGGAGTAATTACAGAGGAGTAATTACAGAGTAATTACAGGGACACGATATGGAATACCTCCCATGATCCCCGGGGGGCCGTAGTCACAAACGCTTCAAAGGAAGGGATTCCAAGTGCTAAACATGTTTCCTGACAGCTCTGGTTAATCGACTTTACGCAGTCTCTGCCTTCGAAGGACAGGTGGATTCGCGGACGATCAGTTCTGGTTCCACTGCTATCTGAGGGAGAAGTTGTAGTTCCCGAAGGCCGGAGTTGTTCGAGTAGTAATTCAACGGCCAATTCTCCCATGTGATGGAGGGGTTGGCGAATGGTGGTGAGACTCGGCGTCTGGAAAGCTGCCTCTTTGATGTCGTCAAAGCCCACTACCGACACGTCCTGAGGAACCCGTAGACCTGAATCGTGAAGAGCACGTATACAGCCGATAGCCGCAATATCGTTGAAGGAGAGTATCGCGGTAAAGCTGCGGAGGTGAGCTAACAGCCGCGCAACGACTGGATATCCCAGTTCCGGCGACGTCAGGTCCTTCTCGAGTTGGATTGTTAGTTCGGCCCGGATGATGAGGCCAAGATCCCGCGCAACCTCTACGGTGCCCCGCCACCTTGCGTCGGAATCGGAGCTATACGGCTGCCCGCGCATGAAGGCAATCTTGCGGTGGCCGAGTTCATAAAGATGACGAAGCGACAACTCCGCGGCGCGGCGATGGTCAGCACCACGTTCGTGACACCACTCATACGCCTATGCCCGGCGACCGCGACCACCGGTAACGGGAGCTTATGTATCAGGTTTGTATCGATCGCAATCAGTCCCTCCGCGCCGCGGCTGATCAGCATGCGGGGGTACTGTTCAATAAGATCGGGTCGGTGCCGGTGGTGAGCGATGAAGTAAAAGTACCTCTCCTCCAGAAGCCGGTCGCCTATGCCGGTCATCACTTCCGCGTGGTAACCGTCGGCCAGCACTGGGACCAAAATACCCACCGTCATGGTGCGGCGATTTCTTAATGATCGCGCCAGAAAACTCGGCTCATAGTTGAATTTGAGGGCTGCCTCGCGGATGCGCTCACGGGTAGCTTCAGGAATGGAGCGCCCAGGCACCTCATTCAGAACCACGGAGACTGTCGTTGGATCAAGATTGAGATAAGCCGCAAGGGTTTTCAGGCTTATGGGTCGAGCAGGGAGGTCTTCGTCGCGCGTGAGCTTTCCCATTATGCCGGTTCGACCCCGTACGTATAACCTTTATCAGTAACAAAATATCAGCTGTGGTTTCAATAGACAATAGTTTGTCCGGACACCTCCCCGTCTTTTAAGCCTCTCGCCTTCTTTCAAGATGTAGAAGTGATGGGCACCTGGATTCCTAGGAGTCTCCGTTCCTGGGGGCCCAGAAAACGAGCTTAGTCACCTTTTCGTGATTGGCGAGACTGGAAGTCACTCCACACCGCGGTCCGTCAAAAGCTGTTGTAGATCCGCCACTCCGGCTGTTTTCCTTCGAGGACTTTTTCATACTGTATGCGAGCGCCGGCGATGTTGTGCCGTGCCTGGCGTCTTCATGGGCCAGGACCTGGTGCATCTGCGGCGGACCAATTTCTAGTGAGAGCCGAGCGAAGTTATGGGTGGCTCGGCCCGAGCCGCACAGGGCTCACGGTCCACAGGTTGGGATCGGTTGCGCATCAGCCCCCCCCGCAGCAGCTCATAAACTTCTCCACGCCACAATACGTGGTTGCCCAAATAGCTTGCGCTCCAAAAGAAAAAGCCCAGCAAGTCCCGAAGAGGATAAAGCATCGCGTTACGCCAGACGCGAGGCTCGCGAACGACCACACGGCCCACGCATGCGGCCAATACCACGCGCGTTGCCCAACTCCAAGTCAATAGAATTACAGCGAGCGATGGCTGGTGCAATGCCAGAGCGACTCCCGTCGACAGTAACCCGTATGGCATGCTGAAGGTCAGCACAGTTCCAAGATGTCCCTTGGGACGGTAAAAGCGGGTGCCCCTCATCCATCGAATCTGGTGAAGCGCCGATGAGACAAAAGACGTATTCAAAATGTGATGCTCGATGGAGTGAGTCGACAACACTACCCTATGCCCATGCCCCGCTATCAGGTTACCCAACATAAAATCATCACCGTGATAATCCCCAATGGCGGTGAAGCCACCTGCTCCATCCAGTAGCTCGCGGCGCACAACCATTGTTGGTCCGAGAGCAAATCTCATCCCCTCGAGCAATTCCGCCACCAGCACACCAGAGGACATTTCGACCGACATACCCACCGCCTCGAGACTCGACCAGAAGCTGCTACCTCCACTTTTCGTAGCCGCCAGCGGTACGCCGCGGTAGAGACAGGTCACCATGCCAATCCGGTCGTCGGAAAGCGGTTCCACCACTGCGCGCAGATAATCTGGTGTCACCGAGACATCGCTATCGCTGACGACAAAGATCTTGTGCTGGGCGACACCCTGCATTCGCTCGAGCGCCCATACCTTCGCATTGGCGTAAGGAGGCTCGCCGCAGCAAAGAAATTTTGTCGGAATGTGCGGATGCCGCTCGGCTACACGCATGGCGAGCGCCAGGCCGGGGTCCCGGTCGCTACGCGCGCAAAACAGGATCTCGAACACTGGATACTTCTGCACGAAGAAGCTTTCGAGACACTGCTCGAGCTTGGGTTCCGAACCGTGCAACGGTTTGAGCAGGCTTACCGGAGGGGTGAATTCGGCAGATTGCGCCAATTTCCGGCGTTTGGAGAAGCGCAGCGCACCGAACAACACCAGTGTTGCGTAGATCGTCGAGGTTGTAACGCCCAGGGTGCCCAGGGCTAAAAGAAAATTCATCATGGGTAAAATTATTTTAGAGGCCGATCGCAAGTTGCAACCGCGAAGTGACCGGGCCATGGCGGCCCGGCTTATGATTGAACTCCTTAATCCGCGGCCTGGACACGGTTCATGGAGCCTCCGGCTAATACCGAGGTTTATTTCTTGAGTGTGAAGTCCAGGTAGGCGAAGTTCATGTTACCCGTCGTCACCACGTGCAGAGTCAGTACATTGATTCCCTTTGGCAGCGTAACCTCCGCAAGATCCTTCATGACGTCCCAGTGGTGCCACTGCCTCCAGGCGATAGGGTCGGCGGGGTTGTATGTCGACCGGATATTGAGCGGCCCGGTTAGTTTGTTTCCGTTCAAATCAAACGCTATCTCCCCTCCAGCGTTGGAAGTGTATAAAAGGTTGACCTCGTAGATACCCGCTTGTTCCACGTCGACCGTCATATTGAACCATTCTCCCGGTACCGTCCAACCGACATAGAGCAAACCTTCAGGCGGCTGCAGCTGTTGGTAAGGATTGTTGTCGATCTGATCGTGATATTTGGTATAGGAGGTATCAACGCCTTCGCCCATACGGAACTGATTCAAATAAGTGCCATCCGCCGGGTTCAGAGCCCCGCTGCCGTTATTCTTCGTATCTGAGTCGTGGTAGGCAATCCCTTCCCCGCCCAGATCGTAATAGGCGCACTGGACTCGTCCCGGAATACGTTGCGGGGCGCCGTTGTATACGCTGTCGTGAAACGGTTCGCCCCGATAGTCGCCGGCCTTGTCAGAGGCGGCCTCAGCATGGAGGCAGAGGATACCAATACCGAGGAGGACGACCGCTTGACAAAGTCCCTCTCGACATCTCTTTGTGGCCGGTTGCGCGTTCATAAATTTAACACAAGACCTGCTTGTCAGTCGTGTTGCCCAATGCCGTTGCTCGCCCATCGACACTCGCTTCCCCCGCGTTCCGAGTCCGGAGACAATTTCCTTGGTTGCTATTCGGGCGCACCATTGGCTGCCTCCGCGTTCCAACGTCTTTGCTGCACCAGGAAAGGGCACTCGGGGAACTCCTGAAACACTCTGAGTAGTCAAAGCGTTTCCTAACTGTGCGTTGTTGCATGTGTAAACGCATCTGCGCCCGGCGGGCGCTCCAAAACGCATTACAGCAATAGCATAAACAATCGAATGTTCAAAGGCGTAACTCTGCCAACTTTCTGCTTGACAGTGATAGTGGAAAAGGGCTATCGTCCTCGTCGGGTTCCGGATCACCCGCTGGAGTTTTCTAGACAATCGAATGTCTACAACCGTTGGGGTCCGCGAGCAGGTTCGAAATAGGGCCAGGAGTTTATAAAAAAGGCGACGACGTCACTCCTCGAGGTATGAGTCCAGCAGAGTCGCCAGAGATGGCAGTACTTTCACGGAGGCGGTATGAGTCCAGCAGGTCGCATCACGTTCGTTTGCTGTTTTCTGCTGTGCGCGGCCGGGGCTGGTCGCGCGCAAAATACTAACTCCGTTGACATCCGCGGCACCGTAACAGACGCGTCGAAGGCGGTTATACCTGACGTGGCCGTAACGGTCACAAACAACGATACGGGTGCGACCAAGCAGTTTGTAACTAACGGCGAAGGTATCTTTGACACTGTTTCGAGCTTGCCCGGAAACTACACTCTTACCTTTTCCAAGGCAGGTTTCGAGAAGCTCGTACATGGGCCCGTAACCCTGCAAGTGGGCTCCGCGACGGTCGATGCCACTTTGAGCGTCGGCTCCTCTACGCAGGAGGTTGTGGTCTCATCCGATGTGCAGACGATGCATACTGAAAATCCCGAGGTGGCAAACACCTTTAACACTACGGCCCTGGAATCTCTGCCCAACGTTACGCCTAATTGGCAGAACTTCGTGAAGATGCTACCCGGTGCTTCGGGCACTCCGAGATCCAATGCGGGATCATCGAATCCGGGGGTGGCGATGGCCATCAATGGAACCCTACCCTACTACTCCAGTTACCTGGTTGATGGGGGAACAATCAGGATGCCGCACAGTGCCAATATTAACAGCCAGGTTACTGAATCCATCGCGGAAGTCAGTATCGTTGCGACGTCCTTCTCCGCCCAATATGGCAGCGGAGGAAATGTTTTCAACCTGATCAGCAAAACCGGTTCGAACCAATGGCACGGTGTGGCATATGAGTATCTCCAGAATGACGCTCTGAACGCGAGAGACTACTTCAATTCGGGGGCCAAAGCGAAACTGCGGTTCAACAACTTTGGCGGATCGTTCAGCGGGCCGATGCCGAAGTTGAAGGACAAGATGTTCTTCTACTTCGATTACGACCAAATCACAAAACCAAACCAATCGACGCAGATTAAGACCGTACCCACTGATGCCATGAAACAGGGGTATTTCGATCCTGCGGTCTTCGGCGTCATCAACGATCCGAACACCGGGCTGCCGTTTCCGGGCAACCAGATTCCATCTGGCCGCTTCGATCCGGTAGCTGTCGCCATTCAGAAGTACTATCCGGAGCCGAACATCGCGGGACTCGTAGCCAACAACTACCGCTTCCTGCAGACGGGCAGCAGTCCGCAGCGAATCACGTTCGGGCGCCTGGACTACAACCTGAGCGACAAGAACCGGATAAACTTCACCATCTTGGTGCAGGCGAATTCTGCGAACAACACCCTGAATGCAGTTGCTCCCATCGATACTCAGGTGAGTTCGGGCGAAGGAATTTCCGCTCAAGTCACGGACGTGTACACCTTTAATCCGAAAATAGTGAACGAAGCGCACTATTCATTTGCCAGGGGGGGCAATTGGTTTCTCCCCGGCAGCCTGAATAAGGGTTATCCCGCCAAACTCGGCTTGCAATTTGCCAAAGTGGATATGTTTCCGAACATCACGATCGATGGAATCGGCGGTAACAACAACACGCTTAACCCGCAAACCAACGCAATCTATATCCAAAACGCGTTTGATCTGTCAGACGTAGTGACGATGATTCGCGGCAAACACATCCTGCACCTCGGTGCTGATCTTCTGATGGAACAGGATAACTCGACGCCGTGGGGAAATCTCAACGGGGCGAGCCTGACGTTTACTGGCCAATACACCTCCCCCAACTCCAATGTCGGCTATTCGGACTTTTTGCTTGGGGATGTGCAGCAGTGGTCCGCTTTGGATCAGGGATCAGAGGGAATGCGATCCAAACTTCCGGCAGTATTTGTGCAAGACGATATTAAATTGTTCCCCAATCTTACGATAAACCTCGGTCTCCGGTGGGAGATCCACGGCGGGTTTAGCGAGCAGAATAATAAGGCGGGCAGCTTCGATCCGACCATCAACAACCCCATCACCAATACTCTGGGAGCCATTTGGTTTGCGGGCGCCGATGGACGAACCAAGGCGATCGCGACCGTCTACGACAATGTCCTGCCTCGCATTGGGTTTGCTTGGGCGCCGGCTCCCGACTGGGCTGTGCGCGGCGGCGTGGGCGAGTATGCAACCGTGTGGAGCATGGACGTGGACGGTTCCCCGATTGGCTTCGGCAGCGCCAGCACGGGGAGCATCTCCGCCAATCCGGGCCAGGCGCCGGTCGTACAGCTCTCCGGTTCGGGTACGAACCTGCCCTATCTTCCACCCAGCAGAAATCCCGGCGCCTATAACGGCCAGGGTGGTGGAAACATACCTTATATGCCTTACCACACGCCAGTCAGCAAAATTTGGCAATGGTCGCTGGCCGTCGAGCGCCGATTGCCTGCGAATATGACCGCGGAAGCCGCGTACGTCGGCAGCCACGGATCCGGGCTACAGTTTCAGGCGGATATCAACCAGGTACCTGCGAATAAACTTGGGGGTGGTCAGGCTGCGCGGCCATTTCCCCAGTACCTGGGCATCGGACCCTCCGTCCCGGGCGCGTTGACCGGCTTGTACAACAATATTTCGAACTACAACGCCATGCAGCTGTCCCTCAGGAAGCAGATGGGTTTCGGGCTGCTTGCCGATGTTAATTTCACCTGGAGCAAAATGCTCGACGATCAGGATACGTCGGGTTGGGGCAGCCACTACGGCGATGCGTATTATCAGGATGCTTATAACCCATCAGCGAACTACGGGCCCTCGAATTTCAATTCGCCGAGGATGTTCAAAGGCTACCTGGTGTATACAATTCCCGTTGGATATGGACACCAACTCCTGAACCATGGAATAGGGGCCGTTGTGCTCGGCGGTTGGAAGGCTTCGTCTATCTTCCTTGCCAACGCGGGTAATCCATTTACCCCTATCATGTCGTCTGCTACCAATGCCGGTGCTCTGGATGGGTTCTGGTTTCCAAATCGCGTAGGCAATCCCAAAGCTGGGCATCAATCGATTAATCAGTGGTTCAATCAGCTCGCATATGCCACTCCGGCGAACAATACATTTGGCAACACCCGGCGGAACTCGCTCTACGGACCGGATCTGACAGACATTGACTTGTCGATAGGTAAGACCTTCAATATCCCGAAGTGGGAATCGGCGCACTTTGAAATCCGCATGGATGCCACAAATTTCATAAACCATCCAAGCTTTGGGCTTCCGAATAACCAACTCAGCGCGGCGGCTCTTGCCTCGGGTATCGCCAATCCAAGCGTGGGGCAGATTACGGGGACCACAGAGACCGGTCGCACCATGCAGGCCTATGGCAGATTCTATTTCTAAAACCAACATCGGGTAGGGAAATTTCTGAAAACCAAAAGGACGGCGGCTACCGCCGTCCTTGCTTATTGCCGGCAAAGCGGGCGATTATTGTGGTTTCACTCTGAAGGTGAGCATTCATGAGTGAGCGTCGGCTGATAATAATTGCTGGCATCACGGCTTTGTCCATTACGAACGCATTCCGAGCGATCGGTCAGCCTCTCGACGGTCAGCAGACGATCCTCTTTGGCGCTGCCTACTATGAAGAGTATGCCCCCTCTGATCGTCTGGACGAAGACGTGCAGATGATGAAGGCGACCGGTCTCACCGTGGTGCGGATCGCTGAGTCAACCTGGGGCACTTTGGAACCGAAGCCCGGTGTCTTCGACTTTAGCCATGTTGACCGAGTACTCACTGCCATGGACAAAGCCGGGATCAAGGTCATCGTGGGGACGCCGACCTATGCGATCCCCACCTGGCTCGCACGAGAGCATCCGGACGTTCTTGTGGTTACCCCCGGGGGACCTGCCGAATACGGCCGCCGGCAGAACATGGACATCACCAATCCCGCTTTTCGCGACGCGGCCAAGCAAGTAGTGGTCGCTCTCGTCGACCATGTTAAGGACCATCCTTCGGTCATCGGCTACCAGCTGGACAATGAGACCAAGGCCTACGATACCAGCGGCCCCAATGTCCAGGCCGCCTTTGTGAAGTTCATGCAGCAGCGCTATCCCGATCTGGCCGTCATGAACAAGGAGTTTGGCCTTGATTATTGGAGCAACCGCGTCAATGACTGGGCAGATTTCCCATCCGTGAATGGTTCTATCAACGCCAGCGTCACCTCTGCCTTTGCCGAGTTCCAGCGAGGTCTGGTGACCGGCTATCTTGCATGGCAGGCGGCGCTTGTTCGCGATCATGCGCGGAAGGGCCAATTCGTAACTCAAAACTTTGACCTCGATTGGCGGGGGTATTCCTACGGTATCCAGCCTGCGGTCGATCAATTCGCCGCGGCGCGTGCGCTCGATGTGGCGGGCATCGATATCTACCACCCCACACAGGATCACCTCACCGGCACCGAGATCGCCTTCGGCGGAGACCTGGCCCGGTCGATGCGCGGAGGTCAGAATTATCTCGTCATCGAGACGCAGGCGCAGGGCTTTCCGGAGTGGACGCCCTATCCAGGCCAGCTTCGGCTTCAGGCGTTCAGTCATCTTGCGTCGGGCGCCAACATGGTCGAGTACTGGCACTGGGGAACCACTGCGAATTCCGCGGAGACCTATTGGCGTGGCTTGCTAAGCCAGGATTTCAAACCTAACCCCACCTACGACGAGGCGGGGTCCATCGGAAAAGATCTTGCCCGGCTGGGTTCTCAGCTGGTGAACATGCGCAAGCGCAATCGCATCGCCATCTACGTCAGCAACCGGGCACTGACTGCGTTCAATTCCTTCAAGTTCGGCTGGACCTCGACTACCACCTATAATGATGTCCTTCGTCCCTTCTATGACGCGCTCTACCGAATGAATGCCGAGGTGGATTTCGTTGATCCTTCAACGACTGACCTGTCCGCCTACAAGCTAATTCTTGTCCCCGCGCTTTATGCTGCATCGGACGCGGAGATCGAACGTCTGAATGCCTTCGCTAAGGCTGGAGGTCACCTGTTATACACCTTCAAGAGCGGTTTCTCCGACGAGGATGTGAAGGTGCGCTCCACTACCCAGCCAGGCCTGATCGCGGAGGCCGCCGGCGTGCAATACAACCAGTTCACCATCCCCGAGAGCGTCTCCCTTGAGAACGATCCGTACCACGTCGGAGCCGCCGACAACACAGCTCGCTGGTGGATGGAGCTGCTGACCCCGACGACGGCCACCACGATCGCACGCTATCACCATCCGGTCTGGGGCAAATACGCAGCGGTCGTCCGCAACAATTATGGCAAGGGCGAAGTCACGTACGTCGGCTTCATGCCCAGCGACGCTCTCATTGAGAAGATCGTGGAGGAAAGTGTAAGACGCGCCGGCCTTTGGGGCCAGCAGCAAGAGTTCCACTTCCCGACCATCATGCGGAGCGGTACGCTGAGCGATGGACACCCGGTTCACTACCTTCTGAACTATTCGGATAAGCCAGCTCAGTTGACTTATGCTCTGCCGCAGGGAAAGAACCTGCTTTCCGGCGAATCGGTGCCCCAGAGTGGCACGATCGCCCTGCCCGCGTGGGGCGTCGCGGTAATAGAGGAAGGCGTCCGCTAGCTGGTTTCGGGTAATTTGTGACCGTAATTTGTGACCGGACGGGACTGACACTTTGCAAATTAGAGAGGCAAGGATAAGCCATTTTCCGGCGAAAGGGCCAGTTCCGGTCTGGTCACGAATTACCCAAGGCTTGGTCACGAATTACCCAAGGCTTGGTCACGAATTACCAAGGCTCAACCAGTAAGTTCTGCTTATTCCAATCCAGTCTTGCTTCACAGATCCGTGATGCAGATTCTGCACTCCGCGTGGTGCCCACGGATACCGTGACACCGCTAGCGAAAGTTGATTGAAACTACCAAATCCGCGCTGCACACCACGTCCTGTGCCTGGCCGCCGTGAACAATGGCAATGACGCAGAAAGACGGGAGCAGCCATGTACTGGTGAGTTAGCCATTCAGCGGATGAGACATTGCTGCCTCCTGGACCAATGATCTACTCCGAACTGCCTCCTCCGCCACCATCGCCTATCGAAAGAAGTAGCAGACATTAACAAAACTTTAAGAACTTATCGCAGAACGTCGCGGTTCTCGATCCTCTCTAACTAGAGAAACTCCAGATATCCACAGAGAAAGCCGTGGTACTTTCCCTTTTTGTAGTTACCATCGATATAATCCTTCCGCCCGCGCAGGAGCTCCGGTCCTCCCCCCGAAACCATCTGCAGGTAGCTCCTGTAGGAGCAAACGAGGAGGAACAGTTCCATGCTTACATTGCATAGCCTTAGGACTTCAGGCAATTGCCTGAAATCCGCTATCTGCCTGACTCTCACTCTCTCACCCGTGTTTCTAACCGCGACGGCCACGCGAACGGCAGCCGCGCAAAGTGCGTCTCCGTGTAACAACACTGTTGGCTCCCACCAGTTCGCCTACGTGGCAAACGAGGACGGGAGCAACGTCTCGGGATACATCATCCATGCTGCGAACGGCCAGCTGACTCCCGTGGAAGGATCGCCGTTTTATACCGGCAAGTCGGGTCCGACCTCAGTCGCAGTAAATCAAGCCGGCACATTCCTATACGTAACCAACCAGGATGCAAGGGATAACGATGTTGCCGGCTTTAGGATTGATTGCGACAGCGGGAGATTGACTCCGGTTCCGGGATCGCCTTTTGCCGCGGGATCAGAACCTTCCGCGATCGCCATCGATCCTTCCGGCAGATACGCCTACGTGTCGAACTCCGGGTCTAACAACGTTTCCGCCTTCCACATCGATGAGAACAGCGGGCGGTTGATGCCAGTGTCTGGATCACCGTTTGCCGCAGGGAGCTCGCCGTCGTCGGTAGCCGTGGATTCGTCGGGACAGTTTGTTTATGTGACCAACAAAGCATCGGACAACGTCTCCGGCTACACGATTAACTCGACAACCGGCGCGCTCACGGCGATTTCCGGATCACCTTTTGCCGCCGGGACCTCCCCAATTTCAGTGGCGGTGGATCCCAACGATAGGTTCGTGTATGTGGCTAATCAGGGGTCCGATAATATTTCCGGATTTTCGATCAATCTACCCACCGGCGGGCTTGTGGCGCTTGCCACTTCGCCCTATGGTCCGGTTGCCGGTGGGGTCACCTCGGTGACCTTCGATCCAAGCGGCGGGTTTGTCTATCTGGCGGGTTCCGGCGGCGTTTCCGCATACATTATTCAGACGAACCCTACCGACGACGGAATTCTCCCTCCACCCGCCTTTCCTCCCGTGATCCCGCTATATGGCGAGCTCACGCCAGTTACGGGCTCGCCTTTCGGTGGGGGAACGCCGGGCTTCGCGGCCGTCGACTACACTGGAACTTTTCTCTACGCGGCGAATAAGTCTTCCAATGATGTTTCCGCTTATACTCTCAGCCTTGGCGTCCTGAAACCCATTGCCGCGTCGCCCTTCCCCACTGGTTCGGGGCCTGTGTCCATTGCCTTGGTCCGTCCCCGCACGACTCCTCTTTACAGGGCGACCGAAATTCCTATTTCGAATGGCCTCGGGGGTTTGGTGTCCATTACCGGGGCGGCGATCAACAACAAAGGCGAGGTCACTGGCACCCTAACTACTGTGGAGGGGGGGCCTGTGGAGGCGGGTCGGCCGGACTTTGGGGGCGAGCGGTTCGGATCGGCTTTCATCTACGCTGGAGGAACAACAAACCTGATCGCCTTTAGCCGGTTTAGCATAGGAAACGCTATTAACCAGAGCGGGCAGGTGGTTGGCCAGACCACTCTAGGGCCTCCGGTCGGCCCAAACCTAATCTACAAGGCATTCGTATACACCTACAGTACGAACACAACTACAGTTATAGACAACGTATCTGGCAGAGAAAGCGACGCCTTAGGGATTAATGATGCCGGGCAGGTCACCGGATCGCTGTCTACAGGCACGTGTTTGCCAGTTTTCGCGTGCAACTTCGGGGACATTCATGCGTTTATTTACACCGGCAGCGGACTGATGGATATTGGCACCCTCGGCGGCACATACGGCGCGGGCACGAGTATCAACAACCTGAACCAGATCGTCGGTATCAGCTCTCTAGCTAACAGCACTCAGAATCATCTCTTTCTCTACGCCCAGGGTCAAATGCACGATTTGGGTGCTCCGAGCGGAGAGTCTTTCCTGAACGCAGCCATCAACAACCACGGTGAGATTATCGGAACCACTGGGAGCTCGACATCGGGTGCCATCAGCTACATCAAAGAGGGACTGGGCTTCAGGAAATTGTCCTTCCTGGCCGGGGCTCTCAACGACAATGGGGACATCGTCGGGACGAAGATAGCCAGGAATGGCAGCAGCCACGCGTTCGTTCTCTACAGCGACGGCGCACCGCGGGATCTTAATCTTCTCGTCGAGCCATCGGCTCCCTTCCTTACTTCCGCTAGCGGCATCAGCGACAACGGCAAGATTGTCGCCAGCGGTGTGAACGGGCACCTTTACGTGCTCACACCCAAATAACCCTCGCCCATAAACCCATGAGAGGCGCGCTTTGGGGCGCGCCTCTTGTGCATAGGTCACAAGATCACTCGGCGTGGCATGCTGGTGGATCTACGTCTTCGGCAAGTGGACGAATAACCGGCCTGAACGCAGCCGCCGGCGCGGCTGACACTGCCAGAACGTGGAGGAGTCAGCAGCGGTAGCTGAGGTAAGGTTGGTTCACAAGGAAGGAGGTTCCTGTGACCCATTTACGCAAGAGGATGCTGGAAGAACTCCAGCGGCACAACTATTCCGAGGGCACGAATTACATGGTCACGAATTACAGACAGATCAGCCATGCGGCGATGGCTCACGGGGACTCAAGCCTCTTTGCAAATAAAGAATAGCCTCTCTGATTTTCCAGTTGGTCGTCTGCGATCAGTATCGGCCACTCTCACGTGTTCAAAATAGTTACGGAGGGCCCTCATGATCTTTTCCAATGGAAACGACACCTCGACTATATCTTCTTCATGAAGAACGTACCGGGCATGATTCACATGCTCGAAAACTTTGATTTCCAATTCGATCTGTGGTTGGCAAGAGCCGTCACGTCGATGATCAAAAGATTCCTTCCGAATGGATGTACCCAAGGTGGCTCGGCAATATGCCGTTCGAGCTTCCGCTGTGTGTTGATGTCGAAGATAAAGCAGCCGCCTGGCGACAAATGCTGACGCACGCTAGCGAACACTCTTTTCCAGTCAGAGAAGCGTCGAACGTGATTGATTGAATCGAATACACAAAGAACTGTGTCAAACTGCTCGTCGATTTGGAAATCGACCATATCCTGATGCCAGAGTTTTGCTCGAGGGACCTTCTTGCGGGCAATCGAGAGCATCTTGTTAGAGAGATCCAGGCCAGACACTTCGTAACTGTCCTGTAAATGCTTCAGGATTGATCCAGTTCCGCACCCGAGTTCGAGGACCTTTCTCGCGTCCGGTTTCGACACCCGAACAAGCTCTGAAACGCGTTTTGCCGATTCTGACCCGTCTCCCATTACGGCGTCATAGAACTTGCCGAAGATCTCATACGATGGCATGCCCTTCAGTTTAACAACTGACATCCGTCGCCATTGCTAACAAGGTCATCGTGGGCCGGATAAAGCCATCTGTCGATACGGCCACAGGTAGACGCTTACGCCCGATCAGCAGCAGGCTATTTTCTCTTTCAGAGTTGAAAACGAAGACAGACGGAGTAACCCCCGTATCTGGCTTTAGGGGTTATTCCGTCTGTCCCCGAAAAGGCCCAAATTCAGAAACCCTTGGCTGGCTCTGCGCCGAATTCGGTGGCAAAACTGTCCGGTCGTAGAGACAGGGGTTGCTCCAGCGACACTGTCCATGCCGTTTCAGACTCAATTCTTTCCGGATGGTACGGCAACTGTCTGTAAATGGCCTGGACCAACCGATCAGCACGGCCGGGCGCAGCCACCAAGGCGGCTGTAGCTCTGACTTGCTGCTTCGCGCGGTTTAGCAGTTGGGTGAAAAACGAACGCCGAGTCGCGGAAGGTGCAGCGAAAAGGTGCAAAACTGTTGCGCCGTCGGTTGCATTCTGACTCACGATGGCTTGAAGGGATCCGTCCGGCAGCACTAGTTGATCAAATTGCACAACAGGAACGTGAAACGGAGTGAAGTCTCCTCGAAGACGAGAATGTATCCGACGGCTTCGATCTGGATTGAGCTTGACGACATTGCCGAGGAGCGCGGTGCCTGCAGGAATGACAAGTCGATTTTCGGCGTACACCGGGTACAGCAGATAGCCTTTTAAAGGCTCGCCCTTTTTCATCGGAACATGATTCCCAAGCTGTATGGGCAGAGGAGTGGAGGGCGGAACCTGTAGCAGAGGCTGCTGAGCGCGCGATCGGACCGGAGCAATGACTGAAATCGATATGACGAGTAGATGAATTAGGGCACAGTTGATTTTCAACGGATCTGTCCTATGCTCCTGAGCAACTTATTTCGCGCGGATTTCCAGGTTCTGTGTCAGCTACGAATCAACATTATGAACGCCCCCGCTGCCGTGACTCCAATGACAATGATGGCTGCAACTGTGAAGAGCAAGTATGCAGCCGGAATATCATCGTCGTCTGCCTCCATGTGGCTCCCTCTGACATCACTTAGGCAATGTACACAGTCCTGCAGGCCCGTGAACCCGCACGGAACATCGCAAAGCGCGGTTGCCACATCTAGTCTTAATTAGTTAAGACTAGATGTCAAGTGCAACCATGATCTGCGCCGTGAACAACGAGGACGCCGATGAACCATGGAATAAAGGTCTCTCCCCTCCCTCGTACGCCTAACAATAGCCGCGCATCAGAGCCGTGTGAGCGAATTCGCACTCGGCAGTCCCATCGTATTTAAGTTCCACTCGTCTGCGCAGAGCTGGTCGCTCGGCCGAATCGCAGACGCATGAGTGCGATGTATCAGTACACTGTTTCTTCGGAGGCTGAAGCTATGACGAAAGTTGAATTGGCTAAGGAGAGTCAAGGAAATTGATGAAATTTCGTCCGTTTGCATTCCTCCTTCTCTCTCTCACCATGTTTCCAGTGCTGGCTGTCTCGCAGACCGATGAAATTCAGGTCTACGACGGAGAGATCGCTCCGCCTGGGATACTCAATCTGATGATCCACAATAACTTCACTCCCAAGGGGCGGACCGTGCCCACATACCCTGGCGCGATCGTCGCCAACCATTCCTATCAAGTGACCGCCGAATGGGCGTACGGGGTGAAGCCGTGGTTCGAGCAGGGGCTTTATCTCCCGGTGTCCTCACCCTATTCGACAAACCAGGGATCGACGATCAACGGTTTTAAGATTCGCGAGCTCTTCACGCGCCCCAACGCTCACGACCACACGTTCTTCTACGCAGCGAATTTCGAGCTTAGTGTTAACAAGAGCTATTGGGAGCCTCGAACGGTCAGCTCTGAGATCAGGCCCATCATAGGACTGCATTTGCATCCGTGGGACATCATTTACAACCCTATCCTCGATACGGACTACACCGGCGGATTCAGCAATCTTCAGTACAATCCAGCGGGGAGAATAGCTTATAACTTCAACGACAGATGGGCCCTTGCCGGCGAAGAGTATGACGGGTTCGGCCCGCTGCACGGGTTCGAGCCGCTTTCCAAACAATTTCACGAAGTCTGGGTGACAGCCGATTACACTGGCAGCAAGTTCCTTGGCCTGAGTGTGGAAACCGGAGTTGGGTACGGTCTAACCGCGGGGTCAGACAAATACACACTCAAGCTTATGCTCTCCCGCAAGCTGAACGCCCCCGTGACACCACGGAAGCGAAGAAGCCTGGAAAGCCGTGAAGGTTAGCGTACGGGACAGTTATCTGAGGTCGATGAGAACGCGAAGCGACTTTAGCAGTAGGATTTTGCCAGAACATTCCCGCAGCATGCTGCTATTTATGAATTCGCCCCATGCGCGGCGAAATAACAAAGCAGGCGAAATTCTGTAGGCTGCAAGACTTGTTTCCAGGCCTCGGATCGATCCTACTAGGTACCGCATCGCTGACTTTCTGTGCTAAGAGATTGCCCCATCGACTCTCTCTCTCTCTGCTGCCAGGCTAGAGTGGAGTGACTGCTTGGCGAAGGGGAAAGAGGCAACATGCCGAGTGTTTTCAGGTTTGAAGCTGCAGCGTCGTGAACCAACGGGACGCCAGATTTCCGTATAGCCGGTTAACGACAACTCGCAGGAGCGGTCCATCCGATCAGCTCGATGAGCGCATTTCAAGCGAGGCTCGATAAGCGCCCCCATGCACAATGGGCGGCGGGTTCTGAACCCGGCGATCAATGAGATTGTGGAGTTTGTGCATGCCAGCCCTTACGTGGATGTCGACCAGGACGGGACATAAACCAGTTGGGTACTCCCATAACGTCGGCCTCCGCTACCACCGTGAACCCGAATTTCTGATAGAAATGAACGTTTGCGCGTCGGTCGGTCTCGAGATACGCAACTGCTCCATAGGAGTCCATATGCACACAGAACGCGGTAAGCAAGGCGCTTCCAATTCCACGGTGCTGGACGCAGGGTTCGATGGCTACTGGTCCCAGATGCCAGTGAGGCTCCGCAGGATCGCGATGCGCCCATGCATCGGTCCAGTTCATAACGCGAAGCGCCGTGCCGAGTGGATTGCCGAACACGACTGCGGGTAACAGGCGGAGCTTTTCAAGAGGAGTGGTCTGACAAAAGCCGGGCCGTGCAATGCCGCAAATTCCTACAAGCGCGTTATCGCGATAAGCCGCGTAAATCAAACCCCTCCGGTGGAGACCGAGCAGTACCGGCCGGAAGAACCGTTCCAGCGCCTGACCGCGGCGCTCCGCGTTTGATATTGCGAAGGCCCGAACGTGCACGGGATTGTCGCGCATGGCGCGGCCAAGGATCAGAGCTGCTGGTCGAAGGTCGGTTCGTCGCAGCTGGCCCAGCTTTACTACGGAGTTGGTTTCCATTCCAGATACCCGCAAAGTCAAGTGAGCTGAAACTTGTATCCATCGCTCAGTTTTACAGGGATTATCCCAAACTGTACGGCGAACTGTTGAACTGCTCGCAGATAGGCTCGGATCGTGCCGTCGTGATCGGCAACTCCGCAATATGCATGAATTGAAAATTCTCGCTGAAGATGAACGCGGTGATGGCGGAATTCGTTGGAAGGCGTGTAACGTGCGTATTATCTGCGGCTCCACAGGGGCTCCTTGTGTGCCGTGGCGAGCCCCCCAGGCCACCAGTTCCAATCGCCTGCAATGCGGAGAAGTGCGGGTCCGATCACAATTCGAACCAGCGTCGCGTCAATAAACACAGCCACCGCCAGCGTGAACCCGATCATCTTGACCACCAGGAAACTTCCGAAGGTGAATGCAGCGAATACCACGATCATGATCGAAGCGGCACTCGTAATCAGACCGGCGGTCCTGGCCAACCCCTCAGGTATTGCCTCCGCTTCACCCAGTCCGCTTCTTCTTGCTTCGAGGACCCTCGCGACCAGAAACACTTCGTAGTCCATGCTTAGCCCGAAGACAATGGCAAACGCGACGATAGGGACAAGGGGAAAGATACTGCCCGTACCTCCAGGGATCCCAAAGAAGCGGCTTCCATGTCCGTCCTGGAAGACCAAAACCAATGCTCCAAAGGAGGCCGCTACCGAGAGCATGTTCAGGACGATAGCTTTCACGGCAGCGAAGAGGGAGCGAAACCCGGCCAGAAGAGCCGCGAGCGTCCCTACCACCACAAGTGCCATAACCGTCACAAAGTGATCGCTCACAATCCTCTGATAGTCGGCATTGAGTGCTGGGCCGCCCCCAACGATTAGCGTGGCACCAGGCACTCCTGTGAGAGCTGGCGCGCCGGTCTTCCGAAGCTCCCGCACCCAGTCGACCTGACCGGGCAAGGAAACCGAAGTCGCCGGTATCAACTCTAGCAGCGCGGCCCTTCCGTCACTGCTCAGGAATGTTCGCCGCGTCTCCCGCGGGAGATCATTGAGGAAGGAACGGTTGCCGTCCGCAATCGTTGTGATGGAAATGACCCGGGCGCAACGAGGGTCGCTCGCGAGGCGCTGGGAGAGACGATCGAGTGTGTTCCACCCCGCATCGGTTTGTGCAATCGAATTCGTCGGCAGTTCGACAATCACACGCAATGATTGAACAATGCCGACCCGATCCATTTGTTCAAGGGTGTGGAACGCATGAACCGATTCTGCCCCCTTCGGAAGCCAATCCCCCCTGGGGAGATTGGTATCCAGCCGCGCAGCCTGCCAGGAGAGCAGAAGCAAGGGGACGCCGGCAAGAAAGAGAGCGAGCCATGGATGGGCGACAATCACGTTACCCCATCGCCTCCAGCGATTTCCCGTTCGTGCCGCGCGATCCGCGTCCAACCTCGGAGTAAAGGGCATCCGGCCCACATCGATCCGCGGCCCGAGCAGGGCCAACACTGCCGGGACAAGCGTATTGGCCAGTAACACGCTCATTCCGGCCACCAGCACTCCGGCAACACCGATGGAACGAATCTCACTGATGGGAACCGTCAAGAGAGCCAGAAATCCGATGGCTACCGTAGAGGCGGAAATTAGGAGCGTGCGACCCGCCTGACTTGCAGCGATGACCGAGGCTGTAGGCCCGTCATGCCCCGCGGAAAGCGCTTCACGGAAGCGGCTGACCATGAGAAGTGCGTAGTCGATTCCCAAGCCCAATCCGAGCATAGTGGCAAGATTCTGAACAAGAATGGATAGGTGCCAGCGCGAGGCTAGTAGCCCGGTAATCGCGAGAGTAGTCGCGATCGCCAGTTGGCCAACAGCCAATGGAATCAGCGCGGCGACGATGCTACCGAAAGCCACCAGCAAAAGTGCGAGTGTGGCTGGAATCACCAAACTCTCACCGTGTTGCACGTCGTCTGCACTTGCTTTCCGAACGTCAAAATTCAGCGGAAGCTCGCCGGTTAGCGCCAGCTTCACGGCCGGATAACGACTCCGAAGTTGATCTTCAAGCGAGTGAGCCCGACCGCGAAGGGTAGGAACCAGCGACTCCGGCGGACCGATGGTTGGCGCGAGTCCCACGAGAACAAATGTTCGACCGCCCTTGCCCAGGAAAATCGGATCGCGTAGATCCAGGTAGGATACGACAGCGGTTACGCCCGGTTCGTCTTTCAGACTCGCCACAATGGTTGCTAACACTTGCGAACCCTCATCCGAATCCACAGAGGGGAGACCTTCAACCACCAGGACTACGCGGTCAACGAAAGGCGAATGAAAACGACTGCCCAGCTCCTGCTGGACGGTCTCAGTCTGGCTCCCTTCGACGCGGGTTGCCGTCTCCAGATGGCGCTCGGCGTTGAAGGAGAATGGAAGAAGCGCAACAACGGCAGCAAGGACTACACCGGCCAACCAAAAACGGCGCACATGCATGAGACTCATGATTTCATACCAAATCGCCGTCGGTTGAGAGAGATAGATACTCTCCTCCGGCGATTCTCTGTGTGACCGACTACACTTGAATCCGTCCGCATAGGCGCTTCAGGAGGACCCATCCACACATTCGCGTTGCTCGCACTCGTTTTCGCCGTTCCACTTGGAGCTCCCGCGAATCTTGGAGCGCAAGATCCTCGCGTTGGCTCCTGGACGCTTATGTCTGCGCAGTCTACTCTGGATCCTCCGAATAAACTCACCATCACATCTCAGCTCAATCGAGTGCATGTCGTCATGTCGGGCGAAACAAACTTCGAATTCACGGTGAAATCGGACGGGCACCCTATGGCCGTTCCGGCCAATCCAGCGTTCAATCAGGTGGAGCTGCGCAAGATCGACAAGAGCCAGGCCGAGATCAAGGAAATGAAGGATGGATCTCTCCTGGCGACGGTTCGGCAAAAGCTTTCCAGTGACGGGAACGAGCTGACGACCACGACTGCGAGCATCGGTCATGCCGACCGAATCACCGTCTGGACGCGGAGCGGGGGCAATAAGGCCCACGGTGACCGATTTGCCGGCGAGTGGACGCAGGATCTCAGCAAGACTCGCTTGCGGCAGGGTTTGATGCTCAGGATCGAGGCCAACGGAATCGATGGGGTCCGCTTTTCGGGCGACTTCAGTTATGCTGCCCGATTTGACGGTAAACCGTACGATCTCAAGAACTCCCGCAACGATACCGTGACGCTTCAACTCGTCGAACCTCACACTGTGGATTCGATCTACCGCCGCGACAATCAACTGGCTGAAAAGGATCGGTGGGTGGTCTCCACCGATGGGCAGCAGATGACGCGGACCACCACAGGCACGTTGGAAAACGGCCAGCGCATCGCTGAGAAGCTGGTATTCAAAAGGCAATAGCACGGAGCATGCATCCGGGCTATTGCATCAGTCTTATGCGTCAGTCGAGGCTAAGCGCATGTCGGGCGGCAACACTGCGTTTTGCTCACGAGGCGCAACCGAAATAATTCTGTCAAGGGCGGAGTAAAACTAAGCCACTGGGACGGACTAAAAGTAGGCCAGTAGATACTTGTGAACTCGTTGGGCATGCTACCCCGAGGAGCGTTCGGGGGGAGAGTTCAGCGTTCGGAGGATGGGGTCCGTTTGCAGCGGCTCTGCTTGAGTCGGTATGCTCTCGGTGGATTCCATCCAGGCCCGGGGTCATTAAACACCCCAACAAGGCCGTATACATACGCGCAGACCTTACCTGCTATTCTCACTTTTCGCTTGCGACGAGCCGGCGGACCATACATACCGAGAACTGGCTTCTCCAACGATCCGATTACTTCTAAGTACACGGCCGCTGAGGCACGATGACAACCAGCGATCCGGATTCACGAGACGACCTTCGTACCCGCTCTGTCTTGTTGCTGAATCCTTTTCCGATCTTGGGCGAAGACCTATCTCGACCGGCTATCCCGCATCCAGGCCTCTCCATCCGTCTCCGTAGGCCAAGCAAACAGATGCCGGGGGAATTGTTCCTTTGGTATGTTCCACTGAGCGCAGTACTGGTATTCACATAGCCAGCTGGCAATTTGTTCCGCAGCCTGTTGGTGGTGGACTTCGGCGATGACGAGCGGACGCTGTTCGGCAAAGAGCTTCTTTCCCCCGAGCAAGACTTCGTACTCACCACCCTCCACGTCGATCTTCACCAATTGTGGCGGAGGAACTCCGGCGCCAATAAAGTCGTCGAGCCTGACCGCCGGTACATTTATTACTTCACCGCTCCCCAATACGGGGCGGTTTCCGTCAGCCTGCACGCCGCCCTGCGATCTCGCGGTTGCGCCACGACGAAAGCCGATTCCGTCGATCGCGGTACGCGACCACACAGCGGCGTGCACTACGCGCAGGCGATTCTCCAAGCCATTCCGCGCACAGTGTTCCTGCAAACGGGCGATGTTTTCGGGGTCACCATCGAAAGCTACAACAAGGCCCAGGTCGCCCACAAGCAGAGCTGCCCCAAGAGCCATCGTCCCCACATGAGCCCCGATGTCATAGACAACCGTACCTGCCCCGACTCTAGCCACAATCGCATTCTGCACCTCGGGTTCATGCTCGCCACGCCAAAGGAGCGCTTCTCGAGGAAGGCGGAGATGCATCCACATTCCCTTGGATAAGCCGGACTGAATCCGCACCCAGACCTGCACCTTGGGGAGGAAACGAGGTTCGATCCGTCGCTTCAGTTGGTCAAGCCCTCGTCCTGTGCGGGGCAACCGTCGCAACACGCCTTCGGTCGTAGACTTCTTGAGGACGAAGTAGATCCGATAAAGCAGGGCATAAAGGTTGGCCATCATCGGAGAAGTTCACCAGGGTCTGACTGCCTACTCTACAACTAATTTGCCGGTCATATTCGGATCAATCGAACGGGAGTACGAGTAGGTGCTGGGCTTTGCTGGCCGTGAAGGTGAACTTCTCACCCGTACCGAGTCACGGGCTAGGCACTCGCGGTGGTGCGCCCACGCGCCTGCTAATCCTGTAAGGGCTGAACTGGCGTGGGATCTTGAACTGCCTGAAAAGTCTCGTTTTCGGTAAGTTGCCCAGTGAACCCGCTCAGCGAAATGAATTTACTGAAATCCCGTTTTTGTCAAAGTAGAGCAACCCAGAAAACATTTTGGCTAGAATGGCGCAAAGGAGCTGGCATGGAAGCGGGTGCTTATCGACCTCTCAGCGCCCCAGTTCGCGATCAAAAAAGGTC
This sequence comes from uncultured Acidobacteriaceae bacterium, assembly GCA_963757515.1. GTDB lineage: Bacteria > Acidobacteriota > Terriglobia > Terriglobales > Acidobacteriaceae > PALSA-350. Next base: position 70,488 of record CAVWRV010000008.1, on the reverse strand, counting down.
GCCATATACTCCCACGCCTCCCGCGATTCCGGCAGCGTGTTGTTATTCCAGAAGCAATGCGGCAAGCCTTCGAACACAATCAACTGCGACGCATTGCCCGCCCGCAGAAAGGCCCGGTTCAGAGAACTGGTGGCGCTCAACAAGAGATCGCGTTCGCTGGTAAGAAACAGTGTGGGCGGCATATTATGCAGGTCGGCGTAGAGCGGCGACAGAACGGGATTACGCGGATCGGTCTTTCCCACATATCCCGTGTCAAGAGTCCCGTCCGGGACGGGTACATACCCGCGCAGTCCATCCGTGTTGTACAGCGACCGCGAATCGCCTCCATCGACCATGCTCGCGGGAGCCGAAAACGGCCCAAGCGCGGCCGGCATAGGCATCTTCAACTGCTTCAGCTTCACCGCAACCTGCAATGTCAGCCCCGCGCCGGCGCTGCTGCCAAAAATGCCAATGCGGCTCGGCTTGTACGTCTTCAGCAACTCCTGGTAGATGGCTATCACATCTTCCACCCCGGCAGGGAAGGGATGCTCCGGCGCCAGCCGGTACAACACGCTCACAACGCGTACACCCGTGAGTCCTGCTACTGGAATCGACTCAGAATATGACCCCGAATCCGCATTGAACCCGCCGCCATGCAGACAGATCAGCACGCGGTCCTTGTGCTTGATCGCCGCCGGCAACACCTCGCGCACCGGCACGCCTGCCACCGTGCTGTCGGTTACCGTGACCGGGAACAACTTCAACAACTCATCGCGATGCCTGGCCTGCGAAGCATCGAGCGCAGCCCGCCGCTGCTCAATCGTCTGCGCCACGTTGTCATCCGTCGTCATGGGACGGCTTAACCACGTCTTCGCCTCCGGGCTCAGCCCCTGTGGCAGGGGAATCACGCGCTCGATCCGAGCCGTCCCATCGGCCTCCGTCACCGAATGGTTCTCGGTAATCTTCGCCGCAGGGTTCTCCTGCGCAAACGCTACGAATCCAAAGGACAGCACACCCACAGCAATACAACGCATCATTGGTCCGGTCTCCGTCCACAACTATCGCAGATTTTGTCCCAATCGCGGGGCCGTTTCCGGAGCCCCTGCCGTTGGACGCAGGAGGGAGAAGCGGAAGTTACCTCATTAGGTTCGCGGAATCTAGGCGAACGTCTCGTCCGATTCCCGAACTTCCCCATGCGGGTGGCTGCGGGGGCAACGGTATTGTCGAGCCTGCTGCTGTTCCTCATGGGTTCTTTGCGGCCGGAGTTGATCATCCTGGGTAGTGCCGGTAAAGTAGGGTCGAGTAACTTGCCTGACGATCGCCTGGTAAACAGATGAAGTTACTCAAAACCCCGTTTTGCAGGAACTTCATCTCCGCCTGAGAGAACGCCGAAGGGAAGGAGAGATCAATTCGTAGCTGTGGCACTGTCGGAAGTGACAGTATCCGAAAATCCTCTCCGAGCGAACAATCTCATCGTGAGTGTCCTTGATTTCGTACTCGACACCCTCCGAAGGAGTTGTCGTGGCCAAGATTCGAGTGGGGAGACTGTGTCGTGGGACGGATCGTAAAAAACTATCTGATGTACGACCATATTCCAGCCAGCCTATATCGCAAGATGATCGTGGAGACTGACGGTAAGAAATATCGGCTACGAGTTTCGGAAGGGGAGGTGAGCGAAAGGCACCCTTACGAGCATGTCGAAAAAAATAGGTATAGCAGTTTGTACGGCGGAGAGAACGAAGCAACGGAGGCAGCAGAGAGCCTGTCTAGAAAGTTTGAGTCTGTAGGCTGGCATCTTTGCAGTCCGGCGCTTGATTTTTGAACAGGCCGAGATCGCTCACACGTCTCGCCCGCAAAATACTTTCCTAACGCACGTCGGGACAAGGGCAAATATAATGACCAATGCGCGTGCAACGTTCGAGGTAGGCCAACAAATCCGGTTGAAGACAACACTTGAACCGCCCATCAACATTCCGGCTGGCGCCACCGGCGTCGTGACCAGAGTTTCTGATTGGGACGTGTGGGTCCGCCTCGATAGAGGCGTATTTCGACTTCCATTGGGTGACGTCGAGCAGATATAGCTGTTTGTCTTCATCGGGAATTTGCTACCGAACTGCGATCACGGAAGAAGTCCTGTGCCTTTTGATGACCTGCCGCTGCTGGCCAAGATCCTCAGCGCGGTCGTGGGCCCTCCTATCGTGACGATCATTTGCTGGTTGGTAGGACCGCTTTTGGCGGGTTCACGGCGTGAGCGGACTCGAACGCGAAGTTGGGTAGAATTTTGGCTGATGCTTCTCGCCGCCTACCTGATTTTCGCCTTCGCTTTCGGGGGTATCCTTTCCTTCCACGGTAACGACCCTGTTGACCCGTCGTCGCAGCTAATCCGCTAAGCATCGTCCCTCACGACGTGCTCAGCGGGTTTCACCAGAGCCTGGCTGCAACCCCCGAACTAGCGACCATTCTTCCTAGCAGATGCCGCAGCGCCGTATTAACTGTGCAGAAGTCCGGGAATTCGGAAGCGCCCATCCTGAAAAGTCTGATTTTAGGTAAGTTCCCCAGCCGGAGGGCCAGGAGTCCGGTAAATTTCCCAGACGTCGGAAGGGGTCAGGCATGAGAGAGGATCGCCGTTGGGAAGGCGACCAGAGCCAAGAGGAACGAGTTTGTTTCAATTACTTTTTAAGATGGCGTCGTACTCCGTGGCGAGGGCGGTGCCGACCTGATCCATCGCCGTCAAGTGAGCCAGCGTACGCCGCGTTTCCAGGTAATTACAGAGGTAATTACAGGGACATGATATCCACTCCCCCTGGCAGTTTTCATGTTAAGTGGGACGGACGGTCCGCTTGAAGACTGTGTCCAGCTCCCGCGAACCCCATAAGGGCTGTCCACAAAAAAGTTCAATGATGGATAGTCACCCGTCCCGGTGACTATCACACCCCTCACCGGGTACCGCCGTTACGAAAACAATCGCTCATGGTTAATCTAATCTGTGGTCAATCGGCATCTATTGGGGCATGGCCGGTTACATATGCATTTACCCCACGCCGTACCGCAACCACCGCGCCGGCAGTTTGGGGCACGCAAAGTCGACTTACCACTCTTTCCACGCTTACCACGCTGTATTCCGTCGCCCCGCCACCGTCCGATCGGTCATCGAACATAAGGAGTCACGGCAGCAGGGGACCCTTAATTCGCTTAGTGCGCTTAGTTCGCACTTTTTCCAACGAGAAATCGCACGATTGTGGTGCAAGGCCTCCAGGTTGCCCTGCGAGTTCAGGCCATCCACCGGCTCCATCTCGGGCCAGCGATTTTCCAGCTGTACGCTTAGGCCGAAAAACGAAGAGGGTTATCAACCCCATCAGCGCCAAATGAGGGGGCGGCAATTTACACAAATTTGAGCACCTTGACGAAACAAAGGACTTACTTCCGCCCAGCGGTCATCAAACCCTGGACACCCCTCGCTGGAGCTACAGCACAAAGGGTTCTTTCCCGTTCTGGTGGGTATGTCCCTCCACCCTGCGGTCGGCCATTCCAGATGCGGAATCGATCGACGTGGAAACCCCCAAGGAGGAGACTTAGGGCGCTTAGGGCGCTTAGGGCGCACACTTTTTCACGACCCCTGCATTTCTGGCGCAAGGTGTCACGGCAACAGGAATGCTCTACGATGCTAATCAATGAAGATACTGACCGCTGCCGAAATGCGGAAAGCCGACCAGGTCACTACCAGCCGCTTCGGCATCCCTTCGCTGGAATTAATGGAGCATGCCGGCCATGCCGTGGCCCGCTTCGTTCTGCGGGAATTGCCCCAGTGCCGGCGCATCGTCGTGCTCTGTGGCAAGGGCAACAATGGTGGTGACGGCCTGGTAGCCGCGCGCCATCTGGCGGAAGCGGGCTGTGCCGTCTCCGTGGTGATGCTGGGCGATCCAGCCCAGGCGCAGGGCGACCCAAAAGCCATGCTGGAGCGCCTTCCCATGGCGCCGATCGGCATCAAAGAAGAAACCGATTTATCCGCTGAGCCCTCGAAAACCCTACTCGACGGAGCGCAGCTCTTTATCGACGCAGTCCTGGGCACCGGGTTTCAACCCCCGATGCGCGGTCTCGCCGTTGCCGGCCGCAAGCTCCTGGAGCGCTATCCCCGAACCCCTGTGGTCGCCGTCGATCTGCCCTCGGGCTGGGATGCGGACTCGCGAGAGTTCTTCTCGACCGATGCCTACCGCGCCGATGCCGTGGTTACGTTTACTGCGCCCAAGCTGGCCCATGTTTCGGGAATGCTCACCCCCGGGCCGATCGTGGTCGCGCCCATCGGTTCGCCGGCCGAGGCAGTCGAGTCCGGCACCGGCCTCACCTGGGCCGGGACCTCCAAAACCATAGCCGACCGGCCTCGACCCGCCGATTCCAACAAAGGCCGCTTCGGCCATGTCCTCGTCATCGGCGGAGCCAGGGGCAAGTCGGGCGCTCCGTCGATGAGCTCGGTAGCCGCGTTGCGCACCGGCGCGGGATTGGTCACCGCCGCGGTCGCCCAATCCATTTTGCCCACCGTCGCCGCAGTGACTCCGGAGCTCATGACCGAAGCTCTGCTCGAAGGAGACCGTGGAGAAATCTCCAGCCGAAACCTCGAAGCCCAAGTACTCAATCCCCTCCTGGAAAAAAAATCGGTCATCGCAGTCGGCCCGGGCATGGGGCAGGAACCGGAAGCGGTTAACTTCTTCCTCGGCTTGCTCGAACGGACCAAGCTCCCCATGGTCATCGACGCCGACGCACTCAACGCCTTGGCTGTCCACCCCGGCGCCTTGAATGGCCGCGGTCGCCTGCTCGTGCTCACGCCGCATCCAGGCGAAATGGCCCGGCTGGCGGGCATGACCATCCCCCAAGTCGAGGCAGACAGGGAGGGCATCGCCCGCCAGTTCGCGGCCACCCACGCCGTGACCCTGGTGCTCAAGGGGTGGCGTACGCTGATCGCCCACCCTGACGGCAGTATTGCCATCAGCACCACCGGCAACCCAGGCATGGCCAAGGGAGGCAGTGGTGATATCTTGACCGGGATCGTCGCCGCCATGATTGCCCAGTATTCCGCCCAGCCCGCCGAAGCCGTGGAAGCTGCGGTCTACCTTCACGGCCTGGCAGCCGATTTTGCAGTACGTTGGCAAGACCAACATACTTTGCTGGCGATGGACACCGTCTCGCATCTATATGAGGCATTCCGCTTCCGGGCCGACGACCCGGGAGGTTATGTTTGGTTGCAGGGAATCCCAGGCACGTTGAAGGAGGTGGAATGACCGTTCGCCGATTCGTCAGCAACAGCAGCAGGGAAACCATCGCGATCGGTGGGGAAATTGCCCAACTGCTGTCATCGCCCACTCTGCTCTTTCTTCGCGGGGACCTGGGCGCGGGGAAGACCACGCTGGTGAAGGGAGTCGCACAGGCCCTCGACGCCGCCGATCCGGACGAGGTGACCAGCCCCACCTTCACTCTGGTGCACGAATACGACGGCCATCGCCGGGTCGATGGCAAGCTGCACGACATCAAGCTCTACCACATCGATCTCTACCGCATTGAAGACGAGCGCCAGCTGGAAACCATCGGCTTTGATGAGATCGCCACCGAAGATGCCATCCTTTTGGTGGAATGGGGGGAAAAGTTTCCCAGCGTGGTCAAGCGAAGCGACGGTGAAATCCTGATCGAACATGCGGGCGGAGACAAGCGCAATATCACCCTTAAACTCAGAGAAAAGGGAATCGCTTCCTGAAGCATTGATTGAAGGTCTGGAGGCTCCAAGGAGATCGCGGTTGTACCAACCACAGACTTACACCATCGCCCTGTCGTTCATGATCATCAGCATGCTTTGCTGGGGATCGTGGGCCAATACCATCAAGCTTTGTCCCCAATACAGGTTTCAACTCTTTTATTGGGACTACGTGATCGGCCTCATCCTGGGAACCTTGCTCTGGGGTCTGACCCTCGGAGCCTTAGGCCAAACGGGCCGCCCATTCCTCGAAGACATATCCGCCAGCGATCTCCACCACATCGGCCTTGCCGTCGCCGGCGGCATCATCTTCAATGTCGCCAACCTGTTGTTGGTTGCGGCCATCGATATCGCCGGGCTCGCCGTGGCTTTTCCGGTGGGCATCGGTCTTGCCCTGGTTGTAGGCGCGGTCAGCAGCTACATCCTCGCGCCGGCCGGCAACCCCCTGATGCTCTTTGGTGGGATCGCGTTGGTGGTCACCGCGATCGTACTCGACGCAGCAGCTTATCGCCTCAGGGAAGCCGAGCGGCAAAGGATCAGAGTCAACGGTGTGGTCCTGAGCCTGGTGGCAGGCCTGCTCATGGGCTGCTTCTATCCCTTCGTTTCCCGAGCCATGAGCGGCGAGGGCGCTCCTGGCCCTTATGCCACCTCTTTCTTTTTTGCCTTGGGAGTCGGGGCCTGTGCCCTGGTCGCCAACTCGCTGCTGATGCGTTATCCCCTGGACGGGAAGCCGCCGGTCAGCATAACCGCCTACGCCGCTGCACAGAAGAGCTGGCATCTGTGGGGAGTTCTCGGCGGGTTGGTCTGGTGCACCGGCGCGGTGCTTAATTTCATCGCCTCCCGGGCCAACGTCGTCGGTCCTGCCGTGTCGTACTCCATCGGACAAGGAGCCACCATGATCTCTGCCGCCTGGGGAGTCTTCATCTGGCATGAATTTCGAACCGCGCCCTCCCGCGCCAAAACCTTACTAGGCTGGATGTTTGCCGTGTTTCTTTGCGGGCTCTCCGCGGTTGCCCTAGCCCCGCTGTTCTAAAGGAAGGACGCATGATTCGACCGCGCGCCAATTTGGCATGGGCAGGGCTGCCCTTAGCCGTCCTCTTGTCCAACGCCCCGGCGCTGGCGCAGGACTCTCACTACGCTCCCCAGGTTGGCTCTCAGCAATTCTCAGCGCCAGACTGCTTCACCCAAAAGGGCGCCTGGGAAGGAGGATCGCAACCCTGCACCGCGAAGGATCTTGATCAATGGTTCAAGGACTTGACCCACTGGCGCGCAGAGCGGCAGATCCGCATTGGGTACAGCTCGCAACGATATGAATTGCCTGCTTTCCACTGGACACAGTCGGCCTTTATCCAACCGCAAATGATGGTCCAGGAGAGATATTTCTATGATCCGGTCGCCGGCAAATATACCGTGGACCGCTACCTCGATGATCTGGAGCAGAGGTTTGGCGGCATCGACGCTGTGCTCATCTGGCCGACGTACCCGAATATGGGCATCGATAACCGCAACCAACATGACATGATCCGCTGCATGCCGGGTGGAGTCCCAGGTGTCCGCAAAATGGTGGAGGATTTCCATCGCCGCGGCGTGCACGTGCTCTTCCCCATGATGATGTGGGATCAGGGAACCCGCGATCCGGGCATGCCGTGGCCGCAAGCCATCGCAGAGACCATGAAGGAGATCGGCGCCGACGGTATCAATGGCGACACCCAGGACGGGGTGCCGCTGGCCTATTCCCTTGCCGCGGATGCTTCCGGACACCCGCTGGCCTTTGAACCTGAGGGCGGTCCCAGCGACGAGGCACTAGCCTGGAATGTGTTGACCTGGGGTCAATACAAGTTCGGCTTCGTGCCCCTGGTCGACCGCTACCGCTGGCTGGAACCGCTGCACCAGGTGAATATTTCCCATCGCTGGAACCGCGATAAGACCGATGATCTTCAGTTTGCGTTCTTCAACGGAGAAGGCTGGGAGAGTTGGGAAAATATCTGGGGCATCTGGAATGGGATTACCCCTCGCGACGGCGAAGCAACTCGGCGCGTGGCGACCATCGAACGTGCCGTCGCACCATTTTTCACCAGCAGGGAATGGCGTCCGCTGTATCCCACCCACCGCTACGGCGTCTTTGCCAGCCAGTGGCCCCAAAGGGAACAAACCGTGTGGACCATCGTCAATCGCAATGAATACGACGTCGCGGGGCGGCAGATCTCGGTCCCTTTCACAACAGGCATACGCTATTACGACCTCTATCACGGAGCTGAGTTGACGCCCGAGCATGATGGGGACCAGGCAGTGTTGACCTTCCCCATCGAGGCCCACGGATACGCCGCCCTGCTTGCGACCCCGGGGGAGCCTGGACCGGAGTTTGTGCGGCTGATGGAGAAGATGAAGCCAATGACGGCCAGGCCCCTCGCCAGCTATCCGCATGAATGGAAGCCCCTACCGCAGCAACTGGTTGAGATCGCGAAAACCAGGGCCGCGGATTCTGTTCCCGACGGAATGATCGCGCTTGCAGCGGGCGACTACGTATTCAAGGTGGAAGGAATTGAAGTAGAGGGCTTTAATGATGCAGGCGTAGATGTGCAGTACCCGTGGGAAGACATTCCGCGTCGCTATCACGAGCACAAGATGCACATCTCCGCTTTTTATATGGATAAGTACCCGGTAACCAACGCCGGCTTCAAGAAATTTATAGAGGCGACCCACTATCATCCATCCGATGATCTGAACTACCTCAAGGACTGGAAGGACGGGAATTATCCCGAAGGCTGGGCGGACAAACCCGTCACCTGGGTTTCTCTCGAGGATGCGCGCGCCTATGCTAAGTGGTCTGCCAAGCGGCTGCCCCATGAATGGGAGTGGCAATACGCCGCGCAGCAAAGCGATGACCGCATTTATCCCTGGGGCGATGTGTGGGATCGAAGCCGGGTTCCCGCTGCCGATCACGGGCGGACGATGCGCGGTCCTGACAGCGTGAGTGCTCATCCAACCGGAGCCGCTCCGTCAGGAATTATGGATATGGTGGGCAACGTCTGGCAGTGGACAGATGAATACGTCGATGAACATACCCGGGCCGGCATCCTGCGTGGCGGCAGCTATTATCAGCCTCTGGGATCGGTATGGTATTTTCCGCAGGCCTATCGCAATGATCAACACGGCAAGTTGTTGCTGATGGCGCCAGGCTATGACCGCTCCGGCGCAGTGGGCTTTCGCTGTGTGAAAGACGCGGAGTAGCCAACGATTGAGAGCGACGTTACCCTGGGGTGAGGGGAGCACTGGACATGGCGGATGCGGATATGTTCAATCTCGCGGGCAGAACTGCGATTGTCACCGGAGCCGCGGCGGGAATCGGGCAGGCTATTGCGATTCGGCTCGCGGCTGCGGGAGCGACCGTCGCCGTGGTCGATGTGAACTTATCCGGAGCGCAGCGAGTGGCAGCCACTCTGCCCAATGGATCCTTTGCCACCGAAGCCGATGTCGCGGATGCGGCCTCGGTAGCCCGGGCTGTGGAGCAGGTATTGCAGCACACCGGCAGGATAGACATCCTGGTCAACAACGCGGGCATTGCCGGGCCCGCGGCCTACATCTGGGAGCAAACCGATGAGGACTGGCAACGCAACATTGCCATCAATTTGACCGGCGTGTTCAACTTTTGCCGGGCCGTAGTTCCCCACATGCGGAGCCGTTCTTATGGCCGGATCGTGAATATCGCGTCGATTGCTGGAAAGGAAGGGAATCCTCGGATGACACCTTATTCGGCAACCAAAGCCGGAGTCATTGGGCTTACCAAGTCCTTGGGAAAAGAACTGGCCACGGAGGGCATTTGCGTGAACGCGGTCTCCCCCGCGGTGATCCAGACTCAAATACTGGATCAGCTTACTCCCGAGCAGGTAGCTTACATGACCGAGAAAATTCCCATGCGGCGCACCGGCAAGCCCGAGGAAATCGCGTACGTCGTCCATTTCTTAGCGAGCAGCGAATGTTCTTTTGTCACCGCGCAATGCTACGACGCCAGCGGAGGCCGCGCGACATATTGAACAAATTTAGGAGGCTTTCATGAATCGCCGTCATTTTCTCGGCGCCACAGCGGCAGCGTTGGTATCGGCTCCCCTCTCCGTATCCGCGCCCGCGCAGAATGCAGCCCAGGATAAGCCGGCGACGCCCGGCAAAAAGCTGCCCATCGGTGTATTTGATCCTCCGTTCAATAAGCTTTCTTTGGATGAGATGCTGGACCGGTTTGCCACCCTGGGCATCGAGGCGGTTGAGGTGGGTGCGGCGGGTCCGAACGGATCGCCGCATTGTCCTCGCCCCGAACTGGTCGCTGACCCGGCTAAGGCGCGCGCCTGGAAGAAGAAGTTTGACGACCGCGGCATTCCGATCATGACCCTGAGCTGTCACAACAATGCGCTGTATCCGGACCCGGCGAAGGCGCGCGAGGCTGCGGAGCAGTTTCGCCAGACCCTTCAGCTTGCCGGCATGCTGGAGATTCCTACGGTAGTGGGATTCTCCGGCTGTCCTGGCGGGTCACCGACGGACACTGTCCCCAATTGGGTGGTGTATCGATGGCCGGATGAGCATGGCGCCGCGCTTGACTGGCAGTGGAAGGAGCGCGTCATTCCTTACTGGCGGGAGACGGCGAAGTTTGCGCGCGAGCACGGGGTTCACCGCATCGCGCTCGAGATGCATCCCAACTTCGTGGTGTACAACCCACGGACGTTGCTGCGCCTGCGCGAGGCGGCAGGCGAGGAGATAGGGGCTAACTGCGATTTGAGCCATTTGTTCTGGCAGCAGTGCGATGCGGTCGAGGTCATTCGTTATCTCGGCAAGCAGGGAGCGATCTATCACGCGCACATGAAAGACACCGCGTTCTTCCCCCAGAACGTGGACCGCTTTGGGGTTTTGAACTTCGGCAAGAAGGACGACCATGAGGCGTCAGAGTTCTTTCGCGCCGTTGGCTATGGCCATGGGGCAAGTGCGTGGAAGGACATCGTTGCCGCCTACATGGAAGTTGGCTACAACGGAATGCTCAGCATTGAAAATGAAGATCCAATACTGAGCGGGGAAGTTGGAGTGCAGCGGTCGCTGGCGGTGCTCAAAAACGTTCGCGAAGAGATACTAACCAACCAGCCCAACCCCGGGATCTGAATTTAGAGAGGACCGTGGGTGCCCCACATCTCGCTCGTTTTTTGCGAGATGTGGGATACCACGAGTCTTGATCCTTGACCGCCCATTGGGAGCCGTAAGCTTGAGGTTTGGCGCGGTGGTATCCCACATCTCGCAAAAAACGAGCGAGATGTGGGGCACACATGGTCCTTGGCGCGTCGAAATTGTCGGTTGGGCCAGTCTAGCCGCGCATGTGCTCTAACTCGGAACTGGCGAAGGCCACAACGTTGTAGCCGCAGTCCACGTATAGAACTTCGCCGCTCACACCGGAGGACAGATCGGAAGCCAGGAAGAGCGCCGCATTGCCTACTTCGGCGGGCTCTATGTTGCGCTGCAGAGGGGCGCGTGCGGCGTGCACCTTGAGCATTTCGCTTAATCCCCCTATGCCGCGTGCGGCCAGCGTCTTGATGGGACCGGCGGAAATCGCGTTGACCCGGATCTTCTGGCCGCCGAGATCGGCCGCGAGATAGCGGACCGTGGCCTCGAGCGCTGCCTTGGCCACGCCCATCACGTTGTAGCGCGGCACTACTTTCTGCGACCCGTAGTAGGTCATGGTCATGATGCTGCCGCCATCCGCCATCAGCGGAGCGGCTCCCCGGCTGAGGGCAATCAGGGAATACACGCTGATCTCGTGAGCCACCCGGAAGGCATCGCGGGTGGTCAACAGAAAATCGTTTTGCAGCGCATCGGCAGGGGCAAAAGCAACGCTGTGCACCAGGGTGTTGAGTTTGCCATAGCGCTCCTTCAGCTGCGCGAATACGGCGTCGATCTCGCTATCACTCGAGACATCGCACTGGAATACAGCTGCATCGGTCAGCTCCCCAGCCAGCGCTTCGGCGTCCAGGCGGAAACGTTCATTCTGGTAGCAGATGGCAATTTGCGCACCGGCCGCAGAAAGCTTCTGGGCAATCGCCCAGGCGATGCTCCGCTTGTTTGCCAGGCCAAATACCACTGCCGTCTGACCCTTGAGATCTATCATTCCGTTAGGATATATCAGCCACCCAGGTCCACCAGTTCGACCTCGTTCATCGTGCTGCCCAAGAAGCGTGCGCCCAGGCGGCGGAACTTGGCCACCGAATCGGTGGCGAAGAAGCGGCACTTGCAGCCCGGCGCACGCTCTCTGCTCGAGCCACTGAGGGCCCCCATTAACCTTGCCGCCTGGCTCGCGGTCGCCTGGGCCGAATCAATGACCCGCATCGCAGGGGACACCGCCGCTTCCATCATCGGGCGCAGCAGCGGGTAGTGCGTGCATCCCAACACCAGCGTGTCCGGATCAAGCTCCGCCTCCTGCGCCTGCTCCAGCAGTTCGGTCAAATAAATTCTGACCACCTCGGCGGTGACCGGGTGGTCGATCCAGCCTTCTTCGACCAGCGGCACCAGCAGGGGACAGGCTTTCTCCAGCGCGCGCAGGCCCCGCTCTCTGCAGGCCGCGGCGTAGGCATGGCTGCTGATGGTTGCATCGGTGCCGATCACCAGGATGTCCCGCGTCTTCGACGAGTGGCGCGCCTCGTTGGCCCCGGTCTCGATCACTCCCAGCACCGGCACCTGGGTCGAGCCGCGGATCTCGTCCAGGGCCAGTGCAGAAGCCGTATTGCAGGCGATCACTAGAAAATCCGCGCCCTGGTCGAGCAGAAAGCGGATGCTCGAAAGCGCATAGCGCACAATGGTCGCGCGGGACTTGGAACCATAGGGCAACCGCGCCGTGTCGCCCAGGTACAGGAACTCCGCTCCGGGAACCAGGGGCAGCAGCTCCCGCAGCACAGTCAGGCCACCGAATCCGGAATCGAAAACGCCGATCTTCACAGATGCTTGACTCCAGGAGCATCGGAAGCCAGATACACCCGGGTCAGGTCGGCGTGCCCGGCGAGGGTGTCGCGCTGTTGCCCGTCGACCAGAAAACGAACCTGCGAGATCTGGGGAAAGTTGGCGTGCAGGGTGCCGATGATCGAAAGCAAGGTGAGCGTCTCCGGCTCGATGCCGGAAGGGTGGGCATCGACAAAGGATCCGCTCAAGTCGACCACGGCGACCTGACCCGGGATGACCTGATTCGGCTCCAGCGGCAGTGTCATGAAGAAGATTTCGTTCACACCCTTGTTGGCCGCAATCGGGTGCTTGGAAGTGGGCCGGGCATAGGCAACGATCAGGTGCTGCAGAATCACGTGCGCACGCGCGTTGCCATCGAGCGGCAGCGCCAGGTTCTGGGTGGCGGGTTGTACGGAGCCGTCCGTATCGTTGGCAATCATCATGGTTACACTCTGCACCGGCCTGCCGGCGGGTGGATTCAGCGGCATGGTTTCAGCCGAAGCGAGCAGCCGGTCCATCGCCCGCTCCCGCATGCGCAGCAGGATCACCGCCATCAGCACCGAGCTGATCAGCAGGGTCCAGAACAAGATGCGCTGCCCGCGGGAGATCATGGCTGTTGCCTCCAATCGCGCTGCCATTGCTCGACCGCTGCGGCCATGGCGGCCACGATGCGGTCCTGGTACGCAGGGTCAGAGAGCTGGGTCACCCGGCCGGAATTGTCTAAAGGCGAGAACTCCACCACTACCGCCGGGCAGGTGAAACTGTCCAGCGGCTGCAAGGCCGTGCGGCCCAGGGTCACCGGAATCTCGGCATGGGTCATGGCGGAATCGACCTCCGAGGAAAGCCGCAAACTCTGCTCCGCGTAGGCGCCCTGGGCAGTGTCCCAGGGGAGAAAGCGGGTCATGGGAATCTGCGTCAGGGAGGAAGTAAAGAGATGCACTCCCGCTCCCGCTGGTGGTGGCATGCAGGGTGATGCAGGCGGCCGCCCCCACGTGGTTAGCCGCCTCGGCGCGGTTCAACGCAGGGATGGCGCTATCCGATTCCCGCGTAGTGACCACAGAAATGCCATGCGCGCCCAGCATGGAGCGCAAGCGCACCGACAGGGTCAGCGCCAGGTCCTTTTCCAGCAGATGGTCAGAGAGCCGCGCTCCGCTGTCGGCGCCCCCATGGGCGGCGTCGATCACCACCGCAAACCGCGGGGCAGGCCTTGACCACCGGGGCCGGAGCCGGCGGAGGGTTGGCAGGTGACTGGGCGCCGGCCAGTCTTAGGCATCAGAAACAAAGCAATGGCGAGGCAGACGCCGCCTGGGTGAGCGCTCCTCAATCCAACGCATAGATGGCAAGACCGCTCAGGAGTTTGGGATAGAAGTCGGTAGACTTCTGGGGCATGACATCGCCCGCGAAGGCGACTTCGCGCAACTGACCCAGGGTGATGGGGTTGGTGAGGAAGGCCAGGTCCGCGTCGCCGCGCGAAACCTGCTCCATGGCTTCGCCGGCGTCGCGCACATAGCGAAGGTTCCGCTGCTCGCGGATCGCCTCCGGGGTAATGCCCAGCAGTTGCTCCAGCACCAGAGAGTGCAACTGCGTCAGGTCCAGCTTCCGCTGCCGTTCGGGGAGCTTAGCCAACGCCTGGGCGACCGCTTCGGGCCTGGCTGTGAGCAGGCGATAGCCGAGTTTGGTTACCGCGATGAAGGCCGTCCCCGGTTGGCGGGCCAGCAGCCTGGTCAGGCTGACTGGGTCATCCGCAGTCACCGGCTGAATGTTAAAAAACTTCTTAGCCCCTTCGAGGAAAGTTGCCGGCGAAAAATCCTTGAGCCCGAAGACCACCCGATGGGTGGGCAGGATGGTGATGCCCGCGGAGTCCATGTTGACGAAGGTCATCATGACGGCCGCCTCCGGGTAGGGGGGATGGGGCGTGGTGTTGGCCAGGTTCCTCTCCGTCCGCGCGACATTTTTCGGGGCATGCTCGATCGAATAGGCCAAGGCAGTTTCGTACCGGTGATGACCGTCGGCGATGATCAGCTTCTTATCCTCCATGGCCCCAAGAAGGATGTTGATGGTGCTCATATCGCTGACCTTCCACACCCGGTGGGTCACGCCGTATTCGTCGGTGACTTCGATCTCGGGCGCCGTGTTGCCGGAAAACAGGATCTTCTCCGCGGTCAGCGCGGGGTCGGAATAGAGCATGAAAATCTGTCCGAAGTGAGCCCGGGTGGCGCGCAACAGGTTCAGGCGATCAGACTTGGGCTTGGATAGCGTTTGCTCGTGACGAAAGACCACCTGCTGGCTGTAGTCGCACACCTCGCCCAGGGCGATAAAGGCGCGCCGCTCCTGCACCTCGCCCTCGCTGCGGGGCACGGTAAACCGCTGCGAGTAAGCGAAAATACAGGCGTCCTTCTCCTGGGCCAGGATCCCCATGCGCCGCCAGTCGGCAAAGTCTCGCGCCGCCCGGGTATACACGTCATTGCTTCCGGGTTCGTCGAAGAGCTCGGGCAAACCCAGGATGATGCGGACCAGGTTATATATGCTGCGCTGGTAGTACGCCTGCTGCATGGCCGGGGTAATCTTGTCGTAAGGCTGGGTTACGACGTCTTCTACGCGTACCATGCTTGGGTTGTAGCGCAACGCGCGAAAGGGATAAATACGGGCCATGCTTGGGGGTCCCGGCTCCAGAAATCGGCAACCTCAGCCTGCGCTGCCAATCGCTTTACTCTCTTATACCTGCCAGATTGTACCTGACGGGGAGAGCCTCGCTTTCCCTTCCTGACGCCCCGCCCCATGGGAGGTAACACCCCGAAAGGAGGTAGCGACAGCAGCAAACCGGCGTCTAATATAGGAGGGCGCAGGTTTTTATGTTGACGTGCTACCATCCGGCACACGGACATTGGGAGCCCGGATTTCCTGAAAAGTCAGGGACGCTTCAGGAAATCGGCATACGAGGTCTGGGGCTATGGCGCTCACCATCGAGCGCAGAATGGGGATGAAGCTGGGCGCGTGGTTGACGGTGAAGACTGGCCTGGCACTCGGGCTTTGGCTCGCGCTCACCACCGTTGGTTGGGCTCCTTGCTGGGCTCAGGATCCGCTGAACGACGTTCACGTCGAGCCTCCGCCTCCCGCACCCGCGGCGCCCGCGTCTGCCAAGGACGCAAAATCGCCCGCCGTTACCCCAGTCCCGCTCGAGGGCAAGAAGGCCCTGAGTGCACGGCCAAACGAACGCATGAGGGTCGATGTAAACCTGGTGCTGGTGCCGGTTACCGTCACCGATCCTCTCAATCGTCTGGTCACCGGCCTGGAGCGGCAGGACTTTTTTGTCTATGAGAACAATGCTTTGCAGAAGCTCAAAAGCTTTTCTGCGGAGGATGCGCCGGTCTCGATCGGAATCATCTTCGACCTGAGCGGCAGCATGACGGACAAGATCAACCGCGCCCGGAACTCGATCCTGGAGTTTCTGCGTACTGCCAATCCGCAGGATGAATTCTTCGTCATCGGTTTCAACGACCGGCCCGAGTTGATCGCGGATTTCACAAACAATGTCGACAACATCGAGTCCCGCCTGCTCACCGTAAAGCCCGGGCATCGGACCGCGCTGCTGGATGCCATCTACTTCGGCTTGAACAAGATGAAGCAGGCCAAGAACGAGCGTAAGGCGCTGCTGGTGGTGTCGGACGGGGGCGACAACCGCAGCCGCTACACGGAGAGCGAAGTGCGTGCCGTGGTGCGCGAGTCCGATGTGCAGATTTATTCCATTGGCATCTTCGACCAGTACGCGCCTACGCGCGAAGAGCAACTGGGGCCGATTCTGCTGCACGACGTGAGCGAGGAGACCGGCGGCCAGCTCTTCCGGGTGGACGATCTTGCCGATATGGCCGATATCGCCACCAAGATCAGTGCCGAATTACGCAACCAATACGTGCTTGGGTACAGGTCAGACGATGTCAAACGGGACGGGAAGTGGCGTAAATTGAAGGTAAAGCTGGTTCCGCCCGAGGGGCTGCCCCAGCTCACCGTTCACGCCCGTACCGGATACTATGCGCCCTTGCAGTAATTGGCTGTTCCTTCTACCGATTTTTCTTCTCTGCAGCTTGCCAGGCCCAGCCGTGACGCAAGTCGCCGGCTCGCCGTCTGCCCAACCGGAGAAACAGCCTTCGCTCACTGTCGATCGCGATCCCGTGCGCTCGCCTGATGGGGAAAACCCCGCCACCAAGGAAAACCCCAATACCGCGGTGATTAGCCGTGATAACGGGAAATATACCCTGCAGCGCAACGTCGACGAGGTGGTCTTGAACGCCACCGTGCTGGACGACCACCAGCATATGGTGACCACGCTGGCCAAGGACGACTTCAAGGTCTCAGAAGACGGCGTGACCCAAACCATCACCTCGTTTCAGCACCAGGACATTCCTATATCGCTCGGCATCCTGGTCGACAACTCAGGCTCCATGCGCACCAAGCGGCAGGCGGTGAATGCCGCTGCTCTCGATCTGGTGCACTACTCGAACCAAGATGACGAGAGCTTCATCGTGAATTTTTCCGACGAGGCTTACATCGATCAGGATTTCACCGCCAACGTCAACAAGCTGCGCGACGGCCTCTCGCATATTGATTCCAAGGGAGGCACGGCCCTCTACGACGCCATCATGGCCTCGGCCGACTACCTCACCAAGAATGCCAAGCGCCCCAAGCAGGTCCTGCTGGTCATCACCGACGGAGAGGACAATGCCTCCAGCACCACGCTGGAGGAAACGGTGCGCCGCATCCAGGACCTGCAGGGGCCGATGGTTTATTCGATTGGGCTGCTTTACGACGACACGGGCGGCGGCCGGGAGGCCCGTCGTGCCAAGCGGGCGCTGGAAATGCTGTCGAATGAGACGGGGGGCATCGCCTTCTTTCCCAAGAACCTTGGCCAGGTGGATGAAATCGCCGGCAGAGGTGGCGAAGGATATTCGCGAGCAATACACCATCGGCTATCACTCCACCAAGCCCATAAGCCAAGGCGGCTTCCGCGTGGTTCACGTGGATGCGAAGGCTAAGGGATATAACAAGCTGATTGTTCGCACCAAGACCGGCTATTACCCGAATAGTAAGAAGGCCAGCGCGGCAGCGCGCATCTCCGGTCCAACGCGGCTTCCAATTGAAGTTCCCGCTGCTACACTAGTCAGTCGGCCTATGACCCTTTTTACGCGTGAGATTGCAGCGCGCGCGCTGCTTGTTGCTGAAGATGTGACGGAGTTGATGGGGTCCACTCCCATGCTTCACCTTCACCGCGTGGTCCCCGCAGGGGCGGCTGACGTATACGCCAAACTCGAGTTCTTCAATCCCGGCGGGAGCGTCAAGGACCGGGCAGCGCTGGGCATGATTCTGGACGCGGAGCGTCGCGGTCTGCTGCAGCCGGGTGCGACCATTGTGGAGGCGACCGCCGGTAATACCGGCGTGGGCCTGGCCCTGGTTGGCGTGCATCGCGGCTATAAGGTGGTGCTGTTTGTCCCGGAAGGCTTTGCGGAGGAGAAATGCATCCTCATGCGCGCCTTTGGCGCCACCGTGATCCGCACTCCGGAGGCAGAGGCCATGTCCGGCGCCATCCGCCGCTGCCAGGCCCTGGCAGCGGAAACACCGGGCAGCTTTGCCGCCCTCCAGT
This sequence comes from uncultured Acidobacteriaceae bacterium, assembly GCA_963757515.1. Classification (GTDB taxonomy): domain Bacteria; phylum Acidobacteriota; class Terriglobia; order Terriglobales; family Acidobacteriaceae; genus PALSA-350. Next base: position 52,171 of record CAVWRV010000008.1, on the reverse strand, counting down.
TCGACAATCGCGCCAATCCCGACTTCCACCATGTCACCACGGCCCACGAGCTCTGGGAGCAGATGGAGGGACGCGTGGATGCCTTTGTCGCAGGTGTTGGCACGGGTGGCACTTTCTCCGGGGTGGCGCGCTTCCTGAAAGAACAGAACCCGAATATTTTCACCGTGGCAGTCGAGACCCAGGGCTCCGTCTTGCAGGGGGGTGAGCCGGGTCACCACAAGGTGGAGGGCATCGGCGTTTCATTTATTCCCCGGACCTTTGATCGGGAGTGGTGCGACGAGATCATTGCCGTCCAAGACCCGGAAGCCTTCACCATGGTCAAGCGCCTGGCGGCGGAGGAAGGCTTGCTCTCCGGCTCCAGTGGCGGCGCCGCCGTCGATGCCGCGGTGCAGATCGCGGCTCGCCTGGGCAAAGGAAAGCGGGTGGCCACCATCATTCCCGATTCCGCCGAGCGCTACCTTTCGAAAAAGATCTTCGAGGGTGGGCTATGAGTGCTCATGGCTTTTCGACCCGGGCGATCCACGACGGCCAGGCTGCCGATCCGCTGACCGGGGCGGTCAATGTGCCCATATATGCCTCATCCACTTACGCCCAGGAAGAGATAGGTAAGCATCGCGGATACGAATATTCCCGGGTTTCGAATCCTACCCGGACGGCGCTCGAAGAAAATCTGGCCTCGCTCGAAGGGGGCGCTTCGGCGCACGTTTTTTCCAGTGGCATGGCGGCTATCGCGGCCCTGGTCGCTATGCTCAAGACCGGCGATCACGTGATTTGCGGGTCCAACGTGTACGGGGGAACGCCGCGGCTCTTCGATCGCATCATTGCCAATTACGGCATCGTCTTTACGTACGTGGACACCAGCGACGCGGAGCAGGTCCGCCGCGCCATCCAGCCCAACACCAGGCTGGTGCACATTGAAACTCCGACCAACCCCATGATGCAGATCACCGACATTCGCGCCGTCGCGGATATCTGTCATGAACGGCCGGGGATCGACCTGAGCGTCGACAACACCTTCATGTCGCCGTATTTTCAGCGGCCGCTGGAGTTGGGCGCGGATATCGTGATGCACTCGACCACCAAATTTCTCAACGGCCACAGTGACGGGCTGGGGGGTGTTTTGGTGGCGACTACGCCGGAGCACAAAGAGTCCTTTGCCTTCGTGCAAAAGTGCACCGGAGGGATTCTCTCCCCCTTCGAGTGCTTCCTGGTGTTGCGCGGGGTCAAGACGCTGGCGGTGCGCATGAAGCAGCACGAAGTGAATGGCCAGGCGGTGGCCAACTACCTGAACGGCCATGCGAAGATTCCGCTGGTTTTGTATCCCGGCCTGGCGCAACACCCCCAGCGTGAGCTTGCCCGGCGGCAGATGTCGGGTTTCGGTGCGCTGATTACCTTTGAGACCGGTTCGCTACGGAACGCCAATGCGGTGCTGCGCCGGCTCAAGGTGTGCACGGTCGGCGAATCGCTGGGTGGGGTAGAGACCCTGGTTTCGCATCCCGCCACCATGACGCATGCGGCGCTGGGCGAAGAAGGACGGGCGAAAATCGGGCTGACCGACGGCATGGTGCGCATCTCGGTTGGCATTGAAGATGCCGATGACCTGCTCGAAGACCTGGACCAGGCGCTCAGTGTGCTCTGAAGCGGCAATGGTAAAATACCCGGTGATCCATTCCTTCGACCTCACCGACGAGCAGGAGCAGCTGCGGAAAGAAATTCGTGATTTCGCGGCCCGCGAAATTGCTCCTAACGTCATGCGTTGGGATGAGGCCAGCGAGTTTCCCCAAGAAGTGGTGCGGAAGCTGGGCGAGATGGGCCTGATGGGCGTCATCTTCCCGGTGGAGCTTGGTGGAGCGGGTCTGGGATACGTGGACTATGCGCTGGCGGTGGAAGAGCTTTCGGCGGTGGATGGCTCCATCGGTATTATTGTGGCCTCGCATAACTCGCTCTGCGGCAACCACATTTTTGTCGCCGGCAATGAGCAGCAAAAGCGCAAATACATTCCCTTGCTCGCCTCGGGCAAGTGGCTTGGCGCCTGGGGACTGACCGAGCCTGGCTCCGGGTCAGACGCCGGAAGCGCCAGGACGACCGCCGTGCGCAAGGGTGACCATTGGGTGCTGAACGGGAACAAGACCTTCATCACCAATGGTCACTATGCCGATGTTTCTGTCATCATCGCGGTTACGGATAAGAGCAAGGGCACCCGGGGTCTTTCGGCTTTCGTGGTGGAGAAGGGAACTGCGGGCTTTCGCGCAGGCAAGAAGGAGAACAAGCTGGGCTTGCGGGCCAGCGATACGTCTGAGCTGATTTTTGAGGACTGCGAGATCCCGGGCGAAAACCTGCTGGGGAAGGAGGGGGAGGGATTTATCGACTCCATGCGGATTCTGGATGGGGGACGGATTTCGATCGCCGCTCTCTCGCTTGGCATTGGACGCGGGGCGTTTGACGCTGCGCGCCGGTATGTTCAGCAGCGCCACCAGTTCGGCAAGGCCATCTCAGAGTTTCAAGGGATACAGTGGAAATTGGCCGATATGGCGACCCAGCTCGATGCTGCGCGGCTGCTTACGCTGCGCGCCGCGGTGATGAAGGATGCCGGCCAGAAAACCACGCTGGAATCGTCCATGGCCAAACTGATGGCCAGCGAAGTGGCGGTGAAGGTATGCGATGAGGCGGTGCAGCTGCACGGGGGGTATGGCTTCATCAAGGACTACCCGGTGGAGAAGTTCTACCGCGACGTCAAGCTTTGTACGATCGGCGAAGGCACGAGCGAAATCCAGCGGCTTATCATTGCCCGCGAGATTCTGAACAAGTAGAAGAAAACCGCAGATCCCTCCACTCCGCTGCGCTCCCCCGGATTTCCTGTGAAACTTGGTGGCGTTGGCGAACTTCATGCTGCTTTCCTTAATGAAAGCAGGATACGCGACCGTGTCCGGCGCCGCGTGGCAGGAAATCCGGGTCCGGTCGGGATGACAAAGGGGAGGGTGGCGCATTTCCTTAACATCGGATCTTGGGATTGAGGGAACAGCAGGTCCCTCCACTGCGCTTCGCTCCGGTCGGGATGACAATTCATTGGTAGCGTCGAAATGTTTCCCGCAACGAGTCAAGATGACAACTCATCGGGAACTCGGAAAGTGGTTCCTGCAAATAAATTGTCATCCCGACCGGAGCGTAGCGTAGTGGAGGGATCTGCGGTTCCTTTTCTCCGATAGCGAATCGTATGATCGGACGATGGACGTAGCGGAACTGGTCAGGCGAATGCGCCAGGGGGATGTACGGGCGCTGGCGCGGGCGGTTTCGCTGGTGGAGGATGAGGCGCCCTCCGCGCAGCGGATTCTTTCCGCGTGCTTTCCCTATAGCGGTTCCGCAGTCTGCATCGGCATTACCGGCTCTCCCGGCGCAGGCAAGAGCACGCTGGTCGATGGGCTCGCACGCCGCTACCGTGCCCAACAGACGACGGTGGGGGTGGTGGCCGTCGATCCCACCAGCCCTTATAGCGGCGGGGCCCTCCTGGGGGATCGCATCCGTATGCGGGAGCATGCTTCTGATTCCGGGTTCTATATGCGCAGCATGGCCACCCGCGGCTCTCTGGGTGGCCTCGCCCGGGCCTCGGCGGACGTTGCCGTCGTGGTCGAGGCCAGCGGCAAACAGCGCCTGCTGCTCGAGACCGTTGGCGTGGGCCAGGATGAAATCGACATTGTCCGCCTGGCCGACATCACCCTCGTTGTGCTGGTGCCGGGCATGGGCGACGATGTACAGAGCCTCAAGGCTGGCATTATGGAGATTGCCGATATTTTCGTGATCAACAAGAGCGATCGCGAAGGCGCCGACCGGGTGGAAAGTGAAGTGCGATCGATGCAGTCGCTGACAGCAGAACACGAAAGCTGGATTCCACCCATCATAAGAACCGTCGCCACCAGGGGCGCCGGCATCGAAGAACTGGAAAAGGCGGTGGAGCAGTTCTGGTTGTGGCTGGCGCAGGACGGAAGGCTTACAGCCCGGCGAGAGGCGCACTGGCGGGCACGGGTGATGGAAATGGTGCGCCACGAACTGCTGCGCGCAATGCGCGGCCATGGCCTGAGCGACCAGCAGCTGGTGGCGGTAGGCCACCAGGTGGTACTCAGACGAGAGGATCCCTACCAGCTTGTTCCCCGGTTGGTGGAGCAACTGTTACAAGGAGAGAAACATGGCAAAGATCGACCACCTGGGCATCGCGGTGAGGAGTATTAAGCAGGCCCGGCGCTTCTATCAGACCCTCGGCCTTACGGTGCTGGAGGAAGAAGCGGAGGACGACGGCGTGCTCAGCGTGATGATTCCCCTGGGAGAGAGCCGCCTGCGCCTGCTCGAACCGCTGGACAGGACAACGGACCTGGGCAAATTTCTGGAAGAGAACGGAGAAGGCCTGCATCACCTGGCCCTGCATGTGGACGACATCTCGGGCACCTTCGAAGAGATGAAGCAGGCAGGCGTGCGGCTGCTCTCCGATGAAATCGAAATCGGCGCCGGCGGCCGGCTTCATTTTTTGGTCGACCCACTGGCTTCGAATGGCGTGCTGCTCGAGATCTGCCAGGATCCTATTTCCGCGGTTTAAGCCCCATGCTTCTATCCCTGAATACCAGCGGAAGCACGGCCAGCGTGGCTCTCGGCGTGGCCGGCTTGAAGGAAGTCGAGATTGTCGCCACCGCCGAGCTCGCCGTGCGCACCTATTCGGCGCGCCTGATTCCCGAGATCGCCGCCATGCTCGCGAGCCGGCACGCGACGATGCGCGATATCGAGGCCATCGTGGTGGTCAACGGGCCCGGCAGTTTCACCGGCATCCGGGTGGGTCTCAGTACCGCCAAAGGCCTGGCAGAAGGCGCCGGCATCCCCTTGATCGCGGTCTCCCGCTTAGCCTTGCTCGCCAACACGAGTATGCTGCCGCACGTGCTTGCCGCAGTGGATGCCGGCCGCGGGGAGTACTACGTCGGCGAATACCGCAACGGCAAAAACCTGGGAGAAGTGCTGCTGAGCGGTGAGGAGACGGTAGCTTTGGCCGGGCAGCCCGGAGCCGGGGTGCTGGTCTGCGATGAGAGCCGTGCCGACGATGTCTCCGCCAGCGCGTGTTCCGCCCTTGCCATCTGCGGGCCGGTGTACGTGCAACCTCCCGGCGCTGCCGAGGCGCTCCGTTTCGCCCTGGGCCGCTTTCACGCCGGCGACTTTGACGACCCCGAAACTCTGCAGGCAAACTATCTCCGCCGCTCCGACGCCGAGGTTCTTCGCGCCGCTAAGGCCGGGGCGTGAGTTTCCAGATCCGTCCCATGGAAGAGCAGGACTTGGATCGCGTACTTGTGCTCGCCGGAGACTCTGGCGAGGCCCCGCGATGGAGCCGTCGCGACTACGAACAGATCCTGCTCACCTCGCCTCCGTTGCTGCGCTGCGGGCTGGTTGCACTGAGCGCCGGCCATCTGGCCGGCTTTGCCGCAGCCAGTTGGTTGCCGCAGGAGTGCGCAGCCGAAGTGGAGAGTCTGGTGGTGGACCGCCCGTACCGCCGCCGCGGCATGGGGGGAGCCCTGATCGAAGCCTGCATGACCTGGGCGGCCAACGCCGGGGCCTACTCCGTTCGGCTGGAGGTGCGGGCGTCGAACGCCGCGGCCCTTGCTCTTTATCAGCGCCACGGCTTCTCCGCCGCGGGGGTCCGCCGTGCTTACTACTCGGCTCCCGTGGAAGACGCGCTGCTGCTCCAGGCCCGCGTCCCTCTATAATTCCCCAAGGGTTTGGTCTCAAACATGGTGCGTGACGGATACTTTTATGGTTTTGGGTTCATCGCCGCCGGCGTTCTGGTGTTGCTGGTTACCGGGCGTTGGACCTGGGCAGTCGTGCCATTTCTGCTGGCATGCTTTTTTCTCTGGTTCTTTCGCGATCCCAAGCGTCCGGTGCCCGCCGAGGCCGGCTTGGTGGTTTCGCCGGCGGATGGCAAGATCACCGAGGTCGCGCGCATTCAGACCCCCGCCGGGGAGCGGATTCGCCTGAGCATCTTCCTCAGCGTCTTTGACGTTCACGTCAATCGCTCGCCCATTGCCGGCACGGTGCGCGAAGTTCGCTACCAGAAAGGCAAGCACCTGAACGCCCTTAGCCGCCACTGTGCCGAGAAGAATGAGCAGAACGTGGTGACGGTGCAAGGCGAAGACTTCGACGTGACCTTTAATCAGATCGCCGGGATCCTGGCGCGCCGCATCGTGTTCCGTTTTAAGGTAGGCGATTTTGTGGAGCGCGGTGAACGCGTCGGCCTGATCAAGTTCGGCTCCCGGGTCGACGTTCTGTTGCCTGGTCATGCGCACGTCCGGGTGGCTCTGGGGCAGCGGGTCAAGGGAGGCGCGTCTGTCCTGGCCGACATCCATCCGCTGCAGGGCGAGCCCTCGCTCGACGTTTTGCAGGAGAGTTTCGCGTGAAGCGCGATGCCTTCAGACCGCTCTCCGTCAAAAGGAGAGGGCGCCTGCGCCGAGGCATGTATATCGTTCCCTCGCTCTTCACCTCGGGCAATATCGCCGCCGGCTACTTTGCCATTATGCAGAGCCTGCAGGGATCGGTGCAGGAGCCGCAACATTTCGACTACGCCGCCATGGCCATCGGCTTCGCCATCCCCTTTGACGCGATCGATGGCCGCATTGCGCGGATGACCAAAACCACCAGCGATTTCGGCAAAGAACTCGATTCGCTGGCCGACGTAATTACCTTCGGTGTCGCTCCCAGCTTGCTGGCCTTCACCTGGGGCTTCCAGATGCTTCCCATGGCCATGGATTCCGTCAAACGGCATTATGTGGTGGATTGGGGTGCGTTCGTCTGCTTTCTCTTTGTGCTCTGCGGGGCCGGCCGGCTGGCGCGCTTCAACATCGGCGGCAATTTGTTACCCGCAAACCCCGGGCGGCCGGGTCGCAAAGTACTTCGTTGGCATGCCGATCCCGGCGGCCGCCGGCGTGATTGCCGCCGTCGTTCATTTCTTCCTGGGGACGCCGGTGCCCAACTGGCGCGTCGCCATCATGTGGATGCTGCTGGTGTTTCTGGTGGGACTGCTCATGGTCAGTACCTGGCGCTTCTGGAGTGGGAAAGAGATCAATCTCACCGATCGTCATCCGTTTCAGCGCATTGTGGTGCTCGGCCTCGCGATCTACGCCGCGGTGGCTTTCTCCCGATACGTTCTCTTAGGGATGGCCTTCCTCTACATGTTTTCCGGCATCTTCGCCCGTGCCGCGTACTCCTGGCAGCGCCGCCACCGGCGGATCGTGACCCCCGAGGCAGTGGCGCTGGTCGAACCCCCTGCGCACCCCCCATCTCAACCGCCGGTCCATCCGTGAGAATGTTAGTTGATCGATGACCACAAACCATCGTATTGCGATTGTTGGCGCCGCTTCCATTCGCGGCAAACAACTCAACGAAGCACTCTCCGAGTCGAGTTTTGCGGCCGCAGAGTTTCTGCTGATGGATGATCAGCAGGCATTGGGGCAACTGGAAGCGGTGGGCGACGAGGTGACCTTTATCCAGCCCATCTCGCCCGACTCCTTTGAGCGCATCGATTTCACCTTCTTCGCCGGGTCAGCGGAATTAACCCTGCGACATTGGCAAGCCGCCCTGCGGGCCGGTTCCAGCATCGTGGATCTTTCTGCTGCGTTAGAGGGCGAAGCCGGCGTGCTGGTGTGTGCCCCGTGGGTGAAGGAGGCGATTGGGCGAAGCGGCAGTTGCCGGGGCGCCCAATCTGCATACCCCGGCCGTGGTCTCGGCCCATCCCGCGGCACTGGTGCTGGCGCTGCTACTGGAGCGTCTGCAGCGCGCCGGGGCCATCCGCCAGGTCTCGGCGACCGTCATGGAGCCGGCCTCCGAATATGGCCGGGCTGCGCTCGACGAGTTGCATCAGCAGACGGTAACCCTGCTTTCGTTTCAGAGTATCCCCACCCAGGTGTACGACGTTCAGGTGGCGTTCAATTGCGTGGGCGCGTTTGGGGAGTCGGCAAAGATCAACCTGGCGGAGAGTGAAGCCCGCATTCGGCGCCACTATGCCCTCCTCTCCAGCGGACGCTTGCCCCAGCCTTCGCTGCAACTCATCCACGTGCCCGTTTTTCATGGTCATACCTTTTCGATCGCGGTGGAGTACGAACGGCCGGTAATCCTGGAGCAGATTGAGGCCACGCTTTCCGCCCCTCACCTGGAAGTGATCCAAACCGATGCCGATGCGCCCGGCAACCTCAACTCCATTGGCGACCAGGATGTCTCGGTCCGCGTGCGCTTCGACGAGGACGGCGTTTCGCAGTCCCGAAGGTTGTGGCTTTGGGCTTCCGCCGACAACCTCGAACTTTCGGCGTTGAATGCCGTGGAGTGCGCGCTGGAATTGCGAAAACTGCGGCCCCAGGGCAAGGTTCAGTAGCCGGCGGCTATCGTCCTGAGCGCAGCGCAGCGCATCGCAGATTGATGGCGTGATACAGCGCTTGGTGGCGTAGTGGAGGGACCTGCTGTTTCTTCACCTTCGGGGTCCTTCGACTGCGCCACCAAGCGCTGTATCACACACGGAGGAGAGAGATCTGGTTTCTCTTTCCGCCTGTAAACGTTACGTTCGTCTCTGGCGGAAAAATGAGCGCAGCAGCTCGCCGCTTTCCTCCGCCAGTTCTCCGCTTGTCACCAGCATCTGATGATTCAGCTGGGGGTGGTTCAGGACCTGGAGAACGGAGCTGACCGCACCGGCCTTGGGATCGGCGGCGGCGTAGATGAGCCGGTCAAGCCTCGAGTGGATCATCGCCCCGGCACACATGGCGCAGGGCTCCAGGGTGACAAACAGCTCGCAGCCCGCAAGCCGGTAGTTGCCCAGGGTGCGAGCTGCCTCGCGGAGCGCGATAATCTCGGCATGGGCGGTCGGGTCCAGGTCGCGCAGAACCCGGTTCTGTCCGCGGCCAACCACGACGCCGCTTTCGACGACAATCGCGCCTATGGGAACTTCGCCGGCCGCCGCCGCGGCGCGAGCCTCGTCGAGCGCCAGCGTGAGCGCTTCAGCGTCCGTCATCCGATTTGCTGGACCGCCGGCTGCTGCTGGCTCATGCAGTGCAGCGTTCCCAAACCCCAGACCAGATCCCCGCTGTGAATCCCGATGACCTCACGGCCAGGGAAGACATCGGCAAGCACGTTGAGCGCCTTGCGGTCGTTGGCATCGTTGAAGGTGGGCGCCAGGACCAGTCCATTCGCGATATAAAAGTTGGCGTAGCTGGCGGGCAGCCGCTGGCCCTGAAAGACAACCGGAGAGGGCATAGGCAACTCGACGATGGTGTAGGGCCGGCCCTGCGGGTCGCGGGCCGCGCGCAGCCGCTCCAGATTCTCCGCTAGCGGAAGGTGGTTCTCGTCGGCGGTATTCGGCTCCGTGACGGTGACGATCGTAACCGGGCTAACGAAACGGGTGATGTCGTCTACGTGGCCGTGGGTATCGTCCCCGGCTATACCGCGATTCATCCACAGCACCTGGTCGATGCCGAGATAGTCGTGGAAGACACGCTCCAGATCTTCGCGGTTAAGGCCGGGATTGCGCTGCTGCACGTTGCTCAGGAGGCACTCTTCGGTGGTAATTAGAGTGCCTTGGCCGTTGACGTCGATGCTGCCACCTTCCAGGACCACGCGATGAGTGCCGGGGAATTCCGGCTCCCAGTGGGGCAGGTGAAGCAGTTCGCTTGCTTTCAAGGGCAATTGATCGTCAAGCTGCCAGTCGTCGTACTTTGCCCAGGCATTGAAGCGCCAATTGGTGATGGCGACGTCGCCCGGCCGGGTAACGAAGATAGGGCCGGAATCGCGCATCCACACCCGGTTGGTGGGCCACTGATGGAAGTGCACCCGATCCAGTTGTGCGCCGGTACGGGTCAGCATGCCCCGCGCGCGCTGTTCGCCGAGGTTGTCCTGGATCAGCAGGCGCACATCCTCCACCCGCGAAAGGTGGCGGATGATATCGCAATAGACCCAGGGGATGGGATGAAACCTGCCCGGCCAGTCAGCCGCGTTGTGGGGCCACGCCAGCCAGGTTGCGGCATGGGGCTCCCACTCTGCCGGCATGCGATAGCCCTGGCTGCGCGGGGTTGCGGTTTCAGGCGCCATGGTCGAGAAAGCGAGCCGTAATCGGCGGGTAAGCTTCGATGCGCCGGTCGCGCAGAAAGGGCCAGTTGCGGCGCGTATCCTCGATGACTTTCAAGTCCACTTCCTCGATCAGGATGGCTTCGCGGTCATGCGGCGCCTTGGCCAGAATGCGGCCAAAGGGGTCCGCAATAAAGGACCCGCCCCAGAACTCGAGCCCGACGCCAGGGGCGCGGTTACCGCGGACGTCTCCATTTTCGTGGCCTACGCGGTTGACGGAGCCGACGTAGACGCCGTTGGCGATGGCGTGTCCCCTTTGGATGGTTTGCCAGGCGTCATATTGGGCCGCTCCGAAAGCTTCTTTTTCTGCCGGATGCCAGCCGATCGCCGTGGGATAGAAGAGCAGGTTCGCTCCGCGCAGCGCGGTGATGCGCGCCGCTTCCGGGTACCACTGATCCCAACAGATCAGCGCGCCCACTCGTCCCACCGAAGTATCAAACGCCTTGAAACCCAGGTCGCCGGGCGCGAAGTAGAACTTCTCGTAGTAAAGCGGGTCGTCGGGAATGTGCATCTTGCGGTAGATTCCCCCCAGCGTTCCATCACTCTGCAGCAACGCAACGGTATTGTGATAGAGCCCGGCTGCGCGGCGCTCGAAGAGGGAAGCGACGACGACCACCTTTTCCTCTCGAGCCACGGCCGAAAGCCGCTCCGTGGAAGGGCCGGGTATGGACTCCGCCAGATCGAAGAGTTCGACGTCTTCACGCTGGCAGAAATACTGCGCCCGGAAAAGCTCCGGGAGGCAGACGATGTTCGCGCCACCGCGCGCGGCTTCACGAACCCGGTCAGCGGCCTTATCGAGGTTGGCGTCGGGGTCGGGGGAGCAAGACATCTGCACCAGACCCACACGGTAATTTGCTTTGCTTGTCATTTCTCTTACTCAAAAATCAGAATTGCCGCGGCGATGACGGTGGTCCAAAGCGCGCGCTTGTCTCCAATTGCCGACTGGGTGATGTTCGTGGTGCGGACAATTTTATTGGAGATACGATACATTTCTTTTTTTTCGTCCCAGCTTTTATCGGGATCGAATTCCACGTTCAGGGTAGTGGCGAGCATTTCTGCCGCCAGTTCTTCCGCGTACTCGCCGGCCTGGTCCTCGGCTTCGCCGAAGCTGTGGTGCTCGCTCAGGTAACCGTAAGTGTTGCGATCTGTGGGGATCGCGACGCCGATACTGGAAACCACCAGGCGATGCGGTTCACGGGTAGAGTTTTCCGCCACCACCGCGAAAACGACTTCTCCGGGCGAAAGGTATTTCAAACCTTCCTTGCGGGTGATCAGCTTGCACTGGGGAGGAAAGATGGAAGAAACGCGAACCAGGTTCTGGGCTGCTATGCCGGCGTCTCGAAGAGCCAATTCAAAAGACGTGAGTCGTTCCTTGTGCTTCCCGACGCCCTTGGTCAAAAACAGGCGCTTCGGGACCATGCTCTTGCCCAATTTGCGAACCCTCCCAGACGAACCTACCACAAACTCATGAATGGATGCGGCAGGCCCCGTGGATGATGGAAAAAGATGCACAATAGCAGTGAGATGGCTTACCCAATCAAGGTGGAATATGCGCAAGCCCGCAGGATGCGCGAGCGCAACACCAGGCTCTACCGCCTGGTTCACTGGCCGATTTGGATCTGGGTGTTTTTTCTTGCGCCCGGACCATTGACCTTCGATTTGTTTGCCCACGGAGGCAGCGGAAAAAACCTGGTGTGGCTGTTGCTGGTGATGTTGGCAACCGGTGTCGCGGGCTATTTTGGCCAGCTCCCTGGCGTAGAGCCGCGGCCTTACATTCTTCGCTTTACTGAGGACAAGCCCAATCCTCTGTACCGCAAGATCTGCTACACCTTCGCCTGGAATGCGGTGATTACCTTCACGCTGCTCAACCTGGCGGGGCTGGTGATCGCGGCGGTGAGCGGCAAGTGGGTAATGAAGCAGATTTATTTGCAAGCTTACTTTCCCCTGTGCGCCGTTGTGCTGCTGCTGGGTCTGTTTGGCCTGCTGCCGAGAGTCGGGCGTTCGACCAGGGGTGAGGGCATCGAGCGGCGATACTTTTACGGGGCGGTGTGGGCTGCGGTCATTTCGCAGACCCTTCTGTTGCTGCTGTGGAAGACGCTGCCCCGGTCCCCAGCGACGAATCAGCTCAAGTTGGCAGCATTTGTGCTGACCTTATGCGTGGTCGGTGTTGCGGCCGCCTATGGGATGCTGCCCCGCACGCGGCCCATCGTTCCCGGCCAGTGGATGGTTGCGGATTAAACCGATTGACACTCTTCCTTCCCTCCGGCGGCAAGCTGATTTCTTCGCGAGTGGGCGGCGCAAGAATTCGAGAGAGCATGAAAAACTGCTCTCTCGAGATGGTTGATCGGATTCGGTGGCATTCTCGGGCGCGGCGTCCGAATCCGCGTGCCGCGATTGTTCCGCCGTTGCTATTCGCCAACCGGAATCAGTTCATATGCGTGATAGACGGTGCCAGCTAGATTTGTCGCCAATCCAAGGATCTGCCCGCGGGAGTTGATCGAGCAGCCAAAGAGCAGGTACAGCGAAGAGTTGGCAGGGATAAGAGTGTTCAGGTCCGTAGGTACACCATGCTTCCAGATGGTCGCGGTCAGGGTCGTAAAAGTTGAATTGATCGAAGATCCGACGACCTCATCGCTGTCATTGAGGGCGATGGCCATACTGTTTGCGATTCCCTTAATGGGTACCAGGGCCTTCATCTTGCCGGTTTCCCTGGTCCAGAGAAAGGCGTTGACCGTCACATTATCCGACAGAGAGGAGAAGCCCACAACATGGCCGAAAGAATTGATATCTTTGGCCGCATTTCCCAACGCGCTGCTCTCATTTCCACCCAGCGACTCGAGATCGATGGGTGTGCCATCCTTCTCCCACAGCACGGCGTGTAACGGATTCATGTAATAGCCCAACACAAGGTTGAAGGCACCGCAGGTACCCGTCATCCCCGCCGCTTCTCCATGATTGTTGATGGCCACAGCCGTGCCGACCGGATCTCCTCCCACGGTAGCCAGTTCCTCTATCGCGTGATCCCGCCAGAGGACGGGCTTGTATTGGTAATACTGGTTTAGATATGCCGTTGGGTTTTGGGTGGGGCAGCCGGGGGTTGTGTTTTCCGCTGCGCCGGCCACCTCGCCAAAGTCGTTGATCGCGGTGGCGACGCCATTGTTGCCATGATTGTTGTCGAGAGTCGGAAGTGCGGTCATTTGGCCGTCCCACCACAGAAACGGCCGGCAACTGGCCGTGGCGGTAGCGATTCCCAGTGCCTGGAATCCGCAAAAGTCCTCTTTCTTGGGGTCAACATTGGCAATGTTGGCTCCGCCCACGACTTCACCCCAGGGGTTGTTTCCGAATGCCAGGCTGTTCGCTCCCCCAAGGCCGGGTTTGCTGATGTCAATGATGTGTTGGTCGAAATAGATCACCGCATGGTCGTTGCCGTCGGAACCCTGGACCGAGCCGACGCTGATGTCATTGTTCGTGATATGGTTTGGCCCGCCCGCTCCACCCACCACGCCAAGATCCACTAACGTGTAGGGAGCTTGTGCGGAAGCGCAAAGCGGCCAGCAAAGCGCCGCCACCACCACACCGGCCCTCTTCAAAACGATCTGCTTCTTTACTGTGTCCATCATCGTCCTTCTCCTTTGTTGGCGAGCGTTCGCTCGTGGTTTAAACGTCGTTGGATTGTGAGCGCTGCACCAGGGATCGGAGGCAGACGAGGACAGGACCTTCAGGCGGGCCCCAAATGTGTAAGCGTGCCCGTTGGCAGCCCGCTCAGGAGTTGAGCCGTGTCCTCACCCAGAAGCACTACGTCTACCTCGGCCTGACAACCAGGGCACCAGCTCACCACCGTTCGTGCCTGGCGTACGACTAAAAGGCCTTCGGTTTCGATCGTGATCTTTGTTGTCCTCACCGCCATCGCTTCGCTCCGGAATTCGCCGCCGGTGCAGCGGCTTCGAATGACCGCATCCTGAGCGGAGCCGGAACGAAAAGTCCTTAAAGCGCGCATCAATGTTTCTTAAAGAATCTGAATGAAGCGCTTAATATCCAGGAATGAATGACTTAGTGAACCCATTGTTAAGTTGGCGTTGGGCTTGTTTAACCCACGCCAAGCCCGGAGGGCTGTGGTAGATTTCCGGTACGTTCCTCCCTCGGCTGGGTACACGTTGTTCCTATGCCATGAATGCCGATGCCAAGGTCGTCTATGAGTTCGGTCCATTTCGCATGGACCCGGACAAGCAGGTCCTCCTCCGCGACGGCCAACTCATTGCGGTGACTCCGAAGGCCTTTGAGACGCTGCTGGTGTTGGTGCGCCGCGGCCGGGAAGTTGTCTCGAAAGAGGAGCTCCTGAAGGAGATCTGGCCGGACTCTTTCGTCGAGGAAGCCAACCTGAGCCAGCACATCTTCAAGCTGCGCAAGGCGCTCGGCGACACTCTTGAAGGAGAGCGTTACATCGTCACCCTGCCGGGCCGCGGCTATCGATTCGCTGTTCCGGTCCGTACGATCACCGAGGGAGGCGAGGTGCTGATTGCGCAGATGCGCTCGCGCGCCCAGATTGTGATCGAGGAGCAGGTACCGGAGCCCGTCGAGACCCAGCCCGCCGCGCTTCCGCCACCTGCGCACGCCAAGCCGAAATGGCGGAAATGGCTGCTCCGCGCAGGAGCCGCTGCCGCGATTGCATGGCCTTGGAGCTGCTACTGCTTCTGCGCCGTCATCAGCCCATTCCACTGAATGCCAGGGATTCCGTCCTGGTCGCCGATTTCACCAACCTCACCGGCGATCCGGTCTTTGACAATGCGTTGCGCCAGGGGCTGGAGGTGCAACTGCAGCAGTCACCTTACCTGAATCTCGTTTCTGACGATCGGATCCAGCAGACTCTACGCCTGATGGGTCAACCGCCCGAAACACAGGTGACCGGCCAGGTTGCTCGAGAAGTCTGCGTGCGCACCGGAACGGCAGCGCTGCTGGAGGGCGCCATCCAGAACGTCGGAGCGAGGTATGTGCTCAACTTGCGGTCGACGAACTGCCGGACCGGAGATGTTATTGATCGGGAGCAGGCGGAGGTGGCCAGAAAGGAAGAGGTTCTGGAAGCCATCACCCGGATGACCAGGGGTTTTCGTAAACGGGTCGGCGAATCGGGAGCCACGCTGCAAAAGCACGATGTGCCGCTTGCCGAAGCCACCACGGCCTCGATTGACGCGTTGAAAGCCTACAGCCTTGGATTGCAAGCCGAGGTCAATCAAACCGAGGACGCCACCATCCCGTTTTTCAAGCACGCCTTGGAGCTCGACCCGAAATTTGCCATGGCCTACGCCTACCTCGGTTTGGAGTACGGCGCCGCAGGCTCCTCCGAGCTGGCTACGGAAAATATCCGCAAAGCCTACGAGCTCGCCGACCGTGTCAGCGACAATGAGCGATTCTTTATCTCCGCCTATTACTACGGCCGTGCCGCTGGAAACCAGGAGAAGGCACGCCAGATCTGCGAAGAATGGGCAGAGACCTACCCTCGCGAATATACCCCCCACGCATTCCTGGCAGGTTTCATCTATCCCGCGCTCGCTAACTTTGACAAAGCGACGGAGGAGGCGCGGAAAGGAATGGAAATCGCACCGGAACAATGGGTTTTCTATTTCGAACTGGGCGTGAACTCGTTGTATGCCGGCCGCCCGAACCATACCGAGGAGGCGTTGCGCCAGCGCATCCGAACGCAAGATCGAGACTCCGAAATTGTTGGTTCTGCAATATGATCTTGCGTTTCTGAAGGATGATCGCGAGGGCATGCAACAAGGCCGTGAAAGCAGCCCAGGGAAACCCGGATGCCATGGACTGGATGGCGGACCGCCCAGGCGTTCTCCTTGGCGTACGCGGGGCGATTGAAAGAGGCGAGAGTTCTGTCGCACCAAGCCATGGATCTGGCGCAGCAGCAAGGCGATCGCGAAAGGGCGGCGCAGTTCGCTATCAAGTCTGCCCTTTGGGAAGCCTTCTTCGGCAATGCGCGGGAAGCGAAACAGAGCGCGGCCCAGTGCCCTGGCGCTCGCGAACAATCGCGAACTCGAATACGGCGCCGCCGTCGCTGCCGGACTCGCGGGTGATTCCAAGCAGGCCCAGGCCTTGGCCGACCATCTGGAGACGCGAATTTCCCGAGGACACATCCGTCCGCTTCAGTTACCTGCCGGTCATCCATTCCGATCGTGGCGCTCAACCGCAATGATCCCGCCGGAGCCATCGATGCACTTGAACCGGCGATCCCCTATGAACTGGGAGCGCCTCGATGCTCGGTGACTGCTTCTTCGGAGCTCTCTACCCGATCCTGTTTCGCGGCGAGGCTTATCTCGCCGACCACAAAGGTCCGGAGGCGGCACGGGAATATCAAAAGCTTCTGGACCATAGCGGACCCATGATTGGCGATCCGGTGGCAGTGCTGGCGCACCTGGGTCTGGCCCGGAGTTATGCCCTCTCCGGCGATGCGAGCAACGCGCGCAACCAATATAAGGAGTTCCTTGCCCTGTGGAAGGACGCAGATCCTGATCTGCCCGTCTTGCATGAAGCCAGAACAGAGCTTGCGAGACTTCAGTGAATGAGCCGAGTTATAGGGTTTTTAGATATTCGATGATTGCCTTGCATTGCCCGGATGTGGATCGCCCGTTTGGTCGCTGCGGAACTCGTAGCCACTGTTAAATTAAGCGTGAGTGGCGGTTTGCCTTGGCTTGCGCGAGAGCGCGTAAAGCAGCGCTACCAGCATAAAGAGAGAGCCCATTGCGGCCAGGCCCATCACCCGCAGGATCGAGACAGTGTACTTGCCGGCGCTGGGACTGTAGTTGCAGCAATAGAGCAGGATCAGATCGCTGACCGAGCCGATATGGTGATTGCTGGCCTCGATCACCGCCAACCTCACATCGCGCGGCTGGTAATCAATGCCGAAGAGATACTTCGACATGCGGCCGTCCGGCGTGGCGATCATGATGACGCTGGAGTGGGCAAACTGATCCATCTTTCCGTCCGGCCCGGGAACGCGCACGTAGTTGAAGCCCGTGGCCGAGGCAAGATCGGTAATCGAAGCCTGCTGCCCGGTGAGAAAATGCACACTGGATCCGGCGCCGGGGGTCCCAAGCGAGTCCAGGAAGCGCACTTTTTCCGCCGCGCCATCCGCAGGCGTATCCGCGGGATCGATGCTCGCGACCACGATGTCGTAATCTTTGCCGGGAGTGAAATTCACCTGGCGCAGCGTCCGGGCCAGGCCGCTCAGAACCTGGGGGCAAAGCATCCGGCACTTGTAGTACACCAGCGCCAGAACCACAGGACGGTGTTCAAAATAAGCACCCAGGGGCACATCGGCGCCACTCGAGTCGACGAAATGATCGCTCAGCGGGAGCGGGTTGCCGAGATTCTGGCGGATGCCGGCTTTCTTGAGAAAGGCGGGAGCCGATTGAGCCGCCGTGCCCAAGGGCTTATCGGCGGAATACTGCTGGGCCCAAACGGGCGTGACCAGAGTGAAAACCAACGAAGGCAACCCAAAGACGCATGTCTATAGACTACTCCGATTGCCACTGCAATTCGCATGGTGATAGCCTGACTATTCGTTCTCGCTGCCACTTATCCGCTTTCGGAGATACGCATCCATGCAGAAAAGCTACAACGGTCTTTCCTTGCCCAAGGGGGGCGAGGCGATTCAATATGCCGATGGCAAATACCACATTCCTGACCACCCGATCATTCCCTTCATCGAAGGCGACGGGACGGGACGCGACATCTGGCGCGCATCCCAGCGGGTTTTCGACGCCGCCGTCGAAAAGGCTTATGGCGGCAAGAGGTCGGTGAAGTGGTTTGAAATCTTCGCCGGCGAGAAAGCCTTTCGGCAATTCAACACCTGGCTGCCGGACGATTCCGTGAGCGCCGCGCGTGACCTGCGGATATCGATCAAGGGGCCCCTTACCACGCCGGTGGGCGGCGGTATCCGGTCGCTGAATGTCGCCTTGCGGCAAATCCTCGATCTCTATTCCTGTGTGCGGCCGATCAAGTACTACCAGGGGGTTCCCAGCCCGGTAAAGCACCCGGAGAAGCTCAACGTGGTGATCTTCCGTGAGAACACGGAAGATGTCTACGCCGGCATCGAATTCAAGCAGGGCACCCCGGAAGTCAAGCAGGTGATCGACTTTCTCAACCACGAGATGCTGAAGGGTACAAAGAAGAAAATTCGCGAAGACTCCGGCATCGGCATCAAGCCCATCTCCATCACCGGAACCAAGCGGCTGGTGCGGTACGCGATCAAATACGCCCTGGAGAACGGACGCAAATCGCTGACCCTGGTGCACAAAGGAAACATCCAGAAGTTTACCGAGGGCGCCTTCCGGGAGTGGGGTTACGAGGTGGCGACGCAGGAGTTTCGCCAGCAAACCGTGACCGAGACGGAGAGCTGGATCCTGGGCAACCTCGAAGCCAACCCGAAGTTGACCGTGGAAGAGAATGCGGCGCTGATCGAGCCGGGCATCGCCTTCGGATCCGACGATTTCCGGGCCGAGTTGTACCAAAGCGTGAAGAGCGTGATCGATTCGATCGGAGAAACGCATGGCAACGGAAAATGGAAGAAGAAGTTGCTGATCAATGACCGGATCGCCGACTCCATCTTTCAGCAGGTGATCATCCGGCCTGAAGATTACAGCGTATTGGCGTGCCCCAATCTGAATGGCGACTATATCTCCGACGCCTGCGCCGCGCAGGTGGGGGGCCTGGGCATTGCCCCGGGGGCGAATGTCGGCGATGGCTACGCGGTCTTTGAAGCCACCCATGGCACCGCGCCCAAATATGCCGATAAAGACGTGATTAATCCCGGGTCGGTGATGCTCTCAGGGGTGATGCTGTTTGAGTTCCTGGGCTGGACGGAGGCGGCTAAGCTGATCGAGACTGCACTGGAAAAGACCATTCAGCAAAAATATGTGACCTACGATTTTGAGCGCCAGATGCCTGGGGCCACCAAGGCGAAGACCAGCGAATTCGCAACCAGAATCATCGAAAACATGGGTTAGGAGAAATATGCGCAAGAAAGTATCGATCGTAGGAGCAGGCAATGTGGGCGCGACCGCCGCGCACTGGATCGCGGCCAAGGAACTGGCCGACGTGGTGCTCATCGACATCATGGAGGGCATGCCCCAGGGCAAGGGGCTCGACCTGCTGGAAGCGCTGCCGATCGAAAAACGCGACGTCCACGTGATCGGAACCAACGATTATGCCCAAACCGCAAACTCCGACATCGTGGTGATCACCGCCGGCATCCCCCGCAAGCCGGGGATGAGCCGCGACGACCTGCTGCACACCAACTACAAAATCATGTCGGAGGTAGTGGGCAAGGTGGTGGCCGCCTCGCCGAATGCCATCCTGATCATCGTCTCCAATCCGCTCGACGCCATGGCCCAGGCAGCGTTTAAGCTTTCGAAGTTCAACCGCGAGCGGGTCATCGGCATGGCTGGGATTCTCGACTCCGCCCGCTTCCGTACTTTCATTGCGGAAGAGCTGAAGGTTTCCGTCGAGAATGTAACTGCGTTTGTGCTCGGTGGCCATGGGGATACGATGGTGCCATTGCCGCGCTATTCCACCGTGGCCGGTATACCGATCACCGAGCTGATGGACGAGGCCACCGTTGCCCGCCTGGTGCAAAGGACGCGCGACGGCGGGGCGGAGATCGTAAAGCATCTGAAGACGGGCAGCGCCTACTATGCTCCGTCGGCTGCCGCGGTGGAGATGGTGGAGGCTATCCTCAAAGACAAGAAGAAGATTGTGCCCTGCGCCGCCTACCTCGAGGGCGAGTACGGGATCCATGGGCTTTACGTGGGCGTTCCGTGCAAGTTGGGCGAGCGGGGTCTGGAGCAGATTATTGAGATCAAGCTCACCCGGGAAGAAGACGCTGCGCTCAAGAAAAGCGCCGACGCAGTCAAAGAGCTGTGCGCAGTGATCGGAGTCTAAACCGTGAAGGAACGAGCCCACGAGGTCGTGACCACGAACATTGCCGACGCCACGGCTGTGCTGCGGCAACTGGCGGAACTAGAGGGGCAAGTCGAAGCGGCCGCTGCGATGATTGCGGAAGCTCTGCTTTCCGGGCATAAGCTGCTAGCGTGCGGCAATGGTGGTAGCGCGGCCGACGCTTCGCATCTTACTACGGAGTTTGTAGGACGCTTCGAGCGCGAACGCCGTGCCTATCCTGCGATCTCATTGGCTACGCATGGCGGGGATTTGACCGCCATCAGCAACGACTATTCCTTTGCCGACCTGTTTGCCCGGCAGGTACAAGCGTATGGAGTATCCGGCGATGTTCTGGTGGTGTTCACCACCAGCGGTAACAGCGAGAATATTTTTCGCGCCCTGGTGGCGGCGAAAGACCGCAAACTGAAGACGATTGCCTTCCTGGGGCGCGACGGCGGCGAGTGTGCCGGGTTTGCCGATGTCCAGTTGTTGGTCCGGGGAAAGACCACGCCGCGCATCCAGGAAGGCCATAAATTCCTGCTGCATACCATCTGTGAGCTGGTGGATGAGCAGCTCTTAGGTGAAGAGTAGGGCTCTACACCCGTTCGATGACCACGGTTTCGATGGTCACTGGCTTGTTCGGCTTGTCTTGCGAGTTGCGGGGCACCTTGGAAATTTTCTCCACCACGTCGTAGCCTTCGACGACTTCGCCGAAGACGGTGTGCTTGCCGGTGAGCCATTGGGTAGGCGCGACCGTGATGAAGAATTGCGATCCGTTGGTATTGGGGCCTGCGTTCGCCATGGCCAGCTTGCCCTTGGCATTGAGGCTGTGAGGTGAGCCCTTGGTTTCGTCTGCAAATTTGTAACCAGGACCGCCGAAGCCGGTGCCCGCGGGATCACCGCCCTGAATCATAAAGTCGGGAATCACGCGGTGAAAAACCGTGCCGTCATAGAGCTTGCTGGTGCTCTTCTTACCGCCCACGGGGTGGGTCCACTCCCGTTTGCCTTCGGCGAGTTCGACGAAGTTCTCTACCGTCTTGGGCGCGTCCTTTTCAAAAAGGCGGCAGACAATCGTACCTTCGCTGGTGTTGAAGATGGCATAGGTTCCAGATTCACGGGACATGAAGCACTCCTGGTGTTAGTTGGTTGGATTGGGAACACTGGCGGGCGCTGCGAGTGCAGGGGGCAGGGGTGGCAGCGGCTGACCCTCACGGACGATGGTGACCTTGTTGAGAATGACCGGTTGAATGGGCTTGTCGTCTGCGTCCCGCTGCACCCGTGCGATCGCGGAGACAACCGAAAGGCTGGGCTGGTCACACTGGCCGAAGATCGTATGCTTCTGATTGAGATGCGTGGTGGGTACTTCGGTGATGAAAAATTGTGATCCGTTCGTGCCCGGGCCGGAGTTCGCCATAGCCATACGGCCGGGTACATCGAAGTTGAGGTTGGGATCGAATTCGTCGGCGAACATGTATCCCGGGTCGCCGGTTCCGGTGCCGGTTGGATCGCCACCCTGAATCATGAAGTTGGGAATGACGCGATGAAAGGTCGTCCCGTCATAGAACCGCTTGGCGTTCATCTTCTTTTTGGTCACTGGATCCGTCGATGGCTTGGTTCCCTCGGCCAGCCCAATAAAGTTGGCCACGGTCAGAGGCGCTTCCTTGTCAAAGAACCTGCAGGTCATGCGTCCCATGGTGGTATCGAGAACAACCGTGGGACCGGTGGGCTCCAACACGGCCGGGACCTGGCTGGTAGGCGTATCCGGCAGTTCCGCAGGAGGCGTCTGGGGCGGAGTGGACTGCTGGGCAATTGCAAAGACGGTTGAGCAAAAAAACAAAACTGTGTGGCGACCTAAAAATTTCATTCCCATTCCAAAGACAGACTAATACACCTGCAGCAGAATTGCTCATGCGGCTACTTCTTGTCGAAGGGCTGCTTTTCCGTAATGCGGGGCCGGCTCTGGGATTGAAGCTGCTTCGAAACCTCCTGCACCTTGGCGAAGACACGGAGGAAGTTGCCGCCGAGAATCTTCTCCATATCCTCGGCGCTGTAGCCGCGCGCCATGAGCGCCTGGGTGATCTTGGGCAGATCTGCGGCAGAATCCATTCCCTCCGGGCTGGAAGGAATGCCGTCGAAGTCCGAACCGAGCCCGACGTGGTCGATGCCGGCAATCTTGGCGATGTGGTCGATGTGATCGATCAAAACGCTGAACGGGGGGCGCGGGATTTTTGCCATGTAGGTCTTGGCAATCTGCTCCGCGAGCTCGTTGGGAACGGGCTTGCCGTCGGCCTTGAGCTTGGCCGTGGCTTCGGCGACGGCCTGATCGATCGCGGGTTGTTGTGCCTTCACGGCCAGGCGGTAATCTTCGCTCAGAAAGCTGGAGTAGAAGTTCACCATCACGATGCCGCCGTACTGGCCGACGGCGCGCAACATGTTGTCATCCATGTTGCGCGGCGAGTTGCAGAGCGCACGCGCCGAGGAGTGGGAGGCGATCACCGGAGCGCGGCTGATGATCAGCGTGCGGTAGAAGGTCTTGTCGGAGACGTGGGAAATATCCACCATCATGCCCAGGCGGTTCATCTCGTAAACCACGTCTTTGCCGAAATCGCTCAGGCCGTCCTTGGTGTGGGGAACCTTAGGATCGTCTATATCGCCTGAGGAATCGGCCCAACCGTTGGAGTTCATCCAGGTAAGCGTCATGTAACGCACGCCGAGGCGGTAATAGTCGCGCAGCAGGCCCAGGCTGTTTTCGATGGAATGGCCACCCTCGATCCCCATGAGCGCAGCCAGTTTGTGCTCGCGATGGGCGGCGATAATGTCTTCGGGCGAAAAGGCCATGCGCATCTGCTGCGGGTGTTTGGCAGCCTGTTGGTAGACGGCGTCGATCAATTCCAGCGTGCGGCGCGCTTCATGGCCGGTATACGCGGGCGGGTCTACCCAGATGGAAAAGAACTCAGCCCCCAGGTTGCCTTGGCGTGCCGATTCGAAATTGACGTAGCCACCTTTGAGCGGATCGGCCAAGTCGTACCCTTCGTCGAGCATGCGCTGGGTGGTGTCGGCGTGGGTGTCGATGACGATGGCGGACTTGTGTACGGCAAGCGGGTCTTTCTCTTTGGTCATTTGCGCACTGAGTGGGAGAAGGGCGGTGAACAGTATGAGGGCGGGCGCGATCTTCATGGCTGAGTCGCGTTTAGTGTAAGTCATTTTCGCCCGCGGAACCTGGGTTTCAAGCGAAACGTTGTACTGGGTTTTCTGGTTTGGTTTTGTATCAGGGCACGACTTTGCCCCAGACAGTAGCGTAGTGGAGGGACCTGCTGTTCTCTTTCCTCGCGCTCGCGAATTCGCTCAATGCGCTATTCCTGCGCTCCGGTTGAGCTGAACTTGGCTCCGGTGCTCCACTCGGCGAAGGGGCTGATGGTGGTCACCAGGTCGTCACGGCGATTGACGCTGGCGCGGAGGTAGTCGCGGTTCATCACGGCGATGACCTCTAACTTGATCTCCTTAGGGCAGACACCGGTGCACTCGCCGATATTGGTGCAGCTGCCGAAGGCCTCGGCATTCATTTGCGCAACCATGCCCAGGGCGCGGCGGTCACGCTCCGGCTTGCCCTGAGGCAGGATGCCCAGATGGGCAATCTTGGCCCCGGTAAACAGCGCGGAAGAGGCATTGGGGCAGGCGGCGACGCAAGCGCCACAGCCGATGCAGGCCGCGGCATCCATGGCGCGGTCGGCGATCTCTTTGCCGATGAGATGGGTGTTGCCGTCGGTTGCGTTCCCGGTGGAAACGGAGATGTAGCCGCCGGAAGCGATGATGCGGTCGAAGGAGCGGCGATCGACCACCAGGTCCTTGATCATAGGGAAGGCGGCAGCGCGCCAGGGCTCGAGGACCAGCTCTTCTCCGTCTTTGAAGTGGCGCATGGTCAACTGGCAGACGGTGGTGGCCGGCATAGGACCGTGGGCGACGCCATTGATCATGAAGCCGCAGGAGCCGCAGATGCCTTCGCGGCAATCGTGCTCGAAGGCCACCGGCTCTTCGCCTTTTTCGATCAGATTTTCGTTGAGCACGTCGAGGCACTCCAGCATCGACATCTCGGAATTCTCCACGTCCACCGGGTAGGTGACGAACTTGCCCCCATCCTTGGGATTTTTCTGGCGCCAGATTTTCAGCGTTACTTTCATTACTTGTAGCTCCTCTGGCTGGGATGGACGTAGTGGAATTCCAACGGCTCCTTGTAGAGTGTGGGCGGATTGCCGGGCCCGCGATAATCCCAGGCAGCGACGTAGGAGTAATGCTCGTCGTCGCGCTGCGCCTCGCCGTCGGGCGTCTGATACTCCTCCCGGAAGTGGCCGCCGCAGGACTCGTTGCGGTCGAGGGCGTCAATGCACATCAGCTCCGCGAGCTCGAAGAAGTCTGCCACGCGGCCGGCCTTTTCCAGGCTCTGATTCAGATCTTCGCCACTGCCGGGGACGTTGACGTTCTTCCAGTACTCCTCCTGCAAGGTGCGAATCTGGCCAATGGCGGACTCAAGACCCTGCGCGGTGCGCGACATGCCGCAGTAATCCCACACGATCTTGCCCAGCTCGCGGTGGAAAGAATCGACCGTGCGCTTGCCCTTGATGGAGAGCAGCAGCTCGATGGTCTGCTTGACGCAGGCAACGGCTTGCTTGACCTCGGGCGCGGTATCGAGCACCGCCGGCAGTTTATTGGTCGCGAGGTAATTGCCGACGGTGTAAGGAACGACGAAATAGCCGTCGGAGAGGCCCTGCATCAGCGCGCTGGCTCCCAGGCGGTTGGCGCCATGATCGGAGAAGTTGGCTTCGCCAATCACAAACAGGCCGGGGATGGTGCTTTGCAGGTTGTAGTCCACCCACAGGCCGCCCATGGTGTAGTGGATGGCGGGGTAGATGCGCATCGGGACCTTGTAGGGGTTCTCGTCGGTGATGCGCTGGTACATGTCGAACAGGTTGTCGTAGCGATCGCGGATGGTTTTCTCGCCCAGCCGGCGTATGGCGTCGGTAAAGTCGAGGTATACGCCGAGTCCGGTCTCGCCCACGCCGCGGCCTTCATCGCAGACCGCCTTGGCATTGCGCGACGCCACGTCACGCGGCACCAGGTTGCCGAAGCTGGGATAGCGCCGTTCGAGGTAGTAGTCGCGCTCCGCTTCGGGGATCTGATCGGGGCTGCGCTTGTCACCTTTCTTAAGCGGCACCCAGATGCGGCCGTCATTCCGCAGCGATTCGCTCATCAGGGTGAGCTTGGATTGATAATCGCCGGAGACGGGAATGCAGGTGGGGTGAATCTGCGTGAAGCAAGGGTTGGCAAACAGCGCGCCACGCTTGTGGGCGCGCCAGATGGCGGTCACATTGGAGCCCTTGGCATTGGTGGAGAGGTAGTAGACGTTGCCATAACCGCCGGTGCCCAGAATGACCGCATCGGCAAAGTGGGTGCTGATGGCGCCCGTAACCAAATGGCGGGTGACGATGCCGCGAGCCTTTCCGTCGATGACGATCAGGTCGAGCATCTCGGTGCGCGGGTACATGGTCACGGTACCGGCGTGGATCTGGCGTTCGAGCGCCTGGTAGGCGCCGAGCAGCAGCTGCTGGCCGGTCTGGCCGCGGGCATAGAAGGTGCGCGAGACCTGGGCGCCGCCGAAGGAGCGGTTGGTGAGTGCGCCGCCGTATTCACGGGCGAAGGGAACTCCCTGGGCTACGCACTGATCGATGATGTTGACGCTGATTTGCGCCAGGCGATAGACGTTGGCCTCGCGGGCGCGGAAGTCTCCGCCTTTGACGGTGTCGTAGAACAGGCGATAAACGCTGTCGCCGTCGTTCTGGTAGTTCTTGGCGGCATTGATGCCGCCCTGCGCGGCGATGGAGTGGGCGCGGCGGGGCGAATCCTGAAAGCAGAAGCACTGCACCCGGTAGCCGAGCTCGCCCAGGGTGGCGGAAGCGGAGGCCCCCGCAAGGCCGGATCCGACGACGATGATGGAGTGCTTGCGCTTATTCGCGGGGTTGACCAGCTTGACGTCGAAACGAGCCTGGTCCCATGACTGCTCGATGGGTCCCGCAGGCGCCTTGGAGTCGAGAATCATCTATTTCACCAGCCCCAGTAAAACGCTTATCGGAATGGAGATGTAGCCGAGGACGATGAGCAGAGCGATGACCATCGCCGCCTTCTTGAGCACCGCCGTGTGTTGTGCCTGGAGGAAGCCGACGCTTTGAAACATGCTCCACAAGCCGTGGCGCAGGTGCAGCCCCAAAAGGCTGATGGCGACGATGTAGGAGAGCGAAACCCACCAGACCTGGAAGCCGGCAACCACGTTGTGGTAGACGTCGCCCTCAATATATGCCGCGCCAGGATGGATGTAGCCCGCGGTCAGATGCAGCAGGTGAAAGATGATGAAGGCGAGCACGATGGGGCCGGACCAGTACATGGTCCTCGAGGCATAGGAGGAAGCGATGGCTTGCTTGCGCGAATAGCCCACCGGGCGCGCACGCTTTTTGCGCAGGGCCAGTTGCACGGTGGCGACGATGTGCAGGGTGACCGAAATCAGCAGGATGATGCGCACGGGCCAAAGCACTTCTCCAATGCTGTGAAGAAACGCGCCGTAGGCGTTCAGTTTTGCCGGGCCTTCAAAGACTTGAAGGTTACCCAGCAGGTGTCCGATCACGAAACCGAACAGGATGACGCCCGTGACCGCCATCACGATCTTCTTGCCCACGGTAGAAGCCCAGAAGCTCGGCGCCCGATTGTCCCGCGGAACGGCTGCAATTGTGCTCATTTTGATTTTTTCGATGCCTCAGGTGGCGCCAAAACTGGATCCGGCCCAACTCTCTATTATTGGGGCGCGATCGAAGCAGCGTCAAGGTTTTGGCCGGCGAGGAGAACCATCCTTTTTCGCGCCAGAGAGGATTTAGACCAGGAGTTGCAATAGGGCGCGAAAGGCTTCTCCGCGGTGGCTATGGGTCCACCTGGTTTGATCGTCGAGCTCCGCCATGGTGTGTTCGAGCGCAGGCACATAAAACAGCGGATCATATCCGAAACCGCCGTTGCCTCGCGGGGTGGTGAGGATGCGGCCTTCGACCGTGCCCTGCGCGGTCAGCAAACAGGTCCCATCCTGGGCCACGGCCAGCACGCAGCGATAGCGCGCGCCGCGCTCGTCGCCGGCCACTCCGGCGAGCTGCTGTAACAGGAAGAGGTTGTTGTTCGCGTCGGCGGTGGCGGCGGCGTGGAAGCCGGCGTCGGCGGCGAAGCGGGCGGAGCGCACGCCGGGAGCCCCGTGGAGATGTTCGACTTCGAGCCCGGAATCGTCGGCCATCACCAGCTCACCGGGAAGAAACCGGCTGTAGTAGATCGCCTTTTCGAGGGCGTTTTCCTCAAAGGTCGGGGCGTCCTCCGCCGGGGGCTCGATGGCGTCGAGGCCGGGAAGGGGAAGAATTCCTATGCCGTGGCGGCCGGCTGCCAGCGAAAAGTCGCGCAACTTGCCGGGGTTGGTGCTGGCGACGTACAGGGTGCGAGCCATCCCGTCACGGCTTCGGCTTCTGTTGCTGTAACTGTATCTTCCAGCCCAGCAGCTTGGCTTTTAACGCCTCGGCTTCTGCCTCGGCGATCAGGCCCTGGTGTTGATACAGGATGGAGAGGCTGGTATGGGCGAGCACTTCTTCCGGATTGAGTTGGAGCAGGCGCTGCGCTACGGCGATGGCCTGGTCGAAGTCGCCTTGCTCCTGCAGCGCGCGGATGAGCCCGTGCATGGCATCGAGCATGCCGGGATCCAATTCCAGGCAGCGGCGAAGGGTGTGTGCGGCGCCGGCCGCGTCGCCTTCCGCCAGCTGGTCGAGGGCCTGGTAATAGAGCTCTTCGGCTGGCTGAGAGGGTGGTGGCATGCCTGACTTGATGATAGCGGTTACTATGAACGAAACAAAGCGTCTCCCGGAGGCACCACGAATGAGCTTCATCCTGGCTGATGGCTGGCTGATCACGATGAACGAACGCCGCGAGATCCTGGAGCGCGGCAGCGTGTGCGTGGAACACGATCGCATTGCCGCCATCGGCAGCCGGCAGCAACTGCAGCAGCAATATCCGGGGGCGGAAGTGGTGGACTGCAGCGGGCGCATTGTGATGCCAGGCATGGTGAATACCCATACTCATCTGTTCCAGACTCTGCTCAAGGGGCTGGGGGACGATATGGTGCTTAAGAAGTGGTTCACCTGCATGACGGGCCCGAGCGCGGTGCACCTCACGGCCCAGGACGCCCATCACGCCGCGCTCCATGGCTGCGTGGAGTCGATCCGGTCCGGGGTCACCACGGTGGTTGACTTCATGTATGTCCACCCGCAGCCGGGCATGATCACGTCCGTCGTCGACGCGTTCAACATGACCGGCATGCGAGGGTTTGTTTGCCGGGGGTTCATCTCCGATGGGGTGCAATATGACGTCCCAGCGGCGCTGATCGAAAAGCCGGTGGTCGCGTTAGCCGACGCAAAAGAGCAGATACGGCGTTACAACAAGCCCGGCGGGCGGGTGCAGGTGGGTCTTGCGCCGAACATGATCTGGGCCGTGGATGAGCAGGGTTATCGGTTGACCCGGAAGCTGGCCGATGAGGAGCATGTGCTCATCACCACCCACGTAGCAGAAACAGATTTCGAGCTGCAGACGGCCGCGGCCACCTATGGGATGAACGACACCCAGTTCCTCAGTGACATAGGTTTTTTCGGGCCCGATGTGATTGCCGTGCATTGTGTGCATTGCACCACGGACGATATCAAGATCCTGCGCCGGCACGATACCAAGGTTTCGCATAATCCCTGCAGCAATATGTACCTGGCTTCGGGTTGCGCACCGATTCCGGAGATGCTTGCAGCCGGGGTTACGGTGGGTCTGGCCTCGGATGGGCCGGCCAGCAGCAACAATCACAGTCTCTTTCAGGCGATGAAGTTTGCCGCGCTGCAGCAGAAGGGCGTGCACCAGGACGCGACCATCATCAAGGCGGAAGAAGTCCTGGAGATGGCTACGATCGGTGGCGCGCGTGCTGTTGGCCTGGAAGCTGAGATTGGCTCGATCGAGGTAGGTAAGAAGGCGGACATCGTGGTGGTGGACTACAACAATCCCTTCATGACTCCCATTCATCATCCTGTCTCGGCAATTGTGTACTCGGCCCTGGGGCATGAAGTGACCACCGTCATGATTGACGGACGCATGGTGATGCGCGACGGGGTTGTCGGCAGCGTTGATGAAGCCG
This sequence comes from uncultured Acidobacteriaceae bacterium, assembly GCA_963757515.1. Classification (GTDB taxonomy): domain Bacteria; phylum Acidobacteriota; class Terriglobia; order Terriglobales; family Acidobacteriaceae; genus PALSA-350. The sequence goes on along the minus strand of CAVWRV010000008.1, from coordinate 22,863 downwards.
CGGTGAGACGCCAGGCGCAGGTCAGCGCCGATGCGCTGACCAAGCGCGCCGGGACTGATTCGTTCAAGCGACGTCCCTGGCCTGGACAGTAGCGAGGGAGAAGAGAACAGCAGCTCCCTCCACTACGCTGCGCTTCGGTCGGGATGACAATTTTGTTTAGAGAGAAACTACTTGGCTACCAAACAGAATTGTCATCCCGACCGGAGCGCAGCGTAGTGGAGGGACCTGCTGTTTCTCTTTCCGTCAATCTTTGGCGTAGGGCACCATCAGCGCCGCCGGTTGGATGGCTTTGCCGCCAAACAAGCCCGAAATCGCCAGGATAGTCACGATGTAAGGCAGCGACGCCAGCAGCTGCGGCGGGATACTCGCCCCGCCCAGTTGCAGTGACAACTGCAGCGCATCGCAGGCGCCAAATACCAGCGCAGCCAGGGCCGCCTTCCACGGGCTCCATCGTCCGAAGATGACGATCCCGAGGGCGATAAACCCTTGTCCGGAGACAATCGATTCGCGAAACAAGCCGATCTGCGCCAGCACCAGGTAAGCGCCGGCCATACCCGCCGTCGCGCCGCCGATCAGCACCCCAACGTAGCGCATGCGCGCCACCGAGATGCCGGCCGCGTCGGCCGCGCTGGGATTTTCTCCTGCAGCACGCAGCGCCAAACCAAAGCTGGTGCGGAACAACACCAGGTGCGCCACCAGAACCAGCGCCAGAGTAAGGTAAAGCAGAATCGTCTGCCCAAACAACGCCGGCCCGAGCAAAGGAAGATCGCTCAACCACGGGATGTGGAGAGGTGAAAACATAGCCACATTCTGCGGGCCTGCGGATTCGCCCAGAACCCGGCGATACACCGTCGCGGCGATGCCTAGCGCCAGCACGTTGAACACCAGCCCCACGACCACCTGGCTGGCGCGGACCGTGACGTACATCCAGGCCAGCACAAGGTTGAAGACGATGCCGGTCAACATAGCCGCCAGCAGGCTGATCCAAACCATACCGGTTACATAAGCGGTGAGGAAGCTGGCCAATGCGCCCAGCAGAATGGTCCCTTCAATACCAACGTTCAGAACTCCGGAGCACTCGGCGAACGTCTCTCCCAGCGCGGCCAGCAGGACCGGCCCGGAGAGCCGCAGGCTGGCGGCGAGCCAGGTCGCGAAAAATGCCGAAGTCATCAGGCGATGGAAGTTCACGTCAGGTTCACCCGGTAACGGCGGAAGATATCGCTCGCCAGAATCATCAACACCATCAGACTTTGCAGAATAAACGTAATCGAAGAGGGAACGCCGGCCCTGCGCTGCATGGCATTGGCGCCCACGGTCATGCCGCCATAAAGCACCGCGGCGGGGACCACCGCAAGCGGGTTGAGCCTGGCCAGCAGGGCCACGATGATTCCCGTGAACCCTACGCCGCCGCTGATGCCATCCATCAGGCGATGTTGTTCACCCAAGACCTCGACCGTTCCCGCCCACGCGCCAAGTCCCCCGGCACAGAAGGCAGCCAGCACCAGGCGGGAGCCGACATTGATTCCGCCATAGCGAGCAGCGGAGGGGCTCAGTCCGCTGACGATCAGCTCATAGCCTAAGGGCGTCTTGCGCAACACCATCCACACCAGCAGGGTCGCGAGCAGGGCCAGCAGGATACCTGCATGGGCGCGCGTTCCAGGCAGGATAAACGGCAGCCAGGCCGCGCGGGGCAGCAGCGCGGTTTCAGGCACGCCGCCGGGGGCGCGCATGGGGCCGGATACCAGGTACTGCACCAGCAAAATCGCGATGTAATTGGTCATCAGCGAGATCAGCACTTCGTTGCCCCCAAGCCGCGCCCGCACCAAGGCAACCACTCCCGCCCACAGGGCTCCCGCCGCGAAACTCAAGAGCAGCGCCAGCAGCTGGAAACGCCCAGGAGGGAACCGAAGTAAACAGGGCCAACCAGGTGGTGGCCGCAGCCCCAAGGACGAAGCATCCTTCAAAGCCCAGATAGCCAAAGCCCGATCGCCAACTAACGATGGTGCCCAACGCAATCAGCGTCAAGGGCGCCGTGCGCACCAGGGTGTAGCCGAAGCCACGCAGGGTGGCGAACGGTTCATGGAAGAGGGCAGAAGTATGCGCGGAGCGGGTTGGCTCCATAGAGGGCAAAGAGCAGTGAGGTGACCAGCATCGCCGCCAAGACTGCAATGACCATGGCAGTGGCGATGGCGAGCGGTGAGTCAGCCGGACTTACGCGGCGTTCGATCAGCTTCATGCTTCTTCGCTCAGCCCGGAGATCATGAGACCCAGCTTTTCTGCCGTGATGCTGGCTGCATTGAGGATGCCTACGATGCGTCCCTCGAACATAACAGCGATTCTGTCCGCCAGGTTCATCAGTTCTTCGAGCTCGGCGGAGATTAAGAGAATCGCCTTACCCCGTTCGCGCTCGCGCAGCAGCTCCGCCCAAACCGACTCGATCGCGCCCACGTCCAGCCCCCGGGTTGGTTGTTCGACCACCATCGCGGCTGCATCCTGCAGGATCTCCCGGCCGAGAATCAGCTTTTGCAGGTTGCCGCCGGAAAGCTTGCCCGCCAGCGCGCCGATGCTTGGGGCACGCACGCCGAATCGGGCTATTAATTGGCGGGCTTGCTCGCGAATGTCGCGATGATCAAGAAACAGTCCCCTGGTGCGCTTTCGCTGCGATCCGAGAATGACATTGCCGGCGATGGACATTTCCGTGACCGAGCCTACATGCCGCCGGTCGGCCGGAACATACGAGAGACCGAGAGCACGATGCTGCGCCACCGTCAGCCGGGTGATGTTTCGGTCATTCAGAAAGACGCTGCCTTTTTCGGCGGGGCGCAGGTGCATGATGGCTTCGGCTAACTGCGACTGCCCGTTGCCATCGACTCCGGCGATGCCGACAATCTCTCCGGCGTGCACATCGAGGCTTACGCCGCGGAGCTTTTCCTGCCCCCCGTCATCGCTGGCGTGGAGCCCGGCGATGCGCAGGACGGCTCGGCCCCGCTCGACCGGAACCCGGTGAGCCCGCAGGTTCACGTCGCGGCCCACCATGAGGCGAGCCAACTCCTGCTCGGAAGTTTCCCGGGTGGAAACGGCGCCGACCACACGGCCATCGCGCATCACCGTCACGCGATCCGCCAGGTCCAGAATTTCCTGGAGCTTGTGGGTCACAATGACGATCGAGCGGCCCTGGTCCCGCAGGCCACGCAAAACGGTGAAGAGCTGGTCCTTCTCGTGCGTGGTGAGGACGGCCGTCGGTTCGTCGAGAATCAGCAGCCTGGCGTCGCGGTAGAGCAGCTTGAGGATCTCCACTCGCTGTTGCACGCCAATGGGCAGGTGCTGTACCTGCGCATTGGGATCGATGGCCAGATGGTGCTGATCGCTCAGGCTGCGCAGCCGGCGTGCTGCGTTACGCAAGTCAAGTTTTTTCAAGCCAAGCACGGTGTTCTCGACCACAGAAAAGCGCCGCACCAGCATGAATTCCTGGTGCACCATACCGATGCCCAGCGCGATCGCATCCTTGGGGCCGGCGATCTCGACCGGCTGGCCATCAACCAGGATCGAGCCGGAATCCATGGAATGGAATCCATAAAGAATCTGCATCAGCGTGCTCTTGCCGGCGCCATTCTCTCCCAGCAGGGCATGGATCTCCCCCGCGTCGATGGTGAAGTCGACATCGCGGTTGGCGACAACTCCAGGGAACCGTTTGACAATCTTTCTCATGGCAAACGCGGACAAGAACGCCTCCTTCATTGAGGGACCTGCTGTTCAAATCTTCACAACTACGAGATCCATGGTGAGAGGTCGATCCGATTGGCGGAAAGATCGCCCCATACCTTCTGAAACGCTGCCCACTCTTGTGCAGAAACGAGATGCGGATTGTGGTCTCCGTTCACGCCGGCCTTCAAGAGCCAAATCCAATCCACGTTCGGCCTCCACTCGGTGCCACCGGCGAACGTCCGGTTCGCTACCGCATGGGAAACGGCCCGAACCATGCCTTCAAGGTTCATCTCAAAGCTGGTCGCCATATTGTTGGGGGCCAGACTGGTCTGATCGGAATAGCAACCCATCACCTTAACCTTGCCCGCGACCGCACCCTGGATCGCGCCCAGGCCAGTGACGTCCGCCGCATGCCAGATCACATCCGCGCCGTTACCAATCAGCGTTGACGCCGCTTCGCGTCCTTTGGCAGCGTTGTCGTAATCACCGGTGATGATTCCCAGCCCCTGGATTCCTTTGATAGTGTTGCGAGCGCCGGCGATGAAGGCCTTCTGTATCCTCTGCTGCGTGGGATCGTCCTCGCCGCCGACAAAGCCAACCGCCTGCTTCCGCTCCGAGATCAGTGCCGCCAGGGCGCCTGCTCCATACGCTGCGCCAAAATAACCCATATTCATGAACATGATGTTCGGCGGGACTTTGGGCTGGGGCAAAAAGCTGGTGACGAAGTACTTCTGATGCGGGTAGTCCGGCGCAATGTCGAGCAGCGCATTGCTGAACTCAAATCCATGGCCCAGGATCAGGTCATAGCCGTCGTCGGAGTAACCGCGCGCCACTTCCTGCATTTGCGCCAGGCCGATGTTTTCCGCGTAGGCAGTCTTGAATCCCGGTCCCAACGACTTCAGACCATTGAAAGCCAGCTGGCTCCAGCCGCCATCCGTGATCACGCCGGTCATCAGGAGTACTACGCTCGTCGGTTTGGGTTGGGCCCAGCTCCTCGATGCCATCGCCGCCATGGCAAGGAAGGTACGCCGCGAAAATCTGCTCATTTGCTTTCCGCGCTCAGGGCCCTCAAGTGGGCCGGCAGAAAGGGCCGAACCAGGTACTGGTAGGCAGCGCCGCCCACACAGCCGCCGAGGAGAGGACCGGCAATCGGGACCCACCAGTAGTTCTCGGGTGAGGGAAACGCGGCTGGTCCCCAACCGGCGAGAAAACAGAAAATCCGCGGGCCAAGATCGCGAGCAGGGTTGATCGCCCACGCCTCGAGATAGCCCATCGAGGCGCCAATCAGGGCGACCAGCAGGCCGATCATCAGGGCGCTCGAATTCGCCTGCGGCGCCATCTCGTTATATTGCTCGGTGATGGCGAAGATGCCGAAGATCAGAAACGCGGTCAGGATGATCTCGTCGCCGAAAGCGTGCATGGGCGTGATGGCCAAGCCAGGATGAGTAAAGAAAACACCGGCTGCGCCCCCGGCCGCGCGCGTGAGCTGCGCGCCCTGATTAAAGTGGTCGATCACCGGCACATACAAAATGTAAACCACGGTCGCTCCGAACACGCCGCCAACCACCTGGGCCACCCAATACGGAAGAACTTTGCCCCAGGCGAATTTTCGATAAAGTGCCAGCGCCAGCGTGACCGCTGGATTGGCATGAGTGCCGGAGATCGACCCCGTGGCGTAGATGGCCATGGTCACCGCCAGACCCCACGCAATACACACTCCCCAATAGGAATTCAGGTAAGGGCTGGGATTGTAGAGCGTGTACATGGCGGCGACCGAGTCTCCGAACGCAATGATGATAAAGACCGCCAGGGCCTCCGCCAGCAACTCAGCAAAACCTTGTCTGTTCATCGAGATGCCCTTACGGTAGCAGGTATTTTGCCGCCAGATCGTTGAATTGGTGCAACTGCTGGTCGATCCAATCCTGTCCCTCATCCATTTGATGGGCCATCAGCTTGGCTACGGCAGGCGCCATCTCGATGGCTGCCCTGGCATTCAGGAACAAAGCTCGGGTGCGGCGAGAAAGCATATCGTCCACCGTGCGCGCCATCTCCTCCCTGACCCCCCAGATCACTTCGGCGGCGATGTAGGGCAGGGCAGGATGCAGCCGCTCCCCGAGGCGGGCGTCTGCCGCGGCCATGGCCAGGATAGCGTCCGCGTCAGAACCGTAGACGCCGAGGCTGGTAAGCGCGTCCACATCCTCTTTATACCCATGGATCTTCAGGTCGTGCGTTTTGCTGGGCACGTCGGGCAGTTCGCCCAGCGTGATGGCGTGGTCCACACAGTCCTCGGCCATGTGGCGATAAGTGGTCCATTTTCCTCCCACGATAGTCAGCAGCCCCGAGTTATCGATATGGATGGTGTGATCGCGCGACAAAGACGAAGTCTTGCTTGAGGCGCCATTGGCTTTGACCAGCGGACGAATGCCGACGTACACGCTAAGCACATCGCTCCTCTGCGGAGGACGGCTGAGATACTGCGCCGCCGTGTCCAGAATGAACTGGACTTCTTCCTCGAACGGAAGCGGGTTGTACGACGGTACCTCAATGGGGGTATCGGTCGTGCCCACCACTGTGTGCTCATGCCAGGGAATCGCGAACAGCACCCGGCCATCACTGGTGTGGGGCACCATGATCGCGGTATTGCCACGCAGGAACGCGCGCTCGAACACCAGGTGTATGCCCTGGCTGGGCGCGATCATGGCTTGCACCTCGGGTTCCGCCATCCGGCGCACATCATCGGCGAAGATGCCGGCTGCATTCACCACCACATGAGCCCCGATCGTCAGTCTCTGGCCGGATTCGCTGTCGACCGCGATCACTCCATCGGCAAAGCCGTCCGGGCCTCGGGTGATCTCGACCACCGGGGCGTAGTTGAGCAGAACGGCCCCCTGATCGGCCGCCGTCGCCGCCAGGTGGATCAGCAGACGCGTGTCATCAAACTGCCCGTCGTAGTAAATGACACCGCCACGGAGTCCATTGGTCTGGATGGTGGGCAGCCGCTCCAGGGTTTCTTCCCGCGACAGCAGCCGGGACTTGCCGAAGCCGTATTTGCCGGCAAGCAGGTCGTACACCTTCATGCCGATGCCGTAGAAGGGAGCTTCCCACCAGGAATAGTTGGGGACCACAAAGCCCAGGTCATGAACCAGGTGGGGAGCGTTCTGGCGCAGCAGGCCGCGTTCTTTCAGAGCCTCCATTACCAGCGACACGTTACCTTGTTCCAGGTAGCGGACCCCTCCGTGCACCAGCTTGGTGCTGCGGCTTGAGGTAGCGGAGCCAAAATCCATCCGCTCCAGCAGCAGCACCTCAAAGCCGCGGTTGGCTGCATCGACGGCGACGCCGACGCCGGTGGCGCCGCCGCCGATCACCACGATGTCCCAGGGAGTGGAACGAGAGGTTACCCGGGCCAGCATAGCCTGGCGATTCATCTACTCATCTCCTTCATGCCAGTTTCTGGATCGCTCGACCGCGCGCTTCCAGCGTTCCCGCCCGGCGGTGATTTCAGCCTGACCCGCATGCGGCTCGAAGCGCGTATCCGCTGCGCGCAGCTTGCGAATCTCCTCCGGGCTGTTCCAGAAACCCACAGCAAGCCCGGCCAGGTAGGCGGCGCCGAGCGCCGTGGTCTCACTGACCGCAGGACGTATGACGGGCACGCCCAGCAAGTCGGCCTGGAATTGCATCAGCAGATCATCCACAGCCGCGCCTCCATCGACGCGCAACTCCCGGAACGGAACCTTAGTGTCCGCATCCATGGCTTCGATGACATCGGCCACCTGGAAGGCGATGCTCTCCTCGGCTGCCCGGGCAATGTGCCCTGGCTTGGTGCCACGGCGCAGCCCAATCAATAAGCCGGTGGCATACGGGTCCCAATAGGGTGCCCCCAGGCCGACAAATGCGGGCACCAGCACGACCCCGCCGGAGTCTTCGACGCTAGCCGCCAATTGATTGACCTCGGAGGAATGGCGAATCAGCTGCAGACTGTCGCGCAGCCACTGGACCACCGCTCCGCCAATGAAGATGCTGCCTTCGAGAGCGTATTCCAGCTTCTTATCCAGACTGCAGATGAGCGTGGTGATCAGCCTCTTCTCCGACAGAACGAATTGGGCGCCAATGTTCTTGAGCAGGAAGCAACCGGTGCCGTAGGTGTTCTTGGCATCGCCAGGCCGGATGCACAGTTGGCCAAAGAGTGCGGATTGTTGATCTCCCGCGATGCCGGCGATCTCGGTTGCTTCCAGGCCGAGCGTCGTGGTCACCTGGCCGATCTTCTCGCTCGACCAGACCACCTCGGGCATCATGCTCTCCGGGATTCCGAACAGCTTGAGCAGCTCCGGGTCCCATTGGTCTTCGACGATGTTGTAGAGCATGGTTCGCGAAGCATTGGTCCGGTCGGTGATGTGTTTTTTTCCGCTGGTCAGGTTCCAGATCAGCCAGCTATCGACGGTCCCGAAGGCCAGCTTGCCCGCCTCCGCTTTTTGCCTGGCCCCGCCTACGTTTTCCAGGATCCAGGCGATTTTGCTGCTGGAGAAGTAGGGATCGATCAGCAGCCCTGTTTTCTTGCGGACGGTTTCTTCGGCGCCGTCGGCCTTCATCTGGTGGCATCGTTCGGCGGTTCGGCGATCCTGCCACACAATTGCGTTGTAGACCGGCTTACCCGTTTCCCGGTCCCATACAATCGTCGTCTCCCGCTGATTGGTGATACCCACTGCGGCCAGGTCTCGGGGACGAATGCCGGCCTTACCCAGAACCTCGACCACGGCGCTCATTTGCGAGGTGAGGATGTCATAAGGATCGTGCTCAACCCAGCCGCCCTGGGGGTAGATCTGCTGGAATTCGCGCTGCCCATGGGCGACGATGTTGCCATCCTTGCCAAACAGAATGGAACGAGAGCTGGTGGTTCCCTGATCGAGCGAGAGTATGTACGACATAGCACACCTGGATGCGGGGCAGGCCCCGAGGTTTATAGAGTACAACGCGATTTGGGAGTACATAGCCGAAGATAATCCCGATGCCGACGACCGAATGGTTCGGGGGATCGCCGCTGGTTTGAGCGTTTGCCCCTGCCTTTCCCGTATGCTAAGAACAGAACGCCATGGATGACACGCCAATTACCGTACGCAAGTACAGCGACTTTGACGAGATCAAGGCGGACGAGTACCGCTATTGGCAAAGTCGGCCAGCGCATGAGCGGCTGGATGCGGTTGAGGAAATGATTGAAGCGCGCCTATGCGCTCAAAGGTTGGGAGATCGAGCCTGATGTAGCAAGACTACAAAGACCTTTTGCCCGCCTTCCAGTCCCATGGCGTTAAATACCTCGTCGTAGGTGGCTTTGCGGTGAGCTATCATTCGCCGCCGCGATTTACGAAGGACATAGACCTTTTCATCAAAGCCGACCCCGAAAACGCAAAGGCTGCCCTACGCAGCCCTAGCCTGCATTTCTCACACTGCGCTGGGACCTCTGAGTCCCTAAGTCAGACTTGTCCAAATTGGTGGTGGGAGCCCCCGCATTTATGCGGGGGAAGGAGCGCTTTAGCGCTCTGTGAAAGAGTCTCGACTCTGATCACGCGCTTTAGCGCTGGCAATGCCAAAGCCCCATGAGTCCCTGCCAGAAGAGAACCCATCCGCTCCCTAGGCCCGGAGGGCTGGCCCGCCAAACGTCAGCCCAGCCCGGGTTAGGGCTGGGTATCGATGGATCATGATCTCCAGCGCCGTAGGTGCGGCACTCTTTGGTTCTCTACGTGACCAACACTTCGAAGGGACGGCAGAACATTTCGAACTCTACCGCTCTGCTACCCGAACCTGATTTCCCGATGATCCGTCGCGGTACCAACTCGTCCAATAAAGTCAACGCCACAGAGTCGAAGTAGGAGTTTGTCTCGATCGTTTACGTGAAGGATGGCCGCCCGCAACGAATCAAATTCACCTTCGCTTCATCATCCAGCCGATGAATATTCCGGTGGCGACGCCTATCGTAATTCCTGTAGCGATGCCTATCGAAAATGTCGCTATCACTGTCTCGACGGGATGCCTCTGCAGGCGCTTGATTGTGTCATCCATGAGCTCTTCGGCAGTGTCACCGCCTTGTTTTGCGATGCGACGCGTCGCTCCTAAGCTCTCCTCAAGCGCATCTGCAAGGGCAGTTGCCGCCCGCGAAGCCTGCCGTGCTGTTTCGGCAATTCGGTCGCCCGTCCATTCCGCCACTGATTGCGCCATGATGTATTGATCCCCCTCGTCTCTCAGTTCGACCTCGCTTTTGCTTGGGTCCCCACAGCCACTTCGCCTTCACGTGACGCCCATTGCTGAAAGCCGCAGTTTGTATGTTACGCCCCGCCATCAAACTATGGAAATGGGGGGCGCCAGAGCATAGGGCGATGCACGCGGGCACCGTTGTTCCTTGGATTTAGTGGTCATCCATGATAGGTAATGGTCAAGGGAAAACGGAGATTCCGTTGACCCGGCGGAGCAGGTTCCCCGAGCGAGTAAAGGGTTCTAGCTTTTGGCTGTCCTCGACCGCTTTATCAGGACCAACGCTTTGCCAGCGTGGCCAGACATCCATTTGCGGGAACAACGCCGAGCAGACGCCGTCCACGAAGATTGAGTTAGAGTAAGCCGGCCGGCCTCGAAACAGACGGTGAGATGTATTGGGAACCGAAGCCCCCGTGCACAGCCACGAAATACGCCAGGACCGACCGGTGGATCGCTGACAGATCGAACATAAGAACTTTGCTAGCCTGAGCGGGTCGAGGAAACGGAAGCAGGCTCTGCTGGAGAGCACCCTGCCAGGGCGAGATCCGGTGACAGCATTCCAGTGTGTCGGAGAGAAACTGCCTCATTATCGCGGCAGACCGTTGGATCTGAGCTGGACGGTTGGGTTGAGCGAAAAAGCGGTTGGCAAGCGAGAGCAGTAATCGTAGCGCCGACGGAATCGACCCTGCTAAATGCGTTAAGCGTAATACCAGGGTTGTGCGATGCCGAAATAGCTTCAGAAGATTATGCGTGGCGCAAATCAGCTTCCACTCCGAGTTCGTTTTCAGCAAGCCTCGTAAGCGGAATCTGCGAATGCCGCGCGCTTCTTTGATCTGGCCGAATACGGGTTCAACGGTGGATTGTCGAAGTGCATAGCGAGCTTTCCCCTGTTCGGTGGCCAGAACCTGCCTCATGCGAAAGGCCACTTCGTGGCGAGGCGCGGTGGGCGACAGCGCGCCGCCGGGAAGTTGCGGCTTGGAGTCAGGAGGTACTAGCATTTCAATGCCGCCCAAGGACGGATCCTGTAAGCTCTGTGTGTCCCAATAACCTGCATCTGCAGTGATCGTGGTCGGTATCCCTTGGACCGTGCTGCGTAGGCTCTTTACCATGGGTAACAGTTGCCGGCAATCAAATGCCTGCTGTGTCAGCTCTGCGGCCACGATGATTTGAGCGTGCGAGTCGACTGCGATCTGCGCGTTGTAAGCCTGCATCAGGCCTGCTTGACCACTACCTTTCATCAGTCGCGAGTCTGGGTCGACGAAGTTATAGCGACGGCTAGGCGCAGTGGCGTTTTTTCTCGCTCGCAGACGGCGCTTCTTGTTCGTCTCCCGCTGTTTGCGGCTGTCTGATGGTTGGCCGGTCTGCTCCCCTTTTTTGGGAGGGCCGGGTTTGCATGGGGGGAGATTGGTTGAGATCTCCTGCAACTGGGCCTGCGCTTCCCGTTCTAACTCTGCCTTGGCTTGTTGTAGCCGCTCGAGCCGCTTTTGGGCATCGGCTAATTCATCAGGCAATCGGTCGCCCGGTTGAGCTGAGCCCAGGCGTTGATCTTCTTCACGGTCCATTTGCTGTGCCTGGCTCAGCAACCGCGCAACTTCCGCGCGCCAGTGTTGCTCTCGTTCGCTGAGCTTTTCATAATTCATCGAACGCCATGCGTTGGCATTGGCCTTGATCTTGGTGCCATCGATGGACACGTTGCCCAACTTCACTAAGCCCGCCTTTTGACATAGCCGCAGCGCTTGCACGAATAAGTCTGCCAGGGCTTGATGATGTCGCTGACGAAAGGCCGCCAGGGTATCGTGGTCAGGATGCTGATCGGCAGACAAATAGCGAAAGGCCACGTTGTCGTAGGTTGCCTGCTCGATCTTGCGGGAGCTCGTAATCCCAATGCAGTAACCGTAGAGCAGCAACCGCGCCATCAGCGTAGGATGGTACGCCGCCAAACCTCGCCCATCACTCCGCTCATAGCTGGCATAAATGGAAGACAGGTCTAACTCGTTCATTACTTCAGCTATGAATCGTGCCAAGTGATTCTCAGGCAGCCAGTCCTGGAGTGAGGGAGGAAGTAAAAAAGGCTGGTCGTAGCTACAAACTCGAAAGCGCTTGTTCACCATTCCATCCTACGAGAATGGTCTTCCCCGTGCACAGGTTTTGGTGCACTTTTTAAATCTATCTCCGACACACTGATTCCTATTCACCACATCGTTCAGGCAGAGCGTGATAGGTGCCGTAGAAACGTCAAGGCAATAGGTATGCTGTCATCTTAAAGTCAGAGCGTACGGACTGAAGAGCCGCTTCGATCGCCTTCCTGAACTTGGCATGCTTACGATTTCTGAGATAGCCCGAGCTTGCGGAGTCTCAATAAACACCATCGGCCATTGGCGGCAAAAAGGCTTGATCGGCGCGCATGCCATTCATGATCGAACCCAGTTTCTCTTCGAAGCCCCTGGGCAAATGAAATGCTGCAGCCTAAGCGATGATTCCCTCGAACCACTTTACAAAGGCACGAGCTTTCGTGCTGGTCAGCCGGCCCGAGGGGTAGATGACCCAGAGGTCGAGTGGTGGTAGCGTCCAGCCGTTCAGGATGGATACGACCTCGCCAGATTCGAGTTCGGGAGTAAACATCCAGCGCGATGCGACAGCGAATCCCTGTCCACTGATCACTGCGGCGCGCACGCCTTCGGCGGCGGTGATCATCAGCCGTCTTTGAAGGCGTATTGATGTTTCGGCGGTTCCCCGACGGAAAGACCATTCCTCGCCGCCGGTCCATTGCGAATAGATGATGGCGTCGTGGTTGAGGAGATCGGCAGGAGTGGCCGGTATGCCTCTCCGAGCGAGATAAGCGGGACTGGCGAGAACCAGACGTTCACTCTTCGCCAGCTTGCGCGCCCGCAGAGATGAGTCAGTGAGGAGGCCGAGGCGGAGGGCAGCGTCAATATTTTCGGCAACGAGATCGCGGGGGCGATCATCCATGACGAGCTCCAGCTCGAGCCGAGGGTGAGACTTGAGAAATTCGGCGAGGCGGGGGACGAGGTGAATCCGCGAGAAAGTAACGGCCCCGCTGATGCGGAGGCGTCCTTCGAGGCTGGCACTGGCGCCACGTGCCGCGGCGTCGGCTTCGTCGGCTTCAGTGACAGCCCTGAGGGCGCGCTCGTAGAAGGCCACTCCTGCCTCAGTGGGAGTGAGCTGACGAGTGGAGCGGACGAGCAGGCGCACCCCGAGCCTTTCCTCCAGGCTGGCAATGGTCTTGGAGATTGCCGGCTGGCCGATTTTCAAATCGCGCGCAGCCGATGAGAATGATCCGGCGTCAACGACTCGGACGAACATCTCCATTTCGCGCAGACGGCTCATAAACCGCGGGTTGGATGTTGCATATCCAAAACGGTTTCATTCCCGATCGGAATAGATGTTATCACCGAAAGAGGTCTACCGATTGCGATCTTGAATGCTTAGAGTCGTCTTTGGAAGACGTTCTACTAGGCCTGGTAGTAACCAACGACACCAAGAAGATAAAGGCAGCCCCGCCGTAGGAAAAGGCATTTATGTGTCTTCTCGCTTCGCGGAGGGGGGCGCAAGAATCGGCGCGTTTAAGTGGCGAGGGAGAGGATTTTTATGGGCAAGCTAAACGGCAAGGTCGGGGTAGTTACGGGCGCTTCGAAGGGTCTCGGCGCTTCGATCGCGGAACATCTGGCGGCCGAGGGCGCATCGGTGATCGTGAACTATGCGACGAGCAAGGCGGGCGCGGAAGCTGTTGTGTCCCGCATTGCGAAAAACGGCGGGAAGGCGACTGCGGTTCAGGCGGACGTGGCGAAGCCCGCGGAGATCGAGCGGCTGTTTCAAGAGACGAAGAAGGCCTACGGCAAGCTGGACATTTTGGTGAACAATGCCGGGGTGTATGAATTTGCTCCGCTGGAACAGATCACGCCGGAGCATATCCAGAAGCACTTCAGTCTCAACGTGGCAGGACTGCTGCTCACGACGAAGGAAGCTGTGAGGCTAATGGGGCCTGAAGGCGGATCGATTGTGAATATCGGCTCGATTGTGGGTCCGATGCCGGCTCCGCAGGCTTCGGCGTACAGCGCGAGCAAGGCGGCGGTCGATGCGATCTCCGTGTCGCTGGCGACTGAGCTGGGTCCCAAGAAGATTCGCGTGAACTCGCTCGATCCAGGGATGGTGGAGACGGACGGGCTGCGGGCGGCGGGTCTTAACGAAGGCGAGTTCAGGAAGCAGCAGGACAGGGAGACTCCGCTGGGGAGGATTGCGCAACCTGAAGATATTGCGCCGGCGGTCGTCTTTCTCGCCGGAGACGACGCGCGCTGGATTACAGGCCAGGTAATTGTCGCCGCCGGCGGAAAACGCATGTAAGTGGCGCAACCCACAGATCACATTTCTCGGAAGGGAATGCTCACATGAAGAACACGAAAGACGCAGGGGCGTCCGGAAACGCGGCCCCGGAAGAATACGATCTGGTGATCCTTGGCAGCGGTGCCGGGTCGAAGCTCTCGGCATGGACATTTGCAAGCCGGGGGCAGCGAGTGGCGGTGGTTGAGAGGAAGTATGTCGGCGGGTCGTGTCCGAATATCGCGTGTCTACCGAGCAAGAACGTTATTCACACGGCGCAGGTGGCCTCCTATGTGCGCAGGAGCGGGGAGTTCGGCATCGCGAGGGATGGGTTCAGGGTGGACATGTCGGCGGTGCGCGACCGCAAGCGGAAGATGGTCGAGGGGCTGGTCAAGGTGCATCTCGATGAATACCGGCAAAGTGGTGCGGAACTCATCATGGGGACCGGGCGCTTCGTCAGTCCGCGGACGGTGGAGGTCACACTAAACGATGGGGGGCGGCGGGTGCTGCGGGGAACAAATGTAGTCATCGGAACGGGGACACATGCGGCGGTAGACAAGACTCCGGGGCTTGCCGAGGTGCAACCGCTCACGCACATCGAGGCGCTCGAACTGGATGAGGTTCCGGAGCACCTGCTGGTAATCGGCGGCGGCTACATCGGGCTGGAGTTTGCCCAGGCGATGCGCCGGTTCGGGAGCAATGTAACCTTGATTGACCGTAATGAGCGCCTGTTGCATCGCGAAGATGACGATGTGACCGACGCGCTTCACCGGCTGTTTGATGATGATGGCATCACGGCCGTACTGAATGCCCGGATCAAGAAGGTTTCGGGGAAATCAGGGGATTCGGTAAAAATCGTGTTTGGGCGGAATGGAGCGGATCAGGTGCTCGAGGGTACTCATCTGTTGGTTGCGACGGGCCGCATTCCAAACACGAAAGACCTTGGATTGGAACTAGCGGGTGTTGAAGTGACCGATCGCGGATATGTGAAGGTCAACGAGCGGCTGCAGACGACAGCACCCGGAGTTTGGGCGGTCGGAGAGGTTGCAGGCAGCCCGCAATACACGCATATCAGCGAAGATGACTTTCGCGTGTTCCGCGACAATGTCACCGGTGGAAACCACGTGACTACCGGCAGGCTGGTTCCGTTCTGCCTGTATACAGATCCGGAGTTCGCGCGGGTGGGGCTGAGCGAGAAGGAAGCTAGAGCACTAGGCGTCGCGTATCGCTTGTTCAAGGCTCCTATGGCGGCTGTGCTAAGGGCGCGCGCACTAGTTGAGACGCGTGGTTTCCTGAAGGCCCTTGTGGCGATGGACAGCGACCGTATCCTCGGCTTCACGGGTTTCGGCGCCGGCGCGGGAGAAGTTATGTCGGCGGTCCACATTGCGATGGTTGGCGGTTTGCCGTATACAGCGCTGCGGGATACTGCCATCGCCCACCCTACGCTGGTAGAGGGGCTTCACTCGCTGTTCATCACTACACCTTCTTTGTCGGGCGAGACCGCGGATGAACGAACCGCGGTGCTCCAAAACGCGTGAGGAGTCCTTTTATGACTGAAACCACATCCGCTAAGGCGTCGGGTGATGGTGTGCGCGGATCTCAAGCGAACACAGGTAACAAACTGCAGGCGAAGAGTGTTCTAACGAAGATTGCAGCGTTTGTTGCAGATCGAAATATCCCTTTCCTTGTTTGCAGCATTGGAATGATCGTGATGTTGCTGTGGGCAGGCAAGTTCAAAATGACAGCACCCGGGGCAGAGGGCATCATCCCGCTCGTCACTAACAGCCCACTTACCAGTTGGCAATTCAAGGTCTTTGGACCATATATTGGGTCGGATATGATCGGGGCCACTGAATGGACAGCAGCAATCCTACTGATCATTGGCTACTTTAAACCTAAAGCAGGCATTCTGGGCGGGATCATTCTAGTCGGCATGTTCTTCACCACAAGCACCATGTTGATCACGACTCCGGATGACACCGTCGTCGTTCACGGCATCCATTACATGAACAATCTCGGCCTATTTCTCTTCAAGGACATTATCTCTTTCGGAGTTGCGTTCTATCTGATCAGCTATTATGGCCGAAAAGCGATCATGGCCGAAAATCAGAGCTGAATACTTTTACAGCGATCGTAAACCTTTCTACCCTGACAACTAACGACTTGGTAATTCCAGATCAGAGCGCGTTTAGCGTGACTATAAACCCTCCAGGGCCAAGTCTTCGAGCCGCCGGCTTTTACTTTCACTTTTTGGGGTTCTCTTCTATGTCTTTGTAAATGACATGCCCTTTGTGCTCGCACGCTTTCATTTGTTCTGGCGAGAGAGGCATCACTTTTTCGTTTGGCAGTGCAGAGTCGCAACGCATGTAATTCTCAAAGCCGGGCGTTGAAAACACGAAGACCACGCTGGCGGTGTCGGTTCCCGCGTTCTTCACGTTTACCCAGGTAAGCGCAGGAATGAAAACAGTTCCTCCTGCGTGGACATCGCGTTCCTGGTATTCCACATGAGCGTGAACGGTCCCTTTCACGATATACAGAATTTCATCCTGCCCGAGGTGCTTGTGCATCGGAAATTCGTCTCCGGGATGCATGTCCTCAGTGCCCATGACAAGGTGCTGAGAACCGTTGTTTTTTGGGCTGACCTTCAGTATGAAGTCTCCAGGAGGAGGCTCACGCCAAATCCGGCGCTCACCCTCATCTTTTTCGAGGAGGAGAGGTTTTGCAACGGTCTGGGACGTGGTTGCGGAACTGGGTTGTGCTGATCGAGTTTGAAAGACAAAAATCGCTAGGAGCATCAGAGCCGTTGTCGCAAAGGTTATCCTAAGTGAACTTGAGTTCATGGGAGATCTCCTTTCGTGGATGGAGCCACCTGATAGATATGATCCCCTAGAAGGCACCAAGCCTTGATGTGGTGCGAGTCCAATATAGTCAGTCTAGTGCGAGCGCCACTTTCGCTGCTCTGCTATTGGTTCGTCACTTCGATGGCTCCGTGGTATTGACAGTGGGAGATGAGGTGGGAGATGAGGGGACAGGATACGTATCCCCAAGATTAGTGGCCGGACGGGACGTTTACCTGCCCCGAGACGGAATGGGCTACGCCCCGTCTGGTCACTAATTTCTGGTCACTAATTTCTCCAACCTAAGGTAAATCGCGATTACGGCGAGACACTGTCTGACAGTTGACTTCCCGGTTGTCCCCGCCGGGATGTAGTTGCTCCAAACCCTCACGGAATTCTGAGCATATTTCCCTCTTTAACGGTGGAGGTTTGCTCCCGTCCCTGGAAGCGATAGATGACGGTGAGCACTTTGTCACCGCCCTAAGCTGGATCGCCGCCCATGTTGTTGTTGTTCACCTGCACGGCGGGTGTTCCGTTGCGCACCATGCCACGAAGGAGTTGGGTTACGTCGTTGGTCCGATTGTTTAGGCCATAGTACGCGCGCGTGATTTGCAGAGAGCCGTTACCGCCGCCGGGATAACCTGGATTCGGTGTTGGAAATCCGGGATTCCCTGGATATCCAGGAGGTTAAAGGACAGGGGTTAAAGGACAGCCGAAATAACCACCATTTGTTGCGGCACACTGAGCCGTTCGGGTGGTGATTACTTCGTCTGTCCCTTCAACCTCCTTCAACCTCAGCAGTGATTGCTCCGTCTGGACGGAGCAACTACGAGCCACAAATTCATGTCCTGACGCATCCCGACAGAACGGTGGTTGTCCGTATGTGCCGGTTTTATCTCCGCTGCCAACGCGCATACCAAACCCGAGTAACCTTTGGGCTGGTACTCCTGTGCCGAAAAAAGCATCTCGCCACTTACATCAAACTTGGAAAGGCTCTATCTCTTAGAGTAGAAGATATCGGCAGGCGACGGCTTCTCACGCAACCGCGCCCTGGCCGGCAGTTGCCGGTAGTTTCGGCCTTCCGCGTGAGCGAAGGATAGCTTCACCGCTATCCGGTCCCTCACCCTATCCCTGTCACAAAATCACCAACACCCGCCATGAGTGGCCTTCCGCGGCTCTCCACCCCTTTGTGTCCCTAAGAGAGCAGCAAACAAATCCGACCCAATCTCCAGCAAACCAAGGAACGAGACGACCTATGCCCAAAAATACTGTCAGCGATCCCATCACCGATCAGGAAATCGCCTTTGCTCACCTGATCATGTCCGGAACCATGAATGACCGCCGCGCTGCGGAAGCTGTCGGCCTCAATCCCGACACCGCCGCCTATACCAAAGCCAAGCCCCGCGTCCGCGCCTACATGATCGAGCACCGCGCCGCCGTCAAGGAAAGGCTGGTGGACCAGGAAGCCGAAGGGCTGCGCAAGCTGAACCTTGGTCGCGACCAGATCCTGGCCCGGCTCTGGGAACTGGCCAATCTCAGCCACGAAGTGACCAGAGGCATCATCGCCGGCCAGATCAAGGCCCTTTCGATGATCGTAGCCATCGAAGGACTGATTCCGGCCGACCGCCGCCTTTCCCCATCCGCGACGCAACCCGCGGCCCCGCCCGTCAAGGCACAAATCTATCAGCTGCTGAGTGGCTCCGCGAACAGCAGCACCAACCTGTAGGTGAGGAGCCAGGCGACCCCGTCGCCGGCACGAAAACCCCACCCGCCGCGCCCCAGGTCCCCCACCCGGAGCCTACACCCGAGCCAGCCCCCGAACTGGCGAACGACACGTCGTCTCCCAACCTTGACCGGCCCCAACCCAGCCTTGCCAATCCCTTCATCAACCCCGAAAGGCTGAACCGGGTTCCCGCCGCAACCGACCGCGCCTTCGACGCCGTTCCGGACAAAGCCAGCTCCGTCAGGCTGTCCTTTTCCCCAGATAGACGCTTCTCTGGGCGGCGCCGCTGAAGTCTATAAAAAGCCAAATTTTATCGAATTTTACAAAATATCCCGCTCCCTTGACTCGAGCGCGGCCGTCAGCCGGACGGAATATCGCTCGACATCATCGACAACGCGACCAGGGCCAGTACTCCTTCGGCGTTGGAAAAACGACGCAAAGGAAGAGTAATGCGCACACACCGCGCTCTCTCCCCAGACTGTGTTTTGCCTCCATTGGTATCGGATGAGAGAGAGGTGGGCATCACTTGCTTCAGGCGCGGAATTTCCACACCTGGATGCGGGGCAGGCCCCGAGGTTTATAGAGTACCCGCGATCGCGCTATAGGCGACGAGAACTTCCGTCCAGAGTCTACGCGGGCCGCCGCGCGAGCCGCAAAGAGGAGGTAATGATCTTCACCCGGAAGCCGAAGACGATATCGACGCGATTTGGGAGTACATAGCCGAAGATAATCCGATGCCGACCGAATGGTTCACGGGATCGTCGCTGGTTTGAGCGTTTGCCCCCGCCCTTCCCGTATGCTAAGAACAGAACGCCATGGATGACACGCCAATTACAGTACGCAAGTACAGCGACTTTGACGAGATCAAGGCGGACGAGTACCGCTATTGGCAAAGTCGGCCTGCGCATGAACGGCTGGACGCGGTTGAGGAAATGATTGAAACCGCCTATGCGCTCAAAGGTTGGGAGCTCGAGCCTGATGTACCAAGACTACAAAGACCTTTTGTCCGCCTTCCAGTTCCATGGTGTTAAATACCTCGTTGTAGGTGGCTTTGCGGTGATCTATCATTCGCAGCCGCGATTTACGAAGGGCATGGACCTTTTCATCAAGGCCGACCCCGAAAACGCAAAGGCTGCCTACGCCGCCCCAGCCGAGTTTGGCGCGCCGCTTCAAGGCATCCGTCCGGAAGATTTTACCGACCGCAACAGTTTCTTTCGACTTGGGCGCGACCCGAAAGAATTCCTTATTCTCCCGGCGATCCCCGGCGTTAATTTTGATTCCGCATGGGAACGGCGCATTGAAAGTGAGATTGATGCAACGACCGGCGCGAAGGCGATTTTCATTTCCGCCGCCGACCTCATAGCGTCCAAACTGGCATTAGGAAGGCCGCAAGACCTTGCCGACGCGGACGCGATCCGCAAGGCGATAGAGATCAATTGGCGAGATGCAAAAATAAAGCCGCCGAACGGTCCTCGATAGCTGCCTTGTTGAGGGACCAGTCCTCGCCGTAACGAAGGTGCACCAGTTCGTGCACGATCTTTCTTTTAAAGGAGTTCTCCAGCATTTTGAGAGGAGCATACGTCATGTGGTTAGCAAACATCTTACCCAGCAAGCCTTCGTCTTCGGATGTGGTCGATTCGACGAGCGAACCCCTTTCCATCGCTGAAGTCGCGAGGCTGCGCGACGCCGCGATCAGGAACATGGTTGCCGCGATCGCACGCCACGACTTTAGCAATGCCCGGCGCTATTCGTATGAGGAAGCTCACCTGAAGAACCTTCTTCGGGACACGGCAAGCTAAGAAATTCTCCAAATATGACAGTAGATGTCATATTTGCCGACCTACCTTTCTCTGCATAGGCCAACTGGCCTGGAGGGAAGGTTCCATGAAAACGAGCGAAACGTTGTTACCGGAATTCGATGAGGAAATGGCAAGTACCCGGAAGTTTTTGGAGCTTGTGCCGGACGAAAAGCTGGGATGGAAGCCGCACGAAAAATCGATGACTATGGGGCAGCTTGCCTGGCATGTGTCGGATTTACCAGCATGGTGTTGTGACATTCTGAAGCTGGATACGATGACGCTTTCCGATGATGACTACCAGAAGATGGTCGCCGCGCGAGAAGGCAAGGGGAAGAAAGAAATGCTGGCCGGATTCGATAAGCAGGTGAGCGATGCCCGGATCCGGCTGGCCGCGGCGGACGATGCCGCCCTCGCTCAGCAGTGGAAGATGATCTGGGGAGACCAGACAATCATCGACATACCCCGGGCCCAGGTGTTGCGCAAGTGGGTGCTGAACCATCTCATTCATCACCGGGCCCAGCTGGGAGTTTTTCTGCGGCTGAATGGAATTGCCATCCCGGGCGTCTACGGGCCGTCAGCGGATGAGATGCCGAAGGCTCAGGAGTTGTCCCTAACGGCCTGAGCCCAGGGTATATACGAGTCCGCGTTTTCGGGTTCGCACACAGAAGAGGTGAACGGATCTTGCAGGTCGGGAAAACTCGCTTGAGGGTAGGTCCGGCCTAAAGAGCGTGTGTGAGAACCGACTATTCATCCGAGTTAGTCCCGAGGGACGGCTGAAAATCACCCAGGATGCGGTCCTGGGTAACTTTCAGCCGTCCCTTGCGGGAGTGGTCCGTCGTTATGTTCATGGTTCCCAGGACTACGTCCCATCTGCGCTAACTTGTTTGGGATGTTTTTCTTCAAAACTCACCACAAAATCGTCATCCTGAGCCGAGCGCCTCACAGATTTATCGCACGGTTCAGCGCTTGATGGCGCGGAGTCGAAGGACCCCGAGGGTGCTTATCTTGCCCATGCTGTTCGGACCTTTTCGACCACCGAGGCCCTCCCAGTAGAGCAGGCGCTTGCAGCCATAGGCCTCGGTGAATCCTTCCAACGTGTCCTCCTTATGTCGCATGGCGCGCAGATAGAGGTTGCTGGTGACGCCACGGTAAAGCGTGCCTGTATGGCTGCCGAGAATGTAGATGTAACTGGCGGCCATAGAAAGATGCTGGCAATTCTTGTTCTCGGCCCCAGGGAAAGACCGTGGCGAGTCGGCCAAGTGCGGGCTTCGGCGGTAAAAAGGTCCCAACAGCATGGGCAAGATAAGCACCCTCGGGGTCCTTCGACTCCGCGCCATCAAGCGCTGTGTCACGCGATAAATCTGTGAGGCGCTCCGCTCAGGATGACGGCTTTGTGGTGAGTTGGAGATGCAAAAAACCGGCCGAGAAGGCCAGGTGGATCGATGCCGCTCACTCCGGTTTTGCGGCTGCGACCGCAATGAGCCTTGTGGAAGAGTCTTGAAATACGACGGCAAAGCCGGCTTTGCTTAGTTCTCGACCTATCCAGTCAATCCCCAGGCGTAGCTTTCGATAGGTGCTCTTGTTCAGCGACCAGCCCTCGCCGTGACGAATATAAACCAGATCGTGAACGACTACTGACTCCGCATTCTCGAACTCGAGAAAACACGTCATGATCTTATTGTCGTCGCTTCGAACCGAAATAAAGCGGTCGGTTCCGTGGAGTTCCGTCGTCAGGTCGCGGTAGGTGATCACAAACATTCCGCCCGGGCGGAGTCCGTCGAACACTGCGCGAAACAGGACACTCACTTCACCTTTACTTGCTAAATGGGTCAGCGTATCGCCCATGCATACCATGACAGTGGCTTGTCCAGCCGGAACAATTCCTGGTAAGTTTTTTAAATCTGCCTGCTCTATCTGAATCGGGAGGCCGTTGACGTGCGATCGAAGCTCATCGAGCAGCTCTGAGCTGGTGTCGATCGCAATTACCGGAGTAAAGCCAAGCTGTGCCAGGGCAATTGTCTGGAAGCCGGGTCCACATCCCAGATCTACAGCGAGCGCAGGCCCTGGCGTGTCGTTTAAAGGCGCAAGCGCTCGGATGAGGAAAGATTTTTGATCGGCCACTCTTTCCTCGAAGGACGCGCCGAACATCCATGTGTAGTGTTTGGCCAGCAGCCGCTCGTAGTGTTCACTTACCGTAGACATGCCCACATTATGCCAGCTT